>NZ_OCSS01000001.1:0-1749712 GCF_900230125.1 Fibrobacter sp. UWT3 | reverse complement strand
AGGCGTGAACTGATTCGGGCGTTCAGGATTTCACCGGTTTCTTCGTAGTTGCGGAGTCCCACGCGCTTTTCGAGCACGATGAGCGCACCCACATGATTCTTGGCGAGGTCCTGCACTGCAGACGTAATGGATTCGGTAACTTCGTCGAGACCGCTGGAATGGAAGAACAGTTGCCGTATGTCCGCGCGGCTTATGGTTTGGCCTATGCGGGTAAGGGCGCTTCGGATTTCGGGCTGGAAAAGAATCACGAGCGCGATGATGCCGATTCCGGTAAGGTTACTGAGAATCCACGAGATGCTCCGCAGTTCCCACCACTGGGCGATGAGCCAGGCGACAATCAGCAAAGGCCACCCACGATCATCTGCACGGCGCGCGTGCCGCGGAACAGCAGGAACACGTAGTAAAGGAGAATGGAAATCAGGAGGACATCCAGGATGTCGGCCATTCTCACGTCGATAACGTCAAAAAGTTTAAACAGTACCACGGGTCTTCAGCGCCTCCAGGTAAAGTATAGATTCTTTTGTCTCCCGCACGTCGTGAACGCGGAGTACGGATGCACCCCCGAGGACTGCGATAATGCCTGCAGTGACGGTGGGAATGAGCCTGTCGCTTTTTTCGAGGCCTGCAATCTTCCCGATATAGGACTTTCGGGATGTGCCCACAAGGATGGGGTAGCCTTCCGCGAGGAATTCTTCGGTGGATTTCATCAGGTCGATATTGTCCTGAGCGGTCTTTCCGAAACCGATGCCGGGGTCGATGCAGATTCTGGACTTCTCGACGCCCGCCTTGATGAGGGCTTCCGCGCGCGATACAAGTTCTTCGCGCACTTCCGTGACCACGTTCGCATAGGGCTTGAAATCCTGTTGCATGTTCCCGAAGGTCCCGCGCATGTGGTTGAGTACCACGCTTGCGCCGGTACTTGCGACGACTCCCGCCATTTCGGGGTCCATCGCGCAGGCGCTGATGTCGTTTATGATGTGCGCTCCGAGTTTCATGCATTCGCGCGCGACACGTGACTTTACGGTATCGACCGAGATGTAGAACTCGCGGGAACCCGGATTGTCGAGGTCTCCCGAAATGTTTGCAAGCTGAGCGAGCGCCTCCACTACGGGGCACACGCGGTCCATTTCTTCCTGCTCGCTTACGGGGGCGCTACCGGGCCTGCTGCTTTCTCCGCCGATATCGAGAATGTCTGCACCCTGCTGCAGGAGCGATACCGCATGTTCGTATGCCGCCTCGGGCGAGTTGTGCTTGCCGCCGTCAAAGAAACTGTCCGGAGTCACGTTCACGATTCCCATCACGAGAGGCGTGGAACAGGGGATGACCTTGTTCCCGACTTTCCAGGGGAGGGCGCGACTTTGTTCCAGGACAGGCTTCAGCATCTACGAGTTTTCCTGTTCGTGCGGTTCGACTGTAGTTGAATGTGCTTCGCCGTCGCTCACTGACGGCGTAACGGTTGGTGAGCCTGCCGAACCACCGCCAGCGGGGGCGGGCTTGATTTCGGCAACGGGCGCATCGGCGACCGGGGCTACCGGCGGCTGCTTGCCCGGGTCGGGCGGGGAGTCTCTTCGCGCTTCTTCTTTTCGGCCATCTCTTCGAGAGCCTGGTACTGGCGGCTCTTCTTGGTACCGGTGAGCTTTTCGCCCGCCATGACCTTGTCGATTTCTTCGCGGTCGAGAACTTCGAACTCGAACAGCGCTTCGGCGAGGTCCACGAGCTTGTCCTTGTGTTCTTCGATGAGCTTGCGTGCGGCTGCATCCAGACGCTTGATGAGGCTGTTGACCGCGTTGTCAATCTTCTCGGCCATCATCTCGGACATTTCCTTCGGTTTGCTTATTTCGCGGCCCAGGAACACTTCGCCATCGGTGCGGCTGTAGCATACCGGCCCGATTTCGTCGTCGAAGCCCCATTCCGTGACCATCTTGCGTGCAAGTTCGGTGGCGCGCTGGATGTCGTTGCTTGCACCCGTGCTCTGGTGGTTGAAGAATATGAGTTCTGCAAGGCGGCCCGACATCATAATCATGATGCGTTCTTCGGCGTACTCGCGGCTGTAGCTCACCTGGTCGCGTTCCGGGAGGCTCATCGTGACGCCGAGAGCGCGGCCGCGCGGGATAATCGTAATCTTGTGGAGCGGGTCGCTGTGTTTGCACAGGAGCGTCATGAGGGCGTGGCCCGCTTCGTGGTAGGCGGTGTGGCGCTTCTCTTCGTCGGTCATCAGGAGCGTGCGGCGCTCGGCACCCATGCTGAGCTTGTCGCGTGCTTCCTCGAAGTCGAGCATCGTTACCTTCTTGTTGTTGAACCGTGCGGCCAGGAGGGCCGCTTCGTTCACGAGGTTCTCGAGGTCGGCACCGGCGAGGCCCGGTGTTCCCTTCGCGATGGCACTCACGTCAACATCCTTGTCGAGAGGTACCTTGCGCTTTTTCAAATGCACCTTCAGGATTTCTTCGCGTCCCTTCAGGTCGGGCAGTCCCACCACGATCTGGCGGTCGAAGCGTCCCGGACGGAGCAGCGCCTTGTCAAGCACGTCGGGGCGGTTGGTGGCTGCAATCAGGATGACGCCTTCGTTTGCAGCGAAGCCGTCCATTTCCACGAGCAGCTGGTTCAGTGTCTGTTCGCGTTCGTCGTGCCCGCCACCGAGGCCTGCGCCACGCTGGCGACCCACGGCGTCGATTTCGTCGATAAACAGGATGCACGGGGCGTTCTTCTTGCCGGTCTCGAACAGGTCGCGCACGCGGCTTGCGCCCACGCCCACGAACATTTCCACGAAGTCCGAACCTGACATGCTGAAGAACGGCACTCCCGCTTCGCCGGCGACGGCGCGTGCGAGGAGCGTCTTGCCTGTACCCGGAGGCCCCACGAGCAAAGCGCCTTTCGGGATTCGTCCACCGAGTTCGTCGTATTTCTTCGGGTCCTTCAAGAACTCCACGAGTTCCTGCAAGTCCTGCTTTGCCTCGTCGCAACCCGCCACGTCGTTGAACGTGGTCTTCTTCTTCGGGTCGTTACCGATAATCTTTGCCTGGCTTTTGCCAAAGCTGAACGGGTTCTTGCCGCCACCGCCCATCTGGCGGCTCGTCATTATCCAGAAGAACGCAATGATGAGGAGAACCGGGAGGAACGCCATGATGGTGTCTATCCACGTAGTCGATTCGTGGATGACCTTTACCTTCACGCCCTTGAACATTTCCCATGCGGTAATCTGCTCGTTAGAGATTTCGAGCATGTGGCTTGTAAAGTGCTTGGTGTCACCAGCATTGTCGGAACGCGTAAAGCGCGCGATGGGGCTCTTGTTCTTGGCGGCTTCGGCAATTTCTTCGGGGCTAAGCTTGTAGGCGCCCTCGATGATGATGCCGTCGGGGGTCTTCTGCAGCGAAAGTTCGGTAATGACCTTGGTGGAGTCTCCCATCATGGCCAAAAATTCGGTGCGAGTCAGGTTCTGTTCCTTGTCCTGCCCGGTTAGCGGGAACATCACGAACAGCATGACAAGCATAATAAGAACAATGATAAAGTTCCGATTCTTGAACGGGGAGGCGGGCTTCTTGATTTGGCTCATTATAATCCTTTATATATTCACTCGCAAGATACAAATTTCTGGGCTTCTTTGGGGGTGCAAAACTCGCAAATCTTGATGGTATGGCCGATTTTGGCGACGGAACGCCTGCGGTATGCCGACCGGTGCGGAATTTTGACGTGAGCGGGCTCTTTTGGGCCGTAGAAGAAGGCGATGGGGAAGCGGAACCCTTGTTCGGCGAGCCACAGGCGGAACATTTCCGAAAGGTCTGCATCTGCATGCTCCCGCAGAATTTTATTGAGCTTTTTCTTGTCCAGCGTGATTGTGTGAGTGTCATCCTGAGCGAAGCGTAGCGGAGTCGAAGGATCTTGCTTAACCAAGACCGAGTCGAAAACTGCCTCGCCTTTGGCAATGACCTTAGCGTAAGCCCTGTCTGCAATTTCCGCAATCCGGCAGAATTGTTCCGCCGCGCCGGGGCATTCCCGTTCCAGCTGGGGCAACAGTTCGTGCCGTACCTTGTTGCGGGCAAATTTCACGTCGGTATTGCTCTCGTCCTCGCACCAGGTGAGGTTGTTTTCGCGGGCGTAGGCGAGCAGTTCCTTGCGCGTCACGTTCAGGAAAGGACGGTAGATGAAATTTGATTGATGATGGATGATTGATGATGGATGATTGATGATGAGGGGGGAAGTTTCCCCCTGATTGCAGCCCGTTGCACGGTCTTCCATCACCCCCTCTAGCGGGGCTTCAGACGCCAGCCCCGCAACGCCCTGGCTATTGCCTAAAACGCGGATTTCCTGAATTCCCCTGAGGCCGGCAAGGGTTGTTCCGCGGCGGAGACGCATGTACATCGTTTCCGCCTGGTCGCCCGCATGATGAGCCGTGACGATGATGCCCTTATTGTCATCCCCGCGCAGGCGGGGATCTCCTGTCTCGTTGAATACTTCTATCAGTGCCTTGTACCTGGCATCTCTTGCGTTTTCTTCGAGCGAGCCTTCTGCATTTTTTAGCGCCTCGCCGTCCAGCTTCTTCAAGAAAAATGGAACGTTATACTTGCGCGCGAACGCCTCGACAAATGCTGCATCCCTGTCGGCAGTCCCTTCGCGCAGCCCGTGATGTACGTGCGCAATTCCCAGCCATTCGATGCCGAGCGTTTCGCGGTTTGCAATGAAATAATGCGCAAGACAAATGGAATCCAGACCGCCCGAAACTGCAAGCAGCAGGCGCTTGAAACCATGACGGCGAATACTATCTGTAATGGAATCTTTCAAAGGAAACCTTGAACCCTTTACTGACTAAAGATAATAATTTATATTTGCCCCTTAAGGAGGCCTCTATGGCTAAAAACAGAGCGAAAGCGGCGGGCAAGGTTGCCGATGCCGCAACAGAAAGCGCAAGGCTCAGAGCGATGCGCATAGACGGCTCCCAGAACGGAGCCACGTTACGGACAAGGGTTGTCCGCGACAAGACAAAGTACTCGAGAACCCTTAAACACAAGAAGTCCCTCGCCGACGCGGGGGATTTTCCTTTTGCAGTACACGACGCTCGGGGAAATACCCTAGAATTCGTTGTCGTTTGAATCGTAGCAGGGGTATTGCTTTAGCCACTCTTCTAGTTCTTCGGGGGAATGCTGCAACTTGCATATACCCTTGAGATTTTTCGGAACCTTCACGTCTGCCGCCTTGAAAATAGCCCAGAATGCGGTAGAGCCGACGAGGTCGCCGATAAGGAACGCGTCGAAACTGTGGAGCAGCAAGCCGGACGCTCCGCCAAACAGCAGGCCTTCGAAAATCACGGTTGACCACGGGAATTTCAACACGGCCTCTTCGCAGTAGTCGATGTTGTCTATCGGGGTTGCGAAAATGGTGTTGTCTGTGTCTTTTCTGAGCCAAACTTCACGTTCGTATTCGTCGTAGCATATCCCGTTGGAATAGATGCTGTGCTCGATGGGCGAAAGCGGGTAAACCTTGGAGATGACCTTCGAGGTATCCAGGACACTGAACCAGCGGTTGGGTATCTTGTGCATGAGTCTTGAAGGTGACTTGTAGACGGAATCCATTGTCTTCACATTGTAGACGACGGTATCGGAAACAGAACCAACCTTTATGCCTTCTCGCTTTTCGTTATACGCTTCGGCTTGCGTTCTCATGTAGTCGTGAGGCGAGAAGAACGGCTTGCTGAAGCCCCAGACACTCAGGGTGAGCGCAAAGCGGTTGTTGTCGTTATCGATGTCGCGGCCGTAGCGGAATTCGAGCGAGAATGCTGCTTTTTCGCCCTTGTATCGCCCGTAGAGACCTGCGCCCATTTCCTTGTAGAACTTGGGACGGGGCTTGTCAAAAGCGGGTGCGCCGCTGTCATCGTCGGTGGTGACCTTGTATATTTCACGGCCGTTGCGCGATACATGCTGCGTAAGGCCGAAGGCCCATTTCTGCGTTACGGGAATCTGCTCAATCGTCATCGCGCCGCCGGAATAGTGGCTCCAGAATCCGCGGTCTTCGTCCTTTATCATCGGGATGAACAGCGCGTTCATGTTGCTCCACGCGTTAAACCCGAAGTAGGGAGAAACGAAACCTCCCTGCATGAAGGCGGTCAAGCTCTGCATGCCGAGCCCGAGCGTAAAATAGCCTCCGTTGAGGAATCGCGCGAAATGTCCGTCGACCCACCATTCCTCTTCGCTAATCTGGTGGTAGCTGTCGATATCTTCTTTCCGGTTCTGCATATCGCCGCCATAGCCCGATGCGCCAACCATGTTGAGCGACTTTTCGCTCTTGTAGGTGTCCATGAAGGCTGCGGCCGGAGGCGGACGCATTATGGAACTGCAACCCGAAAGGAGCGTGACTACGGCAAGCAATGTGAGCAGTCGGTACATCATAGCATAAAGCTCCATTGCAGTGCCCAGTACATCAGGCGCTGGTCATCGGTGCGAATGCCCGACTCGATTGTGAAGGAGTATGCCGCGTGTCCCTTGCTGTTTGTCTCTTTCAGCAGGGGGAGGCTCGTGTACCCGATAAAGTCAATCCCGTAATAGAACATCCAGTCTTGGATGTGGTACTGCTTGCCATCGGCGGTGCATTCGGGCGCGCCGACAACGTCTGATTCGGAGTCGGAACAACCCGCACTCACGATGTGGAACTGTCGCAGGCCGCCGTGTAGGCCGAATCCGAGCCCGTGGAATTTCATGAACGTCATCGAACCCGCACCGAAATTGGCGGCTCCGGTAAACAGGTGCCTTGTCTTGTCGAAGTCGGTATCGCCGTCGCTATCCTTGCCGTAATACCGCCCGAAAGAAAGTTCGTAAGACGCGCCCACGTAGATGGGGCCAAACCATTGTACAACAGAAGGCGCAACGCCCGCTTCGATGGGGAGGGCGTAGTGGAAGTTCAGGAAAAAACCGCCCCCGAAGGTATGCCCGGACCAGTTTTCCGCCCCTTCGGGATTTGCCGTCGAGGGCCACGTGTAGCTGACGGGCGTTATATCCATGCGGAAATACGAACTGCCCGAAATATCGTCATCGACAAGTACCGGCGGGTCTGTATTCTGCACGGTCCTGCCGCTCACGTTACAGGAATCGCAACCGCCGAACGTGCTCGAGATGGAGAAAATCTTCGATGTACCCGGAGCGATTTGCTTTGCGATTAGTGCCTGCGGGGTAAATAGCGGCGCCATTACCAAGTCGTCGGCAAAAACGCTTGCGGCAAGCAATAGCGCAATACGTATTGACCTAAGCACTCTCACGATGTAGCTCGGGGGTTAGAATCCGAGGCTGATCTGGCCCATGTAGATACGTTCTTCGTCCTGGCCGGTGTAGTAACCGAGTTCTTCTGCCCAGGTCGCGAATTCGAGTGTCACGACGCGCAACAGTTCGAGGCTCACGCCCGCAGAAGGGTAACCGCCCTTGAAACCGCCGGCAAGTCGCAGGCTCAGTGCGCGGAGCTCGTTGTTGTAGCCGGGCCAGGCAAGGAGCGTCTGTTCCACTTCCAGGCCGAAGTTCAGGTGTGATAGCGCCTTGTAGTTCTTGTCGGCGTTTATCGCATCTACGAAGTCGCAGGCGAAGTTGAACTTGCGGGCATATGCCGTGTTCTTGTTGAAGAATCTCGGGCTGTAGTTGAAGCCCACGCTCAGGTTCGGGGTAATCTTGTCGCCGGCGAGTTCCTTGAAGTACACGTCGCGCAGCGATGCACCCACGCGGAATTCACGTGTCAGCTGGTAGAGCACGCCGAAATCGAGGCCGAACGAAATCGAGCTGAAGTCAAAGATGTTGTGGGTTGCATCGTCGTAGCGGTCTTCGAGGGTGTCCTGCAGGGAGCCGTAGTTGAGAATGTCAATCGTAATGACTTCCACCTTGTGGCGCTTTGCAGCCTTCGCGCCGATACCGACGGAGAACTTGTCTGTAAACCCGTAGGCGAAACCGCCCTGCACCACGCCGTCCACGTAGAACGTGTCAACGCCGAGGAAGGGGAGGATAAGGCCGCCGTCCAGGTACGGGGCAACACTACCGTCGACCCAGACTGCACCGCCGAACCCGTGGATGGCGAGTTCCGCGTCGAACTTGACCTTCATGGTGAGGTACTTGTGGTCGTAGGAGTTAATCTTGTGGATGAGCTCGGGGTGGCTAGAGAGCGTGTCCATGAGGAGCGTGTTCTGGGCTATGCCGGTTTCCGCTGCTGCATCGTTCACGTTCTGGTAGAGCTTCTGGAGGTCCTTCGCCACGTTGTAGGTGGAGAAATAAGTCTCGAACGGGCCCGCGCCGCCGATGTTCATGCGGGCATCACCGAGGAAGTTGCGCGGGTAGTAGCCCTGTTCGGGGCGCTTGTCGTAGTTACCGAGGCGGTTGATCTGGCTCAAGCCTGCGTAGTTATAATAGATGGCTTCCTTGTCGTCGACCACTGCCACGTGGGCGTTACCCATGGATTCGCCGCGGAGCGAATGGTGGGTCGGTGCTTTTGCGGCAAAGACCGCCGCTCCTAGTCCGAGGGAAAGAAGTGCTGCAATAACTCGTTTCATTATTTGTTCCTCCCTTCAAACCACTTGAGGAAGGCCTCCTCCGTATAATTGTTCCAGCATCCGCCGATGTTTTCCTTGCGCCACTGGAGAGGATACTGGATGTTGCTCACGTCGGTATCCTTTGCGGCGAGGTCCATGGCGTTCTTGAGCTGTTCGCCCGTTGCGCTCCAACTGAACCCGGTAACGAATGCCGCAATCCTGTGGTCGCCAGCGGCGTCGCGGTCGTTGGAGTTCGGGTTGAAGAACGTCCTTTCGGCGTCGTCGTTGGGGGTGCCGTTACCGTCGATATCCACGTATTCGTAACCTTCGCCGGTCTTGATGGATGCCACCTGGCCGGGCTTGTGGTGCAAGAAGTCCGTTTCGTAAACGAGAGCCTTGTTCGTGCGCATGTCTTCGTCAACCAGGCCGTCGCCGTCGTTGTCGAAGCCGTCTGTAATTTCTTCGTCGATGCAGCCGTCGCCGTCCCTGTCAATCATGTCGCCGATGCTCGTGTATGCGATAATGGCGTCCTCGTTGCTCGTAACGGCTTCACTTGCCGTGACCATGTAGCTGGCCATTGCCTCGGTAGCGACGGTAAGGCCGCTGTCACTGAGGAGGGCCGCTTCGGGTACGTAAGAGCGGATGACCTCGGTCGCGATGGTCGGGTCGGCCTTGATGGCGCCGCCGATGTCACCGAGGGTCTCGAACAGTTCGACAGACTTCTCGCCGACATCTTTCAGGGAGGCCCAGTCTACGTTGATGGAGGTTCCGGAAACGTTGAACAGCTTGGTCAGGTCCTGAGCGTTGCTCCTGAGCAAGAGGGCGGCCTTGGTGAGGTGGAGAACCGTGTAACTGGCCGAGATGGTCTTGAACGTCACCTTGCCGTCGGTACGGCCCGTGGTATCCCTCTCGATAAACGGGATAAGGACCTTCATCACGGAATCGATACCGGACTTGTAGTGGTTGGCGGTGGAATCGTCCATGGTCATGAACGCACTTTGACCGTCCTTGCTGTTTGCGTACTTGAGCATTTCGAACACGTTCAGCTTCTGCTGGTTCAGGACGCTCTTTGCAAGTCCGTACCACGCCTCGGAGATGGTGGAGTCCACGGCAAGCGTGCGTTCGAAGTATTCTCTGGCGAGGGTGTACTCCGCATTGCGGAAATGGATGTAGCCTTCGTAGGTCAGTGCATCCGTGTCGGTCGAGTCGATGTTCGCCGATTCAGTCGGATTGAACAGGTTGCAGCCAACAATCCCTGTCGAGAGTGCGATGGCCGCGTACAGACAAAGTTTTTTAATACGTTTCATAGATCGGTTCCCTAGGGAATTCAATAAGTAAAAAATAACTTTCTTTGTTCGAAAAAAAACGCGGGGGTGCCTTAGGGTGGCTTTTTTTGGTAGTAAATTCGCTTTTTTCGGTAAAAAATTGCCAAAAAGGGCTCATAGTAGATATATTTGTGCTCAATGGAACTTTGCAGAGACTATTTACCCACGCGCTCCTACAAGATCGCCGAGATGCGGATGGGCTCCCTTTTGGGCTCAGAAATCGACCGTCTCGACAAGGTCGCTGCAAAATTTGGCCGGACGTACGCCATCGGTCCAGACAACTTAAAAGACGAACTGCCGAACATTATCTCGTTTGCAGGGGAGTACCACAGGGCCTACGACCTTTACCTGAAGGCGGTTCTCCCGCAACAGGAAAAGCCTATCCAGTGCAGGCCCGCGTGCGGCAACTGCTGCCATCATTACCCCATGTCGGTAGAACCGTTTGAACTGATTTCGCTCTACACGGAACTGCGCGAACGCGAAGACTTTATTTCTGTAATGGAAATGTGCCAGTCCCGTTCCGACCTGTTTAATAGTTTGTTTGAAAACCGGCTTGAAGCGATTGGTTCCGAGGACGATGCGGAAGACCACGCCCTGCACGATTATTTTGAACAGTGGCGCCCGTGCCCGTTTTCGGACAGGAATGGCGACTGCGGTGTGTATGCTTCGCGCCCGGTTTCGTGCCGCATGTACTTTAGCCAGACGGACCCGTGCTTTTGCACTCCGGAACACTTGCAGACGGAAAGGAACGAAAGCTACATCGTCTACTTGCCCGACAGCATCGAACAGTCGCTGGTGGACCTCTCGGAACACTATGCGGGGTTGGAACTCCCGGAAAGCTATTTCGGGGGGCTCCTGTCCTTGAATGCGTATGAAGGAGTGCTCGGGTGATAGACGAGAACGGACAGCTCGACCTGTTCGGGCAGATGGACTTGTTCGGGGCTCCCGCTCCGGATATCGCTCCTGCGCCGCCTATCCGCAAATCGAAGTGCTCTGCGAACGGGCTCGTGCACTTCAAGTATAATTCACGTTTGAAAAGGAGCATCCGGTGCAAGGCGAACTTCCTGTTCGGCCACCCCGAAGTATTGCTCCCTTCGTACATGGAAGCGCCCGAGTTTGCCGATGCGCGCGAGCTTGCCGCCGAATGGGCCGAGCATGCGATACGCCGCAAGACGCAGAAGAACAAGGCTATTATCAAGGATTTGGTGACGCGCTTCTGGGAAGCGGTGGACCAGGTGCTTGTAGACAAGGGGAAGGCTCCGCTCGAAAGTACGGGAAGGCTCCCGCCCATTAACCCCAGGGGGCGTTACTTCAACCTCAATCAGGTTCTGGAAGCGATAAACCATACGTATTTCGACGAGCAGCTCAAGTGTCGCATTACCTGGAGCAACCGTGTGGGGGGCCTCAGTTTCCATTCCCTGCGCAAGGACCCGATAACGGGCGAGGAATTCCACCTGATAAGCATCAGCAGGGGCTACGATGCAGCGAACTGCCCGTTGTATGCAGTGGCGGGAGTTGTCTATCACGAATGCCTGCATATTGTTATCCCGGTGGAAGAAAAGAACGGGCGTCGCGTGGTTCACGGAAGAATTTTTAGGCAGCGCGAACGCCAGTACATATACTACGACGAGTGGATTCGCTGGCACAAGGAAGTGCTCCCGAAAAACATTCGCGCCATGCACCGGCACAAAGAGTTGTAGTTTCTATTTTTCTATATTTGGCGGCGTAAAAAACGAGATTCTTTATGAACGCAGAAATCGAGAAACGCCGCACTTTCGCCATCGTAAGCCACCCTGACGCGGGTAAGACCACCATCACTGAGAAGTTCCTGTGGTACGGGAACGTCATCCGCGAGGCGGGCCACGTGCGCGCGAAGGCGAACCGCAGTTATACCGTGAGTGACTGGATGAAGATCGAGCAGCAGCGCGGTATTTCGGTTTCCTCTTCCGTTTTGAATTTCCCGTTCGAAGGTTGCATGTTCAACCTCGTCGATACCCCGGGGCACCAGGACTTCTGTGAAGATACCTACCGCGCCCTGACCGCCGTGGATGCTGCCCTCGTGCTTATCGATAGCGTGAACGGCGTGGAAAAGCAGACTATAAAGCTCATGGACGTGTGCCGCATGCGCCACACCCCGATTATCACGTTCATCAACAAGATGGACCTTGACGGTCGCCATGTGCTCGACCTGCTCGACCAGATTGAAAACGTTCTGCATATCAAGACGGCCCCGTTTACGCTCCCGATTGGCGTGGGTAAGCTTTTCAAGGGCGTGTATTCCATCGCCGAGAATACGTTCCATACCTTCAACAAGGAAGAAGGCCACCAGGAAATCATCCAGATGGAAGGTCCGGATGACCCGCGCCTTGTGGAAATGTGCGGCGAGAACTGGGTGGAACAGTTCAAGGAAGAATACGAAATGGTCACCGGCGGTATGGATCCGTTCGACCACGAGAAGTTCCTGAAGGGGGAGATGTGCCCCGTGTTCTTCGGTTCTGCGGTGAACAACTTTGGCGTGCGTCAGCTCTTGAACGCATTTGCCAAACTTGCTCCGCCCCCGATGGTGCGCGAGACCGACAAGCGTCCGGTGAATCCCGACGAAAACGACTTCAGTGCGTTCGTGTTCAAGATTCAGGCCAACATGGACCCCAAGCACCGAGACCGCACGGCGTTCCTGCGCATCTGCTCGGGCAGCTTTACCCGCGGAGAGAAGGTTTTCCATGTGCGTACGGGTCGTGAAATTCGCCTGGCCGCCCCGACGGCGTTCCTTGCGAAGGACAAGGAAGTCATCGACCACGCCTGGGCGGGCGACATCGTGGGTATCAACGACCCTGGACTTTTCCGCATCGGCGATACGCTGACTGACGGCGAGAAGATGAACTTCACGGGCATTCCGGACTTCGCTCCGGAACACTTTGCCCGTGTGACGCTTCTGAACCCGCTTAAGTCTAAGCAGATGGCGAAGGGCCTTGCCGAACTTAGCGAAGAAGGCGCAACCCAGCTCTATGAACCGCTCAAGTCGGCAATTCCGGTGATTGGCGTGGTGGGCGAGTTGCAGTTCGACGTGCTCAAGTTCCGCCTGCAGAGCGAATATGGTGCCGATGTTTCGTTGGACCGTGTTCCGGCTCATGGAATCCGCTGGGTGTCGGGTCCCGAGAAAGACATGGGCAAGTTCGCCGAGGAATACGCGATGGACTGCATGATGGACAAGGAACGTAACCTCGTGTGCCTTTTCCCGAACGAGTACCGCCTGAACCTCGCGATGAAGAACTACGAGAACCTCAAGTTCGCAGAAACATCTCAGGGTTAGACAAGTCCTTAAGAGCAAGGAGGCGCATCGCTCCATTTGCATATAAGCATTGCTCTATTTGCATAAAAAATTGCCCCGCTTTCGCGGGGCTATTTGTCATTCAGGAGCGACTATCTTGCTGTCATTCTGGAGCGTGGCATGGCCACGCGATAGAATCTACAGCGGGATGTTCCCGTGCTTCCTCCAGAGCCTTGCCTTCTTCTTGTTCTTGAGGTAGTCGAAGGCGGTGGCCAGGCGGTCGCGCACGTTCGCGGGCGAAATCACCTCATCGATGTAGCCGTTCTTCGCGGCGATATACGGGTTGAGGTACTTCGCCTCGTATTCGGCAATGAGCTGCTTGCGCGTTTCCTGCGGGGTGGCGGAGGCGGCGATTTCCTTCCTATGAAGGATGTCGACTGCACCTTCAGCGCCCATCACGGCGAGCTGTGCAATCGGGAGTGCGAACACGTAGTCGGCACCCAGGTTCTTGCTGTTCATGGCGATATAGGCGCCACCGTATGCCTTGCGGAGGATAAGCGTCACCTTAGGCACGGTCGCTTCGGCGTAGGCGTACAAGAGCTTTGCGCCGTGACGGATGATGCCGTTGTGTTCCTGCTTGGTGCCCGGCATGTAGCCCGGAACGTCTTCCAGCGTGAGGATAGGAATGTTGAAGCAGTCGCAGAAGCGCACAAAGCGGCTCGCCTTGTCGCTAGCATCCACGTCGAGCGAACCCGCGATGAAGTTCGGCTGGTTCGCGACTATGCCCACGACGTTACCGTCCATGCGTGCAAATCCGATGACCACGTTGCGGGCGAAGTCCTTCTGGATTTCAAGGAAGCTTTCCTTGTCGGCGAAAGTCGCGATGACTTCGCGAACATCGTAGCCCTTCTTGAAGTTGTCGGGGACGATTTCCTCGATTTCCTTCGACTTGTCGACGGCCTTCGACTTTTCGGCGACGGGAGGCTTCTCGAGGTTCGACTGCGGCAGGTAGCTGAGCAGGTTGCGCACGGCTTCGAGGGTTTCCTTGTCGTCCTTACATACAAAGTGCGAAACACCGGACTTGGTGGAGTGCACGCCTGCACCGCCGAGGCCTTCGGGGGAGACCGTCTCTGCGGTCACGGCCTTCACGACGCCCGGGCCCGTGATGAACATCTGGCTCGTCTTTTCCGTCATGAAAATGAAGTCGGTAATGGCGGGGGAGTAGCAGGCGCCACCGGCACAGGGTCCGAGGATTACGGAAATCTGCGGGATGATGCCCGAGGCGAGCGTATTGCGGGTAAAGATGCCGCTGTAGCCGTCGAGGGAGTTCACGCCTTCCTCGATGCGGGCGCCACCGCCGTCGTTGATGCACACGAACGGGGACATGGATTCGAGAGCGAGGTCCATCGCCTGGCAGATCTTCTTCGCGTGGGCAGACCCGAGGGAGCCGCCGCTAACGGTGAAGTCCTGCGAAGCCACATAGACGGTCCTGCCGTTCACCTTGCCGTAGCCGGTCACGACGCCGTCGCCAAAAATGCGCTTGGATTCGGGCAAATCGAGGCTCGTAGAAACGCGGAGGGCGCCGATTTCGCGGAATGTGCCCTTGTCAAAGAGAATTTCGAGGCGTTCGCGGGCGGTAAGCTTGCCCTGCGAGTGCTGCTTTTCGACACGTGCGGCTCCGCCGCCCGCAATGGATTTTTCCTTGTATTCGTTGAGTTTCTCGAGATAAGACTTATCCCACATGGTTATTTTGTCCTTTTTTTGATTATTTCGCGCGAAAATGTAGAAAAAATTTTGCATTGTTCAAACTTACATCAATGTTTCATAAAAATAAGTCTAGGGCAATCGGACTTTTGGCTTACCTTTAATCTATGTTATTTGCTTTTTATCCGAAATTTGCTTGATTTTTTGAGTAAAAGGCATTTTTTTTCTATCTTTGTGCGGAAAATTCATCATTTTTTAGAGAGGAAACAATGGCAAACGAAGAAATGAAAAGCAAACTCAAGGCCTTCTTTATGTCCGATCTCGGCGTAGATGGCGACGTTCTCCAGTTCGACACCCCGCTCTTTGGCGAAGAAATCGGTCTCGATTCCGTCGATTCCCTCGAAATCATCTCCTTCGTGGATTCCAACTTCGGCGTGTCCATGACCGGTGTCGCGAAGGAAAACTTCCAGAGCATCGATACCATCGCCGCTTACATCGAAAGCCACAAGGCTTAATTCGTCGCCCTATCAAGCGCATTCTTCGGTGCTGTTATCCTGGAGCCGTAGGCGATGGGATCACCAGCGCTTGTGTAGATATTAAAGGTGACGTGGCAACCACTAACCTGATTTTTTGGAATAGATATGACACCTGATGAACGTCGCTGTGTAGTTACTGGACTGGGTGTAATTTGCGCCGTCGGTAACAATGTCGAAGAAACCTGGAAGAGTGCTTTGGAATCCGTTTCGGGAATCCACAAGACGACTTCCCTAGATACAAAGAATTGCTACGCGGACTTGGCTGCCGAAGTCAAGTGCGACACTCTGGACCAGATTGACGCCCCCGAAGAGAAGGACCGCGTCTCCAAGCTCTGCATCAAGGCCGCGAACGAGGCCCTTACCGATGCGGGGCTTTCTAATTTTGGCGACGACCAGCGCGTAAGCGTGGTCATTGGCAGCTGCGTGGGAGGCGTGCTTTCCATTGAACAGTATCACCAGCACGGACGCGATGCCGCAGAAATTGCGAAGATGCCGATTGCATCCATCGCAAGCCAGGTGGCTGAAACCTGTGGCGCGGGCGGCATCGTGACGAACGTGGCGAATGCGTGTGCGGCGGGCACGATTTCTATCGCGGTGGCATGCGACCTCATCCGCGCGGGCAAAGCTGACGTAGTGATTGCGGGCGGTGCGGATTCCTTCGCTTCCGTGCCGTATTCCGGATTCCTTTCGCTCCATGCGCTCGACGAGAACGGCTGCTCCCCGTTTAACCGTTGTAACGGCATTACGCTCGGTGAAGGTGCGGGCATTGTCATCGTGGAATCCTATGAACATGCCCAGAAGCGCAGCGCGAAGACTTATTGCGAGGTGCTTGGCTCCGGCGTTACGAGCGACGCGAACCACATTACCGCCCCGCGCGAAGATGGCGTGTGCCTGATGGAGGCCATCAACCGCGCCGTCAAGAACTCCGGCATCGACAAGTCCGATATCGGTTACGTGAACGCTCACGGTACCGGCACCGGCAAGAACGACAATGCTGAAATTACGGCTTTCAAGAATTTCTTTAGCGAAGACAACGCGAATGTGAGCGTGAGTTCCACGAAGGTGATGACGGGCCACTGCCTGGGCGCCGCGGGTGCCATCGAGGCGGTTTTCAGCATCAAGGCCCTCACGACCGATACGGTGCTCCCGACTTTCCCGTATACCGAGGAACAGTCCGCCGCCCTCAAGGAGAAGGTGGGCGCTCTCGACTTTGTGCAGAACAAGGCCCGCCACAAGGAACTCAAGTGCGTCTTGAGCAACAACGTGGCCTTTGGCGGCACGAACGCCGCCATCGTGTTCTCGAAGGTGCCGGGCGAAGTTTCCGCCCAGTCCGCTAGTGCGAAGAAGATTGCGGTGACCGGTCTTGGAATCGTGTCTCCGCTCGGCAACAGCAAGGCTGCCTACCTGGATGCCGTAAAGGCGGGCAAGATGCCCGAGAGCGCTTCGGTGCATTCGACCATCGCGCTCGAGGATTACAAGGAACTTGGCATCAAGATGGCGTTCTACCGCAAGCTCGATAACCTGGGCCAGCTCCAGACGGTTTCGGGCATGCGCGCCCTGCAGGATTCTGCATTCCAGGTGACCGACGATAACGCGAAGGATATCGGCATTATCGTGGGTACCAGCGAAGGCGGTCTCGGTGCCACCTACGACTTTGAAGAACTGATTGCCGAGGCGGGTAACGCGGGCGGATCTGCGTTCAAGTTCCCGCACACGGTTTACAACGCCGCCGGCGGTTACCTCTCGATTTGCTCCGGCATCAAGGGCTACGGCGTCACGATTACGACGGGCCCGCTTTCCGGTCTCGACAGCATCGGCTACTCCATGAATGTCATCCACGACGGCCAGGAAAAGGCGATGATGGCAACCGGTACCGACGAGAATTTGCCGATTATTACCGAATTCGCCCAGAAGCTCGGTGTCGCCGCAGGCGATGTGGTCGCTCCCTTTGCCGAAAACGAAGGCTTTGTGGTGGGCGACGGCTCTGTGTCGATAATGCTTGAGGAAGAGGATTACGCGAAGGCCCGCGGCGCGAAGGTCTATTGCTATGCGCTTGGGTTTGGCCATGGCCGCAAGAACGTGAAGTTCGGTAAGCTCGCTGGTTCCGGCGAGGCGCTCGACAAGGCTATCAACGACGCCCTGGCCGATGCGGGCCTCTCTGCCGCCGATATCGATGCGGTCTGCGGATTCGCGAACGGCTGCAAGCGTATTGACGACATCGAGAAGGGTGCCCTCCAGCGTGTGTTCGGCGATAAACTCGCCTCGATGCCGCTGTTCGAGGTCAAGGAACGTGTTGGTGAAGGCCGTGCGGGGTCTGCCGCGCTTGCCGCTGCAGAAGCCGCGCTCCTGTTGAACGGCGAACTTGCTTGCGACAACGCCTATTTTATTGCGGGCGACGGTTCCGTGACAAGCAAGGCAGCCGATGCGACGAACCTCAAGAAAATTCTAATCATCTCTTTTGCGGCGGGTGGCTCTTACAGCGCAGTCGTGTTTGGAAAAAATGCTTAAATAGGGAGGCTCAAAAATGAAAGTTGCTCTCGTTACAGGTGCTTCGAAGGGAATCGGCAAGGCTTGTGCCTTGCGCCTTGCCCGTGATGGCTACATGGTCGTGGTGAACTACTCCAGTTCCGACGAGGCCGCGCAGCAGACGCTTGATCAGATCAAGGCCGAGGGCGGTGACGGCATGATTTACAAGGCGAACGTGGCCGACCTCTCGCAGGTGAAGGTCATGGTGCGCGAGGTGTTCAAGGCATACGGCCGTATCGACGTGCTCGTGAACAATGCGGGTATCGTGCGCGACGAATACCTGATGATGATGAACCCCGAAACGCTCGACAAGTGCTTCGACCTGAACGTGAAGGGCTACTTCTACTGCGCCCAGCAGGTTGCGGTGAAGATGTACAAGCAGAAGTCCGGTGTGATTATCAACATGAGCTCCGTTTCCTCCAAGTTTGCGCTCGCTGGCCAGGCCGTTTATAGCGCCACGAAGGGTGCGGTGAACTCCCTGACCCAGACACTCGCGAAGGAACTCGGCGGCTTTGGCATCCGCGTGAACGCCGTGGCTCCGGGCTTTATTGCGACCGAGATGATCGAGGCCATTCCCGAAGAGACCCGCAAGGGCTATGTGGAAAAGATTCCTCTCAAGCGCTTCGGTACCGCAGACGAAGTCGCTAACATCGTGTCTGCGCTTGCGTCTGACCAGTTCGCCTACGTGACGGGCCAGGTGTTCGTGCTCGATGGAGGCCTTTCTCTATGATGAACATTTTTGAAATCAGCGAAAAGATTGCACAGCGCCCGCCGTTCCAGATGATCGAGAAGGTCACGGAACTCGTGCCGAACGAATCGGCAACGGGCATCAAGAACGTGAGCGTGAACGAGCCGTATTTCATGGGGCATTTCCCGGGCACTCCGATTATGCCGGGCGTCCTCATTTGCGAAGCCTGCGCACAGCTCTGCTCCCTCGTTATCGAGAAGCCCGCCGAGGACCTCGAAAAGAACCTCTACGTGCTTTTGAAGATTGACGGATTCAAGTTCGTGAAGCCGGTAATTCCCGGCGACCAGCTCGAAATTACCGTCAACAAGACGAAGGGCGGTGGCGTTCTCGTCGGTTTTGACTGTATCGTGAAGGTGAACGGCAACGTGCACGCGAAGGGTGCTTTGACCTTTACGAGCATTCCCAAGGAATCTTTGGGTAAGTAGTTTTCCCGCTGTCATCCTGAGCGCAGGGCGAAGCCCGTAGTCGAAGGATCTGTAAGTAAAGTGAAAGTAAAGAAGAAAAATTTTCTGTTCGAACTCTTTATGCAGTTCGTCATGGTGGTCGTGATATACACCGTGCGCGTTTACCTGCTGGTGGCGTACCGCCCGAAGATTACTTTTGCGGGTTCGGTCAAGTCCCCGCGGCTCAAGACGCCCTCGGTTATTATCGCGAACCATACCAGCATGTGGGACCCCCTCATGATGCTTGCCATCTTTTTCCACAAGAAGAGCATCGTGGTGGCGAAGGACCAGGTGGAAGACCCGCATTTCAGCTGGGCTTTGACGCGCGTCAAGTGCGTGATTCCCTGCGACCGCTTTAACCTGGATACCGAATGGGCGTTGCTAGCGAAGCGCGAACTCGAAAAGGGGAACAACGTCATTATTTTCCCCGAGGGCAAGTGCCGTTACGATGGCCTGCTGAACGAATTCAAGACGGGTTTTGCTTTCCTTGCGCGCAGTACGGGCGCTCCCGTGCTTTCGGTGGGCCTTGAAGGTGTGTACAAGATAGGGCGCCGCACCCGCATAGTCGTGGGTGAGCCCGAAAAAATCGAGCGCGTGAAGGGCATACCTTCTTCGAAGCATCTGGCCGAACGCAGTGAGTATTTCCGCCAGAAGGTCTGGACGCTCAAGCAGCATGCGCTCGGCGTCGCAGAACCTCCGGTTTTGCCCATTGCGGCAGAAACACCGTCCGAACAGATCCCCACCTTGGTGGCCATGCGCACTAAAGAGCAAAGCTCTAAGTGCTGTCCGCCCGGTCAGGCCGGGGATGACAATAGGGGGAATGCGTGAAGGCGGGGTTGGTGCTGGAAGGAGGCTCGCGCCAGACGATGTTCAGCGCAGGAGTGCTGGACACCTGGTTCGACGAGGGTATAGACTTCAATTACGTTGCGGGCGTTTCCGCCGGTGCGCACGCGGCGGTGAACTTCATTACCCGCCAGCAGGGAAGGCTCAAGTTTATCGTTCTCCCGACCCGCCTGCAAGAGGGCAAAAAATGGGCGAGCAAGTTTATCGGAATCCAGAAGGAATTTCACGCATTGAATTACCTCGCGGCCGACGGCAAGATGCCGCTCGATTTCGAGGCCTACCGGAATTCCAAGATTGAATTCGAAATCGGTCTCACCTGCTGTGAGACCGGCCGCGCCGAGTTCAAGTCCGAAAGGCAAGACAAGAAGCGCCTGCTGGACCTGATTAGCGCGAGCTGCGCCCTCCCGATGATTTTCCCGATGGCATCTCTCGACGGCAAGCACTACGCCGACGGCTGCATTACGGTCCCTATCCCGTATGAGCGCGCCTTCGAGAAGGGCTGCGACAAGGTGGTGGCTGTTTCTACGCATTACCCGGGCGAGGCCGTGACGGATTTCCGCAAGTACCGCGCAATCCTCAACCCGATGTACAAGCGCAAGTACCCCGAACTTTTCCGCGCCCTGATGGTTCGCCTCAAGCGTTACGAGAAGATGTTCGTGCAGATGGAAAAACTCGAGAAGGAGGGGAGGCTGTTCCTGGTTCGCCCCCTCATCGAGTTGTGCGACCAGTTCGATACCGACATGGACAAGATGAACGAGTCCTACGAGCACGGAGTCGAGATGGCGAAACGCCGCATGGACGACCTGAAGGCCTTCCTGGAACTGTAGCTTCTTGTAAAATTTTACTTACAAATGATGACGAAAAGTGGAAACTTACAAAAATGTATGTTTTTGCGTTTCTATGCCATGAAATTTAACGGAAATTCAAACTTTTTAAAACTGACAAAAAAATAACTTACAAAAATGTAAGTTTTTGAAGATTTTTTGCCCGTTTTTCACTATTTGTCATGCCCCTTTGCTATCTTTAATCCCGTTAAAAACATTAACAATCAAAACTCTCAACGGAGATATATTAAAATGGCAATCAAGAATGCTTACCTTCAGAAAGTCTATGACAAGGTCGTCGCCCGTGACCCGGACCAGGCCCTCTTCCATCAGGCTGTTCGTGAATTCCTCGAATCCCTCGACCCCGTTCTCGAACAGGACAAGTCCTGGGAAACCAACGGCGTGATCGACCGCCTCGTCGAACCGGAACGCGTGATCACTTTCCGCGTACCTTGGCTCGACGACAAGGGTAACGTTCAGGTGAACCGTGGCTACCGCGTGCAGTTCAACTCCGCTATCGGTCCTTACAAGGGCGGTATCCGTCTCCGTAACGAAGTTACTCTTTCCATGCTCAAGTTCCTCGGCTTCGAACAGATCTTCAAGAACAGCTTGACCACGCTCCCCATGGGCGGCGGCAAGGGCGGTTCCGACTTCGACCCCAAGGGCAAGAGCGACAACGAAGTGATGCGCTTCTGCCAGTCCTTCATGACTGAACTCTGCAAGCACGTCGGTGCCGACACGGACGTTCCGGCTGGTGACCAGGGTACTGGCGCTCGCGAAATCGGTTACATGTTCGGTCAGTACAAGCGCATCCGCAACGAATTTGTGGGCGTTCTCACCGGTAAGGGCCTCTCCTACGGTGGTTCTCTCGCTCGTACCGAAGCTACCGGTTACGGCCTCTGCTACTTCACTCGCGAAATGCTCAAGGACCTTGCTAACGACTCCTTCCAGGGCAAGACCGTCGTGATTTCCGGTTCCGGTAACGTTGCCCAGTTCGCCTGCCAGAAGGCTACTCAGCTCGGTGGCAAGGTCGTGACCATGTCCGACTCCAACGGTTACATCTACGACCCGAACGGCATCAACCTCGACATCGTTCTCGACCTCAAGAACGTGAAGCGCGCCCGCATTAGCGAATACGCCAAGCTGGTTCCGGGTTCTGAATACCACGAAGGTTCTAAGGGTGTTTGGACGGTCAAGTGCGATATCGCTCTTCCGTGCGCAACCCAGAACGAACTCGACCTCGAAGGTGCCAAGGCCCTTATCGCCAACGGCGTGAAGGCCGTCTGCGAAGGTGCCAACATGCCTTCTACTCCGGAAGCTATCGAAGCCTTCCAGAAGGCCGGCGTTCTCTTTGGACCTGCCAAGGCTGCTAACGCTGGTGGCGTGGCTACCTCCGGTCTCGAAATGTCCCAGAACTCCGAACGTCTCTCCTGGACCTTCGAAGAAGTGGACAAGAAGCTCGAAGGCATCATGAAGAGCATCTACAAGGCCGCTTCCGGTGCCGCTGCCAAGTACGGCGACAAGAAGAACCTCGTGATGGGTGCAAACATCGCCGGCTTCCTCAAGGTTGCCGATGCCATGAAGTGGCAGGGCGCTGTGTAATTGACGCGAAGCGTCATCCTGAGCGACCGCAGGTCGCGAAGGATCCTGACCTGCAAAAAAGTCCTCCGGTCAAAAGCCGGGGGCTTTTTGTATGTGGAGGGAGGGCTAGCCCCATAGGCGCCCTCCCTAGTCGCTTATTCCAAAGTGGAATACTCGCTTTTGGAGCGGTTTTTTGCTTACGAAATTGCTTTAATTCAATTGGGAATAATCTAAATTGCGGTTTTTGAGTTATTTTATGCACATTGGGTGTCATATAGATGAAACTTTTTGACGAACACAAAATCCTCCGTTTTGCGCTCCTGTTCGCGTGCTTTATGTTCGCGGCATTTGTGCCTGATATTCTGCATTTTTCTAAGCATGTGATTGCGTTTGTCCCTTATTTCATGGCAATCGTCTTTATTGCGTACCTTTCCTTGTTCTACACGTTCCCCACAGTAGGTAACCGCAAGAAGATGCGTACCGACGTGGAAATCCCGACGAAGGTGGATACCGAGCCCGTTCGCGATTTCCAGAAGGACCTGCACGAGCAGAGCGAACTCCACCAGATGATGATCGACGTGTCGCACGAGGGCTTCTGGACGTTTAACGTTTCGACGGGGAAGGTGTACTGGTCTAACCGCGTGGCGGAACTGATTGGCGCGAAGGAACTTCTCGAGGACTCGTTCTCGGCGCTCGAGTCTTACGTGATGGAGAGTGACTGGGTCGCGTTCAGGGAAAAGTTCATGAAGGCGCTCGAGACGGGCGAGGACTTTTCCGAGGTGCTCCGGCTTTCTTCGCCGATGAAGGGCAAGCCCGAAGAGATTATGATTGCGGGGCGCCTGCAGATGGATTCCGAAAACAGGCCTATCCGCGTTATCGGTTCCATAACTGCGAGCGACACGTCTGCCATTGCTCGAGAAAAGTACTACTACGCCTACCAGGATGCGCTTACGGGTGTTTATAATCGCAAGTTCTTCCTCGAAAAGCTCAAGGTCGACGTGGACATGGCCGCCCAGAAACCGGGATACACCTTCGGCGTGGCGCTCCTCGACATCGACAGTTTCGGGGCGATAAACGCATCCTATTCCATCAACTTTGGCGATAACGTGTTGCGCGTGGTTGCCGAGCGCATCAAGGCGACCTGCGGCAAGAACGACGTTCTGGCGCGTATCGGGCCCGATGTTTTCGCGGTCATTTTGCACGATATCCAGGGTAGCGAAGTGCGCGAGGACCTGCTTGCGAAGGTGAAGCAGATTCATACGAAAATCAAGGCGCCTATCCAGCTGGACGGTAGCGAACTCTTTGTGAGTGCGTCGATGGCGGTTGTCTTGAATAGTGATGTGGACTGTGTCGAGGATATCCTCGCGAGCGCGAATGCCGTGCTCCGTAACCTGAAGAAAAGCGGGCAGCATGGCGGAATCCAGTTCGTGACGGGCGGCATCCGCGAGAAGGCGATGAAGCTATACAAGCTCGAGTACGAGATTCGCCGAGCCATCCAGGCGCAGGAATTCGTGCTGATGTACCAGCCCATTATAGATATCGCTAGCGGGGACCGGATTGTGGGTTTCGAGGCGCTTGTCCGCTGGAACAATTCCGAGCACGGGATTGTTTCGCCGGCAGAATTCATCCCGCTGGCCGAAGAGACCGGGCTTATTGTGCCGATGGGCGCGCTTATCCTGAAGATGGCGTGCATCCAGACCAAGAAGTGGGTGGATCTGGGGTTCAAGGACATCCGCGTTGCGGTGAACTTCTCGGCAAAGCAGTTTGCGATGGAATCGATGGTCGACGACGTGAAGCGCGTGCTCGCCGAGACGAACCTGAACCCGCGTAACCTGAAACTCGAGATTACCGAGTACACGGCGACCTGCGAGGTGGAGAAGGCGGCGGACATCATGCGCAAACTTTCGTGCATGGGCGTGCAGATTTCCATCGATGACTTTGGCACGGGCTACAGCAGCCTTTCTTACCTGAAGCACTTGCCGGTGCATACGCTCAAGATGGACAAGTCGTTCGTGGACCACGTCGCCGACGACGAGGAAGATGCGGCATTCGCGAAGATGGTTATCGGGATTGCGAAGTCCCTGAATCTGGAGCTGATTGCCGAGGGCGTAGAAACTGAGGAACAGCTGGAATTCCTGCGGAGCGAGGGCTGCCGTAACATTCAGGGATTCTACTTTAGCGTTCCGCTTTCGCCCGAAGATGCGCTTAAGTACATGGAGGCGCACTATGCGGGTGGCGCGGTGCCTGCAGGTGCGGCTGCGCAGATAGCCTAGATTCCGTAACAGCGGCGCGTATTTTCGCGGACTTGCCTGTAGATTTCTTCTACGGGCTTTTCTTTTACTTCTGCAAGTTTGTTTGCAATAAAGGGAATGTAGCCTGAATGGCAGGGCTTGCCCCGGTACGGGATGGGCGCCATGTAGGGGGCGTCCGTTTCGAGGAGCAGGCGGCTATCGGGTACGATGGCCGCGGCGTCGCGCACGTTCTGTGCGTTCTTGAACGTGATGATGCCGGTAAACCCGATGTAGATGTTCGCGTCGAGGGCGAGGAGCGCTTCCGCGAATCCTGGCGTGCCGGTAAAGCAGTGCACGTGGATGTTCTTGTTGCGGAGGTCGGCGCCGCGCAGTACGGCGAGGGCGTCGTCGTCCGCTTCGCGCAGGTGGAGCACGATGGGTTTTCCGCTTGTGAGCGCCAGTTGCAGGTGCCGTTCGAACAGGGCAATCTGCCGCGGGCGCGACTCCGGGTCGTAGTGGTAGTCGAGCCCGAACTCCCCGCAGGCGACACACTTGGGGTGCTTCAGGTATTCGAGCATGCGTGCTTCGTCATCGGGAGTTTCGGTGTCGACGTATTCCGGGTGGATTCCGTATGCGGCGTAGACGTTCGGGTGTTTTTCGGAGAGCTCGCGTGCACGTTCGAAGTCTGCCGGGTCGCATGCCACGTGGATGAACGCCTCGGGCAGCTCGATATTCGGGTCGCCGTCGTCGCGTAGGCGGGCGAGTAGCGCGTCGAAACTTTCTCCGGCGTGGTGCTCGTAGGAATCTATGTGGCAATGCGTGTCAATAAACATGATTGATAATTGATGATGGATGATTGATGATGGATGATTGATGATGGATAATCAATTATCAGTTGTAGGTTACATCCAGGATTTCGTATGTGATGGTTCCGCGGGGGGCCTGAACCTGCGCGGTTTCGCCCTTTTTTTTGCCGACGAGGGCTTCGCCGATGGGTGACTTGAGGCTGATTCTGCCCTGCAGCGGGTCGATTTCCTTTTCGCCGACGATGCTGTACGCCTTTTCGCGCTTGGTCTTCTTGTCGAGCAGCTTCACTGTCGCGCCGAACCGGATGGAGCCGTCCTCGGGTGCAGAAATTTCCACGATTTTTGCTCCGTCGAGGATGCGGTCAAGTTCGCGTAGCCTGCGGTCGATTTCGCGTACGCGCATGCGCCCATAGGTATAGGCCGCATTTTCGCTCCGGTCGCCTTCTGCGGCGGCCGCCTGTACCTGGTTTATCATGGCGGGGCGCTCCACGTACTTGAGCTGTTCCCATTCTGCCTTGTATTTTTCGAATCCTTCCTTTGAAATAACGTGCTTCATACCACAAAAAATAGAATTTCCGTGATTTTCTTTCGTCTTTCGCCTCGCATCTTTCGTCTAATTTCTATCTTTGTGCGCGCTTATGAAACTTCGTCACCATCAACCTGCGCGCAAGCAGGAATCCAAGTACAAGCGGTTGAGCCGTATTTACTACAATCGCATGTTTCCTCGTCGCCAGGATTCCTTGAAGGTCGCGTGGTCTGTATTTATTGGCGTGTTTATTGGCGTGTGGCCGACCATCGGTTTTGCCATTATCCTTACCGTGGCTATCTGTGCGCTGTTCCGCCTGCCGAAGGTTCCGGGTGTCGTGGCCGACTTCGTGGCAAACCCCGTGACCCAGTTCGGCATATTCTACCCCTCGGGCTACTATATCGGTTGCAAGATTGTCGACCCCGACCCGATCAAGTTCGATTTTCTGGGCGAGTTCGAGCGCATGTCTGTCCGCAACTGCCTGGACATTGTCAAGAACCTCTGGGAAAATGCCGCGGGGCACCTGCTCGCCTTCATGATAGGCATTACCATCGTCGCGATGATTACCGGCTTTATCTTCTTCTTCATTGCGTATTTCGTTGTCGGTTACCGCAAGAAGAAGTGGATTGAAGGCAAGACCGGCTATATCCATAACCTCATTTCCGAGGACGAAGTTTTAATCAAGGAATCTCACAAAGGAAAGAAGCCCATGATGCACATCTATCCGTTCAAGGCCCTTCGCCCGGTGAACCCCGCCGAGGCCAAGGACATTTCCGCTCTCCCTTACGACGTGATGAACCGCGCCGAAGCCAAGGCCATGGCCGAAGGGCTCCCGCATTCCTACCTGCGCGTGACCCGTGCGGAACTGGAACTTGACGACAGCGTCGATGCGTACGACCCGAAGGTCTATGCGCATGCCCGTGCGAACCTCGACAAGATGATTGCCGATGGCGTCATTGCGCACGACAAGAAGGACTGCCTGTACGTTTACCGCCAGACGATGAACGGCCGCGAACAGTACGGCCTGGTGTGCACCGTGCCCGCCGCCGACTACTTCAACGGCATTATCAAGAAACACGAACTTACCCGCGCCGACAAGGAAGAAGACCGCCTGCGCCACGTGCTCGACACCAACGCCAATACCGGTCCGGTGTTCCTCACTTACCGCGACAACGGCCAGTTCGACCTTTTCGGTGCCGTTACCAAGCGCAAGCCCGTCTATGACTTCGTGAGCGACGGCGACGGCTTTGGCCACACGGTCTGGATTATCGATGACGATGCCGAGATTGCCGCCATCCGCAAGAGCTTTGAACAGATTCCGGTGAGCTACATTGCCGACGGTCACCACCGCAGTGCCGCCGGAGCCCGCGCTGCAAGCTACCGCGCGGAACAGAACCCGAAGAACACGGGCGAGGAAGAATACAACCGCTACCTGGCCATCCTGTTCCCGAGCACGCAGCTCAAGATTCTGGACTACAACCGCGTGCTGAAGGACCTGAACGGCCGCACGCCGGAGCAGCTCATGGAAGAGTTGAAGCAGGTGTTCGATATCGAGCCTCTCGCCGAGATGCAGCACCCGGCAAAGCAGAACCAGGTGAATATGTACCTGCAGGGCAAGTGGTACGCCTGCACGTTCAAGGACAAGTTCCTCAAGAACCTGGGCCCGGTCGACAGCCTCGACGTGGCACTGCTCCAGAAGCTCGTGCTGAAGCCGATTTTCGACATTGACGACCCGCGTACCTCCAAGCGCATCGACTTCGTCGGTGGCATCCGCGGTCTCGGCGAACTGGTGAAGCGCGTCGACAGCGGTGAATGCGCCTGCGCGTTCGCGATGTACCCGACTACGCTCGACCAGCTCATGAACATCGCCGATGCGGGCGAGATCATGCCGCCGAAGAGCACCTGGTTCGAACCCAAGCTGCGCGACGGCCTGCTGGTCCATACCCTCGACTAGCCCGCTTCGTCACCCTCGACAATCCTATTTCGTCACCCTCGCAAAGGCGAGGGTCTTAAAAAAGCGAAAAACCCTGCCGCACTGGCAGGGTTTTCTGTATAAATGAATTTCTTGCTTAGTTCACCTTGCGCATCACGCCGATGACGCGGCCCGCGATGGAGAAGTCGCTGCCCTTGTTCACGATGATGGGGCGGTACTTCGGGTTGGCGGGCTTGAGCTCGATGTGGTCGTGCTGCGGCTGGTAGTACTTGACGGTGGCCTCGTTGTTGACCTGCGCCACGATGATTTCTCCGCGTTCGGCAGAGCGCTGCTGGCGGGCGAAGATGAGGTCGCCGTCGAAGATGCCGGCGTTGATCATGGAATCGCCCTTGACGCGCAGGGCAAATACGTCGGAACGGCAGGCGAGGAAGTCGCGGTCGATGGTGACCGTTCCTTCGAGGTTTTGTACGGCGAGGATGGGCGTACCCGCGGCCACACGGCCGATAATGGGAATCTCGATGGTGTTGCTCGGTGCGGAATCGGCGGCGGAACCGTCGGTGTCCACAATCTCGATGCCGCGGCTGAGGCGCGGGGAGCGGTTGATGTAGCCCTTCTTGATGAGGGCGGCGAGGATAGAGCGCACGCCGTTTGTCGAGGAAATCTCGAAATGGTTGCCGATTTCGCGGACGGTGGGCGGCATGTGGTTTTCGCGGGAATACTTTTTGATGTATTCGTAGATTTCTTCCTGACGGGTGGTCAGTTCCTTGCGTTTGCTGTTATCCATGATAAACCTCGCATTATGAATTTATATTCCTAAATATAATGCACAATTGGGCAATTGTCAATAGGTTCACTGCACAAAAATGCAACTTTTTACAATTATTTGCCTTTTGGGCTTGTTTTTCGGGTTCTTTGCGCTGTCTGCGCGAGAGTCCGCTGCGTTCAGGACAACTAGCGCTTAGTAACGAAAAATGCCGGGCCTTTGGCTCGGCGTTTGATGCTTTTGAATCCTATCGGTCGCGTTGCTCCCTCCAGGATGACAACTAAGGTCGCGGGGATGACAATTCGGGTTATCCCAGCAGTTCTTCCTTGCTGTAAATCAGGTTCAGCGAGGGCTTTGCACCGAGGGATTCCTTGAACTTGAACAGGGGCAGGTTCAAGGCGCCCCCGGCCATGCCGTTGGATGTTCCCCACGAAAACTTGCTGATGCCGTCTTGGGCTGCCTCGCGCATTACGTTTATGTACATGGCGGTCGTGGGCTGGAACTCGCGGATTTCCTCGTTCGGGGCGATGTATTGCGCGTGGCGTACGTTAGTTTGTTTAAAGTCAAATAGCATCATGCCGGCAACGAACTTTTCTCCATTTGCATGGTCCGCGTCGCGCATCCACAGGGCACGGAACTTTACTTCGTCTGCAATGCGGTTGTGGCGCAGGTCAAGCAGTTCCTCGAGCGTGTGCACGGGTTTTGTGCCGAACTTTGATTCCAGGTTGTTCAGGTGCCTGTAGAATTCGGGCATTTCCGCATCGGTCATTTCGCGGTATTCAAGATTGAAGTTTTGCGACTTGCGGAATACCGAGCGGCATGTCTTTTCGCAGTTCTCGAGCGGGTCCTTGCCTGCCTCCAGCGTGCACACGGCGCTCAGTTCGGAATTGCGCGTGTACCCGCGGTGCTCCAGCACGTATTCCAGGAGTGCTGTCGGTTCCTGCGAGAACAGGCTCGATGTGGGCCGCATCTTCACGCTCCTGCAGAAGCCCTTTAGGTAATTTTCCGCACATTCCATAATGTGCATGACGCGCTCTGCGGTATAGAAGTTCCTGGAAATTACGGGCCCGCCGAAGGTGGAACCCTGGTGCGAAATCCACTGCCCTGCATCGGTAAGAATCCCGGGGAATGCGGCGACAATCGTGCCGCTCGATTCCAGCATGAAGGAGGCGTCCTTGAATCGCCCCTGCGGGTGGTAGTTCAGGAATCGCCTTGTCTGCAAAAAGGTGCCGTTCACCGATTCGCTCATCACGAACCGGTCCCATCGCGCCTCGAGGTGCGAATCGTATGGCAAAACGCTGAACATGCCCTAAAAATACAAAAAAAGCGGTTTGGCAAGGCAAACCCCTCCCGTATATTTCGAAAAATGGAATTTTTAGGTGCATAAAAAATTGTATATTACTTTCGTAATATGCCGAATTTTGAAGAAAAAGCGCAAATCATCCAGCTGCCCAAGTTCCTCGACGAACGCGGGAACTTGAGCTTTTTGGAATCGGGAAAGCATGTCCCGTTCGAAATCCGGCGCACCTACTGGATTTACGACGTGCCGGGCGGTTGCCTGCGCGGAAGCCATGCTTTCAGGACGGAGAAGGAATTCATCGTCGCGCTTTCGGGCAGCTTCGATGTGGTGGTGCACGACGGCGTAGAAGAAAAGCGCTATTCCCTTTCGCGCTCGTACTACGGGCTCTACCTGCCTCCGATGCACTTCAGGACCCTCGACAACTTCTCGACCAATTCGCTTGCGCTAGTCGTCTCTTCGGCGGATTTTTCCGAGGAGGACTACATCCGCGATTTTGACGAGTTTATCCGCGAGGTACGCAAATGAACGAGCAGGATTTGAAGAAAGCCCGCATCGACATGTGCTCGCTCATTGAACTCCCGAGGATAAGTGAGCGTTCGGGTAGCCTTACGCCTATCCAGAATTCGAAGGAAATTCCCTTCGACATCAAGCGTGTTTTTTACCTGTACGATATTCCCGGCGGCGTGACGCGCGGTGGGCATGCCCACAAGGAATGCCACCAGCTGCTGGTCGCGGCGAGCGGTGCTTTCGATATCAAGGTTTCTGATGGCGAGAGCGAGAAGGTTTATCGCCTGGACCGCCCGTACTATGGGCTGCATATTCCGCCCGGAGTCTGGGCTGAGGAACTCGGGTTCTCTTCGGGTTCCATTTGCCTGGTGCTCACTTCGCACGAGTTTGACGAGAGCGACTACTGGCGCGATTACGGCGAATACCTCAAGTTCAAGAAGGAGCGGTAATGAAGATTCCTTTCCTTGACCTGAAACAGGTGAATGCTCCCTACATGGACGCTTTGAAGGACGCTGCCTCGGCGGTCGTGGAATCGGGCTGGTACATCCGCGGTTCCTATTGCGAACGCTTCGAGAAGGAATTTGCCGCCTACTCCGGTTTTGCGCATGGGGTAGGTGTCGGGAACGGGCTCGATGCCCTCACACTGATGCTTCGTGCATCTATTGAACTTGGCCGCCTGGCTCCGGGTAGCGAAATTCTTGTGCCCGCGAATACCTACATCGCGACGGTGCTTGCGGTAAATGCGGCGGGGCTCGTGCCCGTGCTCGTGGAACCTGACGAAAGGACTTTCAATATCGATCCGCAACGGCTTGCGGATGCCTGCACGGAAAAGACGCGCGGGATTCTTGCGGTGCACCTGTATGGGCGCCTGGCTGACATGAAGGCTATTGGCGAGTTTGCCAAGACGCGCGACCTCCTTGTTTTCGAGGATGCTGCGCAGTCGCACGGTGCGCGGTTTAATGCCTGCGTGGAGATGCCCGCCGGTTTGAAAAGCGCTGAAGCGGGTATGAAAAGCGCCGCGGTCGCCTACAGTTTCTACCCGACGAAAAACCTCGGGGCGCTCGGCGATGCGGGCATGGTCTTGACCGACGATGCCGAACTTGCCCGCGTGGTGCGGATGCTCGGCAACTACGGTTCTGAACAGAAGTACGTGAACCGTTACCGTGGAGTCAATTCCCGCCTGGATGAAATTCAGGCAGCGTTCTTGCTCGCGAAACTCCCGCATCTTGATGCGTGGAATGAGCGGAGGCGCGAAATTGCTGCCCGCTACGTGCGCGAGGTGCATAACCCGCTGGTGCGATTGCCCGAAATCCCGGCAGACCTGCGGGAGCACGTGTGGCACGTGTTTACGGTGCGCACGCCTGACCGGCGGGTGCGCGATGCCCTACAAAAGTATCTCGAGGCCCGCGGTATCGGGACGCTCATCTTTTACCCGATTCCTCCGCATTTGCAGCAGGCCTACGCGACTGGGCCGGAGGGCGGCGCAATAAACGGCGCAGTGGACGTTCTTTTGCCCGCGAATCCCAAGTTCCCGATTGCGGAGAAGATGGCCGAGACCGTGTTGAGCATCCCTGTGTCGCAGGTGCTTACGGATGATGATGTCACCGAGATTATAGGAGCGCTGAATGAGTTTGTTTGCTAGAATCATCCGCAAGCTGGTGCGAACCTCGCGCGTGTGCTTCTATAAGTGCATCTCGACCGCGAAGCCCGAAGGCAAGTTCCGTTCCGTCGCGCCTGTGCTCTGTGAAGGGAAGGGGCGTGTGTCTGTGGGCGAGGGCACGGTATTCGGCTTTATGGAAGATGCTGGTTTTTGGACATCGTATGAGTTTTTGAACCCGCGCAACGTTGACTCGAAAATTTCCATCGGCAAAAACTGCCAGATTTGCAACCGGTTCACGGCCGTTTCTGAAGGCGAGGGAATCGAGATAGGCGACAACGTGCTTGTAGGTTCCTCGGTGACTGTCCTCGATAGCGATTTCCACGAGATAGACCCGTCGAGACGCATCGATGGAAACCCGAAAACGGGGAAGGTCGTTATTGGAGACAACGTCTGGATTGGCGACCGCGTGATGATTTTGAAGGGCACAACCATCGGCAAGAATTCCGTTGTCGCGGCAGGTGCCGTTGTTTCGGGCGAGTTCCCGGCAAACGTGGTCATTGGCGGGGTGCCCGCGCGCGTAATACGTGAGATAGGTGGCTGAGTTGGATCGCTCCTCTAAAATTTGGCGGCTGTTTTTCGGCTCGGGTTCGGTGACGCTCTTCAACACGCTCCGTGCCTTCGTTATCAACAAGTTGCTTGCTGTTTTCTTGCCGCCTGCTGCATTCGCGTGCGTGGGCCAGTTCATGAACTGGATGAGCATCGGGCAGGCGACATCGAGCCTTGCCATGCAGAACGGCTGGGTAAGCCTTACCGCACAGAACAAGGATAACCTCAGGAACCTGTACGGCATTTGGCGTGGCGGTTTTCGACTCACGACTTTCGCTACCGTGATAACCTGCGCTCTGGCGGCAATATTCTGTTTCGCCGCCCCGCTCGAGAAACTACTGCCGGGGGTACATCCGCGCCTGGCCCAGGCGGCCATACTCTTTGCGCTCCCGGGAATGCTTGCTGCCAACATCGTCACCATCTGCTCTGCGGTAATGAACGGCCTCGGGCTCGTGAAACGCTGGGCTTTAATCCAGATTGCCGCCTCGCTTTTCCAGATGCTGTGGGTCGCGTTCTTCTTGTACACGGGTCGCCTTTCGGTATTGAGCATCATTGCGACGCAGTCGATTGTCGCGGGTATCTTTGCCGCCCGCGTGGCGTCGCGTGCAGGCTTTAGCCTGGCCAAGTTCCGGCAGTCCGTTCTCGATACGCGCGGGCCGTGGATGTCGTATGCTGTGATGGGCCTCGTGCCGATGATAATTGCCCCGCTGGTACTCATGTTCGTGCGTTCGCTCATTGGGGCGGAACTCGGCTGGAACGCCGCGGGCATTTGGCAGGGCGTCTACAAGATTTCGGACTTCTTTGCCTCCATTTTCTCGGCTATCCTCGGGGTGCTCATACTGCCGCGCATCAGCCGGGAAATGACGCGCGAAGCGTTTCGCAAGGAATTCTACCCGATATTTGCCCGCATGGTGGGCTTTACACTGTTGTTCTGCATTGCGCTCTACTTCGGGCGCGGCCTCGTGGTGGCGATTCTCCTTTCGGGCACGTACGCCCCTGCGGCCGACTACATGCCGGTGCAGTTGCTGGGTGATTTCTTCCGCTCGGGTGCGTGGTGCCTTGGGATGGTGCTGATTGCCCGTCGCGAAACAAAACTGTTTCTTGTAATTGAAGTTGGCGCGAACCTGCTGTTTGCGGGCGGTACCTTTGTGGGTATTCGCCTGTTCGAAATGCACGGCCCGATGTTTGCCTACGCGTTCGAAAACTTCGTGACCTTTGTCGCGCTTGCCGTATCTGTCAGGAGGCTCAAGTGGAATACTCCATAACGAACATGTTTGCCGAGAAGATTGACGAGAACGTGTACGTGAAGGCCTTTGTGCAGGGCTCCGAAACAGAACAGCGCGAACTCCCGCCGCTCGTGTCGGTGCTGATGGCTAGTTACAATCACGAGAAGTTCGTGGAAGCGGCCGTGCGTTCGGTGATGGCGCAGAAGGGTGTCGCTTTTGAACTTATCGTGGTCGATGACGGCAGTACGGACAGTTCTCCCGAGATTCTGGAACGCCTGCGCGATGAACTGCATTTTACCTACGTGCATCGCCCTAACAAGGGCGTGGTGGCGACGATGAACGAGCTTGTCTCGATGGCGCGCGGCAAGTATTTCTGCTCGTTCGCCTCCGACGACATGATGCCCGCGGGCAGGCTCGAAAAGCAGAGCGCCTATCTGGAATCGCACCCCGAAGACCCGCTGTGCTTTGGCCAGATTGTGCTGATGGACAAGGACGGCAACCACGGCGAGGAATGCGACCCGCGGTACACGCGCTCCATTCCGCGTGTGACCTTCGACGAGTTCTTTATGGGCAAGAAGGAGGTGCACGGCTGTTCCGAGATGATTCGGCTCGACTTTTTCCGCGAGCACGGTGCCTACGATGCGGAATTCCCGTTCGAGGATTTTCCGCAGTGGCTCAAGTTCTTCAAGATTTGCGGTTCGCTGCCCGTTTTGCCCGTGAAGTGCTGCTATTACCGCCAGCACGGCAACAACATGTCGCTCGACAACACGCTCATGTACGGAACCTTCTTGAAGGTGCTGGCCCGCTATAGTGACCACCCGCGTTACAGGGAGGCGGTGAACATCTGGAAATCGCACTGGTTCTCGATGCTGGCCTACCGCGACAAGAAGGATGCTCTCCGCAAGCTCCCGCAGTTATGGTCGTTCTCGCTGCCGTTTTTGAAGCGGTTCCCCAAGCTGTTTATCCCGCGCTTTTTGCTAAAAAAATAATTCTTGTATCCCTAATTTTTTTGCACCGTCAGGTGCGCATGCTCTAACACGCTGATATGATGTTTAATAAGGGCACGGCGTGTTTGAGCGTGTTGGGAGGGTCTTAGGGAGGGGCCGTCGTACGAGCCCCTCCCTAGTCTCATTATTTAAGAATTTTTTTGATAGTCCCGCGCAACCCGAGTGTCGTGAGGTTTGTCCACAGCGAAAGCGGGTACGCGAGAATTTTTGCCAGCGGGCGGGGGAAGGTGGCAAATAGCCATTGCCTGCGGCGGATTCCCCTGCGCACGGATTCAGGTCGCCAGGCGCTATCGAAGTGGTGGATGCAGTAGGTTTCCTCTGTCGCTCTCACCTTCCCGTCGATGTAGCTCTTGGGCGAGAACGCGCTCTCGGGCAGAATCTCGATTCCGGTAAACGGCGCGAATGCGTCTGCAAGGATTTTCGGGAGCACCATGTCGTCTACGTCGCTCTCCGAGTACGTGAATTCGCATGACTTGTAATAATCCAGCGCCGCCTTTATGGGTGCAAAACCTGCCTCGCATCCCATGACGGCGGCTTCAATCCTGCGGGAACCGTTCTCGTACCCGAATGCGTTCGGGCGGTTCAACAGCGGTTCAATCGGGCGCAGGACTTCTACGTCGGTATCGAGATAGAACCCGCCTTCCGTGTAGAGTGCGTGCAGTCGCACTGCATCGGCGGCAAATGCCCAGCGCTTTTGCTCAAGGGCTCCGGTAACCCACGGGATTCCCGTGGCGCGCGCTTTCTCGGCATTCCAGTGGACAAGTTCAAAGTCAGGGAGAAACTTGTGCCAGCTGTCTATACAACGTTGTATGTTCTCCGGGAAGGGCTCTCCCGAAAACCAGCAGAAGTGTATCTTCTTCGGGATCATCCGTGCCTCCGTAGCGCCTTCACGAGCGTTGCCCTGCCGGCGAAAGAAATTAGGGCGGCCGCCTTGTTCCGGCAGCGTGTCCGCGGGTTGAGCAATGCACCCAGTCGCAATTCCCGGATGTGCTTCCACGCGCGGTCGCGGTAGTCTGCGAATTCGGGCGTATCGCCCGTGCGCATCAAGATGCTGCAGCTTGCGCTGAAGAGGTTGCTCCGTGCCGCCCTTCCGAGCAGAGCGCCCTTGCCTGCGACCAGGCTGCATACCGCTTCTGCAATGTCCAAAAGTTCTGCCTTCTTGCGGCTGTATGCGGTTGCGAGAATGCTTGCGGAATGCCTGCGGTTCATGTAGAGCGGCTCGGGCACGAATGCGATGCGCCCCGCATCCAGGAATACCTGCGGGATGGTTGCCATATCCTCGAAATACTTGCCTGCGGGGAATCGGCGCGTTTTCCAGAGGCGTGTCGCATAGAGTTTGTTCCATGCAGAATAGTCTGGCCTGTCGTTCTGGTACAGCGCGTTCGCGAGCGCTTCGGCGGGGGAGAGCGTCGCGCACCGTTTAATACCGGCGGACATCTCGCTTCCGGCGGGCATCCCGATACCGGAATCCGCGAACTTCCCGTTGCCTGCGACTAGATTGCCTTCTCCAAAGAAATGCTTGGCACAGCATGCGATGTCTGCGCCTGTTGACCTTGCGGCATCGAGCAATGCCTGCAAAAAATTCGGGGCGAGCATGTCGTCGCTGTCCACGAAAGTAATCCAGTCGCCCTGAGCGACATCGATTCCTGCGTTCCTTGCTTCCGAAAGGCCCTTGTTCTCCTGGCTTACGATGCGGAAACGAGAATCATCCCTGGCGAATTCTTTGGCAATGCCTGCACTCCCGTCCGTAGAGCCGTCATCGACAATGATGGCCTCGAAATCCCGGCAGGTCTGCCCGTGAATGCTCGCAAGGCAGTCCGCGATATACGACTCCGTGTTATAGACCGGGATGACTACACTGATTGCGGGCATATGGCCTTAGACCTTACTAGCAATTTCCATCCAGCCGGCCTGCACGAACGCTCCGGCCCGGACCAAGTCCGCTTGTTCTTTTTCGTAGGTTTTCAAAAGTTCGTTGTAGCCCTTCGAATCGCGCACCAGTTTTGCCTCGTGGTGGATTTTCTTGTAGAGCATGTCCTGCTTCCACTGCGCGATGTCTGCAAGCCCTACGCAGCTCTTGTCCAGCGCCTCGAGGTAGGCAGGTACTGCGTCCAAAAACGATTTCTCGAAACTTTCGGCCTTTTCCTTTGCCACTATAACCAGGTTCTGCTGCGCGATGATGTTCTTGCGGATTTCGCTCATCAGGCGCACGATGCGTTCGTAGTCGACCTGCGGCCAAATGCGGTTGAACGGCCACATCTTTTTCCAGTGGAACTTGAAAATGGATTCGTGTGCGGCGTTCTTTGCCCGCAGGAATTCCTTCAGGTTTTCGAAAATAATCTGCGATGGCAGCTTTTTTTGTTCGTTTGTATCACTCATTCTGCAAAAAATATACAAAAAACCGCGTTCTTTGCTTTTTTTTGCCGTTTTAGGTGCAAATTTTTCTATAAATTTGCTTGCTTTTTTCAAATTAAGTATTATTTTCTTATTAAAACCATTCCATTCGAAGGATTTTATATGAACATGAAAAAATTCAAGATTTTGGCCATTGTCGATGCTGTGCTCATCGTGGCTCTTGTCGTCTTGATGTTTACGCTCAAGGGTAAGTACAACGACCAGGCGCAGGCATCCGTCAAGGAACAGGTCGGTAACTACAAGGCTACCGTGAACGCTGCCCTGCAGGACCAGTGGAAGTCCATGGACCAGTACGGCATGGCGTGGAAGCTCGTTTATGCGACGCTCACCGGCCCCAAGACCGAAGCCGCTTTCGATGCCAACGTCCAGAAGATTTTTGACGACAAGGATGCCCGCTTCAAGCAGATTTCGTACATGTACACCGCCGCAAGCATTCCGGCCCAGGTGCAGAACGATATCGCCGCTGTCGGCCTTGCCGAACAGTTCCTCCTCAAGAACGAGGGTGGCGTGAAGGAAATTGCCTGCGGCAAGAACTGCGTGGCGACCTTCAAGTTCGTGAAGGGCAAGCTCAAGGATTCCGATTACAAGGCTCTTGTCGAATACAAGTTTGCCGAAAACTTCAGCATCGAAGCCCCCAAGGCGTTCAAGTTTGAATAAGGAGAAGTGAAAATGAATATCAAGAACATTTCGATTGTCCTCACCATTCTCCTTGTGGCTATCGCCGCGACGGTCCTTATGCAGAAGGGCAACTACGTAAGCCAGGCAACGGAACACTACACCAAGACTACCGAAGCCTCGTTCAACGGTGGCAAGAAGATTCTCGAGTACGTGAACAACTCGGCCGACGTGAACAAGCTCGTGTGGGCTATGGCCTGTGAGGCAAGCCAGACGGCCAAGACTTCGCCGGATTTGGCCAAGCTCGAAGCCAAGTACTTCCCGACAACGAAGGGCTCGAACAGCATCGCGAACAAGACCCGCCGTTTCGAGGCTACCAGCGCCTACTTCATTGTCTCTTCCTTCGACAAGGTGGATGTGGACAAGAAGACTGACCTCAAGACTCTCTCGGGCCTCAAGTCTATTGACGTGAGTGCGCTCCTCGGTGAGGCTGTTGCTGCCGAAGAAATCCCCGAAGACGAAGAAGAGGAAGAAGTCGAGGAATAACCTTAACTCTTTGACTTTCAACGAGTTAGAAAAAAGCTTAAAACGACCCGCTCTCCGGGCCGTTTTTTATTGTCTTTGCAGGTGTTTTTCGGGGCGAAAAAGCGCGGCCATTTTTCTATCTTTACGGCGTAAAAATCAAACCGAGGTTTATAATGCTCATTTTACGTGGTACGCCGGCTTTGTCGGATTTCCGTCTCCAGAAACTTTCTTCCGATTTCAAGAGCGCAGGCCTTTCTGTCGCTTCCGTTTACGCTGAATTCCTGCACGTGGTGGACCTGTCCGCCGAACTTTCCGATGCGGAAACTGAAACATTGAAGAAGGTGCTGCACTACGGTCCGGCCCGCGAACCCAAGGCTCTCGAAGGCGAACTTTTCGTGGTGTGCCCGCGTCCGGGTACTATTAGCCCGTGGAGCTCGAAGGCTACCGATATCGCCCACATCTGCGGCCTCCCGGCCATCAAGCGCATTGAACGCGCTATTGCCTATTACGTGAAGTTTGAAGGCGCTGTGCCCGCCGGTGCCCGCGCCCAGATTGCGGCCAAGATTCACGACCGCATGACGCAGGCCGTGTTCGCCGACACCGCATCCCTCGAAGTCTTGTTCAGCAAAGAAGAACCGCGTCCGCTGAACGTGATTCCGGTGCTCGACCAGGGCCGCGACGCCCTCGTGAAGGCCGACAAGGAAATGGGCCTCGCTCTGAGCTCCGACGAAATCGATTACCTGGTGAAGAACTTCACCGAACTTAAGCGCAATCCGACCGACGTGGAACTCTACATGTTCGCGCAGGCCAACTCGGAGCACTGCCGCCACAAGGTGTTCGGTGCCGAATGGACCATCGACGGCGTGAAGCAGGACAAGTCCCTGTTCCAGATGATCAAGAACACCTACCAGCTCCACAATAGCAACATCTTCAGCGCTTACAAGGATAACGCCGCCGTGATGAAGGGCGCTACCGCCGGCCGCTTCTACGCTGACCCGCGCAACAACAAGTACGACTTCCACCACGAAGAAGTTGACATCTTGATGAAGGTCGAAACCCACAACCACCCGACGGCTATTTCTCCGTTCCCGGGTGCCGCTACCGGTAGTGGTGGCGAAATCCGCGACGAAGGTGCCACGGGTAAGGGCAGTAAGCCGAAGGCCGGCCTCACGGGCTTTAGCGTTTCGAACTTGAAACTGCCGGGTGCAGTCCAACCTTGGGAAAAGGACTTTGGTAGCCCGTCCCGCATTGCGTCTGCCCTCGACATCATGATCGAAGGCCCGCTGGGTGGTGCCGCGTTCAACAACGAATACGGCCGCCCGAACATCCTCGGTTACTTCCGTACTTTCGAACAGGAAGTCGATGCCCAGAACGGCAAGGAAGTCCGCGGTTACCACAAGCCGATTATGCTAGCTGGCGGTCTCGGCAACATCAAGCACCAGCATATCGAGAAGGGCCACATCGACCCGGGTGACCACCTGATTGTGCTCGGCGGTCCTGCCATGCTCATTGGTCTCGGTGGTGGTGCTGCTAGCTCCGTGCAGAATGGTGCCGGTAACGAGTCTTTGGACTTCGCGTCTGTGCAGCGCGAGAACCCCGAAATGGAACGCCGCTGCCAGGAAGTCATTGACCGCTGCTGGGCGATGGACGAAGAAAACCCGATTACGTTCATTCACGACGTGGGTGCAGGTGGACTTTCGAACGCCTTCCCGGAACTCGTGAACGATGGCGGCCTCGGCGGTAAGTTTGAACTCCGTAACGTGCCGAACGATGAACCGGGTATGAGCCCGTTCGAAATCTGGAGTAACGAATCCCAGGAACGCTATGTGATTGCAATCGCTGGTGACAAGCTCGATGTGTTCGATGCCATTTGTAAGCGTGAACGCTGCCCGTACGCCGTGGTGGGCGAGGCCATCCCCGAAAAGCACTTGACGCTTACCGACAAACACTTCGGCACGACTCCGATTGACATGCCGCTGGGCGTGCTCCTCGGTAAGCCGCCCCGCATGATCCGCAACGAAAAGAGCCAGAAGCGCCCGCTCAATTCCACGGTGGTTCCGGCCGATGCAACTATCAAGGACGTGGCTCACCGCGTGCTCGCGAACCCGACCGTCGCCGACAAGACGTTCTTGATTTCTATCGGTGACCGTAGCGTGACGGGTATGATTTGCCGCGACCAGATGGTTGGCCCGTGGCAGGTGCCGGTCGCCGACTGCGCCGTGACCAGCGCAACGCTCGATACTTACGAAGGTGAAGTGATGAGTATGGGCGAACGCGCTCCGGTTGCCTTGATTTCTCCGGCTGCCGCTGCCCGCATGACGGTGGCGGAATCCCTCACGAACATGGCTGCCGCTTGCGTACCTGATATGGGTCGCGTGAACTTGTCCGCAAACTGGATGGCAACGCCGAACTACGAAGGCGACGGCGCCGACTTGTACGAAGCCGTAAAGTCCATCGGTATGGAACTCTGCCCGGAACTTGGCATTACGATTCCGGTGGGTAAGGACTCCATGAGCATGAGCACCGTGTGGTCTGACGCTCAGGGTAGCCACCGCGTGACCGCTCCGATTTCGCTCGTTATCAGTGCCTTTGCTCCGTGCGCCGATGTGCGCAAGACGCTTACCCCGCAGCTGTTGCAGGATAAAGATTCTACGCTCGTTCTCGTGGACCTCGCTCGCGGTAAGAACCGCATGGGTGCTTCCATTGCCGCTCAAGTTTACTGCAACCTCGGCGATAAGGCTCCGGATGTCGATAGCGCTAAGGAACTCCGTGCCTTCTTCGAAACCATCCAGAAGCTCAATGCGGCAGGCAAGATTATGGCCTACCACGACAAGAGCGATGGCGGCCTCTACACGACGCTTGCCGAAATGGCGTTCGCCGGCCACGTGGGCGTGACGGTGAAGGCCGAAGCCCTCAAGGGAAACCTCATCGACGCCCTCTTCAACGAAGAACTGGGTGCCGTGCTCCAGGTGAAGAATGCCGACCTTGCGGCTGTGCGCGACGCATTTGCTGCCGCTGGTCTCGGCGATACGGTTTCTGAAATTGCAACGCTCAACGATTCTTACAACTTGGTCATCGGCGACTACGCCGAAGGCCTCTCGGATTTGCGCGCCATCTGGAGCGACACGACCCGCCGCATCGCGGCCCTCCGCGATAACCCGGATTGTGCCGAAAGCGAATACAAGCTCAAGCTGGAACAGGACAATCCGGGTATCACGCCGAAGGTCACCTTCGACGTGGCGGCGTCCGCCAAGATTGTGAAGGACTACGCAAGCCGCCCGAAGATGGCAATCCTCCGTGAACAGGGCGTCAACGGCGAGCTGGAAATGGCAGCTGCCTTCCAGAAGGCCGGCTTCGAATCTATCGACGTCCACATGACCGACATTCTCGAAGGCCGCGTTTCCCTCAAGGACTTCAACGGTCTCGTGGCCTGCGGTGGCTTCAGCTACGGTGATGTTCTCGGTGCCGGTGAAGGCTGGGCCAAGAGCATCCTCTTCAACCCGAAGGCCCGCGCCGAATTTGAGGCTTACTTCAACCGCAAGGATACCTTCACGCTGGGCGTCTGTAACGGCTGCCAGATGGTCTCTAACCTCAAGGACTTGATTCCGGGCGCTAAGCATTGGCCGCGCTTTGTGCAGAACCTCTCCGAACGCTTCGAAGCCCGCTTCTGCACGCTCAAGGTCGAAGACACTCCGGCTGTGCTCCTCAAGGGCATGGCAGGCTCCGTGCTCCCGATTGCGGTCGCACACGGCGAAGGCCGCGCGGAATTCGCTAGCCGCGAAGCCGCCGAAGCCTGCCTGAAGACCGGTCTCGTGGCGCTGCGTTACGTGGACGGCAAGCACGAATACACCGAACGCTACCCGCTGAACCCCAATGGCTCTCCGTTCGGCATCAACGGCCTCTGCTCCGAAGACGGTCGCGCCCTCGTGATGATGCCGCACCCCGAACGCGTGTTCCGTACCTGCCAGTACTCCTGGCACCCGGCAGAATGGGGCGAAGACGGCCCGTGGATGCAGTTGTTCCGCAACGGACGCATTTTTGTCGGCTAATTTGTCCCAAAGCGCCCTTTTCGGATAATTTGTGCTTATATTTGTGACGTTATGAGAGCGATAGTATCATTTGTCCTGTTGTTGAGCATTCATTCGTTTGCGGCGTTTGTCGCCGTCCTCGAGACGGTATCTATCGACAAGGCGATTACGCCCGCGGAATGCCGCTTCTTGACAGATGAATTGCGCGCTCAGGCGGGTGCTGCCCTGCCGTCGTACATGAACTACACCATCATGACGCGCGAGAACATCAACGTGATGTTGCCTCCGGGCAAGTCCATCGAGGATTGCGAAGGGAGCTGCATTGCGGAGACGGGCAGGAACATCGCTGCAGACTATGTGGCTCAGGCACGCGTGGGGAGGTTCGAGGACCGCCTTACGCTCACGGTGGAACTCTACGCGACGGGTACGGGCAACCTCATCGGCAGTTTTACTGCCATGCAGACTACCGCAGTTGACCTGTGGAACAGCATCAAGGCTGATGCAAAGTCGATGTTTGCCAAGGTGCAGAACGTTATGCCTGCGCCGGCTGCTGCCGCCGAAAAGCCCCAGTCGGAATGGGAAACGTCCCCGCTGAAGAACGGCGACGTTGAACCGCGCGACCCTTCGAAACCCTTCGTCAAGAAGTACATCAAGGATCCGCGCGACGGGAGAACGTACAAAGTTGTCGTTATCGGTAAGAGGGCGTGGATGGCCGAAAACCTCCGCTACGATGCTCCCGGGAGCGAATGTCACAGTTCCGACGATGCAGCCTGCAGGCTGTATGGCCGCTATTACACATGGGCCCAGGCACTCAATATTGACCCGAATTGCAATTCCAAGACGTGCGCTGTAAAGAAGAGCATGTTCATCAAGGGCATTTGCCCGGCAGGGTGGCACATTCCCTCGATTATCGAATGGCAGAACCTTTCCAAGTATGTACAGGGCAAGGCGAAGGGCAACGCTTCGCTGGTGCTCAAATCCGATTACGGCTGGAAAAAGAATAACGGCACGAACGAATCCAGGTTCAATGCCGTTCCTGCCGGCTATCGTTTCGGTAGTGGCAACTTCATGGACCTGGGTAAAACTGCTCGCTTCTGGTCCACTGCCGACCTGGGCGCAGTCGAGGCCGTCAGCTGGGAAGTGACCGACGATTTCAACAACGCCGGCATGACCTATCACGAAGATTACAAGGTGAACGAACTCAGCGTCCGCTGCGTCTCCGACGAGTAATTGTCATCCCCGGTTTAGTCGGGGATCTTTATAGTCATTTTGAAATCTGTCACCCTGGAGCCTCGAAGAGGCGATAGGGTCCACTCTGTATGTCATCCCCGGCGCCTGTCCTCGCTTGACGGGGATGACCGGGGATCTTTTAAAATTTCGGATACCCGTCTTTTAGGCTCTCATCGTAATGCGCGCGTTCACCGCCGATGAACTTCGGGCGTGTGCGTGCCGCAATCAAAATTGCCTTGCCGATATGCGTTAGCTGCATGTGGACAGGAACCGCGACTTCCTTCAGGTGCATTCCGATGAGCGTTCCGCCGATATCGAGGCCTGCGTCGGCCTTGATATGCTCGATGGCGACCGGATGCTCGAATGCGCTGTAGCAGGCTGTCGCAAAAGAACCGCCCGCCTTGGGTTGCGGTACCACGTTCACGATTTCGGCAAACGGGACAGCTGCGTGCTCGATAATGATGGCGCGGTTCAGGTGCTCGCAGCACTGCGCCGCGATGAAGATGCCCTGCGGCTTGAAAACGGACTGTAAACCTTCGAAAATCGCCTTGCCGACTTCGGGCACGGAATGGCTACCGATGTCGTTTCCGAGCGTGGAACTCGTGCTGCAACCGATAACCACAATATTGCCCGCCGTGAGGTGAGCCTTTTCTACAAGTTCCTTGGCGGCGTTCATCGCGTCGTTACGAATCTGTTCGACAACGTTCTTGTCGTCTATCTCGTATGTAATGCCTGCCATATCTTACCTCATTGTCATTACCATCTGTCATTCTGGAGCGCGTAGCGCGATAGAATCCATGGACCCTATCGCATCGGCCTGCGGCCTCGCTCCAGGGTACTCCCACGGCGCTTTCACTTTGTTCAAGCGCGTGTTCACGCGGCTCGGTCATGACAAAAAGCAAGCTTTTTGTCGCGACTCTCGCCTTATTCCCATTCAATAGTTCCGGGCGGCTTGTGGGTCACGTCGTACCACAGCGAGCCGGCGCCTTCGGCTTCGAACTTGCGCCAAAGACCTGCGAGCATTCCCTGGTCGATTTCGGCGAAGTTTGCGGTCATGGCCTCGGTGGAGTTTACCGGGCGCATCACGATGCAGGGCTTGCCTGCCGTGCGGAGCGGAACAAGCACCACCGGCATCTGCCAAATCTTTTCGTACAGGTCGTTTGCCTGCAGGAATTCGGTGCAAATGTTGTCGAACTTGCGGAGCGTATCGAAGTTTTCGCGAGTGGCGTACTGTTCGACGAGCTTTGGGTCTTCATCTGCAACAGAGCCAATCTGGTAAATCACGCGGTTGATTGCCTTGAAGCGGTTGGCAAGTTCGGTGGAGAACTTTTCGCAATCCTTCCAGGAGAGACCCGGAGTGGTAATGAGGAACGGCTGCGCGTAGGTACGGCCGTCGCCCTGCACGCCCACGCTCTTGATGGGGAGCAGGCGGCCAGCGATGTTGTTCGCCTTCAGGTAGTCGGCGAGGGACTGACCGGCGGTATCCTTCACGTCTTCGAACTTCACCATATCGTCGGTGAGCTTGCCTTCGCTGCAGAGCAGGCGAACGCCGAGACCTGGACCCGGGAACGGGTGACGCCACACAAGGTTGTGCGGGATGCCCAGTTCTTCGCCGAGGGCGCGGACTTCGTCCTTGTACAGGTCGGCGAGGGGTTCCAGCACGAGGCCCTTTTCCATAAGGTCCAGGACTTCTTGCACGCGGTTGTGGTGCGTCTTGATCTTGTCGGCGTTCTTGGTGCCGCCGCTTTCGATGGTGTCGGGGTAGATGGTGCCCTGAGCCATCATCCACTGGTTCGGATCGAGGTTGAGCTTCGCCATTTCCTCGTCCTTCACCGTCAGGAATTCCTTGCCGATAATACCGCGCTTGGTTTCCGGCGCAGTCACGCCCTTGAGCTTCGCGAGGAAGTGTTCGCTGGCGTCGCGGACCTTCAGGTTGTTCATCCCCTCGGCCTTCAAGAATTCCATAATCTTCTGGGATTCGCCGAGGCGCATCATGCCGTTATCCACGTGCAGGCCGAGGACTTTTTCCGGCCCGAGCACGCGGTTCAAAAGCACGAATGCAACGGTGGAGTCCACGCCGCCACTCACGAGCAAGAAGACCTTGCGGTCCTTGACCTGTTCCTTGATGCGTTCCGTGATGAGCGGCAGGTAGCTCTTCATGTTCCAGGTCTTCTTCGCGCCCGTGAAGTCCACGAAGTTTTCAAGCAGCTTCATGCCGAACTTGCTGTGCGTGACTTCGGGGTGGAACTGGATACCGAAAATCTGGCGCTCAGGCTTGTCGCTGTCGAAGGCGACGGCGGCTATTTCGCAGTCCTTGGTGCTGGCCACAATCTTGTAGCCCTCGGGGAGCTTCGTGACCTGGTCGCCGTGGCTCATCCACATGGGGCTTGCCTTCGGGAGTCCCTTCAGAATCGGGCAGTTTTCGTCGCCCACAATCAGGTCGGCGATGCCGTATTCCTTGACCTTGCCCGGTTCCACGTGACCGCCCAACTGCTGGGCGATGAGCTGGTGACCGTAGCAGATGCCGAGTTTGGGCACCGGCAGGTTCAAAATCTCGGGATTATATTCCGGGGCGTCGGCCGCATACACGCTGCTGGGGCCGCCACTGTAGATGATTCCCTTCACGCCTTCGAGCTCGCTGACGGGAGCGGCGGGGGAATGGATTTCGGTAAACACGCCCAGGCGGCGCACGCGGTTAGCAATCAGGTGGGCGTACTGCCCGCCAAAGTCCAAAACTGCAATAGTATCGACGTTCTTCATACACCGCAAAGATAGAAAAATGCAGGGGGGTATTGTTTTTGATGTAAAAAAAAGCTATTTATATGCTTATATTATCCGTGTCGCCTTTTGCCAGGAGCCTAACATCGTGAACCGGGTCTTAAAAATTTTGTTTCTCGCTCTGTTGCTGACGGGCGTTTCTTTTGCGAAGTTTGTCGCTGTTCTTGAGACCGTGGCCGACAGCAAGGATATCCTGACCCTTTCGGAGCGCCAGTACCTCACCAACATGCTTCGCGAGCAGGCGGTGCAGGAACTCCCTGCCGAACTCAACTTTACCATCATGACCCGCGAGAACATCATGATGATGCTCCCTCCGGGCAAGTCCATCGAGGATTGTGAGGGCAGTTGCCTTGCCGAAACGGGCAAGAACATTGCCGCCGACTATGTGGCGCAGGCACGCATCGGCAAGGTGGGCTCGAATATTTCCATCAGCGCAGAACTGTACGAGACTGCGGGCAGCAAGCTGGTCGCGAGTTTCAACGGGCTCGGTGCCGACGTGAATGCGCTTATGGAAGTTATCAAGACGAAGTCTCCGGAATTTTTCCGCAAGGCGCGCGGCGGCGCGACAGGTATTGTGCGTACGGGTTTTGACGGCGCGGGCAACCAGACGTTTGTCGTGAACGTAACGACGAACCCGCAAGGCGCGGCTTTGAGTATAGACGGCCGTCCGGTGCGGCAGTGCACGGCGACTCCGTGCCAGGTCATGGTAGATGCGGGCGAACACCGCTTTGTTGCGGTCTTGGATCACCACGAAGATGCGGAAGGCTTGTTCACGATTAGCGGGGACGGTCAGGAAGTTTCGCTCGACCTCGTGCCGCGTTACGGTACGCTCACGCTTGACCTCGCGTTCCCGGCGGGTGGTACCTACGAAGAACTGAAAATCAAGGTCGACGGTGAACTAGTGCCTGCGGCAAATAAGGTGCTGATGGACCCGGGAACCCGCTCGGTTGAAATCGCTCACCGCTGCTACAGTCCCGTGTCGTTCAAGGTGGGCGTGTTCCGCGATAAGGAAGAGGTGTTCAAGGAATCGCTTTCTCCTGTTGTTGGCGGGATTTCGCTCAAGGCGCGTTCTGCCTCGGGCGAGGAACGTAGTTTGTCAGTACTCGTGAACGGCGAGAAGGTCGGCACGACTCCGTTCACGGGGAGTGTCCCGGTCTGCGCGAAGATTGCGGTCGTTGACGATGCGGGCGAACATCCCCTTGACGTGAAAATCGAGCAGGGACAGGTAGCGCAGTTTGAATATGTGGAACCCGCAAAGGAAACTGCGGTCGCGGATGCCGTTGCGATCCAGCCGGAAGTAGACTCTCCGCAGCCGGGTGAAAGCGTTCCAACGAATGTGGAACAGCCCGAGAAGAGTTCGCATCTGGGGCTCAAGATTACGTTCGGTGTAGCCTCGCTGTTGGGGTTCGGCGCCGCTATCGCTGGTGAAATCGGCGCGAAACATTTCAGGGACAAGGAACCCGATGGCGAGACATCGTATAAAAATCGCCTTGATACCATTGATGGGTTTGAAAAAATGCGTGGTGCTGGTTTGATTCTCGGTGGTGTTGGACTTGTCGCCTTTGGCCTCACGTTCGTGTTCTAGGGGAGGGATATATGATGTTTGATAGAAGAAAATTCGCATCGTCATCCTCGCGACTTGTGCTGAGCTTTGCCGAAGCAAGGCGAGGATCTATGCCTTTCGTATTCGCTCTCGTCGCATTCCTCCTCTCGGCTTGTACCAGTTACTACGAGGAATTCGCGGACGAATATGGCTACGGCAAGAGCAGCAAGGGCTATGAACTCAACGGCACGACGCTGACGGACCTTCGCGATGAACATGCCTACAATGTTGCCAAGGTAGGGAACCTCTACTGGATGTTAGACAACGTTGCCTACAAGTTCTACCGCAACCATGACGAAGAGGACAAGGCGGATTGCCCGAGACCTAGCGAGAGGACTTGCGTTGAAACGGGATTCCTTTACCCTGGCACAAAACTGGATTACGTGTGCCCGAACGGCTGGCGTTTGCCTAGCTACGAAGAATGGGAAGAGTTCTACAATTCCTCGGCTTTTAGGAACTATTCGCTTGACAATGACGTGTATAAAGGGTATATGAGTGGAGACCGGTCCTTGAACAAGGATGGAGAAGCAGCCTATTTCTGGACCAATGACGAGGAAGACGGCAGCCATTACCGAAAGTGCTTATCCATCACTCTGGAGAGGGGCTCGTTCCAAATTGCAGGACCTTGCCACGAACAGTGGAAACTCGCCGTGCGCTGCGTGCTGGATGCGGGTGAAGCGAATGTGGTGCCTTCCAGTTCGGAGCAAAATGCTGTAGAAAAAGACTTTGATTGTTCCGTGACTGATGGTGTAAAGGTTGTTTACCCCGAAGGCGGTGAATGGTTCGAGGTGGGCGAGACCATCAAGCTCGTGTTCGGTTCCGACATGGATTTCGGCGGCTTCGGTGTTGAACTCCGCTTCAATGATGGCGCACAGAAGGTGAACTTACTCGAAGAAAGCATTGACAACGCGGTAATCGATGGTGAGACCTGCAACGAATACAGCATTAAGCTGGATGCTGAACTTGGAGTGGTCACTGCAGACGACGCTTACATCTATGTCTACCCGTATTCCAAGCAGTCTAAAGCAGGCAGATCGGAGATATTTAAAGTATATTCGGATTCTCCGATAGTCGAAGATGGTGGTGACGACGGCTCGGACAATTCAAATAATGCAAGTGTTTCCGAAGAAGTTGTCTCTTGTCAACACCCCGCGTATTGTTATACGACAACCGCAGACAGTCTGAGACATTGTGACTTAGACAAAGAGGTTGCCGAAGTCAAGGTGCAACTAGCAAAGGACGAAGGAATTTTTAAAGAATTCTTTGTTGACTGCTGGGATATGTAATTCTAATTTCCTAATTTTGAACCATGTACATTATCGTCGGTCTCGGAAATCCTGGTACTCAGTACTCTAATACGCATCACAACGCGGGCTTTATGGCGGTCGAAAAACTTGCCGACCCGAACAAGGACTGGAAGAGCGAACACAAGGCGCTCACCATGAAGGTGACCATAGCGGGCGAGGAATGCCTGCTCGCAAAACCGCAAACCTACATGAACCTCTCGGGCGAGGCTGTTCAGGCCCTGATGACCTGGTACAAGGTGAAGGTCGACCATCTGCTGGTCTTTAGTGACGACATTAATTTGGACGTAGGCCGCATCCGTTGCCGCAAGGATGGCAGTCACGGTGGCCAGAACGGGCTTAGGAACATCATCGAGCATGTGGGCGACAAGTTCCCGCGCATCCGCTTTGGCGTGGGCAAGTGCCCCCCGAAATTTGACCTCTCCAACTGGGTTCTGGCGAAGTTTTCCCCCGAGGACCGTCCGGTCTTTGAAGAGGCGATTGCAAAGGTCCCGGCTCTCGTGGAATGCTACTTCAAGCTCGGCATCGAGAAGTGCATGGAACGTTACAATGGGAAATGACTCGTAGAGTCATCCTGAGGCTGAAAGCCGAGGGATCCAATGGCGTTTTGTTGCTACAAAATGCGTCTTTTTTTGCTAGACCCGTGACATTTTTGCTATATTCTATGCGCAAAAGAGGTAATTTATGAAACTTTTGCCAGAAGCTTTGACGTTTGACGACGTCCTCCTAGTTCCCGCTGAATCTTCTGTCTTGCCGGCCCAGACCGACGTGAGCACACAGCTCGCTCCGAATATCAAGCTGAACATTCCTATCATCAGTGCCGCCATGGATACCGTGACGACGGCTCCCTTGGCTATTTCGCTCGCCCTGCAGGGTGGTCTTGGCATCATCCACAAGAACATGAGCGTTGAAGAACAGGCCGAAGAAGTCCGCAAGGTCAAGCGGTGGCAGTCCGGTATCGTTGTGAACCCGGTGACGCTCGATGCCGACCAGCCGGTCTCCGCTGCTTTTGAACTCCGCGCCCGCAACAAGGTGAGCGGCTTCCCGATTCTTTCGAAGGGCAAGCTTGTGGGCATGCTCACGAGCCGCGACCTCCGTACCGTGAGCGACATGAACGTGAAGATCAGTTCCGTGATGACGAAGAACCCGGTGACGGCTAGCCCGAAGGTGAGCCTCGCGAAGGCGAAGGAAATCCTCGCCGAAAAGCGCATCGAGAAGCTCCCGCTCGTGGATGCCTCCGGTGCACTGAAGGGCCTCATCACGATGACGGACATCTTGAAGCGCGAAAACAACCCGAACGCTAGCCTCGACAAGAACGGCCAGTTGCTCGTGGGTGCCGCAGTCAGTACTTCTGCCAACACTCTTGAACGCGTCGCCGCCCTCGTGGACGCCGGCGTCGACCTGCTTATTATCGATACGGCTCACGGCCACCACATCGGCGTGCGCAACATGGTGAAGACCGTCCGCAAAAAATACCCGAAGCTCACGATTTGCGCAGGCAACGTCTGCACTCCGGAAGCGGTTGCGGAACTTGCCAAGTGCGGCGCGAACATCGTGAAGGTGGGTATCGGTCCGGGTTCCATCTGCACCACGCGTATTGTTGCCGGTGTCGGTTACCCGCAGTTCTCTGCTGTCGTTGAATGCGGCAAGATGGCCCGCAAGGTTGGCGTGAAGATCATTGCCGACGGTGGTCTCAAGTTCTCGGGCGACATCGTGAAGGCTCTCGCTGCCGGTGGTCACGCCGTGATGGTGGGCTCGCTCTTTGCAGGTACCGAAGAAGCTCCGGGCGAAGTCATCCTCGCCGATGGCCGTAGCTACAAGAGCTACCGCGGCATGGGTTCCCTCGGTGCGATGAAGGCCGGTTCTGCCGACCGTTACTTCCAGGGCGGCGTGCAGGAACCGCGCAAGTTCGTTCCGGAAGGCATCGAAGGCCGCGTGCCCTACAAGGGCCCGCTCCGCGACACCGTTTACCAGCTGATTGGCGGTATCCATTCCGCGATGGGCTACGCCGGTGCTGCAAACCTCGACGAACTCTACAAGAAGGCGACGTTCGTGCGCATTACGGGCGCAGGCCTCCGCGAATCTCACCCGCACGATGTGACCATCACGAAGGAAGCCCCGAACTACCATACGGGCGACTAATTCCGCTTTCGGTAATCGTTTAGAAAATGCCTCTGGAAAATATCTGGGGGCATTACTTTTGTGGACAAACTATAAAAGAAATTATATATTGAGGATAAACGAAAAGGAGATTTTTATGAGGTTTATTAAGTTTGCTTTCTTGTCTATACTTGCGGGTGTACTCTTTACGGCGTGTGCTGCTCCGCGCTATTACATCGATGCGGAGTGGAAAAGCATGCCGAAAGCTACTACGGCAAAGGTTGTATTTGCAAAGCCTACGGTTGCCAATCCTGACGACTTGAAAGACGATTTGCCCGAATACGTGGATAACTTTGCCAAGTGGTTCGGCCCGCAGGTGAAAGATTACCTGAATGCGGAAACACGAAATCAAATCAAGTTCTCCATGAAGCAGGTGCAGCCGGGGGATATCTCTTACACAAAGCAAAAATTGGGTAACGAGGACTTCGATACGCCTGCGTTCGCGAATATGGAGGACAATGTCGATTTGTACATCGTCGTGTCCGATATCTGGCTTGGTCGCGATACCGAGGTACACCACTACGAGGCGGGTACTGTGCAGGCGAGGTCGATGGACCCCTTGGGAATGAATCCAATGGGAGGCTCGTATTCCACCAACGTGTTTATGTCAAAATGTAAGTATGCCTTCTACGATGCCAAGACGAAGAAGCTTCTGGGCTATGGCCATGCCGAAGGCTCTATGGGGTATACGTTTGCTGTTTCTAAGGGTGATTGGGAAGGTGCGGTGCGCAGTATGGTTGTGAACCTTGCCTGGAATACTCCGATTGTAAGTTGGTAAAAAGGGCGCTTCGGGATTAACAAAAAAAGGCCTGTCCATTCGGACGGGCCTTTTGCAAATGCACAAGAAGGTGGGGCTACATGTCCCAGCAGTCCTCGAATTCTTCCTTGAAGATTCCTGCGTCCTTCGCCTGCTGCACCTTGACTTCGGTAACTTCCTTGTCGAGGTCGCAATGCCTCTGGGTGTCTTCTGTCGTCCTGTAGCAGTAGGCGGGCTTCTGGCAGGCCTTGGCGGAATTGCTGTCACCGCATGCGGCGAGCATGAGCGCTGCGATGGCGAGTGCGGGTATCATAAGTCTCTTCATAAACATCCTCTTTTTTCTCTAATTTACATTTTATTGTGACGTAGTGTACATTTTTCCTGAAAAAATTTACTTTATTCTTCAAAAAGCGTCTTTTAGGAGCATATAATGCGTGAAAATCCCTTTTTCGGAGGTTTTCGACGCGTTTCTTGGCGTGCTTTTGGGGCTCATCAAGTGCATTTTGCTAAATTCATATACGATGAAACAGTATTTTTCAAGACTGCTCCTGCTTTTTGCGTTCTGTATTTTGGCGGTGTCGTGTTCCGACGAGGAAGAAGGGACCGAGTTCCTGTTTGACCGCGAAATCATGGAACTGAGCGTAATCCAGGGGTGTGCCGACGAAAACGACACTTCTGCGTGTTTTAGCGTCCGTTACCGTTTGCCCATCGACAGGGAAGACTTTGCCTACATTCATGTTTGGATAGATACGACCGTCGTGGACGATACCTCGAAGGCGGTTTCTTCGAAGCAGATTGACAAGGCGACCAAGTCCATAGACTATTCTTCGGGTACCGAGCGCGTTTACGATACGCTTGACTTGACCGAGCTGGTCAAGGACTATGTGGACCAGGGGTACGATAGCGTGCAGGTGGCCCTGTTCTGCGAGTACACCGATGGCGACCCCGGTTCCGTACAGCGCGTGTTCCTGCATTTTGGTGACGACATTCCGCCTTCGCGGGTGACGGTGTACGATTCCGTGTGGACGACGGGCGCGCTTTTCGAGTGGTACCGCCCGACTGACCAGACCAACTTCTACAAGCCGATGTACCTTTCGGGGATGATTGTCGGTTACAACGTGGTTATCTGGTCTTCGGACAAGGACGAGGACCTGCGCGACCTGAAGATTACGCTGACCGGCCCCGACGGGGTAGATTCTACCGGTTCGACCTACTACACGCGGCATTCCAGGATTCGTGCAAGCTCTGATTCGGTGTGGTTCGATTCCGTTTCGCACGGCGATAACGTGAAGAACTACCTGCGCATTTCCATTACCGACGGGAAGGGCTTTGATTTCGATGCCGATTCGCTGAACCGGTTCCGCATGGTGATCGAGGGGCTCAAGTCCATGTCGGAATACACGATTGGCATTTCGGCCTGGGATTCCGTGGGCAATTCCTCGGGAACGGAAGGCCTTTCTACGGTCGAGACGAACCAACTGTTCCTGACTACGGATTCCGTTGCACCCGTGATGCCTACGCGCCTCTACTTTATGGAGGATTCTCTGTTCCCGGGAATGGCACGGCTCGATAGCAACAACCGCCTGCGTATTTTCTGGAGCAGGGGAGTGGACCCCTACAAGGCGGACCACCCGATTGAATCCGATACGGTCGTGCTGATTCCGGATACGTGCCTGTTCACGCTGTGTTACGATACGGTCGCGGTCTATGTCGTGGAACATTACGACGTGAACTTGAAGGAGTGGAAGGAATATGGCTATGCGGGCGGTTCGGGCCGCTTCAACAAGCTTTACGCGGTCGATAGCGATACCATGGCGGTGTCCGCGACGGGAACATTCGTGACCGATACTATCCGCTGGGTTTCCCCGGGCGATACGATTATTTTCCGCATCCGTGCGAAGGACAAGTCCGGGTATTACTCGACGGCGCTTATCGACACCATTGCGGTTTCTCCCGGCAAGCTTGCATCCGAGATGGAATGCCCCGAAGGCTTTGTGCCTGTTTCTACGGGCGATTCGGCCAGCTTCTGCATGGAGAAGTTTGAACACAGGAACGATTCGGGCGAGTTCGTCTACAACGTGCTCCATTCCGAGGCAGTTGCCGCGTGCGAGGGCGTTTCGGCAAGCGGGTTCACCGTCAGCCTGTGCAAGGAACGCGACTGGGAACTGGTTTGCCTTTCGGGCGGTTCGCTTTCGTACGGCGTGCTGAACGAACTCAACGTAGATGCGAGCGAATACCTGTTCAGTTACTGCAACGTGGGAACGAACGATTCCGCTTCTGCGGCGGATGTCTCGAAGCGCGATTACCGGTGCGTGAACCCGATGGGCGTGCGCGACATGCCTGGCCAGTACCAGGAATGGGTCATTGGCAGGTCCGAAGATACGGTTGCCGTAGCGAAGGGTTCTAGCTACAAGATTTATAGTGGGCTTGACCGAGAATCGCTTGCGCTTTGCACGAACCGCTCGTTCCCGTATTTCACGAGGCCCGCATACACGACCGATTCCGTGTACCTGTACCGAGAAGGCTCGAAGGTCGATACCGTGTTTGCTGCCGATACATCGCGCACGCTCTTCAAGGTACTTTCGCAGAAGGATTTCACGGACAGCCTGCAGTTCTTTACCGTGCAGGATTCTTCGGGCAATACCATCGGCGAGGACTACGCGCTGTACTCCGAGTACAAGAAGGGTGGCGACGCGTGGCTCGACACGCTGGGCAACGGCCTGAAGTACGTTCCCTCCGAAATCAAGGTGGTGTTCCTCACGGGCGAGAAGGTGCGTTACCGCGAGGCCGCCGCATTCTACAAGTCCCCGACCATCGGCTTCCGCTGCTGCGCCTACCCGGAGTAGGGCGCCTGCCAACTGCCAACTAAGTTTTGCCAACTAAAATGCAAGAATCCCAAAATTTCCTTTCCGTTGCCGAAACGCTTGCCAAGCGCGCCGGTGACCTCTGCCTTGAAATCCAGCAGGATTTGGGCGAAATTCACTACAAGTCCAAGAAGGATGTTGTTACCCGCGCCGATATTGCAAGCGAAAAACTGATTGTCGAGGGAATCCGGAAGGCGTTCCCGACGCATTCCATCCGCACGGAAGAGGCGGGCGTCATCGAGGGCACGGACCCGCGCTACCTGTGGATTATCGACCCGGTGGACGGCACCGTGAATTTTAGCCGCGGGATTCCGCTCTGGGGTATCTCCATCGCGCTCCATTTTGAGGGCAAGCCTCTGGTGGCGGCGGTAAACCTCCCCAAGCTGGGCGAACTCTATACGGCCAGCAAGGGCGGGGGAGCCTTCATGAACGGGAAGGCGATTCATGTGAGTCGCGAGAGCGATTCCGTTCACGCAATCGTGAGCAACGGCGATTTCAATGTGGGCGATGCGCAAAAAATAAACGAGCAGAATTCCCGCAACTTTGCCCGCGAGGCGGTTGCCTTCGAGCGCGTCAAGTGCCTGGGCTCTGCCGTCATCGAGGGCTGTTTTACGGCCTGCGGGCGCATAGACTGCTTCGTGATGACCATGAGCTACCCGTGGGATATCGGGGCGATTGCCCTGCTGGTAGAGGAAGCGGGCGGGAAATCTACCCGCATTGACGGCAAACCGCTTGAATTCGTGGATGCCGAGCAGGCGATTTTCACGAATGGCCTGCTTCATGAGACGCTGGTCACGACTTTGGCCGTGTAAACAATCTTTTCGTGTGATTTTTCGCTAAAAAATCTTATATTGTTGCCCGGTGGGTGTGGGTGTTCCTTACCGGAGAACACATGAATTGTAGAAAAGTTATTGTTTCGGCCCTCTCCCTGATGGCCATTGTACCCTCTGCCGGTCTTGCGGCTCTCAGCACGGATGATTACATCGAGGCTGCCTGGATGACTACGCGTTTCTTTGGCGCACAGCGTTCAGGTGAGGGCCCGAACTGGATCCTAGATGGCACCAACTACACCAAGAGCTTTACCAAGGATAGCTACAACGGCAAGGATGTTTCGGGTGGCTGGTTCGACTGTGGCGACCATGTGATGTATGGCCAGTCGCAGGGCTATGCCTCCTACATTCTGGCACTCGGCTATGCCGAATTCACCAAGGGCTTTTACGACCTTTATACAGGCGACTATTCCGACTACAAGGAAAGCAAGGATTATACGCGCAAGGGCGGCAAGCCCAACGAGGTCCGTGACCTGCTCGAGGAACTCCGCTACGAGGCTGACTTCTGGGTGAAGGCCGCTATCAGCAGCTCTGCCTTTGTGACGGTGAAGGGCGACGGCAATGCCGACCACACCAAGTGGGTCACTGCGGGCAAGATGAGCACGCTTGGCCAGGGCGAGGGCGGTGAACCCCGCTATGTCAAGGGCGATGCCAACGACGGCTTTACTCCGGGTATGGCGGCAGCAATGCTTGCCGTGATGGCGCGCGTCGACCCCGACGAAGCCAACAAGAAGAAGTACCTCGAGGCAGCAAAGACTGCCTATTCCTACGCCAAGTCGCACAAGGGTGTCACGAATTCCAGCAGCTTCTACGAATCTAGCTGGTGGGATGGTCGCTGGAAGGATGGTCCGTTCCTCGCCGCGCTTGAACTGTATCGCACGACGGAAGATGAGAAGTACAAGACCGAAGCCGACGAATGGTTCTTCGACCTCGATTTTAGTTCGGGCAGCTACACGCGCCTCAACTACTCGAATGCGGTCCCGCTTTCCGTGGTGATGGGTGAGGGCGTGTTCCACTGGGCGCCTTCCTCGGGTTCCTTCTACGATGCGGAGCAGTTCCTCGACAACATCTACAAGAAGAAGGCGAAGAACGATATCTTCATGGGCGAAACCGGCGGTGGCGGCTCTTTCTCCGTGCGTTCTCCGGCGGGTGGCGCTTTCCTGTATGCGCTCATGTCCAATTTCTACGGCGAAACCAAGTTCGATGACATTATCGAGAAGAACGTCGCTTACCTGCTTGGTGACAACAGCAACAAGAAGTCCTATGTGGTCGGGTTTACCAAGAACGGTGCGAATGCCCCGAAGTCCCCGCACCATCGCGGGTACTACGGCAACGAGGATACGGGCCGCGAGGTGGATTCCGGACTCCAGCCGCCCGAAAAGAACAAGCTGCTTGGTGGCCTTATCGCGGGAGACTTTAACAGCGGGAGCCACAACGGGACTGTTTCTGCCTGGAACGTGAACGAGGTCTGCGTCGATATGAACGCGCCTCTCGTGGGTGCGCTCGGGTACATCCTCAGCAAGAAGGCGCCCGTCACTATGCCTGGCGAGGAAGAAAAGCCGGATACGGTAGACGTGATGCCGGTGGTGGCGAAGGCTCCCGATTTTTCGCTTGTCCAGAACGGCTCTACCATCACGCTTTCGGGTATGGACGCTTCTGCATTCGACGTGCAGGTGTTCGACCTCGCCGGCAAGATGGTTGAACAGTTCAAGGGCCTGCAGGGCACGGCGACGCTTTCGCTCCGCGCGAAGGGTGTGCTCCAGGTTCGCGTAATTTCTGCAAAATCGCGCCATACCTTCATGGTGAAGTCTTTGTAAAATTTCAGTAAGGTTTTTTGGATTGCGGGGTGTATTTTTTACCCCCGCTTTTTTTGTAAATACAAACAGCCTTCTACCTGCTAAGATCAGCCAACTAAGTTCTGCCTTCTGCCAACTATTTTATATATTTCAATCAAAACGCGGGCGGACTTCGCCCGTTGGATGGTTTATTCAACTAAAAGGAAAAACATGAAACGTATCTCTATCGTCGCTATGGCAGTTCTTGCCGCTAGTTTCGTCGCCTGCAACCAGGCCTCTGCCGGTGGTTCTTTCAACCAGCAGGCCCGCATCGACTCCCTCGAAAAGAAGGTGACCGAAATGGAGGCAAACATGGAAGCTGTTGCCTACATTCTCGAAAAGCGTGCAGGCATGTCTCTCGAAGATGCCAAGAAGGAAATGGAAGAGGCCAACAAGGTCTGGGATATCCCCGTTGACGACAGCCCGGTTTTCGGCAACACCAAGGATCCGAAGCTCACGATTGTTGAATTCACCGAATTCCAGTGCCCGTACTGCTCCCGCATCGCTCCTGTGATGAAGGAACTCAACGAGAAGTACCCGGACAAGATCCAGTTCATCTACAAGCACTTCCCGCTCAGCTTCCACAGCAATGCCAAGGCCGCTGCCGCGTCCTCCATCGCTGCCCAGAAGCAGGGCAAGTTCTGGGAATACCGCTACGCCCTCGCTCCGCATAGCCGCGAACTCTCCGATTCCGTCTATATCGCAGTTGCTACTGAAATCGGCCTCGATATCGAGAAGTTCAAGAAGGACATGGTCCTCGACTCTGCCATGGAAGCTCGCATCGACAAGGACTTCCAGTTGGGCGTGAAGGTCGGCGTGCAGGGTACCCCGAACTTCTACATCAACGGCAAACGCCAGGACCGCTTCAGCCCGGACCTGGTCGAAAAGATGCTCAAGGAAGCCAAGTAGTGTTTTCAGGTGTACACGCTTAAACGTCTAGGCGTGTGCCCTTTTTCGCATTAAGAGTTTAAATTTAAAGCAAAAAATCAAACAACAAACAAGGAACGACAATATGATCAAGCAAACATTGAAAGTCGCGTCTGTCATCCTCCTGGGTGCAAGCGTGGCTGCAATGGCTCAGCCGAAGAAGCCGAAGACGGTCGTCTACAAGTTCTTCGACGAGCAGTACCGTCCGGGTGGTTTCGACTACGCCTACGGTGGCTCTAGCAAGGGCATCACCATCACGAAGGACGGCGGTTACAAGTCCAAGGCCGCCCTGAACATCAAGCTGGACCCGAAGGAATACTCCGGTGCGTCCGTCTGCTTGTACAACGAGTTCTTCGACCTGAACAAGTTCATGCTCGATTCCAAGGTCGAATTCATGATCAAGGGCAAGAAGGGCGGCGAAGCCGTGAAGATCGGCCTCCTTGACGAAGAAGTTTCTGACGGCAAGAAGACTCAGGTTGTGCTCCCGATGAACAAGTACATCGAGGGCGGTGCCGTCACGACGGACTGGAAGAAGGTTTCCATCCCTCTCGTGGACTTCCCGGACCGCGGTCTCTACTGGGACAACACCCGCAAGTCTGAATTCCCGGCCCGTATCGACTGGGACAAGATTGCAGAAATCCGCTTCTCCATCGACAAGAGCGGCGCATCTGATTTCGAAATCTGGGTGGACAACATTGAAATCGTGAAGGGCAACAAGAAGGCTGCCCCGAAGAAGCAGATTGTCTACTGGGATGAAAACAACGATGTCATCGACGGCCCGAAGAACCCCGAAAAGCTCGATGGCAAGGTCAAGCCGGTGGCTAACGGTACGTTCTACTCCGACGGCCTCAAGGGCTTCAGCTATAGCTACGGTGGCCTTTCTGCCCAGCGTGAAGCTCAGTCCAAGACTGCTGGCAACAAGAACGTTCTCGCCCTCTACATCGACAACAACGACTGGTCCGGCGTGACCTACTCGCTCGGTGAAGGCAAGTACATCGACCTTTCCAAGGTCCGCAACAAGGGCGGTCTCTACTTCTGGATTAAGGGTAAGCTCGGCGGCGAAAAGGTGTACGTCGGTATCCTCGACAACCAGGGCAACGACATCAAGAGCCAGACCAAGGTCAGCCTGAACGACTGGATTGCTGGCGCCAAGGTCGGCACCGACTGGAAGCTCGTGAAGATTCCTCTCAAGAAGTTCGTCGACAAGGGTAAGGCTTGGGATGCTAACAAGCAGGCCGAAGTCGCCAAGGACGTGCAGTGGAACAAGATTCAGGAAATCCGCTTCTCTGTGGGCAAGGGTGAAAACCAGGGTGAACCGGGCAAGCCGGCTCCTGTGACCATCTTTGTGGACCAGATCACCTTCACCGAAACCATCGACTGGGTTGACCCGGATATCAAGTGGGACAACTGGAAGTCCAAGGCTCCGGACATGGTCATTTCCGACTTCGAAGGCAAGTTTGCCAAGGACAAGTGGGAACCGTCTTTCGGCCCGAAGTCCAAGGCCGAAATCGAGATGCCGTACAAGAGCTCCAAGCTCGATGGCAACTCCCTCTTCATCAAGCACTTCGAAATGTCTGACTGGGTGGACTTCGTTCTCGACTTCACCAAGAACACTGCCGCTCACGACGCCAAGCTCCGCGACTGGACCAACCACTGGGGCATTATGTTCGACGTCTACTCTGAACGTGCATGGCAGTCCATCACGGTCCAGATCGGTGACGCCGGCAATGAGCTCTTCGTGTCCAACACCGGTGTGCCGCGCGGCCGTACCACTGTGATTGTGCCGTTCCGCACCTTCAGCAAGTTCCCGTACTACCAGCCGCCTAACGCCAAGGAAAACGGCGTGTTCGACCTCAAGAACGTCGTTTCTCTCGACTTCAAACCGGGTGGAGAAGGTTCTAACGGCTCCTTCGAAATCGACAACATCAAGCTCACCAACCAGCGCGAAGTCAAGGCTGCCGCTCGTCCGGCTGTCGTGAAGGTCGATGTGAAGGGTACCGGCGACGTGATCAACCCGAACATCTCGGGCGGCCTCTTCGGTATCAACGCTGCCCTCTGGGATGGCGACATGCTTGACAATCCGAAGTTCAAGGTCCAGACCCGCGACTTCGTGAAGCGCATCAACCACGGCATCATCCGTTACCCGGGTGGTCTCCGTGCCGATGACGACCACTGGAAGGAAATCCTCGACAACCACGACTGGATGGTCGATACCGACGAATTCCTCGCCTGGTTGAAGAAGACCGGTTCTAACGCCATGTTCACCGTGAACTTCGGTTCCGGCACCGAACAGGAAGCCGCTGCCTGGGTGAAGCACACCAACATCGACAAGAAGGCCGGCATCAAGTACTGGGAAATCGGTAACGAAGTCTACGGTAACTGGCACCCGTACTACGAAAAGTACGGTAAGGACGGCGGTACCATCTACGGTAAGCGCGCCCGCAAGTTCATCGAGGCCATGAAGAAGGTTGACCCGACCATCAAGGTGGCGGTGCTCGGCGTTCTCGACGGCGCATGGAACGACAACGTGCTCAAGGAAACCGGTGACATTGCCGACGGTATCATTGTTCACCACTACCCGCAGCACATCGGTGAAGAAAACGACTTCGCCATGCTCAGCGCCCCGCAGGACCTCGTGCCTATCTACAGCCGCCTGCACAAGCTCGTGGACAAGTGGACCAAGCACTTCAACAAGGACAAGAAGTTCGAACTCTGGCTCACCGAATGGAACTCCGTGGACTTCAACCCGGGTCCGCAGACCATCGCTCTCGAAAACGGCCTGTTCGTTGCTGACTACCTCGCTATGCTCGCCACCGAGAACGTGGACAACGCACAGTACTGGGATATCCACAACGATATCACTCCGGAAGGCGGTGACTACGGTTACCTGACCCGTTCTGCCGAAGAGTGCATGAACTGCCCGCGTCCGAGCTACTGGGCATTCCAGATGGCGTCCGACGCTCTCCGCGGCAAGCTCCTCAAGACCGAAATCTCCGGTGACAAGGAATCGCTCATCACGACCTACTACACCGAGAACGGCAAGAAGAAGAGCCTCCTCGTGATCAACAAGAGCCCGTACAGCGACTACGAACTCAAGTTGAACATTCCTGGCTTCAAGGGCAAGGCCACTGTCCAGACGCTTGACAAGAGCTCCGAAAAGCTGAAGGAAGGCTGGGCAAACGATCCGTCCAAGAAGGCCAAGAAGGGTGTTGACGTGAGCAAGCCGATCAAGGTCGGCAAGCGCACCATCACGCTCATCACGATTGAGTAAGTCAGTCACACAGACTTGAAACGAACGCCTCGGCTCTGCCGGGGCGTTCTTTTTATGCAATCTTTATAAGTATATTTTCAAAAAAATGGAGATAAATGTGTTTCGTAATCTTTTTTTGATAGGATTCTCTTTTATATTGTGTTTTTTCTTTTTCTCCTGTGGAATCTCAACGGGAGGAGGTGATGGTGCTTCTGGCTCTTGTGAAAATGTTTTGAAAGTTCATCCCCAAAAAATGAATTTGTCCGTTGAATTAGATTGTCCATATGACAGTACATGTGATGCAAGGTTGTTGTTTAAGAATATGGAATATTCGGATTCATTGAATAGTTGTTATGGGAATTTTGAGTATTTGTTCGTTTCTGAAAAACAAAGGTTAAAAATCCATAGATTTGAAGAAATATCTGTAGCTTTAGATTCTGAAGAACATATCCGTTTTTCTTTGCTAGATGAGACTAATACTGAGAAATATTATGATGTTGACCTGTCTAAAATTATTCATTCTTTCGAAGTTGTAGGGGATTCTGTAAAAATTGATATGCTAAGTGCTGGTTTTTCTGAGATACGGATGGATTGTCCTTCTTCTTGGGAACGATGCCGTTTTGATTCGGACTATGAATATGTTATGGTTGGCATGGATTCAACATGGTCGAATGGATTTACATTTGATCAATATTTATATAATCAAAGCTCGATGGAATCCGACAGTATACATGTTTATGGGAAAATAATTTTTAGATAAAAAACGGCAGCTTTAAGCTGCCGTTTTTAAGTATGAATTAAAGAACTTGTGAGTTATCTTTCCAGGCGGAAATACACTGCCGCAAGCGGCGGGAGCTGAATGTTGAGGCTCCACTGCCTGTTCTGCCACGGGATATCGTCCGTCCAGACTTCGCCGAAGTTCCCGACATTGCTGCCGCCGAACATGGCCGCATCCGTGTTGAAGATTTCCTTCCAGGCTCCGCGGGCGGGGGCGCCCAGGCGGTAGTCGTGGCGCACGACCGGCGTGAAGTTGAACACGCACAGGATCTGGTTCCCGTGGTCGTCCTTGCGCACGAAGCTCACGATGGAATTGTCTGCGTCGTCGCACCAGATCCACTCGAAACCGGTGTGGTAGTGGTCGATTTCCCAGAAGGGAGCGTTTTCCTTGTACAGGTGGTTGAGCGTCTTCATCATCTGCAGCAACTTTCCGTGACTGTCCCAGCTTACGAGGTGCCAGTCGAGCGACTGCTTCTCGTTCCATTCGCGCCACTGCCCGAACTCGTTGCCCATGAAGTTGAGCTTCTTGCCCGGGTGCGCGTACTGGAATGCGTAGGTGAGTCGCAGGTTCGCGAACTGCTGCCAGTTGTCGCCCGGCATCTTGCGGAGCATGGAGCCCTTGCCGTGAACCACTTCGTCGTGGCTGAACACCTGGATGAAGTTCTCGCTGTAGGCGTACATCATGCTGAATGTCAGCTGGTTGTGGTGGTACTTGCGGTGGATAGGTTCGTGCTCGATGTAACTCAGGAAGTCATTCATCCAGCCCATGTTCCACTTGTAGTGGAATCCGAGGCCGCCCTGCTCCGGCGGGCGCGTGATGGAGGGGAAGCTCGTGGATTCTTCTGCAATCAGGATGGCGTGCGGGGTCAAGCGGCCCATGATGCTGTTCAGGTGCTTCAGGAACTCGAGCGTATCGTAGTTGATGTTGCCGCCGTCCTTGTTCGGCACCCATTCGCCCGGACCCTTGCCGTAGTCGAGGTAGAGCATCGATGCCACGGCATCCACGCGGAGGCCGTCGCAGTGGAATTCCTTGAGCCAGTACATCGCATTTGCGATAAGGAAGTTCTTGACCTCGTTGCGGCCCAGGTTGAAGATGTAGGTGCCCCAGTGCGGGTGTTCGCCCTGGCGCGGGTCGGCGTGCTCGTAGCAGGCGGTGCCGTCAAAGCGGCCGAGCGCGTGTGCATCCTTCGGGAAGTGTGCCGGCACCCAGTCGAGAATCACGCCGATTTCGTTCTGGTGGCAAAGGTCCACAAAGTGGCGGAACTGGTCGGGCGTGCCGTAACGGCTTGTGGGGGAGTAGTACCCGGTCACCTGGTAGCCCCAGGATTCATCGAGCGGGTGTTCCGCCAGCGGCAGGAATTCCACGTGCGTGTAGCCCATCTCCTTCAAGTAGGGGATGAGGCGCTCGGAAAGTTCGTCCCAGTTGAGGAAACGGTCGGGGTTTGCGGGGTCGCGCCTCCAGGAACCGGCGTGCACCTCGTAGATGTTCATGGGGCTTCCGAAGACCTTGGTGGCCCAGTGCGTCTTCATGTAGAGTTCGTCGCCCCATTCGTAGCCGTCGAGGTGGGTCGTGATGGAGGCTGTTGCCGGGCGGACTTCCGCAAGTTTTGCGAGCGGGTCGATCTTTACGTGAAGGTTGCCGTCCGCACCGTGGATTTCGAAGCGGTACAGTTCGTTTTCGCCGAGGTTCGGGATGAATATTTCCCAAATGCCGGAACTGCCGAGCATGCGCATCTGGTGGCGGCGGCCATCCCAGCTGTTGAAGTTGCCCACGACGGAAACTGCGTGTGCGTTCGGGGCCCAGACGGCGAACTGCACGCCCTTGAAGCCCTGGTGTTCCACGAGGTTCGCGCCCAGCTTGCGGTAGAGTTCGTAGTGCGTGCCGGTCGAAATCAGGTGGCGGTCGAATTCGGTGAGTACGGGCTGGAAGGCGTACGGGTCGGTGAGCGTGTACTCGATGCCGTCGCCCTGCTTGATAATCAGGTTGTAGAAGAACGGCTCGTAGTCCATGTCGAGGATGGCCTCGAAGAACCCGGTGTCGCCGAGCTTCATGAAGTCGAATTCCACTTCGCCGTCGCAGCTTTCACCACGGATGAAGGCTGCTTGCGGTTGGTAGGTGCGGATGACCGTCTTGATTCCCTTGTCCGTCTCGAGCGGGTGGATGCCCAAAATAGAGAACGGGTCCTTCGTCTTGAAGTCCCAGATAGCCTGCATGTCTTCTGCAGAAAGGCTCGTAAAGTCGTTCCAATCCATAAATACTCCTTTAGACAACCCGTGAAAAAACGGGCTGTGGCACTTTTCGTTGTAAATATAACATAAAGATATGGTTTTGGGTCAATAGTTTTTAGTCATTAGTCACAAGTTGTTAAAGTTTCTTTGTTCGCTGAAGGTCATTTTTTTATCTTTCCCCCAAACGGAGGTTTTTATGGCTATTGCGATGGAAGAAACTGTGAACCCGATGCAGTTCACGCAGGTGTTCAAGGTGACGCCCGAGATGATTGACGACAACCACCACTTCAACAACGTTTGGTCGGTCAAGTGGATTCAGGATATTGCGATTGCCCATTCCGATTCCGTCGGCGGTACGGCCCTCATGAAGAACCTTGGCGCCGGCTGGATGATCCATGTGCAGCACGTGGAGTACAAGAACCAGGCTTTTCTAGGCGATGAAATTCGCGGGACGACGTGGGTGGCTGCGTACGGCCGTGTGGCGAGCCTGCGCAAGTGCCGGTTCGAGCGTGTGTCCGACGGCAAGGTGATTTTTGAATCCGAGACGCAGTGGGTGCTCGTGGACCTGAACCGCGGCCGCCCTATGGCCCTGACCGACGAGATGAAGAAGCTGTACGTCGAAGGCGTGTAGACCGGGCTTTGTTCTCTCTATAGGTGAAAATTTGCCGTTTTTGGCTTTTTTGCTAAAAATGGTGATAGACAAATTAGTATTTTTTTGTTATCTTTTACCTTTGTATATGTTTTTTGCCCAAAGGCAAAAAATGGAATAGAAGGAAATTCTGAATGAAAATTGTATTGCCTGTCGCCGGAAATGGTCTGAGACTCCGTCCTTACACCGAGGATCGCCCTAAGTGCCTGCTGCCTTTGGCTGGCAAGACAATTATCGACTGGATTGTCGAAGACGCTTCGTGCCTCAAGCCTTCCGAGACGATTTTCATTACCGGCTACAAGGCCGAAAAGATGGACGAGTACCTCAAGACGAAGCCTGAATGGGGCGCCGTGCGTACCGTGGTGCAGTCCAACCCGCAGGGGCTGGGCGAGGCGGTAAGCCTTGCGCTCCCGTACGTGAATGACGACGAGCCTCTCCTGATTATCTTGGGCGATACGCTTTTCGAGGCGGACCTGAATATCCTGAATGATGCCCAGGAAAATATCCTGTACACCTACAAGGTCGAGGACCCGAAGCGCTTTGGCGTTGCCGTGGTGGGCAAGGAAGGCCTTATTGACCGCCTTGTGGAAAAGCCGCAGGAGTTCGTGAGCGATGAGGCCATCGTGGGCATTTACTACATCAAGGACGTGAAGGCGCTGAAGGCTGCCCTCAAGTACCTGATGGATAACGATATTCGCACCAAGGGTGAGTTCCAGCTCACCGACGCGCTCGAGATGATGATTGAGCAGGGGTGCAAGTTCAAGACGGCTCCGGTTTCCCGCTGGCTCGATTGCGGACTCGTGGAAACGCTGCTCGATACGAACGCGCATATCCTGAAGCGCAACGACAACTCCAAGGACGTGAATGTTCCGGGCGTGGAAATCATTCCGCCGTGCTATATCGGCAAGAACGTGAAGATTCACGACTGCAAGATTGGCCCGTTTGTTGCAATCGGTGACGATTGCGAACTTTCCGGTGTCGAGATTCGCGACGCGAGTGTCTGGAACGGCGTGAAGATTTCTAGCGGCATCGTGAAGAACGCCGTGGTTCACAAGTAGCCTTGTGCAAATTCGTGTTTTCGCTCCGCCTTGTGCGGGGCTTTCTTTTTGGGATAAAATGCCCCGTGCGGGGTGTTTTGGACCACTTTTTTGCGCGAGTAAAATTGGAATTTACTTTAAGTTACGTAGGGGGCTGTTTTTCGAGGCATATATTTAAGGCGTATGGGAGAACGTTAACCAAAAAGGAGTAAAAATGAACCTCAAGAAACTTGCTTTGGCCCTCTCCCTTACGGCGGCCTTCACTTACATGGGATGCGACGATTCTGCAAGCGCACCCGCGACCGGTGGCGAAGAACAACCTGCGCTCTCTAGTTCGTCGACTGGCGATGAGGGTGGCGAACCGGCCGCTTCCAGTGCTTCCTCCAGCGACGCTAAGGCTGAATCTACAGATTCGGGTGATTTGAATCCCGAAGGTGGCGATGTTCCCCCGGCAAGTTCTGCCGATGTGGGCCCTGGCACGATTCCGGGGATTGATTCCTCCTTCACTTTTGACAGCACTGCCATCGCCGACATGATGAAGTGCGACGAGGAAGGTGCCACGCAGAACCAGATGGGAATCAAGATGACGTGCACCGACGGCCAGTGGGCCGTTGATTCCTCTTCTATCGCCGACATGATGAAGTGTGAGGCAGGGGAAACTCGGGAACAGATGGGCATGGTGATGAAATGCGAAGACGGTCACTGGGCGCTGGATTCTGCCGCGACTGCGGCGGCCAACACGTGCGACGAGGAAGGTGCGACGAAGACCGAGAAATCGTCGATGGGCAACTACGAGATGGAAATGAATTACGTTTGTAAGGACGGTCAGTGGGAAATGCAGATGCCAGACTTCGGCGGTATGTTTGGTGGCGACAGCACCGGTGGATTCCCGGGCGGCAATTTTAACTTCGGCGATTCCTCCTTCACGATGCCTGGTGGCGGTCAGGGCGGTTTCCCCGGCGGCGGTAACTTCGGTGGCGGAGAAATCCCTGTTCCGGGTCCGGTAGAAACCGCTCAGGAAGAATAGACTTTTGCTTATTCTCCTATGTGTTGAAGAAAACCCGCATCAACCGATGCGGGTTTTTACTTGCTTGCGACATTCATGGACACGCTTGTCGCTTCCGCGACTTCGGTGTGATGTTTTTATGCCTTTATAATCGTGTCCTTCGCGAGGACGACGATGCCAGATTCTGTCACGTGGAAGAGCTTCTTGTCGCGTTCCAGGTCGTAGCCGATCTGGAAACCGGCCGGAATGTGCAGGCCCTTCTCGACGATGGCGCGGCGCACCTTCGCGCCCGGGCCAATTGTCACGTTCGGGAAGAGGATGGATTCTTCCACGAGGGCGTCCTTCTGGATGGTGACGCCGGGGGAGAGAATGCTCTTTACCACGGTGCCCCCGCCGATAATGCAACCCGAAGAAACGATGGAATCGATGGCCGCTCCCTGGTGGGCGTTGCCGTCACCGGCAAAGAAGCGGGCAGGCGGCTGGTTCCAGTTGAACGTGCGGATAGGCCAGTAGTTGTTGTACAAATCGAACGGTGGGTTTTCGGAACACAGGTCCATGTTCGCCTCGAAGAAGGCGTCTAGCGTTCCCACGTCGCGCCAGTAGCCCTTGGTGCTGGCCTGCTCGCCGCGCACGATGTTCGTGTTGAAGTCGTAGACGTACACCGGGTATTCTTTGTACAAACTAGGAATGATGTGCTTGCCGAAGTCGGTCGCGCCGTTCTCTGCACCCTTCAAAAGTTCGCGCACCAGGAACTTGCTCGTGAAGATGTAGTTGCCCATGCTCGCGAGGCACCAGCCGGGGTTGCCGGGCATTTCCTTCGGGTTCTTCGGCTTTTCCTCGAAACCGATCATGCGGTTGTCCTGGTCCACTTCGATGATACCGAATTCGCTCGCTTCCGATACGGGTACGGGAATGGCGGCGATGGTCAGGAGCGCGGCGCGGCTCAGGTGGAAATCAATCATCTGGTTGATGTCCATCTTGTAGATGTGGTCGCCGCCGAAGATTGCCACGAGGTCCGGGCGCTCGTCGGTTATCAGGTTGATGTTCTGGAAAATCGCGTCTGCAGTACCGCGGTACCATTCGTCGCCGGTACGCATCTGTGCGGGCACCAGGTCCACGTACTGGTCGAGGCTCGCGTTCAGGTTCCACGCGGCGGAGATGTGCTTGTTCAGGGAATCGCTCTTGAACTGCGTAAGCACCTTGATCTTGAAGATGCCTGAGTTGATGAAGTTGTTCAGGACGAAGTCGATAATGCGGTAGGTTCCACCAAAGTGCACGGCCGGCTTCGCGCGGTCGCGGGTGAGGGGCTGGAGGCGGCTACCCTGGCCGCCTGCCATAATCATGCAAAGAATGTTTTTCTGGTGTTCCCTGGAATAAGACCAACTCATATAAGCGATAACCTCTATTTACGCGGGCTTTTGCGCCCTTTTTGTGTATACAAGCCTAATCTATGTAATTTTTCGCCAAAATGTAATGTTTTTATTGAAAAATTGAATTTTTTCGTAAAAAACAGGGCCTTGTACCCTTTTGACAAAAAAATGCCCGAACCGCGAGTGGTGGATGGCGGATTTTTTTTGTAGATTTTACCGCGTTCGAAAAAAATCGAAACTTAACGTTAAACCAAACAGGAGCTCATAATGAGTCTTACCCTTAACGATATCAAGCACCCGAAGATCAGTACTTGGGTGAATGAAATGATTGCCATGTGCGAACCGGACAACGTCGTTGTCGTTGACGGCTCCAAGGAAGAATACGATGCCCTTATGCAGAAGTGCGTCAAGGCTGGCCTCGCCACGAAGCTCGCCAAGAAGGAAAACTGCTACCTGTTCCGTTCTCTCCCGTCTGACGTGGCCCGCGTCGAATCCCGTACCTTCATTTCCTCTGTGAAGGAAGAAGACGCCGGTCCGACCAACCACTGGATCGACCCGTCTGAACTCAAGCAGACGATGCGTAAGCTCTATAAGGGTTGTATGCACGGCCGTACCATGTACGTGATTCCGTTCTGCATGGGCCCGCTCGGTTCCCCGATCTCCAAGAACGGTATCGAAGTCACGGACTCCGAATACGTTGTTCTCAACATGGACATCATGACTCGCGCCGGTAAGAAGGTTCTCGACATCTTCAATGCAGACGTGAACGCTGAATTCGTTCCGTGCCTCCACTCCGTTGGTAAGCCGCTCCGCGAATGCGAAAGCGACAACGGCATCTGGCCCTGCGCTGACGTTGAATACAAGTACATCACCCAGTTCCCGGAAGAACGCCTCATTTGGTCCTACGGTTCGGGCTACGGTGGAAACGCTCTTCTCGGTAAGAAGTGCTTCGCTCTCCGTATCGCTACCGTTCTCGCTCGCGACGAAGGCTGGCTCGCTGAACACATGCTCATCCTCAAGCTCACCAACCCGAAGGGCGAAGTCAAGTACGTGACTGGCGCATTCCCGTCTGCTTGCGGTAAGACGAACCTCGCCATGCTCATCCCGACTATCCCGGGCTGGAAGGTCGAAACCATCGGTGACGACATTGCATGGATGAAGTTTGGCAAGGATGGCCGTCTCTATGCTATCAACCCGGAAGCTGGCTTCTTCGGTGTTGCCCCGGGTACTTCTGCAGAATCCAACAAGAACGCTCTTATCTCTGCCGAAAAGAACACCATCTACACCAACTGCGCTCTCACTGAAGACGGCGACGTGTGGTGGGAAGGCATCGGCTACCCGGCACAGGGCAAGCTCGTTGACTGGAAGGGCAAGACCCGTGACGCTCTCCCGAAGGACAAGGCTCCTAAGGGTGAAGAAATGGCTCACCCGAACGCTCGCTTCACCGCTCCGGCTAAGCAGTGCCCGTGCATTGCTAAGGAATGGGAAGATCCTGCTGGCGTGCCTATCGACGCAATCCTCTTCGGTGGCCGTCGTCCGTCCACCATTCCTCTGGTTCACCAGTCCCTCAGCTGGAACCACGGCGTGTTCCTCGGCTCCATCGTGGGTTCCGAAATCACGGCTGCCTCTACGATTGACGCCTCTCAGGTCGGTAAGATCCGTCGCGACCCGTTCGCAATCCTCCCGTTCTGCGGCTACAACATGGGTGACTACTTCAAGCACTGGATCGAAATCGGTAAGAAGTCTACCGAAGACAAGCTCCCGAAGATCTTCTACGTTAACTGGTTCCGTAAGGATGCCAACAACGAAAAGCTTCCGGGTGGCTTCATGTGGCCGGGTTACGGCGACAACAGCCGCGTGCTCGCTTGGATCTTCGACCGTTGCAACGGCGATAACTCCAACGTTGTTGAAACCGCTATCGGTTACATGCCGAAGACCCTCAACACTGACGGTCTCGCTGACTACTACAAGGAAACCCTCCCGGAAATCCTCAAGGTTGATGTGGAAGGCTGGAAGAAGGAACTCGCCGACGTTAAGGAAAACCACTATCCGAAGTTCGGCAAGCACCTCCCGAAGGAACTCTCCGAAATCATCGACATGATCCAGGATCGTCTCAATAAGGCATAATGCCTTATTAGGAAAAGTTCTCCTCCTAACAAAAGTCCTCGTGGCCGCAAGGCCGCGGGGATTTTTGTTATACGACTAGGGAGGGCTCCCACCGGGGAAGCCCTCCCTGAGACCCTCCCGACACTTAATAATCCGCTCCATTGGAGACTAGTGACTATGGTCAGAGCGGATTATTTGCGTGGGCGCCGCTTGGCGGCGCCGGTTTATTGCATACGGGAGTAAACTTTCTGAAACATAAGGTAAAAATTGCAATTTTTTTTGTAACGAGTACACTTTTTCGCAAAAATGATAATATATTCCAAGTTGGAATAGGGGTGCCTTTGGCATTCTGAAATTTGGAATAGAAGGTATAAAATGAATCGATACGACCTGGTCCTCCTGGGCCTGATCCTGGAGAAGGAGCGTAGCGGCTACGACATTATCACGGAAATCAGTTCCCGTGAACTTGACCGCTGGGCCAACCTGAGCACATCTACCGTTTACAACCGCCTGACGACGCTCGAGAAGAACGAGTGTATTTTGGGCCGTACCGAACGTGAGGGAAACCGCCCCGAACGCATGATGTACAGCATCACCGAGAAGGGTAAGGACGTGCTCCGCAAGGAGGTCCTGAAGCACCTGACCGGGTTCAACGACGACCCGCGCACCTTGGGCTTCGCCTTCCTTTACGGTGCCGAGAACAAGGAACTCATCCGCACCCTCGAGGCGCATGAACGCCGTCTGGTGCAAGAAATCGAGCGCCTGGAGAAGATGATTGCCGAAGAACCGCGCCCCACGCTTTACCCCGAGGGCCCGTTCCTCAACTGCATGAGCCGCGACCACATTCTTGTGGAACTCAAGTACGTGCGTGCTGCCATCGGCATCCTGCGCGACCCCATCCGCAACAAGAAGCTCGACGGCTACTTCTACATCAACTTCGGTAACCGCGATTTCGAGAACTTCAACCAGAAAGGTTAGACGAAAGAACGGCTCTGCGAGCCTGTAGACTATAGACGATAGATTTAAAATGACGCTTCGCGTGAAATAGAAAAGCTTTTCACCACTTTCTTTCGTCTTTCGTCTATGCACATGTGCTAAATGCTAGGCTCAATCATGTAAAAAAACACGTTTTTTTCCGCGATATTCGCCTTATGCATTTATCGTCTTTCGTCTAAAAATCTATATTTACCGCGTTAAATTTAACAACCCCCTCTTACGGAGATACAATGGCTACAAAACAGAAGAAGAGTGTCAAGAAGGCTGCCCCCAAGGCCGCTGCCGCCCAGTACGGCTACTTCGATGACGCTGCAAAAGAATACGTGCTCACCACGCCGGCAACCCCGATCAAGTGGTGCAACTACGTCGGTACTTTGAATTTCGGCGGTATCGTGGATACCACCGGCGGTACCCTGGTTTGCAAGGGCGACCCGGCCCTGAACCGTATCACCAAGTACATCGCTCAGATGCCGTGCTCTGACTTCAAGGCCAGCACCATCTACATCCGTATCAAGGAAGCCAAGGGCTACACGGTGTTCTCTCCGTTTGTCGTTCCCACCCTCACCAAGATGGACAAGTGGGAATGCCACGTGGGTCTTTCTTACATGCGCTGGATTGCCGAATGTTGCGGCCTGCGCACCCAGGTCACGATTTTCGTGCCGACGGGCTCCAACACTCTCCTCCAGGACATCCAGGTGACGAACCTCGGTGGTGCCGCCAAGGAAGTGGACATTATCCCGGTCTATGAATTCAGCCACTTCGAAGCTGAAAAGCAGCTCACGAACGCCGACTGGGTTCCGCAGACCATGACCCTCAAGGGCCACTGGGAAAAGGACGGCCATGTGGTGCTTGAACAGTACGCCTACATGAAGCGCGACTACGCCGTGAACTATGTGACTGCGAACTGCAAGGTCGGTAGCTTCGATGGTGACCGCCGCGTGTTCCTCGGCGCGAACGAAATGGGCTCCTGGGCCGCTCCGCTCTCCTTGGGCAACAAGGAACTTTCCAACAGCGAATGCGACCGTGGTGACAACATCGCCGCCCTCATGATTCACGGTGGCAAGATTGCCGCCAAGAAGACTTTCCGTTGCTGCACCCAGCTCGGTCAGGAACAGAGCCTCAAGGTTGCTGCCAAGGCTATCGCCAAGTACCGCGACCTCAAGAACGTCGACAAGGCTTTCGACGAACTTGCCAAGTTCTGGGAAAACTACCTCTCCACGATCCAGGTGAAGACTCCGGACGCTTCCTTCAACACGATGGTGAACGTCCACAACCCGCGCCAGTGCCACACCACCAAGAACTGGAGCCGCTACCTCTCCCTGTACCAGCTGGGCTACGGCACCAGCCGCGGTATCGGTTACCGTGACTCCACGCAGGACTTGATGGGCGTGATGAGCCACATGCCGGAAGAAGCATTGGTCCTCACCAAGAACCTCATCTCCGTGCAGCGCCCCGAAGGTAACGCCATGCACCAGTACGCCCCGCTCGCCCTCGCCGAAGATAACGGCAACGAAGCGAACGCCGGCGACTCCCGCGAAAAGGCCGGCGTCAAGGATGCCAAGGGCAATCCGATGTATGCCGACTGGTACGGCGACGACCACCTCTGGATCATCCTCACTGTGGCTTCTTACCTCAAGGAAACCGGCAAGATGGATCTCCTCAAGGAAGAGATTCCGTTCTACGTCGCCGGCAAGAAGCGCAAGGACCGCCCGAAGGGCACTGTCCTCGAACACTTGAAGCGCGCCCTGAAGTTCACCCGTGAACACCTCGGCAAGCACAACCTCCCGCTCCTCGGCTTTGCTGACTGGAACGACTGCATGAACCTCCCGCTCGGTGCAGAATCCACGTTCAACACCGCCTTGTATGCCAAGGCCTTGCTCGAAATGATGGACATCGAAGAAGCCCTCGGCGACAAGAAGGCCGTCGAAATGTACAAGGGCTGGTACGAAGACGTCAAGGCCGCCTTCAACAAGAGCGCCTGGGACGGCAAGTGGTGGACCCGCTGGTTCGACAAGGACGGCAACGGCTACGGTGTTGCCAAGGCCAAGTACGGCAAGATCTACTGCAACGGCCAGTCCTGGCCGGTTATCGCCGGCATCGCTTACGGCGACCGCGCCAAGCAGGGCATGGACAGCCTGAACAAGCTCCTCAACACCAAGTACGGCGTGAAGAGCTCCACTCCGGGTTACCGCGGCTTTGAACCGGCCGTGGGTGGCATCTCCACCTATCCTCCCGGAGCCAAGGAAAACGGCGGTATCTTCCTCCACACCAACCCGTGGGTGATGATTGCCGAAACCATCCTCGGCCGTGGCGACAATGCCTTCCAGTACTACAACCAGATTAACCCGGCTTCCAAGAACGGCATCCTCGACGTGTTCGAGTCCGAACCGTACTGCTACCCGCAGAACATCCTCGGTGACGAACACAAACAGTTCGGTATGGGCCGTAACGCATGGCTCTCCGGTACCTCCACCTGGACGTACCAGGCTGCCACGCAGTTCATCATCGGTATCCGCGCCAACTACAAGGGCCTCGTGGTTGATCCTTGCATCCCGTCCAAGTGGGATGGCTTCGAAGCAACCCGTAAGTTCCGTGGCGCTACCTACCAGATTACGGTGAAGAACCCGAAGCACGTGTGCAAGGGTGTCGCCAAGATGGTGGTGGACGGCAAGGAAATCGATTCCAATGTCGCCCCGATCTTCACGAAGGGAATCCACAAAGTAGAGGTTACCCTCGGATAGAAACGCATATAGCCGTCGCGATAGTTCGTCACTCTCGCCCTCACGTACGTTAGTACGCTACGGGCGAGCGTTCCTGCTCTCGCTAGGCTCTCTGCGCTTCTTGAATGGGTGTGTCATCCTGAGCTAAACGAAACTTAGAACTTTAGTTCTCTAGTTGAGTTATGCCCTTTGGGTAGAAGAACCGTTAGGTTCGTAGTCGAAGGATCCAGACCAAAATTTCATGTCCGCTCCGTTTGGGGCGGATTTTTTGTTTTTGCGGAAATTGGGGATTAAACTGCTGAAAAATAGCCTGTCCAATCCCCAGTTTGTTAGTTTGTTTGTGCGAAAAAAGTCTAATTTGGTTTTTTGTGGGGATGAAATACACAAAAAATGCCGGTTTAATCCCCATTTTTTTTGCAATATCAGTGTTTGAACGCTGTGAATGTATCATTTTGTGTTATTTTGTATGTAAAATTGGGGATTGTAGAACCTCAAAAACAGCTTTTTAATCCCCATTTTTTGATTTTTGTATTATTTTTAGTGAGGTATGAATATGTTTTCTAGACTCTTTCGCGTGATTTCGCTGCTTGCGGTGCTTTGCGTGTGCGGTCACGCAGCCGAGGACAAGTTGTTCAACATGAACACTGATATGGAAAAACTCATTGCCCCGTATATCGAAAAGGCTAGGGCGACGTTCCCTGCGGTCAAGAAGAAATACATTGCGGGCGACTATGTGCGCGAAAAGCGTGTGCTCGATGTGCAGATTAATCTTGTCGACAAGGACGGGACGAAGGAGATGGTTTTCGTTTTTGTCACCCAATGCCTGGGAGATCGATTCCAGGGAATTGTGGCTAACGAAATTCAGCTCCTTAAGGAATACAAGAAGGGCGATGAAGTCTCGTTCACGCAGGACCAGATAAGGAACTGGGTCGTCGTGGATTCCTTGGGCAACGAGGAAGGTAATTTTGTGGGGAAGGCCATCGAGGCTTTTGATTCGGGGATTGTCGGCGTTTTTTTCGAGGGGGTGTTCAAGAAGGGCAAGTTCGAGTTCAAGTACCAGGATGCCCAATCGGCGAAATACCAGAACAGCATAGACGGGATTGTATCGCAGGAAATCATTTCGGAAATAGCAAAGCGCTTGAAGGCTTCGTACGAAAAGAAACGACGCGAAGGGCAGAAGTTCGAGGAAGGGGAGGTTTTCTATACTTACGGAATTTATGATTTCCGAACCGGTGAGGTCAAACCCTGACGTTTTAAGGAAAGCAGGAAATTTGAAGTCCGCTCCGTTCGGGGCGGATTTTTTGTGCTTTTGTTCTTTTTGTGGCTCGCGAGACATTTGGGCGACTTTCGTGAGGGGGATTGTTCTATATGCGTGCGATGTTTGTTGCATATAGAATAAAATGATGTGGAACAATAAAAAATATAGCGATTTTGATGAAATTATTTAAATTTTGTTCTATGAATCTATTGACTTTTGCGAAAAAAAGTTATATATTTGAGATAGATAAAAACGATTGTCGAATGGACAAACTAGATTTGATAAAAGGAGAAACGTATGAAAACGAAAATGCTTAAGCCTGCTTGCGGGATTGCCTCCGTGGCGCTTGCCGCATTCATCTTTGCCGCCTGCGATAGCGACAGCCCGAGCGCCCCGACCGGCGGCGACGAGAAGTCCTCTGCCATCGAGAGCACGGATGCAAGTTCCTCGAGCAACGGGGACGTTCCGCCCGAATCCAGCAACGGGGACGTTCCGCCCGAATCCAGCAACGGCGAGCCCGCCTCCAGCGAGACTGTTCCCGAAAGCAGCTCCGACATTGCGGAAAACTCCAGTTCCAGCTCCTTGCTGCAAAAGCAGTGTGAAGCATTCATGCCCGAATGCGGATACACCGAGGAGGAACTCTGCAAGATGGGCTATACGCAATATTGTGTTGCCGGAAAATGCATCGACATGGATCAGATGTGCCCGCCTTGTGAAGGTGACCTATGCCCGGTGACGAACGAGGCCTGCAACCATTGCAGTGAAGAAGGCGCTGTGGTTCTTGACTGCAAGGGTGGCCCTGACTATGTATGCAGCGACAGACTCTGGACGCAGATAAAGCCTACCTGCGAACATATTACCGATTTTGACGGGATGAGCGCAGAAGGAAACTGCGTCGGACGAAACGGTGAGGTCGCTACCGACTGCGTAACCGGTGAAGATTACAGATGCGTCGCGAATTATTGGACACGCGCAAATGCCTGCCCTCCGGGTAGCGACTGCAACGGCGACGGCATTCCCGACGGAATCCGCAGGCCTGACCTGGAGCCCTGCGACACGGACACCCTGCTGGAATTCTATGGCCGCGCTTACCAGTGCGTAAACAACAAGTGGGTGTACCTGCCGCCTCCGACCACGTACATTAATGAAAAGGCGACCGACGTCTCGGCCATGCTTCGCGGCGGTCCGGCGGTTGCTCCGCGCGTCGTGAAAGTGGAAAGCGCTAGCGGGTCCGTTACCTTCCGTGACGATGGCGTGCTTGTGGACGACCGTTGCACCTTCGATGGGCTCAATGCGGAACTCAGGGGCGATACCCTGTTCGCTACCATCCTGTATCCGGGATGCACGACGACCGGCGGCTCCATGGGCGTCATCACGTTCACTCTCGGCGTGTCGTTTGCCGACGTGAAGTACATCAAGTATTCGGGCGAAACGAAGACCAAGCCGGTTTACGAAGCCGAGGAGCTGCTGCCCTGCGGAAACACTTCCTCTTGCAATACTTGCAATGGTGACCGCGACGGCGACGTCGCGGGCTGCTAGGGGCTTGTGCGAGGGGTGCAAGCGCCTGTTTAACTGCAAAATAAACCTACGAAGCTGATTTTATACGGCGTCCCGATTTTTGGGGCGCTTTTTGACGCCTTTGGCGTCCGTGGCTGCGGCTCGGAAATAGGCCTGCGAGCAGTCCTGCTTCACTCGCCTTGCTCACTTTTTCTATATGGCACTCCTTCGGAGTGCATCTAGTACGGCTCGGCCATGCCAAAAAGCATATATGCTTTTGTCGCGGCTCTCGCCTTTTGCTATATTATAGCGCGGAAATTTTTAACAAGGATAGATAATGTCTCTTAAACTTATTTCTCGTGGTGTCCTTACCGTGGCGCTTGCCGCGGGCATTGCTTCGGCGCAGCTCCTCAATAGCAAGAGCATCGACGTCATTCGTGTGGAAAAGGTCGGTTTTTCTGCGGGTCGTATTGATAGCCTGACCCAGGCGCTTGCCTTGCAGCAGTTCCAGGGCAAGAAGGTGAACGACGAGACCATGACTCAGGTCCGCTATGCGGTTATTGACAACCTCGTGGGCCAGGAACTCGTGAAGCTCGAATGCAAGAAGCTCGGCATCAAGGTGCCCGCTAACCGCGTGGATAGCCTTGCGACGCTCTTCAAGAAGCAGTTCCCGAGCGAAGACGCCTTCCAGAAGCAGCTGAAGCAGAGCGGCCAGACGATGGCCCAGTTCCGCGAGAAGATTGAGGACCAGCTGAAGAGCGAGGAACTCCTTGCGAAGAAGGTACCGTTCCCGAAGGACCCGACCGAAGAGAAGAAGAAGGCTTTCTGGGAACTCAACAAGGAAAAGGCCGTCATTAACGACTCCATCAGCGGCGCCCGAATCTGGATTTCTACGAAGGGCAAGAAGGCTCAGGAAATCAACGACGCGAAGGACATGCTGAAGGGCCTTGCCGCCCAGGTGCGTTCCAAGAAGGCTCCGTTTGCCCAGCTTGCCGCCATCTACAGCGAAGACAAGGATGCGAAGAAGACCGGCGGCGTGATGCCGAAGTTTACCGCCAAGAGCAAGGGCGATGCTTTCGTGAAGGCCGTGAGCAAGATCAAGGTGGGCGAGATTACCGACGTGATTACCGACAAGGACGGCGTGTATATCTTTATGCTTGCCGAACGTAATGACGGCAAGTACGAAAGCTACAAGGCCCAGATTGAATACTACCTGCGACTCCAGGCCGAACAGGAACGCCAGATGAAGCTCAAGGGCTACCTGGACGAACTTGCCAAGGTCTACAAGGTGCAGTACCTCGACAAGAAGTACACCCCGCCGCAGGCCATCGGGGGCAAGTAATGGCCTTCCAGACTACTCATACCGGGCTTATCGAGCTGCGTGCGCGTATCGACAAGCTCTGGGGGTATCTTTGACTTAGAGGCGAAGACCGAAGAGCTCTACGTCCTCGAAAAGGACTCTGCCGACCCGAACCTGTGGAACGACCAGGAAAAGGCGCAGTCCATGATGAAAAAAATCGGCAACCTGCGTGGCCTCCTCGATTCCTGGAAGGAGGTCTCCCAGACTTGCGATGACCTTGCCGAACTCTACGAGATGAGCAAGGACGAGGAATCTGCCGACCTGACCAAGACCATCGAGAGCGATATCGCCGACTTGCGCGCGCGTGTCGAGAAGATGGAATTCAAGAAGATGTTGAACGGCCCGGACGATGCCTGCAGTTGCCTGATGTCGATTCACCCGGGCGCGGGCGGCACCGAGTCGCAGGACTGGGCACTGATGCTGTTCCGCATGTACACGCACTTCTTCGAGCGCGAGAACATGGAATTCAAGGTTGTGGACTTCCAGGAGGCGGAAGACGCGGGCCTCAAGAGCGCGACTATCGAGGTGACCTGCGAGAACGCGTACGGCCTGTTGCGTTCGGAGATTGGCGTGCACCGCCTGGTGCGTATAAGCCCGTTCGACGCGAATGCCCGCCGCCACACGAGCTTTACCGCCGTGTACCTGTACCCCGAGCACGAGGATGTCGAGTTCGACCTGGACATGGCAGACGTGCGCGTGGATACCTACCGTTCTTCGGGCGCAGGTGGTCAGTACATCAACAAGACGGATTCTGCGGTGCGCATGACGCACTTGCCCACGGGCATCATGGCGAGCTGCCAGACGGAACGCAGCCAGATTCAGAACCGCGAGACCTGCTACAAGATGCTCAAGACCATGGTGGCTGAGCACTACCGCTTGGAAGAGGAAGCGAAGCGCGATGCCCGCATGGCCGAGAAGAAGAAGGTCGAGTGGGGGAGCCAGATCCGTAGTTACGTGTTGCAGCCCTACCAGATGGTGAAGGACCTGCGTACGGGTGTCGAGACCTCCGATACTGCGGGCGTGCTCGACGGCAAGATCAGGCCGTTTATCGATGCTTACTTGCTGAGCACCAGCGAAGAGAATAAATAAGATACTTCGTCATGTCCGCGTAGGCGGACATCTATTAAGAAAAATGCCCCGGTTGAGCCGGGGCTTTTCAATTGGGTTTCTGCGCGCTACTTTTTCCAGATGCCGATGAGGCTACGGTTCTTGCGCATTGCTAGCCAGAGCGTGGGCCAGATGAGAATCAGGTCGCGGATGAGGCTTGTCCAGGCTTCGGCCTTGTCCTGTGCGCCTTCGAGTTCAAAGCACCCGCAGGTAATGCCCAGGTCGTTCCAGAGTGCCCAGGCGAGCGCGATAATGAAACTCACGAACATCCAGAAGATGGCGAACGCGGATTCCTTCACGAATGGCGTGAAGATCATCGCGAGGCCGAACCACAGTTCGAATTGCGGATAAACTAGCGCGAAGAAGTTGTTCACGAAATCCATATGCAGGGCCGAGAAGAACTGGTACTGCGCTACGAGAGTCGCGAACTGGTGCGGGTCCTGAATCTTGAAGATGGAGGCGAATATGAACATGCCGCCGATGCCGAACCTGCAGAGCACTTCAAGGGCGCGGATGGCAAAATCCTTCTGCAGCTTGATGGCCGGAATTACGAGCAGGCCACAAATGACGCAGGCGGCAACACCTAGGTGGATGTTGTAGCGGTATGCCTTGGGCCAGATGTCCAGAAGCCAATCGTGGTCGGTGAACGTGAGGATGCTTTCGGGGAAACTGATTTCGGCCACCCCGAAGGCAACAAAGAAGGTTGCAATAAGGAGGACGACCGCAGAGGCAATCGTACGCTTGATGTTGTTCTTTTCAAAGCATTCGACCATGTTGCCCCCTACAGGATGTCCGCCGGTTTTTCCATCACGTCCTGGGTGCCAATCCATTCGACGGATTTGCCTTCACCCACGCGGATGTTGTTCACGATTGCGAGAATGATGCAGAAGAGGGCGATGCCGAGCAACACGACCCAGTTGAGTGACTTGAGGTAATCGATAACAAGTCCGGGAATTTTTTTGATGCGTTCTTTCATATTGATGAATATATAAAATTTAGTTCCCGAAGGTCCAGACGATGCCGTAGGCGAAGCGGAGTCCTTCGGGCGTGTATCCGGAACCAGGCATGTAGATGCTGTGGTTGAAGTTCTCGATGCGGCTATACAGCTCGAAGGTGAGAATCTGCATGCGCGCCTCGAAATCAAGCGCGAGGTACTTCTTCATCTCCTCGATTTCGGGCAGGCCTTCCTCGTTCACGGTGCAGTCGTAGTGCGTGCCGAACCACTGCCAGTCCACGCGGACGCTCACGCCGAGCCTGTCGCGCACAAAGCGGTTCTGCCAGTGGATGGAACCCTTGTAGTAGAGCTCCTGCACGTCGAGGATGCGCTCGTCGCGGTCAAGGACCTGCCCGCGTTCCAGGTAGAATTTCCAGTTCCCGAGCCTGAACCCGACCTTCATAATCCAGTCGATGGTCGATGCCTCGTCGAGGTTGGTCCACTGGAATGCTGTAGGTACGGATTCCATGCCCTCGCCGAGTACCCAGCGCCGCTTTATGAGGTTTTCTGCGCTTTCGTAGCGCACTCCGAGCCCGTAGTAGACTTCCTTCGAGTACCAGCCGAGGGTGGCTGCCGCACGGTTCCGTTTTTCGAATTCGAGTTCCTTGTTCGCAAACGATAGCCTTCCGGTCTCGTTGAACTTGAGCTGCCTTACCTCGGGGAACTTGTTGTCGTGGCGGAACATGGCGTTGAGCCGCAGGTCAAAGGGCAGGAACATGCTCATGTCGGCCGAGAATGCAGGGGCGAAATCCACCTCGTCCATGAGGGAACTGTTGCGCTGCATGCCGCCCTGCACGCGGAACATCGTAAACCCGATGGTGTCAGAAACTTCGCCGTAGCCGATTTCCCTGTCCTGGTAGTAAGTCTTGTTGAATTCGGGGCGTTCCTCGTCGGTGTTCACGAACTCGTACATGAAGCGGATGGTCGGGTTGAGGAACGTGCCGTAACGCACGAATGCATCGCCGAGCATCGTGTTGTAGGTGAATTTCCACGTGGTGTCGTAGTACATGCTGTCGGTGTGCTCGACCCCGAGCGTGTCGGTCCAGGTCTTGGAATCGTAGGCGATTGCTGCGAGCGAATCGTATTCTATCTCGTGCGTGCCGTAATGGAAACTTGCCCCGAGGGTGAGTCGCTTGAGGGGGTAGAACTCCACGCCGCCACCATACGTGATTGCCTTCTCGTCCATGGTGTAGTGCGGTTTTTGGAACGTGCGCTTGGAAAGGTCGAGCGTATCGAGCAGCACCTTGTAGCTAGTCTGGTCTGCGTTCTCGAGCGAGAGGTAGTTCATCTTGAAGTGCGCCCTTCCGAGCCCGAATCGCCAGGTGAGCATGGGCTGCACGTGCATCGTATTTACGGCGATGTTCCTGCCGGAAAAGGGAATGCTCGTGGAGTCGCGCCCGAGGGCAAAGTACGGCGAGCTGGTGACGTTCTGGTACTCGTATTCCTTGGAATTCTTGTTGGAACGGCTCTGTACGCCGAAGTCGAGCGTCACCGAGTCGGTCACGAGCCTGCGGAAATCAAGGTGCAGGGCGTTGCCGTCGAAGGCACCGCGTTCCCAGGCGACATCGGTAATGGGGGTATCTACGGGAATGCCGTGCCGTTCCTCGAATAGGACGCCGTTCTCGCCGTTGAGCGATAGGCGCGAGGGGTCGAACCCGAGGCGGGTGGTGTAGATGCCCGAGAGCATGGAGGGGTAGCGCTGGCTTACGTTTGAAAGTCCCATCGAGAACGGGTCGAGTTCCGGATTCCCGAGGATGGAGGTGCCGAGCAGCCATTCCGATTTTTGACCCGAGACGTCGTAGAGGCGTTCCATGACTTCGGTATGGGCGAGTCCCCAGCGGCCGGCGTCGTTCTCGCGCACGGATGGGCTCGGGCGGTCGGGCGCGTACCACACGGAATCCTGCGGCTTCGGTTTTTCGTAGGGCGTGGGGTTCATGACCTGCGCGCCTGCTGCCGTTGCAATTAGCGCGAGGGCCGAAAGCATGTATGCGAGAATCTGGCCGAACTTCATGCTAGAACCATTCTGCACGGGATTTCTCGCGACATTCCTTGAGGGCCTGAACCACGGTGTAGGGCATCTTCATGCAGCCGGGAGGGTAGGCGCCCCCTTCGGTGTGGAAGTCCGAGCCGCCGGTACCCACGAGCCCGAAACGCTGGGCCATCTCCTTGTACTTGCGGCCCACGGCGCCCTTCTGTGCGGGGCTGTAGACCTCGATACCCTTGATTCCCCATTCCACCATGTCCTCGATGAATTCGTCGGAAAGGCCCGACTTGTAAGGGTGGGCGAGGACCGCAATTCCGCCCGCGTTCTCGATGAGGCGGATGGTCTGCTGCGGGTTGAGTCCCTTCTTTTCGACGAAGGCGACGCAGCCGTCACCCAGGTACTTGGTGAAGGCTTCCGCAAAGTTCCCGATGTATTCCTCGTCTACGAGCGACATGGCGATATGCGGGCGCCCGATGACCTTTCCCTTGCAGTAGGAATGCACCTTCTCGTAGGTGATATCTATCCCGAGGGCGTTCAACTTCTTGATAATCGCCTTCACGCGGGCGATTCGCTGCTTCGCGAAATCCTCGAGTTCCATGTTGAGCGCGAGGTTCGTGGGGTCGCAGAAGTACCCGAGTATGTGGATGTCCTTGCCCTGCCATACGGCAGAAATCTCGATGCCCGGAATGAGTTCTATCCCGATATCGCGGGCAGGCCCCTCGGCAATCTTGTAGCTGTCCAGGTTGTCGTGGTCGGTGATGGAGATGCACCGGAGGCCCTTGCGCTTGGTGAGCGCGAGCAGTTCCTCGACGGAAAGCGTGCCGTCGGAAAGGCGCGTGTGCAGGTGCAGGTCCGCATAGCCGCCGTTCTCGGTTATGATTGTCCCTCGGATCACTTGCCTACCCCGTAGTAGCCGCTGATGAGCTCCGCCTCGCTAAGCTGGTCGGGCGTGAGGCTCATGTTCAGGAAGGGGTAATAGGCTTCGCAGTTGAAACCGATACGCAGTCCGGCCCCGCTGCTTTTGGCGAGGTAGAGCCTGGGAAGGAACGGTTGCCCGAGGTAGATGCAGACCGTAGGGGAAAATTCGTGGATTTTCTGTTCCAGTTCGTCGAAAACACGTTCGCCGTAGCGGCATTCCGAGTCGCTGAAGTATATGGCGTGGGCGCGCTTGGCCGAAATCAGCGCATGGAGCGATTCGTGTGCGACGCAGAGCACGTTTGCAAACCACGTGTTCGGCATCTTGTGCAGGAACCCTGCCGCACTTTCCATATCGCGCGGGAGGAACACGAGCGTTTTCGGGTTGTTCTTGAGTGCGCCGGGGAAATCGAATGCCTGGGAGTCTTCGCCCGCTTTTTTCAGAAACCACTTGAACAACGACTCGTTACCCGAGAATCGTTTGAAGAAAAAGCGGAACTGGTCAGCAAAGTATGGCGACGGTTTCAAGAGAACTCCAATGTTTGGGAGAAATATATAAATTTGTACATATGCCGAAGCAGAAGTTTTATGCAATCAAGAGTCCTGAATGGGGAAAAATCGTAAATTCCTGGGAAGAATGCGAGACGATTGTCCGAGGAACGAAAGGACTCAAGTACAAGTCTTTTTCGACCATGCCCGAAGCGCAGGCCTGGCTTTCGGGTGAGGAAGTTGCCGAGCCCGCGGGGCTACGCGTGTATGTTGATGGATCTTTTATGCCCGGCTGCGACAAGGCGGGTTGGGCGTTCGTCGTGGTTGAGGACGGCAAGGAAGTTGCTGCGGGTTCGGGTTACACGGTTTTCCCGGCAGAAAGCAGGAACATAGACGGCGAGTGCATGGCGAGCTACCAGGCGATGCGCTGGCTCGACCTGAACGACAAGTATGCGACGATTTGCCATGACTATGAGGGTATTGCCCGCTGGGCGCGCGGGGAATGGAAGGCCAAGAGCCATATTGCGCAGCAGTACGTGGCTGCGGTTAAACCGTTCCTTTTCCGCGTGAAGTTCGAGAAGGTTGCCGCCCATACGGGAGTCAAGTGGAACGAACGCGTGGATGCGCTAGCGAAGGCAGCCATCGAGAAGCTGAAGGCCGAGGGCAAGGCTAACGCATAATGACGCTGCAGGAATTTATCCAGGAAATCCCGGCCGGCTCGCTTTCGCTTTTCGCGGATGCGGGTAACGAGGCGATACACGTAAACGGGGCCTCTATCCCGCTTGCCTCCGTGATGGTGGCGAAGCGCTTTTTCGAGCGGCCCGGCAACATACTTGTTGTCGCGAAGGATTTCAAGAGCGCCGAAGTCTGGATGGAAAATCTCCAGAGCCTCGTGGGCGAGGACTTTGTTCGTTTTTTCCCTTCGATAGGGCTCAAACCCTACGAACAGAAGGTTCCGTTCGAGGGGGTTGTCGAGGAGCGCCTCAAGTTTTTCCGTGATGTGGGCGATGTGCAGAAGCCGGTCGTTGCCGTTTGTGCCGTAGATGCCCTGCTTATGAAGTTGCCCGCTCCCGGCGGATTTAAACGCGAAATGCGCACGCTCAAGGTGGGCGATGTGCTGGAACCTGCAACACTTCGCCCGTGGTTCCTGGATCATGGATTCGTGGAACAGCCCGTAGTGAGTTCGGTGGGCGAGTTCTCGGTACGCGGTTGCATCGTGGACGTGAACTGTTTCTTGTACCCGCACCCGATACGCATCGAGTTCTTTGGCGACGAGATTGAATCCATCCGCAGTTTCGATATCTTCACGCAGCGTTCCGTGGAACGGATGGACCGCGTGACGCTCTACCCGATGGGCGAATGGACGCTGCCCGACGCGGAACTGGCAAAATACGGTGGCGACCTGACGGGGTTATGGTGGAAGCGCGCCCGGTACGAGAAACTGAACTGCAGCCTGCTGGATTACCTGCCGGGGGCAAGCCTCGTGTTCGAGGAACTTTCCGCCATTTCGGAGGCGGCATCCCGGATGAATGCCGCCTACGAATCTACGTACAATGAAATCCGTGCGACCGTGCCCGATGTGGTACCTACAAGCGAAATTTGGTTCAAGTTCAATGAACTTGCGATGATGTTCCCGGGGCATGCCTCGCTTGATATTACTCACGTGGAGACGGAAGCCTCGAATTGGTACAAGGTGGAATCGCGTCCGCAGGATTTCGCGAGCGCAGGGACTGCCGAGGTGGCGAAGAAAATCGAGGATTTCAGTGCAGGCGGTGGCGAGGTATATGTAGTCGCGCCTACTCCGGGTGCTCTTGCCCGCCTGAAGCACGTGTTCGAGGGATTGCCTGTTGCAGATTACTTTGTCGGTAACTTGAGCGAAGGCTTCTGGCTCGATAACGAAAAAATTGCTTTCTTGACGGAAACCCGCATATTCAACCGCCATGCGACCAAGTCCAGGAAGCGCCAGATTGCGGGCTCGGTGACGAGCGCCCTGATGGTGGAATCGCTCAACCGCGGGGATTTTGTTGCACACGAGGATCATGGCGTGGGCCGCTACCTCGGGCTCGTGCGCGTTGAGGTAAACGGCGGTCTTGTGGATTGCGCCCTGCTGGAATACGAGGGCGGAGACCGCCTCAAGTTCCCGGTTTCGGACCTGCAGAAGATTGAACGCCTGGAGGTTTCCGAGGAAAAAATTCCGAAGCTCGACCGCCTGGGAGGCAAGAGCTGGGAAAACCTCAAGAAGCGCGTGAAGGAGAAGGTCGTAAAGATTGCCCGCGACCTCGTGGAACTCTATGCGAAACGCGAACTTGTCGAAGGTTTTGCCTTCCCGCCCGACGGCAGAATGCAACAGGAATTCGAGGATGCCTTCGAGTACGAACCTACTCCCGACCAGGTGAAGGCGACTGCGGAAATCAAGCGCGATATGGAATGCCGCAAACCCATGGACCGCCTTGTGTGCGGAGACGTTGGGTTCGGCAAGACTGAAGTTGCCATGCGGGCTGCGTTCAAGTGCATTACCGCCAAGAAGCAGGTGGCGATTCTCGTGCCTACGACAATCCTTGCCGCCCAGCATTACGAGAACTTCCGCGACCGTTTTGCCGCATTCCCGGTGAATATCGCGCTTGTGAACCGCTACAAGACTGCGAAGGAAAAGAAGGAAATTTTCCAGCAGCTCTCCGAAGGGAAAATCGATATCGTGGTAGGGACGCACGCGCTCTTGAGCGAGAAGAACCAGTTCAAGGATATCGGGCTCCTCATCATTGACGAGGAACAGAAGTTCGGCGTGAAGCAGAAGGAAAAATTGCGCGAACTCCGCATGACGGTGGATACGCTCAGCATGAGCGCAACCCCGATTCCGCGTACGTTGCACCTGAGCATGACAGGCGTGCGCGATATCTCGCTTATCAATACGCCGCCCATGAACCGCCTGCCGGTAGAGACGAAACTCCTGAAACGCGACGACATGGTTTTGGCCGGTGCCATCCGTGACGAGCTGGCGCGGGGCGGGCAGGTCTTTGTGGTGAACGACCGCGTGCAGAATATCAATACGCTTGCCGAAGAAGTGGAATCGTGGGTGCCGGAAGCCCGCGTGGCCGTGGCCCACGGGCAGATGAACGACCGCGACCTGGAACGCGTGATGGAAAGTTTCCTCTCGCGCGAATTCGATATCCTCGTGAGCACGAGTATCATTGAATCTGGCTTGGACGTGCCGAACGCGAACACCATCATCATTATGAATGCGCACCATTTTGGCATAAGCCAGCTTTACCAGATGCGCGGGCGCGTGGGCCGTAGCGACGTGCTCGCGAAGGCTTACCTGGTTACGCCTGCAAGGGGCGAGATTTCTCAGGAATCCATGCGCCGTTTAAAAGCGCTGGAACAGTTCAGCGACCTCGGGAGCGGCTACCAGTTGGCCATGCGCGATTTGGAAATCCGCGGTGCGGGTAACCTGCTGGGCCAGGAACAGCACGGGTTTATTGCCGAAGTGGGTTTCGAGACGTATGTGCGCCTGGTTCGCGAGGCGGTGGAAATGCTCCGCGGGGGCACTACCGAAAAGCCGGTGCAGCCGCGTGTGGAAATCGGCGTGGATGCCTACTTGCCCGAGGACTACATCCAGGATGGCCTTACCCGCATCGGGATGTACCAGCGGATTGCCCGCATCTCGAGTTCTGCGGAGGTGGAAAGCATCCGGCAGGAACTTGTGGACCGTTTTGGTGAACTGCCCGTACCCGCGAACATGCTCCTTCTCGTAACCGAAATCGGGCTACACGCCGGAAGGCTCCGCATGCAGGGCCTGCAGCAGCGCAAGGGAATCCTGGTGGCGACTTTCGTGGAGTTCCCGCCTATAGAAACGCGTGTACTGGGGGAGATTGCCGGCAAGAGCACTTGCCCCATGCGGTACGTGGGCACTTCGCCCCTGCAGGCGGTATTCGAACTCGGTACGGCCCCCGCAGAAACGCTCGCCGAGCGCATTGCAGAACTGTTCCGGCAGTTTGCCGACATCACGCCGACGCCTGCGAAGGCGGAACCCGCAAACCCGCTGTTCAGGGACACGACTGTTTTGAATTAGGGCTTGTCTCGTCATTCTCGCGAAGTTGCCTGCATCGTCATTCTCGCTATACGATACTTGGCAACTTGTTGCCATAGTAGAGTTATCCTCTTTGGGGAGACGGCGAGAATCTTGTAACAATGTCTCTGAGCGTATCTTCGAGCATCACGGCGACATCTCGTGGCGAGGTGGCTTCTTTTGGCCCGCGCGTGGCGATAAACGTTTCGACAAACGATTCGTCGGCGTCCGTCTCGAAAAGGAGATGCTCCCGCGGTATGAGCGTGAGGGCTTCCCGCGTCGCCTTCTTGCGGAGTGTATCTGCGTGAACGGAAAAGAATGCGCCCAGCGAAAGGCCCGCTTTCACGATGCCCGCGTCGCCGCCGAACCTGTGGAATACGGGGCGCGGCTGTTTAACGCCCGCGCATTTTAAGCCCGCGTCGAACCCGGTTTCGCGCAACACCCTGATTATGCGCCCGTAGTCGCCCACGCAATGGATTTGCAGGTCTCGCCCGAGTTCGAGAGCCATTTCCGCCTGCTTGCGAAAAACCTTCTCTTGCACTCCGCCTGGTTCATAGCCCGCATACCGTCGGTCCAGTCCCGCCTCTCCGACCTGGGCGAACGGGTCGCTTTCCAAAAGCCGTCGCAGTTCTGTCCATAGGTCCTCTGGACCCCCGTTGATCGCTCCTTCCGCAACTTGTGCTGCAATCATCGGGTGCAGTCCGTAACTGCGTCCGCATCCCTCGAACCAGCCGGCTTCGGAGGCTTTTGCCCATATTCCGTCGACGGCCTTCCATTCCCACGGTTCGCACGCCACGGCCCTGTACCGGTAACCGCGTTCATGCAGTTCCCGTGCCAGTTCAAGGGGTTGCGGTAGTCTTGCGAGGTGCAAATGTGAGTCAAAAATCGCCATTTCCTCAATAAAATACGAAATTTTGAAAAAAGTGCTTGTTTTTTCGCCTTTAAAAGTCTAGTTTAAGGTTCGTGGGCCGAATTAGCCCCGATATTTCATTTTTTGTATTTAAACTAAAGGAGTCCCTATGCGCGACCTGCTCGAGAAAGCCCTGAAGAAAGGTCTTGTCGTCACTTTTTCTAACGAGAATGGCTATGCCGTCATTCGTATTTCCAAGGACGGTGAAGTCGTCGCGAGCTGTAGCCTCGGTGCTGCAAACTTCCGTGATTCTGTAGAAGACTCCCTGCAGGCTCTCCTCCTCGACCTGGAGCGCAAGGGCATCTAGTTCTTGGTAGAATCCGTATTTTGGGGCTGCGCATCGCTTTCGGGCTGCGCGGCCTCTTTTTTTGCTTTCTTCTTGCTGATCATGACCGCCGCGAGAGCCTTCCTTACAAAACCTCTCACGGTATTTATCACTATTCGCGGCTCCTTCACGTAGCGCCCGCGTATGTGGCTCTTGGTGAAGTACCCCACCTCGCGGCTATCTAGGCAGAATGCACCCTTGGTGCAGGCGAGAAAATAGCAGTCCTCTGGTACCACGATTTCTGTAATCTTTGAGGAGTCAATCTCGTCGTAGAATTCACGCCGTATCTGGATGGGGGAGTCTCCCGGCTCGGTATGGAAAATCTGTTCTTCGAGCAGGTAGCGGTCCTGCCAGGGGAGGAAGTCAATTTCTTGCAGGCTAACCTGGCGGTTCCCGAGTTTTGTGGAACCGAGCCGTTCAATCCCGATTTCGCGGTCGCCTTGCCAGAGGGTCGTCTTCACATAGAACTTCCTGCCGGATTCAATCAGCAGGTTTATCATGTAGTCTTCTTCGATGTCATTCAGTTGGGCAAAACGGAGCGTGTCGCCTTTGCGGGGTACGTGAAGGTGGCGCCTCTGGATAAACGCCGTCTCGTCTTTCCACTTGAAGTTCCCGTGCGGTGTCTTTACCCGCCCGCGGTCCGAAAAGTCAATCTTGTCGCCGGGCAGGCCAATCACCTTGCGGATAATACTTTCCCCGTTGCGCAGTGTTGCCCAAACGGTCTCGTTGTAGGCAATCTTGTCGGTACACTGCGGTAACTTGCACATCCACAGAATTTCCTTTTCCTTGTGCCTCGGGTACATCGAGGAATCTGTTATCTGCAGCGGCTCCAGCACGCGGATACGCAAAGCCATCGCGAAGATAAAGACAATTGCAAGGATAACGACAAGCACGGCCAGGCATGCTTTCGAATTCTTCCATTGCAGTCTCTTGACTTTAAACTTCAGGCTCGACATACAGATTAACAAATTTAAAACAAACTATTCGCCGCTGCTGCTGGAATCGTCGCTGAGCGAAAGTACGGCGAGGAACGCCTTCTGCGGTACTTCCACCGAGCCGATGCTCTTCATGCGCTTCTTGCCTTCCTTCTGCTTTTCGAGGAGCTTGCGCTTGCGGGTAATGTCGCCGCCGTAGCACTTGGCGAGCACGTCCTTCCTAACCGCCTTCACGGTAGAACGGCTGATAATCTTCCCGCCAATCGCACCCTGGATAGCCACGTCGAACTGCTGGCGCGGAATCAGGTCCTTGAGCTTCACGCATATTGCGTTCGCGTAGGTATGTGCCTTGTCGCGGTGGATAATCACGGAGAACGCGTCCACCGGGTCACCGTTCAGGAGAATGTCAAGCTTCACCAGGTTGTTCCTGCGGTATTCGCTCGGCGCATAGTCGAGGCCCGCATAGCCGCGGCTCACGGACTTCAGTCGGTCATAGAAGTCAAACATGATTTCGGCGAGCGGCAAATCGTACTTGAGAATCACCTTCGCCTCGTCGATGTATTCCATCGTCTCGAATTCGCCGCGCTTCTCGTCGCAGAGCGTCATGAGCGCACCCACGTATTCCTTGGGCGTAAATATCTGCGCCTTCACGTAGGGTTCCTCGATGTGGTCGTAGCGGCTTGCGTCGGGGAGCTTGGAGGGGCTCTCGATTTTCACCATCGTGCCGTCGCTCATGTACACGTGGTATTCCACGTTCGGCACGGTCGTGATGATATCGACGTTGAATTCGCGGTCGAGGCGTTCCTGCACGATTTCCATGTGCAAGAGCCCGAGGAACCCAGTGCGGAAGCCAAAGCCCAATGCTTCGGAGGTTTCCGGTTCCCAGCTGATGGCGGAATCGTTCAGGCGGAGTTTCTCGAGGGCCTCGCGCAAATCCTTGTAGTCTTCCGGGTTGATGGGGTAGATGCCGGAATAGATCATCGGCAGAATGTCCTTGTAGCCCGGGAGCGGCTCTGTTGCGGGGTTAGCCGCATCGGTGAGCGTGTCGCCGATTTTTACGTCGCTAATCGTCTTCACGTTCGCGAGCACGTAGCCCACCATGCCTTCCGAAAGTTCTTCGCGCGGGTCGCGGCGCATACTGAACGTGCCGACTTCGGTCACCATGTATTCGCCGCCGGTCTTCATCATGCGGATTTTCGTGCCCGCCTTGAGCGAACCTTCCACGATGCGGATGTAGTTGATCACGCCGCGGTAGGAATCGTACACCGAGTCAAAGATGAGTGCCTTGAGAGGCTTTCCGCTGTCGCCCTTGGGTGCCGGGATTTCGTCTACAATCTTGTCGAGCACCTGTTCCACGTTCAGGCCCGTCTTGGCCGAGATGCGCGGGATTTTCTCCGGGTCGTAGCCCAGCAGGTCGCCTACGAGTTCTGCCACGTGGTCGGGCTGTGCGCCCGGCAGGTCCACCTTGTTCAAAACCGGGATAATCGTGAGGTCGTTTTCGATGGCGAGGTAGAGGTTGCTAAGCGTCTGCGCCTCGATGCCCTGGCTTGCATCCACCACGAGAATAGCACCTTCGCAGGCGGCAAGCGAGCGGCTCACTTCGTACGTGAAGTCCACGTGCCCCGGTGTGTCGATCATGTTCAGGATGTATTCCTTGCCGTCCTTCTCGTAGACCATGCGGATGGCGTGCGCCTTGATGGTGATGCCGCGTTCGCGTTCGAGGTCCATGTCGTCCAGGAGCTGGTTGGTCATCTCGTTCTTAGCGACGGTCTTCGTGAGTTCAATCATGCGGTCGGCGAGGGTAGACTTGCCGTGGTCAATGTGCGCGATGATGCTAAAATTTCTGATATTGTCGTTTTGCGGCATATAGGCGATAAAATTATCGTGAAGTTGTTCTATTTTCGGGGGTAAAATATAGAAAATGCGCAAATGGTGCTTTACAAAATTATCTATATTCACGATACTAAAACAGAAATGAGCCATTAAATCCATGGTCGTTATGAAAATGTTTCCTAGATTCTCTGCATCCAAGGTGCTTGCTTCGGCTGCACTTATGTTATTTGCTTTTACGGGTGCCTTTGCCCAGGGCAAGGTATTCAACAAGGACTACACGGGCATTACCGCTATCGAGGCTACCATTACCACACACGAGGGCGTGATTGTTGTTGACCTCGATTTCAAGGCCGCACCGAATACGGTTGCGAATTTTGTTGACCTTGCACAGAAGGGCTTTTACGATGGCCTTACCTTTCACCGCGTCATCAACGGTTTCATGATTCAGGGTGGCGACCCCGAAGGCAACGGCCAGGGTGGCCCGGGTTATACCATTGACGACGAACCGAACGACCTGAAGCACGAGAAGGCTGTCATTTCCATGGCGAACCGCGGCCCGAACACGGGCGGTTCACAGTTCTTCATCACGCAGATGCCCCAGCCGCACCTGGATGGCAAGCATACTGTCTTTGGAAAGGTTATTAGCGGCGAAGATGTCGTCTGCCGCATCGAACCTTTCGACCCCATTATTAACATCAAAATCGTGGAAAAGAAGTAATCTATGAGTTCTAAGAAAGTAGTGTCCAAGGCAACCAAGACTCCGGCAAAGAAGCCCGCGGCAAAGACGCCCGCGAAAAAGCAGGCTGCACCTGCCAAGAAGGCCGCTCCGGCGAAGAAGGCGGCTCCGGCAAAGAAGCCTGCCGAGGTGAAGAAGCCCGCTGCGAAGAAACCTGCGGCGAAGCCTGCAAAGGCTCCTGCGAAGAAGCCCGCGAAGGTCGAGAAGAAGGCTCCGGCATCCAAGGTCCAGCCCGCGAAGTCCGCCGTAAAGTCTACGGTGAAGCCCGCTGCTGCAAAGCCCGCGAAGGGCACTGCAAAGAACGAAACAAAGCCCAAGTCCACTGGCAAGAAGGATGTGAAGACTACCAAGACGGGAAAGTCTGCTACGACTGCTGCCACGAAGGGCAATGACAAGAAGATTCAGACGACAAAGAATTCTAAGGTCACGAAGTCTAACGTAAAGGTCGATAACGACCAGAAAAAGGTTGGTTCCGGCAAGAATAATAACAAGAAGCCTGAACCGCCGAAGGGTGGCAAGAAGGGCGGGGCGAAGCCTGAACCTGTTGTCAATGACGCTCCGGTAACAAAGCCTGTGAAGCCGGGCAAGGGTGGAAAGGACAAGGACGGGGTGAAGCCTGAACCTCTGCCGGTTGAACCGTCGGTAGCTGTGGTTGACGATACTCCCGCTCCGGCTCCCGCACCTGCGCCTGCACCGGGCAAGAAGGTTGTTGCATTTGCTCTTTTGCTCCAGGGCGGCAAGAAGCTTTCGAAGACGCTCCTCTTCACGGAAGCGAAGGACGAATCTGATCACGCGAACCAGAAGAAGGTGACTTCGGATGTGAGCAAGGCTGAAAAGAAGCCCACCATGGCTATCCGCCGCAAGATTTCCCTTGCTGAAGAGACTCAGGAAGAACTGACGGAACGCATCCTCAAGGAACTCGAGGAACAGAATGCCGCATTCACGCGCGAGGCTGCCACGCAGATGTGCACGCGCTGCAACCGCAATCTTGTTTCTCCGGAATTCTGGGTCGACAAGCACCTCGGATACTGCGAAGAATGTGCGATGATCCTCAAGCTTGGCCAGTCCAAGGAAGCGCGCAAGGTGGAATACACGCTCGGTTCCATGGGTGGCGACTCCCTTGACGAGGCGGATGACGAGGACTTTGAAGGTCCGGACGCCGCAGACCTCAAGGAAGCGGAAGAAGATCTCGCCGATTTCGACGAATCGTAATACAACGGCGTTGTTGCCTGAATGTTTCGCTACGGTAAACGATTAGGCAAGCTTTTCGCGGTAGGTGGGTACCTGCCGCGCATTTTGCTTGCATCTGTAATCGGGTTCGTTACGGGCCTGGTGGCGGTCGCTTTCCATTTTTCCCTGGGATGGGCTACGCGCATGGTCCGTTTGCCGTGGGAGTGCGCCGGTGCTTTGCCGAAGTGGAGCTTCGCGTTCGTACCTATGATTGGCGGGCTTATCGTGGGGCTTGTCATCTACAAGTTCACGCGCACGCCCGAGGCCGCAGGGCAGGGGACCGACAACATGATACGCTCGTTCCATCGCGAGGGCGGTACAGTCCGTGCCCGCGTGGCGCCGGTCAAGTTCTTCACGAGCATAGTCACGCTTGCTAGCGGCGGGAGTGCGGGCTACGAGGGCCCCATATCGCAAATCGGCTCGGGCATCGGCTCCGGCATAAGCCGCCTCTTCAGGCTCCCCAAGGCGATGCGCGGGCAGTTCATGCTCGCGGGTACGGCGGCCGGGCTCGGCGCAATCTTCAAGGCGCCTCTTGCGGGCGCACTCACGTCGGTCGAGGTGCTCTATCGGGAGGATTTCGAGTCGAATGCCTTCGCGACGAGCATCGTGTCGTCGGTGGTCGCGTTCACCGTGTATATCGCCTTCGTGGGTACGGAACCTGCGATTGCGGGTGTCCCCGCAATCCCGTTCACGAACGGCATCGAACTGCTTGCGTGTGCGGTTCTCGGCGTGCTCTGCTTCCCGTTCTCGTTCCTGTATGTGCGCTGCTACGACCTGAGTGAAACGCGGTTTGCCCGCTGGAAGATTCCCGACTGGATCAAGCCCGCGGTGGGTGGCGCGTTCGTGGGCGCCATCATTCTCGTATTCCCGCAGGTCGCGGGTGGCGGCTTCGGGTTCATCGGCGAAATCATGCGCGGCCTTGTACCGCACGGGCTTTTTGGCATATTGTTCCTGCTGGCCATAGTCGTCGCAAAGATTGTCGCGACCGCGTTTACGGTAGGCTCGGGCGGTTCGGGCGGCGTGTTCGGGCCTTCGCTCTTCATCGGGGGCGTGCTCGGGGCGATGTTTGCGGGAATATGCGAGATGTTGTTCCCTGGGGCGGTTCGCATGCCCGAGATGTTTATCCTGGTCGGCATGGCCGCGTTCTTTGCGGGTGCGGCGAAGGCGCCCATCGCGGGCGTCGTGATGGTCTGCGAGATGACGGGCAGTTACAGTTTGTTGCCCGGGCTCATGATTGCAGCCGTCATGCATATCGCATTCTCGCGCCCGTGGACAATCTACAAGAGCCAGGTTTTGAACAAGTTTGCAAGCCCCGCGCACCGCTGCGACATGGATGTGGACGTGCTGCAGGTAACGAGCGTGGGCGAGGTGATGGAACCCCGCGAAATCAAGCGTCTCGATGCGGGTAGCCCGCTGAGCGATGCGCTCAAGTTTATCGACCTCAACTGTATCTATCCGGTTTATGACCGCGGGGAATATGCGGGCCTGCTCGACATGCAGGCGGTGAAATCCACCTTCCTCTCGTCGCCGGAACTGGCGCAGCACCTGCTTGTCTCGGACTGCACCGTGCGCGCCCCGATGCTTGCCGAAACGATGGACCTGCACGCGGCCCTGAAGGTTTTTACCCGGATAGAGATTGACGAACTCTGCGTGAAGGATAGGCAAGGGAACCTGGTGGGCACGCTCTCGCATTCCGCCATATTCCGCGCCTACGAGACCCTCGTAAGCCGCAATCAATAGAACGTTTATACCTGTAAGTTCTTTTTTTGTTTGTAATAAACGTTTTAATAAATAAAATAAACTTCTAATACCAGAAAGGCGTCGGCCACCACCTGTCAAGGCGAGAGCCGCAGCCATACTTGTATGGCTATGGCTGAGCCGTAAGGTTGGCGCTTGCGCCAGGATGGGAACGCCGCATGGGCCCCTCCCGCGTGAATTTTATATCTGCAAATGGGTGTCCTTTTGTTATTTAAGGGCTAAATTTCTATATTTGGCGCATAAAAATCAAAAGGACTCTAAAATGGCAAAGAAAGTTCAGGATGCCCTCAAGGACATCATCTCCCTCTGCAAGCGCCGCGGTTTCATTTTCCCCGGCTCCGAAATTTACGACGGCCTCGCCAACACTTGGGACTACGGTCCGTATGGCGTGGAACTGAAGCGCAACATCAAGAACCTCTGGTGGAAGAAGTTTGTGACCAGCCGCCAGGATGTGCTCGGTCTCGACAGCTCTATTCTTTTGAACCCCCGCGTTTGGAAGGCCTCTGGCCACGTGGGCAACTTCTCTGACCCGCTGGTGGATTGCCTCGCTTGCCACGAACGTTTCCGTGCCGACCAACTTTTGGAAGACAAACTCGGCGAAGGCTGCTGCGCCGGCAAGAACTTTGACGAAGTCCACCAGATGATGATGGACAACAAGATCGAATGCCCGACCTGCGGCAAGACCGATTGGACCAAGCCCCGCGCTTTCAACCTGATGTTCCAGACCGAAATCGGCGTGATCGAAGGCGAAGGCAACAAGGTTTACCTCCGTCCGGAAACGGCCCAGGGTATCTTCGTTGACTTCAAGAACATTGTCGATAACGTCCGCCCGCGCATCCCGTTCGGTGTGGGCCAGATTGGTAAGTCCTTCCGTAACGAAATCACTCCGGGTAACTTCATCTTCCGTACCCGCGAATTCGAACAGATGGAACTGGAATTCTTCTGCGAACCGGGTACCGAACTTGACTGGTACAACTTCTGGCGCAAGTACTGCTTCGACTGGCTCGTGAACGACCTCGGCGTGAACAAGGAAAAGCTCCGCCTCCGCGAACATGCCAAGGAAGAACTTTCTCACTACTCCAACGGCACCACCGACGTTGAATACGAATTCCCGTTCGGCTGGGGCGAACTCTGGGGCATTGCAAGCCGTACGAACTACGACTTGACGCAGCACCAGAACGAATCCAAGGTCAAGCAGGAATACATCGACCCGGTGCAGAACAAGCGCTACATCCCGTACGTGGTGGAACCGTCCCTCGGTGTGGAACGCCTGCTCCTCGTGCTCCTCTGCGACGCTTACGAAGTCGAAAAGCTCGAAAACGACGAACGTACTGTGCTCCATTTCGACCCGAAGATTGCTCCGGTGAAGGTCGCCGTGCTCCCGCTCGTGAAGAAGGGCCAGGTGAAGGCCAAGGCCGAAGAACTCTACCAGAAGCTCCTCAACCGCTGGAATGTGGAATACGATGAAACGCAGTCCATCGGTAAGCGCTACCGCCGTCAGGACGAACTCGGCACGCCGTTCTGTGTGACAGTCGACTTCGACTCGGTGGGCGAGGGTGAATCCGATCCGGCAAAGCTCGGCTTCGTGACGGTCCGCGAACGCGATTCCATGAAGCAGGAACTGGTGAAGATCGACGAACTCGAGGCTTACCTGTCCGCAAAACTCGGCTGCTAGTTGAGATGCAAAGGGAACCATGAGGTTCCCTTTGAAATCCTTCCTAGAAGTAGGTAAAAGGGCCCGGAAACGGGTTCTTTTTTTATATTTTTTCCAGATGATTCAGAACAAACTCAAATGGCTGTTTTTCTTTCTTCTGGTAGCGTCTGCCTGCCTGTGGGCGGCCGAATCGGCGGATGCCCCAGAAAAGGTTTCCAAGAGGGAACTTTTCATGCGGGCGCGCGATGTGCTCAAGACTTCCCTGGAATCGGGCGATACGGCGCGTGCGCGCGAGGCCCTGGATTACCTGGTCGCAAACGTGTCGCAGGGGGCGCCACTTACGCGTTTTGAGGAATACCTCGCGAATATGGAGGCGGGGCGCACCCAGCGGGGCCTTGACCAGTATGCCGATATGCGGCGGACCGTTCTCGATTCCACGTACAGCCCCAACTGGGATCCGCGCGCTGCCGCCGAAGACCCGCTGTCGCATTACCTGTACAGGAACCTATCCCCGTTCGATTCCGCGAAGGCCGATTCGCTCTATGCCCGTATCCAGGATTCCCCGGAAATAAGCGATGAATCTAAGGGACTGTACCGAGCATTACTTTATTCTGAACTTGTTTTCAACCGCGCGGGGAACCGCTATTATGGCGGGTCAAGGCTTGCTATTTACGATACGACAAATGTGCAGTCTTTCCTCACGTATGCGAAAGACTATGTGGAAAAGAACCCCAATACGACATACGCAAACATTTTCAAGAATCAGCTGATTCCCTATGTAGAAGATGTCATGAAACCCTTCCGCGATTTTTATAAGAATCCTTTCAAGCACAAGTACTATAGGGGCGACGTCTCTGCATTCCTGGGCAAGTGGATGGGTACTACGACGGGCGACGTGAACGATTATCTCGATGTGAGGATGGGTTCGTCGTTCTTGCTTGACCTGGAAATGCAGTTTGGTCGTATTTCATTGGGTTTCTTCTACGGTTGGGGCCTGATCCATAGATTTACATACCTCTACGAGCAGCCAGGTTACTTTACCGAGGAGAGCCATGACGAAGAAGTTGAGGATCCCTTCCTCGGGCTTACGGTCGGCTTTACCGTGTTCGATTCACGGTTCGTTAAGTTACAGCCCTTTATTGGCTTTGGCCAGGATTACTTCGATAACGGCTGGGACGATATAAGTTCCGCTACGTATGTCATGGGGGCGAATGCCGATATTCGCCTGTTTTCCACAAGGCCCCGGGGGTTGTATGACGTTTCGTATGCGCTGGTGCTACGCTTCAAGTACATTGCGACATTTGGAAAATTTACCGATGATTACTGGACCGATAACTATTTCAAGGTGGATGACTCCTACATAAACCACGTGTTCTCGATAAGCCTTGGTGCTATGATGTGGTAGAGTTTTTCTTTTTTTCCTTGCGGATAAATTCATAAAGATGTATATTTATCCGTGATGAAGAAGAAAAACACATACTTACTGTTCCCTGTGGCGTTGTCCTTTTTGCTGGCTTGCTCGGCAGACGTGGGTTACGCCCCCGATAAGGATTACTCCGGCCAATCCCCCTCGTACAATGCCGATGAACTAGGAGACCTTCCGGACTGCGATAGCAAGCACGAAGGTATGGTGGTGCATGTCGATAACTATCGGAACAAGGACTATGCCTGTAGTGAGGGTTATTGGGTGGCACTGGGTGAATCCAGTACCGACAAGAAGTTGCCTGATGTCCACGAGACTTCGGATGATGCCGTAGCGCTTCACGAAAAGTTCAAGAATGTCGAGTCCGTACAGATTCTCGACACGCGCGACAATAAGGTGTACAAGGCGATTGTCCTGGGCGACTTGGTCTGGATGGCCGAAAACCTGGATTATGAAACGCGGTATAGCCGTACCAATCCTCAGTGCGAAGATTTGGGAATCAAGTGCGGACGCTATTACATGTGGGACGATGCCGCGTACGGTAACGACGATTATTCTAGCGTATGCCTTCCCGGTATGCGCCTGCCCACGGAAGAAGATGTCGATAAGCTTGTGGAGTTTATCGGGGGTGTTTCCAACGGGTACGTGCTGAAGTCGAAATCGTACTGGGAGGAATCGGAAGATGCTCCGCTGGGGACCGATGAACTCGGGTTCAATGCATACCCTGCAGGTTACAAGAGAAGCAGCCGTAACTATTTTGAGTATTTTGGTACCGAAACTGTTTTCTGGACCGATATCAGCAATGGTTACCACAGTTCGCTAACCTTGTCGCTGTATTCCCATAATTCGATTCTCGGGACTAACTGGGGGCCGGACTGGGACAACTACATGAACGTGCGCTGCGTGGGGGATTTATAGCATGAAGTATCTTGGATTAGTTCTCCTCATGACTGCGGCACTGTTCTTTTCGGCTTGTTTCGCGCCTCCGCACAGGTCTGTCGGCATGCCCGAAAACCCGACTCCGCTTGATTCGCTTGCACAGGTTGTCTTTGTGAATGCGGCCATTGTTCCGCTGTTGCCTCCCGAATTCAAGTATCTTGGGACTGTTCAGACGGAGGCGGATGTGGGCTGCTCTGATGCGGGAACCGTCGGATTCCTTCGCGAAGAGGCGAGGCGCGTAGGCGCAAACATCGTCTACGTCAAGAACGCGCAGACGAATACTGCCTTCCTTTACACGCAGTACATGACCACGACTTATCACTGCTTGACTCTGCATGTTGACTTGTTGTACGCCGAGGCTCCGCTGATTACCAGGTGGCAGGAGCAGATCAAGGCGGCCGAGGAAAAGGAAAAGAAGGAGCGGAAGTGATGATGCGTAAGTTTAAGTTTCTATTTGTTGTTGCGCTTTTGACGGCTCCCTTCGCATTCTCGGGTGAATTCGATGACTTTGAAAAATCGCTGATGCGGAACTCTGAACCTTCCGGTTCTACAGATTCCGCTTCTTCTGTGTCCTCGGCAGATGCATTCGAGCAGTCGCTAGTTGCAGAACCCGGCACGGAAATGGAGAAAATCTACCAGTTGCGCGAATCGCTTCTCGAGGCCGCTAAGCAGCGCGATACGGCGCAGGTTTCAAGCGGTATCGCAGAACTGGAAGCCCAGAAAACCGAGGACATGGTCCCGCTGGTCGATGTCGAGGCGATAGTCTTGCTTATCCGCCAAAAGATGTGGCCGCAGTTGCTCCAGTACGAAGTGAAGAGGTACAAGAACTTCTACAATGACCTGGTGAATGAAAAGGCGCGTTATGCCGAAAACGACGGCCTGATGCTGTATATCAAGAAGGAAATCTCCAAGTTCGATTCTACGACATCGCTGCTAGCGCAGGTGGAAAAAGACATAGACAATTCCAGTTCCCTTTCCGAAAGCGATAAGTTCGAACTCAAGATTCTCCTGCTCTTGAACGATGCCTACCGCGATAACAAGGTAAACGAACGGATTGCAAGGCTCTCGCAAATGTTCCTCGAAAAATATCCGGACCATCCCGATGCGAAATGGATAGAGAATAGCGTTGCCGGCCCTTATTTCCGTAATGATTTCGGTACCCTCTGGGACAAGGATAGGCAGGAACACCGCGAAGAAAACATCGCGAGGAACTTCTATACCGGCGGGCTCGGTTTCAACGTGTTCTTCATTTCGGGCGGTCTTGCCTTCGGGATGGACGAACTGTACCGTTCCGACCTGTTCGAGCCGGAACCTCCGGGAATATACCTCGAACTCTACCTGCAAATCAAGCGCTTTGCGATTTCCTTCGAGCTTCTGCCTTCCGGCATGGAAGGGGTGGCTTCTTACTCGCTTGGCTTGGGCTTTGTTGCTTATGACAGCCGTTTCTTGAAGGTTCGCCCCTACATCGGTCTGGGAATGCCCGCAATGATCCTTAATGCGACGAATGATGGCTATCTCGCAAAGCCTGATGGGGAAAGGGAGTATTTCCAAGAGGGCTACAACGAGATGTATGCCGAAAGTTTCGGATTTACCTTGGCCGCGAATGTCGATTTCAAGTTCCTCACGACTTACCTGTTCTCATCGAACTCTAAATTCTTCAGCATGACGCTGACGGGCAAGTTCGGTATTACGTATATGGAATTCGATGACACGCTCGTCAACGGCTCCGGCGTAACGCCCTTCTTTGCCCTAGGCCTCGGGATTCTCCTATGGTAAAGATTGCAACATTTCTTTTCGCCGCGTTCCTGTTGCTCGGCTTTTCCGTGCCCTTGGCGCAGGATTCTTCGCCGAAGCCTTCCAAGAAGGAACTTTTCCTGCGTGCGCGCGACGTGCTCAAGACTTCGCTTGAATCTGGCGATACGGCCCGCGCCGGGCAGGCTCTGGATTACCTCAAGACGAACGTGGAGGAGGGTGCACCCCTTACCCGGTTCGAGGAATACCTTGCCGAAATGGAAACAGGCAGGTATGAACGCGGGATTGAACTCTATGCGGACATGAGGCGAGTTATTCTTGATTCTGCCTTCAAGCCGAATTGGCAGAGCCGGGCTAGCGAGGATGACCCGCTGTCGCGCTACTTGTACAGGAACCTTTCTCCGTTCGATTCCACCAAGGCAGATTCGCTCCATGCGCGCGTTGTGCCCTCGGAAAGCGTTTCCGATGAATACAAGGACCTGTACCGCACCCTGCTTTACTCGGAGCTTATAATCAATAAGGTTCCGGTCTCGGTTTATGGCGTGTCGTTTACGGTTACAACGCTGTACGATACCACGAACGTGGAACATTTCCTGACGTGTGCCCGTGACTTTGTTGGCAAGTATCCGCAGTCCACGTACTCGAGAATCCTTAAGGAACAGACAATCCCGTTTGTCGAAAAGATTATGCAGCCCTACCGCGATTTCTACAGGGACCCGTTCAAGCACAAGTACTATACGGGCGGCCTGGGCGTGTTTGCGGGCAAGTGGCTCGGGTTCATGACGGGCGATGCCACGGATTATTTCCACTCCGAGATGGGTTCTAGCTTTATCGGTGAAATTAGTCTCCAGTTTGGTCGTATATCCCTGAACGGGTTACTCAGTTATGGACTTATAAACAAGCCTGTGGGCGAATCGCATGTTTATGTTGCGGGTGGCGGCGAGGACGAGACTGTGGGCCTTACGCTCGGGTATACCGTCTTTGATTCCAGGTGGCTGAAGGCGGAACCCTTTGCGGGTGTGGGCAATTACAATTTCATGTGGTCGGATGCCGATCTTTCGACGGTGTTGATGCTGGGCGTCAATGCGGATGTCCGCCTGTTTGCGACCAAGCCCAAGCGACTTGGCGGGATATCGTTCGCCATCATCGCGCGATTCAAGTACATGATGCAGTTCGGCTACTTTACCGAATCGTCGAGCTCGGGCTATTACGATTACGACCTGGAAGAATACGTCGATACTTCCATAGATATCGATGCGAGTTTCATGACTCACCAGTTCTCGCTTTCGCTCGGCCTGTACCTCTGGTAACTGTGCGTAAAAATTGCAAACGAAAAGCCCTCTCAAGTGAGAGGGCTTATTCGCGGGATAGACGAGGCTTGAACTCGCAACCTCCGGCGTGACAGGCCGGTGCTCTAACCAAAATTGAGCTACCACCCCAAATCGTTTCCGATTCTCGGTAGTGGGCGATAACGGATTCGAACCGCTGACATTCTGCTTGTAAGGCAGACGCTCTGAACCAACTGAGCTAATCGCCCGGGATTTTAGTCCTGCTTGTCCTGCTTCTTGCCGCCGAAGAGGATCCCCACGGGAATCACGACCAGGTAGGCAAACACCAGGATAAGAGGTGCAACCGTGAGGCTTACCGGATTATCTGCCGGGCCGGTGGCGAGGCAAAGGAATCCGATTGCAAGCAGTAAAACGCCGATTGCGATAAGAATGAGATTCTTTTTGTTCAACATTTACTACGTTCCTTAGGTTACGTGCCAAATATAAAAATATTTCCCCTCTTGTCAACCAAAAACGCCTTTTTTTAGCAAAAAAGGGAGGGCCGAGCCCTCCCTTGTCTCAATACTCCTCGGCGGGTGCGTTGTATTCCTCGGCGCTTGGTTCGTAGCCGGGTCTGTCCCATGCGCTGCCTTGCGACTTGTAGGGCGAAGTGTTCCAGTCGTTGCCACCCGTCTCGCGCACCGTCCGGCTCACCATCTCGCTGCTGTAGTCGATAGGGATATACACGTTGTCGGGGTATGCCTGGTAAACGAACAGCGTGGTAAAGTACGAAACAAAACCCCACATGACAGACGCCGTGGTTATCTCGCGCTTTATCGTGGTGCTCCCGACGACCGTATTGCCCTTGACCGCCTTCAGTTCCATGGTGTGCGGTGCTCCGCGCTGGCCAATCTTGCAGTCCTGGCTACTTTCGCAGATGAGTTCGCCGTCGCCATAAATCTTGTAGTCTTTGCCGTCGGTCGTCCTAATCGTCGTGCGGCTAAAGTAACACCCGCTCAGCGTGAGTGCGAACGCGAGCAAGCCCAGGAGGACTATGTTGCGTTTTGTGTTCACTAGAAACCGTAGCCTAACTTGAGGTTGAACATGAAGCCCTGGAAGAGTTTATCGGACTTGGTGGGGAGATCGTTGTCGTACCAGTCGTAGTCTTTCCACTGCTCGTAGGTAACAGTGCCCTTCGGTTCTGCCAGCTTGAAGAAGCTGACAAAGTACTTGACTTCGGCCAGGAGTATGATACTGCTTGCGCGGTTGAGCATCACGCCGCCACCAATAAATGCTCCGATGCCGCTCTTGTCATCGACATAGGTATTGTATTCCGTCTCTTCCGAGGTCCTGTATCCTTGAATATCATAGTCGTAATATTCGCGTTCGGCGACATAGGACACTTCCGTCTCGTAATCGACGGCAGAGAAGCTGAGTCCGCCACCGATATAGGGGGCAATGAACTTACGGCCGAATGCGTAGTAGGCCGAAATGCCAAAATCTGCATAGGAATAGCGGGAGTCGCTGCTCATACCCCACAGGTTGCAGTCAATTCCGAAGAGGATACTCTGCGTATCGTAAATGCCGAACAGGTTCAGGCCTGGGGCCATTTCGATTTCGGGGGCAAGCGGCACCATTCCGCCGATGCCGATGCCGAAGTAGGAATTCACCTTCTTGCGCTTGGGGGCCTTGACCTCGTTTTCTGTTATGTTATATATATCCTGGTCGTTGGTCGCTTTTTCGTCTGTGCCGATTGGATTTGTAGTTTTTTTAATAGTGGGTTCATGAACAACCATATTCATTACCGGTTAAGTTAAATATATCCTTTTTTCTTGTTAAGTGGTATACCCTTGTGGTCTAGGCAGCCTGTTTTGACAGCCTATATTCAACCGGAGTCATGTATCCCAGCGAACTATGGAGCCGTTTCCGGTTGTAGAACAGCTCGATATACCTGAAAGCGGCCTCCCGCACGTCTTCGATGTCCTTGAAGTCACGCCTGTAGGCCATCTCCTTCTTGAAGCTTGCGAAGAAGCTTTCCATGCAGGCGTTGTCGTAGGGGCAGCCCGGTGCGCTCATCGAGGGCGTTATCCCGTTCTCCGAGAGCATCGTGCGGTAACCCATGCTACTGTACTGCACGCCGCGGTCGGAATGGAAGATGAGCCCGTCGTGATGGCCGCGTTGCATGATGGCATTGGACAACGCGCGCTTGACAAGTTCCGTGTCGATGTTCTTGCTTACGGCGTAGCCCACCGCCTCCTTGTTACACAGGTCCAACACCACGGCAAGGTACACCCAGCCAAGCGTAGTCTTGACGTAGGTGATGTCGCCGGCCCAGACGGCGTTCAGGCTGTCGGGATCGAACTTACGCTGCACCAGGTTCTCGCTGTACATGGCGTCGCATTTGCCCTTGCGGTAGGGTTTCCACTTCCTGAGTGTGACTGGATAGAGCCCGTTCTCGCGCATGATGCGGCGCAGTTTCCACACCTTTACCTCGACACCCTTGTCTTGGAGTGCCGCCAGCATCTTCGGGCAACCGTACACGCGGTGGTTTTCTTCGAAGGTGTCGCGGACCTTCTGGACAAGCCGTTCTTCGCGGGCCTTCTTCTCGGCACGTTTTTCCTGCTGGCGCGACCACTGGTAGTAGGAACACTGCGGTATTCCTAGGGCTCTGCACATCTTCCTGACTGAGTATTTCTTGCGGTTCACGTGTATCGCCTCGCATTTCAGTCGTGTGGTCGCATAAAGATGTGCAGGGATTTTTTTAGGATCTCTACCGTCTCCTTCTCGTCCGCAAGCTCCTTTTCACGCTTCTTCAGGAGTTTTTCCAGTTCCCTGTTCTTGGCGGCGAGTTCCTCGACGGACACCTTGCGGATTCGCCGTTCCTCGCGGTAGCTCGGCAGGTTGTGTTCCTTGCGGTACTCGTTTACCCACCGACCGACTGTATTGGGCCCGATTCCGAGTTCCTTGGCTATTTGGTTTGCTGACTTTTCGCCTTTCAGGACCAGCTTGATGACCTGTTCCCTTGTCTCGGAGCTATAGTTGATTTTTGCCATTGTTTTACCTTTTGGGGGTTGCGCAATGAATATAGTAGCTTATGCTACCCTCTTATTAAACTCCTGCATGGTCCAGATGGTGCGGGCCACGCGCTGGATAATCGGGTCAAAGTCATCGGGGTTTGCTGCCTTGAGGCGGTCCTGCCATACGGGGGTGTCGCTATCCGTGCCGTAGAGCTTGAAGGATAGAATCACGTTGTCGCCCAGGCGGGTAAATTCTGCGATGAGGTATTTGCTGCAGCCTTTTTCTACCGCCTTGTTCTTGACGGTTTCCTGTTTCTCGAGCACAACGCTATCGGCGGCTGTGCCCTCAACAAGAATAAACCTGCCATCGTCTTCGATGTAGGTTTTCATGAGTTTCTGCGCGGCGATGCCGTAGTCGCTGTGAATGTTGGTGGTACCGACCGGAGCCATGTAGACTTTCTCTGCCGCGAAAGTGGCGACAGAAAAGGCGGTAAAAATTGCGAGTAAGGTCTTGGAAATGTTGTTCATAATTTTCTCCTTTATCCCTATATCGCTAAATATATAAAAATTCAAAACGAAAAAAGCATTTCCTTGACAAAATGCTTTTTTTGAATATCTTTCGGCAATTTTTCGGTGATTATGCGACGAAATTCCCGATAAAGTGTTATTTCTTTTTCTTCTTGGTTTCGAGCCACTCGTCGAAGGTAATGGAGCGGTCGAGTACACCGTTCGGCGTGAGTTCGAGCACGCGGTTTGCGACCGTTTGCACGAATTCGTGGTCCTGGGAGCAGAAGATAATCGGGCCCTGGAAGGCGGTGAGGCCGTTGTTGAGGGCGGTGATGGCTTCCAAGTCGAGGTGTGCGGTCGGTTCGTCGAGCAAGAGGCAGTTCGCGTTGCTGAGCATCATGCGGCTGAGCATGCAGCGCACCTTTTCACCACCGCTGAGCACGTTTGCGCTCTTGAGGGCTTCTTCGCCGGTAAAGAGCATGCGTCCGAGGAACCCGCGGATGAAGGTTTCGTCCTGTTCCTTGCTGTACTGGCGCAGCCAATCCACCAGGGAGAGGTCACAGCCGAAGTAGGCGTCGTTGTTTTTGGGGAAGTAGCTGTAGCTGATGGTGTTGCCCCACTTGAGCACTCCATCGGGTGCCTTCGTCTCTCCGGCAATCAGCTGGAAGAATGCCGTCTTTAGCGTATCGTATTCGCCGACGAGGGCGACCTTGTCGCCTCCGCCCAGGCTGAAGTCGAGCCCCTTGCAGATGATGCCGTCGCCGCCGTCAATCGTCGCGTTCTTGACTTCGAGCACGATCTTGCCCGGTTCGCGGTCCATCTTGAAGTTGACCCACGGGAACTTGCGGCTCGATGCCGGCATTTCTTCGACGGTCATCTTGTCGAGGAGCTTCTTGCGGCTGGTGGCCTGCTTGGCCTTTGCTGCGTTGGAGGCAAAACGGCGGATGAACGCCTTCAATTCTTCAATCTTCTCTTCGGCGCGGCGGTTCTGGTCCTTGCGCTGTTTTTGGGCGAGTTGGCTTGCGGCGTACCAGAATTCGTAGTTACCGCCATAGAGGTTGATCTTGCCGTAGTCGATATCGCAGGTGTGCGTGCAGACCGCATTGAGGAAGTGACGGTCGTGGCTCACCACGATGACGATGTTCTCGAAGCGTTCGAGGTAGTCTTCGAGCCAGCCGACGGTTTCGAGGTCCAAGTGGTTCGTCGGTTCGTCGAGCAGGAGGATGTCGGGGTTGCCGAACAGCGCCTGGGCGAGGAGCACGCGGATTTTCTGGCCACCGTCGAGGTCGGCCATCAGGCTGTAGTGGAATTCTTCGGGAATGCCGAGGCCCTTCAGGAGCACTGCCGCGCTGGAATCGGCCTCGTAACCGCCGATTTCGCCAAAGCGCGTCTCGATTTCCATGGCCTGCATGCCCTGTTCTTCCGTCATTTCGGGGAGTGCATAGAGTTCGTCACGCTTTTTGCCCAGTTCGTAGAGTTCGGGGTAACCCATCATGACGGTTTCGAGAACGGTGTTCTGTTCGTAGGCGAAGTGGTCCTGCTTGAGGACGGCGATGCGTTCGCCCGGGTCCTTGGTGACCTCGCCGGTATTGGGCTCGAGTTCGCCCGAAAGAATCTTGAGGAAGGTAGACTTGCCGGCGCCGTTCGCACCGATGACTCCGTAGCAGTTGCCGCGCTTGAACGAGAGGTTCACCTCCTTGAAGAGGACGCGGCTACCGTATTGAAGACTGACATTAGAAACGTTGAGCATTAGTAGGTATCAGGTTGTAGGTTTCAAGAAAGACGATAGAACGCTCGCAAGCTCGCTTTAGACGAAAGACGAAAGAGAGATCGTTGCAGCATTGCCGCTTGTTCAATAATTTTTCACAATTTCTTTCGTCTATCGTCTATAGGACCTCTGGTCCGTTCTTTCGTCTAAGTTTGGTTTGCTTTTTCCAATTCTCTTGCGTTGATGATGAGCATCTGCAGGCGGTTCTCGATGTTTGCGAAACTGGTATCGGGGTCGTAGTCGAGCGAAAGAATCTGCACGTGCGGGCAACGTTCCTTCACCGCCTTGGTGAGGCCGCGGCCACTGATGTGGTTTGCAAGGCAGGCGAACGGCTGCAAGATGATGTAGCTGTTCACACCGTGTTGCGCGTTGTACAGGATTTCGCCCGGGATAAGCCATCCTTCGCCTGTGTTGTATGTCGGGTCGATGATGTCTGCGACGTAGTCCTTGAGTTCGTAGCAGTCTGCGTGGTGTTCGTAGAGCTTGAACTTGTGCATGGACTTGCGGGCGGTCTCTACGGCATGCGTATAGACCTTCGCCGTCACGCCGCCTTCCACGCGGTCCATGAGCGGGTTCGCCGAGAATCCGCGCTTGAGCTTTTCGCTGCGCACGACTTCGTCGACGCGGAAGAAGTCTGTCATGCCCGGGAGGTAGACTTCCATCCCGTTGTTCATGAGGTATTCTTCCACGAACCCGTTTGCGCTCGGGTGGTAGTTCATGAGAATTTCACCGAGCACGGCCACGCGCGGTTTGCGGATTCCACGCTTGCGTTCTTCGGTAATTTCAATGCTGTTGAACGCTTCGATGCACTGCTCGAAGACTTCGATGAGCTTGGAGGGGCGCACCAGCTGCGTGGTGGTGAGGTGGCCTGCGACGGCGATAACCTTCGGCATCCACTCGTCGTAGACTTTCTGTGTGTCGCCCTTGTTGACTTCGTAGGGACGCAAGGCGCGGTACATAGTCTCGATGGCGTCCATCGTCACGAGGCCCCACAGCATGTGGAGGCGGAAGTCGAGGCCCAGCTGGAAGCCCGGGTGCATGCCCTTGTAGTCCACGCCGGTTGTGATGATGGTGACGTCCTTGAATCCGGCCTCGTCGAGAGCCTTACGGGCGAGTACCGCGTACTGCACGGCACGGCAGTTCTCGCAGTTCTTTGCAAGGCACATGGAGACAGCGTTCTGCGGCACATCCGGGTGATTGACGAGCCACTTTAGGGCTTCGCCGATGTTCACCTGGCAGGGGAAGCAGATATCGTTGTGCACGAACTTCTTGCCGAGCTCGATGGCTTCCTTGTCGGCCACGGGCAGGTATTCGGCGATGTAGCCTTCGCGCTTCATGTACTCGCTCGCGAGCACGGTAAATGCGGGGGAGAGGTTCGGCGTAAGGATACGGCGGCGCTGCTTGTCTTCGGCGACGAACGGCGTGTGGTATAGCGGTTCGTGGCTTTCGGGCTTGTCGGGGAGGTTTGCCGCACGGCGTGCCTTCACCGTCTCGATAAAGCTCTTGATGCGGATACCCACGGGGCCGCGGGCGTCGCCTTCGTCGAGCTTGAGCATGAGCATTTCCTTGTTGGAATCAAGGTGCAGCATGCGCATCATCTCGTCGGTCAAGATGGAATCGTGCCCGCAACCGAAGCTCACGATTTGCGCGAGTTCGATGTTCGGGTCCTTCGCGGCAATCATGGTGGCTCCAATCATGCGCAGGTGGAAGGTATTCTTGATTTCGATACGGGTGTGGCTCGGCACATCCTGGTCGTACACGCCTGGGAGCGATTCGGTGGTGAGCACCGGGATGCCCATGGCGGTAAAGTGGCTTGCGATGTTGTGGTTGATGAGCGTGTCCGCATGGTAGGGGCGGCCCGCAATCACCACGGCAAAACTGTTCTTCGCGCGTACGTCGTCGAGAATCTTCTGGCCTTCTTCCAAAAGGGTCGTGCGGTAGCTGTTGAGTGCCTTCTCGCCCTCGGTCACGGCCTTGTCCAAAAGCTTCTTGTCGAGCTTCCAGTGTTCGTGGAACCAGTCGACGGTCTGGCTTCTGCGGAGCTTGGTGTTGAACCAGTGGAAAATCGGCTGGTCCATGGGAACACCATAGTTCTTCTCGGGTTCATCGGTGTTCTTGCAAACGTTCGGGTAGGCCTGCACCACCGGGCAAACGGATGTTGCCGTGAACTTGGTGTGGTCGCTCGGGATGGCAACCATCATCGGGAAGAATATGCGGTCAACCTTCTTCTCGATAAGGCTGAGCACGTGGCCGTGCACGAGCTTTGCCGGGAAGCAAACCGTGTCAGAGGGCACGCTGTGGAGGCCCGCCTCGAACATCTTGTAGTCGCTCTGGCGGCTCACCACGACGGTATAGCCGAGGCTCGTGAAGAACGCCTTCCAGAAGGGGAGGCTTGCCCAGAATTCGAGCACGCGCGGGATACCGATGGTCTTGCCCGTGTTCTCGACGAGTTTTGCCGGGGCGTAGTCCTTCACCAGCAGCTGGTTCGTGCGCTTGATCATGTCGGGCACGGAGAGCATCTTCTTGTTGATTTCTGCGATGAGGGCCTTCGTCTTCGGGTCGTTCGGGTCGGCGGTAACTTCGCCGCGTTCGCAACGGTTGCCCGTGACAAAGCTCTGGCCATCGCTAAATGTGACGATGGTGCGGGAGCAGTGGTTGGTGCAGTACTGGCAGAGCTGGCCCGGCTGGTTGTGCCAGCTGAAGGTGCGCATGGCATCGAGGCCGATAAAGCTCGACTTGAGGTCCGGATTTTCCTTGCGCTTTTCTTCCATGAACTTGCGGGTGAGGAGCGCAATGCCGATAGCGCCCATTTCGCCCGGACGTTCGGGGCGGATCGGCTTGAGGCCGGTGTACTGCTCGAAGGCGCGGAGGACCGCGTTGTTCTTGAACGTACCGCCTTGCACCACGACCTTCTTGCCGAGGGTGTTCAGGTTACGGATACGGATAACCTTCGTAAACACGTTGTTGATGATGGAGCGGCAGATACCCGCGATGATGTCTTCGGGCTGCTTGCCGTCGCGCTGTTCCGTGATGATGGAACTGTTCATGAACACGGTACAGCGGGAACCGAGCTGCGAGGGGCTCTTTGCGTTGAACGCGAGTTCCGCAATCTTTTCCATCGGGATTCCGAGGCTGCGGGCGTACGTCTCGATAAAGGAGCCGCAACCCGAGGAGCAGGCCTCGTTCAGGATAATGCCGGTAACGACGCCGTCTTGCACGGAGATTGCCTTCATGTCCTGGCCGCCGATGTCGAGGATGAAGCTTACGTCGGGGCACAGGCGCTGGGCGGCGTTCGCGTGCGCGACCGTTTCCACGGTATGGTAGTCGGCATGCACGGCCTTTGCGAAGAGCTGTTCGCCGTAGCCGGTGGTACCCACGCCCAGAATGTTGAGCTTGCAGCCGTATTCCTCGTAGCGGTCGGCGAGCTCGTTCATGGCGCGCTTCAAGACGGCGAGCGGTTCGCCATCGTTACTGGCGTAGAACCCGTCAATCACGTTGTCCTGCTCGTCGAGGAGCACGAACTTCGTGGTGGTGGAACCCGCGTCGATACCGAGGTAGGCGTTGATGGTCGAACCCGAGGCCGGCTGCGGGTAGTGGTTGTCGGCCATCTTGTGTTCTTCGAGGAACATCTTGTATTCGGCCTCGTTCTTGAAGAAGAGGTCTGCGGCGGCCTTCGCCTTGTTTTCGGCCTGGCGGACTTCGTTGAAGTGCACCAGGGCGTCGAGCGAGCCTTCCATGCGGTAATGGCATTCCTGGCCCGCGAACATAGAGCCGAGCGAGAGGGCTGCACCCATGGCGACGAGCACTTCGGAGTGTTCCGGCACGATTGCCTGCTCGTCGTTAATACCGAGGCGTTCCTTGAACGCGCGTACGAGCGTCGGGTTGAACGTGAGCGGGCCGCCCTCGAAAATCACGGGCGGCTTGATTTCCATGCCCTGGGCAAGGCCACCGATGGTCTGCTTCGCGATGGCGTGGAAGCTTGAAAGAGCGATGTCTTCCTTGGCGATGCCGTTGTTGAGCATCGGTTGGATGTCCGTCTTCGCGAACACGCCGCAACGGCCCGAAATCTCGTAGACCTTCTGGCCGCGCTTGGCAAAACCTTCGAAGGCCTCCGTCTTGATGCGGAGGAGTTCGGCCACCTGGTCGATAAATGCGCCGGTACCGCCCGCACATACGCCGTTCATGCGCATGTCGCTTGCGATGAGCTTGCCGGTTGTCTTGTCCTTTTCGAAGAATACGACCTTCGCGTCCTGGCCGCCGAGTTCGATGGCTACGCGCGATTCGGGGTAGGTGGCACGCACGGCGAGGGCGTTCGCGACGACTTCCTGTACGAAGAAGGCGTGCGTGGCGTCGGCGAAGGGCTGGCCGCCGCTACCGCAGAAGGCCACCCTGAAATTCTTGTCCGGGAAGAGCCCGTGGGCCTCCCGCAGCACCTCGTAGACCTTTTTCGCCTGCATGGCGTTGTGGCGCTGGTATGTGTAATGCAAAAGCTTGTTGGTCTCGGGATCGACGACCGCAATCTTCACGGTGGTGGAACCTACGTCCACGCCGACCCACAAATCATTCTTCAAATTGCTCATAGTGGGCGTAAAGATAGAAAAATTGGGGTGGAGCTTATTGGCAAACGGGAACGTAAAATGCCCAAATTCGAAAAAAAAGAGATTAAGCCATTTTTTTATTGACATCTGCACTGGCGATTGTTATTATTTTTGACGACCAAACTAACAATCAGTTCATAAGGAGAACAAAATGAAAAAATTAGCCGTGCTCGCGATTGCGCTTGGCTTTACCTGTGTACCTTCGTTCGCCCAGTACGACGACGAGGATTACGGTGAGACCCCCGCTGCAACCGAAGATGACAGCTACTCGACAGAGGAATCCACCCAGGCTGAACCCGCCGAAGAAGCCGAGTCTGCCGCACCTGCCGCGGAAAAGTCTTCTGAAGATACCGACTACCAGAAAATCCGTCTGGGCGGCCATATCGGCGTGGGCGTGGGCGGTCTTGGCGACCTTACTGCCGTTGGCGGCTATGTGGGCGGTTCCCTCCGTTACTATATCAACAAGCAGTTTGCTGTCGCACCCGAAGTGAACTTCATCTTCCGCTATTTCTATGAAACCTCCGACCGCGTTTCTCTTGGCAATGGCTACGAATACGAATACGAACAGGGCATCTCGCAAATTCTCATGGATGTGCCCGTGCTCGCCCGTTACGAACCCCTTTCTTTCCTCTACGTGGAAGGCGGTCTCCGTCTCGCGTTCTGCCTTGCCGACATGTTCTCGGCGCAGTTCAACTACTATGATACCTACGACAACGAGGTCGACTACGCAAGCGATCTTGTCGCCGCCGATGACATTGAGACCAGCGGCGTTTATGTGTCGCTTGTTCTCGGTGCCGGTGCTCAGTTCCACCAGGGTGGTCACGACATGAACGTCGGTCTCCGCTTCATGTACGACTTCAACAGTGTAAGCGATGCTGTTGAAGACAAACCGAGCGCCTGGAACATCCAGCTTTCGATGACCTACCTTCTCTAGTGTAGGCCCCGTTGAACGGCAGGTCGGCCCGGCTTCTAGCCGGGCTTCTTGTTTGCGGTCTTCTTTTTTTTATATTTCGCTCCGATGAACTACTTGGCACTAGATTACGGAGAACATCGCGTCGGGGTCGCTTTTGCCGACTCGGAACTGCGCATGGCATTCTCCCGCGAGACAATCGACCAGAAGACAACTAATTTGTTTGTAAGGCTCGATGAACTCGTTAAGGTGAACAAAATCGATGCGTTCGTGGTGGGGATGCCGTACCACCCCGATGGCCGTAAGGACGGCAAGAACGTGGTGGTGGAGAAGTTCGTCGAGGACCTGAAACTCCGTTTTCCGGGACTCCCTGTATACACGCAGGATGAATCGTATTCGAGCGTGCAAGCCCAGGAAAAGACGTCTTACTTCAGCAAGAAGAAAAAGCAAAAAAATAAGGCGGTAATTGATCAATTAGCCGCCGCAATTATTCTCCAGAGATGGTTGGACGAGAACGGTTAGGTATTGCCCTTCTTGCCTTTCTGCATCTGTTCAATGTAGGCCATGTACTTCTTCTTGTCGGCCGCTTTCTGGATGGGCGAAAGAGTTTTTTCGTAATTCTTGAACAGTTCGGCCCAAAATTCAGACGGATCCTTGTAGAGAACCTTGAGTACGTTGTAGAGGTCAAAACTGATAGGGGTCTTCTCGCCCTTTTCCCACTTACCGATGGTAATGCGGGTAACACCAGAATGAAGACTTAAGTATTCTTGAGTAAGGTTGAGTTCGTCTCTTCTGGCTTTAATAATCTTGGATAATTCTAGGTCAAATGCCTTTTCTTCATCGTTCTTCAGTTTCATGATAACGATTTTAAGAAAATACGGCAAGCGGTTGTGAAAACATAAATTGCCATATTGTTAACATAAATTTTCGTAAAGACGCGTTTTCTGTATACACAAAGTTACAAAAAAAATGTAAAACTCTTGCAAATCATTTGTGAAAAAAGGTGTTTTGGAGCGCTGAAAAAAGTTTCTTTCTGCATTTTTTCTATTTTCCACCCCAAAAACAGGAGATTTTATGTCTATACAAGTGATGGTTAATGGTATTCCGGGCAATATGGGCCGTATTGTGGCTGAAACTTGCGTGGCCCGCGGCTTGGAACTTGTCCCGTATTCTTTGACGGGCGAGATTATCGTGGAAAACGAAGCCGTAGTGGCGGGGAAGACTATCCAGCTTTTGAAGCCGAGCAATCGCGAAGAACGCATTGGCGAAGTGCTCGCGAAGTACCCGAACGTCATCTGCATTGACTACACGCACCCGACGGCCGTGAACGATAATGCCGCCTTCTACGTGAAGCACAAGATTCCCTTCGTGATGGGCACCACCGGCGGCGACCGCGATGCTCTTGCACGCCTTGTGGCCGAAGCGAACCACCCGAGCGTCATCGCTCCGAACATGGCAAAGCAGATTGTCGCCTTCCAGAGCATGATTGAGTTCCTCGCGAACGAGTTCCCGTCTGCATTCGACGGCTACAAGCTTTCCGTGGTGGAAAGCCACCAGAAGACGAAGGCCGACACGAGCGGTACGGCCCGCGCGGTCGTGGGTACCTTCCAGAAGATGGGCTTCGCCTACACGCCGGACGATATCGAGAAGGTGCGTGACGAGAAGGAACAGATGGAACGCATGCATGTGCCCGAGGAATACCTCGGCGGTCACGCCTTCCATACCTACAGCCTCGACAGCGCCGACGGTACGGTGCATTTCGAGTTCCAGCACAACGTGTGCGGCCGTAAGATTTACGCCGAGGGCACTGTGGATGCCGTGAACTTCCTCGCCGAGCAGATTGCTGCCGGTACAGCCAAACCCTTCAACATGATGGACGTGCTGCGCTCCGGAAAGATGAGGTAAATGCGCTCGTATATCCTCCGACGCCTGCTGCTTATGGTCCCGACGCTCATCGGGATCTCGCTGGTGTGTTTTATACTCATCCAGCTTTTGCCGGGTGGCCCCGTGGAGGAGATGATTTCGCGTGCGCAGCAGGCCGCCGCCATGAAGGGCGGGGTTGATGCCTCCAAGGCCTTGTCGCCCGACCAGATTGCACAAATCCAGGCGTACTTCGGTTTTGACCAGCCCGCCTGGAAGCGCTACTTGACCTGGCTCTGGAACGTTCTGCATCTGGATCTTGGTTCAAGCTACACTTACGGCCTCCCGGTATGGGACGTCATCGTGAGCCGTTTCCCGATATCGCTATTCTTCGGGATAACCTCGTTCTTCTTGAGTTACCTTGTATGTATTCCCCTCGGCCTCTGGAAAGCGGTGCATCACGGGAGCAAGCTTGATTCACTCAGTTCGGGTATCATTTTCTCGGGCTACGTGATGCCGGGTTATGCACTTGGTATCCTCCTGATTATCTTCCTTGCGGGCGGTTCGTACCTCGATATATTCCCGCTGGGTGGCCTCACGAGCGATGACTTCGAGGACTTCAATTTCTTCGGGAAGGTCCTGGACCTGGGGCACCATCTTGTGCTCCCGATTTTCTGCTACATGATTAGCGAGTTCGCGTTCCTGACCTTCCTCATGAAGAATTCCGCGCTCGAAGAACTGGGCAAGGACTACATGCGCACGGCCCTTGCGAAGGGAATGAGCTTCAACCAAGCGCTCGTGCGCCACGCGCTCCGCAACGCGCTTATTCCCATAGCCACCCGCCTTTCCGAAATCTGCACGCTGATGTTCGCGGGCGCTCTCCTTATTGAGAAGGTCTTCGACATCGACGGTATGGGGCTCCTGTACTACAACTCCATGGTGAACCGCGACTACAACGTGGTCATGGGTATTATCTTCTTGAGCAGTCTCATGGCGATGGTGGGTCGCCTTTTCAGCGATATCCTCTACACGCTCGTGGACCCGAGAATCAAGTTCTCTTAGTAGTTGTTAGTCATTAGTAGTTAGTTTTAAATCTAACGACCAATGACTAATGACCAATGACCAGAATTTTTTATTTGCTATATTAAAAATCATGAGTAACGAATCCTTGCAAATTTCTCCTGTTATCAAAGACTATCTGCTTTCTCGCGGCTATTCCGAGAGTTTTACCGTTTCCTCGATTGCGGGTGCGGGCTCGGGCCGCCAGTATTTTCGCATTTCCGAAGGTTCCAAGTCGTGCGTGTTGCAGGTCTGTGCCGAAGTGAACGATGACTTTAGGCATTTTGTGGATTATTCCAAGACCTTCCGCGATTTTGGCCTGCCGGTGACGCGCATCTTCTGCGTGGACGAAAGCACGTGCCAGGTGCTGCAGGAGGACTTGGGCAAGCGTAACCTGCTGGACGAGGTTTCTCCGGTGAGCCCGGGCGTGCGTTCGGGCAACGAGCGCATTATCTACCCGACGGTCATCGACGCCCTTGTGAAGTGGCAGGAGGCGAGCCAGCCGATTTTCAGCAGCCATACCGAACTCTGGATTCGCCGGTTTGACTTTGCCGCGCTCAAGTGGGAGACGGACTACTTTACCGAGAACTACCTGAAGGCCCATTGCGGTATCAAGGAAATCCCGCAGAGCGTGATGAACTTCTACTCGCTGCTGGCGGTTTCTGTGGATGCTCAGCCCAAGGTGCTGATGCACCGTGACTTCCAGAGCCAGAACATCATGGTGCGCCCGAATTCCGAGATTGCCTTCGTGGACTTCCAGGGGGCACGTCGCGGGTCAGCGTTCTACGATATCGCGAGCCTCCTGTGGGACCCGTACGTTTGCCTCCCTGTGCCGATGGTGAAGGATTTCTTCGAGTACTGGCGCATGCAGAACAAGCGCGTGCAGGCCTACACGAAGGACGATGCATGGGAGAGCTTTATCCATGCGAGCCTCCAGCGCGTGATGCAGGCACTGGGCGCCTACTGCTTCCTGAGCAAGGTGAAAGGAATCAAGAAGTTCGAGCAGTATATTGAGCCGGGCATGAAGCAGTTGCTTGCGCTTTTCGAAGAATTTAAGCTTATTGCCAAGGCGACTGAACCCGACGCAATCGAATTCATCAAGAAAACCCTGGTGTAGATGATACCTGACTACACGAAATTGTACAATGCTCCGACGCCTTTTTCGAAGGCGCTCGGGCTTGCCTACGATGCACTCGTGCATTCGGCGAGTTTCGATGCGATGTCGGCATGGAACAGCCTTTCGGAACGCGTGAAGCAGGGAATCTATATGGGTGAAGGCCTGTTGTTGCCGCACACGCGCATTGTGGGGTTAGAGCGCCCGCTGATGGCTTTCTGCGTGTGCCCCGCGGGCTTTACCGGGATAGAAATCCGCGGTGGAGAGAAGGCGCAGTTCATGTGCGTGTTGCTTTCGCCTGCGGAATCGGCGATGGCGCATACCCAGGCGATTGCGGGTGTCGCGAAGCTCATCCTGGACCCGGAATGGAAAAAGAAAGCCCTCGCCGTGAGTAACGACGAGGCAGTCAGGTTGCTTTTTTAGAGATTCACACTACCACTGCAACGTGCCGGTAGCGTAGGCGCGGAAACCTTCGTAGTCCCCGAAGAAGCGCGTGTAGCCGGCGCGGAAATCCATCCAGTCCCAGGGAGAGACGCTTAGCCTTGCGCCGAATTCTTGATAACGCAGGGTAGAGGCGTCCGCGAGGAATTTCTTGTCCGTCGCGTCTTCGGGACCGTGGATGTCGGTTAGGTTCCCGCCGAAAGCGGTATCCTTCGCGACCATGCCCGCAAGGAACGTCGCCTTGATGAACTTGTATGTAGCGGAGAATTCGGTGTGCAGTTCCTGGCTGTTGGGGCCGAGTTCGCTCCCGAGGCTCTGCGCGTAGTTTGCATACGTGTAGCCGCCGCCCTTGTGGTGCGTGTACACCCATGGCTCGATGCGCGTGTATTCCGTGAAGAAATCCAGCTGGATGGGACCTGCGTAGATGCTGTCGCGGGCGATGCCTACGGTTGTTGCCCACTTGTTGCCCCACCAGCTGTCGTCGAACATGCTCGTGGGCGTCTTCATGTCGTCCCACAGGAGTTCGCCGTAGAATTCCCAGTGCCTTATCGTCTTTACGCTCAGGTTGAACGCGAGCGAGATGTTGTCCTGGTCGCCCTGAATGTGTTCCTGGAAATTGTAGAGGATGAACGGGAGCACGTACGCCCACTCGAATTCGCGCCCCGTGCTATCGGCGTCGTGGTTCGGGTTCGTGCCCGCGGGTTCGGTTGTCGTCCCGTACAGCGATGTCTCGGATAGCCCGAGGGTAATGCGCGCCGGTAGCCTGATGTCGAGGTTGTGGAAATGGAAGTACTTGCCCGCATTCTTTTTTTCGAAAAGTTTTGCGGCGTATTGCGTGTACGTGACCGGCCCGATTTCGAAGCGGTAACCGAAGTAGGGGAACGGGGCGGGCTCGCTTATGCGGGCCGAGGAATCTTGCCACGGACGGTAGTTGTTGCTTTCGCCGCGGAGAATCACGTGGTTGTAGCGTGCCGGCCCGTATTCGATGAAGTCAAAACCGGCGAGTAGCGTGAGCGGCTTGAGCCTGTAGTCGATGCTTGCCGCGAACTGGTCCCAGGTGCGCTTGTTTTCGCTTTGCTTGTTGTAGGGGTAACCTTCGCTCGGGTTGTAGAAATGGTCAGCGATTTCCCTGTTCGTGTAGTCGGTGAATATCCTTGCCCTCGCGCGGAAGTTGAGCGCCGGGGTAAAGTGCCCGTTGAGGAACAGCCGCACCGACATGGAGTTGTCGTAGTGCGTGGGGGCGTTGTCGAGGTTCGTGATGACTGCGGAATCGACGAGCTGCCCGCGGATGTTCACGAGGAAATCGCGTGCCGTGTCCTGGAAGGCGATGTGCGTCACCTTGGGGTCGCCCGGATTTGCCGCACTTGCGATGGATGCGGCCGTGAAAAGCAATATGCCGAGAAGGGTTTTGTACTTACGCATAAAATCCTCCGTTCTTCTGTATGAACTTGCGGAAACTTTCTTCGGATGCGAGAATTTGCAGAATCTTTATGGCACGAAGCGGCTGTAACCTGAAAACGCGAAGAGCGAGCGAGAGAAACAGCCCGACCTTGACCTGGAATTCGGGAAACATGTACTTGCGGGCAAAGAGGATGCGGTTCCTTATCATGAGGCAGTCGATGAAGAAGGGGACCTTGCCCTTGCCTTCTTCGCTGCCGGTAGAACTCCCGATATCGTGCCGTACGATGCTCCGGGTTGCCCATGCGATGTCGAACCCTGCGAGGCGCGCTTTGTAGCAGTAGTCGCTCTCTTCGAAATACAGGAAGTATTCTTCGGGAAGCTCTCCTGCCTTCCGCAGGCAGTCGGGCGATATCAGGAACGAGGAGCCTTCGACGTAGTGGAACCCGCGCTCCTCGGGCGATGTGGCCCGGCGTACCGTCGCGTAGTTCGAGTTGACGAACCCGACTCCGCCCGCGAAATTCCCCTGCATGTCCACGATCTGCGAGCCGGTTATGCCCGCGTGCGTGTCTACGGCGACATTGAGAAGTTCCTTGAGGGCGTCCGGTTCGGGAAGCGTGTCGTTGTTCAATAGCCAGAGGAACCCTTCGAACCCGCTCTGTTTTGCGGCGCGGATGCCCTGGTTGCAGGCGGCGGCGAACCCGATATTGTTCTCGTTCCAGAAACATTCGATTTCGAATGATTCCGAGCGGCCTTGCGGGAAGGCCTTCTTGAAAGTGCTGCGCGATTCCTCGGTCGACGCGTTGTCGACAAGGTACACGCGTTCGGGCTTTACGCTCATGCGTGCGAGCGCGCGTATACAGGCGATGGTCTTTTCCATGTTCCTGTAGTTTACGAGGACTGTCCGTACCGGAAGGCTCATTTGCTTATACCTTCCTTGAAGGCTTTCAGGAATGCGTCGCCGTACTTGCGCTCCGGTTCAAGATGCGCGCTTTCTGCCCACTCGTTCCAGGCGTTCACGAACAGGAACTGGTTGCGTTCGGGGCGTTTGCGCACGATACTTGCGGCTTCGCTTACCCAGCGGGCGAAATCTTCCGGGTTGTCGTTCTGGATGACGGTCGCGGCCTTGCGCCTCGGGGAGTTGTCCCAGTTCGGGAAAACCGTCGGGTAGTGGTTCTGCCCCAGCGTGCCGTAAAGGGCGAGCGCATTGCGGGCGACATCGTTGTACTTGAGGCGCAGTACGGAATTGACCTGCGGGAGCCCCGCCTTCCTGGCAAGAGTGTTCCAGCAGCGCTGCAGGAAACGCATTCCCTTCCCGAACAGGGAACGGCGCGGGTATTCCGTGTTGTTGGGCTGGAAATCCACGATGTCTTCGATGCCGTAAGAATGCAGCGTGTTGTCGTCGACGTCGCAGGCGAAGTTCCTGACGGCGAAAACGCGCACTCCAGGAAAACCTTCGGAGCGGGCCGCCTCGTCTAATATTTGCACGAATCTTGCGGGGTCGTCCATCTTGCCCACGCGGTAGATGATGAATACAGGCTTGCCTTCCGATTTCAGGTAGCGGCTATCCTTGAAAATCTGCACGAGGTATTCTGCGTGTTTGCGGTCGTCCTCTTCGCTGTAGGCCTGCTGGATAAGGACTTCGCTCTCCTTTCCGTCCCAGGCGCGGGACCAGGTTTCATTTGCCCAGCAGAGGCAGAACGGCATGTCGCAGCCCTTGTCGTCGAGCATCTTGTTTAGCGGGGTCTCTAGCAGTTGTTTGCCGCCGAACCAGTAGTGGTAATAGCAGAATGCGTCGATGCCGGAACTTTTTGCAAGTTCGGCCTGTTCATGGCGGGTTTCGTCGCAGCGCAGGTCGTAGTACCCGAGCGCTCCCGGAACTTGCGGTTGCCTGTGCCCGCGGAACATCGGCCTTGCGGCGCTCACGTTGTGCCATTCGGTAAAGCCCGCACCCCACCAGAGGTTGTTCTCCGGTATCGGGTGGAATTGCGGCAGGTAGAAAGCGATAGTCTTCATTTGTCTTTTCCGAATAGCAGGTGGACTGCGGGTGCGCCCAGCATTGAAAATAGAACCTTTTTGATCCTTCCGTCTTTTTGCGGGAACAGAAACTCTCTGTTGCGGGCAAGAAACGCTAGCGAGCAGGGGAGGAACGGGTATCTCGCGCGTTTTTCCCAGTAGCGGTGCAGTGCGCGGGCGAAGCGCTTTTCGTCGGGCGTGAGGCCGAGCGGATCGGCCTTCTCGCAAATGAGTGCGCTCCACGCGATTTGTCTTTTGCAGGTTTCGTCGAAAGTGTAGCGGTTGCCTAGCCCGACGGCGTTGGAGTCGTGAAGCCTGTATTGTATGACAGGCGTGTCGATGCAGGCGATGCCCCCGTTCTTTGCCGCAAGTAGCCCTATCCAGGCGTCATGAACGCCCACGGCCTCTGGAATGGGCAGAATCTTATCGAGAAGCGATGCGCGGAAAAGGGATAGGCACCCTGTCACGTTGTTCGTGCCCGCGATGCGCGTCTTGAACGGTTCGCTTGTCGCGATGTGGGCCACTTTCCGCCAGGAGGGGTAAATCAGCTTGCCTTCGCCGTTGATTACTTCGGCATCGCCCAGGATGAGCGATGGCTTGTTCGGGCTGTTCTCGATGGCGTTTTCGAGCAGGCGTAATTTCTGCGGAAGCCAGATATCGTCCTGGTCGGCAAGCGCGATAAGGTCGTCGGGGGAAAGTTCCTTTCGTGCGATTTCGAGTGCCGTGGAAAATGCTGCCCGGTGGCCCGTGTTGTGCGGTAGAACCTCCAGGCGGATGGGCTGTTTGGAGGCGTAATTGCGCAATATTTCGGGAGTGGAATCGCTTGAACCGTCGTCGATGGCAAAGACGATGTCGGCCCTGCGCTCTTGCGAGACGAGGGAATCGAGCATCTGTGGGAGATACCGTGCGCCGTTATATGTCGCGAGGACGATTGCGATTCTTGCCATATCGAGAATATAGCAATATGAGGCGCGAAAACATACTGGCGTTTGTTTTGCTTTGCAGGCAATGACAAAAAAAATCTATTTTTCGGGAATATGGCGCAGAAGCGCAAAATACTTTTTGTTTGTGACAAGAACGAACGCACGAGTTTTGGCCGTTTGACCATGAACTTGCTTGACGCCGTGCACGATTCGTTCGAAACGCATGTTCTCTGGCTTAAGACTCCGAAGTTTTTCGCAGGCGAGGCGGCAAGGATGTCTGCCTCGGAGCCGGTTGCGGATGCCCGTGGCTTCACGGCGCACGAAATTTGGACGAAGTCGCTCTATACGGGATTTTTCGCCTTCCGGGCGCCATTGAAAAAGGCTTTGCGAGAGATTGCTCCGGATATCGTGTTCTTTATTCGCCCCGAGCTTGGGTTCCTTGTGCCGGTCGCTAAGTCCGCATGCCCTTCGGCCCGTGAGGTAATGTTCGTGCACGATACGTTCGCCGAGACGCTTTACCCGCACAGCATAAAGTTCAAGCTTTTGAATATGTTCTTTGTACGCGGGACGCTCTGTGCGGACGGCTACGTTTACAATTCGAATTGGACGCGGGGCGAGGCGGCCAAGTATTTTGGCAAGAAGATGGCCGATGCGCCGGGGAAGGTGATTGGCTGCCCGATTGATTCAGCGTTGTTCAAGGCCCCGGATTCACCCGCGTCTGCGGAAGAACGTGCCGCGTTCCGCAGGAAGAACGGTATGCGCAATTTCCAGGGTATGTGCCTGAATGTGAGCCTGGACGAACCGCGCAAGAATATCGATACGTATTTCGAGATGGCGCGACTCCGGCCCGATGTAGCATTTGTGCGCGTGGGCAAGTTCTCGGAGCGACTCCGGAACATCGTGAACGAGAAGAAACTCTATAACGTGTTCCACTTCAACGAATTCAGCGCGCAGGAATTGCGGGAATTCTACCGCCATGCCGACCTGATGGTTTACCCGAGTTTTCTGGAGGGCTTCGGGCTTCCGCCTATCGAGGCGATAGCTTGCGGCACGCCTGCGGTGTGCGCAAGGGCGTCGGCGGTCGCTGAAAACCTGGACGGAGTGTGCCCGCTGATAGCGCCCGCCGACGATGCGGAAGCCTATGCCCGCGTGCTGGACCGCGTACTTGCGGGCGAGAATGTCGTTAATGAAGATGCCGCCCGCAAGCTTCTGGATTACTGCTCCATGAAGGGCTTTGCGGAGCGCGTGCTCGAGTTCCTGGAAACTCTGGGTTTATAGGATGCGCTTTGAATCGCGCCTAGTAAAGCTCCGCGATATCTTGCTTATTGAACTTGCTTAGAAGCGTAGCCTTGTCGCGCTTCTCGAAAAGTTCCTTGCGGTTTTTCCATATAAAGTAAAACTCCTTCGGGTTCCTTGCAAGGAAGCGGATGTTCTGCGGAATCCCGAATGACTTCACGAGCGCGTAGGCGAGGTCGTTTGTTGGCCAGGCGACATCTGCCGGTTCTTGCGTGTTTGCAACCAGGTACGGCACGGAGAACATTTTTCCGCCGGCATGGAGCATGCGGAACGCATAGTCCGCATGCTGGACGCTCGGGGCTAGCACGTCGTCGAGCATGCCGGTGCGTTGCACTATCCGGCGCGAGAATGCGGCAATATACGGGTGCGGGGCTGCGACAAATCGCATTTTGGCGTTCTCGCAAAGCATGGAGAGCCCTGCCTTCTTGTCGAGCGCGTAGCCCGAAAGGAACTTGCCCGATTGCACGTCGTGGATTCTCGGTGCAAACGCGTCGACCATCGGGTAGCCCGAGATGCATTCGGCAAGTTCGTTCAGGAACTGCCTGTCAATCGCGATGGACCTGTGCACGAAAACTAGCCATTCCGCCTCGCTATTTTCGACATTCGAGTTCAGGTCGTTGCCGTAGAACCAACCGAGCGCCTTGTCGGTGAAAGGCGGCGTGAATGGTTCCGGACTATTTGCGGAATCATTTCCACCCCATACGAGAACGTCGAATTGGCGCATTAAAGACCTACGCGGAGCCCGATGCGATGTTCAAACCCGAGCCCCTGTGCGAGGTACGAGAATGCGTAGTCTAGCGAGAACAGCTTGCTGTTGTAACCGAGGCCTGCGCTCAGCATGCGCGCGGTTTGTGCTTCGTCAGGGCGGCTATCGGCAGAAATGAGCTGCTTCATGTCGCGGGTGAGGTCGAGCCATGCACGCGTGAAGCCTGCGCGGATATAGAAACTCTGCCCGAGGGCGTATTCACCGGCCAGGTTCAGCTTGGGTTCGGCGTAGCGCGGAAAGTCGCTTTCGGCCATGAGCGTGAGTCTCGGGGCGATAACCGGTCTGTAGTAGCCCGCGATGCCGAAGGTTTGCGACATCGGGTAGAACGCCTCTTCTCCGTCGTCGACGTAGTCGCGTAGCAGGCATCCGAAGTCGCGCGCAATGACGGCGAGTCCGAATATCTTGCTGGATGACTGCCACGAAATGCCCCAGTCGAAGGCTGCACCCCATGCAGTGCGGTCGGTTGCATCGTCGGCGAGGTGCTCGCTTGCGAATTTAGCCGTTACACCCACATGGATATGCTTCATCGGGAACGAAACGGTTGCCGTTGCCATCTGGCTTAGGGGGTTGTAGTCCTTGCCTGTTTCGTTGCCGTATTCGTCATAGCCCGTGAGCGAGCCGTAGTCGAGCCAGTTGTACGAAATCTGGTAAAGGAGCCACTTGTAACTCGACGTGTACGATATGGAACCCTGGTTTTCGGCCATGTCGCCCGTTTGCCAGTGAATTTCGGCGATGCGCTTTGTCCCTTCCGGTAGTCGCAGTGCGGCCGGGTTCAGCTGCACGGTGGTCGGGTCTGTCGAGGGGAGTGCCGATGCCGCTTTTTCGAGGGCGGCGTTACGCGGACTGTCGAAGGTGCTCAGGAACGAGAACACTTCTTCGCCCTGGTCGTTCTGCGAAAAGTATGCGTTCGCGCCCGTCGGGAGTAGTAGGCTCCAGAAGGCGAGCAGTGCAACTTTTCTCTTTAAATCCATGCGCTAAATTTACAAAAAAAACAAAAATGAGACCTGTAACCTTTACAAAAATGCGATTTTTTCGTATATTTGGCTTGCTCGGGCTATTAGCTCAGTTGGTAGAGCAACGCCCTTTTAAGGCGTGGGTCGAAGGTTCGAGCCCTTCATAGCTCAGTGAAAATCCGGTTCCGAATTCTCGGGATCGGATTTTTCTTTTTGATTCATGGTGTCGTGCGCGGAGTTCTTAGCGGCTCTCGTGCTTGCTCATGCAGTGCAGGCTGCCGCCTTCCTCGATTACGGTACGGCTGTCGATTCCTATCACGATTCGGTCGGGGAAAGCCTTCTCGAAGAACTTTTGCGCGACAGCATCGTTCTTGCACTTGTATTTCGGGTAAATTAACCCGCCGTTCACGAAGATAAAGTTCATGTAGCTTGCCGGGAGAATCTGCCCGTCGCTGAGTTTGCGCTGTGGCGGGAGCGGGAGAGTCTCAACGACGGCGTTCTTGGCGTAGAAGGCCTTGAGCCAGGTTTCGATGAGGTATTTTGCCTCGGAAAGTACCTGCGCGTTCTTCGATTTCATGCCCTTGTCCCAGGCGATGACGACCTTGTCCTTCGCGATGAATCGGGCCACGTTGTCGATGTGGCCGTCGGTGTGGTCGCCGTTGAGGCCGTGGGGGAGAATCAGCAGGCTCTTGAGCCCAAGCATCTCGCATATCGCCTTGATGATTTTCGACATGTCCTCAGGCTTGTTGCGGTTCTTGCCCACGAGGCAGTCTAGTGTCGTGATGCCGAGCCCGTCTCCGTTCACCTCGATTGCGCCGCCTTCAAAAATAAACGGGACGCTTGCACCTTTGCCGTAGCCGGTGGCCTTCATGATTCTTGCCGGAATCTGGTTGTCGTTTTTCCACGGCGGGAACTTTGCGCCCCAGGCGTTGAACTGCGTTTCGGAAACGATTGTTCTCTTGCCCTGCTTCACGAAGAACGGCCCGTAGTCGCGAATCCAGATGTCGTCGGTCTTGATGTTCAAAAGCGTGACGGGAAAACCCGGGCTCTGGAGCATTTCCATTTCTGCGTCGGTAAGGAATTTCTTGCTTGGCACGAGAAGGTTCACCGGCTGGAAGTCGCTGATGGTGCGGATGAGGTCGATGTAGAACTTGCGGATTTTTACACCGCGTTCCCCGTACCAGTTCTGCTCGTTGTGCGGGAAGCTGAGCCATGTGGCCTTCTGGTCTTCCCATTCGGCGGGATATCGGACTGCTTTTGTCATAGTTTTATTCTTCTATTTTTCGCACCAGATCTTGAGGATGTCGCCATAGAGGTCGATGCGGCGGTCGCGGAAGTGCGGCCACCAGCGGCGGTTTTCCTCGGTTTCGGCGAGGTCGATTTCTACGGTAGAGACTCCGAGGAAATCGGGCGAGCATTTCTCGATGAAGTATCCGTCGGGAGCGGCAACGAAACTCGTGCCCCAGAACGTAAGGTGTCCTTCGGTGCCGATGCGGTTAGCCGCCACCACGAACGTGCGGTTCGCAATCGCATGCCCGCGCATGACGGTGGTCCAACTGTCTTGCTGGCGCGGGTAGATTTCCTTGGGTTCGGAATCCATCCAGCCGATGGCGGTGGGGTAGATGAGCACGTCTGCGCCCTTGAGGCTCATGATGCGGGCGGCTTCCGGGAACCACTGGTCCCAGCAGATGAGCACGCCGAGCGTACCTGCAGATGTCTTGATGGGCTCGAAACCCGTATCGCCCGGGATGAAGTAGTATTTCTCGTAGAAGGCGGGATCATCGGGAATGTGACTCTTGCGGTAGAGCCCGGCGATGCTGCCGTCGCGCTCGAACACGAAGGCGGAATTGTGGTAGATGCCCCGGGCGCGCTTCTCGAAGAAGGGGAACACCACGACTGCGTTCAGTTCCTTCGCGATGGCCTGCCACTGGCCCACAATCGGGTGGTCCTTTTCGATGGCGAGGTCAAAGAAGTCCGCGTTCTCCTCGAACGGGAAGTACGGCGTGTGGAAGAGTTCCGGCAACACGACCAGGTCGTAACCCTTGCCCTTGAGGGCGCGGGCCTGTTCCACGTACCAGGCGTTGTTGCTGTCGAAATCGCCTGTCCACTTGCCTTGCAAAGTTGCGACCTTAATCTTGCTCATATTGACTCCCGTTGTCATTCTGGAGGCCTCAAGGAGGCCGATAGAATCCATGGACCCTATCGGTCGCCGAAGGCTCCCTTCAGGGTGACATTTTCTACTTATCCTCTAGTCCCTAGATCCTAGTCCCTAAAATACTCCTTCGCCTTCGCAACAACCTCTTCGACCTTGACCATGGAGAAATCCTTTTCGTTACGGAATTTCCATTCGACTTCGCCGTTGGCGAGGCCCTTCTTGCCGATGGCGATACGCACCGGAGAGCCCCAGAGGTCAGCGTCCTTGAACTTCACGCCCGGGCGTTCGTCGCGGTCATCTACCAGCACGTCGATGCCGGCTGCTTCGAGTTCCTTCTCGAACTTCTCGGCGAGTTCCACGAGTTCGGCTTCCTTGCCAATCGGGACGATTTCCACCTGGAAGGGCGCGATGGACTTGGGCCAAATCGGTCCGAAGTCGTCGTGGCTGTTTTCCACGACGGAAGCCATCAAGCGGCCCACGCCGATGCCGTAGCAGCCCATGATGGCGGGAGCGGTTGTCTTTTCGGCGGTGAGGAACTTGGCGCCCATAGATTCAGAGAACTTGGTGCCCAGCTTGAAGATGTTGCCCATTTCGATACCGCGGGTCTCGGTGAGGAGCTCGCCGCAGCAGGGGCACTTGCAGACTTCGGAAGCTTCGGCAATGTCCGCCACTTCGAACTTCGGGAAGTCTCGCTTCGGGTTGCAATGCTTGAAGTGGAAGCCTTCTTCGTTGGCGCCAGTCACGAGGTCGAAGGAATCAGCGATGGCTTCGTCCACGATGATGCGCGTGTCATGAGCGTTGATCGGAGAAGCGAAGCCCGGAACCATGCCGCAGGCCTTGATGAGGCTGTCTTCGGCCGGGTAAAGTTCTTTGGCCTTCAGCAAGTTGTGAAGCTTGATTTCGGAAACGTCAAGGTTGCCCGGAACAACGACCGTGATGAGTTTGCCTTCGAAGTCGAAGAATACGCACTTGGCGGTCGATTCTGCCGGGACGTTCAGGAACTTGGTGAGTTCATCGATGCTTTCGCTGTTCGGCGTGGCGACCTTTTCGAGGGCTGCGTTTTCGTCGCCCTTGAACGGCACGCGCTGGAACTTCGCGATTTCGCGGTTCGCCTGGTAGCCGCACTTCTTGCAGAGAATCAAGTAGTCTTCGCCGTTCGGAGTGTCGAGCATGAATTCGTGAGCGACCTTACCGCCCATGATACCCGTATCGCTCTGCACCACCACCGGTTCAATGCCCACGCGACGGTAGATACGCAGGTAAGCGTCGTATTCTTCCTGGTAGTGACGGTCCAGGTCTTCCTGGCTGGTGTGGAAACTGTAGGCATCCTTCATCAGGAATTCGCGGACGCGGATTAGGCCGCCGCGGGCACGGGCTTCGTCGCGGTACTTGGTCTTGAACTGGTAGAGCATCACCGGCAGCTGCTTGTAGCTGTTGAGCACGTAGCGCACGAGGTCGGTCATGGCTTCTTCGTGGGTCATGGCGAGTACCATGTTGTGGTTGTTGCGGTCCTTGAAGCGGAGCAGTTCTTCGCCAATGGCCTGGTAACGGCCGGATTCGCTCCAGAGTTCGGCAGTCTGTACCACCGGCAGGTCCACTTCGATACCGCCAATCTTGTTCATTTCTTCGCGGATGATGTTCACGATCTTCTGGATCACACGGAAGCCCATGGGCATCATGGAATAGATACCGGTAGAGACGGGCTTGATGTAGCCGCCGCGCATCAAGAAGATGTGGCTCGGCATGGTGGCGTCGCTCGGCGTTTCGCGGAGCGTCACATAGAAGTACTTCGAGAGTTTCATTTTTAGTCCTTTTTGGCGGGCCTGCCGCCGTATAATTTCGGAGGGGAAAGATAGAAAAAATGGTGTGCTATCTCGCCATGCTTCGCTTGTTATGGGCCGTTTTTGACAATCTAAATCATTGGTTTATGAAAAAAGCATTTTGGAGAGCGATGTGGTTCTAGAATGACAATGCGTATTCAAAAAATCAAGAGACGGAGTTTGACTCCGTCCTTCTTGTATCTAATGCATTTTAAGCGAACTTATTTGGGTGATTCATTTTTCTTTGTCGAGAGCATGGCTTTGGCTTCGGCGATTTTTTCTGGAGGAATGCCCAGTTTTTCAAACACGCTGAGAGCGTCGGCGTGGCCTTCCGTTTTGCCTTCTGCCAAGCCTTCGGCCTTGCCCTCCGCACGGGCGCGGACCTTCAGCGAGGCCAGATAGTCCAGTTCTTCTTCAGTCATCACCATGTTCTTTGCCTGTTCCTTCAGGAGTTTTTCCGATGCTGTTCCCACAAGGAGGCGCTTGATCGCTTTTGCGATAACACTGTCGTCGAAATCGGGGAGGTCGTCGGACGAACCTGCGTTCTTGAGCAGGTAGAGCCAGCGGTCCTCCGCGGTCTTGATTTCTTCGCGCTTCTTGCTGAACTGCGTCAGGTCGTACAAAATATACTTAACCTTTTCAGAAAGCGTCAAGCCCTGCTCGTTGCGGATTGCCCAGGTGCCGCGGTATCCGGACTGCTTTTCCAGGTGAAAATCGCAAATCCAGATGGCGAAGGTGGGCGGGAATTCGTAACGGAGATCATAGCGCTGGGTGCGTTCCTCGTCGGTGAGTTCCCTCGCGGGTTCCTTGAAGAATTCCTGGTCCCATTCGTGCTTGCTCTGGAGCATGAATGCGCTGTGCTGCAAAAGGATGCGCTCGATGAAGCGGCTGTGCTTCGCCTTCTGCATTTCCACATTGATGCAGAATCCGGTCGAAGTCGTGGCGCGAATGTCGAGCCTAAAAGTCTTGACCTGCGGAAAGAGAATGTTCACTTCCGTATTCTTGATGGTGACGGCGGTGATACGGTTGTCATCTTCTAGCTGGAACACTCCGTTCAAGAAACTGATAAGCGCCTGCTCGTCGCTCAAAAAGGCCTTGAATGCGGCGTCGTAGAGCGGGTCGAGGTAGGTGCGCTTCTTGATTTCTTCGTAGGTCTGCTGGATCCAGATTTCGCGAGAAGTCTGTGCGTAGTCGGGAACAAATTCTTCCTGTTCCATAGGTATTCCTTTGCCGTATAGACGTTTACGGTACGCGAAAGGGACGCGTAAACATACGGCGGTTAAAGTGTTGTGTTTTTTTTGGAAATGCACCCGCATTTTTGCGGGTGGAACTCTACGTTGCTCGCCATGGGGCCGGCCTCCCCACAGGGTTCCTGTCCTCGAGTCGCAGGCTAGTTGTACCATGCGGAGGGAGAACGGCGTCAAGCAGATAGTTAAACTTCCTGTCCGGATCGAATACGCTGTCAGCAGGATTGATGCAATCTACGGGGTATAATATACATAATTTGATGGGCCGCGTGCAAGCTTTTTTCTATCTTTGCATTGTTCAAAATTTCAAGTGACTAGGTCACAGGATTAGATTAACATGGCAATGCAAGACATGAATGACCAGGTGCAGGCTCGTTTGGCGAAGCTTGCGAAGTTCAAGGAAATGGGCATCGAGGCCTATCCGCACAAGTTCAACCGCACGCACGATTCCAAGATGCTCAAGGAAAACAAGGAAGCCCTGATGGCATCGGGCGAGGAAGTCGCCTTCGCTGGCCGTGTGGTCCGCTTCAACCGCAAGGGAAAGATGTGCTTCATGCACCTGAAGGACCGCTATGGCCGCCTCCAGGTGGTTTGCGCCCGCGACGAGGTGGGCGAGGAGAACTACGAAGTCGTCAAGATGACCGACCTCGGTGACTTTATCGGCGTGAACGGCTTCATGTTCGAGACGCAGACGGGCGAGTACTCCGTGCATGTGAAGAAGGTGACGATGCTCAGTAAGGCCGTGCGCCCGCTCCCTGTCGCCAAAGAGAAGGTCGACGAGAATGGCAACAAGGTCGTGTTCAACGAATTTGCCGACGTGGATACCCGCTACCGCCAGCGTTACATCGACATGGCGCTGAACGACGACGTGAAGGACGTGTTCATCAAGCGCTTCAAGATTCTGCAGGCTATCCGTGAATACCTGATCGAAAAGGGCTTTATCGAGGTTGAAACCCCGACGCTCCAACCGATTTACGGCGGAGCAAACGCCCGCCCGTTCACCACGCACCACAACGCCTGCGATATGACGCTCTACTTGCGCGTGGCCCCGGAACTCTACCTGAAGCGCTGCATCGTGGGCGGTATGGAAAAGGTTTTCGAGTTCAGCAAGAACTTCCGCAACGAAGGCATGGACCGCACGCACAGCCCGGAATTCACCGGCCTCGAGTTCTACGAAGCCTACGCCGACTACAACGACATGATGGTGCACTTCGAGAACATCTACGAACGCGCCTGCATTGCGGCGAACGGCACCACCAAGATTGATTACCAGGGTAAGGAAATCGACTTTAAGGCCCCGTGGCCCCGCTACAGCATGATCGAGGCTATCGAGAAGTTCGGCGGCCTGAAGGTGAACGAGATGAGCGACGACGAAATCAAGAACAAGATGGAAGAACTCGGCGGTCACCTCGACGGCGAATTCAGCCGCGGCCGCGGTATCCTCGAACTGTTCGAGCTCACCGTGGAAGACAAGCTCATCCAGCCGACGTTCATCAAGGACATGCCGACCGAGAGCACCCCGCTCTGCAAGAAGCACCGTACCATCGAAGGGCTCATCGAACAGTTCGAGCCCTACGCTAACGGATGGGAGCTGGGCAACGCCTATACCGAACTTAACGACCCCATCCGTCAGCGTGAGCTCCTGGAAGACCAGGTGCGCCGCGGCCGCGGTGGTGAAGGTGAAACGCACCCTATGGACGAAAACTTCATGCACGCGATCGAATCCGGCCTGCCGCCTACGGGTGGCGTTGGCTTCGGCATCGACCGCATGGTCATGCTCCTCACGAACCAGCAGACCATCCGCGATGTGCAGCTGTTCCCGCTCATGAAACCGGAGACCTGCTAGTTAAGACGAAAGAACGGCTCTACGAGCCTATAGACGAAAGACGATAGACTTTTTAAGATGGCTATGTTTGCGTATAGAAAGCTAAAAGTTTACCAGAAGGCCCTCTTATGGGTTATGGATGTCTATAGGTTATGTAGTTCTTTTCCTAATGAAGAAAAATTCGCTCTTGTAAGTCAAGTCCGTCGTGCGGCAGTGTCTGTAACGTCGAATATAGCTGAAGGAATGAGCCGTTCTTCGAGTAAAGAGGTTCTTCATTTTTTGGAAATAAGTTTTGGTTCTTTGATGGAAGTGCAGAGCCAAATGGAAATTGCTCAACTGTTAAACTATATTACTAAGGAACAAATGGACGATTTAGATGAAAAGACTATAGAGATTGCCAAAATGCTGAGTGGATTGAAAGCCGCTAAAAAATCATAATCTTTCGTCTTTCGTCTTTCGTCTTTCGTCTAAGAATGAATAAACTTGAACTTTTAATAGCCTGGCGTTACCTGGGGGCTCAGCGCAAGAGCCTCTTTGTATCGCTTATCGGCATCTTCAGTATGCTCGGTGTGAGTATCGGCGTGTTTGCGCTGGTGGTTGCCCTTGCTGCGGTGAACGGCTTCGAGGAAGAGGTCACCGCCCAGATGATAGGGAAGGACGCCCACCTCGAAATCATGTCGTACAACGGCGAGCCTATCGCGAGTTATGACAGCCTTACCCGCGAGGCAAAGACCCGCGATTCGAACATCGTGGCTTCGTCGCCGTTCATCATCTACAAGGTGGGCATCAGCTCCAAGAAGGTGAACGACGGTATCGTGATTTACGGCATCGATGCCGAGAGCGCGAAGGGCGTGACCGACATCTACAAGTACATCAAGTGGGGCGAGTATTCCGTCGATAGTCTGGAAGACTTGACGGGCAAGGTCCGTCCGGGAATCATTCTCGGTTCGGGGCTTGCGAACCGCCTGCGCGTGGTCGTGGGCGACAAGCTCGTGCTGCAACTGTTCCAGAGCCCGGACGAGGCGCTCGGCTCGGGCCCCAAGATGATGATGTGCGTGGTGAGCGGCATCTTCGAGACGGGCACCTACGAGTACGACGGCAACCTGGCCTACATCGGGCTCAAGGAAATGCAGAAGTTGCTCGGCATGGGCGACGCCGTGATGGGTATCCAGTTCCGCATCAAGGATCACTGGAAGGCGGGCGAGGCGGCCTACGACATGAGCCAGTGGCTTACCTACCCGTACTACTCGATGGACTGGAAGGCGAAGAACATCACGCTCCTCAAGTGGATGAACTACGAGAAGTTCATCGTGGCGGCGGTCATCTGTCTCATCATCCTCGTGGCGGCGTTCAACATCATCAGTTCCCTCATCATGGTTGTCATCGACAAGACGAAGGAAATCGGCATCCTGCGCAGCATGGGCTTCAGCAAGGCGGGCATCATGCGCGTGTTTATGCTCATGGGTAGCTTTATTGGCGTGGGCGGCACGATTGCCGGCGGTACTGTCGGGCTTGTGCTCTGCAAGTTGCAGGAGGCCTACCATTTCATCACGCTCCCGGGCGATGTCTACGTGATTCCGTATTTCCCGATTTCTGTGCACCTGATTGATGTCGTTCTTATTTTCGTTATTGGCATTGCGCTTTGCGTGCTGGCGACGCTGTTGCCGGCCTGGAAGGCGAGCAGGCTTGACCCCGTAGGAGCGATTAGGCATGAGTAGTTTATTGCAGACAGTCGACCTCAGGCGCGTTTTCTTCGAGACGGGCGAACAGCTCGAGATTTTGAAGGGCGTGAACTTCTCGATGGAAGAGGGAGAACTCGTTGCCCTCACCGGGTCTTCGGGCTCGGGCAAGTCCACCTTCCTGAACCTCGTGGGAATGCTCGACACGCCGACCTCGGGCGAAATTCTTTTCAAGGGCAAGCCGCTCAGCAAGTTCAACAGCGACGAGCGCGACACGTACCACCGCTTCAAGGTGGGGTTCGTGTTCCAGTTCCATCACTTGCTCAGCGAGTTTACCGCCATCGAGAACGTGTGCGTTCCGGGCCGCATTGTGGGCCTGTCCGAGAAGGAATGCCGCGAACGTGGCGAGATGTTGTTGGAAACGGTGGGCCTCAAGGACCGCCTCAAGCACTTGCCGCGTGAACTCAGTGGCGGTGAACGCCAGCGTATTGCGATTGCGCGTGCACTCATGAATCACCCGGACCTGGTGCTAGCCGACGAACCGAGCGGCAACCTGGACGAGGCGAACTCCGCGAAGTTGAACGAGCTCTTTGGCGAGCTCAACGAGACGTTCAAGCAGGCCTTCTTGATTGTGACGCACGACGAGAAGTTGGCGAGTTTTGCAAAGCGCCGTGTGGTGATGCATAACGGATTGATTCAGGATATCGGATAGGAGATTTGGTATGGCTGATAACAACGGAATTTTCTCTGCGAAGGCGAAGGCCGTGCTCCAGGCCGCCCGCATGGCGGCCCGCAATCTTGGCAGCGACTGCGTCTCTACGGAGCACCTGCTCCTGGGGCTTGTCCGCGAGGATTCTGGCTTTGCCGTTGAAACCCTCAAGGCGCTCAAGATAAACCTTGTGGACCTGAGCGAAGATATCCAGCGTTCGCTCTCTTCGAACGGTGGGCTCATGACCATCGGCGGTAACCCGCGCGACGGCCTGTTGCAGTTTACGGTCCGCGCGAAGGCGGTGCTTTTCAATGCCGCAAAGATTGCGAAGGAAGAAGGCGACCAGTATATCGGCCCTGAACACTTGATGCTTGCTATCTTGCAGCAGGTCGATTCTCCGGCGGTCGGAATCCTTTCCACGTACAACATCACGTACGAGAATTTTGAGCAGATGCTTGACCAGCTCAAGCACGATGGCGATGCGAATGCCCCGCAGGATATTCCCGGTGAGCCGCAGCGCCCGGCCCAGGGCCAGCGCGAGATGCGCAGCGGCTCCAAGTCCAAGACCCCGATTCTCGACCATTTCGGCCGCGACCTCACCGCGATGGCGCGTGCCGGCAAACTCGACCCGATTATCGGGCGCGAATCCGAAATCGAACGCCTTATCCAGATTCTCTGCCGCCGCAAGAAGAACAACCCGGCGCTCATCGGCGAACCGGGTGTGGGCAAGACGGCCATTATCGAAGGCCTTGCGCAGAAGATCGTGCAGAAGAAGATTCCTGACCTGCTTGTAAACAAGCGCGTCGTGACGCTCGACGTGGCGGCGATGGTTGCGGGTACCAAGTATCGCGGCCAGTTCGAGGAACGCATGAAGGGCCTCATCATGGAACTCCAGCGCGTGAGCAATTCCGTGATCCTCTTCATCGACGAACTCCACACCATCGTTGGTGCGGGCGGTGCCGAAGGCAGCCTCGATGCGAGCAACATTTTCAAGCCGGCCCTTGCACGTGGCGAACTGCAGTGCATCGGTGCGACGACGATTGACGAATATCGCAAGTACATCGAGAAGGATGCTGCTCTTGAACGCCGCTTCCAGACGATTCTCGTGAACCCGCCCAACTCGGAAGATTCTATCCAGATTCTCGAGGGGCTGCGCCCGAAGTACGAGCAGCACCACAAGGTGCACTACACGCCCGATGCCATTCGCGCTGCGGTGACGCTTGCCGAACGCTATATCAGCGAGCGCTTTTTGCCGGACAAGGCCATCGACGTGCTCGACGAGACGGGCGCCCGCGTGAAGCTCAATTCCATCAAGGTCCCGCAGGACCTGCTCGACATGGAAGCGGAACTGCCCGACGTGCTCCAGAAAAAGCAGGACGCTGTCGCGAACCAGGATTACGAGAATGCGGCCAAGTACCGCGCCCGCGAGGAAGAACTCCAGACCGCCATTGCCGAACGCAAGAAGCAGTTGCAGGGCGAAGGCGAAACGATTCCTGTTGTAGACGAAAGCGACATTCGCGACTGCATCAGCAAGATGACGGGCATTCCCGTGAGCCGCCTCGGCGGCGAAGAGACGCAGAAACTCCTGCACCTCGGCGAAGAAATCAAGCAGCGCATTATCGGGCAGGACGCCGCAGTCGATGCGATTGTCAAGTCCATCCGCCGTACGCGTGCGGGCATCCGCAGCAGCAAGCGCCCGATGGGCAGTTTCCTCTTCCTCGGGCCTACCGGCGTGGGCAAGACCGAACTTGCGAAGGTGTTGAGTCTTACGCTTTTCGGGAGTGAGGATTCCATGATCCGCATCGACATGAGCGAGTACATGGAAAAGCACAGCGTTTCCCGCCTTATCGGCGCCCCTCCGGGATACGTGGGCTTCGAGGAAGGCGGCGGACAGCTCACTGAGAAGGTGCGCAAGAAACCCTATTCCGTGGTGCTCCTCGATGAAATCGAGAAGGCGCATCCGGATATCTACAACATCCTGCTCCAGATTCTTGACGACGGCATCCTTACCGACAGTTATGGCCGCAAGATCAACTTCAAGAACACCATCATCATCATGACGAGTAACGCGGGTGCACGCGAAGTGCGCCACAGCGGCGGCATGGGATTCACGAAGGAAGGGGAGACCGACGACTACGAGCGCATGGAAAACGCCATCCGCGAAGAGGTCAAGCGCGTGTTCTCTCCGGAATTCCTGAACCGCATCGACGAGCAGATTGTGTTCCGTGCCTTGAGCAAGAAGGACCTCGTTTCTGTCGTGGACATCCAGATGGGGTTCCTCCAGAAGAACATCTCCGATCGCGGAATCCTGCTGGAAATCAGCCAGGAGGCGAAGGAATTTATCGTGAACAACAATTACGATTCCACACTGGGGGCGCGACCCATCCGCCGTTCCATCCAGAATCTTGTGGAAGACGCGATTGCCGAAGGGCTCCTGCTCGGTACCCTCACGGACTTCTCCACGATAAGCATCGGCGTCGAAAACGGCAAGCTCAGTTTCAAGTGCGAAAAGATACAGTCGTAAAAATGCTATCTTTGTCCGCGAAAAATTTCAACAATCAAACCCAAGAGGTTAACAATGGCTAAAATTCCTGCAGTTCTTATCTTCGGCGCACCGGGTTCCGGCAAGGGTACCGTCGGCGCGAAGCTCGCTGCTACCACTTCCCTCAAGCACATTTCCACGGGCGACATCTTCCGTGGCATTGCTCCTTCCAGCGAATCCGGCAAGCTCCTCGCTTCTTACTCCAGCAAGGGCCTGCTCGTTCCGGACGAAGCCACTGTCGAAATTTTCGGCCGCTTCATCGAAGGCCTCGTGAACACGAACAAGGTCAACCCGGATAAGGATACCCTCCTCCTCGACGGTATTCCCCGCACGGTTGCCCAGGTCAAGCTCATCGAATCCGTCGTCGACGTGAAGCACATTTTTGTGCTCGACATCAAGGACGAAAAGACCATCGTGGCCCGCCTCCTCAACCGCGCCAAGATTGAAGGCCGCAAGGACGACGCCGACGAAGCCGTTATCAAGAACCGCCTCAAGGTGTACAAGGAATCCACCGCCAAGGTGCTCGGCAAGTACAGCAAGTCCATCATCAGCCGCATCAACGGCGACAACACCCCGGACGAAGTGTTCTGCGACACCCTCGCTGCCTACGTGAAGTTCTGTAAGAGCGCTTGCAAGGCTTGCAAGAAGGCCCCGGCCAAGAAAGCTTGCAAGAAAGCCAAGTAATTCTTCAACTGGAATTGCAATAATGTCCCGGCCCCCTGCGGGTCGGGCTTTTATTTTCTATCTTTACGCCCATGAAAGTTTTTTTATACGACACCACCCTCCGCGACGGTAACCAAGACCGCAAGATAAGCCTTTCTCTCGCCGACAAGCTGCAGATTGCGCGAATTCTTGACCATTTCGGTTTTGACTACATCGAAGGGGGCTGGCCCAATCCGAGCAACCCGACCGACGAGGAATTCTTCCAGAAGATCAAGGAAGTCAAGCTGAAGCATGCGAAGATTGCTGCTTTCGGTTCCACTCGCCGCCCGAAGGTACTGCCCGAGAAGGACCCGCTGCTGCAGGCGCTCGTGAAGTCGGGCGCTCCGGTCAAGACGATTTTTGGAAAGAGCTGGGATTTGCACGTCACGGACGTCATCCGCACGACGCTCGAGGAGAACCTCGACATGATCGAGTCTACCATCGACTACCTCAAGGACCATTCCGAGGAGGTGATTTACGATGCGGAACATTTCTTTGACGGCTACAAGGCGAACCCGCAGTACGCTCTCGAGACGTTGAAGGCTGCTGAGCGCGGCCGCGCGGACTGTATTGTACTTTGTGATACCAACGGTGGCACCATGCCGTGGGAAATCGAAGAGATTATCAAGGAAGTCAAGAAGAGCATATCGACTCCGATAGGAATCCATGTCCATGACGATTCTGGTCTGGGCGTGTGCAACAGCCTTTTTGCCGTGAAGAGCGGCGCTACCATGGTGCAGGGCGTGGTGAACGGTTACGGCGAGCGTTGCGGAAACGCGAACCTCACGACCATCGCTGCAGACCTGCATTTCAAGATGGGCGCGAAGTTCTTTGCCGCGAAAAAGATTGCAAGGCTGCGTCAGTTGAGCAGCAACGTGGACCAGATTGTGAACCTGCCGAGCGACGTGCATGCCCCGTACGTGGGCGATGCTGCGTTTGCGCACAAGGGCGGTGCCCACATTGACGGCGTGATGAAGGTGAGCCGCAGTTTCGAGCATGTCGACCCGCATGCCGTGGGTAACGACCGCGTGTTTGTCACGAGCGACCAGGCGGGCGGTTCCCTCGTGGTGGAAAAGCTCAGGGCCATCAAGCCGGGCATCGACAAGAAGGACCCGGTGGTGGGCAAGCTGCTCACGCTCATCAAGGAACGCGAGAACGCCGGCTGGCATTTCGACAGCGCCGAGGCGAGCTTCAAGCTGCTCGTGTACCGCCACCTGGGCATGGTGCAGGAGCCGTTCAAGGTTCTGGGCTACCGCGTCATCGAAGACAAGACGACTCAGGGCGTGTCCGTTTCGCAGGCGACGGTCAAGCTCCAGATTGGCGACAAGATAAGCCATCAGGTGAGCGAGGGCGACGGCCCGGTGAATGCTCTCGACGCGGCTCTTCGCAAGGCGCTGCTTCCGTTCTTCCCGAACATGGCGAAGGTCAAGCTCGACGACTACAAGGTGCGCGTGCTCGGGAGCAAGGTGGCATCTGACGCTACCGTGCGCGTGTGGACGACGTTTGGCGACGAGAAGGGCTACTGGAACGTGGTCGGCGTCTCGAGCAATATCATCGAGGCGAGCTGGATGGCGTTCGTGGACGGGCTCACGTACAAGATTCTCGTGGACAACAAGGTCATCGAGAGCGCGTACAAGCATATCGACGTGAAGTCGGTTGCGGTTGCGGGGCAGGCAAGCGCCGCGAAGGAAGAGGAACCCGCTCCGGCGAAGGCCAAGAAGTTGAGTGCCCGCAAGGTGAGGAACCTCGCCGATATCACTCGCTCTGCGAAGAAGAGGAAGTAGTTTATGCAAATTGTTAAGGTTACTCCGAAATCTGCTGAAATTGAACGCATCTGCGGGCGCGAAGTCGCCCCGAGCAAGGAAATTCACGACAAGGTGATGCAGATCCTTGCCGACATCAAGAAGGGTGGCATCGCGAAGGCGACGGAATACGCCCAGAAGTTCGACGGCCTGAAGGGCAAGAACATCCGCGTGCCGGTATCGGCCATCGCGAAGTCTGCCGCCAAGTGCCCGAAGGAACTGCAGAAGGCCCTGAAGCAGGCCATCAAGAACGTGCGCGACTTCCACAAGAACCAGATGGAAGAATCCTGGCTCATGCAGGGTGCCGACGGCATCGTGCTCGGCCAGCGCATCCGCCCGATGAAGCGCGTGGGCCTCTACGTGCCGGGCGGTGCGGGCATCTACCCGAGCACCGTCATCATGAACGCGGTCCCTGCTCTCGTTGCCGGCGTGGAAGACATTGTGGTCGTGACTCCCATCAAGGGCGAAATCAACCGCGCTGTGGCTTTCGTGCTGCAGGAACTCGGCATTACCGAAGTCTACCACATCGGCGGCGCTCAGGCGATTGGCCTGCTTGCCTACGGTGCGAAGGATGCCAAGGGCAAGACCGTCGTGGAACGCGTCGACAAGATTGTGGGACCGGGCAACGTTTTTGCGGCCATCGCCAAGAAGGAAGTTTTTGGCGTCGTGGATATCGACATGGTGGCTGGCCCCAGCGAAGTGCTCGTGATGGCGGACAATACCTGCGATCCGGACTTCGTTGCGGCCGACCTTTTGAGCCAGGCGGAACACGGTTCCGGCTTCGAGGCGGCCATCTGCATTACCGACAACATGGAAACCGCCCAGATGATTAGCGCCTGCGTGGATATCCAGGTCGAAAACTCCCCGAAGCGCGAGCTCCTCGAGAAGGTGCTTGGCAATTTCGGGCGCATCCTCGTGGTGAAGGACTGGTTCGACGGCGTGGAAATCGCAAACCGCATCGCTCCGGAACATTTGGAAGTGATGACCAGCGAAGCCGAATCCATGGCGGCTCAGATCGAGAACGCGGGTGCGGTGTTTATCGGCCCGTGGTCCAGCGAGCCGGTGGGTGACTACTTTGCGGGCCCGAACCACGTGCTGCCTACCAACGGCACGGGCCGCTTCTTCAGCCCGCTCGGCGTGTACGACTTCCTGAAGCGCATGAGCATCATCCGCTACAGCGAGAAGGCCATCAAGAAGAACGCGAAGGCCATTGCCGCCGTCGCTACCGAAGAGGGCTTTATCCACCACGCCGCTGCGGTCCTCAAACGCCTTTAAGGTCTCGCTACCTGCGTCATTCCGGCGTCTGTCATTCTGGAGCGCTGCGATAGAATCCAGGTACGTACAAATTAAAAGGCTCCCTCGGGAGCCTTTTTTATATGCGATAAACGCGTCCTTAGCGCGGTCGGTTACCTCTGTGAGCAACAAAGCGCCAGTTATTAAACTGGGGCGGTTGCGACCTTTGGACACTTGCGCTTTAGCGCTTAGTGTACATGGCCACCTTTAGGTGGGAGTGAGCGCATACCGGAGTAATTTAAAATCCGAGTGTAGCGCGAACGGTTATCGTAAAGGATATTCCTTGTAATCCTGCACGCCGAATTCCTGCTTCAGGTAATCCCAGCGCACCAGGCGGTTCTTCCAGAAGTACTTGCGATACAGGCGGCGCGCCACGCGGCTTGTTAGTTCGTACGGAATCGTGTGGTGGTCGTCGGCGACGCTTTCCATCGAAATGCGGAAGTCGAGCTCGCCGTTTACTACGTCGACCGTCTCGCCGACCTGAACATCGGGGATATGGCTCACGTCAACCATCGTCGCGTCCATGCAGACGCGCCCGAGAATCGGGCAAATCTGGTTACGGATCATCACGAAGCCCTTGTTGTATTCGCCGCGGAGGTAGCCGTCGCCGTAACCGATGGCGATGGTCGCGATGCGCGTGGGCTGCTGTGCCATCCAGTATCCGCCGTAACTCACCGTCTCGCCGGGCTTCACGTCGTGAATGTGGCGGATGGTGCTCTTGATTTTCATGACGGGCTTGATGGGCCACGGGGAGGGTGCTGCACCCATGCAGTTGTAACCGTAGAGCGCGAGACCCGGGCGCACCATGTCGAAGTGGCTCTCGGGGCGCGTGAGCGTGCCCGCGGAACTGCTGCAGTGGCAGATTTCGGGGCGAAGCCCTTCGGCTTCCAGCACGTCCACGAGTCGCGTGAATCGCTGGATCTGGATATCCGTCTTCGGGTTCCCCGGCATGTCGGCGGTGGCGAGGTGCGTGAACATTCCCTCGAATTTCAGGCTCTTGAGGCTCAGTGCCGCGCGGATGTTGTTGAAGTCCTCGGCATCGAAACCGTAGCGGTTCATGCCCGTATCAATCGCGAGATGCGCCTTGCAGGTCGTACCCGTTTCGCGCAGGAACTGGTCGAACGCCATTGCGGTGCGGATGTCCGTGATGGCAGCAGTAAGCTGGAATTCTACGAAGTAGGCGAAGTCTGCGGGAGTGCAGGGGCCGAGCACCAGGATAGGCAAGTCCATACCGTACTGGCGGAGCAGCATGCCCTCGCTGATGTGGGCGACACCCAGGTAGTCCGCACCGCCGAACTTCGCGGCAAACGAGCAGGCGAGGCTCCCGTGCCCGTAGGAGTCGGCCTTCACGGGCAACAGAATCTTCGTGTTTGCCGGAATCTGGCTGCGGATGAATTGAATGTTGTTGCAGAGTGCGTCAAGATTGATTTCAATCCAGTTCGGGCGCGCGATACGGTTCAAGTCGGGAGGGGTCGGTAAAAGCTTCATAGTACGTAAAATATAACAAACGGCCGTGCCTGCGGCCCACAATAGGCTTAGTTGGGCGCTCCCGAGCCCCTTAAATAGCCTGAAAAGTAAACAAAAAGTGCATCTAATATGGAATAGATTTACTTGGGCTAATTTTTTGTAAAGTTCGGCACTGCCAAAAAAATATCAAATCGCGGCCAATCCCAGTAATGGCGGGCTTTTCGTAAATGCGCTTGAGTTTACAATTTTATCGATGAATTTTTGTTTACGCAAAAGTGAGTTCACGATAATTTTCTTCGTTGTATTTTATGGGTGTAAACGATGTTGAACTTCATTAAGGAAGAAGGTGTTTGGATAAAGTAACAGACTACATATAAATTAACTTTTTATTTTTGTCGTCTTGATTCTCTGACATTCCCGGTTGCGAACAGACGGTTTTCCTAGTCGAAAACCCCGTTCTCCCGTTCGTACTTGTATAAAAAAGTTTCACCCTGAAACTGGTGTACCACTATTACCCCCAGAAAATACCCCCAAAATAAACCATAAACCATCAATTCCCTCGCAAGAGGGGGAGGATAAAATCATGAAACCGATCAAAAAACCACCAAAAGAAAAAGAAACTGATGAACTCGTGGTAGCGCTCATGCCCGATTCCGACGAGAAACTGAGGAATATTACAGGAGTTTCTCTGCTTGTCGCTCTTGCGCTGAGTTTCTGGGCCACGACATATGAGGTTGTTATCAACGATATGATGTTTGAGAAAACCTCCAGTTTAGAAATCGAAACAAAAATCGAAATCGCAGATAAGAAAGAAGAGAAAAAGCAGGAAAAGAAACAGAATAAGAAACCGAAAGACATCGCAAAAAAGAACAACAGGCCCGGCGGTGGCAAGCCAAAGAATCAGGGGAAACCGAACGCGCCCAAGACAAGGGGCGTCCTCAAGGAACTCGCGTCAATGACCAAGAACGCGTCAGCTTCGGCATACAACCTCATGAACGACCAGAAGTTCGCGAGAGACATAGATAAAATCCTCAAGAACACGAACGGCTTGCAGACTACGGGAAAGACGCATATTGGCGTGAGGGCCGGAAAGGTCGATGGAGCCTTTAACGAGGAAGTCGCCTCTGGGGGTGGCGGCGGAATCGGAGGAGCCTTCGGAAACCTGTTCGGCGGCTCGGGTGGTGGAATCAATACGAAGTCCATGAAGGGAAATATGAAGACCCCTTCCGTGCGCGATATCGACATGGGTGCAGGGAACTCCTCGCGTTCTGCATCCGATATCATGAAGGTCGTGCGCACACGTACACCCGGGCTACGCCATATCTACAATAAGTACCTGAAGAAAAAACCGGGCTTGGAAGGCAAGGTGACGCTCAAGTTCACGATTGCCCCGGGCGGCGAGGTCATCAGCATCGCGGTTGTCTCGTCCACTACGGGCATCGGCGAATTCGATGGCGAAATCAAGAATGCCGTCGGTCGCTGGACATTCAGCAAAGTCAAGTCCGGAAACACCACGGTGACCATACCCTTCACGTTCACCGAATAGGACTCTAAAATCCTGTAAATGATACCATTCCGGCGGCCGTACGGCTGTCGGAATTCCTTTTTTGCCTTGTGGATATCGAAAAAATATATAGATTGTCTGAAAAAAAATTTCTGGTAGAGGTTAGGTTATGCTAAAAGCGAAACATGGTTTTTCTTTTGTTGTTGCCGCTGTTTTCGTTCTGCTGCTCGTCGCCTGCGGCGATGACGACAGCGATTTTGCGACTCGCCCGTCGGAAGGTTCGTCATCCAGCGTCACACCGAAGTCGAGCGATAGCGAGACAAGTGTGTCCAGCAGCAGTTCAGTGACTGGAAGAACATCGTGCGATGTGAACACTGATAAGAACTGCTTTATGGATTCCCGCGACGGTCGGACTTACAAGACGGTCACCATCGGCACTCAGACTTGGATGGCGGAGAACATCAACTACGAAACGGATAGTAGTTTCTGCTACGGCGACACTCTTGCCAACTGCACCAAGTACGGCCGCCTTTACACGTGGGCAGCCGCGATGGACAGCGTGGGCATATGGAGCACGAACGGCAAGGGCTGTGGTTATGGCACAACCTGTTCTCCGACTTATCCTGTTCGCGGTGTTTGCCCTGAGGGCTGGCACCTGCCAACAACAGCGGAATTCAAAACTTTGTTCACGGCAGTCGACGGTCAATCAACCGCAGGCAAGGTGCTCAAGTCCACATCCGGATGGAATAGTAGTGGCAATGGCACGGATGCCTTCGCCTTCTCCGCGCTCCCTGCCGGCTACAGGAACGACTACGGGGATTACTTCTACGAGGGCGACAACGCGTACTTCTGGAGTTCTACAGAGGACAATAGCAAATTCGCGTGTAATATGTACTTGTACTACGACGACGGCAATGCGTACATGTACAACTACAAGTACTACGGATTTTCTGTTCGTTGCCTCAAAGACGCACAAGCCGAGTGAAGCGGTCGCCAAGTTTACTTGAGCGACCATTTCCGAGGCGCAGTAGTCTGCGCTACGTAGTAGCGCCAGGACTAGCCGAGCAGCGAGGGACTCCGTAGGAGTCCCCTCACAAGCCGAGCGCAGCGGCCCCTCTTCAAATTTTTTTGAGCGGGTCCCTGTTCTTGCGTTTGTTTCTCCTTTTTGCTATATTCTCATGCGGAATAAAATGGAGAATTTAAAATGACTGATCCGCGCATTACAAAACTTGCCGAAAACTTGATTAACAACGCGCTTGCCCTCAAGGCGGGCGAGAATATCCTTATCGAAACCACCGACACGCCCGACGAAGTTTCTACCGAACTCATCAAGGCTGTCGAGAAGGTGGGCGGAAACGCCTTCGTGCGCAATTCCAAGAGCCGCGTGCGTCGCCAGATGCTCCTTTCCGCAAGCGAAGCCCAGATGAAGGTCGAGGCCGAACTTGCCCTCGCCGAAATGAAGAAGATGCAGGCCTACATCGCCATCCGCGGGGCCGACAACTTCATGGAAAACTGCGACGTGAGCGACGAGAAGATGCTCATGTACCGCAAGATGACTAAGGAAACGCTCGACTACCGCGTGAACAAGACGCGCTGGTGCGTACTCCGCTGGCCGAACGCCTCCATGGCGCAGGGCGCGAAGATGAGTACCGAGGCGTTCGAGGACTTCTACTTCCAGGCTTGCCTCGCGGACTACCCGCGCATGGGCCGCGCCGCGCAGAATCTCGTGAACCTCATGAACAAGACGGACAAGGTGCGCCTTGTCGCTAAGGATACCGACATCACGTTCAGCATCAAGGGAATCCCGGCGGTGCCGTGCTGCGGCAACATGAATATCCCCGACGGCGAAGTCTATACGGCGCCGGTGCAGGGGAGCATCGAGGGCGTTATCCACTACAATACCCCCACGCTTTACGAGGGCAAGCAGTTCAGCAACATCCGCCTGGAATTCAAGGACGGAAAGATTGTGGACGCCACCTGCGAAACGGGCGACAACGCGCAACTCAACGCCATCCTTGATACCGACGAGGGCGCGCGCTACGTGGGCGAGTTCGCCATCGGTTTCAACCCGTTCGTGAACGCTCCGATGTGCGACATCCTCTTCGACGAGAAGATTGCGGGCAGCATCCACTTTACTCCGGGCATGTGCTACGAGGAAGCCCCGAACGGCAACAATTCCGCCATCCACTGGGACCTGGTGCTCATCATGCGCCCGGAATACGGCGGCGGCGAAATCTGGTTCGATGACAAGCTCATCCGCAAGGACGGCCTGTTCGTGATTGACGAACTCAAGTGCCTGAATCCGGACCAGCTGGAGAAATAGCGCTATGAAAAACCTGAGGACATTTTTTTCTGGCTTGCCGCTGGGAAAAATCATGCCTTTGTTTGTTGCGGGCCTGTTTCTTGCGGCTTGCGGGGATGATTCTTCCGGCCCGTATCTTACGATGGACGAAAGTTCGTCTAGCATTCAATCTTCTGGCAGTGTTGCGTCTAGTTCGTCCGTGCGCTTGCAGCCTTGCAGGACAGAGACGGAGGACAATTGTGAGTATGGAACCATCACTGACGAACGCGATGGGAAGACTTACAAGACGGTCAAGATCGGGAACTGGATATGGATGGCGGAAAACTTGAACTACGATGCGGGTGAGGGCAGCTACTGTTACGACGACAAGGAAGAAAACTGCGAAAAGTACGGACGTCTATATACGTTTGATGTCGCGAATACCGTTTGTCCCAAGGATTTCTATCTGGCGAGCAGCTATCAGTACAGGATTCTCTTCGATCAAGTGGGTGCGGACAGTTCTGCTGTTGCCCTTAAGTCAGATCATGGTTGGGAAGAAGACGGGAATGGTCTGGACCAGTTCGGTTTTTCGGCTCTTCCCGGAGGGTCCCGCTACTATGAAGGTTCCTACCTGAGTGAGGGGGAAGTAGCGAAGTTCATGACTTGCGACAAAGACATTATGGGCGAGGTTACTGTGGGACTTGCCTATAATCAGGTTAAAGGCAATATGCAGGGCGGTTACGCGGGCCGTGCGGCCTATGTCCGCTGTTATAGATTGCCTTAGCCTCTTGCTTTATTGCATGCAAAAAAGTCGCCCCGTAGGGCGACTTTTCTAATAGTCATTCTGGAGGTCCCCGCTTTCTGGGGATACCCGCTTTCGCGGGGAAGCCAATCTTACATCTTCAAGAGAATCTCGCCAATCTGCACGGCGTTGAGGGCAGCGCCCTTGCGGATCTGGTCACCGGTGAGCCACAGCGTGTTGCTGTTCTCGTCGGCGAGGTCCTTGCGGATACGGCCAACGAACACGTTGTCCTTGCCGGCGCTTTCGAGCGGCATCGGGTAGACGTAGTTCTGCGGGTCGTCCTTGAGGGTCACGCCCGGGGCGTTCTTGAGGGCGTTGCGGATTTCTTCGACGGAAACCGGACGCTCGGTCTCGAACCACACGGATTCGGAGTGGGAACGCAGCGAGCTCACGCGCACGCAGGTAGCGCTGGTACGCACGTCGGAGTGCATAATCTTGCGCGTTTCGTTGAACATCTTCATTTCTTCCTTCGTGTAGTCGTTTTCCGTCATCTTGTCGATCTGCGGAATCACGTTGTACGCGAGCTGGAACGGGAACTTGTTGATGTGCGTGGTGGTGCCCGTCTCGATGATGTCCTTGTACTGCTGCTTGAGTTCTTCCATGGCGATGGCACCTGCGCCGCTCGCGCTCTGGTAAGAAGAAATGTGAATCTTCTTGATGTGAGAAATCTTCTCGATCGGGTTCAAGACCACAACCATCATGATGGTCGTGCAGTTCGGGTTCGCAATGATGCCCTTGCCGCCATTTTCAGCCTTGTAGAGCTTGATGTCTTCGGGGTTCACTTCGGGCACGACCAGCGGGACCTTCGGGTCCATGCGGAAGAAACTGGTGTTGTCCACCACCACGGCGCCGTTCTCGACGGCGATGGGGGCGAATTCCTGGGAAATCGCGGCACCGGCGGAGCTGAGCACCAGGTCGATACCCTTGAAGGAATCCTTGTTCAAGACTTCGCACTTGAGGGTTTCGCCCTTGAACTTGAATTCCTTGCCCGCGCTGCGCTCGGAGGCGAGGAGCTTGAGGCTCTGCAGCGGGAAGTTGCGTTCCTCGAGGATGGAGAGGATTTCTTGGCCCACGGCGCCGGTTGCGCCCATGATGGCAACGTTGCGAATCATAATTAACCTTTAGTTATCTTCTTGTTGAGGTTGGTTGTTTGATTTTAAGTTCTGTATGTCGATCCAGAAACGCTCCAGGGAAGCCCTGGCCTGCGCAATCTGGTTGCGGCATTGCCTGTACTGGTTCGCCTGCTCTTCTGCGTTTTCTTGCAGGGCGTAGGTGTACAGCGAATAGGCGGCAAGGCGAACGCTTTCGCTCGCCTGTATAATTTCGGAATGCGCCTCGCTCGATTCGTGCGGGTGGAAGAGCCCGAGAGTCTTCTTGTTGAGCGCGGTCGCGTTGTTGTTGATGGCGAGCGCCTGCTGGCTCTTCTTTTCGCGTTCGGATTCGCTCACGTTTGCAGGGAGCGTGCCGAAGTTCTCGATGCTCGCCATGATGGCGTTCATGCGGTCAATGACCTTCGTACATTCAGTTATGTACTTCTCGAGCCTGGAGAGCGAAGCCTCGGACATCTGCGTTTTTTGCGCCGGAGAGTTCGCTTGGGCGTTGGCTCCACCGTTCCTTGCGGCAGGTGCCTTCGGGGCCTCTTGCCACTTGCCGCCTTCACCGTTCTGGAACGATGCGATGTAGTCCTGGTACTTCGCGTTCTGCGCGGCGAGTTCTGCCGGCGTATATTCCGAAGTGACCAGGAGCGTCGGGCGTTCCCAGTAGGCGATGCCGACAAATGCGGCGAGCATGAATGCGGTAAAGAGCCCGTTCGCGAATTTCGCGGGCATCTCTTCGCTGCGTACCGTGTAGAGCACGCCGAAGAGCATGAGGCTTGCAAATGCAAGGAGAAGCCCTCCATCGGCATTGTAGCTGATGAAGGAGTTCTTCGCGAAATAGAACAGGCAGTCCATCACGACGATGAACAGCGAGAGAATTGCCCCTATAATCTTGTGCGTATTGCGTTCGGCAGCCGCTGACTGGAGTATGGTAATAAACGTCACTCCGAGCGGGAGCACGAACATCAATGCAATATTGGCTACGTCCTGGTTCATAGGACTGCGCTACTAGAACGGCAGGTCGTCGCCGTCGCCATCCATCGGGGCGTCGTACGCGGAAGCCGAGTTCTGGGCGGGGGAGTAGCTGTTCTGCTGGTTGTACGAGCTTGCGGGTGCGGCACCGGGAGCGCCACCCTGGCCACGGGGTCCGAGAAGCTGGAAGGTGTCCATGTTCACTTCGGTCACGTAGCGCTTCTGGCCGTTCTGGTCGGTCCAGCTGCGGTTGGTGAGGGTGCCTTCCACGTAGAGGCTCATGCCCTTGTGGATTCCGAGCTGCTCGACGATGTCGGCGATCTTGCCCCAGCCCACGATGTTGTGCCAGTCCGTCTGTTCCTTCTGTTCACCGTTGTTGTCGCGGTAGCGGCGGCTGGTGGCGAGCGAGAACGAGACGCGCTTGCGTCCGCCGTTCTGGCCCATACGAATTTCAGGGTCCTTACCGATATTGCCAATGAGCATCACTTTGTTCAGATATGCCATAATACTATCCTGTTTGTTTTTGTTTCTATCCCAAAAATAAAAAATTCATTTTGTCATTTTGTGCCATTTTTGAAATTTTTTTCGTTTCCGGGCCCTGCCATGTCCCTTTTATTTGTATTTTCTTGAAAACTAATGACCAATTACTAATGACCAACAACTAATGACTATGGTTTCTCTCGCACTTACACGTTTTGAAAAGGCTTTCCCCGCAAACCTCAAGGGCAAGCGCCTCGGCGCTGTCCTCCACCCGGCTTCGGTACTCCCGGACCTGCACTACACCCTCGACCTCCTCAAGGAATACGACGGCAAGTTGTTCAAGCTTTCGGCGCTTTTTGGACCGCAGCACGGCATCAAGGGCCACACCCAGGACAACATGATCGAATGGGAGGGCTACACCGACCCCGAACTGGGCATACCCGTCTATAGCCTGTACGGCGAACACCGCGAACCCACGCCCGAGATGCTCAGCCACGTGGACATGATGCTCGTGGACCTGCAGGACGTTGGCGCCCGCTACTACACGTTCATCTGGACGCTGTTCCTTTGTATGAAAGCCTGCGAGAAGGCGGGAATCCCCGTGATTGTGGTGGACCGCCCGAACCCCATCAACTGTATCGATGAAGAAGGCCCGGTGCTGGACCTCGACTACACGAGTTTCGTGGGCCTGCACAGCATCCGCACGCGCCACGCGAAGACCATCGGCGAACTGGCGGTTCAGTTCAAGGAAGAACGCTTCCCCAAGTGCGAACTCTACGTGCTCGGCATGGAAGGCTACGACAAAAAGATGTGGTACGACCAGACGGGGCTCCCGTGGATTCTGCCGAGCCCGAACATGCCTACGCTCGATACCGCCATCGTTTACCCCGGCATGTGCCTTTTCGAGGCGACCAACGTGAGCGAAGGCCGCGGCACCACGCGCCCGTTCGAGATTTTCGGCGCGCCGTTTATCGATGCGGTCAAACTTTGCAAGTACATGAACGGATTGAAATTGCCCGGCGTGTATTTCCGCGAGAACTACTTCCAGCCCACGTTCCACAAGGGTGCGGGGCAGATTTGCGGGGGCGCGCAGATTCACGTGCTCGACCGCGACAAGTTCCGCAGTTTCGATATGGCGGTGAAGCTCTTGCAGTACATCTTCAACGAGTACCCGAAGGATTTCGCCTGGAAGCAGCCGCCTTACGAGTACGAATTCAAGAAGTTGCCCATCGACATTTTGCTCGGCAACGGCACGTTCCGCAAGGAATTCATAGAGAGTAGCATTTAACCAAGGAGACACAATGACTGAACAGAAAAACGGAAAATTTGAAATGCCTGCCCTCCCGTATGCGGCGGCGGACCTGGCCCCGGCCCTCAGCGCCGAAACCATCGAGTTTCACTACGGCAAGCACCTGCAGACCTACCTGAACAACCTGAACGCGGCGCTTCCGGGCAGCGCCTTCGAAGGCAAGTCCCTCGAAGACATCGTGAAAACCTCCGAAGGCGGCGTTTTCAACAACGCGGGCCAGTTCCTGAACCACTCCATGTACTTCTTGCAGTTTGCCGCCCCGAAGGCCGGCAACGCCCCCTCGGGCAAGATCGCGGAAGCCATCGCCCGCGACTTCGGCTCCTTCGAAAAATTCCAGGAAGAATTCCAGGCGAAGGGTGCTGGCCTCTTCGGTTCCGGCTGGGTCTGGCTCTCCGCCGATGCGAGCGGCAAGCTCGTGATTACGCAAGAAGGTAACGCCCAGAACCCGCTCACCAAGGGCCTCAAGCCGCTCCTCACGTTCGACGTGTGGGAACACGCCTACTACATCGACTACCGCAACCGCCGTCCGGATTACCTCAAGGCGCTCTGGAGCATCGTCAACTGGGACGAAGTCAACAAGCGCCTCGGGTAATAAATACACTTTTTATGATAGAAGGTCGCCTATTTGGGCGACCTTTGTTTATATTAATGGAGAGTGATTTTTTTGAGGAGCGAAAATTATGGACAACGAGCTTTTGGACCATGCAGGAGTTTAATAAGAGGGTAGCATAAGCTACTATATTCATTGCGCAACCCCAAAAAGGTAAAACAATGGCAAAAGTCAACTACAACTCCGAGACAAGGGAACAAGTCATCAAACTGGTCCTGAAAGGCGAAAAGTCCGCAAATCAGATAGCCAAGGAACTCGGAATCGGGCCCAATACAGTCGGTAGGTGGGTAAACGAGTACCGCAAGGAACACAACCTGCCGAGCTACCGCGAGGAACGGCGAATCCGCAAGGTGTCCGTCGAGGAACTCGCCGCCAAGAACAGGGAACTGGAAAAACTCCTGAAGAAGCGTGAAAAGGAGCTTGCGGACGAGAAGGAGACGGTAGAGATCCTAAAAAAATCCCTGCACATCTTTATGCGACCACACGACTGAAATGCGAGGCGATACACGTGAACCGCAAGAAATACTCAGTCAGGAAGATGTGCAGAGCCCTAGGAATACCGCAGTGTTCCTACTACCAGTGGTCGCGCCAGCAGGAAAAACGTGCCGAGAAGAAGGCCCGCGAAGAACGGCTTGTCCAGAAGGTCCGCGACACCTTCGAAGAAAACCACCGCGTGTACGGTTGCCCGAAGATGCAGGCGGCACTCCATGACAAGGGTGACGAGGTAAAGGTGTGGAAACTGCGCCGCATCATGCGCGAGAACGGTCTCTATCCGGTCACGCTCAAGAAATGGAAACCCTACCGCAAGGGCAAATGTGACTCCATGTACAGCGAGAACCTGGTGCAGCGGAAGTTCGATCCCGACAGTCTGAACGCCGTCTGGGCCGGCGACATCACCTACGTCAAGACTACGCTTGGCTGGGTGTACCTTGCCGTGGTACTTGACCTATGCAACAAGGAGGCGGTGGGTTATGCCGTGAGCAAGAACATCGACACGGAACTTGTCAAGCGCGCGTTGTCCAATGCCATCATGCAACGCGGCCATCACGACGGACTAATCTTCCATTCCGACCGTGGCGTGCAGTACAGCAGCATGGGCTACCGCACGATGCTCTCGGAGAATGGGATAACGCCCTCGATGAGCGCCCCGGGCTGCCCCTACGACAACGCCTGCATGGAAAGCTTCTTCGCAAGCTTCAAGAAGGAGATGGCCTACAGGCGAGACTTCAAGGACATCGAAGACGTGCGGGAGGCCGTTTTCAGGTACATCGAGCTGTTCTACAACCGGAAACGGCTCCATAGTTCGCTCGGTTACATGACACCGGTGGAATATAGGCTGTCAAAACAGGCTGCCTAGACCACAAGGGTATACCACTTAACAAGAAAAAAGGATATATTTTAACTTAACCGGTAATGAATATGGTTGTTCATGAACCCACTATTAAAAAAACTACAAATCCAGAAGTCGTGAATCATGGTTTTATGAGCAATTCCCTTTTCCAGAATATCAGCGGAATTTTTGCTGCGCCTTCGATTGTAAACGACATCCTCAAGAAGGTGAATCCTGTCACCAAGGCGGACGCAGACAAGAATATTGTCACCCCAGAACAGGCTAATGAACTTCCACTTGATGGTAATGGAAATGTCGATGTTCCCTCAGAACAGGTGGTCGGGACCGCCGCCGATAAGTTCGGTGACCCGGTATTCGCAAGACAATCGAATGATTTTGAAAAAGACGTGAATCGGTTACTGCGAGACCACAAGCCCACGGAAATTGAAAATGTCGTTAAGGAATTGACCACTGTTTACGATGCTTCTGTAAAGGATGTTGCCGAAGAAGCCAAGGTCAAGTTTGGCCAAGACATGACCAAATCTCAGTCCAAGGAATTTGAGCGCAAACTGCATGATTATGGGCAGAAGAAAATCAGTTCTGCCGCCGCCGATTTCAAGATAGAAGCCGGTACAGCGGAACATAAGCGCGACGAGGCGTTGAAAAACTGCAATTCTAAAGCCGAAGAAAAGCAAATTCAGCAAGAATTCAAAAAGGAAATAGATGCTGCTGAGAAAAAATTCAAAGAAACCGTTTCGGATACATCGGACATTTGGAAAAAGGCGACAGAGGAAACCGTCAAGGCTGTAGAAGAAAGCAAGATTGAAAAGAAGAAGAACGATATCGAAGAAAAGGTTCGCGACCACCTGCGCGGATTTGCTCGCACGATTCCCTCTTTCTTGATGGCCTACGGAAATGACAATACGACTCTCGAAACATTTGAACGCGACATTCCGGGCAACGTATTCCTCGAAGTAACAAGTATTACTGTTAACGAATTCAAATTCCTTCGCGATGGTGGCGATTACACCGACGAAAATGACGGAAAGAAAAAACACTATGACGGTCATCTCTTTGATTCGGTCGTATTCAACGATTCCGTGAAGGAATTTATGCGCAAACGCTCCGAGCTTGCCGATTATTTCGAGGATGACGTGAATGGCGATATTTTCGACTATATTCCGCCGCAGAAGACGAACCAAATCTTTACACCGAAAAAAGTCGTAAAGGACATGGTGGATATGCTCGAAAAGGAAACTCCGGGCTGTTTCGATGACCCGGAGCATACCTTCGCTGACCTGTACATGAAATCGGGACTCTATATCACCGAAATTATCAAGCGCCTTTATCGTTCAAAGAAGATGAAGAAAATCTTCCCCGACGATGCAAAGAGGCTGGAGCATATCGTCAAGAATCAAGTCTGTGGGGCTGCTCCTACCGAAATCATCTACATGATTGCGATGCACTACATTCTCGGTTTCAACAACGAAATTGAAGGCAAAACCGCATCGCAAATTCAAGCGCTTTATCCGAATTTCAAAATGAAGGATACCGCCGAACTCGCTAAAAACGGAAAACTGGCCGAATGGGTGGGGAAGGCGTTTAAGTAAGAAAATCGAAAAAGCATACTTCTCTGAATAAAACAAAAAACGTCCAGGCTTTTAACCTGGACGCTTTTGAATTGCTAATGTAGTGGGGTAGGAGATTCTTCACCCCTATTCGGGGTTCGCAATGACAATTCCTACAGACTACTTCAGAAAGTTCATATACGGCAGCTTGCTTGCGAGTTCCTGCACCTTGTCGGCGTTGGCCATGAGGGCGGAACGTGCGTGCCAGGAGCCGTCGAGGAACTGACCGCGGGGGCCGTCGGCGAGCGTCAGCTCGATGGTTTCGTCACCCATCTTGAGCGTACGGCTTTCGGTGCTGGTGACGAGTTCTTCGCTCGGGTGTGCTTCGATCCAGGCGAGGATCTTGTCAGCCACTTCGTGGCTCACCTTGTAGCAAGGCACGCCGATAGCGACGCAGTTACCGAAGAAGATTTCGGAGTAGCTTTCGGCGATGATGGCGCGGATGCCCCAGCGCTTGAGTGCCTGCGGAGCGTGTTCACGGCTGGATCCGCAACCGAAGTTCTGGTTCGAGACGAGAATGGAGCCGTTCTTGTAGGCCGGATCGCGGAACGGGTGGACCTTGCCTTGAGCGGCGAGGCCTGCGATATCGTCGGCAAAGGCGTTGTCGCCGAGGCCTTCGAACGTGACGCACTTGAGGAAGCGTGCCGGGATGATACGGTCAGTGTCGATGTCGTTGCCGCGTACAGGAACGCCGGAACCTTTAACAATGTCGATAGAATTCATTTTTTAAATCTCCTTAGCGTTACTTGATGTACTTGCGGACGTCGGTGACACAGCCTTCGATGGCGGCGGCGGCCACCATGGCGGGGCTCATGAGGATGGTGCGGCCCGTCGGGCTGCCCTGGCGACCCTTGAAGTTACGGTTGCTGGAGCTTGCGCTGACCTGGCGACCCTTGAGCTTATCCGGGTTCATGGCGAGGCAGAGCGAGCAGCCTGCTTCGCGCCATTCGGCACCGGCTTCCTTAAAGATCTTGTCGAGACCGAGAGCTTCGGCTTCCACCTTGATCTTCATGGAGCCCGGAACGACCCACATCTTCACGGTGGGGGCAACCTTGTGGCCCTTGATGATTTCGGCGGCGGCCTGCAAGTCGCTGAGGCGGCCGTTGGTGCAGCTACCCACGAAGGCGATGTCGATGGGGCGGCCAATCATCTTGGAACCTTCTTCCCAGCCCATGTATTCATAGGCTTCGGAGATGACCTTCTTTTCGCTGCCGGTAAATTCGTCGATCTTCGGCATGTTGCCGTTCAGCGGAATGGCCTGGGCCGGAGTGATACCCCAGGTGACCATCGGTTCGAGCTCGTCGCAGTTGATTTCGACTTCGTCGTCAAACTGGGCGTCGGCGTCGGTAGCCACGGACTTCCAGTAAGCGACGGCCTCGTCCCACTTGTCTGCCTTCGGGGCGTACGGACGGCCCTTGAGGTATTCGAACGTCTTTTCGTCGGGGTTGCAGTAACCGACGCGGGCGCCACCTTCGATAGCCATGTTGCAGACCGTCATGCGGCCTTCCATGCCCATTTCTTCGATGACCGGGCCTGCAAATTCGTAAGCGTAGCCAACGCCACCGTTCACGCCGAGCTTTGCGATGTAGGCGAGGGCCACGTCCTTGGCGGTCACACCCGGCTTGAGCTTGCCGGTGAACTTGATGCGGCGAGTCTTGAGCGGGCTCATGGCGAGCGTCTGGGTGGCGAGAACGTCGGCCACCTGGCTCGTGCCGATACCGAACGCGATAGCACCGAAGGCACCGTGCGTTGCCGTGTGCGAGTCACCGCAAGCGACGGTCATACCCGGCTGGGTCACGCCTTCTTCGGGGCCCACGATGTGGATCACGCCCTGTTCGCAGGTGCTGGGGCCAAAGAACTTGATGCCGTTGTTCTTGGTGTTGTTTTCAATATGGGAGAACATCTCTTCGGAAATGCCGTCCTTGAGCGGGCGGTTACGTTCCGGGAAGGTGGTCGGAATGATGTGGTCCACCGTGGCGAACGTGCGTTCCGGGAACAGAACCTTCTGGCCTTCTTCGCGGAGCTGCGCAAAAGCCTGCGGGCTCGTGACTTCGTGGCAGAGGTGGAGCCCGATAAAGAGCTGGCACTGGCCGCTCGGGAGCTTTGCTACCGTGTGGCTTTCAAAAATCTTCTGATAGAGTGATTTTCCCATAGTTTTGTCTCTTTTGAGTTTGATTATTGCGGGCACAAATATAGAAAAAAGGGGCTGCGCTGTCTTGCGCCGCCCCCGTCAATCCAAGGAGAAATCCTAGAGGTACTTCTTGAACACGTTCAGGAGGTTGCTGTTCCAGCTTCCCGAGTAGGCTTCAAAGCCGCCCACGCCCGTGAGTCCCCAGTAATGCCAGGACATGTCGTAGCTTTCTGCTGCCTTGATGGCCGCGTCGGTCCACTTTGCACGTTCTTCGCTCGTGGGGCCGTTGCCGCTGCATGTCGATACACCGAATTCACCCATGTTCATCGGGATGTGCCCGCCGTTAATGTCGGGGTAGTGCACGAGGGCGGAATCCACGTATGCCTTGAACTGGTTCGGCATCTTGGAAATGTCGCTATCCTTCAGCCTCGTTCCGCAGTCGTAACCGTGACCCTGATGCGTGAAGGAGAATGGTTCGTAGTAGTGGCCCGTGAAGATGATGTTGCCGTCGGCAGGGAGCTGCACGTTGGAAATCTGTGCGAACTTGGAATATCCGTTGCCTTCGAACATAATGGTCTTGCCCGGGGCGTTCTTGCGGATGACCTCGTAGGCGGACATCATCAGGTCGTCAACCTGCTTGTTCTTCATGTCGTGCGGTTCGTTCAAGATTTCGAGAACCACCTGGTCGTCGGCATAGGCGTTCATTGCCTTCGCCACCTGTTCCCACATGCCGAGGAAGCGCTTCTTCTCGTTCTCGTAGCCGCTCGGGTTCCTGTCGTAGTTGACGGCGTAGTTGTTCAGTTCTTCGTAATGGTGGAAGTTCACGATGACGACGAGGCCCTGAGCGAGAGCGAGGTCGATATCGGCCTTCACTCCAGAGAGTCGCCCGTTATCCAGCGTGTAGGGGGCGTTCTGTTCGGCGTCGTAGTTCCAGCGTACAGGAATGCGCACCGACTGGAAACCGGCATCCTTGATAATCTTGAAATATTCGTCCTTGATGCAGTTGCCCCAGCCGCAGTCGGCGCTAGAGCCCTTCTGGCCCTTGGATTCCCAGGCGTTACCGAGGTTGATGCCCGCACCGAGCTTCTTGTTCATGGCGCGGCCCTTGGAGTAGTCAACCGGAGTGGCGTTCAGTTTTTTCCAAGTGGAATTCTGGCATAGGGCATATCCGGATTCGTGCTTGACAACGCTTCCGTTGTTTGCGCTTGTGCACGCTCCGTTCGCCGCTGTAACGGCGATGTCCAGGAGTTCCGTGTCGCTTGCGTATTTCCAACTGGATTTCTTGCAGATAAATTTCTTTCCGTCCGCTTCCTTGACGGTACCTTCGAGTGCGTCGGTGCATTCGCCAAAGAGTGCGGTGCCTTCGCGGTTCTGGAGGGCCGATGCAGATGCAACGCGCCAGGTGGTGTCGGCACATACAAATGTATTGCCGTGGTATGCGCTAAGCTGGTTGCTGTTCTCGACAAGCTTCCCCTGGATGGTGGAGTCGCAAACGCCCAGACCGAATTCCTGGAACCAGAAGGTACGGAATTTCTGGTCGAAGCTCGGGAGGGCAGGGGAGATGTTCTCGAGGTAGTAGGAGAGTTCGTCCATCTTCTGCAGGTAGGCCCAGTCGGCAATCTTCGCGCGGATGGTGGCATCGTCCCAGGAGCCGTCCTTCTCGATGTCGGCGGCGACGTAATCGAGAACGGTCTGCATTTCGGCGGAGGCGTACTCGGACTGGAGCAGGAGAGACATGGCGAGCAGGTTTCCGTCTGCCTCGGTGGCGCCGAGCACGGAGAGGTTACGTGCAGAGACCGTGAAGTTCTTCATGTGGAAGGCCTTCAGCACTTCGCTTTCGGCCTTGCCCTGTGCTTCGGCGTAGCTCATGCCGTTTTCCTTCATGAGGTAGGCGATGCGCGGGGCCTCGAGGTGGGTCATCACGTTCACGTTGGCGGTCTCGCCGTCAATGGCGCGAATCAGGGATTTGAGTGTAATCGATGCGCTTACATCGCCCATGATGTCGTTGAGGAATGCGCCCGTAGCCTCGAGCATGGCGTACGATGTCATTCCGGTGTATTGCAAGGTGTATTTCCCGTAATCGTCTGCGACCTTGGCGGAAACGCTCTTGCCTGTGGGGGAGAGAGCATCATCAAGGAAGGTGAGTTTCACGTCGGAACCCGCCTTGAGGGGACCTTTTTCGCAAACGCCCGTGAGCGTTCCCGTGTAGCCGCCTTCGGGGGCGGGTTCATCGGGAGCGAGGAACGTGGTATCCTTGGCTTCGGGCACTTCGATAATTTGGCCGTCGCCAATATCGGGGTTGCTGGGAATAACGGTGCCATCGCCGATGTCGGGGTTGCCGGGGATATCGACGATAGGTTCGTCGACGGCGCTCGAATTGCTGGAGTCGTCGGAACAGGCAACAAGCGCGCTCATCGGGAGCAGTGCTGCAGAAAGGATTGCCGCGGGGAGTGAAAATTTGCGAATATTCATTGGTACCTCACTTACATTCAGAAAAATAGATTCAGAACCGCGCGAAAGGTGATTTTTAAGGGGATAAAACGTTTACTGCTGTTACCAATGTGTCGCGGCTCACACAATACGCCCGCGCGCTCATCGTCTGGGGTATTTAAACCTGCGTTTTTTCACGCGCTCTCGCCTCCGATGGCTCGTCAATACGAGCCACCTACGTCTCACAATATGCCCGCGCGCTCATCGTATGGGGTATTGAAACCTACGGTTTTTCACGCGCTCTCGCCTCCGATGGCTCGTCAATACGAGCCACCTACGTCTCACGATACGCCCGCGCGCTCATCGTCTGGGGTATTGAAAAGCTGTTTTTTTCATATTTAATCCCCAATTTCCCCTAAAAACGCTTTTTTGCGCGTGGTTAAACCGCGAGCGGCTTGCAGTGGGAGTGAGTGCTCGGTCTTCCCGTGAACGGAAAAGGCCCGTATCAACGGGCCTTTGCAGTGAGAGCGAGTGAGTAACCGGAGGTCTCGACTCCCGAAATGTCGAACGAGCGGTCTTCCCGTGAGCAACAAAGCCCCTGTTATTAAACAGGGGCGGTTGCGAGAGTGAGCGCATACCGGAGTAATTTAATACCCGAGTGTAGCGCGAACGGTCTTAGTTTGTCTGGAACTTGTACGCTTCGCGGTAGTAAGCCATCATCTCGTTGGTGCTACCGAAAGCCCTGCGGGCCGCATTGCCGACTTCACGGTCCTTTCTCAAGAGTTCGGTGATTTTCGTGTTCACGTCCTTGAAGAACAGGTCATTGCTTGCCATGTCGACATGGTTCTGCGTGTAGTTCATGTGGTAGCGGCGTTCCAGCATCTGGAAAAGTTCCGTCTGGCAGGCGTTAATGGGAGGATCCCTCTTGATGACGGGCATGTAGCAGGCCTGGATGTAATCCTGCTTCATTTCGACAATCATCTGGTCGATTGCAGGGATATCATGACGGGAGTCATGACTTGCAAGATCTGCCTTTGGGGTTTTGATGCCAGAGCAGCCGGCCAACAGTGCTGCTGCGAGAATGAGAGAGGCCACATATCCATATTTCATTTTTAATGTTTCTCCGTGTTGTTTTTCACGTATTTTCCCATTTCCCTAAACCATGGGTAAAGTTATTTAATTGTTGATTAGTTGGCGATAGTGAATTTGTAATTATTTCCTTACCAATGCCCCAAAACAGCAAAATAAAAGTTTAGTTGTGACACGTGTCACTCCGATTTTCGGAACGATTTGTGACGGTGCGCACAAATTGCTTTTTGGGGGGTGCTGAAACGCCTTTTAGGGAGTGTTCGGCTTGAACTTGTAGTACCACGCGATGGGGTCGATTACTTTGTACTTAACGTTGCCGATGCGGTTGTTCCCGCGCCTGTCAATCACGCCTGTAACCACGTGTGCGTGCGGCCCGGTGGTGTGTCCGGTCATGCCGACTGTCGCAATCGGGTCGCCCTGCATAACCTCTTGCCCGTCAAGATAAAGTAACTGGTCGCAGTGCATAAAGAGCATCACGTCCTTTTCGCGAACAAGCCCGATAACTACGCCGCCGCGCTCTTCCCTGCTGGTGTAAGCCTTCGCGGAGAACGGGGCCAGAATGCGTGCGCCCTTGCGCGATGCGAGGTCGATGCCGTTGTGCTTTCGCCCGCCGATTCCTCGCTCGTTATAGAACTCGGTTATGTAGGCGATGCTATCGGAGAGAATGGAGGTCCAGTACTTCCATGCGGCGCCTATGGAATCGGCTGCGGTCTTGCCCAGGTTGTCGGGGCGCGAGAACTTGATGACCGTCCCTTGCGGCGGCACGGCGAGCGCGTTCGATTCCCAGCCCTGGCCCTTGTAGCCGTTTTCACTTATCGTTTCTTCTAGGTACTGGCGAATCATCTTGTCGTCCGAAATCACTGCGTTGAATCGCCCGATGGCGTAGCGTGCGATGCGCCTCAGGTTTTCCTTCCCGTCGAACGTGTAGTCGAACGAGGGGGCGACCGAGAGCTTGTTCCTTTCGGGAATGCGGTCGCGCATGTTGGAATGCGTGGTCTCGATGCTCGTGGGGTAGATGAACGGCACGAGGAGCGCCACCAGCAGGAACAGCGGGAAGAGGTTGCGGAACAGCCTCGAGAGCCCTTCCATCGGGTTCTTCTTGAGGATTTCTTCCTTCGAAATCCACTGCACGCATTCGGCGAGCGCTTCGCCCGCACCTTCGATGCCGCCCTTGACCTTCTTGCGGATATCCTTGCTCGAGCCCTTCCTGATGGCCTTTACGCACTTGGGGAAGCGCTTCTTTTCGGGCATTTTTTCGAGGAGCCACAGGATGTTCTTCTTGCGAAGTGGCGCGCTGTCCTCGATAAACGCTGCCGCCTCGTCGGTACTGTTGCCGCCCACGAGCACGATTTTTGCGATGTCGAGAATCTTTTCGTCGAGGGCGGTGGGGTCGTCGCCCGGGAGGATTCCGACCGTGTGCGGCACCATCTTCTTGATGAGCTGCAGGTTGTGGTAGAACGTGCGGAAGTGTTCTTCGGTTATGTCGAGCGTGCCGAAGCCCGCGAACACGAGCCCCGCCTGCTTTGCGCCTTCGAGCGATTGCAGCTCGTCGTTGTTTAGAATTCGCGTGAAGAGGTCCTTCAGCGGGATTCCCGTATTGCCCTCGCGTTTTTGCGAGAAGTCGAATACTACAAAAGACGCGCCAGCGTTAAGTGCCAGCGCGAATTTTTCTAAGGCCTCGCAGGGTGCCGGGCTTCCTGGGAAAACCGCGAACACCAGTTCGCCTTGAGCATACAGGTAGTCAAGAACCTGACGCTGCATGCGCGATTAGACCTTGGCTGCTCCTCTCGGGCCCCTCGGGTAAGAGAATCCGGAAGGGGGAGCGGCGACGAACTTGTCTACCTGCATGTAGAGTTCCTCGGGGCTTGCGGAGGGGTTGAAGTAGATTTCCTGGTTCCTGTTCTGGCTACGGCCCTTGAGGGGTTCGCCGCGACGGCCGCGGGAAACGACGCCGAGCGGGAGCACTTCGAGCATCGGGAGCAGGCCGAAGTAGCGGAAAAGGCTGAAGTTCTTCTGCCAGGTGGCGCGTTCGGCGAGAATGGCGAAGGTGCCTTCCATGACGGACTTGGACTGCAGCAGGTCATCGGAGGTCATGGTGACGAGTTCGTGGTTCGTCGGGAAGTTGTTGACGAAGTTGACGAGGTCGCCCTTGAGGTAGTTGGCGTCGCAGAGGAATACGAATTTCATAGTTTGTCCTGGATTGATTTATTTGTTTTTTACAAAAATAAATTTTTGGTCCTTTTCTGTCACGTTCAAAAAGGTACGAATCGTGAATTTTCGGAACTTTTTGTTCCGCTTTTATGTAAACTTTTTGTAAAAACACGAAGTTTGCGTTTTTCTGTCATTTTTCTGCGTTTTGCCGTTTATTCCAACTTGGAACATTCCACGTGTTTATTGCGCTAAGTCGTTGACAGTCAACGACTTACGTGTTATTTTAGCCGCGAACCCGTTGAAAAATGCCGTTTTTTTGCGAAAAAAGGCGATTTTTTGTGAAATAAATACATTATATTTGGACTCCGAGATCATATTATGATTTACAAGCGTCATTTGGAGATGCTTGTGGTATGTTTAATGGGAGATAGTAAATGAAGAAAAGAATGAATTGGCCTGTAACTGCGCTTTTGGCATCGGCTGGAGTGTTAGCCTCTGTCGTTATCGCGCAGGAAAATTCCGATAGTGCTCCGGCGGTAGAGAACAACGCTCCGTCGGTGAACGGGATTCCTGGCGAATCTATTAACGAGGGTGGCAAGTTCGCGCCGATCAAGCTCGACAACTATGTGTCCGACGATATGGACAAGCCGGACAAGATCAAATGGAGCGTGTCGGGCAACAAGAGCATCAAGGTCAATATCTCGAACGACCGCGTGGCTACGCTGCAGGTGCCCGACCAGTACTGGAACGGTTCCGAAGACATTACCTTCGAGGCGAAGGATACCAAGGGTGCCGTTGGCTCCGAGACGGTGAACTTCACTGTCGAGTCCGTGAACAACCCGCCCGTAATGAAGGACATTCCCGACCAGACCGTCGACGAAGGCAAGCAGTTCACCAAGATCAAGCTCGATGACTTCGTGACCGACCCGGACCACCCGAAGGACCAGATTTTGTGGGAATTCGACATCCAACCGGCGGGCAAGGACCAGGCAGACGGCGACCTCAACGTGGAAATCGACCCGAAGCGCGTTGCGACCATCGTGATACCCGATACCAACTGGTACGGTGCAGCGAAGATTACGTTTACCGCGACTGACGGCGAGTATGCGAGCGACAAGAAGACGGCCCTCTTTACGGTGAAGCCGATTAACGACGCGCCGGTACTCCAGAAGATTCCTGACCAGACCATCGAAGAGAAGAACGAATTCGAGTCTATCTCCCTGACCGATTTCGTGAGCGATGTCGATGACGACGTCTCGAAGATCAAGTGGACCATCGCTGGCAACAAGGACCTCAAGTTCGATATCGACAAGTACGGTACGGCGAACATCAAGATCCCGAACGAGTTCTGGAATGGTTCCGAAACCGTTACCTTTACGGCGACCGACCCCGCCGGTGCGGCCGTGAGCACGAAGGCCACCTTCACGGTGAAATCCGTCAACGACCCGCCGGAGTTCACGAAGGACGTGCCTGAACAGACCATCGAAGAAAAGCAGGAATTCAAGCCAATCGAGCTTTCCCAGCTCGTGAAGGACCCGGACCACAAGATGGAACAGCTCAAGTGGGAAGTTACCGGTAACAAGGACCTGAAGGTCAAGGTTGCCGGCGGCGTTGCCACGATTGCAATCCCGAACAAGTTCTGGAACGGTTCCGAATCCCTCAAGTTCAAGGTTTGCGACCCGGCTAACGCCTGTGCCGAATCCGAGGCGACCTTCACGGTGAACTCCGTGAATGACAAGCCGGAATTCACGAAGACCATCCCGAACCAGACCATCGACGAAAAGAAGCAGTTCCAGAAGATCAAGCTCGACGAATACGTGAAGGACGCCGACCACAAGAATTCTGAACTCTCCTGGGATGTGGACGTGAAGCACCAGGGCAAGGAACCGCAGTCCGGCACACTCAACGTGAACATCGACGAGAGCCGCGTGGCCTCCATCGAGATTCCGGATACCTACTGGAACGGTACCGCCATCGCGACCTTCACCTGCACTGACCCGGAAGGCGCTTCCATCAAGCAGGCTGTTACGCTCACTGTTAATTCTATAAACGACAAGCCGGTGTTCACGAAGATTCCGGACCAGGAAGTCGAGGAAAAGAGCGAACTTTCCTCCATCGTGCTTGACGAATACCTCTCTGACCCGGACCACGACATCTCCAAGCTGAAGGTCGAGGTTTCCGGCAACAAGGATATCAAGGTCAACATCAACCAGAAGACCCGCGAGGTCACGTTCAAGACCCCGAACGAACTCTGGAATGGTTCCGAGACTATCACGTTTACTGCGACCGACCCGGATGGGGGAGTCGCGAAGACCTCGATGAAGCTTTCCGTGAAGTCCATCAACGACCCGCCGGTCATGAAGGATATCCCGGAACAGACCGTGAAGGAAAAGCAGGAATTCAAGCCTGTTGAACTCGACAAGTACGTGGACGACCTCGACCACGCCAAGGAAAAACTCAAGTGGACCATCACGGGCAACCGCGAACTCAAGGTGTCTGTGGATGGCAACCGCGTGATGAAGGTTACTCCGCCGAGCCCGCAGTGGAACGGCTCCGAGACGCTCACCATCAAGGTGACCGACCCGGAAGGCGCTACCGACGAACGCTCTGTGGCCTACACGGTGGAATCCGTGAACGACGTGCCTGAATTCGTAAAGCAGGTGAATCCGCAGACCATCAAGGAAAAGGAACAGTTCCAGCCCATCAAGCTCGGCGAGATGGTGCGCGATATGGATAACAAGGCCTCCGAACTGACCTGGAGCGTGGAAGTGAAGCCCGCTGCCGGTTCCAAGAAGAAGGAAGCCGGCTTGAATGTGGAAATCGATGCCCAGCAGGTTGCAAAGATTATTATCCCGAACAAGTTCTGGAACGGTGCCGAAGAAATCACCTTCACCGTGACGGACCCGGAAGGCGCCAAGGCTACGTCTAAGGCCGTGTTCACCGTGACCTCCGTGAACGACGTGCCGGTGCTCAAGAAGATTCCGGACCAGATGATCGACGAAAAGCAGCAGTTCAATTCCGTGAACCTTGCTGAACTTGCTAGCGATGCCGACCACGACTTCAAGGACCTGAAGTGGACCGTTGCCGGCAACAAGCAGTTGAAGATTGATATCGACAAGGCCGGTGTCGCTACCATCAAGACGCCGAGCCCGATGTGGAACGGCTCTGAAAAGGTGACCTTCACCGTGACCGACCCGGAAGGCGCCTCTGCCAAGACCGACGCCGTGTTCACCGTGAAGTCCATCAACGACGTGCCGGTGATGAAGGATATCCCGAGCCAGAAGATCAAGGAGAAGGAACAGTTCAAGACCATCGCCCTCGACGACTTCGTGAAGGACGAGGACCACGACAACTCCAAGCTCAAGTGGACGTTCTCTGGCAACAAGGATTTGAAGGTCCAGATGGACAGCAAGCGCGTGGTGACCGTTACCGCCCCGAACAAGTTCTGGCATGGCGAAGAGACGGTCACGTTCACCGTTACTGACCCGGAAGGCGCATCTGATTCCCGCAAGGTCAAGTTCACCGTGGAATCTGTGAACGACCTGCCGGTGTTCACGAAGCCCATCAAGGACCAGACCATTCCTGAAAAGCGTGAATTCGCGATTATCAACCTCGCTGACATCGTGAGCGATCCGGACCACAAGCCCGAACAGCTCACCTGGAGCTTCGACGTGAAGGCCGCCAAGGGTGCTCCGAAGGGTTACACCCCGAAGCTCTCCGTGAAGGTCGAGAACCGCATGGCTCGCATCGTGATTCCGGACAAGAACTGGAACGGTGCTGAAGAGATTACGTTCAAGGTGGAAGACCCGGAAGGCGGCAAGGCTACCTGCACCGCACTCTTTACCGTGACCTCCGTGAACGATGCTCCGACCATCGGCAAGATTGATGACCAGACCATCGAAGAGAAGCAGGAATTCGCTCCGATTGACCTCGCTTCCATCATCAAGGACCCGGACCATCCGTTCGAGAAGCTGAAGATTGAAGTGACCGGCACCAAGGAACTGAAGATTGATATTGCCAAGGATGGCAAGGCTACCATCAAGACCCCGAACAAGATGTGGAACGGTACCGAGAAGGTTACCTTCGCCGTGAGCGACCCGGAAGGCGCTACCGCCAAGACTCAGGTGACCTTTACCGTGAAGTCCATCAACGACGTGCCGGTGATGAAGGATATCGCTGACCAGACCATCAAGGAAAAGGGCCAGTTCAAGCCTATCGAACTCGACAACTTTGTGGAAGACCTCGACCACCCGAAGAACAAGCTCAAGTGGAAGATCGAAGGTGCAAAGGAACTCAAGGTGCAGATGGATGGCAGCCACAAGGTGACCGTCACTCAGCCGAACCCGAACTGGCACGGTACCGAGAAGGTCAAGTTCACTGTGACCGACCCGGAAGGTGCAACCGACAGCCGTACCGTTACCTTCACAGTGGAATCCGTGAACGATGCTCCTGAATTCGTGCGCGAACTCAAGGACCAGTCCATTGACGAGAAGAAGCAGTTCCAGCCCATCAAGCTGGCTGACCTCGTGAAGGACCCGGACCACAAGACTTCCGAACTCAAGTGGAGTTTCGACGTGAAGCCCGCGAAGGCTGGCGGTGCCGAGAAGGCTGCCCCGAAGAAGGGCAAGAAGCCGGCCGAAGAAAAGGCTCCTGCTGGCGAAACCCTGAAGGTCAAGGTGGATGGCAACCAGGTTGCAACCATCGAAATTCCGAACAAGTACTGGAATGGTGCCGCGAACATCACGTTCACCGCGACCGACCCAGAAGGTGCAAAGGTCTCGAAGACCGCTCACTTCGAAGTTCGTTCCATCAACGACCCGCCGAAGATTTCGGACAAGGCTCCGCAGGGTGAAACCATCCGCGAAGGCGGCCGCTTCAAGACGATTGACCTCGCAAGCCTCGCGCATGACCCGGACCACCCGGCTTCTAGCCTCAAGTGGACCGTCTCGGGCAACAAGCAGCTGAAGGTCGACATCCGCAAGGACAATACTGTTCTCGTGTCCGTGCCCGACCCGCAGTGGTCTGGCCGCGAGATGCTCACCTTCACGGTCACCGACCCCGAAGGCGCATCTGCCAACCACAAGATGACCTTCGAAGTGACCCGCGTGAACGACCCGCCGACGCTCGTGAAGAAGATTCCTGACCAGAAGATCAAGGAAAAGGAACAGTTCAAGCAGATCAAGCTTGATGAATACGTGAAGGACCCGGATAACAAGCCGAATGAACTCTCCTGGAGCATCTCCGGTAACAAGAAACTCAAGGCCGAAATTTCCTCGAGCCGTATCCTCACGGTTTCCGCTCCGGATAAGTACTTCTGGTGCGCACCCGAGACGATGGTGCTTATCGTGAAGGATCCGGACGGCGCAGAAACGTCGCAGACGGTGACCTTCGAGATTACCTCCGTGAACGACGCTCCGGAAATGAAGGACATTCCGGGACAGAAGATCAAGGAGAAGGGCCAGTTCAAGGAAATCGACCTGAACAAGTTCGTGAAGGACCCGGACCACAAGCCTGAACAGCTCACCTGGACGGCTACGGTCGCCAAGGCCGGTGGTGCTGCTCCTGCTCCGAAGAAGCAAGAGAAGAAGAAGCCCGCTAAGAAGGGCAAGAAGGGCGCCAAGGAAGAGAAGGAAGAAGAAGCCGCTCCGGCTCCGGCCCCGGCTGACGACTTCCAGGTGGAAATCGACAACAGGAACATTGCCCGCATCAAGATTGCCGACCAGTACTGGCATGGCGAACGCAATGTGACCTTCACCGTGACGGACCCGGAAGGCGCGAAGGCCTCGAAGACTGCAACCTTCACGGTGGAATCCGTGAACGACGCTCCGGTAATCAAGCCGATTCCTATCCAGTCTATCCAGGAGAAGGAACACTTCAAGCCGATCGAACTCTCGCAGTTTGTGTCTGATCCGGACCATGCCTTCGGTGCCCTCAAGTTCGAGGTGGGCGCAACCCGCTCTCTGAAGGCCTCCGTGAATAGCAAGAAGGAACTCGTGGTCACGACTCCGGACAAGTTCTGGAGCGGTACCGAGAAGGTGAAGGTCGATGTGATTGACCCGGAAGGCGCGAAGGCATCCGTGCAGATTACCTTCGAGGTGACTCCGGTGAACGACCCGCCGGTCGTGCATGCCATCCCGAGCCAGAAAATCAAGGAAAAGGAAAAGTTCGATCCGGTCGACCTCTCGAAGGCCGCTACCGACCCGGACAACAAGCCTGCCGAACTCCGCTGGTCTGTTTCGGGCAACAAGGACCTGAAGGTTGATATCAAGGGCAGCCGCGCCATGGTGGTGACCCCGAACCCGAACTGGTTCGGCAAGGAAACCCTCACGTTCACCGTGAAGGACCCGTCTGGTGCTAGCGCTTCCAAGACCGCCACCTTCGAGGTGACTCCGGTCAACGACCCGCCGACCCTCAAGCCGGTGCAGCCGTTCGTTATCGAAGAAAAGAAGCAGTTCCAGCCGTTCGACTTCAGCAAGGTGGTGAACGACCCGGATAACAAGCTCAGCGAACTCAAGTGGACGCTCGATAACGACAAGCCGGGTGCAAAGGAAGCCCCTGCCAAGAAGGGCAAGAAGGGCAAGCATGCCGAACCCGAGGCCGCTCCTGTGAAGCATGAACTCATCTTCAACATCAGCGACAAGGGCGTGTTGACCTGCGAAACCCCGAACAAGTACTGGTACGGTACTGAAACCGTGACGGTGAACGTGTTCGACCCGTCGGGCGAGAAGGCCTCCGTGAACGTGAAGTACACGGTGAAGCCGGTGAACGACCCGCCGGTCGTGAAGGAAATCCCGGGCCAGGAAACGCTCGAAGGCAAGTCCTTCAAGGCTATCAAGCTTGACCAGTACGTGACTGATCCCGACCACAAGCCGCACGAAATCAAGTGGAAGGTGACGGGTGCCAAGATGCTCGACGTGATGATTTCCGGTGGCCGTGAAGCCGTCGTGAAGCCCAAGAAGCAGGATTGGTTCGGCGAAGAAACGCTCGTGTTCATGGCCCAGGACCCGTCCGGCGGCATGGACAAGACCGTGGTGAAGTTCGTGGTGAAGCACGTGAACGCCGCTCCGGTGATGCGCGATATGCCCGATTACACCATTAAGGAAGACGACAACCACGGTGTGCTCGCGGTTATCAAGACCGATCAGTACGCCCGCGACAAGGACCACAGGCCTGAAGAGCTCAAGTGGAGCTGGACCGGCAACAAGTTCCTTGACGTGAAGCACGACAAGTTCAAGAGGACGATTACGGTTGCCCAGCCGCACGAAAACTGGAACGGCAAGCCGGAACGCATCACCTTCACGGTCACTGACCCCGAAGGCGCGAAGGCCTCGAAGACCGCCACATTCACGGTGATTGCGGTGAACGACCCGCCGGTTGCGAAGTCCCAGACGTACATGACCCAGGAAGGCGAAGTGCTCAAGGTGCCCGCTTCTGAAGGCCTGTTCGCCGGCGTGCTTGACCCGGATGGCGAAAAGCCCGTGTCTGCCCAGTTGGTGCAGCGCCCGCGCAACGGTAAGATCGACCTGAACGAACGTGACGGTAGCTTTACCTACACGCCGAACAAGGGTTTCTCCGGCCTCGACGAGTTCACCTTCAAGGTGAAGGACCCGGGTGGAGTATACTCGAAGGTCGAAACCGCCGAAATCAACGTGACCTTCAAGATGAAGGACCTGCGCGGTGGCGAGAAGAAGCCGGCTCCGAAGGCTGAAGAACCGAAGAAGGAAGACGAAAAGCCTGCCAAGGAAGACAAGAAGGGCAAGAAGAAAAAGAAGAAAAGGTAGTTCCTAGGCAGTAATGCAAATTTGAAACCCGCGCTCCATGGCGCGGGTTTTCTGTATCTGGAGAACTTGTATATTGGAAATACTTTGCGGTGCTCGAGTGTGGTTGGAACGTGCACGCGGTTGCATATCAATATGCGGAGCACGAACGGATTGCTGCGTAGGAGTGGGGGATAAACGAAAAAGCCCTCTCAGTGAGAGGGTTTTATCGCGGGATAGACGAGGCTTGAACTCGCAACCTCCGGCGTGACAGGCCGGTGCTCTAACCAAAATTGAGCTACCACCCCAGAGTGGTTTTGACCGATAAATCAGTCAACGAGCCAAATATACAAATGATATTGCTTCTTGTCAAGTAGAAAAAGCCCTTTTTTCTCTTTTTTTCAAAAAAAATCTCCGCTTTTTGACAAGTTCAGGTCTGGATCCTTCGCCCTGTCGTCCTAATGGTCTCCAGGGTTCAGGATGACACTGTCTAACGACAGTGTCACTTCTGGCCGGGGTACTTGACACGCGTATGGAACGTGCCGTCCAGGCTGTGCAGGAATTCCTTTTCGAGCTTGAAGAGTTCCCTGATGGAGAGGTCGCACTCGCTGAACTGCCCCTCGTCGAACCTGCCGTGGATGGTCTTGTGGATCATGTCGGCAATGGCCTCTGGGCTCTGGTCGGTCATGGAGCGGCTTGTCGCCTCGATGATGTCGGCGAGCATGAGGATTGCCGTTTCCTTGGTCTGCGGCTTGGGCCCGTTGTAGCGGAACTTGGATTCGTCGACGGTCTTGCTTTCGGCCTTGGCCTGTTCGACAGCCTTGTAGTAGAAGTACTGTATGAGCGTTGTACCGTGGTGTTCGCGTATGCCCGCGGTAACGATGTCGGGCAGCTTGTATTCCTTCGCGAGCATCGCGCCGTTTTCCACGTGCCCGACGATGATGGAGGCTGAGTATTCTGGCCTGTTGTCGTCGTGCGGGTTGATTCCCTGCTTCTGGTTTTCGGTAAAGTACTCGGGGCGCGTCGTCTTGCCTATATCGTGATAGAGCGCCATGACGCGCACCAGGAGCGCGTCGGCGCCGATGCTTTCGGCAACCTTCTCGGCGAGGTTAGAAACCTGGATGCTGTGGTGGAACGTGCCCGGCGCAAGTTCGGAGATGCGCTTGAGCGCAGGCCTGTTGAAGTCGGACATTTCCATGAGCGTGAGGACGGTGGTGATGCCGAAGATGCGCTCGATAAGGTGGATAAAGAACACGGAGGCGATTGCCGTGCAAATCATGATGTTCACGGAGCCCGCGATAAGCGTCTGGTAGAAGGGGATGACACCCATGCGGTTACGCAGCAGGAACATGACGCATATTGCGCCTGCAAGCCCCACGATACCCGCGATGATGGACCAGATGAACTGGATGCGGTAACGGATGCGTATGAGCGGGAAGGTGAGGATGGAAAGCACGCAGAACACGGCGACCATCGCGGCGAGGTCGTAGCCGTTCAGGATGCCGAAGATGATGGACGAGAAAGCACTGAAGGCGATACCCACGCGCTGTTCGTAAAGCACCATCGCGATGACGGGCGTGAGGGCGAACGGGTACATCCACATGAAGTCGATGCCTTCGGGGAGCGGCATCATTTCGAGCTTGTTGAGGTTGCCCGAGAAGTTGTGCATGAGCCAGTAGACGGCGAGCTGGAGGGCGATGAGCGCCATGAGGCTCCAGAGTTGGCGCGGGGTGCGCAGCGACTTGGTGGCCGTGGAGAACGCGAAGAAGCAGAACAGCACGGTAATGATGATGAAGAATACGAGCATCTGGCCATAGGGGGCCGTAAGTGTGCGTGCGTTTTCTTCTTTCTGCTGGGCCTGCTGGAACGCCTCGAGCTTTTCGAGGACTTCCTTGGTGACGGGGGTGCCCTGCGCGACGATTTCGACTCCGCGCGGGACCATGCCCTTGATGAGCGTGACCTTGTTGCGGGCCTCCTGTTTGCGGGCGAGCGTCTCCTTTTCGAGGTAGAACACGTTGGGGAGCGTAAACACGTACAAGACTTCGTAGAATGCGCTCTGTAGGCCCTGTTCGGTGGGGAAGGCGCGCTGCAGCTGGCTGAACGCCTCTTCGATGCGGCGCTGGATGGGCTGGATTTCGCTCACTTCGAGCGTGTTCTCTTCACTGTCCTTGATGAGCGATACCGTGGGCTTGTTGTAGATGAGCGCCTTCGTGTTCTGCAGGTTGTAGTTGTTGCTGAAAAGTTGGACTTCGGTTTCGGTCTTTGCGATGAGCGTGTTGGAAACGCCCTTCTCGAGCATGCGGTTGAATATGGCGAGGAGCGAGTCGCGCGCCTTCGAGTTCTGGCTGAGCGGGCGGATCGCGGTGACGGACACGCGCTGCTTGAGGGTCTCGTAGATGCGGCTAGCCTGCTGCACCTTCCTCTGCAGGGAGTCTCCGTTCTCGCTGTTTGCGCCGTTCGCGCTAATCTGGGCCTGCAGGTTGCCGTACTGGGCGAGCTTCTGCAGGTACTGCTTGAGGTCTTCGCTGATGCGGTTCGTCTCGTCGGTGTTGTACCCGAAGATGGCGCTCACCTTCTCTTCGGCGCGCTGGCGCTCGGCTTCGATTTCCTGCTTGGACTTGGGAATGTCGAACTTGAGCGTCGAGACGATGGTGCGCGTGCTCAGCTGGCCGAGGTGCGGGTGTTCTGCCTGCAGGGCGATGTTCTTGTCGGGGAAAAGGAAGATGGCGAGCGCCGTTATGAGCACCCACCCGATAACGAGGTGTAACCGTTTCTGCTTCTTTTTCATTTTCTCTTTTCCTTTTGTTCGTAGGCGAGGAGAATGTCTTTCACGAGCGGGTGGCGCAGCACGTCGGTCGCGCCAAAGGTAATCTGCGCGATTCCGTGTATGCCCGAAAGTATGCGCATGGCGTGCTTGAGGCCGGATTCTTCGCCCTTCGCGAGGTCGACCTGCGAGGTGTCGCCCGTTATGATTGCCTTGCTGTGCGGCCCGAGGCGTGTGAGGAACATCTTCATCTGCGCGACGGTCGTGTTCTGCGCCTCGTCGAGGATGATGAAGGCCCGCTTGAGCGTGCGCCCGCGCATGTAGGCGAGCGGGGCCACTTCGATTGCGCCAGATTCCTCGTAGCGGCGGAGTTTTTCTGCCGGCAGGAGTTCGGAGAGGCTGTCCTGGATGGGGCGGAGGTAGGGGGCGATCTTTTCCTTGAGGTCGCCGGGCAGGAATCCGAGGGTTTCACCCGCCTCGACTGCCGGGCGGACCAGGCAGATGCGTTCGGCTTCGCGGTTCTCGAGGCTTGCGACAGCGAGCGCCACGGCGAGGAACGTCTTGCCGGTACCGGCGGGCCCCTTCGCGAAGATGACGTCGTTTTTCGCGACCGCCTTCACCAGTTCGACCTGCGAGCGGGTCTTGGGTGCAATCGCGACACCGAACCGGTTGCGGATGATGGGTTCGGTCGGGATGCCGTCCAGTTCGTGCACGTTCTGGGGCTGGGGGCCGCCTAAGAGGCGCTCCACCTCGGCTGCGGTATGGATATCTCCGTTGCGTGCGCTCACCTTGAGCTGGTCGAGAACGGCAAATAGGCCCTGGATATCGGCATCTTTGCCTTCGACAACGGTGAGCCCGGGAAGCCTGCTCTGTATTTCAACGCAAAAACGGCTCTCCAGTAACCGGAAAACCGCTTCGTTTTCACCTGAAATCATTCGCTTCAGGTTATCTGATATGGAATAATGTTCCAAGTTGCCTACTCGGCGTCGGGACGTTCCACAGGAATACCGAGCTTGTTCTTGGCGTCGAAGATTTCCTTGCGGAGCTTATGGTTTTCTTCGGTAGCGGCCATGGCTTCGTCTTCGGTCTTCTTCAGCTTGTTTTCGTCAATGACTTCCTTGGGGGCTGCAGCCTTCTTGCTGCTGCCGCCTTCGACTGCGGCGGCATCGTCACCGTCATCGTAGCTGCTATCGTCGCTACCACCGGAAGAACCGGCACAGGCGGTCAAGAGTGCAAAAGAAAGAGAGGCAAGGATAAGTTTCCATTTTTTTGTAAGAGACATTTGTTCAGGCTCCATTCTAGTCTGTGATGCCTAAAATGTATATAATTTATGGAGAAAAAAGTGTAAAAAAGGTAAATTTTATACATGCAAACGCTCAAAAACCTCAAAAAAGTCTATTCCCAGGTGTTTATTTCGTCGCCGGATTACGATTCCAGGGCGATTTATGCCCGCCGCCGGCAGTTTATGCTCAAAAATCTCGATTCCTTCTGCATTTTTGCGGGTATGCCCCGCGATCCGGGGAGCGAGGAGGCTTTTACCGAGACCTGGACGCGCTTTGTGCAGGAACCTTCGTTCCTCTACCTTACGGGTATAAACCAGGCGGGCTGTTACCTGGTGCTGGACCCGAAAAGCAAGTCGGAAACCCTGTTTGTGCCGCGCAAGGACCCGTTCAAGGAATTCTGGGTGGGCAAGCGCCTCGGGTACCTGGAAAAGGACAGCGATGTCGCGAGACTGACGGGAATCAGGGACGTGCGGCCGGTCGAAGAATTCGATGCCGTACTCGAGAAACTGTGCAAGAAGTACGCGAAGACGGGCTTTGCCTACGCGCTCTATTTCGATACGCTCCAGGGCGACCATAACGACAGGTTCTACCGCAAGTACGGGCGTTTCATGTCGAGGTTTTCGATGAAGTTGCGGTCCGTTGCCGAACTGCACTGGAAAGACAGGCTCGTGCTCGGGCCGGAGCGCATTGCCGATGCCCGCGAGGCGCAGATGGCGACGGATGCGGCGTTTAGGGCGGTGCTCCCGAAGGTGAAAAACATGCAGAACGAGCGGGAATTGTACCTCACGCTCAACTACGAGATGCAGATGCGCAGCGATGGCGACCTTGCCTTCCCGACGATATGTGCGGGTGGCGCGAACGCTTGTTGCCTGCATTACGTGAAGAATGACGAACAAATTAACAAGGGGGAGTTGATCCTCCTGGATTTCGGCGTGCGGTACGATACCCTCCATAGCGATATATCCCGCACGATTCCTGCATCGGGCAGGTTTGACCCGCTGCAGGCGATGCTCTACCAGATTGTGCTCGATTCCGCCCGCGAGTACCAGAAGGCGGTACGGCCCGGCGTAAGCCTGCGGGAAATCGGCGGAATCCCGTGGGAATACATCATGCGCGAACTTGATACCCGCCTGGTGAAGGGAGCCAGGGGCAAGTTCAAGCTGCTCTACGACAAGCGCCCGCATGGAGTGAGCCACTTTATTGGCGAGCAGATTCACGAGGGGGCTCCGGGGTCGCGTTCGCTGGATAGCGTCCTCGAACCGGGCATGCTCATTTCGTGCGAGCCGGGGCTTTATGGCGAATTCGAGGCCACGATAGGCGGCAAGCGCTATCGCGAGAAGATTGGCATCCGTATCGAGGACGACCTGCTCATTACGAAGAACGGCTTCGAGAACATCTCTACCGCGATTCCCAGGGAAATCAAGGAAATTGAGAAATTGATGAAAGGCTAGCCCAGCAATTTCGTTTTTTCTCCAAAAATAAACATTCTAGATATTTGAACTGCATCGTTTAATTTCAGCAATAAACGATGCAGTTTAACGTATGGAAGGCGTCGGCCACCACCGGTCAAGGCGAGAGCCGCAGCCATACTGGTATGGCTATGGCCGAGCCGTAGGGTTGGCGCTTGCGCCAGGATGGGGAGGGTGCAGGGAGGGGCCCGTGCGGCCTTCGCAACTCCGAGCGGGGGCCCCTCCCGCGTGTTTTTCTTACCTGACTTTTAGTGCCCTTTTTAGAAAGTGCGGGCTACTTTTCTAGATTTGGGGCAGTCTTAATTAATAAGGCTGACATACAGGGAATTAAAAATGTGGAAAGCTAAAGGCTCCGTCCGTTATTTTTTATCAATTCTAGCAACGGCGTTTGTGCAGATGGGCGTGTTCATCTATGCCCAGAAAATCCTCTCGGGTTCATTTTCCAATGCGGAGAGCGGCCAGACCTGGCAGACGTTCATGCTCCAGATTTTCTTCGTTGCGCCCTTCGTGCTGATGATCTGGCCGGCGGGGTTCTTCACGAGCCGGTTCTCCAAGAACAAGGTGCTTGCGTGGTCCTCGCTCCTTATGACCCTGTTTGTGACGGCGCAGGCGGTGCTTGTGACCTGCGACTGCCCGCGAGTCGCCTTCTGGCTTGCCATTGGCCTGTCGTCGGGATTTGCTGTCCACAGTGCCGCTAAGTACGCCATTATCCGCGAGATGTTTGGCGTCCATAACCTGAGTTACGCGAACGCTTTCTTGCAGATTTTCTCCCTGATTGGCATAATTGCCTCGAGCTGGCTTGCCATTGTTGGCGTGAACCTTATCGACCTTCAGGCGCTCGTGCGCTATGAGGCGGTCGGGGCCATTATTTCGAAGTCGGTTGTGATTCCCTGGATTCTCGTTACGGTGAGCGTGCTCGGTACGGTCGCTAGTTTCCTTATCCCGAAGGTCAAGTACAACGACAAGAATATCAAGTTCTCCGTAGCCCGTCGCCGCCTGAGCTTTGGCTGGCGTCATCGCACGCTACGTGCCTCCATTATCGCGCTCTCGATGTTCTGGGCTCTTGCCCAGGTGTTCCTGCTTGTGTTCCAGGATGTTTCGGGTTCGCAGACAGTCAACACCATGCAGAACTACCTTGCGTTTGCTGTTGTGGGCCTCGTGGTGGGGTCTATCATTGCGGCACATAACTCGAAGGACTTCATCGAGACGGGCTTTGTGCCGCTCGGCATGATAGGTGCTTCGCTCTGCATGTTCCTTATCCCGTTCTTCGTGCATCCGGTGGCGCTTTCTATCCTCTACACGGCAATCGGTATCTTCGGTGGCATGTTCCTCGTTCCGGTGAATGCGCTCTTGCAGTACAACACCCGTCCCAACAATTCGGGCTGGGTCATTGCGCTCGCGAACATGATACAGGCTCTTGTGCTCGTGGTGTTCCTGTTCATCTATTCCTCGCTGGTCCGCTACACGTCTCTTGAACCGCCGTATTACTTTATCGGCCTCGCGCTCATTTCGGTGGGCGTGTTCTACTGGTCTATCTTGAACCTTCCGCAGGCGCTTGTCCGCTCGCTGTTGCGCCTGGTGTTCAGCCGTTACAAGATTCGCGTGCTCAACGTGGGCAATATCCCGAACGACGGTCCGGTGCTCCTGGTCGGTAACCACCACAGTTTTATTGACTGGGCTATGGTGCAGATGGCCTGCCCGCGCCCGCTGTGCATCGCTAGCAACAAGGACCATTTCGAGAAGTGGTACCTGCGCTCCATGCTCAAGCGCTTGGGGAGCATCCGTATCGATAACCGCCACCCCGAAGACGCCATGAAGAAGATTCACGAGAAGCTCATGGCGGGCCACGCGGTAGTGATTTTCCCGACGGGCGAGGTTGCCCGTTCCCCGCACGTTGAACCGTTCAGCATCGACTACTCGAAGGCGGTAGAGGGCACCGACGCTCAGGTCGTGCCGTTCTACATCCAGGGCCTGTGGGGCTCCAACTACAGTTATAGCGGTTCCAACATGTACGGCGCCTCGGCAGAACGTACCGTGACCGTCGCGTTTGGCGAGCCCATTCCCGCAACTACACCGGCAAACGAGGTCCGCACCATCATCCGCAACATTTCCATAAGCGCTTGGAACTATGCGGTCTCGTTCGTGAAGCCTATCGGCGACAGCTGGATTCGCACCTACAAGAAGTACGTGAAGCACGGCCCTGCCATATACAATCCCGATGGCGGGCACTTCTCCGGCTTCAAGCTGATGGGCGCGGTTATCGCGTTCAGCAGGCACCTGAAGAAGATTCTTGGCCCCGACGAGAAGAACGTGGGCATCATGTTGCCGCCTTCTCCGGCAGGCGTCATCGTGAACCTCGCTCTCTGGCTCTTGGGCAAGACGAACGTGAACCTGAACTACACCTCCTCTGTGGACAACGTAAAGTTCTGCGCCGCCCGCGCTGACGTGAAGACGGTGATTACGAGCAGGCAGTTCGTGGAAAAGCTCAAGATGCGCGGGAACGACTACTCGCAGATTGCAAGCGACAAGCTCCGCATTTTCTATGCGGAAGACTTCATGAAGGTTATCCCGAAGGCGAAGATTGCGTTCTTTATCGTGTTCTGCATCGTTTCTCCGTGCTGGCTCATCAAGCTCCTGTTCCGCAAGCGCGTCAAGCAGGATGACATTGCGGCCATCATGTTCAGCTCGGGTTCCGAGGGAACCCCGAAGGGCGTGATGCTGAGCCACAGGAACCTCATGGGCAACATCCAGCAGCTTGCCTGTATTTTCAATGTGACCCGTGCCGACGTGATGCTTTCGGAACTCCCGCTGTTCCATAGCTTTGGCCTTACGGTGACAACGCTTTTGAACCTCACGGAAGGCTGCCCGATTGTGACGGTGGCCGATCCGACCGACGTGAAGACGATGGCCCGCGTTTGTGCGGAATTCCGCGTGACTGCGTTCGTGGCGACCCCGACGTTCTTGCGTGCGTTTACGATTAGCCGCTACGTGCACCCGATGGCGCTCAAGTACGTGCGCCTGATTATCGCCGGTGCTGAAGCCCTGCGCCCCGAACTTGCGACCGCGTTCCGCCTCAAGTTCGGCAAGGAAATCTACGAGGGCTACGGCTGTACCGAAACGGCCCCGGTGGCAAGTATCAATACCGAGAACAACCTGCATAGCGACTACATGACCATGCAGGTGAACAACAAGCCGGGTACGGTGGGCATGGCGCTCCCGGGCTCGCAGTTCCTGATTGTGGACCCCGATACGAACGAGCCGCTGCCTACGGGCGAGGCGGGCATGATCCTTATCGGTGGTTGCCAGGTGATGGTGGGCTACCTCAAGGACGAGGAACGCACCAAGAGCGTGATTACGATGATTAACGGCAAGCGCTACTACCGCACGGGCGACAAGGGCTTCCTCGACGAGGACGGCTTCCTCACGATTGTGGACCGCTACAGCCGATTTGCCAAGCTCGGTGGCGAGATGGTTAGCCTCGGTGCCGTGGAAAAGAAGATTCAGGATACGCCGGTGCTCGAGGGCTGCGACTACGTGGTGACCTCGATTCCGGATTCCGCGAAGGGCGAGAAGATTGTGCTCCTTTACCAGGGTGATAAGGACCCGAAGGAAGTGCTTTCTGAACTGCGTGCGACCGGGTTCCCGCCGATTATGCTGCCTGCGGTGGCGTATGCAGTGGAAAAGGTGCCGAAGCTCGGTACCGGCAAGGCTGACTTTACGACCGCGAAGAAACTCGCGAAAGAACTGGCGGGTAAATAATTGATAATTGATAATTGATGATTGATGATTAATTGTTGATGATTGATAATGCGAAAAATACGGGTTTGACTCCGGTACGGACGGCGCGGCTGATTGCCTGCGTGATAGCGCTTGTGGGCATGGTGTTCTTGTTTATTGAACGCGCCCTCTCGGCAATACTCGTGATGGCTACCGACGGTGTAAAGCTCGGGCTTGCCCGCTACAACAACTTCACCGGGCGTTTCGCCTCGCAGAACTTTGCCGAGGACAAACAGCTTCTATCGCTCCTTAAGGAGGTTCAGGGCTTGCTTCCGTCTGCCGAAAGCGCCCTGGCCGTATTCATGGTGATAGCGATTGTCCTGCTTGTAATCGCGGCGCTGGGGCTTGCCTTGCCCAAGCAGTTCGTGCATGTCCTTGTGGCGCTCAGGCTGCTCAAGTGGGAAACGGGCGAGGCCGTTCCGGAGGAATCGGGCGAATCCCTGCGCGAAATTCTCGCGAAGGTGGGGAATGTCCCGCTCAAGAAGATTGCCCTGCCGGTTGCTGTCATGGTGGCGGTTGTGGTTGCTTTTTTTGCGGTGCGCAGCTGCCACGAGACGGTGAAGGCCGCGTCGGTTTCCGATTCCATCGCGGAAATGCAGCAGAAGGCCGTCGAGTACATGGAAGCCCAGAAGGCGTTTTACGCGAAGAGCAAGGCGATTGGCAATGCGGCGGCCCTGCAGGTTCCCGACTCGCTCTCGACAAGTGCATTTGACTACAAGGTAACGGGCGGCCGCTTTACTGCGGTTTCGAAGGTCCTGCTGGAAAATTGCCCCGCGGGGAGCAAGTGGAGCGTGAGCGCTTCTACGAAGGGGTTCTTCGAGAAGGAACTCGTGCTGTACCGCAGCGCCCCGAAGGACAGCGCCTGCGCGAAGCTCACGCCCGACTTCAAGAAACTGGGGCGCTAGGTTTCTGCACGGACAGGCTTGAACTGCGTATGATTCGTTTACTGCTGCTCTGTCTATTCTTGCTGGGGTGTTATTCGGCTCATACTGATTACATGTATGGGGAATTTCCCATTGACGATGAGTCTCGCGCTGACCTTGACGATGATTTTGCTCGATATCTGAAATATTATTCGGAACTGGATTCGTCGCTGGACGGTTATTACCTGGTTTATTCCCGTAATTGGGATGCTGTCGATGTAGGCAGTGAATTTCTTTTCTTTTTTGACAATAGCGATTCTATAACACTGTGTCCGTTTCGCCTTCGTTGTCAAAAGTATGGATTCAATAAAGGAGACTTTCCGACAGAAGACCTAGAGAGGGCTCGGCCCTTATTCCCCCAAGGGAGCGGCGATGTTGCCAGCAGGATATACGGCTATAGAAAGGAATCAGGAAAAAAGCGGTATTATAAACTGTACCAAATGGATGCCTGCCATGGAGGTTCCGCTTGCGCGGAAAAATGGAAAAATTCCATACAGGAAAATGCAGAGCAATACGATTTGAACGGCAGACTTCTAAAAAGTTTTGAGCAAATAGTATCAACCCTATATGAGGGTAAGTAGTTTCTGCACGGATTTTACACGCTTTTGGGCCCGGAATAATCCGGAGCCCTTCTTTTTTTGCGAAAAAAGGATAAATTCAGTAGTAGCCGGCGCGGGTGTGTCGGGATTTTTGTGCGGTATTAATTGGAGTACGCAATGAAATTGAACAGGATGTTGGTTGGGTTTGCCGTGGCGGGGTTGGTTTCGAACGCCGCGGCCATCGAGTGGGTAAACCAGTGCGCAAGCAACGGCTTTACGCTGATTGCCGAATCGGAGCATTTCGAAGTCTGCAAGAAGCCCAAGACGGATGACGGGCAGGCAAACAACGTGTCTATCCCTACGGCGGATGCGCAGGGCGTGCTACAGTCGCTCGAGAAGGTGTTTTCGTTCTACATCGATTCGCTCGGCTGGATGCTTCCGTTCCCGAAGAGCCCGGATAAGAAACTCAAGAGCAACATCTACGTGTTCGACAACTCCGTGATGGCTGCGCTCTACGGCGGGCAGGACTACGTGAAGGGCCTGAATGGCGAATACGGGCCCGGCATGTGGATTGGTGTGGGCTCCCTCAAGGATTACTGGGGGACATCGCACGAGTTTGCGCACGGCCTGCAGGGAGTGGCGGGCTGGATGGGCAACAACAGCCATTCGGGCTGGTTTGCGGAATGCCATGCGAACTGGATGGCGCACCAGTACAACCCGAATGATGCCCACTGTGCGGAATACCTCATCAACTACCCGTTCCTCTACTACGGCTCTACGCGTGACCGTTATTGCAACTGGCAGTTCTTCGAGCACCTCAAGGAGGAATTCGGTGGCGGTAACAAGGGCGCGCACGAGGTAAACCGTATATGGATGGAATCCATCCGCGATGGGGAAGCCGGCCGCATGGAACAGACGCCCTTTACCGCGATGATGATGGTGTACGGATGGACGCTCGACAGCCTGAACCAGCAATTCGGCAAGTTTGCGATGAAGAACGCGACGCTCGAGTACGCTCCCGCGAAGAAGACCTTGTACAAGAAGTCGTGGGGCGATTACGAGTTCGCGACCCGCCGTGACGCCTCGGGCTGGGGCGACAACTACCGCAGGCATACGCGCGTGACCATGCTGAACAAGATGGAATGTGCGGCGGGCGAGGAGTGCGCGGACCGCTACATTTCGCCAAGCTACTGGGCGCCGCAGCGCTGGGGCTATAACCTCGTTCGCATCTACCCCGAAAAGGCGGGGAAGGTCACGGTCAAGTTCCGCGGAATCGTGCAGGACAAGCCGACCGTGAACGGTTACACCTGTTTTGGCGACAATACGGATTACTACATGGGCAAGACGTACAGGTGGTGCAACTACGCGCCGGATAAGCTGCCGGATCCGGCTTCGGGCTGGACGGTAGGCCTTGTGGCGGAGGGCAGTGACGGAACGCCGCGCTACAGCGAGATGAAGCATGGCACGGGATTCAACCTGGAAATCGAGACGAAGGATAGCGACAAGGCATTGTGGCTGGCTGTTACCGCAACGCCGACCGAGATGCAGACGATTCTTTGGGACCAGTTCTACTACAGCATTTTCCGCTACCCGTACATGATCGAAGTAGAAAACGGCGCTCCCGAGGGTTACAACAAGGATTTCTGGAAGCCCGCGAATGCGAGCGGCTACAAGCAGCATAGCAACGGCGGCGGCCTCGTGAGCAGCAAGGCGAAAGTCGATGCGAGCGTATATGTGGGCCCCGATGCAGTCGTGAACGGCGGAACGATTTCGGGGAACGCGCGAATCGAGGATTTCGCGGTCATTAACGGCGGGACGATTAGCGGGAACGCGACTGTCCGCGGGCGTGCGCTCGTAACCGCAGGCACAATCTCCGACGATGCCGTGCTGGAAGAAGATGCGTGGCTCGTGAGTGGCACGATTAGCGGGCACGCGAAGGTGGGGGCGATTTCGATTATCGTGAACACCACCGTGACGGACTACGCGCAGGTCTATGGCGTGATGTGGGCGGTAAACGGCAAGAAACTTTCTGGCACGGCTCAGCTTCGTGGCGACCTCGAGAACAACTTCACGAAGGAACTTACGAAGGGCGTGTTCTATGGCATGGTCGATGACGGCATGCTGAATAACGCGAACTACGGTGCAAACCTCACGACGCCCCCGACCGATGCGACTGCGAGCATCGAGGATGCGGAGTGGTACACGGTCGCTGACGATTCTACGTCGGTAGGCCCCGGGGACGATTCGACGACGATTAATCCGGTTCTTACGGGCAAGCGTGCTATGGATTCGCAGAAACCGCGACTCTACTTTGACTCGAAGGAACAGTCCCTGTTTGTCCGCGTCAAGAAAAACGGACGCGAATACCGTTACCGCGTGAGCGGCAGATTAAATTGATTTATATTTATCCTGATGGTAAAATCAGGAACATTTGTAAAGCTTTTTGCTTTTTTGTTGGGTTCATTTTCGCTCTCGTTTTCTTGCGATGGCCGCTCTGCGTGCGAAGGCGGCTGTGCCATTTTCCTCAATGCCCTCGATTTGAGAAATAATCCGCAGATGGAGGAATTGTTTGCGTCTATTGACGATTCCCTGTATGCGAGAAAAGTCAATAATGAGTTTCAAAAGTTGGAACTGGCAGGGTTGTGCGGGTGCGATCCTGGTGGATTTTTTCTGGAGTCCCGTCACAAGGATTTGATGGATTCCGGTTGGGCCCTAAACTGGTGCGGAAATCCTGATTCTATTGTTAATTTCAATGATTATAGTATGGGAATAAATAAATCTGTGGTGCGAAGTAATTCAGTCTTGTCGCATAATATAAGCGCGCTGAAAAAGTTTATCATGGATAACGGTTGTCCTATTGATTCCGTCTATGAAATTACTTCAGACGATTTGAAGCCTGAAAATGCTAAAAAGGGAATTTATGTTACCGATTTGAATATTCGTGATAGAGATGTTGTCGTTCCCGCTTACGTACAGGTCTTGAAAGCGTATCATTCAAACGGAAAACTTGCGAATAAAATTCAATTTAAGAATGGTAAACGCAATGGAACGGATTTCTGGTATTACCCAACAGGGAAGAAATTTAGAATAACGAATTATAAAGACGGGGTGCATCATGGAACAGAGGTAGAATACGATGAGTCCGGTCGCAAAAAATACGAGGAACCCTATAGGAAAGGGAAATTACACGGTATAAAAAGGTATTACCGTGAAAATGGACAAATTTGGGCAAAGCAGAAATTTGAGGATGGAGTGGAAATATCCTCGGAAAGGATAAATACTGACGAAGAAATGTAGCGTTGAGCAACCTACAGGAAAAACTTCTGGTTGATTTCGATTTCGAGGCCTGCGTATCGCGGGCCGAATTTTTTGCGTAGGGTGGTGGTAAGCCCGTCGGATGTGCCCTTGTACGGGTAGTTGAAACGCACCTTCATTTCAGGGTGCAGCCTGTTTATTTCGGCCTTGATGACCTGCGCGAGTTTGCGTTCGGCAGGGCGGCTCGGGTCGTATAGGATTCCGATGTCGGTATTGCGTTTTTTACCGTTCAATACGGGCGTAAAACTGTGGATTCCAAGGTGAACGATGCTTGTCGCGGATTTTGCAACACGCTTCGGCTGGCTCAGCGAACTTGCGACGAATTTTTCGATGTTCTCGCGATACTCCATCCAGTAGGCGGTGGCTTGCGCTTTCGCCTTTTCTGCCGCACTCCTGTCGCGAGCTTCGAACTGTTTGTAGTAATCGCTGAATGCACTCTTGTTTGTAATGGTGCGGTTCAAATCCACGAACAGGCGCGAGAATTTCCCTTCGCAGTGGAATTCGGGCTTGGCGAATTTCACCAGCTTGCGGAAGATGGCGAGTGCCCCGATGTCGTAGGCACGATGCGTCTCTAGGACGCCTGCCGGTACGGCGTTTCGGAAGGCTGCGGGCAACTTGTTGCTCGCGTGCTCGCAAGTGAGGATAAGGATTTCGCGCGCGTCCTGTTTCATCAATCAATTCCGTACAGTCTATTCTCTGCGAGGCAGTGGGCGAGCCGGCCGTATTCGTACACGAAGTCGTCCCGGTCGGGGTCTGCACCAACGTTCTTCACGAGGGTGCTGGCGAGCGTGCCACGTCTGAACATTTTGGCGAGCAGTTCCTGCGAGTGCGTGCTAATCTTGCTCTTTACCTTGTCCGTTATTTTATGGACAAGTTCACCTGCGGTGATTTCGCTTGCGTCAATCCCCCAGATTTTCAGGTAGTCGCGGTCGCTAATCACCGTCTTTTCTGCAGAATGCGTGGTGGCAAGCAGGATTTTTGCAAGAGCGTCCGTATCGAGCGCACGGATTTCATTTTCGCTTGCGAATGCGCCTTCTACAAGCCCTTTGAGTACGGCAACTTCCCATTCGGCAATCGCGATGTCTGCATCGGGGCATTCCTGGATATCGACCAGGCGGATTTCTATGGCTCCTCGGTCGAAGCGGGCGATGGCTCCGCGGCTATTCAAGAAGAAATGGTTCAGCAGGTGCTCGGGATCGTATGGCGCGATATCCGCCTTCACGCGGTTGAAAATCTGCTCCTCGTAATCCTTGTAGGTAAATACCGCTTCGGGAATTACCTTGCCCGTAATGCTCGGAATCTTCTCCTGGTTGTGGCGGTAGGTTTCTATGCGTCCGTCCAGGTAACCGCAGTACTTGCTGTCCAAAAACGGGCTGGAGGCCGCTACTGCGGGAATCAGCGGCAACAGTGCGCGGATGGCTGCGTGCAATTTGCCGAATTCCTCGTCGCCATTGAAGGAGAGGTTGATGTGGGTGGATTGCAGGTTCGCCCAGCCGTGCCCCTTGCAGTTGAAAATGCGGTCGTATGCCTGGTAGATATCAAGGCAGTCGTAGGGCCAGAGCTGCATTACGGCGGGGTCCATGAAGGGGTGCGCCGCCGTGGGCAAAAGCATTGCGTTGATGCTCTTGAGCGTCTCGTTCGCCTTCACGATTTCGTGATGGAATGTCTTGCCCAGGTGTTTGAGGCTATCGACGGGTTCTGCGCACTTGAATTCCAGCACGTGGCTCACGAGCTCGTTCGAAAGCCCGATGGGGCCGTGTTCCACGTCCGAGAGCTGCTCGCCGTTCTTGTCTTTTCCGAGGGCCACGTCCGCACGCGGGAGCACATCGAGCGTGTTCCTGTCCACGATCATGTATTCCATCTCGATGCCGTAACGTTGCCAAAGTTTGTAGTTGGCCATCAGAACCATTCCTTCTCGTGCATTTGCAGTTTATGCTGGGCGGCGTTCATGCGTTCTTCGATGCGGTGGCGCAGTGACCTCATCACGGCGAGGTAGACCTTGCTCTTGCCAACGCCATCTTCAATGCCCGCGTCAATACTCGGGTTGTCGTTCACTTCAATCACAATCGGGTGGCCGTGCCATTCCTTCAGGTCGACACCATAGAGGCCGTTGCCGATGAGGCTGCAGATCTTGAGGGCGGTTTTTACGATTCCGTGCGGCACCATCTCGATGGGGATGCTTTCGCACTTACCCGAAAATTCTTCGCTTTGCTTGTCGTTGCTTTCCCAGTTGTAGATTTGCCAGTGGCCCTTCGCCATGTGGTATTTGCAGGCGTAAAGCGGCTTGCCGTCGAGCACTCCCACGCGCCAGTCGAATTCCGTCGGGGTGAACTCCTGCGCAATCAGCAGGTCGCTGTGCTCGAACATCTCGTCCAGAATCTGCTCGAGTTCTTCCTTGTTGGTCGCCTTCTTCACGCCCATTGAAAAGCTCGAATCCGGCGACTTGATGACCATCGGGAACCCGATTTCTTTGGCGAGCGTGTGGCGGTTTTCTGCATGCGCGATAATCGTCTTGGGCGAGTGTATTTTTGCCGCCTGCATCAGTTCTTGCAGGTACACCTTGTTGGAGCAGCGCAATATGCTGTCCGGGTCGTCGATGACGGCGATGCCCAGCGACTGTGCGCGGCGTGCAAAACTGTAGGTGTAGTGGTTCACGTTTGTCGTCTCGCGGATAAACAGCGCGTCGAATTCGCCCACGCGCGGGTAATCCTTGCGGGTAATCATCTCCACGCGGAATCCCGTATCTTCCGCCGCCTTCACAAAGTGCTGTATGGCTTCCGCATTGCTCGGCGGCTCCACTTCGTCCGGGTTCGTGAGGATGGCGAGGTCGTACAGGTAATCCTCTTCCTTGCTCGAGGCGTAGCGGGTCTTCTCGAAGTATTCCTGCGCGAACTTGTCCACGAATTCCATGTGCGATTCGGGAATCTCGTCCACGCAAATCGGGCGGATGCTCTGGATGAACCACTTCTGCTTGAACACGAATTTCGCGCGCAGGAGCGGGGCCTGGAACAGGCGGTAGAGTTCCTGTGAAAGTTCTAGGTATTGCGGGCTCACGTTCTGCCCGAAGTATATCGAGAGCACGAATTCTGTGCCGGTAAGCTTGTGCAGGCTCTTCTGAATCAGGTTATCGATTTCGTCGGAGATGTGCTTGATTACGGCCGGGGCCTTGAAATCGCGCATATTCTTGACGCCCGGGATAACCTTGTGCCCGCGGGCCTCGGCCAAAAGCGACACGTAGTAGCCCTTGCTCTGGTAACTGTAATCGCGGCAAAGGTTGAATACGCGCAGGTTGCGCTCGTTCGTGTACTTGCTAGAAATCAGGTAGTCCTGTGCCGAGATGATGTCTATGCCCGGAACGTGTAACTTCCAGTGCTTGGGATTGTTTACAACTATAAGTTTCTTCATGATTATTCAAATTGTCATTCCCGGCGCCTGTCCTCGCTTGACGGGGACGACCGGGAATCTTTATTTCTTATTCTCTATAACTAAAACGTTCCCGTCGTAGGTCATCACGCCGAGCAAGATGCTGTGGAGCAGGCGGAACTTGTCCACCTTGTAGTATGGCGTCTTGTGTAACGGATTGGTGCCGTCGGGGTCGGCCACCATGAACTGATTCTTTTCGTCGATGCCGTACACCACGACGAAATGCCCCATGGGCTCGCCGTGGATGTCGTCGAATACGGACTTGTCGTCCTTGCCGGTGAATTCCCGCATGCTGCGGTACAGGTAGGTGGCCGAAAGCCCGCAGAGCACGGGAACGCCCTTCTTGAAGTACTTCTCGAACATGGCTGCACGCAGATCCTCGAATGCAACCTTGCCGCCCAGGTCGATAAAGCGGATGTACGCCTCGATGGCCTTGCGGAGCTTGGGCGCGTGCTTTGCCTTGTGCAGCAGTTCTAACTTTGCCTTCAGTTCCGGCATGCTGAGCGTGCTCCACGTGGGGTCGAGTAGCGTCAGGTTGTACGAATGTAGCGTGACCTTGAAACCGCGCTTGAGTGCATCGATGCCGAGGAACACGCCGAGCGTTCCGCCGTCTTCCAAAAATTCAATTTCAGAAATCAGTTGTTTTAAAGAAATCTTGTAGCCGAGGTGGTTGTAGACCGCCTGGAGGCTGGTCGGCCCGCACGTTACGTCATCGGGCTGCTGTAGAATCTTGATGTCCATCGTATTGCCTTTATATGCCTTTTAAGCCGGAGGTTTATCCGTTCTCGTCTGGCGGCTGTCGGGATGTTTTCCCGGGTCGTCGATGGGTGTGTCAAATATAAAAATTAGTCGTGGATGGCGTTCTTGAGGCCTTCGATAAGGCGAGCAAAAGCGGCATCCGTCTCCATCTCCTTCTTGACGCTCTTGATGGCGTGAACCACGGTGGAGTGGTCCTTGCCGCCAAAGCGAGAGCCGATGCTCTGCAGGCTGATGGAGGAACATTCGCGCATGAGATACATCGCGACCTGGCGGGCCTTGGAAATTTCCTTGGTGCCGCGGCCGGGTTCGGTGAGTTTGGCCTCGGGAACCTCGTAGTGCTGCGACACCGTGTGGAGAACGGCGTCGAGGCTTACGCGGCGGCGGAGAGTCGGGGCGATTTCTGCCGCGACCTTCTGCGCGATGCTCATGTCGATATCGTGGTTCATCAGGCTCGACTGCAAGGTGAGCTTGATGATGGCGCTTTCGAGGCAGCGTACGTTGCTTGCAATCTTTTCGGCGAGGAAGTGCAGCACCTCGTCGCTAATTTCGAGGTGGCGTTCTTCGGCCTTCTTGTGGAGAATTGCTTCGCGGGTTTCCACGTCGGGCGGCTGGATGTCCACAGTAAGGCCCCAGGAGAAGCGGCTCACGAGGCGGTCGGAGAGGTTCTTCACTTCGCCCGCGGGTGCATCGGAGGTGAGCACGATCTGCTTGCCGGCCTGGTGCAGCGCGTTGAATATGAGGAAGAACTCGTTCTGCGTCTCGTATTTGCCGGTCCAGTTCTGGATATCGTCGATGAGGAGAATGTCCACCTCGTTACGGTAGAAGTCGCTCATCTCGGTCACGCGACCGTCACGCAGGCACTTCATGTACTGCTGCGAAAAGTCTTCGCTGGTAAGGTAGCACACGCGCTTGTTCGGGTCTTCCTCGAGCACGTAGTTGCCGATGGCCTGCAGCAGGTGAGTCTTGCCGAGGCCCGAAGAACCGTAGATGAACAGCGGGTTGTACTGCGAGCCGTCGGGGGTCTTTGCGACAGCAATTGCCGCATTAAATGCAAGTTGCGCCTTGTCGCCGGGCACAAAGTTCTCGAAGCGGAAACTGGGGGAGAGGGGCACGCTCGGCTTGAGGAAATCCCTGAAACTGTTGTCGGTCTCGGTGGCTGCCTTCGGGGCTACTTCCTGCGGCTGGAACTCGAATTCCATGGGAGTCTCGCTGTGGGTCGCTTCCTTCCAGCCGAGCTTGATGAGTTCCTTGTATGCGGCATAGACCTTAGTATCCAGTCCGGGCTGCACCGAAATGACGGCGTGACCGGTGGTCTGGTTTACCATCTTGGTCTGGGCGAAATAAGTCTTATAGACGGAATCGGAGAGCATTCCGCGCAGGTAGTTCAGGCATCTTTCCCATTCGACTTGCATAACGCGTTCTATCCCTTGTCCGGCAGTTTCCGGGACACGAAAATCTATCAACAGTTGGACTCTAAATTTATAAAAAATATGCTTTGATGTTGATAAGTCTGGCGAGGTGACCCTGAAAAAGGCCTTTTTCGAGGTCGGACCGGCACCGTAAGTCCTTGATACACCGTAAGTTATGAATTCCGGCGTGCGGTGGGCAGCTCGACCCGCCTTCCGGGCCTGGAAACTCCCCGAAAAACGGCATTTTGTACAAACTAACGGACTGCTTTGGCACGCGCCGGCGGTTTTGGCCCGATTCTCTGCCAGCCTGTTTTGGGCCTTGTTTTTTGCCGAAATTTCTATATTTGAGCCCGTATGGAATACCTTGATAAACTTGATTACGTGATATGGCTGCCCCTTTTGCTGTGGGTGGCTCTCTATTTTTGGTTCTGGCGTTTCTCGTACCCGCTTTTTATGCATAAGATGGTCAAGAAGGGGCAAAGATGGGCGTATGTCTCGGGCTCGTCTGCCGAAATCCATTCCCGTAAGGCGAAGCTCCGTCTGCTGAATTTCGTGTTCTCGCTCGTTGCCTCGGTCGCGCTCTCGGTGAGCGTATGCTGGCTGTTCCGCAGGTTCGGCATTTGCGAGCCGGTCTACGGCCTTGTGGCGATTGCCCCGGCGATGATTCTGGCTGCAGTGCTCTACAGTATAGCGATGGGCAGGATTGCCGCGATGTTCACCTCCGCATATTTCTTGGAATACCGCAAGGTGCGCTATGAGACGGAAAGCAAGGGCACGTTCATGAGCGAGCCCGATATCCACAACCGTACTATCTGGAGTTACAACAAGAAGCTCCGCCATGCGCAGGAACACAGGCGCTTTTGGAAGTACGTGAGTGCGATGGCGAAGACGAAGAAGATTCCGCCCGATGTCTACGCCGAGACGATGTACTAGTTTTGGCGCGAATGTCGAAGGGTGACGGACAAAAGGGTGATTAGGATTTTATAACTTTATGTACAAGGTCAATAGTCATTAGTCAATGGTCATTAGTTTTTTTCACGGTAATGCCGCCTGACTTCAACTAATAACTAATGACTAACATCTAATAACTAGTAACTAGAAAATGGCGAATATACTTGATTCACTTGGAATGGGCGAGGATGTGCTCGAAGGCAAGAAGGCGTGGCTTTACGCCGAGGAAATCCTGCTGCACGTTTCGCGTACGTTCGCGCTCAATATCAATGTGCTCAAGGGACGGCTCCACAAGAGCATCCTGCTTGCGTACCTGTACCTGCGCATAGCCGATACGGTGGAAGACGACCCCGACATGAAGGCCTCCGAGAAGGAGGTGCTGCTCGGGAAATTCGCCGAGATTTTTAGGACCGCCGATTTGCCCGATGGGGCGATTGCCGCGTTCGAGGATGCGCTCCCCGAAAGCTGGCGCAAGTCCGACCACCCGTACATGAACCTGTGCCTGCATACGCACGTGGTGGTGCCGCTCCTGAAGGAACTGCCCGAGGTCTATGCCGCCCCCGTGCGCGCCGTGACTATCGAGATGTGCCATGGCATGGCGAAGTTTGCGCTTAGGCAGGAGGCTGCGCTCTCTTCCGGCTGGTTCACGCTCGAGAGTGTCGCCGACCTGGACGAGTACTGCTATTACGTTGCTGGCATTGTCGGGAAGCTGCTCACGAACCTGTTTGCGGCAGATACCTGCCTGATTGGCGATGCGCGCAAGGCCGAGATGCAAAAACTTGACGTGAGTTTCGGGCTTGCGCTCCAGGTGGCGAACATCGTGAAGGACTGCATGGAGGATTCGACCCGCAGGGTGTGCTTTGTGCCCGAAGAGATTTGCCACCGCCACGGCTTCGAGCATTCCTACGACATGTTCAACTTGCCGGTAGGGGTAGCAGACGAGGTGCGGGCCGATTTCGAGGCACGCCGTGCCGCCGTGATGGAAGAACTCGTGAAGAAGGCGTGGGGGCACCTGGACGATGCCATCGCGTACACGAAGCTCGTGCCGAACGTGAAGATGCGCACCAGACTCTTCTGCCTGTGGCCGCTCTTTATGGCTGCGGAGAACATGAAACTTATCGGCGACGGCTCGGGCCTGTTTGCCGCCGACAAGAAACAGAAGATTACCCGCGATACGGTGAAGCGCATTGTGAAGTCCACGTCGATGCATTTCTTTTCCGACCGCTGGATCGAGAGAAACTATTTGCAATTGAAAAAAGGGGTGATGTCATCCTGAGCGGAGTGCGTAGCACGAAGTCGAAGGATCTCCCTGTGAAATTAAGAGTATAAGGCAACGTATGAAGTTCTACAACAAATGGCCGTTCCATATTGCCGTAATCGTTTTTAGCATTGTGGCTGACCAGCTCACGAAACTGTGGGCGCTTGCCCGGTTCACGAACGAGACCGGCGCGCCGAACCATGACGTGATAAACATCCTCGGCGAGTTCCTGCGCTTCCAACTAGTGTTCAACAAGGGCGCCGCGTTCAGCAGCCGCCCGCAAGACCTGATGCCGTTCCTTTCGCCGACCGTATTCTTTATATTGATATCGCTTGTCGCCGTCGTAGTGATGGGCTGGTTTTACAAAAATATCGACAAGCGCGACTGGATGAGCCGCCTTGGCGTGGTGATGATTCTCGGCGGTGCGATTGGCAACTTCATCGACCGCATGCGCCTCCAGATGGTCGTGGACTTTATCGACTGCGACTTGCCCGACTTTATCATGACGCGCTTCCCGACGTTCAACGTCGCGGATTCCTTCGTCACGGTAGGTGTCGCCATCGTGATTCTTTCACCGTTTATCCTGAAAGAGATTCACAAACAAATTAAGGCAGAAAAGGAACAGGCTAAGTCCTAGAAAAGATCTTCGATCTTATACCCGAATTTCACGATTGCTCCGGATTCCCTGATCCGGAGAATTTTTTTGTGGGCGAGGCCTTCGAGAATGGCGTCGTCGATGCGTCCCTGTATCTGGTCGGGTGTGCCTTCGAAGGAAATTTCTGCGGGTTCCTGTGCGTCGTCGGGCAGCCACTCGCGGGCGGGGATTCCGGCTGCTTCCTTGATGATGGCTGCAACCCGGTAGTCGGGGTCGATTTCGAAGATTTGCTCGTAGATAAAGGTGTCGTCGTCGGGAGTGTTTGCCTTGCAGGTAAATGCGGGCTGGGTCGAAAGCCTGAGCGCCTTCGGATCGCAGACCGATACGGAGCCCTTGTAGCCTTGAGCGTTAAACCATTCCCAGACCTTGTTAATCATAATACCTTTTTCCGCAGATTGTTCTTCTTGTCCCATATTTATAATTAAATTTTGGACATGACAAGGTTAAATGTTATTTTATTGGCAATTATCGCGACCTTTTTGTGTTTCGCCTGCTCTAATCCCGAAGTAGAGAACGAAATCCGCCTGCTCGAATCGAAGAAAGTAGAACTTGAGGGCCAGATACAGGCTCTGCAGGTCCAGGTCGATTCTCTCCAGAAAGAAAACAAGAAAATGCAGGATAAACTATCCGCGCTCGACATGAACTAAGCGCGGATAGCGGGCAAGCCTAGCCAATCCAGTTCATGCGCCCAGTAAAGCGCATTTCTTCGGGGACTACCTCGAACGTGCAGCTGATTTCGACAGCCGCGTTCTTCGGGAGTGCGCTCACGCCGACCGCGGTGCGGGCATGCTTCCCGTTTTCACCGAGAATCTGGACAGCGAGTTCGCTAGCGCCGTTTAGCACGGCGGGCTGTTCGTGGAAGTCCGCGGCGGATTGCACAAAGCCCTGCATCTGCACGAGCTTGAGGGTCTCGCCGTGTTCGAGTTTTGTCATGGCGGCGGCGATGTTGTTCAGGAGGCAGATGCGGGCGGCTTCGGTAGCCTTTTCAATGGAAAGTTCGTTCGGGACGGTGCCGCAATAGGCGGAAAAATCCCCCTTTACGGAAGGAAGCTGGCCCGATACCGCAATCACGTTGCCGAAGCGCGTCGCGGGCACGTATGCGGCGAGCGGTGCGGGGCATTCGGGTAGGGTGAGCGCCAGTTCTTCGACTTTCTTCTTGATATCCATAAAGTTCTCCTGTTATTCGTGTACAAGATAACAAAAATTATTGCCTACTTGTTCTTGAACACCTTGACAAAGCAAAATACGCACAGTCCAATGATGGCCGCCCAGGACGAGAGCATAAAAACGAGTCCGCTGGTGGTGAATTCTGCATCCATGTTATGCCTCCTTCTGTGTATCGGTTTCGTCGGAATTGCCCATGGGCATCTTCTGTATGCCTGCGTTACGGCCCTGTTCTGCGGTGCCGCCCTTGCGCCATGCGTATGCGATTGCAACGTTCAGGAGCACGATGACGAGCAGCAGGAACCCGCGGAACGCCCAGGTGAAGCCCTTCTGCGGGAATTCCATACCGAGGAAGGTGACCTTCGCCGTGTCGGCGATGTTGCTGAGCGTGATAATCGGGAGGCCGTCTGTAAACGTGAACGAGATGAGCAGGATAATGAGGTATGCCGGGCAAACGTACTGGATGATGGGCCTGAAGAAGCGGGGGAGCTTTAGCTTTGCGCCCACGTTCATGAGACCGAAGGCGACGTTCTCGTTCGGGTCGTCGATGGTGTCTTCGCCCTGGTAGAACGATTCGTTCGAGATGACCGCCTTGCGGCGCCCGAGCACGAAACTGAACATGATGGCCTGGATGGCTCCGAACACGACGAGCAGGAAGGTGCCGCCCCAGAAGTCGAGTTCGTCGACCGTACCTGCGGCAAGCCCGAAGATGGCGGTGAGGCTACCGATAAACGTGATGGTGCTGATGGTCGCCACGGACTTTTTGCGGGTGAACTTGAGGTCGTCTTCGCAGAAACTGATGAGCGGCTGGATGATGGAGATGGCGCTCGTGATGCCGGCGAAGAAGAGCATCGCAAACCAGATGGTCTGCAGCAGGCCACCGAGCGGGAGCGTTCCGAACACGTAGGGCATGGTCTGGAAACCGAGCCCGAAGGTGCCGAGCTTTGCGCACTGCTCGATGTTTGCGCCCGCGATAAGCACGGCTATCGGGATGACGACCGTACCACCGATGATGATTTCGGCAAAGCCGTTCGTGGCGCTAGCGGTAAGCGAAGAAAGCGTGAGGTCTTCCTTGGGCTTGAGGTAACTTGCGTAGCAGAATATGATGCCCATGCCGAGGCTCATGGTGAAGAACACCTGGCCCGCGGCCGCCATCCACACCTTGGGGCTGGCGAGTTCGGAGAGGTTCGGGTTCCACATGAAGGCGAGACCCTTGCCGATACCGTCGAGCGTGAGCACGCGTGCCACGAGAATGAGGCCCATGATAAGGAGGATGGGCATGCATATCTTGTTTGCGCGCTCGATGCCCTTGCGCACGCCGAACGATAGCACGCCCATGTTGCAGGCGAACGTGATGAGGAAGAATATGAGGGCTACGGGAACGGGGCCCACGCAGGTCTTGAGCATGATGAAGTCGCTGAAGAACTGGGTGACCGCCTCGGGCCCGAGGGCGACCTTCTCCATGAGGGTGCCGTTGAGCGAATAGAATGCGAACGCGAGAATCCAGGACTGGATGAACACGTAGTAGAACACGATGAAGATGGGCGGCAGGAGTCCGATGGACCCGAGATGCTTGGCCCAGCCCTTCTTCTTGTGGAAAATGATGTGGAACGTGCTCGGTGCGGTGCCGTAGTTGTGGCTGCCCGCATAGCGCCCGAGGCTCCATTCCATCCACGCGAGGGGAATCCCGAGAAACACGAAAGCGATGAGGTAGGGGATGATAAAGGCGCCGCCACCGTTGGTGGCCGCCTGCACCGGGAAGCGCAAGAAGTTGCCGAGCCCGACGGCAGAACCCGCGACTGCGAGGATTACGCCCAGCTTGGAACCCCAGTTTTCACGATTGCCTTGCATTGCGATACACTCCGTTTAGTAATCAAGACAAATTTAATTATTTGTCACGGAGTTGCAACTGCGTTGCAAGTTATTTTATCTGAGCGCGCTTAGCGGTCCTTTACCAGACGGAGCGCGAGGGCCTGCGCCTTGTACGTCCTGAAACCGGTGAACTCTTCGCCGGCATACGTGCCGCCCCAGCGGATGGCGTAAACCTTGTCGACTTCGGTAGATGTCCAGAAGTGCGCGCCCTTGCCGCCGTAGAGGTATTCCCCGTTGGGCATGTGGCGGCCCGACGGGAGGGCGTTGAACCCGACTTCGTCGGCACCTGCGGGGCAGCCGTCTGGGTCCTTTTTCCATCCCTTCCTGGACTTGAGCGCGGTCCCGAATTCGGTATCGGCGATGCTATCGACATACGCCTTGAGTTCCTTCCATTCGGCATCGCTCGGAATGTGCCAGCCCTCGGGAGCGATGCCCCTGTAGGTGGCATTGCGTTCCTCGTTGGTGGTGAATGCGACATTGTCGTTCATCTTGCCGTCGAAGCCCATCAGTTCCGCCCAGGTGTATAGCCTGCCGTACTGAGTCTCGTTTTCGGTCTTGTTCTCGTAAACGACACTGCCCGGGCAGTCATAGTCGAAGTTCTCGGCGAACCATTCCTGGTTGCCAATCTTTACGGTACGGTACGTGTGGCCGTCCCTGGGGTCTGTAAAGGTGCTGAATTCCGGCTCCATAGGCGTGCCCTTGCTTACTTGTTGTTCGCGCGGATGAGGTTGAGGGCGGAACCCGCCTTGAACCATGCCCACTGCTGTTCGTTGTAGGTGTGGCTGAGGGCGATGTTGTCCACAGAGCCGTCCTTGTGGTGGGCGACGAGCGTGAACTCGGAACCCGGAGCGAACTTGGTGAGGCCGACGATATCGAACACGTCCTGTTCCTGAATCTTATCGTAGTCGGCGGCGTTCTTGAAGGTGAGGGCGAGCATGCCCTGCTTCTTGAGGTTCGTTTCGTGAATGCGGGCGAAGCTCTTCACGATTACGGCCTTCACGCCGAGGAAGCGCGGTTCCATGGCGGCATGTTCGCGGCTGGAGCCTTCGCCGTAGTTTTCGTCACCGATGACGATGGAACCCGTGCCCTTGGCCTTGTAAATCTTGGCAAGTTCCGGGACTTCCTTGTATTCACCGCACTGGCAGAGGACCTTGTTCGTTTCGCCGTTGAAAGCGTTCACGGCGCCGATGAGCATGTTGTTCGAAATGTTTTCGAGGTGACCGCGGTAGTTGAGCCACGGACCGGCCATGGAGATGTGGTCGGTGGTGCACTTGCCCTTCGCCTTGATGAGGAGCGGGGCACCGGCAATGTCCTTGCCGTCCCAGGCGGCGAACGGAGCGAGGGCCTGGAGGCGCTTGCTTTCCGGGTTGATGGAAACGGTAATCTTGGAACCGTCTTCGGCCGGAGCCTGGTAGCCGGCGTCCTTGACTTCGAAGCCCTTCGGCGGGAGTTCGCACTGTTCCGGCGGGTCGAGCTTCACGGCCTTGCCAACGCTATTCACGAGGGTGTCGGTCATCGGGTTAAAGCGGATGTCGCCGCTGAGGGCTGCAATCACGGCCATGAGCGGGGAGGCAACGAATGCGTGAGTGTTCGGGTTACCGTCGGCGCGCTTGGCGAAGTTGCGGTTGAAGCTATGGACGATGGTGTTGAGTTCCTTCTTGTCGGCTCCGGCACGGTCCCAGCGACCAATGCAAGGACCGCAGGCGTTCGTCATGATGGTTGCACCGAACTGCTTGAACAAGTCGATGAGGCCGTCGCGTTCGGCGGTGTAGCGCACCTGTTCGCTCCCCGGGTTGATGAGGAGCGGGCACTTCGGGCTGAGACCCTTTGCGAGGGCCTGCTTGATCATGTTCGCTGCCATGAACAAATCTTCGTAGCTAGAGTTCGTGCAAGAACCGATGAGGGCGGCGCTTACGACCGGCGTAGATTCCGGCTTGGTTTCGGTGGCCTTGAGGCTTTCGGCCATGTCGGTCACGGCGTAGGCGCGGTCCGGGCTGAACGGGCCGTTGAAGTGCGGCACGAGCGTGTTCAAGTCGATTTCCACGACGCGGTCAAAGAACTTTTCCGGTTCGGCTTCGACTTCGGGGTCGGCCTTGAGGTGTTCTGCAATCTTGTCGGCGGCGGCGGCAACGTCGGCGCGGCCGGTCACCTTGAGGTAGCGGCTCATGGAATCGTCGTAGCTGAAGGTGGAGCAGGTTGCGCCCACTTCAGCACCCATGTTCGCAATCGTTGCCTTGCCGGTAGCGGAGAGGCTGCGTGCGCCTTCGCCGAAGTATTCGATAATGGCGTTGGTGCCGCCCTTCACGGTCAGGATGCCGGCGAGCTTGAGGATGATGTCCTTGGCGGTAGCGAAGCCCTGGAGCTTGCCGGTGAGCTTCACGCCGATCATCTTCGGGTACTTGAGTTCCCACGGAAGGCCGACCATCGCGTCAACAGCGTCTGCACCGCCCACGCCAATCGCGAGCATGCCGAGACCGCCAGCGTTCACCGTGTGGGAGTCGGTACCGATCATCATACCGCCCGGGAAAGCGTAGTTTTCAAGCACCACCTGGTGGATGATGCCTGCACCCGGGAGCCAGCAGTCAATGCCGTACTTGGCGGAAACGGACTGCAAGAAGCCGTAAACTTCCTTGCTTTCTTCCTTCGCGCGGGGGAGGTCCTTTTCGACACCTTCGCGGGCGATAATCAGGTGGTCGCAGTGCACGGAACTGGGTACTGCCACGCGGGCCTTACCGGCGGTGGTGAACTGCAAAAGGGCCATCTGGGCAGTAGCGTCCTGCATGGCCACGCGGTCGGGGTGGAATTCGGCAAAATCCTTGCCGCGTTCGTAAGTCCTGTTCTCTGCGCCATCAATCAGGTGGCTGTAGATAATCTTTTCGGCGAGGGTGAGCGGACGGCCCAGCTGCTTGCGGGCAGCTTCAACGCGGGCGGGAATGCGGGCATAGACGCCCTGGATCATGTCGAAATTGAAAAGCATAGTCTCTTGGGGTTATAGGTTGAATTTTCGGGCGTAAAGATAGAAAAAATAGACTGGGTTTAGTCTTTTACGCAACGCAGACTGCGACCTCGAACAAGCAGGGTCCCATCATCGACTCTGAACCAGTCCTTGCCAGTGGTTGCAAAGATGTGGTAAGCTAATGCTTGGTTGTTTGCGCAATAGTCACAATATTTGGCGGTAGATGTCCAGACGTATGCGCGCTTCCCGTTGGGGAAAAGTTCCGAGCCGTAGGTGTCACTGACTGGGAGGAGTGTAAATCCCAATTCGTTTGTCGCAATGTCTTCGTTCCCGTCAGAGTCGTATTCCCATCCGCAGGTGGATCTCAGTTTTACGATGCCTCCCGTGCAATCTGGGTAACTTGTCTCGTTTTCGTCTTCGCATTCCGCGCCAACGGCCTTGCCCAAGGTCATCCATTCAGAAATCGTGGGAACATGCCAACCGCTAGGACAAATTCCCTGCTGGGGATTTTCCCATGTTCCGAAAAGGGTGTCCTTAATTAAACCCGCTACCATCATTTCGTCGGTATTGAAATTCATGACGCCCATGAAATTATAGAGCTGCCCGTATAGGGCGCAACTGTCTGCATCCGCATCGCACCAATGGTTGCCTGCCAGGTTGGGCGTTTTTTCTTCGTCGGCGTAAGCCAGGTTTTCCGCCATCCAGGTCTGTTCTCCGATTTTAACGGTGGCGTAGAACTGACCGTCGCGTTCGTCCTCCAGACAGTGGTATTTGACGTCCGGGTTCAGGAATTTCCAACTGGGCTTCGACTTGCCTTCACAGCCGATAACCGTGGGAGCCTTGTCGTATAGGTGGCAGGATTTCTGCACCGCTGAAGATGAAATTGCAATTGAAGATGAAGACTTAGGCAGTTCCGAGGAAGAACTGCTTTTCTCGGTTCCTGCAGGGCAGGGCTTGATTATTTCGGGATACCAGGTTCCGTCTTTACAGGTGACCAATATCTTGTCGTCTTCCGTCAGCAGGACGTAACCTTCTTTATCGCAGTTGTTGCCTTTATATGACTGATACTCTTCCCAGGAGGAAATGACTTCGTTATAGCGGACGCTCGTGATGCATTCCTCCATCGTGGGAATGGTGCTGGAACTGCTGAGGTCAGTTGAAGATGAACTCTTTTCATTGTTTGTCGCAGAACTTTTACCTTGTTCTGAACCAGCTTTGTCTGATACGGAGCTCGAAGATTCCTTTAGGTTGGATTCTTCTGCGCTACTGGAACTTTCGGAAGGTTCTTGTGCTGGCGATGTGCTGGATTCGTCATCTCCACAGGCGATAAATGCTAAGAATGTAAGACAGATGGATAATTTTTTTATCATGTTTTCCTCCTTTCTTTTATAACAAAAGATAGAAAATTACCGGCTTGCGATGCGGTGGGCGATGTTGTTCCACAGGTTGTCGATGTGGCCTTCGCCGAGCCGCAAGCGTTGCGGGAGCGTTGGCGTGCGGTCGTAGAGCATCTGGATGTATTCATCCTTCTGCCCGCCAAAATCAAGAATCTCGACGGTATAGACGCTCGGTATGCGCGGGCTTCGTGTATTGCGGATGGCAACGACAGTTCCCGTAACCTGCAAGGTGTACATCTTCTTCGATATGGTGAGGCTGATGGGCTCGCCCAGGTTCAGGATGTTCAGTTCGTCGGTAAAGATGTCCACTCCGTGTTCCGTCAACTTCGTGGTAATGCCCTCGATTTCGTGTCCATCCTGCTTTTTCACCATCACGTTCTCGGCTGCAAGGACCTTCACGGGTTCGCTGTCGGAGTCGCGGCCCATTCCGAGGAACAAGCACATGGTGAGGTAGTAGGCGTTGCGGAAAAGCCAGAAGAGTACGGCGAGAATCTCGATGTACCCGAGCGCGATAATCATGTAGCCCATGTGGACGATACCCGCTATAGTGAGCACGAGCAAAACAGCGAATGGGGCGATGGTTTTCCCGTCGGTCTGGTGCCGGACACCGCGCTTGTCTTTCTGGGTCACCTTGAACTTGGAAAGCGTCATACCCAGAGTCTCTTTGACGATGGGCATAAGCAGGAACGGCATGACGGATGTCTCGTAGATGCCGCTCCAGCGGGCACTGATCTTCCCGTGGCTTGTAAAGCGGAGGGCCCACATCGACATCAGGTGCATCGGGAGCCAGAACAGGGCTAGGTCAACCAGAGTGCACTTGAATATCGGTACGCAGAATACGGCGAACATCAGGGGCGAAAGCAGGTAGATCAGGTTCTTGACGGGGGAGAACCAGTAAAGTACGGAACTCAGGTAGCTCAACTTTTGCGAGATGTTCAATTTGCGGTTGAACATGAACTTGAGTTGCTTTGCGGTCGCAATGACGCCGCGGCCCCAGCGGGTACGCTGCTGGATGTGCTCGCGGAAGCTGGAGGGCGCAATGCCCGATGCGAGCGGCTGCGAAAGACCGAGACTCACAAAGCCTGCCGATTCGATCAGCATGCCTGTCGCAAAGTCTTCCGTGATCGATTTCGTGTAGAAACCACCGATGGCGTCAAGTGCCTTGCGCGAAATAATCGTGTTCGAACCGCCGTAAATCACGCTGTTGGTAGATGTCTTTGCTGCCTCGATGACGCCGTAGAAGTAGTCCTGCTCGTTAGGGACCTTCGTTTCGGCGTAGAGGTTGTGCTGGAACACGTCGGGCGTGTAGAAACATTGCGGAGTCTGGATAAATCCGAGCGGGCGGCGTGTTTCTTCGGGGAGGCTTTCGTTGATGCGTTCGGCGTCCACAAAATAGGGGATAGTCTTGAGCAGGAATTTCCTCTGCGGAATCATGTCCGCGTCGAAGGTCACCACGTAGGGCGAACTCGTGCGGGCGAGTGCCGCGTTCAGGTTACCCGCCTTCGCGCCATCGTTATTCGGGCGGTCGAAGTAGTTTATCTCCAGTTCTTCGGCGAGCTTGCGCATTTCGCTACGACGGTTGTCGTCGCACAGGTAGATATGCACCTTCGACCTGTCGGGGTAATCCATGTGCTTGCAGCCGATAATCGTCTTGCGGAGGAGTTCTGCGGGCTCGTTGTATGTCGAAATGAATATATCCACATCGGGGAATTCCGCGTCGGCAATCTCGGGTAGTGGGTGTTCCCTGAGCTTGAGCATTCCGCTGTAGTGGATGAGCGATTCGATGAACCCGAGGACTTCCATGGCGAGCAGCACGCAGCTCCCGATAATGGCAATCCAGCCGTAGGCATACGGGATGGAACACGTAAAGCGCCAGCATAGATAAATTAACGTGCAGAACGTGCTCAGGAAGAGGAACAGGTCACCGAGGAACTGCTTTGCCGGCCTGGAACTGAACTTTTTCGCATTTTCGCTCTGGCTGAATTTAAGCAGGTCGTCGTACGTGCGAACCTTGCTGTAGCGGAAACGCTTCCTGATTTTCTGGATAAGGAAAACGACAAGGATTACGATAAAGACGGGAATGGCGAAAATCCCCCACACAATGTAGGGCCGAGTGCGGGCGAGAATCTTGAAGTTCGATACGGACTCGTAGATGAGCGGAATCTTGTTCAGGTCGGTGCCTTGGAACAGCGCACGTGCGTAGAGGCCCGAAAGGCTCAGGTCGCTTTCGGCAAGGGAATCCACTGCACGTGAATCGGCACGCACCATGGCGGATTCCTCTTCCTTGTTGGACATGCTCCAGATGGTGTAGCTCAGGTGCAGCGAATCGAGCGTGGCATACCACAGCTTGACGCTTTCCAGGTCAATCTTTCCGTCGCCGCTCGCTTCACAGAGTCCGCTTTCGGTAATGAAGATGGGGGTGCCGCCGCCTACGACTTCCTTGAGGAGCGCAAGCGATTCGCCCTTGTGGGATGTGGCATAGAAGTGGAACGAATACATCACGTTGTCGAAGGCCACCGGGTCCTTTGCCGGCTCCTGGATTTCGCGGTCGTAATTCGGGGTGCCGATGAGAATCAGGGCGTCAGGCTTGTGCCTGCGGATAACGGGGATGATGATGTTCGCGTATTCCTTGATGTCTTCCCAGGTGCAGTCGCCGTTGGGCTCGTTGCAGATTTCGAAAATCACGTTAGGGACGTTCGCGTATTCCTTTGCCATCATGTTGAAGAAGTTGATGGCTTCGGCAAGGTTCTCGTTCGGATTTTTGTCGATGAGAATATGCCAGTCCACCATCACGTACATGTCGTTTTCGATGGCGTACTGCACGCCCTTCCTCAGGATTTCGAGGTTCTTTTCGCGGTCGCCGTGCACGTAGTCGTACGAATACATGGCGAGGCGGATCAGGTTCGTGTTCCATTCCCTGCTGAGCTGGCGGAAAAGGTTGGTGTTTACGTATTGCGGGAACCAGGTGAGCCCGTGGGTACTCGCGCCCTTGATGACAACCTGGTTGCCCTTTTCGTCGAAGAGGTTCGTGCCTTCTACATGGAGCTTCCCGTTTATGGAGGGACGGGCGTTTATGACGCTGGTCGTGTCGGCGCTGGCCATTGCGGCAAGGAACAGCGTGCAGATGGCGAATATGCGAATAATTCTCTGGAATGAAGTCATGCTAGAAAGATACGAAAAAAAGAAGGGCAGTCCACGCAGGCATACTTTTTTTTGTAAGTTTGGCAACATGAATTTTCCTGTAAAAGATGAACACTCCGGTGAACGCATCGACAAGTTCCTTGTCGGCGCGATGGAAAACGTGTCGCGTACCGACATACAGAAACTTATAGTTGCAGGCGAAGTGAAGGTGGGCGGTGCTGCCGTTTCCAAGAATTTCCGCGTAGAGAGCGGTATGGTCGTAGTGGTGGAGAAGGTCCCCGAGAAGCAGGCGAGTACGCTCGAACCCGAGGAAATCCCGCTCGACATCGTTTACGAGGACGACGATATTGTCGTGCTGAACAAGCCGCGCAACCTGGTGGTGCATCCGGGTAACGGCGTGCAGAACGGAACACTGGCGGCAGGCCTGTTGCACCATTTCAAGGAAAATCTCTCGACTGTAAACGGCCCGCTTCGCCCGGGCATCGTGCATCGCCTGGACAAGGATACGCCGGGCCTCATGGTGGTGGCGAAGAACGATGCCGCCCACAGACACCTGGCACACCAACTGGAAACCCGCACGCTGCACCGCACCTACAATGCGCTCGTGTGGGGCTGCCCGCGTGATTTGGAGGGCTGCATTGACGCCCCCATCGGTCGCAACCCGAAAAACCGCCTGAAGATGGCGGTGGTGAAGGGCGGCAAGGAAAGCCGCACGCACTTTGTGGCGAAGGAATTCTTTGCGATTGCAACCTTGCTCGAACTGCAACTGGAATCGGGCCGTACGCACCAGATTCGCGTACATACCCGCTATACGGGCCACCCGGTGGTGGGCGACCCGCTTTACGACGGGCGCGAAGACAGCCTGAACCGCGTGCAGCCCCTGATGAAGGAGATTGCGGAGAAGGTGCTCGAGATTGCCCCGGCGCAGCTTTTGCAGGCGGTGAAGATTGAACTTATCCACCCGACGACGGGCAAGAAGATGAAGTTCAAGGTTCCGCTGGAAGAACCGTTCGCGAAGGTGCTTAAGCTCTTGAAGAAGGAATGCCCGGCAGACGCCCCGGTGTTCGACGAGGAAGAAGGCTTCCGCGACTTTGATGCCGACATTCGTTTTGACGAAGGCTTCGACGAGGACTTCGAAGGCGATATGCCCGAAGAAGAGCAGGAATGCGTTTTCCCGGAACTGAAGGAGCGCAAGACCCGCGCCCAGCGCCATGCCGAGAAGGCGGCTACTGCTGCGCACCGCAAGGCGAAAGCGGCCGAACGCAAGCTCATCAAGCAGATGAAGGCGGCGCGCAAGAAGGGAATTGCGACCGAGGACTTCGTGGAACCCGGCTACGAGCCCACGATTGACCCGGATTTGCTGGATTAGACGAAAGAGGTGTCATTCTGAGCGAAGCGCAGCGGAGTCGAAGAATCTAAATCATTTAAAAGAATTGAAAATATGGAATCTTATTTCTTTATCGGTGTTGCTGGCGTGGGCATGAGTGCCATCGCGCAGTACTTGGCGGGCAAGGGCGTCGCGGTAAGCGGGTCCGACCGTCAGTTCGGTGAATTCCTTGCGGGCAAGTGCGAAAAGCCGCTCGTGATGGGCCAGCTCGAGGATTGCGGAATCAAGTGCTTCGCGCAGGACGGCTCGGGCATTGTCGCGGGCCTCTCTGCCGTGGTGGTGAGTACCGCCATCGAGGATACGAACCCCGACTTGAAGCGTGCGAAGGAGCTCGGCGTCCCCGTGATGCACCGCAGCGAGATGCTCGCGAAGATTTCGAAAGAAGCCCGCACGATTGCGGTGAGCGGTACAAGCGGTAAAAGCACCGTGACCGCGATGATTTACCACATCCTGGAATACGCCGGGTTGCAGCCCTCCGTGATGACGGGGGCCGGCCTTGCGAACCTGCAGAAGGAAGGCAAGATCGGTAACGCCGTTAGCGGCAAGGGCGAGTGGCTCGTTGTCGAAGCCGACGAGAGCGATGGAACGCTCGTGCGCTACGAACCGGAAATCGGCTTGATTTTGAATGTGGACAAGGACCACAAGGAAATGGACGAACTGCAGGAAATCTTCCTCAAGTTCAGCCACAATATCTTGGACAACGGCAAGATCCTTATCGTGAACGACGCGCACCCGCTGGCAAAGAAGTTCAGTGCGGGCCGCGAATTCGATTTCGGGTTCGAGAACTATGTGGGCGTGCAGGGCACGGACTTCAAGACTGCCGGTACGCATATCAAGTTCCGCGTGCGCCACAAGGCGGAACTCGTGAATTTCGAGGTGCCGCTCCCGGGCAAGCACAACATGGAAAACGCCCTCGCGGCGACCGCCGCCGCGCTTCGCGCCGGAGTGTCGCTCCATACCTGTGCCGACGCGCTGGCAACCTTCCCGGGCGTGTTCCGCCGCCACCAGATATTGGGAACGTTCAACGGCGTCACTCTCGTGGATGACTTCGCACATAACCCCGCAAAGATTGCGGCAAGCATCAGGAGTGCGCAGGACTTTACCGAGGGCCGCGTGATTGCCTGGTTCCAACCGCATGGCTTTGGGCCCACGCGTTTTTTGCGGCATGACCTCGTGGAATTCATCGCGAAGACGCTCCGCCCGAAGGACTTTGACTTCGATCGCGACAACGACATGATGTTCTTCAGTGAGATTTACTATGCGGGTGGTACCGTCACGCGCGATATCAGTGCGGGCGACCTTGCAGACGACCTGTTGCTGAAGGGCTGCGAGGCCATCTACATCGAGAACCGCGACGAGTGCGCGAAAAAGATGGTGGAATGCGCCCAGCCCGGCGATACCATCTTGCTGATGGGCGCGCGAGACCCGAGTTTACAGGCCTACGCCCAGAGCGTGCAGAAATTGCTGGAAGCGAAGTAGAGCGGTTGCTTTACTACGTGCCGGTTTTTAGCAACTGCATTTTACCGTCGCCCAGGTTCTGGCAGACACGGTTTCTCCCGTTCTGCTTGGCGTGGTAGAGAGCCTTGTCTGCGCGGTCGATGAGCGATGCGACAGTATCGTTGTCGACACGTTCCGCAAACCCGATGCTCACGGTAACCTGGATGATGTTGCCGTCCGGGAGCGAAATGCTCATGTTCTCCATGTCGCGACGGATGCGTTCTGCAATAATCTTTGCATTCTTGGTCGAAGTCCCGGGCAGGAACACCGTGAACTCCTCGCCGCCGTAACGCACCGGCATGTCGGAAGGCCTTAGGCTGCGTGTAAGCGTTTGTGCCACGGAAATAAGCACTTGGTCGCCCGCGAGGTGGCCGTAGGTGTCGTTCACGTTCTTGAAATGGTCGATGTCGAGCATGAATGCCGTGAGCATAATGTTTCCCTTGTTGCTCCGGGCCATCTCGCGCGTGTACATTTCTTCTAGCCAGCGGCGGTTGTGGAGCCCTGTCATCGGGTCCACCTTCGCGTATTCTTCCATACGGCGGATATGGTACTGTTCCTCGCACACGATCTTGTTGTTGCTGCGGATACGCTGGCTCATTATCTGCAAAAAGTTCAGGCACAGTTCGTGCGAGGCGGAAAGCATTGCGCGTGCAATGTCGGAAGGGATAAGCAGCACCTTGCTGTTTTCCTTTGCGGATACGGTCGCGCTTGGAGGAATGCTGTCGAATATCGACATCTCTCCGGCGCAGTGCCCCTGTTCGATGGTGCTTGTAAACGTTCCGCCATCGGATTCGAGTTTCACTTCGAGACTGCCGCGCAATACGATGACCAGGTCGATGTTCGGATTGTCGGGGCTAATGAGCGTTGTACCCTGTTCGACCTCCTTGGTCTTGCAGGGCAGCAGGAATCCCGCCAGTTTCTCGAATTGGATATTCTTGAAAATTTCCAGTTCGGCGAATTCGTTCCTGGATATCGGGAGTGTCTCTTTTTCGTCGTAGTTCATAATTCTATTATATAATTTTTGGTGCGCTCGGGTTACCTTGTGTGCCTTTTTTTTTCAGAAATAAGAATTTTTTATCATATTTTAGGCTTCTAAAACGGAAAAATGCTATCTTGCAAGGGGTAAGGGTATCGTTATGCACAAGTTTTTACTGAAGTCGGTGGTGTTGCCCGGTCAGGGCGGCGACAGGGTTGTGGACGTGCTTATCGCGGGTAACCGTTTTGCCCGCATAGGGGAGGTTCCCCCCGAGGAGTCGCTAGGCGCTGAGGTTGTGGACTGCTCGCACTTTGCCATTTTCCCGGCGTTCTACAACGGGCATACGCATGCAGCGATGACGCTCTTGCGCGGGTATGCCGACGATATGCCGCTCCAGAAGTGGCTGCAGGAATACATCTGGCCGTTTGAGGCCAAACTTACGGGTGACGATATCGACGTGGCTTGTCGACTTGCCCTTCTCGAGATGATTAAGTCGGGTACGGTTTTCTTTGCCGACATGTACTGGCATCGCGAACGTACCATCAAGGTTGTCGGGGAGATGGGCATACGTGCTGCAGTGGGCGTGACGTTTGCGGAATCTCTCATGTCGCCAGAAGCGATTGAGGGCAATTTCAAGTTCCTTGCCGCGCATACCGGTGAATCGGAACGCGTGCGCCTTGCGGTTGCCCCGCATTCCGTATACACGGTGGGCGAGGCGCTGCTGAAGCGCTGTGCCGACTTTGCCCGTTCCGAAAATTTTATGGTCCATACGCATCTCTCCGAAACGAAAAAGGAACTGGAAGATTGCGAAAGACAGTACGGGTGTAGCCCGGTCCGCCTGCTGGAACGTGCGGGAATGCTCGGTTCGAACCTCGCTGCGGCTCATTGCGTTCATCTCTCGGATGACGACATGAAGGCATTCGTGGATTCGGGCGCGACGGCGGTATTGAACCCGAATTCGAACTTGAAACTCGCTAGCGGTATCCCGCCGATTGACCGCCTGTTGCGTTCCGGTGCAAATGTTGCCCTCGGTACGGACGGAGATTCCTCGAACAACAACCTTGACATGCACGAGGAGATGAAGCTTGCGGCGTTGCTTGCGAAGGTGCAGGGTGGCGCGGAAACGTTGCCTGCGCACGAAGCGCTGAAGATGGCGACTGTCCATGTGGCGCGCGCCTACGGGCTAATGGATGCCGGCGAAATCAGGGAAGGTTACCTTGCGGATTGCCTGCTGGTCGACCTGAAGAACGAACGCATGGTGCCCGGCCACAACCTGGTGAGCAACTGGGTGTACGCTGCCGACAGCAGTTGCATCGATTCGGTTATCTGTAACGGAAAGTTCGTAATGCGTGGCCGCCACGTGGATGGCGAAGAAGAAATTGTGCGTGAAGCCGAAACCTGCGCAAAAAGGCTTGCGGCCGTTTAAGTTCGGTAAGCTAAGCTTTGTCGATTGAGTTCTACTTCTTTTCCACGGAGTAGGTGTTCAGGGCCTTCTCGTTGCTTACCTTGTAAGTCGTTCCGGCTTTTTCCTTGACCATTTCCACTACGGAGTCGGCCTTCGCGTCGACTTTCTTGACTAGAGAATCCTTGACGTCGGTTGCTGCCTTCACGGCGGCGTCCTTGGCCTGCTCGGCGGCTTCGGTCGTCGTCTCCTTGACCTTCTCTACGGCCTTGTCGGTAATTTCCTTGCTGAGTTCGGTCGCCTTCTTTTCGGCAATGCCAATCAGATCGGGCTCTTCGGACGAGAATCCCATGAGTTCCAGGTTGAACTTGTAGAAACTGTATGCGGTAGCGTCGTTACGCGTGTCCTTGAGACCACCGGATACCGGGATGATGTGCAGGATGGAGAGGAAAATGAAGCAGATTATCCAGCCCTTGCATGCGCCGAGAATCCCGCCGAGAATCCTGTTGACCTTGCCTACGGGGGTATCGGCGACAGCCTTCTGCACAAAATGCCCTATCATGAACAAAGTAATGAACGGCACGAGGAACCCGATGCAGATGCACAGGAGTTTAACGGTAAACCCGGTTATCTCGAGGTTTGTCGCGAGCGTGTCGGCGAGGAGGTCGTTTGCAAAGTATGCACCCGCGAGCGCTGCGGCCCAGGCGACAAGCCTAAACAGGTCTTTTAGGAACCCGCGCCATACACCGATGAGCGTGAGAATGAGTACGCAGACAAGGCAGAATATGTCTATCCAGTTCATTTGTTCCCTTTAGAAATTCGATAAGAGCATGTATACGCCGGCAGTGACTGCAGCGGTGAATATAAAAGTAAGCGCGATTGTCATTTTGCACCTGCTGGGGTAGGTCTTGGGTTCAATGGCGGTCTTTTCGCCCCTCATCGTTGCGCTTACCCATTCGGCGAGGTAGGGCGTGAGGTCGCGCGGGTAGGCGCGCATCAGGCGACTGAGTTCGTCGGCGACATCTGCGGCAGAAAGCGGGCGCTTCGAGGGTTTCTTTTCGAGAAGCTTCATCACGAGTTTTATAAGCCCCTTCGGGGTCCAGGCGGGGAAGGCCTTCTTGCCGATTTTCAGGCGGCGGATGTTTTGGAACGTCTGGTTCAGCGATTCCCCGCGGAACACGTTTTCGCCAAGGAGCATCTCGCTTGCGATAATGCCCATGCCGAACAGGTCCGATGCCGGGGTGGCCTCGTTGCCCATGGTTTGTTCGGGGCTCATGTACGCGCCGGTACCGATTTGCGAACCCGCCATGGTGAGCGTCATGTCGTCGCCGTTACGCCTGTCCACGTGGGCAACACCGAAATCGAGCAGGCGGATTCGCCCGTCCTTGTCGACCATCATGTTCGCGGGTTTCAAGTCGCGGTGCACGATGCCTGCGCGGTGCACGACGCTCAATGCAAGGAACATCTCGTGGAGGATTGCCATTACGACCCATACGGGAGGCTGCTTGCAGGTGTCCAGAATTTCGCGGAGGTTCTTGCCCATCACGAATTCCATCGAGAGCGAGAGCTGGCCGTCGGGCTCCTTCCAGAGGGCGTAGGGCACGACGATTGCCGGGTGGTTCAGGTGGGCGAGGATTGTCGCCTCCTGCTGGAACCGGAGGATAAAGGAGTCCTGGTCCAAAAGCTTCGGGACCATCTGCTTCACGATGACCATGCGGTCGAGCGACTCGTCGTGGCACAGCCACACGTTGCCCATGGCTCCGTGCCCGAGCATCTGCGTCGGCTTGTATCCGCCGATTTTCTTCGGCAAGGCTTCCTTTGTCTTCTTCGCTACAGTCATTCTTTTCGTTCCTGCTGTCATCCTGGAGGCCGAAGGCCGATAGGATCCAGCGCTTCTCCTCTGTTACTTGGAGCCCTTTTCCAGATAGATCGTGTGGTGCTTGGTCTTCGGGTCCAGATTCGGGTAGTCGAGAATGTAGTGCAGCCCGCGCGATTCCTTGCGATGGAGCGCTGCGGTGAGAATCATCTTGGAAACCTGCAGGGCGTTCAGGAACTCGAGGAAGTGGATGTTCTCGGTTTCCTTGTTCTTGATGGCGGCATCCACGTCGGCCTCGAGGGCTGCGATTTCTTTTAAACCCTGGTTCAGGCCCGCGGTCGTGCGCACGATGCCGCAGTAGGCCCACATCGTATCTTGCAGGGCCTTCTTGCGCTTGCGCCAGTAGGCGGCCTTCGTGAACGAAACCTTCTCTTTCTTGGTCGATTTCTTCACGTCGAGTTTCGCCTTCAGGAGCCCGCTATCGCAGATATTGTCCACCGCGCGGATTGCAAAGACGACGCTCTCCAGCAGGGAGTTCGATGCCAGGCGGTTCGCTCCGTGGACGCCCGTCGCGGCGACTTCGCCGCAGGCGTACAGGCCCTTGATTTCGGTACGCGACCACGTGTCGACCAGTACGCCTCCGCACATGTAGTGTGCGGCGGGCACCACGGGAATCCATTCCTTCGTGATGTCGATGCCTGCGTCGAGGCACTTCGCGTAGATGTTCGGGAAGTGGCTCTTGATGTCCTTCGGGGTGCGGCCCGAGAGGTCGATAAACATGTTGGGCTTGCCCAGGCGCTGCATCTCGCTGTGGATGGCGCGGGCCACGATGTCGCGCGGAGCGAGCGAGTGGAGCGGGTGAACCTGGTTCATGAACTCTTCGCCCTTGTAGTTCTTCAATATGCCGCCGAACCCGCGCACCGCTTCCGAAATCAGGAAGGGCTTCTTGAGTTGCGGGGCATAGAGGCTTGTCGGGTGGAACTGCATGAACTCGATATCCTGCAGGGCGGCGCCTGCACGGGCCGCAATCGCCATGCCGTCGCCACAGCTGTCGGGCGGGCACACGGTGTACTGCCAAATACGGCCTGCACCGCCGGTAGAAAGGATGGATGCCTTCGCGAGGAGGTCTTCGACAAGGCCCGTCTTCTGGTGGATAATCTTTGCTCCCACGCAGCGCTTGTTCTTGCCTTCGCCCTTGCAGATGAGGTCCTTGATGTAGCAGTTCTCGATGTAGTGGATGTTCTTGTGCTTGTGCAGTTCGCACAGCAGCGCGCGCATGATTTCCTTGCCGGTGAGGTCCGCCGCGTGCAAGATGCGGTGATGGCTGTGGCCGCCTTCCAGGTGCAGGTCGAACTGCGTCTTGTCGGCGGGCGAGGGGGTGAACTGCACGCCCCACTTCACAAGCTGCTTGATGGTCGCGGGCCCGCTCTTGGTGAGGATGTTCACGGGTTCCTTCTTGCAGAGGCCGGCACCCGCCTCGAGCGTGTCGTCGATGTGGAACTTGAACTTGTCCGTCTTCTCGGTGACGGTCGCGATGCCGCCCTGCGCATAATTGGAGGAGCCGTCCGGTTTTGCGCCTTTCGTGAGGATAACGACCGAAAGGCCCTTTTCTGCCGCATGCAGGGCAGCGGAGAGGCCGGAAATACCTGCTCCCAGGACTAGAATATCGTACATGACCAAACTCCGTTGGTAAGTTTTATGCTCCATAGATAGAAATTTACTTGCATTCGTGATTATTGCTTTCTGTCGTGACTTGAGTTCCTGGAAAAAATCCTATATGCAATGCTTCATTGCATATACGCAAATGTAATAGAAAATTTACTATAAAAATGCAGAATTTTTTAAAAATTCTTTAATTTTGTTGACTAAAATGCTTGTTTTCTAAAAATCGCGATTGTATATTTCTTGGTATGAAGCCGATTACCGAATACACAGACTACCGCAAGTTCATGCTGGATTATTACGAAGACAGAAAGGCACATTCCGTTTTCTCGTGGCGCGAGTTTTCTAACCTTGCAGGATTTTCTTCCTGTTCGTACATGAAGGTCGTTTGTGACGGTAAGAGCAAGCTGAGTAAGCAGGGCGTGGAACGTACTGCACAGGCGATGGGGCTCGTGGGTTTTGAGGTAGAGTATTTCCGTGCGATGGTTACCTTTTGCCAGTCTAGATCGGACGCAAAGAAGAAAGAGGCGTTCGAGCGGATGTGTTCCATCGCGAAGAACCACAAGGTACGTGTTCTCGAAGAAAGGCTTTTTGATTACTACGAGTCGTGGAAGAACCCGACCTTGCGTGAACTTGCGCCGTTGATGCCGGGGGCGACTCCCGGTGAACTAGCGAAGAAGTGTTACCCGCCAGTAACGGCTTGGGAGGTTCAGGAAACCTTAAAGTTCCTTACCGATTCTGGACTGTTGCTCAAGGCCAAGGATGGAACGTATTCTCAATCAGAAAGTTCCATTACGGGGTCGAGCGAGGCGACTCGCCTTGCAATCCGGACGGCGCACCGCCAGATGTCGCAACTCGCGGCGAATTCCCTTGACCTGCCTACGACGGAGCGCAACATCACCGGTGTCACTATGGGCATTTCTGATGAAACCTACGACAGGATTGTTCATGAACTTGAGACGTTCCGCCAGAAGATTATATCCATTGCCGTTGCAGACAAGAATATTAACCAGGTCTACAGACTCAACCTGCAGTTTTTCCCGCTGACCCGAAAGGTGAAGGAGGTTCCCCATGAAAACGACTAACCTGAGATTTGTAATTTCTATTGCTGCGCTGGGCCTTGCCTCCACATGGCTTTCGTCTTGCAATGATTCAAGATCTGTGGCGGGGACATCCGACGACCCGAACCAGATTACGGCAAGCATCGAGGGCGTTGTTGAGAAGGGGCCGTTCGTGAAAGGTACGACAGTCTCCTTGTATGAACTCAATCCTGAGACCTTTGCGCAGACAGGCAAGACTTTTACGGGTAGCATTGACGGCGATGACGGCTCGTTCTCGCTGGGCAAGGTAGAGCTGGATTCCCGCTATGTTCTGCTAGATGCGAATGGTTACTATTGGAACGAACTCTATGGGATGAAGACGACAAACCCGCTCTCGTTAAAGGCTGTCGCCAAAGTCGGAAATGATGGCAAGATAAATATCAATGTGGGTACGCACATTACGCACAAGCGAATTCTTTCGCTCGTGGAAAATGGTATGGATTTTGATAAGGCAAAATCGCAGGCAGAAAGGGAAGTTGCGGAAGCCTTCTTCGGTGATCAATCGGAGCAAGCATTCGAAAATGCGAGCATTATTGACAATGAAAAACTTCTTGCTCTTTCCGTAATTATGTTGTTGACTGGCCCAGAACCCGATGTGACCGAAATGATTGCAAGCCTTACGGCAGGCCTTACCGACGACCTACTTGTCAAACTTGCCGACAAGGCTGCGTTGCGCTACAACGAGTATGCGTATGCCCGCAGGTTTATGGGGCAGCATTTCCCCGACGCATCGATTGGGTATTTTGAACACTATATCATTGCGTTCTGGCAAAAGGTTTACGGACTCGGCGAGTGCAACAGGGACAAATCTGGCGTGCTGGATACCGTTCGTGCAGAAAAATCGGAGAATGCGGGCAGGGTTCTGATATGCAAGGAATTTGAACCGGAGTCTGGAGTGTATTTGTGGCTTAACGCGAGTGGCGTGGAACAGAATACGTTTGGGCTGGAGCCGGTTGAAGACGGTCATTTGGTAATGTCTGAAACGGATTCGACTGTGGCGTATGTGTATGATAATGGTAAGTGGCGTGAAGCAAATGCAAGCGAAATTTTTGTTGGGATGGGTTGTGTCAAGTCACTTGATGGTACACTCGTACAGAAAGATGGCGATGGCAGTAAGTGCAACTGGACTTACTGTATTGAGGCTGTCAATGGGTACAGGTCGGATGGCTCGTTTATCTCTGCTGATAGTGTTGGATTCATATGCCAATTGGGCCGTGAACCTGCTTGGACTTCGGCGAATATCTTTGATTACCCCAAAGAAATGTTTTTTAATCCGGATGTTGAATATGGTTCCGTGACGGATGAGCGCGATGGCCGAACCTACCGTACGGTCAACATTGCGGGGATGACGTGGATGGCTGAGAATCTTACTTATGCAACAAATGGTGCTGATTGTAAGGATTCGCTTTCCATAGGTTGTGTTTATGAATGGTATATGGTAATGAATGTTGCAAAAAATGATTCTGTTGTAGAAAATACACGCGGAATATGCATGGAAGGCTGGCACGTTCCTGATACTACTGAATGGAGAGCCTTGCTAAATGAATATTCGCTTGCAGATCTAAAATCTTCAGTGAAATGGCATGATGGGTCAAATAGAAGTGGATTTTCTGTTGTGCCTTTTGACTCTTATGTAAATCATGGCCTTGTTACGATTAATAGCATTTGGCTTCCGTATGCAGATTTTTTTGCCTCAAATTACGATGTGGGTACTCATACTATGGGTGGGGGTAGATTTACTTATGGTTATGGGGCATCTTTTGATGAGACCGAAGCGGTAATTACAAGTATGGTGCAGAAAGAAAAGAGCGTTTCGCGGTATACGAAAGGATTGCTCCGTTGCGTGAAGGATTATAACTTACTTGAACAATCAACCAATATAGGAGAATAGAATGAGTTACGGAACATATTACGTTGATGATTATTCTGGAACCGATTATGCCACTTTACTGGCGGGTTACTTTGCAATAGAGTGGAACTTTGGCTGATTGGCGGTATTATCCGTATGATACAGGGATTTGGGCTAATTTGTGCCTAATTCCCTTTTTTTATACGAAAGCGTCGTTTTCTTTTGTTATATTTTGCCCCGACAAATTTTAATGGAGTCTACTCTATGTTAACGTGGATTAATGAAAAGGCCAAGTGGGTTATCGTCATTTTCGCGGCAGGTATTGTCGTGGGCCTGTTGGCTATGGACCGTGTTCCGAATAGTGCACAGAGCTACCCTGTCGGAGTGGTGAACGACCACAAGATCAGCTATGCCGAATTTGATGCCCGCATCAAGATGCTGCAGCAGAACCAGTTCCAGAACCAGCACCTTGAGGACGAGCAGTACGCGCAGCTCCGTAGCGACGTGTTCCGCTCCTTCGTTCGCCAGATTCTCCTGGACGGGCAGTTCGAGAAGGCCGGACTGGCAGCCTCGGTCGCCGAACTCAAGTCTGAATTCAAGACCAACTCTGCTGCCGTTCGCCAGCGCCTGGTGCAGGAAGCTCAGTATCGTCTCTTTGCGATTCAGCAGCAGGCAACCTCTCAGGAAGACCTGATGCAGCGCAGCCAGGCTTACATCGCTTCGCTCCCGAAGTTCCTGACCGATTCTACCGCAAGTGCCGCAGACTACGAGGTCTGGCTCGAGACTCCGGAGGCCTTCAAGTGGGGTTCCATGCTCCAGCTCGAAGAGGAAATGAAGAACACGAACATTCCTGTGCGCCAACTTCAAACGCTGGTCAGCGCTGGAATCCACCCGACGACGCTCGAGGCCAAGTGGGCTGTTGAACGCCGTATGACTGATTTCGATATCGATGTCGCGTTCGCTTCTTCAAGCGATTTCGCCGTTGCTGACGACGCGGTCGATACGGCGATGGTGAAGGGTTACTTCAATGCCCACCAGGACAGCTTCTTCGTGGAAAAGGATGCCGTTACGTTTGACTACGTGACCATCCCGGTCGCAGCGACTGCCGCTGACGACGAGCGCGTGCGTGAATACGCGATGACGATTTACTTCCAGCTCGCCGATACGTCTTCTACCGCTTCGTTCGAGGAAATGGCCCGTATTTCTTCCGAAGACCCGGGCAGTGCCGAGAAGGGTGGCATGCTTGACCAGCCTGCTGGTCTTGGCGTATACGTTCCTGAATTCGAAAAGGCCGCCCTCGCTCTTGATTCCGGTGCCGTTTCTGAACCGGTCAAGACCCAGTTCGGCTACCACATCATCAAGAGCTTCGGCAAGTCCACCGATTCTACCGGCAAGGTTACCGCCAACGTCGGTCATATCCTGCTTGTCGTGAATGCCTCTTCCGAAACCATCGACAGCCTCGAGAAGATCCTTACGGGTGTGAGGAACGAAGTGAACGCCGGTACCAAGGACTTTGCCGCCGCCGTCAAGGAACGCGGTCTCGAAGTCAAGCACTCCGGCTGGGTGGGCAGGAACGAGAACGTGGACGACCTCGGTTACCTGAAGGGCGTTACCACGTTTGCATGGCCCAACGAACACCTCCCCGAAGAGGAAGGTATCGTGTCGCAGGTGCTCCGCAACAACAAGTTTGTCGCCATCTTCAAGAAGGACAAGGAACTCAAGGCCGGCGAACGCAGCATCGACCTGCACTTCGATACCATCAAGAACAGCCTCAAGGCCCGCAAGTCCGAGAACGCTGCCGGCGCTTACCTGAACTCCGTCGCCGCGAAGGTGAAGGAATGGAAGGCCGCCGACCCGGCCGATTCTGCCGCCGCTGCAGCAAGTGCCATCGAGAAGGTGAATGTCCAGAACTACAAGGCTTCTGCAGAAGGCTACATTCCGGGCTTCGGCTACGGCAATGCTGCCCTCTACAAGGTGCTGAACGGCCAGAAGCAGGGTGAATGGGGCCCGGTCGTCGAGACTGAGCTCGGTGCCGTGATGGTCCGCGTGAACGGCAAGACCGCTCCTGAAGATTCTGCCGTGACGAGCGCCGTGAAGCAGGAAGTCGAAAACGCCTCCCGCTTTACCTCCATGACGCTGTTCAATGAATTTGTTAGCAATATGGAAAAGGGCACTCCGGTCGAAAGCAACCTTGACCTGTTCTACAAGGAATAGCTGTTTTTCGTCGACGGGATTTTCCCGTTGACGGTTTCACCTTCTTTTGTTATATTTGTGCCGCTTAACTGATGCCCCCATCGTCTAGTGGCCCAGGACTCGGGATTCTCATTCCCGCAACAGCGGTTCGAGTCCGCTTGGGGGTACTAAAAGGAACTCACCAGAAGGTGGGTTTCTTTTTTTATAAAAAAAGTGTGCTTTTGCCGTTTATTTGTATTATTTTAATGACATGCGGTACTTTATTCCTTTACTCTTGGCATCTGCGGCATTTGCGGGGATGATCGTCCCGATGCCGAACCTGGTGGACCCGCGCGACAAGCAGGTCTATAAGACGGTACAGATTGGCGACCAGCGCTGGATGGCCGAAAACCTGCGGTTCAAGTTGAAGGGTACGTTCTGCTACAACAAGAACGATTCGTATTGCAACGAGTACGGAAGGCTTTATACGTGGGCGGCCTCCATGAGGCTTGTGGACTATTTTAACCATACCGTCGCGAAGGATGCTGTGAAGAAGGTGCACGACGTGTGCCCCAAGGGCTGGCGCGTGCCGACGAACAAGGACTGGAAGAAGCTCAACTATTACGTAACCAAGATGGGGATTAGCGACGGTGCGGGGATAAGTCTCAAATCGAAGGAGGGTTGGGATCGCGAACTTCGCTTGCCTGCTGGGTCCGACGAGTTCGGGTTCAACGCTTTGCCTGCGGGCGAGTTCCACTACGTGGGTGAATTTATGGACAAGGGTGCCTCCACGCAGTTCTGGGCATCTAACGAGTACGATGCGTACGGTGCGTACTTCTGGCGCATTACATACGATTCGAGAACGTTCGAGAAGGTCTACGACGCGAAGGATAACGCCGTGTCGGTGCGTTGCGTCGAGGAGAAGTACTACAAGCCGGTCGAACCGCCTCCTCCGCCCAACTTCGTGAAGGTTGAGGTGGTGACGGTGCAGAACAAGGAAATCCTCACCATTCATGTGGGCGACCAGGTATGGATGGCGAAGAACCTGGACGTGGACGTGCCGGGAAGTTTCTGCTATGCGGCTAAGGACGAAAACTGCAAGAAGTTCGGGCGCCTCTACACGTGGTCTGCCGCAATGAAACTCCCTCAGGAATATGGCGAGAAGATTGCCCGCGATTCGGTGAAGCGGACTCACCGCGGTTTGTGCCCCTACGGCTGGCATATACCGAGCATATACGATTTCGACAGGCTTAACGCCTACCTCAAGGATATCGACGAGGCGGTAGGCGTGGGTGCGAACCTGAAGGCACGCGACATCTGGCCGGAGTCGGACAATTCCCTGCCTGGCGAGAACGGTTTCGGGTTCAACGCGCTTCCTTCGGGCATATTGCCGGCGAATTCGCCGTTTAGTGGGCTTGATTCCGTGACGGGTTTCTGGAGCACCGCCGAGACGGACTCCGTTACGGCGCTGTTCTGGTCGCTGCGGTATGATAGCGACGACCTGGTGCGCGACAGTGCGGGCAAGGCGGGTGCTTTCCCGGTGCGTTGCCTGATGGACCCGCCTGGCATTGACGAAATTTACGATAGCACCGCGTTGTATGATTCACGCGACGAGAACCGCTACAAGACCGTAGAAATCGACGGTGTCCGCTGGATGGCGGAGAACCTGCGGTTTGCTGCCCCGGGTAGCTTCTGCTACGAGGACAAGGATATCCGCTGCAGGAGTTACGGGAGGCTTTACCCGTGGCATGTGGCGATGCGCCTGCCTGCAGACTTCATCACGAATCCTGTGGAAGGCGCGATTACCGTCGACCACCAGGGCATTTGCCCTGCAGGTTGGCACGTGCCCTCGCAGAAGGAATGGAGTGACATGATGCTCGGTGTCGCCAAGATGACGAAGGGTAGCATTGCGGCCGCGCTCAAGATGCGCGAGGGCTGGGTGCGAGGCGGTGCGCCGATTAGCGAGGCTTCGGGCTTCAATGCCATACCTGCGGGTGCACGTTACAACGACGGCGAGTTTATGGAACTCGGCACGAGTGCATATTTCTGGGAGGCAAGTGGTGGCGGCGATACGGGTGCGGCCTACTGGAACCTCATCAACAGCAAGGACGATGTGATGCGCGCGGAAGACTTCGAGAATACTGCGTTCTCGCTGCGCTGCGTGAAGAATGCGCCTGTTGCGGCGGATAGCACGAAGGCTGCTCCGGCGGGGAATGCTGCTCCGGTGGGGGATGCTGCTGCTCCGGCTGTTGCTCCGGCTGGGAATGCTCCGGCTGGTACTGCGCCGGCCCCCTAGAACAAACTGAGTTGACCGTTAGCGTCGGCGTTTGCCGGCGCATTTTTTGTTTGCGTTGTGTCTGCGCCTTCGGGATTTGCGTCAGGTGCGTCGCCTTCGTCGCCCGAAATGTCGCTGTTGTCGCTGGCAGGAAATGCCGCGGGCTTCTCGTTACCTGCGTCGGAATCTGCTGCGGCAATCTGCGCTAAAAGCCACGCTTCGTCATGTACAGGAATGCCGAGTTCGTTCGCCTTCGTGAGTTTGCTTCCGGCGGCTTCGCCTGCGAGTACCCAGCTAGTCTTCTTGCTCACGGAGCCCGAGACCTTGCCGCCGTTCTCCTCGATGAGCTTGCGGGCTTCGTCGCGGTCCATGCTCGGGAGCGTTCCGGTAATGACTGCGGTCTGCCCCTGGAACAGCGTCTTGACGACGCCCTTGAATTCGGTGGGGCAGCCGAGGGCCACGAGTTCGTCGATTTCGTTCGTGTAGAGCGGCGTGTGGAAGAAGTCGTAGACGGACTTTCCGATGCGTTCGCCCACGTCGGTCACGTTCTGCAGGTCTTCGACGGTTGCCGTGCGGATTTTTTCCAGCGTGCGGAAGTGCTTCGCGAGGTTCCTCGCGCTGGTGCGGCCCACAAAGCGAATGCCGAGGCCGTGCAACAGGTTCTCGAGGCTACGCTCCTTCGAAGCGGCAATGGCGTCGAAGACGTTTTTGGCGCTCTTCTTGGCCATGCGCTCCTGCGATTCAAGGTCTTCGAGCGTGAGGCGGTACAAGTCCGGGATGCGCTTGATTTTTCCCGTGGCGATGAGGCTTGCGATGAGGGCGGGGCCGAGGTTCTCAATGTTCATGGCCTCGCGGCTCACGAAATGTTCAAACAGGCATTGCACCTGCGCCGCACAGTGCATGTTTTCGCACCGGAGAATGACTTCGCCATCCACGTGCGTCAAAGGCTCACCGCAAACCGGGCATTTTTCGGGGGCGGTCACGGGGACGGCCCCCGCCGGGCGGAGTTCTTTCTTGACGTCGGTGATTTTCGGGATGATTTCGCCGCCCTTCTCGACGCCGACGGTGTCGCCGTAATGCAGGTCCAGGCGCGAGACTTCGTCGAAGTTGTGGAGGGTGGCGCGCTTGACGGTGGTACCCGCAAGGCGCACGGGGGCGAGGTTTGCTACGGGCGTCACGGCCCCGGTGCGGCCGACCTGGAATTCAACGGAAAGGAGCGGCGTGTAGGCGCGTTCGGCCTTGAACTTGTAGGCGATGGCCCAGCGCGGGCTCTTGCTCGTGGTTCCGAGGGCGCGCTGCATGGCAAGGTCGTTCAGCTTCACGACCATGCCATCGATTTCGAAGGGGAGGCTGTCGCGGCTCGCGCCAATCTGCTCCGAAATCTTCATGATTTCATCGGTGGTATCGGCTGTCCAGTAGTCGTTCGTGTGGAACCCGAGTTTCTTGAGCTGTAGCAGGTTCTCTTCGTGCGTCTTGTTATTGCTCTGCGGAATGTGGTAGGCGAAGAATCGCATCGGGCGAGTCTTGCATTCGGCAACGCTCTTGAGCTTGAGCGAACCCGAGACGGTGTTACGTGGATTCTGGAAAATCTTCTTGCCTTCCAATATGAACTGCTCGTTCAGGCGCTCGAAGGCTTCCCGCTCCATGTATACTTCGCCACGCACCTCGAAAGTGCCTTGCGGGATTTCGCTCGGGTCAATCTTCAGTTTCTTCGCGTCCAAGGTTTCGGGAATGTCCGCAATCGTGAGTGCGTTCAGGGTCACGTCGTCGCCCTGGGCGCCGTCGCCGCGGGTGGCCGCCTGCTTCAAGCGTCCGTTTTCGTACACAATCGAAAGCGAAACGCCGTCGATTTTCCGCTCGCAAATCCATTTCTTAGACGAAAGATCGCTTCGCTGGTAGACGATAGACGATAGAGATTCTGGGTTGCTCTCGCCTCTTTCGTCTTTGCTCTTTGAGCCAAGACTTGTCGGCTCGGCAATGAATTTGCGAGCTATTTCATTGCTCTCGCCTCTTTCGTCTTTCGTCTTTCGTCTTTCGTCTAGGTCGGCAATTCCATCTTCTGCGGCCCGCACGAATTCTGCCATCTCCTCGGCGCTGTACACGTTTGCGATGCTGAGCATGGGTACTGCGTGCGCGACCTTCGCAAAGTCGTTCGTCAGGTCGCTGCCGACCCGCTGCGTGAGCGAACCCTGACCGCGCAGTTCCGGGTACTTCGCCTCGAGCGCTTCCATCTCCTTGAGCCCGAAGTCGAAGTCCTGGTCGCTCATGGGGGAGACGCCTTCCTTGTAGTAGAGGCGGCTCGCTTCTTCCAGTTGCTTCTTCAGTTCAAAATAGCGGGTATAGTCGAAGTCTTTCTGCTCGGTCATGGCCTTAATATAGCAAGTTTTGCGCATTTTTTCTGCGCAATCCTTTGACTCGATTCGTTACTTGTGAAATTATAAAAACGTGCAGACGATAAGCGCGATTAGGCCAGCAAACATGGCCACTTTCGTAAGCGACTGTGCACGGCGGTAGTTCTTGCGGTGGGCACTGAAAAGGATTACTGCGAATATCGGCGTGAGCGCTATGCCCGTGATAATCAGGAACAGCGGCGGATAGTTGTGCCCGAACACCTTGTCCATGTAGAATACCGGGAGCGGGAGCGAAATCCAGGTGAAGAGGATGATAGCGCCGGCGAGCCTCCTTGCGGTTGCCGAGCCCGCGATAAGCGGGAACGTCATGATGCCCGCTTTGAGGTCTCCTGTCTCGTCTTCCAAATCCTTGTAGATTTCGCGTGCGGTCGTGAGCAAAAATGCGAACGGGATTGCGGGGATAATCGCCCAGATGTGTTCTTGTGCGTAGTCGTTTCCTGGTAGGATTAGATTGGATAGTATGAGATAATCCATCAAGGCGTAGAACAGGGGAGTCGTGCAGAGGAATGCGACCGTCATGTTTTTCAAAAGCGGGATGTGCTTGAGCCACTTGTTGTAGGCAATCAAGAGTACCCCGAGTAAAAAGAAGAAGCCGAGCGGAAAGTATTCAAACGGAGAGGAAGAGTTTGAATCTCCGAGTCCGCAGAGGAGCATTAGCACGAATAGGGCAATCCAGGTTATGCGTGCGGCCTTTACCGAAACTTTCCCGGTTACGAGCGGGCGTTCCGGGCGGTTCATCTTGTCGCTTTCCAGGTCCAGGGTGTCGTTCTGGATGTTCGCAAACCCGATGGCGAATGCGAACCCGAACGCTTCCACTATAACGGTAGACCAGCCAATCCAATCAAAGTCGGAATTGCAGTCGTCGGGCAAGAAAAGCGAATTGGGAAACCCGAGCAGCATATACCCGACCACGAGCGTGATTATCGCAATCACGATGTTCTTGGGGCGGGTCATCTTGAGGAGTTCGACAAACATCGGCTACAAATATAAAAAGAAAAAATCCGGCTTTGAACCGGATCTTTTTAGTAGCGGGGGCAGGACTTGAACGCTGCGACCTTCGGGTTATGAGCCCGACGAGCTACCAACTGCTCCACCCCGCGTCGAGGTTGTTGCCATATATAGAAAATTTTTATGGTTATGTCAAGGGGACATGTGTTTTTTTCGCGAAAATAAGCGAAAAAACGCGTTTTGACAACCCTTACACGAACTTCTTGAGGATGTGCTTGCTCGAAACGAAGTAGTCGATACCGCTGATGATGGTAATGGCGGTAATGATGCCCATGACGATTGTCGGGAATATGTGCCAGATGTCGCTCAGGCCGGGGACGAGCGCACGCACGGGTTCAATCGCCCCGAGGAGGATTGCCACGATGCCGATTCCCTGGAGGGCCGTCTTCCACTTGCCGCTCTTGCGTGCAGGCATGATAAGCCCCTCGCTGGCGGCGAGCGTGCGGAGCGTTTCCACGCTGGATTCGCGGAAGTAGATGAGTGCTACCATCCATACGGGTGCATAGTCCGTGGCGATGAAGCACATGAAAATCGTCATATTCGAAATCTTGTCGCTGAACGGGTCGAGGTACTTGCCGAGCGTGCTCACTTCGCCCATGGCGCGGGCGAGTTTCCCGTCCAGGAAGTCGGTAAGCATGAACCCGAGAACCATCGCGAGTGCAAGCACCTTGAATACGATGCTGTTGTTGCTGTAGTTCAGGTCGTTGTCGTAGAAGAATACCCAGAGGAAGAACGGCGTGAGCACGATACGGCTCATCGTAAGCTGGCTTGCAATCGAAAGGGGCTTGCGGTGTGCCGGGTCGCGGTAGTACCAGTAGGCATACGCGACGGTCGAAGCCGTAATGAGCAGGATAGTCGCCACCATGCAAATCTGCTGGTAATCCTCGAGATTCAGTAGGTAGACGCCCATCGTGACCGTGGTCGCAAGGTTAGCGAGCTTCGACCAACGGCGTTTTTGCGGCAACTTCTTGCCTTCGCGGAGCACCCCGAGAGAAAACAGGGAATGCGCGATGAGTCGCCCGAGAATAAAGGCGCAGCCGATGCCGAGGAGTTTTTCTGCGCTTTCGGAATAGTAGAGGTCGCGCACGAAAATGCTTGTCATGACGCTGAACTGCAACAGACCGTCGACAACGTTCAGCCAGAGCCTGTAGTAGGGCTTTTCGATTTCCTGGCTACGCAACTGGTAGAGGTTTACCCATCCCATGATGAGGGCGATAAGCACGAAGGCGCAGGCGGTCTTCGCCATGCCGAGCCAGATGAAGATGATGACGCAGACAAAAACGAGCGCCCGTAGTAGGCTCCAGATGCGGCTGCGTAACCGCACGTCTGTTCTGTTTTCGCTCATTCGCAATTCTCCAAAAGTTGTTTCGCGTGCTCGCGCACCGTGGCAGATTCACCGCCCAGCATCCGCACGAGTTCGTCGACACGTCCGTCCGCATCGAGGTTCGTTACGGAGGTGTACGTGCGCCCATCGACTTCCTGCTTGCTTACGGCCAGCTGGTTGTCGGCACGGCTTGCGACCTGGTGCAGGTGGGTGATGGTGAGTACCTGATGGTGCTTGCCCAGGTTTCTGAGCGCAATCCCGATGTTGTTGCCCACTTCACCGCTGATGCCGGAATCTACCTCGTCAAAAATTAGCAAAGGAACGGCGTCGAGTTCTGCCATCACGGTCTTGATGGCGAGCAAAACGCGGCTCAGTTCACCGCCCGATACCGCCTTCTGGAGCGATTTTGCCCCTTCGCCCGGGTTGGGCGCTAACATAAATTCGATCCTGTCGGCCCCGTTCGCGGCAAAGTCCTGCTTTTCGATGCTCGTATGGAAGGTCGCCTTGGGCATACCGAGCGTGTGGAGATTTCCCTCCACGTCGGCATCGAACTTCTGTGCGGCCGCCTTGCGGATTTCTGTCAGCCTTGTTGCGGCTTCCTGCATCTCGGCCTGGTGCTTTTGGGCCTTGCGGGCGAGTTCCTCGAGGTCTGCATCCAGGTTCTCGAGGCTTTCGAGTTCTTCCTTGCGCTGTGCGGTAAGCGCGATGAGGCCGGCGACATCGGTGCGGTACTTGCGTTTGAGTTTCTGGATGGCAGCAATGCGCGAATTTGCACGGTCGATTTCGGCGGGGGAAAGCGAACGCGCGGGGGAAAGCCGGAGCAGGTCCTTGCAGACGCTTTCGAACGGGTCGGCGACCTCTGCGAGCGAGTTCACGTATTCCTCGTAATGCGGGATTTTCGATGCCAGCGCGCGCATCTTGGATTGCAGAATCTGTACCTGGTCCAGGAGGCCGCTATCGCCACCGAGAAGCGCCTGGATATCGTTGATGTAGTTGCGTTCCGCTTCGCCCTTGCTCGCGATATTTACCTTGTCTTCGAGTTCTTCTTCTTCGCCTTCGCGGAGGGCCGCCTTCGAGAGTTCGTCGTACTGGAACTTGAGGAAATCCTTCTGGGCGGCGAGGTTCTTCGCCTTGTTCTCGGTTTCCTCGATTTGCGCGAGTGTCTGGTTCCAGGCATTCCAGGCGGCAGTGTATTGCGAAAGCACCTGCGAGTCGTTCGCGAAGTCGTCGAGCATCTGGGCGTGCGTGCGCGTATCGCGGAGCAGGAGCTGTTCGCTCTGGCCATGCATCTGGATGAGGTGCTCTCCGATTTCCTGCAGGTCGGCGAGATTTACCATATTGCCGTTGACGCGCGTGCGGCCCTTGCCGTTCTCGAGAATCTCGCGCCGGATAACGAGCTCGTCGTCACAGTCTATGCCGAGATTTTCGACAATCTTCTTGACTTTCGGTTCTTTGCTGATGTCAAAAATGCCTTCGATGACGGCCTTGCTCTCGCCGGTACGCACCATCGATGCCTGCGCCTTGTCGCCACAGACCATGCGGAGCGCCTTGAGGAGTACGGACTTGCCTGCGCCGGTTTCGCCGGTAATGGCTGTGAACCCTTCGCGGAAAGGGACTTCTGCCTTGGCAATCAGGGTAAAATCGTTTATCGAAAGAGTCTTTAACATAGTGACGATAAATTAGAAAATTCCAAATCGCGCGACCAGACAAATTTTGACATCCGAAAAAAACTTATTTTTTGAACTCGATTACGCTCCGGTAGATGGGCCTGCCTTCTTTCCTGTACTTGCGTTCAAAACCGGTGGTGATGCCCTCGGTCGGTTCTGCGGTATTGCGCACGACGACCTTGCATCCGGGGAATGCGTCGAAGGTCTCGAGCGCAATCTCGTTGTATTCCTTGTGGTCTGTACCCCAGTAGAACAGACGCTTGCCGGGCTTGAGCACGCGGGCGACCTCGGTCAGGAAGTCGGGGCGCAACAGGCGGTTCTTGTGGTGGCGCTCCTTGGGCCACGGGTCCGGGAAGTACATGTGGAATGCGTCTACGGTGTTGCTCTTTACTGCATCGCGCAAGAAGTAGAACACGTCGCCGCGCAGCATGGACGCGTTGTCGAGCACCCCGCGCTTTTCCATGCGATCATGCGCGAATACGGCCCACGTGTAGTCCCACTCGCTACCCATGATAAAGTAGTCGGGGTGCTTCTGGGCGTAGTCCGCGATAAAGTTCCCCTTGCCGCTTCCGATTTCGACCTCGATGTGGCCGTTCTCGTTCGGGAACATGTCCTTCCAGTTGAAGTCCAGTTTGTGAGGGAGCCCGTCGGTTGTCTTGATGGGCTTGCGGTCGCCGTTCGTGCGGAACACGTAGTGCCAGAGGCTCCTGTGTTCGGGGTCCTGGTTCAGGTCGCGGTAGAACTCCGGAATCACGACCTGCTTTTCGGCTGCATTTTCGGCAACTTCTTCTACGTTCTTGTTGATTACATCTTCACTCATACTTTTCCTATTCCTCCCGCAATAAACATTGCCTAACCTGCAATAAACATCTCGCAACCCAACAACCAATCATCCATTATACATCATCAATCATCAATTAAACAAACGCGATGACTTTCTCTTTAAACTTTTCGGGAATTTCCTTCGCGATAGTCTCGCGGATATACTTTTCGGAATACTTCATCGAGAAGTGCGTGAGGATAATCTGTTCGCACTTGACTTCGTCCCCAAGTTCGTTCAGCGCGCGCACGATATGGTCGAGGTGCGTGTGTCCCTTCTTGCGGCTCATGGGCTCGTCTTCGGGGGCTATGAACGTGCATTCGGTAACGAGGACCTTCGAGTCGAAAACGCTGCGGTTTTCGAGCAGGCTTTCGCCGAGGCAGTCGCCCATAAAACTCACCTGCGGTTCGAATACTTCGCGCGTAATCTCTACGCCCGCCTGCCGGAGCGCGATGATTTCGCCCGCGTTCTTGCCGAGATACTCGTCCTTGAGCTTTCTCTTGTGCAGGTAGAGCGTTGCGCCCATCGCGGGTACGGAATGCTTCACGTTGAAGGGCTCGAGCACCATGTCCTTGCGGTAGCGCAATGGAATCCTTTCGCCTGCCTTTACGGCGACGAGTTCGGGGTAGCGGAACTTGGCTTCGCTTACGCCCTCGAACATGGCTTCGGCGCGGATCCAGTCTTTCGCCCCTTCGTAGATGCTCTCGGGAATGTAGTACACGCTGTCGCGCTCTACGCCCATCATCTTGCGGAGGCTATGGTGACGCATGAGGCATCGGGCATGGTCGCCGTGTGCGTGCGTGAGGAACACGTGGTCGATGGGGGTCGCCGTAAGCGGGCATTCTCCCATGTCGATGCAGAAGTTCATTTCGGGGAACTGCATATACGTCGCGAGGCCCGAGATGGAAAAACCGCAAACGCTCGAGCACGAGGCCTTGTGGTGGACCTGCTTGAGTGCGTTGTGGATGTACTTGCTTTCTGTTGTCACGTCTGTACCGTGGCCTAATTTAGAAAAAAAAGGAGCCGCAGGTTATGCGGCTCCGTTTAAAAGGTGTAGCGGGTTCTAGAGTTCCTTTGCCGCCTTGTCAGCCTTCACGATGGTCTCGAAGTCTTCGCAATCCATGCGTTCGATGTTGTTTCCCATGGCCTTGCTACGGGTTCTTGCGTTACCCTTGGCCTCCGGGATACGGAAGCAGAATTCGCGCGTACTGCCGAAGTCGGTCGGGATGCCCATCTTGAAAATACGGGTACGTTCCTTGGAAATCTTGTTGTAGCTTTCGTGGTAGTCGTAAGTGTTCTTGATCTTCTCGAGGCGTTTTTCCTGGTTGAAGAGGAGTTCGTTCACGATGGGGCCGTCCAGGTAGAGCGGAAGGGAATTCTGGAAACGCAGTTCAAGCTTGTTGCCGGTCTTCACGATGGAAGTCTCGCTTGGCTTAATGAGGTAGCGCTGCTGCGGAATGTTCTTGTAAGCCTTGTTGTGTGCCTTGCGGACGCCACACATCTCGCGCATGTCGGGGTTTGCGACGAAGTCGATATCGCGGCAGATCGGGGGGAGGTTCGTGGGGACTTCGAGGTCATCTCCGTTGGACGAACCGGCACAGCCGGAAAAGAATGTCAGGGATGCGAGAAACGCAGTAAGCTTGATGGCGAGGATTTTAGAATTCATAGTTCAAATATAAATTTTCTAAAGAAAAAAACATTTCTTTTCTGAAATCTAGTGAAAAAAAATAGCAACTTTACTCAAAATGGAGTTTTTGCTCTAAAATAAGTGTAAAAATATCGTTACAAAGAAGAACGGGTGCAGGGAAATTCGTTTTTTCTTGTCCGGGTATACGCTTTTGGATTTAAAAACCTATCTTTTACCCAGAGAGATTGGGTAACGGTATAAAATGAATATCTACAGTTGGAACGTGAACGGTATACGTTCGGCGCTCAAGAAGGGATTCGAGGAATGGTTCGTCAATACGGCGCCCGATATCCTCTGCCTTCAGGAGGTCCGTGCCGAAGAAGACCAGGTACCCGACACGCTTCGGAATCCAGAAGGCTACTTTACCTACTGGAATGCATGCCAGCGCAAGAAGGGTTACAGCGGTGTAGCCGTATATTCCCGCATCGAGCCCGATATGGTGAACTACGGGTTTGATATCGAGGAATTTGACGAGGAAGGCCGCGTGCTCCAGCTCGTGTTCCCGGACTGGGTACTCAACTGCATCTATTTCCCGAATGGAGGCTCGGGTGACGACCGCCTGGACTACAAGCTGCGCTTCTATGATGCGTTCCTCGAGAATTCGCTACGCTGGCTTGCGAACGGCAAGCACGTGCTTACGGTGGGCGACTACAATACCTGCCACAAGGAAATCGACATTGCGCGCCCCAAGGAAAACGAGAATATCAGCGGCTTTTTGCCGATTGAACGTGCCTGGATGGACAAGTACGTAGAGAACGGCTTCGTAGACACGTTCCGCAACCTGCACCCCGACACACGGGAAGCCTATACCTGGTGGTCTAACCGCTTTGGTGCGCGTGCCCGCAACGTGGGGTGGCGCCTGGATTATGCGTTTGTCGACGAGGGACTCGTGCCGAACGTGCTGAATTCCGAGATACACGCCTCCGTGCAGGGCTCGGACCATTGCCCCATCAGCATCGAACTGGAGCCGCCTTTCGCGCCGCTCCCGATCAAGCCCGCTTCTCCTGAAGGCGAAGTCTAGCTATTCACAGTCAAGGCAAGTCCATTCTACGGTTCCGGAACCGTAGTTGTTGAATCGTGCCTTCGTGTAGCTCTCGATATCGATAAGGAATCCGACCTTGCCGGCATTCTCGGTACAGCATCCGTCACAGTCGCTGTCGGAACACATGTCGTAGACGACCGCATCGATGGTGTGGCCATTTTTGCGGAGCCTGAACGTTTTTAGTTTATATGTATCCCAGTCTTTTTCGTGGACGGCGATGATGTTGTGCTCGCTGACCCATTCCTCGGTCTGCTGATCCTCGAGGCCGGCGAACCAGCCTGCCCAGGTACAGCCATTGTAGTCCTCGCACTCCTCGCTGCCGGGCTCGGGCCAGGAGGTATACCACGTGAGGTTCGCCTTGTTCCAGACGGTATCGGATGCAATTTCGCTCGAACTCGATCCGGTGAGGTCGGGTATCGCCATGTCGCTGCTACTTGCGGGCAGAACCATCTCGCTGCTGCTCGATTGAATTTTCGCGCTAGAAACGGGTATATCGGAGGAGGAAGATTCCTCGATGGCTGGCAGGGGAGAGCTACTGTCTCCGCATGCGACAAGCATCCCAAATACCGTTAAGACGGATAAATCCCTTAACGAATTCATAACAGTATCCTTTGACTAGCGCCTAACGACTAGGGACTACGAGTGCAGGTATTCCACGATGGCGTCGTGGATCGTGGTGAACACGCTGCGCAGTTCGTCTTCATCCTCTTCGAGGAGCGTCACGCGGAAGCCCTTCAAGTCAGTGCAGAAGCTGGTACTCGGAACCACGCAGATGCCCTTCGCGCCCAGCAGGTAGTACACGAAGCGGTAGTCCAGGTTCGTGGTCTTGCTGCACCATTCCTCCACCTTCTTCTTGATGATCGGGTTGTCAATCTTCAAGTTCTGGTGGCTGTTGAGCGTCCCTTCGCGGAAGATGATGGTGTTGTAGAATGCGCCGTAGGTCGGGTTGAAGTACAGTTCCGGAATGTCGGAAAGGATTTCGTTGATGATGGCGCTGCGGCGGCCAATCTTCTCGTTCAGCGCGGTGCGGTGCTCGATAAAGCGCGGATCGCCCAGCACACGCGGAATGGTCATCTGCGGGAGCGTGGTCGAGCAGACTTCCACCATCTTCGCGTTGTCGATGGCGCGGCAGAAGGCGTCAAACTGTTCGTCCTTGTCGCGGTTGTAGTATTCGGCCCAGCCGCAACGAGCACCTGGCCACGGGTATTCCTTGGAAATGCCCTTGAGCGCGATGCCCGGAACGTCACCGATGTATTCGGCGAGCGCGTAGGCGTGGGCTCCATTGTACGTAATCTTGTTGTAGATTTCGTCGCAGATGATGAAGAGGTTGTAGCGCTTCGCAATATCCACGATCTTCTTGAGGATGTCGAGCGGGTAGACCATGCCGGTCGGGTTGTCCGGGTTCAAAATCAGGATGCCCGCGATGCTCGGGTTGTACTTCACCTTGTTCTCGAGCTCTTCCAGGTCCGGATACCAGTGGTTCTCGGGCTGGAGGCTGTAGGTGATGGGGGCCGTGTGGGCATGGGCCGCTTCGGCGGAACTGTGGGTGGAGTAGGCCGGGGCCGGTCCGATGATGCGGGTGTTCATCGAGAGCAGGCCGTAGATAGTGGCGATGGCGTCACCGAGGCCGTTGAAGAACAGAATGTCATCGACGTTGATCTGTGCACCGCCGAGCTTGTTGTTCTCTTTGACCAGAAATTCGCGGGTCTCGAGCATGCCCTTGGAGGGGCAGTAGCCGTAGCTGCGGTTCGTCTTGACGAGGTCAACCACGATCTCCTTGATCCAGTCGGGCAGCTGGCATTTCTTTTCGATGGGGTCGCCGATATTTTCCCAGTGGATGGGGAGGCCGAGTGCCTTGAGCTGGTTTGCCTTTTTCACGATCTCGCGGATTTCGTAAGAGAGTTCCTTGGCACCTTCGCTCAAAAGTCTTCTGCGCATTTTATGCTCCTGTATAGGTATCGAAAATTCTTTTTTTTGCAGTGTAATTATAGCATAAAATTGTTCAAGAATTTTCGCTGTTCCTTGTGGTTAGTGGTTAAAATGGGGTAAATAACGTGAGCCAAGAGCGGCACGGCGTGAGCGTGCCGTGATGGCGAGAGCTCGTGAGAAACCGTAGGTCTTGTTGTTTGGGTAACGAACGAGCGGTCGAAAAAAAGAGCAGCCTTTTGCGGGGCTGCCCTTGAAACTTGCTATCTGGATTTTGGCGTTATGCCTTGCAGACTTTGGTTTCTCTGGACAGCCCCACAATAGCTCGGGCTGCTGCCGGGCTTGCCGCTTTCGCTGCTGCTGCGATGTTCTGTCCAAAGAATTTGTTCATGTTTCTAAATATAGTTCCAATTTTTACAAAAGTCAAGAAATTTTTTTTGTGAGTTTACTTCTTGAACTTCTTCAGAATCGCATCGGCCTTCACAAACTGCTGCTTCACGGATTTCGGACCCGTGCCGCCTTCGATGTTTCGGCGGGACACGCTGTATTCGAAGGTAAGAGTCTTCTTCATCTGTTTTACGTTCGGGACGCCGGCGCTTGCCCAGGCCTCGTCGCTGAGGTCCGTAAATTCGAGGCCTTGGCGGGCGGCTTCGCCGACCAGGCTGCCGACCACGTGGTGGGCATCGCGGAACGGCACGCCGGATTCGACCAGCAAGTCAGCGAGGTCGGTAGCCAGCAGCGCCGGCAGCATCTTCGCGTGCATCTTGTCGAAATTGAAACGTGCGCTTTCCAGAGCCTCCTTCATCACGCGGAGAATCACCTTCACGTTATGGACGGAGTCGAAAACCGGTTCCTTGTCTTCTTGCAGGTCGCGGCTGTAGCTGAGCGGGGCACCCTTTACCAGCGTGTAGAGGGCGCTGAAGTTACCGAGCATACGGCCGGACTTTCCGCGGATAAGTTCCATGGAGTCGGGGTTCTTCTTCTGCGGCATCATGGAAGACCCGCTGGAGAAGGCATCGTGCAGGGTGAGGTAGCCGAATTCGCTGGTGCTCCAGTTCACGAAGTCTTCGGCGTAGCGGCTCATGGTGTTCGCGATAATGGCGAGGTCGGCTTCGAATTCCAGCATCATGTCGCGGTGACTTACCGCATCGATGCTGTTCGGGCTCACGCCGTTAAAACCCAGTTCCTTTGCAACGAGGGCGCGGTGGTACGGGAATGCGGAACCCGCCATGGCGCCGCTACCCAGTGGAAGTTCGCTGTGCAGCTCCAAGAAATTGTCGAGGCGCTTCACGTCGCGGCTCACAGCGAAGAACATGCTCATCAGGTAATGGCTGAAGTAGATGGGCTGAGCCTGCTGCAGGTGGGTGTAGCCCGGCATCATCTTGCCGAAGTATTTCTTGGCAAGGTCCAGCACCGTTTCCATCAAAGAAACTTCGAGAGCGCGGATTTCGGCGGCGCGGTGGCGCATGTAAAGCTTGAAGTCGGTGCAAACCTGGTCGTTACGGCTGCGGCCCGTGTGGATCTTCTTGCCGAGCGCACCGATGCGTTCGGTGAGCACGCGTTCCACGGCCATGTGGATGTCCTCGTCAGATTCCTGCCAAAGGTTCTTACCGGCCTTGTAGTCCTTGAGGATGCTGGCCAAACCATCGCAAATCTTCTTGTAATCGGCCTTGCTTAACACGCCGGATTCTACCAGGCCCTTGCCGTGGCCGATGCTGCCTTCGATGTCTTCTTCGATGAGTTCGGCGTCGAATTGCAGGCTGAAGCTCAGGTCCACCATGCTCTGCGCCATGCCGCTAGCAAAACGGCCGGTCCACATGTTGGTCTGGGTGCCTTTCTTTTCAGTTTTCTTTGCGCTGGTCTTTGCCATTTTCAAATCCTTTTTGTTTTTTCGGATGCAAATTTAAAAAAATATGGGTGCCGCGACTATTGTTTATCGAGCAGCTTTTCCACTTCCGCGATAATCTTGTCGCGTTCCCCGCACCAGCTGGGGGCGAGGAGCATGTCGCTCGGGCTTTCGCCGCTGAACCGCTCGATGGCGGTATCTGGCCCGATAATCTTTATCATCTCGGCAACGGCGGCGCAATATTCCTCGAATTCCAGCAGCTTGATTTCGCCGGCAGAAAAATCTTGTGCCATCACGGTGCCCGCGACAATGTGCAGTGGGTGGATTTTCACGGCGGCTAGCTTCAGGTCGCGCACGACTTCGGCGGTGCGCTTGAAGTCTTCCAGAGTTTCGCCGGGGAGCCCGACAATCACGTGCGTGGTGACGGTGAGACCCGCCGCCTGGCAGCGCTTGACGGCATCCTCGAATTCGGCGAGTGTATGCCTGCGGTTTATTGCCGCAAGCGTGAGGTCGTTTGCCGTCTGGAGTCCGATTTCCACGATAATCGGCTTCTTACGGTTCAGTTCCGCGAGGTACTCGATCTTCTCGTCTTCAAGGCAGTCCGGGCGCGTCCCTATGGCGAGCCCCGCAATTTCCTTGTGCTTGATAATCGGGTCGATAATCCCCTTCAGGTGTTCGAGCGGGGCATGCGTGTTCGTGTACGGCTGCAGGTAGGCGAGGATGCCCGCGTTCGGGTACTTTTCACGTAACCTCGGCACGAACTTATCGAGCTGCTCCTGGATGCTGACCTTCGCCTGGTCGAACACCGGGCTAAAGCTTCGGTTGTTGCAGTAGCTGCATCCCGAGAATCCCTTGGTGCCGTCGAGGTTCGGGCAACTCATGCCGCCGTTCAGCGGGAGCTTGCGCACCTTGAGGTAGTTTGGGAATAGCTTGAGGAGCAAATCGCGGTAGGGAGTGTAGTGCATATCCCAAAAAATAGATTAAAGATGTAGAATAATCACATTTTTTTTCTATGTTTTCTATTGAATTTGGGTTTCAAGGAGAAATAAGATGCGTTTTCAAGCCAGTTCCCTCGTTATTTCGCTTTCGTTAACAATGCTTGCCGCCTGCGGCGACGATGATTCCTTCATTTCTAGGTCTCAGGGACTTCCCGGTGAAGTGGCCGATATGGACGAACTGGAATCCTACGCATGCAGTGACGAATTCAAGGGCGAGAAAGTCTATGTGGCAGATCTCAAGCGAGACTATGAATGTGATGGTGATAGGTGGATTCGGGTCGATGACGAGGAAACGTCTAGTTCGTCTTCTGCCAGGTCATCTTCCAGCGACAGGGCTAGTTCTAGCAGCATCCGGAGTTCTTCCAGTAGCGTACGGTCTTCTAGTAGTCTAGGGTCTTCTAGCAGCACTCCTTATAGTTCAGTCAGTTTCGATTTTACCAAGGACGAGGCGTTTAATTCGAATGTCCAGTACGGCGAACTGAAGGACGCGCGCGACGGGCATGTCTACAAGACAGTCACTGTCGGAAGGCAGGTCTGGATGGCGGAAGACCTTGCCTTCGAGTATGTGGTGAACGATGAACCATTTGAGAATTACTGCGGCACGGATTCCTGCAAAATTTTAGGTCGTTATTATACCTGGGCGGCTGCTATGGATAGTGCCGGTATATTCGGCACAACGGGCAAGGGGTGTGGTATGGACACAAAATGTTCGCCGGCATATCCGGCGCGAGGCATTTGCCCCGAAGGCTGGCACGTGCCGACAAATCAGGAATACAACAGCATGATACTTTATGCCGGTGGGTCTTATGAGGCTGCATTAAAGATAAAATCTCAAGTTGGATGGAAAGATTCCCTAAATTCGGACATCTATGGCCTGTCTTTCTTACCCGGTGGGCGAAGCACGGCGATAGGAAATATAAAAGACATAAGTGAAACGTTCTCGTGGACATCTACTGAATACGATGAGAAATTTGCTGCATGGTTTATTATGTCGAGTCGTAGTGCCGGAATTGTCTACAACCATACCAAGAACATGGCGAACGCTGTCCGCTGTATCAAGGATACCCTGGTCGAAGATTCCTTCTATGATACCATTACCATAGCACAGCCCTGCAGGACGGAGCAGGAAGACAACTGCACTTATGGAGAATTTACCGACCCACGAGACAATCAGGTCTATAAAACGATAAAGATTGGTAATCAGGTCTGGTTTGCCGAGAACTTGAAGTACGAGACATCGATTAGCCGTTGTTACGCCAACGATTGCGATTTATATGGCCGTTATTACCTATGGAGGGATATTGCGAACAATGGAGGAGACCTTTGCCCTGCTGGTTCGCACATGCCGTCTAAGGAAGAATGGGAAACTTTATTCTGGGCCGTCTCTGGGGCTAACGCATCTGGAGCAGCGCTGAAATCGTCTACCTGGCGAAAGAGAAAGGAAGTTGACCATTTTGGTTTTTCGGCTTTGCCGGCTCGCGAGTTCTATGGGAGTTCGTGGGGGAACAGTAATACAGATTACGCCGAATTCTGGTCTTCGACAAAAGGAGAAAATGGTGTCTATAGTTTATCATTATACAGTGACAGCGATGTATGCTATTTTGAAGAGTTCAAGTATTACACAAGCGACTATATGTATTCCATCCGTTGTATCGTGGATCCGGAATAGTGGTTAGATACACTTGATACACTTTGGTGTTTTGTAAGACACTTCTGTTCCTTCTCGTAACCGAAAAAAGGCATTTTATAGAAGTAAAATGCCGGCCCATATTTTATATTCTGGGCGAACAGATGACTCTAGGCGAAAAAGCGAGGTCCTTATGAATCTTTCGAGCGTGAAATTTGCGTGCGCGGCCGCAGCCCTGGCCGCCGCCCCGCTGATGGCGCAGAACGTGCTCACGAACGGCGATATGTCTTATGGCGACGGAGGCTGGTACCTGTGGAATAACCCGGACGGCCCGGCGAAGGTGGACCTGCAGCTCGGTCAGCCCGGCCTCGGTGTGGATGGCTCCGAGGGCGTGAAGGTTACGGTGAAAGAACTTCCGAACCCCAGCTGGGGCCTGCAGTTGCAGCCCCCCAAGTGGCTCGCCGATTCCGCATACTACACGCTGACGTTCAAGGCGAAGGGCAATATGCCTATCAACGCCATCGTGCAGGGAGGCGCTCCCGACTGGCGCCAGAAGGAAAGTGCATCCTTCATGCTCACCAATGAATGGAAAACCTATTCCATGACCTTCCTTGCCGACCAGAAGGGCTACGGACTCAACAACGTCACGTTCCATGTGGGCCTCGCGAAGGGCTGGATGCAGATGGACGACGTGGAAATTGAGAAGGTGGAAGGCCTCGACGACATGACCTGGTACAACAATTCCGCCGCCCGCATTGACAGCCTCCGCAAAAAGGAACTGACAGTGAAGGCGGCCCCCGGTGCGCAGGTGAAGGTGGAACTCATGCGCCACGCTTTCCCCTTCGGTACGGCTCTCGCGCTATACCCGAGCAAGGACAGCGTGGAGACCTGGTATAGGAAGACCGCCAACAAGTACTTCTGGTACGGCGTGCCCGAGAACCAGTTCAAGTGGCCGGATTACGAACCCAAGAAGGGCAAGATCCGCCGCGACGAATTCAAGCAGTACCTCGACTACGTGGATGCCTACAAGTGGGGCTTCCGCGCGCATACGCTCGTGTGGGGGCACCAGGGCTACGGCTTCGACAAGCATTTCAGCAATCAGGGGAGCTGCAAGGACATCTCGAACAAGATCAAGGACCGCATCACCCGCGACGTGAAGGAATACAAGGGCCGCATCAAGGAATATGACGTGTGGAACGAAGCCTTCCACGAGCCGTTCATCTTCAACAAGTGTGGCTGGGACCTGCTGGATTCCGCACACGTTTGGGCTCACCGTGCCGACCCGGATGCACGCCTGTTTATCAACGAGTACAACGTGGTTGCCGCCGGCGAAACCGAGCGCCTCTACGACATCGTGAAGGGAATGCTCGACCGCAAGGTGCCCGTACACGGCATCGGCGTGCAGTGCCACTTCGGTGACCGCCAGCTGAACCCGAACTTCATCAAGAAGCGCCTCGACAGGCTTGGTTCGCTCGGGCTCCCCATCAAGATTACCGAACTTGACTTTGGTGACTGGCAGAAGGGCATGTACTTCGGCGAAGACGAACAGGCCCGCCGCTACGAGATGGTCCTGCGCATCGCCTTCAGCCACCCGGCCGTGGAAGGCATTGTGCTGTGGGGCTTCTGGGATGGCCGCCACTGGGTCAAGAACGGCGGTATTGTTGCCATGGACGGGCGCGAGAAGCCTGCCGCCAAGCTCATCTACGACCTGTGGCACAAGGTGTGGACCACCAACGGCACGTTCAAGGCAGACGAGAACGGCGTCGTGAAGTTCCGCGGTTACCCCGGCAAGTACAAGGTAACCGTCGACGGCAAGAGCGAGATGGTCGATCTCAGATAAAACTATATTTCCCGGTATGAAAAAATCCATACCGGGTATTTTGTGTTTGCTCGCCATGCCCTGCAGCATCCTCATCTTCGTGAAGGTGCAGGCCTTGTCGGGCGATTTGCTTGCGCTCCTTGCCGCAGTGCTTTTCTACATCGCCGTCATTGTCGTTTGCGCGCTCGTGTTCAATAAGCCGGACCCGCGCAACGTGCCTATGGAGCACCCGATTATAAAGGATGATGAGCCGAAGGAGGGCGAGTAATGTCTATCGAAGATCGTTCTACGCTTGTTTTTGCGACCGGGGTTGGCCGTGTCAAGGAAGAAAAGCCCAAGGCGGAACGCCCCCAGGGTGACGGAGTCGTGCGCATCCAGTTGAAGCGCCTCGGTGGCGGCAAGATGGCGAGCGTCGTTACGGGAATCCCGCTAGACGAGGATGAACTGAAGGACTTGGCCCGCACGCTCAAGCAGAAGTGCGGGGTGGGCGGCTCCGTAAAGGACTTCAACATTGAAATCCAGGGCGACAAACGTAATATTTTGAAAACAGAACTTGAAAAGAAGGGCTATACCGTCAAACTCTCGGGCGGTTAATTCGTTCGAATCGGCCATTCGCACTCTTTTTTTTGAAAAGTTGTCTATATTTAAGGCGTATAGGGAAATGAAAAATGAGAATACGCCTGTTTAAAACTGTTTTTGCTACTGTTTCGGTGTTATCCGTTCTTGCTTCTGCGCAGGAACTCTCGCCGAAGTATTTTGATTGCTGGATGGAAAACGTTGCCCACGTAGATGCCTCCGAAATCTCGCGCCTGGGTATCAAGACCTACGGTGACGGCTGGATTTGCGGATGCTTCAATGTGGAAGAAACTGAAGGCGTGGACTGGCAGGAAGGCGAAATCCTCACGAAGGTGAACAAGGTCTGGGATTTGCCGCAGTACGAGATTCTCCCGTGCCGCGCCAAGGACTGCAGTGACACAAGCGAAACCTACCAGAAAAGCCTTGACCTGTGCGTCGACCACCTGAACAATAGCGGGTTTACGCTTTCCGCCTTTGCGGATTCCGGCAAGGTACATGACGCCATCGCGCAGACTTTCCCCGATTCCAAGAAAAAGCCTTCCAAGAAGGATGACGATTCCAACTTGACCGATTTCGGCAAGTATTTCCAGGACCACAAGGCAAAAGCCGACAGCGTTCTCTGCTTCTTCCAGTATCATGAACGTCCGGGTACGGAACGCTTCCTCGACTGGGACAAGAAGGGCGTGTTCAGCATTTCCGGCTTGCCCGAGAAGCTTTTGCCCGAGTCCATCGGTAGTTTCCCCGACTACAGCGACGTGCGTTGCAAGGACGGCAATACGTGGACGGGCTTTCTCGTGAACGGCTATGTCGAGAATATCATGAATGTCGATGGGGAAGGCAAGTTCCACGGCCGAGAAACTGGCTTCGGCAACGACCTTACGCTTCCGGTTCGCCAGGGCAAGGACTTTGGCAAGGTGCTCTACACAGTCGATTACGTGCATGGCGTAAAGAATGGCACGGCCAAGTTCTACCGTTATAGTGCGATGGACAACATTGCGGTAACCGACAAGAAACTGAAGAAGAAACTCGAGAAGTACTACTTCTTGCACCTGGAAGTGCCTTACAGGAAGGGCGCAGTCCACGGCATGGTGAATATGTTCTCGCACAAGGGATTCCTTATGGCCGAAATCCCGTACTGGAACAATGAGATTCACGGACGCGTGGTGGTGCACTACCCGTTTGTCGAAGACGTGAAGGCGATTGAGGCTGCCGACAAGAAGGAAATGAAGCGCATCTCCAAGATCAAGAAGAAGAAGGACAAGGAAGAGGCCCTGGAGGCCTTCCAGAAGATGAAAGAAGAGCGCGAGAAGAACAAGCCGAAGGACAAGGTCACGATTGACTACAAGAAGGGCAAACTCAATGGCCCGAACGACCTCGGGTATTCCTTCGGTAACTACCGCGACGGCAAGCTCGACGGCAAGTACATGACGTTCACGGTAAAGGAAACCTGCTACGACTGGATTCCGGTGAACGGTCAGGAAGGTATCGACTCCACGACCACGAACAAGGTTTGCTTGACTGAGAAGCAGGACAAGAAGAGCTGGGGCACGTTCCGTAACGGCGAACTCCAGGGCCTGATTGAATGCGCGAACGGTATCAAGGGCAAGGAGAACGTGGACTGCGACCACGCTTACTAGGCGGACTTTCGCCCTGATGACAAAACGGGCGCTTTTAGTTATATTTGTCGCGGACTTGAAAGACCGCAAGGCCTGAAGGTTGCATGCCTGGTTAGTTTAACAGGATAAAACGCGTCCCTCCTAAGGATGAGCTCCGCGTTCGAGTCGCGGACCGGGTATTACGCTGGCGGATTACTCCGCCAGCATTTCTTTTTTGCTACGTCATCCCCGACTTGGTCGGGGATCTCCTTTGCATTTTTGTAACTTTACATCGTGAATAAAAAGTACGTTGCAATTGTCGTCCTGTTCGGGATCTTGCTCCTGCTTCCGTTTACGGTGCAGGCCGTCGCGGACCTGCGTGGCGATAAACGGTTTGTTTCCTTCGACATCTTTAAGGACATTGTCTATACCCCATTCGTGCGGGAATCTAATATGACTGCGGGGGCGATGCGCCTGGATAGCGTTTGGCGCAGTGCGCGCGAAGCAATTGCGGGTGGCGCGGAGACTGTGGATGCGCTGGAACCCGTAATCGGGGCCCTTTCCGACTTGGAGGCGGTCGCGCTGACCGTCAATGCGTATGCGCAGCTCGATACAGCGGAGGCGGGCTACAGGCTGCTCAAGCAGGCGGACACGTTGCTTGTGAGCCTCGAGGACGAGCCCGAAAGTTTCAAGGTCGTCGATTCAACACTCAAGGCGGTGGTGGGCGAGTTCGGGCATTTCTCGGTTGTGCGGGCAATTTCGGGCGTCAAGCATTACGGCGTATGGACGAGCCGCTACCTGCGGGCTTTCGAGAAGAAGGTGGAAGACGAGAATGCGCTGGTGCTTGCAGTGCGCCCGCGTTACCAGCTCGCGGTATGGAACATCTTCAATGACCCGGGCGAGAAGGTGGTGCTCGGTGCAGGTGAGGGACGCTGGCTTTTCTACCGGCAGGATGTGGAATTCCTGGTGCAACCGTCCCCGCTGGATGTGCGCAGTGCGAAACTCGATAACCCGGTGCAGGCGATTCTCCGGTTCCGCGACCAGCTGAAGGCGAAGGGCGTGGAACTCCTTGTGGTGGTTACTCCGGGCAAGCCGAGCGTTTATCCGGAAAGGCTGACCGGCGTATCCCCGGTCGCAGGCATTAACGGCGCGGACATATCTCGGGGCGCGACTGCCGCCGGTCATGGCAAGGCGATTCTCGATTCGCTTACAAAACTCGGGCTGAATACGGTGGATTTGTACACGCCGCTCCTTGCTGCGAAGGTTGACGATGCGACTCTCGGGCCGCTCTACCTGAACGACGACACGCACTGGACTCCGCGCGGTGCTGAACTTGCTGCCGATGTGATTGCGCGTAAGGTGCGCGAGATGGCGGAGGCGGGCGTCGTGGATATCGGCGAAGAATCCATGACCTATGTTGCATCTGATTCTGTGGCCGACCGCATGGGCGATATCGGCGAGATGAGCGGACTCAACAAGTTCAACGTGTTCAAGGTGCAGAAGGTGACCGGGCATGTGGTGATGCAGCAAGAAGTCTCAGAACGTGCGCAAACTTCGGACAGCACGGAAACGCCCGCAGATTCGCTTGCCGATTCAGCGGCATTGCAAGAAGCCGTCGCCTACGACACGACGCGTACGCCTTTCAAGGACGATTTCCGCAAGGCAAAAATCTTGATTCTCGGTGACAGCTTCAGCCGCATTTACCAGACTGATTCGCCGGTGAACGCGGGCTGGATTGCGCATTTTGCTAAAGAGATGGGAAGGCCTGTCGCAAGCATCGTGAGCGATGGCGGTGCATCAACATTGGTTCGTGAAAAGCTCGCCCGCAAGGCCGGCGTGCTCAAGGGCAAAAAGCTCCTTATTTGGGAATTCGTGGAACGCGACCTCCGCTTTGGTGCGGAAGGCTGGAAGGAGGTTGATTTCTAATGGCAAGGCATGGAACCCCCACTCCGGGGCAGGCAATTCTGGAAGGTATCGAGTGGCTCAAGATGGACAAGGCCGAATTTGCGCGCCGCATCGGGGTCCCGATGGAAACGCTTGAGGGCCTGATTGCAGGGACCATCGAGATTACCCGAGAACTCGCTGAATCGCTCGAGTCCGTGACGGGGAGCCCCGCCGCCTACTGGCGAATGCTTGCCAGTAAAGCGAAAAAAACTATTGACCAATAACTAATGACCATTGGCAAACTATGAATATTACTGACGCAGTTTCTTGTATGTGTGACCTCGCGAAGGGCGAGGCGGAACAGTTCGACATAATCGCTTCGAATTCGCATTCCGAGGGTATCTCTGTTTTTCAGGGGCAGGTGCAGAATACTGAGATTTCCGATTCTGTAGGGCTTGGTATTCGCGTCATCAAGGACGGACATCCAGGGTATGCGCACACCGAGCGCCTTACCAGGGATGCGATTGCACAGACCATCAAGGATGCGGTTTGCCACACTCAGTGGACGGAGCCTGTAAATATTGAACTTCCGAAACCGGCGCAGATTCCGGATGACAGCCCGAATTACAATCCTGCCCTAGATTCGCTTTCGCTTGCGGAGCTCAAGGATTTCTGCATAGAACTCGAAAAGGAAACATTCGCACGTTCCGCCGACATCAAGAACATTCCGTACCTCGGTGCCGACCTGAACCGTGAAATCTCTATCGTGGCGAACAGTAACGGGCTTTTCTACACCGACAAGGACAACTCCGTTTCTGTCGGTGCGGGTGCGGTCGCAGTACGCGATGGAGTCAGTAAGTTAGGTAATTGCGTAAAGAGCCGTCGCGACTGGAATGAAATTTCGATGAAAGAAATCGCGGACAAGGCTGCTACATACGCCACTGAACTTTTTGGCGCGAAGAGAATTGAAGGCGGAAAAATTCCTGTGATTTTCTCGGAACGCATTGCCGGCCGCTTTGTTGGAATGTACGGGTCGCCGTTTATCGCAGAATCCATGCAGAAGGGCATGTCCCGCCTTGCGGGTAAGCTGGGCGAAAAGATTGCGTCCGAAAAGTTCTCTCTCTGGAGCGACCCGAATTCCGAGAATTTCTGCAACAAGGTCTATTTCGATTCCGAAGGCTCTCTCACGCGTCGCGTTGAGGTTATAAAGGATGGTGTCTTTAACGAGGCTCTCTACAATCTGGAAACAGCCGCGAAAGATGGCTGCAGTACAACAGGTAGTGCTGCCCGCGGTTTCGGTTCGAAGATGGGTACCGCGTTTTGGAACATGTATGTGCCTGCGGGCGACAAGACTACGGCGGAACTCTTGAAGTTATTCCCGAAATGCCTGTTGGTTGTTCGCCTGGAGGGCAATTCTGGCTGCAATGCCGTTTCGGGCGAACTGAGCATCGGGGCTCACGGGTTCTGGTGCGAAAACGGGGTAATCCAGCATCCGGTTGATGGCGTGACGCTTTCCGGAAATTTCTTCGATATAATCCAGAACGTTGTCGCCGTCGGGAGCGAATACTACGACAAGTTTTCAGGTATAAAGGTGCCCGCGCTCGCGGTTTCAAACCTTGCGGTGAGTTGCTAGGTTTACTGATGTGGTCCGTTGCATCCAGGACTAGCTGTTTTTAATGGCCTTTTTCTGGCGGTAAATCAGCACAATCAGCCACACAAGGCCTGTGATAATCATGAGGCTGCAGAGAGTCTGCCCGCGGCTCATGCCGAACAGGTCAATGCGCCCCAGGTGGGCATCGGGTCTGCGGAAGAATTCGATAAAGAAGCGGAATATGCCGTAGCCCATCAGGTAGAGGCAGGGCATTTTGTCGCGCAATAGCGGAATGCGTCTCAGGTTATAGAGAACCGCAAACAGGATGATTCCCTCGAAGCACATTTCGTAGAGCTGGCTCGGATGGTGAAGAATCGGGTTCGTGATGGGGCTGTCGTGGGCAAGCGGGAAGAACATGCCGATAGGGCTCGTTGTCACCTCGCCAAAAAGTTCACCGTTGATGAAGTTGCCCCATCGCCCCCAGGTATAGGCGAGCGGGGCAGCAAGGAAACTCAGGTTGAGCGTTTTCCACACGTCCATCTTGTTGCGTTTCATTCCGATAATCGCAAAGATGGTGCCGAGAATCATGCCGCCATGGTAGCTCATGCCTGCAATGCCCGTAAAGTGCCACCCGAGTGCGTCGTGGGTGAGGGGAATGATTATTTCGAGCGGGTTTGCGAGGTAATAGCCCGGTTTGTAGAAGAAAACGTACCCGAGTCGCGCACCGATGAGGATGCCCGCGATGGCCCACATGAACAGGTTGTCGAACTGCTCCTTGGTGTACCCGAGATTTTCCTTCGAGTTGATTTTCCACATGGTAAAGTATGCGGTGACGAACGCGAAAATGTACATCACGCCGTACCAGTGGACCGGGAAGTTCATGAGGGGAATTGTAAATGCGATTCCGTCAAAGTAGGTCGGTATAAGGTTCCACCAGGAAGGTTCCATTTTGTCCTCGCTTTTAGTTTGTCTGCCATAATTTCTGGTGAGCCCAGTAGTTCATTATCATCGCCGCCACCTGGCATGCAGGCTGCGAGCGGTAGCCCTGCAGGTCGTGAACCTGCATGATGACTACGATAATCGCCTTCTTGGGGTCTTCCTTCGACTGTGCAAATCCCATAAACCATTCGTATCGCCCGTTCGGGTCGTTCCCGTCGAGCGAACCAGTCTTGCCGCCGATGTTCAGGGCGTTGAAATTCTTGCGGGCCATATTCTTGGTCGATAAGTGCTTCCTTGCGGTTCCGTTCGTGACGGAACGTAGCATGGCGGCCCGTAGCCCGTAGTAGGTGTTCTCGCTGAACTTACCCACGTCGAGAGCGATGCGCTGCTTGGGGGCGATGCCTTCGAGGTCTTTCGCCCACGGGATTTCGAGAGGTTTCTTGGCGAGTATGGAACGCACCTGCGCTGCCGCTAGGAGGGGAGAGAGGGTTGTCGACTGGATAAACCCGCAGCTCACTTCGGCAAGCCCGTATCCGGAATCGGGAGGTGCATAGTTCGAGCGCCCGGGGAGGCCGCCGGGGAAGTTCGTGTTGTAGCCGAGCATCTTTGCCGCGTCGCGCAGGCGCTTTGCCCCGACGTTCAGGCCGATGATGCCGAGCGGCGGGTTTGCGGATTTCGCATAGGCGTCCTGCAGTTCAATAGTCGGGCCCGCATAGTTCTCGGGCACGCGCAGCTGGTTTTTGTACAGCGTGTGATGAGCGCCCCTGTCGGGTATCGGGGAATTGAGCGAATAGCGGTTGCTTTCCATCGCGGCTGCAATTGTGACGGTCTTTGCAAGCGATGCGGCAGGGAAGGTGTTGCGCGAGATGTAGTCCGGCGCATTTTGCACCTTGTAATCCTTGGTTTCGCCCCAGGCGATTATCTCGTTGCTGTTCGGTTCCACCACAAGAATCGCGCTGTGCATGGGCTTGAAGCGCCGGAGCATGTTGTCGATTTTCTCGGCAAGGAACACGTCCTTCTGGTTCTTGATGTGTACCGAATCGACAATTTCTACTTCGGGGGGATTTTCAGGGGTGACCGCGGCGGTCACGGTCGCCTGCGTGTTCTCGAGGTTTTCATTCCTCTCGGATTCTTTCGTGGCGGCTTCCCTTGATGCCTTTGCCTCGCCGAAAAGACTCTTTACTGTGGACTCGGTTAATGGATCCTTCACCTTGATTGCTCGGTGCGCTTCCTTGAGCGAATCGATGATGGAAGAATCCACACGGAGAGTGTCTGTGATCCATTCTTTGGATGTCGCCGTAGGATCATTGCCGTTTACGACGAATCCTTTCGGTTGCGCCGCCTGTTCGCCGCTCTTGAATATGCACGAGCCAATCAGGGCGCAGGCTGCAACAAAAATGGCGATAGCGATGCAACGGTTACGTAATCTCTTCTTGTAGGGGAGTCGATTTTGGGGGTCGTAATAATACTTCATCGGGTTACTTGAAAATAGTCTTGCGGTAGTAGGCGAGTTCGGCGATGCTCTCGCGGATGTCGTTCAGGGCCTCGTGGCGCTTTTCCTTCTGGAATTCATCAAGTTTTGGATACCAGCGGAATGAGAGTTCCTTGATGGAACTTACGTCTATATTCCTGTAGCAAAGCCAGTTCGATATTTCGGGCATGTACTTGTACAAGAAACGCCTGTCCTGCGTGATGGAATTGCCACACAGTACGTTCTTTGCCTTTTCGGTAAAAGGCTTGATAAAGTCGAGCGTCACCTTTTCGGCGTCGGCGGTGGAGTATTGCGAATGCCTGCAGCGTTCTACAAGACCGCTCGCCGTATGGTGCTTGGTATTCCATTCGTCCATGGATTCAAAGACGTTCTCGTTCTGGTGAATGGCAATGACGGGCCCTTCGGCTAGGATGTTGAGTTCCGCATCGGTAACGATGGTGGCAATCTCTAGGATAACGTCCTTTTCGGGGTCGAGCCCGGACATTTCCAAATCCATCCAGACCAGGTTTCTAGAACTTTTCTTTTTTGCCATATCGTCGGTAAATTTAGTTTTTTGTACCGAAGTGTAAAATTGTCAAAATAATTTTAGACCTTTTGTCTGCCTATTTTTACGCTTCGTCAAACATCGGTGCTAATGAGAAATAAAACACTTTATTGTAAGAAAAATATTTGCTATATTCGGCTCGTTAATTTGTTACACACAGGAATACACTATGGAAGAAGTAGTAATTACCGGTATGGGCTGTGTTTCGGCCCTTGGAAATTCCCCCGACATCCTCTGGGACAACCTTTTGCAGGGCAAGTCCGGCATCGCCAAGATTGATAGGTTCGACGTTTCTGCACTGCCGGTCCAGATTGCGGCTGCGGTCAAGGAATTTGACGGTTCCGAGTTCTTTAGCACCAGAGACCAGTCCAGGTTCTCGAAGTGCATCCAGTACGCAGTCTATTCTGCCTTCCAGGCATTGAAGAATGCCGGTGTTGACCCGAAGGCCGAAGACCCGTCCCGTTCCGGCGTGATTATCGGTGCCGGTATTGGCGGTATGAACACTTACACTGACAACGCGGTTACCTGGGGTACCCGTGGCCCGACCCGCGTTTCTCCGTTCTTTATCCCGATGTCCATTACGAACATGCCTGCGGGCGAAGTTTCCAACCGCACTGGCTGGATGGGCCCCTGCTTTGCAGTGGTTTCCGCCTGCGCGACATCGAACCATTCTATCGCAGCGGCCTTTGACGCTATCCGCCTGGGTCGCGCCGACATCATGCTTGCTGGCGGTACCGACGAGACGGTGAACCCGCTCGCCCTCGCTGGCTTTACCAACATGCACGCCCTCTCCAAGCGCAACGATGACCCGGCCACTGCTTCCCGCCCGTTCGACAAGGACCGCGACGGCTTCGTGATGGGTGAAGGTTCCGGCATTCTCGTGCTTGAAAGCCTCTCTCACGCCAAGAAGCGCGGCGCGAACATCCTTGCCCGCGTTGCCAGTGTCGGCATGAGCGCCGATGCGCACCACATGTCCGCCCCGCGTGAAGACGGCGAAGGCGTGCGTCTCGCCATCGAGATGGCGCTCCGCGACGCAGGTATCTCCCCGAAGGACGTGGGCTACGTGAATACTCACGGTACGTCGACCCCGCTCGGCGATGTGGCTGAATGTTCCGCCCTCGAGAAGGTGTTCGGCGCTTCTGACTCCCTGAAGATTAACTCCTCCAAGTGCATGATCGGACACGCTCTCGGCGCAGCCGGTGCCCTTGAGGCCATTATCACGGTGAAGTCTCTGCAGAACCAGATGATTCACGCTACGACGAACGTGTTCAACAAGGATGAACGCATCCACCTCGATGTTTGCGCGAACAAGAATACGAGTCACAGCTTCAAGTACGCCCTGTCCGACGGCTTCGGCTTCGGTGGCCAGAACAGCGTGCTTCTCTTGGCCCGCGACTAAATCGATGTGAAATGTGTAATGTGAAATGACTAATTATTCATTCCCCATTACACATCACACACTACATATTAGATAAAGCTTCCCGGAGTTCATTCTCCGGGGCTTTTCTTTTTCTATCTTTACCGGTGTGAAAGGGTCAATCTCAAAATGCTTTGCTGCTTTTGCTCTTGCGCTGGTTTGCCTTGTGCAGTCCACGCAGGCGGCCCCTTATGATCCGCCTACTTGGCGCGATTCCACGTGGGATTATCGCAGCGAGGATTCTGTCGATATCAAGTCCGAAATTTCCTGGTGGAAGGTCGGTGGACTTGGTGCGCTCACGCTTTCTTCCTTCGGCGCTGCATACATATTTGTGTTTTCCAAGGGATGGTGGGACGATGAAAGAAGCCATTTTCATTTCGAAAATGATTTCGATTATGCGCTGAATCTGGATAAATTTGGCCATTTTGCAGCTGGCGTGATACTCGGAGAAAGTTTTTATGAGGGGTATCGCTGGGCTGGCCTTAGTGAGTTCAAGTCTTATTTATTTGCTGGTGTTTCTGCCATGACGACTCATATTGCTATTGATGTCAAGGATGGCTATTCACCCAAATGGGGGTTTAGCGTTTTTGATGTTCTTTCGGGTACCTTGGGTGGTTTTTGGCCTATGGCAGAACGATATGTGCCCATATGCAAATATGTAGACCTTAAGTGGAGTTATTGGATTAATTCTGATGAATACTATAATGGAAAAAGTAGCCATGCGGGTGATGCTGTATTTACCGATGATTATATAAATCAGACTTTTTGGGCATCCTTCAAGCCCTATCGGCTGCTGCCCGCTGGTGCACGGAAGTATTACCCGAGTTGGCTTGCTTTTGCGGCGGGTTTAAGTATCAACGAAAACGCGATACACATGAAAGCGGAAAACAGGCACCGTGAAGTCTACCTTGCTTTTGACTACGACCTGGAAGCGTTCCGCCCGCAGAGCCGCTGGGCCCGCACGCTCATCAAGTACCTGAACTATTTTAAGCTTCCTGCTCCCACCATACAAGTTTATCCGGAATTCCACTGGTACTTGCTTTACCCGATAAAGTTCTAGGAGGTTCGTGTGAAAAGCTTCCCTAAAATCGTCAGCGCTTCGCTTTTGTTTGGAGCGACATTCGCACTAGCCCTGCCGCAGACGGGCACGTTCCGCGATAATCGCGACGGGCATACCTACAGGACTGTCGTTATCGGGAGCCGCACCTGGATGGCGGAGAACCTTGCGTTCAATGAGAAGGGGAGCGCCTGTTACGACAACAAGAACGAGAACTGCGCGAAGTACGGGCGTTTATACAATTTCGAGATGGCAAATAAAGCATGCCCTTCGGGATGGCACCTGCCCGAAAATGATGAATGGAAACGCTTCCGCACGTTTATCGAGGATAGCGACGGCAAGGAAGCCGCCTGGATGAGTTTAAAATCCCGCGACAAGTGGGATGGAAGCGACCGATACGGGTTCGACGTGGTACCCGCGGGCAAGGCGACCGACGAATTTGTGGAACTGGGTGTCTCTGCGCATTTCTGGAGTTCTACGACCGAAGACGGAGATGCTTACGGCTGGCATCTCGAACCGCCCGGAGATTTCAGGATGGAATTCGACGTGAGCAGCAACATGTATTCCGTGCGCTGCCTCAAGGACTACTAGCCGACAAGGCCTGCGTCCAATTAGCCTTACAACGTCGCGAGATAGGCCGTTAATCCCAGGCCCATCAATATGCCTGAGTAAAGCCCGCCCAGCAAATCATCTGCCATGACGCCCCATGCACCGGGGAACTTTTCAAATCGGTGGATTCCGAACGGCTTGAAAATGTCGAAGAATCGGAAAAGCCCAAATACAAAGAGAAGCACCCAGGGGCAGTCGACGATAACGACGCTCGGGACAAACGCGAGAGCTGTGAAAATTCCGCAGACTTCGTCGATCACGATCCAGCCGGGGTCTTCTGTATCGGTGTCCTTCATTGCTTTGTTCACGAAGGGAATGGGGGCGAAAAAGAAGAAGAGTGCTGCAGCGAGGAAGGGGAGGCTTATGAAGATGGCGAATGCATTGCCGCCGATGGGGAATGCTTCGTATTGCCCCAGGAGGGAGTCCGCAAGCACGGCCATGGGGTAGGCGACAATCGCTGCGGCGAGGCTTCCCATGGTGCCGGGAGCTTTCGGGCTCATTCCCGAACCGAAAAACGTCACGACGAGCGTGGTAAACCAGTCTGTCTTGCGCCATTCGTGCGGTATGCGCTTCTTCCCGTATTTCTCTTTCAGTTCTTCCTTGTTCATGGATTATTAGTTCTTGGTCAATAGTCAATGGTCATTAGTTGTTCGTCATTCTGAACGGAGTGAATCATCCCTCCGGTGGCCACGGCATTTCTGCCCTTTTCTTTTCGGCTGCTTCATGTGCTTCGCGTTTCTTTTTCCATGCAGCCAACTGCGTCTTGAATGCGTCTCGCAGGCGCTCCATGCCGATGTTTTCGCGGGCGCTCACCTGGATGGCTTCGGGATAGTTCTGCAAAAGTTCGGTGCGGCGGGCCTCGTCGCAGATTTCCGCCTTGTTGAACACGCGGATGCGTGGAGTTTCCTTGCTGATGATGCCTTCGAGCGTCTTGTGGGTCACTTCCAGGTGTTCGCGGTAGTCCGGCGCACTCCCGTCGACGACTTCCAGAATGCAGTCGGCATGCGCTGCCACCCCGAGGGTGCTCTTGAAGGTTTCGATGAGGTTGTGGGGGAGTTTGCGGATAAACCCGACCGTATCACTCAGGATGATGTTGTCTCCATCCAGGTAGAGTTTGCGGGTGGTGCTGTCGAGGGTCGCGAACAGTTTGTCTTCTACGTAAACGTCTGCGCCGGTGAGGCGGTTCGTGAGGGTCGATTTTCCAGCGTTCGTGTAGCCGACGATACCCACATGGAAAATGTCGTTCCTGTTTTCGGCCTGGCTCTCGCGGGCATCCTCGATTTTTTCAAGTTTCTTCTTGAGTTCCTGGATGCGCTTGCGGATCATGCGGCGGTCCGTTTCCAGCTGCGTCTCACCCGGCCCCTTGGTGCCGATGCCGCCGTTGTGCTGGCGGCATAGGTGAGTCCACGCACCGGTGAGCCGCGGCATCATGTACTGCAACTGCGCGACTTCCACCATCAGGCGGCTCTCTGCAGTTATGGCATGCTTTGCGAAAATATCGAGAATGAGGCCCGTACGGTCGAGCACCTTTATTCCGGGCAGGCGCTGTTCGAGGTTACGGACCTGCGAGCCGGAGAGGTCGTCATCAAATACGACCATCTTCGCGTTGTCTTCTTCGAGGGCGCGCTTGACCTCGTTCACCTTGCCCTCGCCGATGAGGGTGGCCGGGCTAAAATTCTGCACGCGCTGGATAAAATTGCGCGTAACGACTGCGCCCGCGGTTTCGGCGAGACGCCCGAGTTCCGCTACCTGTTCGGATACAAGCCACGGGCGTGTCTTCGGGGTGCATATCCCTACGAGAACGCAGCGTTCCTTTTCTTGTTTATGTTCTGCGGGCTGTTTCATCTATGCGGTCAGCAATTCCCGTTCAGTTTCAGGAACCAGTAATCCTCGCTGTTGATGCTGCTGCCTTCGGGCGAGGCGGCATCGGCGAGTTTCGCGAAATCCGGAGCATTGTTGCCAGGCGCATTACTATCCTGCGGACACGCGCTGGCAGCGTCTGGCGCATTCTTGTCCTGAATATTTTTGTCGTTCATATCGGCCATGCGCAGAATATAATAAATCTCGATGCTCGCGCGCATCTCCGGTACGTTTCCGTTGCGGGCAAAAAACTATATTCGAGTCATGCGGCTTTGGCTTTCGACATGCCTCGACGATTTCACCTCGGAGTTCGACGACATCGAGGAGATGTTCAAGCGCGGGCTCACGAGGCTCATTCTCCAGAAGCGCGTGCCGGGGTCCGCACAGGATGTGTCGGGCGATGCAATACGGTATGCGACCGAAGCGCAGTACGAACGTTGGCTCATGGCCCTCCCGATGGAATTCCGCGACCGGATCTGGGTGCGCGGCACTCCCGATATGGCGGAGCGCCTGGAAGTGCGCGGATGCGTGTGCGATGCCGCCCTCCTTGCGCAAGATGTCCCGGAACGCTGGAAGCGAGTGAACTGCATTGCGGTCTGTCGCAATCTGGAGCAGCTCTATTCTTTGCCGGAATGGGTGGCGGGAGCGCTTGTCGGGCCAGTTTTCCAACCGCAGTCCATCTATGAGCCGGTCGAAACACTCGGTATCGCGTGCATTACTGATAAACTCGCCGCGCACGACACGGCCTGCGATCAACGTCAAGGTTCCGCGCAAGACGCAACCCGCAAAATGCCTGAAGTCCCGCAGGTCATCGCCTTCGGGGGAATCGATCACGAGAACCTGGACGATATCAAGAAACTTCCCCTACAGGGAATCTCCGTGCTGGGTGGTATCTGGAACTACGCCGACCCCGTCAACGCCTTCATCAAGCTCGGGCGTGCTTGCGGCGGGCTCTGATTCCTTGGGCACGTTGCTCAGGGATTCCTTGAGGCTCACGAGTTGGTGCGCAAATTCGTTGCACCGGCTATCTTGGGGAAGGGTAATTTCCCAATCGAGCACGCCGTTATGGAGAATAGGGTGAATCAGCCATTCGGTTTCGTACGGGCAATGGTAATTTGTCATATATTCGACTCTAAGACCATTCCCGGCCATCGAGTATAGGAAATTATCATTCCATTTGACGGATAAGTCCATGTATTGGATTGTCTTTGCATCACCGATTTTGCCGGTCTGCTCAAAATAGTTCTTTTGGGCCAGCATGTAGTCTTCGACTGCCAGTTTCATCTTGGCGGTAACGCGTTCACCGTTGTTCCATACAATCTCGTAGGTAGAATATCCATTGAAATTCAGCATTACTGCGTGGATAATTGTGAAAATGAGGGCCAATGCGGGCATCCACGATTTTGACTCATATTTTTTGCCGGTCTTTCGGTTCCTGTACTTGCCGAGCGCGATTTTCCACACATCCTTCAGGAAAAGGAATACAATGACTGCGTAGCCGACAAAAGCGATTGCACCTACCGCGGCAGGGATCGTGAGTCCATTATTCCGAAGGATGAGGTAAATGATTTTGTAAGTCAGTCCACCGAAAATCAGGTAAAGTGCTCCGCGAAGGGTTCTGCCGCTGCTAGAACAGTGAGCACCGGTATAACCGATGAGGAGTGCTAACCAGAATATTTTAAGGCCGGGCTCCTTTGATTTGTGATGGGAGTGGCCTTTTGTGGGCTCGGTTTCGGGCTTGGGCGTTTCTGGCTTGATTTCAGGTTCGGATTCGTTCTCCGGTGAATCTTCCGCTCCGTAGTTCGGGTTCGGTGCATCGCACCAGAGGCACTTGGGCATGTCGTCTTCGTATTTTCGCTTGCACTTTGGACAAATCATTATGCTTTTTTACCTTATGCTAATCTTTGAAATTCTCGACATCCCATTATCCAGAATTTCCTTTCGGATATATACACCTTGTTCGCGCGGTCTGGCCTTGAGCATCTGGCCGTTTACGCTGAAGTATTCCGTGCGGACGACCTTGCCTGCGAAATTGAGGTCGCGCGCGATACTGCCTGCGATTTCAGTCTTGCCGGTGTCAATTGTAGAGGTGTCCGGCTCCACATAGGGCTTGTCCGGGTCGTCTACCACAAGCTTGATTCTCGCCCGGCTCTTGCATCCGGTCTCGTTCGTGTAAACGACAGTGTAGTAACCGCTAAAGTCGCCGTCCACGTTCTTGAGCGAGTTTTCGCGAGTCGTCGACTTGAATCCGTTCGGGCCTTCCCAGTTCCAGATCTTGCCGTCCCAGGGGTGCGGGCCGAACTGCACCGTAGCGCCCTTTGCGACATTCAGGTCAAGCGTTTCGTTCCAGCCGCCATCATCGACCTTCACATAGGGAATAATCTTCGTGCCGCTGCAGGGGCCAACAACCTTCTTCCCGTCGCACACGCCTATGGAATCGGGAATATCGATTACCCGCGGTTCAAAGTCCGGAGTGGGGAAGGCCTTCATGAGTTTTGCAGTCTCTTCGGCGGTAACCGGGAGGATTGTCCCGTGGCGGGGCGTGAAGGCGCCGCTCGTCTTGGTGTCCTGCACGAACTTGAAGTTTTCGAGGTCGGGGCTGCTCGTGAACTGGTAATGCCCGTTCATGTAGCAGTCATACATGAGCACCCAGCTGTTCTGGTTGATTAGCTTGAACACGCCTGCGCCTTCCACGGCCTCGGTCGTCTGCTGCAGGGCCTTGCTCGGCTTGCTCCACTGCGAACCGCTGGCGGCTCCGCTCTTGGGCATGAGCGAACTTGCGGTCACCTTGCAGATGCCGCCGTCGCCTTCGTTCTTGTAGAAGGCGTGGTAGAACTTGTCGACTGGGTTGTAGACGATGTCCATGTCGATAGTCGACTTGCCGCGGTCAAAGAAGTGCTGCGGGTCGCCTTCCAAGTCGGTAAAGTCCTTGTTTGAGTAGGCATAGAATACCTTGTCGTAGCTGATGGTGCCATCGTTGGTCAGCAGGGAGAAGTACACGAGCGGGCGGCCCTTGGTGCCGTCACCGTTGTCGTAGGTGTCGTCCCAGAATGTTTCGGGGGCCCAGACACGGGTCACGTTCGCGAAGTTCTTGCCCTTGTACTTGTCGGGGAAATGTACGGTGGCGTGTTTCCAGCTGATAAGGTCGCGGGACTTCATGAGCACCATGCCGCGGTTGCTTGCCCAGCCCTCGGCGCTCTTCATGTCGGTGTTCACCATGTAGAACCAGCCGTCGGGAGCACGCAGCACATGCGGGTCGCGGAGCCCCTTCTTGATGCTTACCGTGTCGGCGGCCACCACGCGCTTTCCGTTGTTCATGGCGGTAAAGCTGTAGCCGTCGTTGCTCAGCGCGTAGTAGATATTCTCGTTGTCGTTGGCCGGGAAATACGCGAAAAGGTAGTTGGAGTAGGGTTCATACCCGTGGATGGAAACCTTGATAGCTACGTCCTGCGTCTTAGCTCTCATGGCGTCGTGGACGGTCGCCGTGAGGGTCACTTGCTTATTTTCGCCCACAAACCTGCCGTTGACGTGGCCGTCGTGGCCCAAAAATAGTGTGTCGCTGCTTTTCCAGGTGATGGGGAAGGTTTCCCCGGCAAGCTTTATGGTGTCGAGGAGGCTGAGGTCGGTATACAGGTCGTTGGCCGAGTTGCCTAAACTCCGGCTTACGCTGTCGACAGCGCGCCAGAAGGGGGTGATATCGTCCTGTGCAGAAACAGCGCCGGCACAAAAAAGAAGCGCTATAATTTCCCTTTTTACCCAAACCTTGGCCATCTTGGACTCCTTTTTACTTCCCTTAATATAATTTTTTTCAATTTGGCGTAATCCCCGTCGCAGATTTTTGTATTTACAAATAATCAATGCAAATAGCGATATAAAAGTAAGCTTTTGGTAATAAAACTGAGTCTGTCAAGGCATTGCGTTTTTTTTCCTTATTCCACTTTGGAATAAAACAGGCTGTCTTATTTTGTTTTTTGAACATATATTTGGGCATATGGAACAGGCTAGAGCCAAGATACTTGTAGTTGACGATACCAAGACCAACATTGAGGTCCTGGAAGGCGTTTTATCTGTACATTACGATGTTTTTGTTGCGAAAAACGGGCGCAAGGCAATCGAAATTGCCGAAAAAGTACACCCGGACCTTATTTTGCTCGACGTGATGATGCCCGAAATGAACGGTTACGAGACCATGAGGGTAATGCGCGCGCACGAGGACCTGAAGAATATTCCCGTATTTTTCCTGACGGCAAAATCCGATAGCGAGAGCGAGCAGATTGGGCTCGACTTGGGTGCTGTCGACTACATCGGCAAACCGTTTAGCCCGCATCTGGTGCTCTTGCGCGTCAAGAACCAGCTCGAATACAAGCGGCAGCGCGACCACTTGCACGACCTTGTGGAAGAACGTACCGCAGACCTGCGTAAGACCCTCAAGGTGATGCTGACGAGCCTCGGTTCGCTTGCGGAATTCCGCGACCCCGAAACGGGCGAACACATCAAGCGCACGCAGATTATTGTGCAGAGGCTTGCAGAAGTCCTGATGAACAACCCGAAGTACGCGCAGGCTATTCCGAACAGCCAGTACGTGGATTTCTATGCGACGGCGGCCCCCCTGCACGATATCGGCAAGGTGGGTATCGAGGACGAAATCCTGCGCAAGCCCGCAAGGCTTAACGAGCAGGAGCGCGAAATTATGCGCAAGCACCCGAAGATGGGTTACGACGTGCTCATGGATGCCACCAAGGAACTGCACGACAACCCGATGGTGAAGATTGCGGCTGATATCGCGCTTGCACACCACGAACGCTGGGACGGTCTCGGTTACCCGAACAAGCTCAAGGGCGAAGAAATACCCGTGGGAGCGCGCCTCATGGCGGTAGCCGACGTGTACGATGCCCTCGTGTCGAAGCGCCCGTATAAGGACCCTTACCCGCACAAGGTTGCCGTCGATGAAATTGTACGCGAAAAGGGGACGCAGTTCGACCCGGAAGTGGTCGATGCATTCCTTTCTATCGCCGATGAATTGCCCAAGCTTTACGAACAGTTCAAGGAAAATGCGAATTGACAAGAAACCTGGCAAATACAAAGCGCCGTAAGCTCAGCTGGCGTATTTCTTTTGTCTACACGATACCGCTCGTAGTCGCGACGGTAATGCTTGTCTTTGCGTTCCTTTTCTATCTCGAGAATACGCTCGTTTCTACGGCCTACAGCAGTTCCGAAATGATGCTCCACAAGACCGTGGAATCGTGTGAATCCATCATAAACAAGCGTCAGGGGGAATTCGCCAAGTACATTTCCAATGTGGGCACGGTAACCAAGCAGAACGCTAAATCGCTGCTCACGAAGCGCGTCCTGAAAAAGGACGACATGGTCGATATGTTCTTCGGTTCCTCCGACGGCGAATACATCAGTGCGCGTGGCATTGCGCTCGACAAGGGTGTATCTGAATTCCGCACCAAGGACTGGTACCTGGAGGCGTCCCGCAACAAGGGTATCGCCATAACGGGGCCGTCGTACCGCAAGTCAATAAACAAGAAGGTCATTACGATTTCACAGGCGGTTCGCGACAAGAACAACAACGTGAAGGGCGTTGTCGCCGAGGATGTTGACCTGGAAATTATCGAGAATTCCTTGAGCGAGGGTGTAGACAGGACAGAGGGTGGAGTTATCCTCCTGCTCGACAACAACAGCAACTTTATTGCGCATTACCCAGAACAGTCGAACCTCGGCAAGATTGACCTTGACAGCATCGCGACGCTGCTCGACATGATTTCGAGCCAGTTTGATGTCGATTCGCTCCTGATGTACGGGAACGGCAACGTGCTCCGTTTCGAAAAGACGAACAACCATCGCCAGAGTTTCGTGTTCATGGTTTCTGCCATGAAGAAGAACCCGTACTACGTTGTTCGCATTCTGCACCAGAACTCCGTCGTGACCAAGTTTAGCGAGCGCTTCAAGGGAATTAGGCTCGCCCTTATCATTGCAGTCATCGTGCTCATGTCGCTTGCGGGGCTATTGGCGCGAATCCTTTTCAAGCGGTTTATCGAGAAAGACCTTAAGGATAGCGTTAGCTCAAGTACCCTTTTCGATACGCTGCTTTCGAGCCCAAACATGACGCTTATCCTCACGAATGAGAACTTCGATATTTTGCAGGCGAGCAGCAACGTGGTGGAGTTCTTCACCGGCGGAATGGAAGACATCAAGGGCGAAGTCCTCTGGAAATACATATCTTCGGAGCAGTTCAAGAAATTTGCGCATCACGTTGCCCTGGGCGGGGAACTTCACCCGAGCGAACGCAAGACAGTCGTGATGGTCAAGAATTCGAAGGGGGAGGAATACTGGTGGAGCATCTTCTTCCAGTTCCTTTCCGAAGACGACGGCAGTATCCGCTACCTTTTCATGATTGACGATGCCACGAGCGGCATCCAGAAGGATACCATCCTCGATACCATCATGCTATCGGCGGACCGTTCGCTCCTCATGATTTTTGACCGTACGCTCCACATCAAATACATGTCGAAACAGCTGGGCGATATTTTCCAGAAGGATTGGCGCGAACTTCTCGGGCTCTCGCTTACCGAACTTGCTACCTGCGGCATTCCTGACAACGTAATGAAGGAACTGGTGAAGGCGTTCCGCGACCGCGAAACCTGGAAGGATTCCTTCATGATGCCTTCGAACGAAGGGCGTGGCGAAATCTGGTTCCGCGGCGAGGCGGTAACGCTCAAGGCCGAGGAGGCCGTTGTGGGTTACATGTTCTCCATGACGGATATTTCCGAGATTATCGAGGCCCGCGAGATAGCGGAACAGGCTACCCAGGCGAAGAGCGAGTTCCTTGCCAACATGAGCCACGAAATCCGTACCCCGATGAACGCGATTATCGGCATGGCGCACCTCATTGCCGAAACCGAACTTTCTGAACGCCAGCGCGGATTCGTGGAACGCATCAGCCATGCGGCAAAGTCCCTGCTCGGCATCATCAACAATATTCTCGACTTCTCGAAGATCGAGGCGAAGAAGCAGGAACTCGAGGTTACGCAGTTCGTTCTGCAGGACGTCATCAGCGAGGTGGCCGCCCTTGCCGAAGTGCGCATTGCCGGTCGCCCGATAGAACTGATTGTTGATGTCGACCCGGATATCCCGGAAATCCTGATGGGCGACCCGCTCAGGCTTTCGCAGATCTTTACGAACCTCGTGAACAATGCCACAAAGTTCACCGAGAAGGGCGATATCACGCTCCGCGTAGAACTTGAGAATATCACCGAGAAGAACGTGCGCCTTGCCTTCAGCGTAAAGGACACGGGTATCGGCATGACGCCCGAACAGCTCGGCAGGCTATTCAACGCGTTCACGCAGGCGGACGGCTCGACCACCCGCAAGTACGGTGGTACCGGCCTCGGGCTCGTTATTTCCAAGTCGCTTGTGGAACTTATGGGCGGCAAGATGCAGGTGGAAAGCACCTCCGGAGTGGGTTCGCGGTTCTTCTTCAGCATATCGCTCCCGATTGCCCCGAATGCGGGCGAACCCAAGTGGAAATCCGTCCATTCCTTCGACGGAAAGAACGTGCTGCTCGTGGACGACTGCGCGAACATGCGTGCGGTGCTCCGGCATATCCTTACCAAGCTCCACTGCGTCGTGGAAGAGGCGTGCTCTGCCGCAGAGGCGTTCGACTTAATCCAGGCACACGAAGAAGCGGGTGAGGCCCCGTACGACTACTTCCTTGTGGATTACAAGATGGGGCTCGAAACCGGGTTTGATTTTGCGAAGGGCATTCCCGAAAAGATGCAGATTATCCCGAAGATTCTCATGCATCCGCTTCACTTTGAGGAAAGCGAGCACGAAATGGCGCTCATGCTGGGCTACAACAGCTGCCTGCCCAAGCCCCCGCAGATAAGTTCCGTGCTTACCGCGCTCCAGGAATCCATCGGGCTTAAGCTCACTTACCAGCAGGTGGCAAAGAAGGAGAAACGCAAGGTTTACTTCAAACCCGCAAAGATTCTCCTGGTCGAAGACAACCTCATGAACCAGGAACTTGCCGTATCGCTCCTTAACAGCGTGGGCCTTACCACGATGATTGCGAACAACGGTAAGGAAGCGCTCGAACTCCTGAAGCCCAATTCGTTCGACCTCGTACTCATGGACCTGCAGATGCCTGTGATGGACGGCCTTACCGCCACGAAAGAAATCCGTGCGAAGGAAGAGGAATATTTCAAGAAGGTTCCGATTCTTGCGATGAGCGCACGAGCCTTCCAGAAGGACAAGGAAGAATGCTACGATGCCGGCATGAACTCGTATATCGTGAAGCCAATCGACCCGACGCTCCTGTACGAAGATCTGGCCAAGTACCTGCCGATTGCCGCTGAAGGAGCGGTTCCGCAGAACAAGACCGTCATTGCAGAGGACAACCAGCTGAGCGAAGACGAAGCGAATTTTGTCGCACAGTTCTCGAAGGTCCGCAACTTCGATGCGGCGGCGGGCTTGTACCACGCAAACAGCAACAAGAATATCTACATGAGAATCCTTCACGGGTTCGTGCGTGACTACAGCGGCAACAACTTTGAACTCCGCAAGCTTATCGAGACGGCGAAGTTCGAGGAGGCGACACGCATTACGCATACCATCAAGGGGCTCTGCGGTACAATCGGTTCTAGCCATGTGCAGTCGCTCGGTGCCAAGGTGGAGGCGACGCTCTCGCAGAAACAGCAGAATTTCGAGGAATACAATGTCTTTGAAGCGGCGTTGCATGACCTTATCGAAGACCTGAACGTGGTGCTGAACGACCTCGATATGGATCAGGCGCAGCTACCCGCGCAGAAGAAGGAAGACCCGCAGGCGGTAGAGAAACTCAAGAATGCGATTGCAGACCTCAAGGGCGCTCTCGACTCCTGCTCTTCGACGCAGTGCAAGAGAATCCTGGATACGCTGGAAGGCATCGCCTTTGCGAAGGATGTAGATGCCCTACTACAGAAGATTGTGAACCAGGCCGATGATTATGAGTTCAGCGAGGCGGCAGAAACGCTTGCTGAACTTGAAAAATCAGTAGGGTAGTTTGGATGTCATTCTGGAGCCGTAGGCGATAGAATCCAATGCGGTTTTCTATCTAAAAAATCATCGCCGCGATAAACGCGAGTGCCACGATAACGGCGGCCGCTATGGCGAGCGGGTTCGCCTTTTTCTTCTTGTTGCCGTATTCGTCCGTTCCGAATTCATTTTCCACAATTTCGTCGTAGTCCGGCGTTTCGAGGTCGGTAAATTCTGCGCCTTCTTTCCAGCCGGTATTGGCGTCGCTTCCGCAATGCGGGCAGAACGTGGCATCGTCTTTCAATTCAGAGTGGCAGTGAGGGCAGAGCATGGAGATGTGAGATGTGGAGTGTATAATGTGAAGTGTGTAATGTGGGATGATGTTGTCATGCCCGCGGCTTGTAGTGAGCTTGTCGAACTAAGGCGGGCGTCTTTTACTTGCTGAATTTATAACGGCCTAGCAGGTCGAAGTAGCGGGCCCTGGGGGAGATTTTGACGGGCTTGACTGTTTTGTGGAGGGTGGTTGTGTTTTGTTCTTCATTAAAAACAAATGTTTCCGAATAATAAAAATCACCTTCTTTTGTGGTCATTGAATAACCTTTTTCGTTGGAACTGTATAATAGCGTTTTTTGAATTTCTCCATTTTCTTCAATGTTATAGCATTTAGAATCATCGGTTGAATCAGCAACATAGAATATTTTTATTATACTTGTGTCAGATTCGTAAATAGAGGTTCTTTTTAAAATGACAGAATCTTGCTTTAAAATGTATTCATAATGCGATGTTAATTTGTTGCTGAAATAAAGTTTGGATACATAATTATTTGTCGCTTTTATTTGACCGCTTTTGATAACTTCGCCATTTCGATAGTTTTCAAATTTGAAACATATGGTATCTTGATTGCTACAATTATGGGTAATTGATTCCAAATTTTGTTTCTTTAAAACGGTTTCATTGGTGTCACTATAAAAGTAAATTGTTGAAGAATTTGTTTCACCTTGAAAGAGACTTGTCGTTTTTATACTATCCAGTATTTCATTACTGTAAAAATACTTGATATAGTTTTCTAATTCTGAATCTTTCGAATAGGTTGAGTCTATTTTGATGTCAAATATTTTGTGAATATCTTTGCTGTTTTCTAATTTGAAATAAGCATCCGTACATGTATTTGCCGAAGCTGCTTCATTCAAGGCGAAAACGGCAACAGAAACTAGAAATAATGATTTGCGAATCACGAAAGACCTCCTTAATTTGCTTTAAATATAATTTTTTTTAATAAAAATTCAGCGGAGAAGACATCAAAAAACACCCCGGATATTTCCGAGGTGTTTTTAAGCTTTTGGCTTTGTTGCGAGAGCGAGGCGATATCACATTTTTAATCTGCGATAGAGCCGAGCGGTCTCATTACAGCTTGTTGTTGGAACCAAGAACGTCGACGATCTTGTGTTCGTACATCTTCTGCATGTTTTCGCGAGCCGGCTTGAGGTACTGGCGCGGGTCGAAGTGTTCCGGGTGTTCGTCGAAATACTTACGGATAGCGGCAGTCATGGCCAAGCGGCTGTCAGAGTCGATGTTGATCTTGCAGACAGCGGACTTGGAAGCTTCGCGGAGCTGTTCTTCCGGAATACCGACGGCATCCGGGAGCTTACCACCGTGGGCGTTGATGGTATCGACTTCGTCCTGCGGGACAGAAGAAGAACCGTGGAGCACGATCGGGAAGCCCGGGAGCTTCTTTTCGATGGCGTGGAGCACGTCGAATGCCAGGGGAGGCGGAACGAGCTTGCCAGTCTTCGGGTCGCGAGTGCACTGTTCCGGCTTGAACTTGTAAGCACCGTGGCTGGTACCGATGGAGATAGCGAGGGAGTCGCAGCCCGTACGGGTAGCGAAGTCGATCACTTCTTCCGGCTTGGTGTAGTGAGATTCTTCAGCCTGGACTTCGTCTTCCACACCGGCGAGCACGCCGAGTTCAGCTTCGACGGTCACGTCGTGCTGGTGAGCGTATTCAACAACCTTCTTGGTGAGGGCGATGTTGTCTTCGTACGGAAGAGCGGAACCGTCGATCATCACGGAAGAGAAACCGTTGTCGATGCAGTCCTTGCAGAGTTCGAAAGAGTCACCGTGGTCGAGGTGGAGCACGATCTGCGGATTGGCGCAGCCGAGTTCCTTGGCGTATTCAACAGCACCCTGGGCCATGTAGCGGAGGATGGTGCCGTTGGCGTAGTTGCGGGCACCCTTAGAGACCTGCATGATCACCGGAGACTTCTGCTTGACAGCAGCCTGCACGATGGCCTGCATCTGTTCCATGGTGTTGAAGTTGAAAGCCGGGATGGCGTAGCCACCCTTAACAGCCTTTGCAAACATTTCCCTGGTGTTCACCAGGCCGAGTTCCTTGTAAGAAACTGCCATTTGTTTTACCTCTTGATTCTTTGGCGACTTGCATCGCCGGTTAAAAGTTACGGGGCTAAATTTAGCAAATTGGCGGGGGTTTGTCCACCAATTTCGTCGCCGTTCCGCGTATGCCTGTCCGATTTTCCTGTTTTTACTTGCGCGCCTTGCTGGAGGAATGTATATTAGTGGAGGTGTCTGGTTTTAAGGAGTATCTATGCTTTTCAAGAGAAGCCTGCTAGCGGTGTCGGCCATTGCCTTTATGGCGGTATTTTCGCATGCCGAGGTCACCTACACGCTCCACAAGTCCGCTAATCCGACTGCCGACGAGCAAGACGCCTACAAGCGCATTACGGCCGTGATGGATTCGGCGGTCAAGCTCTACAATACCTACTCGAACCTTTCGAAGTTCATCAACGTCTACTACGCGCCGGGCGTACCCACAGCCGAGGCGAGCAGCAACGGCGACCTCCGGTTTGGCGAAAACCGCAGTTACATGGTGGTGCCCACGGCCATGCACGAGATGGCGCACACTATGGGTGTCGGGACAACGTCGGAGTACGCGGCAACGTGCGTGGATGGAGTCTTCAGGGACGACAAGGTCCAGGCGAAACTTCGTGAAATGGATGGCCCGAATGCGGAACTCCATTGCGACCGTCAGCATATATGGCCGTATGGCCTGAACCAGGCGAGCGAGGCCAAGTCCGAGCAGGACCTGATAAACCACGTGCTTCTCGTGGAAACCATTTACCAGCAGTTGTTCAAGATCGCGTTTTTCAAGGAGGGGAGGATCAAGTCCCTCGGCGAAACAAAGAAATGCATGGGAATTACATCTAGCAATGCGCTCGAACTCATGGATTGTAGCGATACGGCTACCTTCGTGAAGATTTTCTCAGTGGGCGATAACCCCGTTACATACTACATTCAGCTCGGGAGCCGCGTCGTGGATATCCCTAACGAATCTACGGCCGCTGGCATTGTTGCCTCGACCTACGGCTACAACGGCGGGGCTCACCAGCGTTATACCTTTGACGATGCTGGAATCAATACGCCGAATGCCTTCTTGCTCAAGAACTACAAGAGCGGGCTCTACCTGCAGGCGGTGGGCACGCAGGTACAGCAGAACCGCAAGGTGGACCGCGACGAATCCTTCATCTGGAAACTCGAGGAGGCAGGCTCGAAGCCCGATACATCTTCTGCGGGCGATACGAGCGTCGTGGATACGGGCAAGGTCGTGCCGGAGGATTCTACCGGCGACACGTCATCCGTGAAAATCGTGCGCCTGCGGGATACTCGTGTAGACATCGCTCCGGCCAGGACGTTCGACCTGAAGGGGAGGAGTGTCCGCGGGCAACCGCTCGGCCGCAACCGCAATACGCATAAGGTTCTTTTCCAGAAGTAGAACGTCACACCGCAGTCGCGTAGCGACAAGAGTGTCCACTGGCACCTTCGGTGCTTACCCTCATACAAAAAAAACGGCTCGAGTGGAGCCGTTTTCTAAAAGTTTGTCGCGAGTTGATTACACGCCGAAGGCTGCATCTGCGGCAGCGGCATTTTCAGCGATGTTTTCGGGAGCGGCGGCCTCAGCCTGGGCTTCCTGAGCGGCGGCAATGGCTTCTTCAGTCACGTCGTTGCTCTTCTTTTCGCTCATGGAGAGCTTGCCTTCCTTGAACTTGTACATGGCAATCGTGGTCGGCTTCTTGTTCAGGTGGATGTAACCCTGGCTGGCCTGGTTGTTCACGAAACGTGCTTCCTGGGCCATCATCACGACAGCGCGGAACACAGAACCTTCGCATTCCTTGCTTGCGTAGATATCGTCAAGATAGACTCTCTGATCGGACATCGGGTACCTCCGAAAAATTTTAGAAGAGGGAGAGGGATTCGAACCCTCGTTACCGTAAAGTAAACACGCTTTCCAAGCGTGCGCCTTCAACCACTCGGCCATCCCTCCAGGATGTGAGGCCAAATATAGATTGATTTTTGGCTCTTGTCAACCGATTTTGGCCATTTTTTGCAAAAATTTGCGAAAAAAAAGATATTTCTTTCGTCTTTCGTCTAAAGTCTCACCTTCGGTGGGGCGTTCTTTCGTCTAGTTCAGTTCGTCCCAGACGACCTGCATGAGCGGTTCAAGCGTCCTGGGGGAGAAGTCGAACTTGATATTTGCGGCCTCGAAGAGTTCCTTCACGGGGCGGCTGCTCCCGAGGCTTTCGGCACGGAACAGGTCGTCGATGGCCTTTTTCGGGTCTTTCTTGAAGTTCGCCCACACCTGCAGGGCCCCAATCTGGGCGATTCCGTACTCGATGTAGTAGAACGGGCACTCGAAAATGTGGAGCTGCTTCTGCCAGAGGTTGCGGCGCACGGCCTCGAGCCCGGTGTAGTCCACGCCCGCATCGTAACGGTCCATGATTTCGGTCCATATATCGCTGCGGTCGCTCGCCGTATGTTCGGGGAAGTTGTAGAGCCTGTGCTGGAAGCTGTCGACGCTCGCGACCCACGGGAAGAGCCGTATAACGTCTTCGAGTTCGCCGATGGTGCTGCGTTCGATTGCATCGCGGTCATTGCCGTAGAAGGGCTTGAGGTTCGACATGCCGATGAGTTCCATGCTCATGCTCGCGACTTCGGCAAATTCTGCGGGTACGTCGCGGTACGGGAAAATCGGCTGGCCTGCAAGCGCGAACTGGTGGAACGAGTGTCCCGACTCGTGTAGCAGCGTGTATATATCGCGGTCCGTGCAGGCAGAATTCATGAAGATGAAGGGGAGGCGGCTCTCGTCAAAACCAATTTGGTAGCCACCCGGGGCCTTGCCGAGCCTGGAATCCGGGTCGATGAGTTTTTTCGCCTGCATCTCGCGGGCCCACTTGCCAGCCTGCGGGTGGATGCTCTCGAATATCTGGTCTACCTTCTCGATGAGTTCGTTGCCGGTAGCATAGGGCTTGAGCGGGGCGCGGTCCAGTGGGTCTACGTTCAGGTCCCACGGGCGCAGGCGTTCAAGGCCCATCTTCTGCGCGCGCTTCTTGTACATCTCCTTCTGGAGGGGGAGGACCAGTTTCTCGATGCTCTCGTGGAAGGCCTCGCAGTCGGCAGGGGAGTAGTCGAAGCGGTGCTTCGCGAGGAATATGTAGTCGATAAAGTCCTTGCAGTGTGCGTTTTTCGCCACCTGCTTGCGGATTGCAAAAAGGTTGTCGAACGACTTGTCGAGCGCGTCCTTGTCCTGGAGGCGGCGTTCCCACATCGTTCGCCAGGCACGTTCACGCAGCTCGCGGTCCGTGCGTTCCATGTAGGCGGCCATCTGCTGCATTGTCTTGGTTTCGCCGTCAAATTCGACGCTCATGCCGCCGGTAATCTTCTGGTACGCCTGGATTTCCTTGTTCTCTTCGGTCTCGAGCGCGATATTGTCGGGGGAGAACAGGTCCAGAGAAACCTGCACGCCCTTGAACCACTCGCCAAATTCGCCCTGGAGCGCATCCTTTGCCGGGTGGGCGACGAGCTTCTTGTTCAGCTTGTCGTCGTACTCGTTCATGATGGGCTGGATGTTCTCGACAAAGTCCGTGTAGGCCTTGGCGGCTTTCTCGTCGGCGGTATTGCAGGTCATCGCCACGTAGCGGCGGCAGCTCACTTCGCCGAGCACCGATTCAAGTTCGCTCCAGTCCAGAATCCACTGGCGGAGTTTCGCGGAATCTACGGGAATCTCGCGCTGCAGCAGGTGCCTGTAAAGTTTAGAAACCTCGTGGGTGTCATCGACGTTCAAGTTTTCGGGAACATACGTGCGGTTCATTTTTCCTCCGGTTAAAGCCCGCCGACCCAGTCGTTCAATATACTGTTCAGGATGGTCTGCCTTACGTTGTCTTCAATGGCGACCATTTCTTCGTGCGAAATCGTGCGGGAATCGTTGAAGTCAAAGGGCACGGATTCGCCTTCCGGGCCGAGCGCCACAACAAGCTTGCCTGTGGCCTTGACTTCCTTGATTTCTTTGAATTTGAAAATTCTCTTGTCCAGCGGGAGGCGCGTGGAAAGCCGCACCTTGTTCTCGCCGGGGATAAGCGTGACGGAATCCTTCAGTTCGAGCGGCAGGTCCATGAGCGTGTCGAGCGATACGTGTGCGGTAAAGTCACGCAGCCAGAGTGTATCGACGTCGGAATTTTTCACGTCGAGGACGACGCCCAGGTATGCGTACCCGAGATCGATGTTGACGATGCCCTTCGCGAGGTTCTGCACGAACGCGACGACATTCGGGTTCGGCAGGATTCCTCCGACAATCGCTCCGCCGAGCTGCTCGACGATGTCGGGACGGATCTCTACCGAGTCGAGCGTAATCTGCCGGAAATCCACCTTCATGTTGCGCATGATGCTCGCCGCGTCGAGTTTGCGCGTCACGGCGCAGCCGTCCATCAGGGCGACGGCGATGAGCAAAAGGCAGGCGATTGTGGCGATTTTCTTCATTTTTCAACAATATAATAAAAAGGACATATACTTATCGTGAGGCAGGCGCGGAATGTACAGCAATTGGCGTTTTTAATTAAATATCCCGTATTTTGGCGTTATTGTATTGCCGATAATGCGTATTATGTAAACTAGATATTGGGAATTTAATCAGGGAACGGAGGCTAGCCGCTTCTTGCCACCATTCCCCAGCGAATGTTGAGGATCCAGGCTCAAGGGCGGCGTTTTATTTTGAAACCTTCATTTTTGCATACCAACCTTATCGTTTCGAGCTCTTTGGTATGTAATTACAAAAAATAAATTTGGGGCTTACATACCAAATGCTGTATTTTGGTTATCTGGTATGTAAAAATTGAGGCATTTTGTCAATTTTTTGCCCTCAAAAAGATCTTTTTTCTGATTTTAGAGAAAAAAAGATACAATTTTTTGTCTTTTAAGGCTGATTTTACATATCAAAATGTGTTTTTCCTTCATTTAGTATGTAAAGTCAAAAAAGCCTGCGTTTTCCCCAGGAATCCCCTGCTTTAAATTGGCATATTTTTTGCTATCTTTGGCGCAGAAAATGTAAAACAGATGTCCCGCGGGCAGTATTCCGGCGGACAATTAAACAGGAAAGTATTGAAATGGCAGAAGATTTGAATCAGCAGGAACCGACCGCAGAAGAAAAGGCAAAATTCGAAAACGACGTGCTCAAGGCCGCCGAAGACGCTATGAAGATGGATGGTTCGACAGGCTCACCAACCGAGAACAAGGCCGACGCATCTGACCAGGGTGCTGGCGAAGCCCAGGACGAAGCAACCGCTGATAAGCCCGCCGAAGCCTCTGCCGAACAGCCGGCCGAACCTGCCGCGGCTCCGGACCCGACAGAAGTCCTGAAGCGGCAACTGGCCGACGCCAACGACCGCAACCTGCGCCTGATGGCCGAATTCGACAACTACCGCCGCCGCACCGCCAAGGAACAGCTCGAACTCATCGAGACCGCGAACGGCAAGCTCCTCGAAAAGCTCTCTGAAGTGCAGGACAACTTCGAGCGCGCCTTCGCAAGCGAAAACAAGGCCCAGGATTTGGAAGCCTTTGAAAAGGGCATGCAGATGATTTACAACCAGTTCGCGAAAATTTTGACCGACGCGGGCCTCGAGCAAATCGACCCGACAGGCGCGGAATTCGACCCGAACATGCACGAAGCCCTGATGCAGCAGCCCAGCGAAACCGTGCCCGAAGGCCACGTGGTCACCGTGTTCCAGAAGGGTTACAAGCTCAAGAACAAGATCTTGAAGACCGCGAAAGTCATCGTCTCTTCCGGAAAATGACACCCATTCGGCAAGCTCAGGGCAGGCTCCATGTCATCCTGAGCCCTTCGGCAAGCTCAGGGTAAACTCCGTCGAAGGATCTCCGAGCGACACTCCCCCGCTTTTTAGGCACAGCTACGCTTTGTACTGTGCCATTTTTTCGTGCAATTCCAAAAAATAGTCGAAATCGCTGTGGAAAAGCTTATCCTGAACCACGCGATATTTTTCCCATTCCGTGATGGCGTGGGCCTGGGCCACTTCCATCGAAATCTTACCCGCATTCGTCAAAAGTTCGTGTTCCGTTGCCTCAAGAATGCGGTCAAGGTGCCTCGCCCAGTCTTCCATCGTCATGGGAATGTGCCTTGCGGCCTGCATTTCTGCAAAATCCAGATAACCCGAGACAATCAGCTCCAGGGCCTTGAGTTCATCTTCTTCAAGATAATTCTTTGCAACAATTACGTCGGACTGAAGAATTTTGCCCTTTGGAGATGCCGCCCAGGTCTTTAACCCCATGTGCTCCTTTTGGCTGTCAGCCCGTTCTACAATGAGTTCCGCCGCCGTATGGCCGTGAATCGCCCAGTGGAGTTTGTTTTGGACTTTCTTGAAAAAATCCCGGGTGATTTTTGCAGAGGGATCGTAATCTAACGCAGTCGAATAGATATCGGTCACCTTCTGGTAAAAGCGTCGCTCCGACACGCGGATTTCTCGAATGGCTTCCAATTGCCGCTCGAAATAGTCTTCGGTAAGGATTGTCCCGAAATTCTTGAGCCGCTCCTTGTCCATGACCCAGCCCTGGATGGTGTAATCCTTGACAATTTGCCCCGCCCACTTGCGGAACTGCACCGCCCGCTCGTTGTTGACCTTGAACCCCACGGCAATAATCATCTGGAGGTTGTAGTGCATTATTTCACGGGAAACCTGTCGTGAACCTTCTGTTTGAACTATCCGAAAATTTCGGATAGTTGGATTTTCGGGCAATTCACCATCTGCCAGAATTTTTGAAATATGGTCATTAACCGTACGCACATCGACCCCGTACAGTTCTGCCATCATTTTTTGCGTGAGCCATACGTTTTCGTCTTCGTAACGCATTTCGACGCTCTGTTCGGAACCGCCCACGGCAGCCACATAAGTCAAGTATTCTGCAGCGGAACTGCAGATAGACACGGGATTGATTTTTTGACTATTTTTGCTCATTTGAACACTAATATATATAAATTGAACTCCCCTGTCAATAGCCGGAGGGGACAATTGTATAAGACTCAGGGGTTTTCTGTTCGTTGTGTAATGGTTGAATAACCATCACTTTTAAACTGTAAAATTTTAAACAAAAAATCAAAAAATCGGCATTCCATACGGAATGCTATTGAGGGTTATTATGTCCAAAAGAATTTGTCCCTTTTTTAGTTGAAAATCCAGGTCTCCAACTGGTGTAAATCTAGGCTATTAGCGCTTCATTGTCAAGTAATTTCATGCTCTTTTCCCGAAGTTTTTCGACAAGTTCGGGGATTTCCGCATAGCCGTCCAACCGTCTCCAGTTCTTTTCGCGGTGGAGGACCTCAGCGGCCATCCAGCGTTTGAACATTCCAATGTCCCTGTAGCGCTTCACGTTCTTCTCGATGGCGTCGAGACCGTTGAAGGTGGACTCGATTATGTTGGTCGTTATGAGCGACTTGCGCAGGAGCGCGGGGATGCCCAGCCGGTGGACCGTAAGCAGCCTCTCGCCGCCCTCGGAAAGCGATTTGGCGGCACTCGTGTTTATGCCTTCGAGCCACTCGTGGACCTTGAGAAGTTCCCTTCTCGCGTCCTCGTAGCCCACCATCCCGATGGCGTTGTTGTAGCGCCTGTCGAACTCGGCCCGGTACATCTCGGGCAGATGGGACTCGACGTTGCGCCTCTTGTGGATCACGCAGCGCTGGTGCTTGAGGTCCTTGCCGAAGCGGTCCTTGAGGGCGCGGTTGAGGCCCGTCCCGCCGTCGGTCACGAAGATGATGTCGGGGTGCAGGGCGAGGCCCCTGCTCTCCATGTCGGAAAGGAACGAACGGCACATTTCGGTGTTTTCCGAACTGCCCTGCCAGAGGCCAAGCACGCGCTTGTAGCCTTCCGCGTCAACGCCTATGGCGGCCATCACGACCTCGCCGCAGCGATGCATTGCGTCCATGAAGACGGCAACCGCCTCGAAGTCCTCCAGCCTGCGCTCGTTCAGTTCCTTCAGTTTCCTTGTGCATGCGGCAACGACCTTGCGCGACACCGACGACTTGCTTACGCCGAACGCCTCCCCGGCAGTCGAGAACACATCCTCGTAACGCCTCCCGGACAGGCCTGAGAGGCATGCGTGCAGCAGGTGCTCGGAGAACGCGTCGGGGTCTTTCAGACGGGCGTAGATACGCGATTTGACCTCGCCGTTTTCGTCCCTGAGCCTGGGTACGCGCACCTTCGCCTTGCCACCCGCGATGTACACGGAACCACCCTGGCTGGACCACTTCTTGAAGCCCTTCCTGGGGTGGTATGCTGCACCGCCGAGCTGTTCCCTTTCGGCCAGGAGTATCGCCTCCACGAGCCTTGCGCCCATCTCCCTCGACAGCGCGTCAAGGCAGCTTTTCCCCTGTTCGGCAAGGTCGGCCAGAACCACCCCGACACTGGTCGAAATGTCGATTTCTTCGCGGCGGACGATTGACAGTTTGGGGGTTCTTTTTGTACTTTTCATCATGGTGGTTATCCTCTTGCTTGGTGTTTTTTTGCTGAACCAAATTTACAAGTTGGAGACCACCTTTTTCTTTTTGGTTGCAGAAATTTCAACTAACTTTGGGGCATCTTCGTCCAAAAAGTTCAATAAGAAAAATTCCACCCGCAAGAACTACAAAATGGACGCCTAAAGGCGTCTACGGCTGCGTTCGGTCATGCCCAAACGCAAGCGTTTTGACGTCTACGACGTCCGTAGCTGCGGCTCGATAATGCAAAAACAAGTTTTTTGCGCTATCTCGCCTTGCATCCTTTTGTCGCGACACTCACTTGCACGCTACTGAATCTCTCGATAAACTCGATTGTTTTGTTAAATGAACATGGTAAAACAGGTCGGGATATGCTGCACCTGTTCGTTGTGGCCCAGGTCCTTGGTGTATATCAGGTAGCGGTCTTGTATCCGTTCGCTGAATTTTTTACAGAAGGCATCGAGCGAATCGTGTGTCCTGTATCCGGAGGACTTGACTTCGATAGGGCAAATCTTTTTCCCGCGCGAAAGGATGAAGTCAATTTCGTAATTGTGTTTTTCGTCTTGTGCCCAGGTGTGGTAAAAAAGCTTATCGCCCTTGGCCGTTAGCATCTGAGCCACAAGATTCTCGTAAACGTAGCCCAGGTTTGCGGACAGTTTATCCGAAAGCATTCGTTCGTAGATGACATTTTCGGTAAAGTTTTTGTCCCAAAATGCAAGTGTCACGAACAACCCCGTGTCGCAGACAAATAATTTGAACCGCTCTTGATTCTGTGTCAGGGCCATGCCCACATTGGGATCGTCGCAATGGTAGCAGACATTCACTGTTTTGCTGTCTTCGAGTTGTTGCAGCAGGCTGTTTTCTCCAGCTTTTCCGACTTTTCCAATGATGCTAGATGTCACGTAGCGGTTCGCTCCACGACTGAGTTGTGCGGGAATGCTTTCAAACAGTTTTGACATGTTCCCTGACGGGTCCAATTTCAAAAAATCTTCGGTGTAAAGCTTTATGATTTTACGTTTGATTGCATCGACCTTGCGCAGGTCGTTTGTTTCTAGATATTCGACGACGGCTTGTGGCATTCCGCCGACTAGCGCATAAAGCCGTAGGCCGCGCATGGTCGTCCTGAATGCGGCACCGAGCGGCAACTTCCTTTCGAAGAACTTGCTCAGCGCGGGTATGGTCACTTCGTCATTCATTGCCCAGCGGAATTCCTCGAAATCCATGGGGTGCATTTGTAGTCGGTCTTCTTCGCTGGGAATGGTGATACTTTCCGTATTTTTCTTGATGCTGATGAGCGACCCCGTTTCGATGTAGTCGTAGCGTCCGTCTGCGACCAGGTACTTTATGGCCTGCCGCGCGTTGGGGCATTTTTGGACTTCGTCGAAGATGATTACTGATTTGCGAGGTCTCAGTGACTTGTGGAAAATCGCCTGTAGTCGCAGGAAAATGAAGTCCAAGTCCATGAGGTCGTCGAACAGGGATTTGACTTCTTCGGAGGCCTTATTGAAGTCGATAAGGATGTATGTTTCGTACTCCCTAATGGCGAATTCTTCGACAATGGTGGATTTCCCGATTCGGCGGGCTCCTTCAATAAGTAAGGCAGTCCGACCCTTGCTTTCGGACTTCCATTCAAGCATTTTTGCGTAAATTTTGCGTTTAAATGTAAATTTCGGCATATTTTATCCCCCGAACATGTCTAAATATACATAAATTTTTCTTTTCCCGAAAATTTATTTTGAGCAAAACCACCTTTTCCCGCAAATTTTTACATTAAAAATTCGACTTTCCCCGTAAATTTATAATCCAGCAGTTTACGGCTGATTCGGGGCCGGAATAGCCCGACAGAGCCCCGACTTATTTTGCTCATTTGAACACTAATATATATAAATTGAACTCCCCTGTCAATAGCCGGAGGGGACAATTTGTGTGAAAATAAACTAAATTTGGGGTGTAGATTTTTGAGGTTACCGGAGGTCTTATGAATTACGTCATTGCGAGTGTAACGAAGCAATCCATCTTCTTGACTTTTTCCATTCTCCTAGCCCTGCTCGCAGCATGTGGCGATGAATCCTCTTCTTCTGTTTCGCCGGAACCTCGCCAGTGCGAGGAACAGAGCGATGACTGCGATAATGTAAGTTCTAGCAGTGAAAAAATTTCCAAAAATTCTTCTAGCTCGCAAAAGAGCGCCGATAAGGACAAGTCTTCTTCTAGTGAGAAGAGTGCGAAGGAATCCAGTTCTTCAACTGCAACTGTGAAAAATTCTTCTAGTTCTGCTGGCGACAACAAGAGTAGTTCTTCAATCAAAAAAGAAGACTCTAGCAGCAGCGAGGAGGTTAAACAGTCTTCTTCGAGTGTTGTTATGTCGAGCAGTTCTGTAGACATTGTCAAATCTAGCAGTAGCGGGATTGTTTTTGACACGGCACGATTCTGTACACCAGGGTATTCTTATTGTGATAGATCTCTTGGCGCCGATAGTGTTCAGGCTGGGGCTTATAAAAAATTTACCGACACTCGTAACGGTAGGACATATTATTACTTGACAATTAACGGTGTTGATAAGAATAAAAAGCCTGCCTCTGTTACGGTAATGGCAGAAAATTTGAATATTGGTGAAATGGTTGATGGTGAGGATGATCAAGAGAATGATGCGAAAATAGAACGCTATTGCTATGATAATGACACTACCAACTGCGACGAATATGGAGGTCTTTACCAGTGGTCAGAAATGATGCAGCTGCCGAGTCGTTGTAACACAGAAAGCTGTGCTGACTTGATTAAGCCCAATCACCAAGGCATTTGTCCGAAAGGTTGGCGCTTGTTGACTGAAGATGATTTCTATGTTGTTTTGCATGCAGATGGAAATAGACATGGCGCAGAAGATGTTCGCGCAACAAGTTTTGGTGGATATAATTATAGTGGATATAGTTTAATTGGAGCCGGATATAATTGGGTTCATGAATTTAGGCGATTGAAAGAAAGTTCTTATTGGTTCTATCCTGTGGAAGAGTCGGAAGATTCTGAAATGGGTGCACTTGCTGGATATCAAACAAAATCTTTGACTAGCAGTGGTTCGCAATATACGTATAAAACCAATGGTTTTTCTGTCCGTTGTGTAATGGTTGAATAACCAAACCTTAATTGTAAAATTTTAAACAAAAAACAAAAATTAGGCATTCCTGGGGGAATGCCATTGGGAGTTATTATGTCCAAGAAAAGCGTGCTAAACGAGTGTCGCAGAATCAAACTTGTTTGATTCTATGACCGAGTGACGCCGCGGACGCCGAAGGCGTCAACAACATCAAGAACAATAAGAAAAATTCCACCCGCAAAAACTACAAGATTGAAACTCTTGAACCGCGTCTGATGATGAGCGCCTAAAGAAAGCGACGGCGAATGACTGGCCGCTAAGCGGACAGTAAAGGCCGAAGACTGTAATTTCCGTGAGCAATAAATGCTTGGTATTAACCAAGCATATTTGCGAGAGTGAGGCGTAAGACGAACAGTCTTTGGGCTCGTGCGGAGCAGGCAGAGCCGGAGCGCTTTTTTCGGACATGAAAAGCTGATGCCGATTTTCATCGGCATGACGCGGGCGGAGAAAGGAGGTGCCGCATCAAGTGCGGCAAGACAACCGGAAATGAATGCCCTAAGGCGGAAGAAAATGTGTCGTTGAGCGAACATTCCGGAACGGTCATGTGAGCGAGATGAGCACATTTCTGGAGCCGAGGGCATTTGCAGCCAGGGCGTTACGGGCGCGGCGATTGAGCGCCCGTTCGAGGGGGTGCTGGAAGACGGCTTGGACGCGAGTAGAAAAGGAGATCCCGGGTCAAGCCCGGGATGACAATCAGCAGGACACGCGGACAAAGCGGCTGCAAGCAGGGGGCTGCCTCCCCCCCTTTTGAAAAAATGTCAATGACAAATTAACCCCGTGGTATTCCGCGGGGCTTTTCGCAATATATCTTTATCTCTGGTGTAAAACATGTTTGGAGATTAAGATGAAAAATATTTTATCCGTTACTTCTGTATTGGCTTTGGCTGGAATGGCCTTTGCCCAGCAACCAATCATTACAACCAACTACACGTGTGACCCGGCGCCCTATGTCCATGGGGATACGGTTTACCTGTACACGACCCACGACGAGGACAATGCCGAAGGGTTCGTCATGTACGACTGGCTGTTACACACGTCTACAGACATGGTCAACTGGACTAGCCACGGGGCTGTGGCCTCCCTGAACGATATCCAGTGGAGTACTAAGACCAATGGCGCTTGGGCCGAGCAGGTTGTGTTTCGCAATGGCAAATGGTACATGTACGTCCCCATTCACGGCAACGGCATTTCCGTCTTGGTGGCAGATAGTCCCTACGGCCCCTTCAAGGAACCTCTGAACAAGGCCTTGGTTTGGCAGCGGCAACATTGGAACGACATCGACCCCACCGTATGGGTGGATGATGACGGCCAGGCCTATTTGTACTGGGGAAATCCCGACCTCTATATGATCAAGCTTAACGAAGACATGATCAGTACTTCCGGCAATATTGTTACCTACCCCAAGATCAAGGATTACCAGGAAGGCCCTTGGCTCTACAAGCACGATAAACATTACTATATGGCTTTTGCTTCCACCTGCTGTGCCGAAGGCATCGGTTACGCCATGAGCGACTCCCCCACGGGCCCCTGGACCTACAAGGGCGACATTATGCCTCATTCCTCCCGCAGTAATGGAAACCACCCGGGAATTGTGGATTACAAGGGGAAATCATACGTTTTTGGCCATCATTACCAGCTTTGGCACCAGAAATCCGATAAAATGGGCCTTAAGTTCCAGCACAAGGAACGCCGTTCTGTTGGCGTTGCCGAGATGAAGTATAATGCCGACGGAACCATCCAGAAGATTGAGTGGTGGCCGGATAATGGTGTGGCCCAGCTGGAAGATTTTGACCCGTACAAGCGCGTGGAAGCGGAAACCATGTCGTGGGGCGAAGAAGTGAGGGTCCGTAAGAGCGGTGCTGCCGGCAATACGGTTCTCACCAATCTTTCCGAAGGTAAATACACCAAGATTAGCGGCGTGGAATTCGGTGACGCCGGCGCAGAATCCTTCTCGGCTTCCGTTTTGAGCGTTAAGAGGGCATCCTCCGTTACGGTTCGCCTGGACAAGGTGGATGGCCCCGTGGTTGCCAAGGCTGAATTCAGTAAGGACGGTCTGGTGACCGTGCCTGCCGAAGGTGCAGTTGGCAAGCATGATGTATTCTTCATGTTCGCAGGTGATTTCGAGGCAGACTACTGGGAATTCGAGGACAGCAAGACTTCCATTCCGCAGGGGCCGTTCTGCAGGGCGAAACTCAGCGACCCCGAAGCCAAGTGCGAATTGCCCGTGGTGGGCGCGAAGGTCGAGGGCACGGCCAACTTCATCGACTTCGAGAACTACGACGTGGGCGGTGCGGGCAAGGCCTACTACGACATGGATACCAAGAACCAGGGCGGCGAATACCGCGAAGACCGCGTGGACATCGTGAAGAACGGCGACGGATTTGCCGTGGGCTACACGCAGAAGGGCGAATGGCTGGAATACACCGTGAACGTGCAGGCCGGCGGGAAGCTCCCCTTCGAGCTCAGATACGCTAGCGGCATGGACAACACCGGCGTGCGCCTGTTCATGGACGACGAGCCGATTACCGACACGCTCGCGCTCACGGGCACCGGAGATTTCGACTCCTACGGCACCTTCAAGGGAACGACCACCAAGGAACTCACCGAGGGCGAGCACGTGCTCAAGGTGATGGTGACAAGCGACTACGTGAACCTCGACTGGATTGCCTTTGGCGAAAGCGAAGGCAGCGCTGAGGACATCCGCAACGGAACCACGGGCATCGTGCCGAAAATCGCCTCGGACGCGGCAAACGCATTCGCGAGGGCCGCTGGCAACTACAGGGTATTCGACCTGATGGGCTCCGAGCTCGGGAACATCCGCCTGAACGCCGGCGCGACACTCACAGACCTCAAGGCCGGACTCAAGACCGCCGGCTTCGGGAGCGGAGTCTATGTGGTCCGCAACCCCGCCGGAAAGACCCTGAAACTGCAAGCCGGGAAATGAGTTCTCGCGCATCTTAAACCGTGCGCAGCCTCCCCCGCATTTAAAAGCCCCGACCTCTCGTAAAGAAGGCCGGGGTTTTTAGCGTCAATGTTTAATGCAGTTTTACGCAAATTGCAGAATGTTGAATAAAATTGCAGTATTATTATTAAAAATTATTGCTTTTTGCAGTCAATAAATGTATATTTGTAAGGTAACAAAGGAGCATTAAATGGCACAGGCAACGATATCCGCACGCATCGACAGCAAGGACAAAGAAAGCTTTGACAAGTTCTGCAGCAATGTGGGGCTGTCCACTTCTGCCGCCATTTACATGTTCGTGAAAAATGTCATCAACGAGCGCCGCATCCCCTTTGAAGTCCGCGAGCCCTCCCCCCGCTACAACGCAAGCGATATCGAAGCCCTCAAGAAAGGCATCGAGCAACTTAACGCCGGGAAAGGTGTCGAACACGAACTCAGCGAATTAGAGTCAATGGAGAACGACTAATTGTTCATTGACATCCTTTCGTGCAAAGGACATTACGAAGACGTTTGACGATTAAGTCGGCTTATTGATTATATCCCCAATGAATATTGGGAGTTTTATATATCAAAAGCCGGCTTTTTTTGTTTGTTAATGTTCAACCCTATTGACGGATAATCAAAAATTGATTATTTTCAATCCTATGTTGGCAGTCGTGAAAAAGCCCCGTATTGAAATCCGCGCGAAGCACATCCCTGCTCCGCTTGTCAGGTTTTTGAAGGACACCTACAAACCTGAAAATGTGGCGGTCTGCAAGAACGAGGATTCCATTCCCTTCGAGGAGTCCGACTGGTTCAAGAATCTGGATTCCACTCCCGGTGAAATGATTGTCGCGAACCGCGATTTGCGCAACTGGTCGCAGGTCACCCTTGCCGAAAAACTCGGAATTCAGGTCCAGAACCTCTGCGCCATGGAAAACAGCCGCCGGGCGGTATCCCGCAAGATGGCGATAAAACTCGGCGAAATCTTCGGAACGGATCCCGCTGCCTTCTTTGATTTTAGCAAGTAAAGGGGGAAGCCTCCCCCTGGCTCGCACTTCGTTGCTCCCCACCCCTACTCCTAAGGGCTCTGCCCCTAAGACCCCTAATGACACATCAAACTGGGTTCGGCTTATTGAAGGCTTCTGATGAATTCTGGAGCGAAGTCGACGCCGTTTGGCCATGTGATTGTGTGCGCTTGCAGCGTGAAATCTTTAAAGGTATTGTCCAGTACACATTAACCAGTACTAGAAAAATTTAGACAAGAATTGTCCGGGTTCAATGGCGGAAACGGCGGATGCCCTAAAATCATCAATATTGCGCGTAACGATGTAATCGAGTTTTAAACGGGCGGCACATTGTTGTTGCAAGCCATCTTCTAGATCTTCGGTATACGGTTTTTCTGTAACAGTCATGAAATCCGAAGCCGTTTCAGGAATAACTGTAAAGAACTGGCAGAACATATTTACCAGCTTCAACCTTTGCTCTGCGGACATATCCTTGCGGAGAATGTAGTAGATGTCGCAAAGGGAATGTGCCGTAACAAAACCTAAATGGCTCTGCCTAATACATTCTGCGATAATTTTTTTTGACTCGAGGAAAAATGGTTCACGATGTTGAACCATGTCGAGAATGACATTTGAATCAATAAGCAGGTTCATCTAGAAATCCCTGCTTTCTTCGCGTTCTTTCTTGTAATCAATTTCGCGTTCTACTGAACCGGCGAATTCGTCAAGCAGGGCAAGACCAGCGGCCACATTAGTCGTTGACTTTCTGCGTTCCAAAATGCGGTCCAATTTTTGCCGAAGGACAACAATCTGAAACAGAGGAAGTTCTTCCACCTGGGATTCGAGTTCTGCAAAAGCTGCGTCCGACATAATCAAACCTCTTGTCTATACCAAATATACTCTTTTCTTTGCAGAAAAGCAAGCAATGGGCTTTGCTGTGTGGGGCGTTTTCAGTGTGTTTGGTCACGGGGTGGTTGTTTTGGGTATATTTAGGGGTGAGGTTATTTTAGTCCCTAAGGCAGCCAATCGGGACGACTTTTACACCGTCGGGTCTCGTATATGCCATTTGCCCACCCGTGACAACCATCAGCAGGTCCGGTTCACGAAGTTGAATTTGGTCGCTTTTCTTATTGTGCTCCCGTATAAGTTCCTTTAAAGTCGTCAGGTGCTTTGCTCCTTCCTCAATTTCGCGACTCCCCAGCTTAAATTCTATCAAGGCATAGCGTCCGTCATTCAAATGCAACACGGCATCGGCCTCGAGCCCCGTCCTGTCGCGATAATAAGAAAGTTCGCCACGTAGTTTTTGAGAATAGACCTTCAAGTCCCTAATGCAAAGCGTCTCGAAAACAAAACCGAAAGTTTTCAGGTCAGTGTAGAAGTATTCGGGAGAGACGCCCATCGCAGCGACGGCAATTGATGGGTCGGAAAATTCCCTCTTCTTCCCTGAACGGATAGATGTGGCGGAACGGATGGATGGGCTCCAGGCGTCCAGATCTTCTATGACGAATAGTCTGCGTAGCGCGTTTAAGTAGGAATCCAGTGTTATTATGGAAAAATTGTCCGATTCCGACAGAATGTCCTTATGGATGCTGGAGGTCTTTGCCAACGTTGAAATGTTCCGGGCGTACGATTTCAGGATAGCCTTTGTCCATTTGGGGTTCCTTTCGACTCCGTCAACCGTGGATATGTCTGTCTGGCAGATGTTTTCAAGATAGTCTTGCGCGACGACAAGTTGGGCATCATCGCCTTTCTTGAAAAGAGCGGCCGGCCACCCGCCACGGCAAGCGGCATGAATTAGTTGCTCTATCGAAAGGCCGGACATTATTCCGTCAATATCGCTTTCGGGGGCGTCGAACAGTTTTGAAAGTGATATTTGACCATTGGATTCCTGTGACTCGAAAAGACTCATGGGGAGCATCTTCAATCGTGATATTCTCCCTGTTCCCGAATGGATTGTCTTTGAAAGATCAAAACTGGAAGAACCCGTCAAGATAAAGAGCCCGTCTTCTCCCCTACGGTCCAATTGTCAAGTTTTGTTTTGTATTTTTGTTCATTTTTGTTTTGTATTTTTGGAAGAAAAATACCGAATTCTTTATAAAAGCGCATTTTTATAGCATTTTTCTTGAGATGTCGGTGCTTTTGGTCACGGGGTGGTTGATTTTGGGGTGGTTTTGGGTTATATTTAGGGGTGAGGTTTTTTATGCTGAAGAAGTTTGTTCTGGGGGGAATGGTTGTGGTGGCGGCGTTGCTTGGCAATGCTTGCGGGGACGACGGTTCGAACGATTCCCCGGCGGGGCCTGCGGATAGCGAGGTTACCCTCTCCTCCTCCAGCGAAAACGTGATTTCTGGCAACGGTTCATCATCAAGTGTCACCGAGAGCCCGTCGACTAGTTCTGGGCAGGCTCCGCAGTCGGCGGAGTCGGATGGGTCTTCGTCGAGCGAGAAGGCGGTCGGTGGCAGTTCTTCCAGTGGCGAAAAATCCTCGTCGAGTTCCGGCAAGGTAGAGTCCAGCAGCAGCGGCAAGGGAGAAAAGTCGTCATCGAGCGAGGTGGCGGCTGGCAGCAGTTCGGCGAAGGTTGAAGAATCGTCCAGTTCTGCCAAGGTGGATGAATCATCGAGTTCGGTGAAAAGCGCAGAATCATCCAGTTCCGTAAAGGTCGAGGAATCTTCAAGTTCCGAAAAGAACGAAGTATCCTCCAGTTCCGAGAATCCTGTAGAATCTAGCAGCAGCGAAAAGGTTGAGGAAAGCTCTTCAAGTGAGAAATCGAGTAGTTCCGCAGGAATTCCTTCAAAACTCTACGATTGCGAAAAATACAAGTGTGTCACAACAAAATATCTTAACCCTGATATTGAATATGGCGAATATTTGGATGTGCGAGACACTCAGGTTTATAGAACGGTGCAAATTGGAGAGCAAGTATGGATGGCTCAGAATTTGAACTATAAAAATGGTAATCAAAGTTTCTGTTTTGATTCAGACACCTTGTATTGCAAAGAAAAAGGTAGATTGTATACTTGGGAAAACGCCTTAAAAGTCTGCCCAGAGGGGTGGCATTTGCCGGATTCATCCGAATATAATGCGCTGATAGATTTTGTGGAAAAAAACAACAATGGCTTGCCTACAAAAAAAAGTTTAACATCAGGAACATTTAATATATTCGGTTTTAGTATAATACTTGGCTCGGGATATGTTGTAAGAGGAGAATATAGCAATGAAGGTGGTGGTAATGGCAATTCATACTTTTGGACCGCTTCCGAGACGGATGGGCTAGATTCTTCTAGACCGCCAGAAACATTTGCCAGAGCAAGAGGAATTCGAACGAGTTCAAACGCCTTGGTGAAACTTAGCTGGGAAAAAATTCATGCGCTCGCAATAAGATGAATTTGTCCCTTTTTTAGTTGAAAATCCAGGTCTCCAACTGGTGTAAATCTAGGCTATTAGCGCTTCATTGTCAAGTAATTTCATGCTCTTTTCCCGAAGTTTTTCGACAAGTTCGGGGATTTCCGCATAGCCGTCCAACCGTCTCCAGTTCTTTTCGCGGTGGAGGACCTCAGCGGCCATCCAGCGTTTGAACATTCCAATGTCCCTGTAGCGCTTCACGTTCTTCTCGATGGCGTCGAGACCGTTGAAGGTGGACTCGATTATGTTGGTCGTTATGAGCGACTTGCGCAGGAGCGCGGGGATGCCCAGCCGGTGGACCGTAAGCAGCCTCTCGCCGCCCTCGGAAAGCGATTTGGCGGCACTCGTGTTTATGCCTTCGAGCCACTCGTGGACCTTGAGAAGTTCCCTTCTCGCGTCCTCGTAGCCCACCATCCCGATGGCGTTGTTGTAGCGCCTGTCGAACTCGGCCCGGTACATCTCGGGCAGATGGGACTCGACGTTGCGCCTCTTGTGGATCACGCAGCGCTGGTGCTTGAGGTCCTTGCCGAAGCGGTCCTTGAGGGCGCGGTTGAGGCCCGTCCCGCCGTCGGTCACGAAGATGATGTCGGGGTGCAGGGCGAGGCCCCTGCTCTCCATGTCGGAAAGGAACGAACGGCACATTTCGGTGTTTTCCGAACTGCCCTGCCAGAGGCCAAGCACGCGCTTGTAGCCTTCCGCGTCAACGCCTATGGCGGCCATCACGACCTCGCCGCAGCGATGCATTGCGTCCATGAAGACGGCAACCGCCTCGAAGTCCTCCAGCCTGCGCTCGTTCAGTTCCTTCAGTTTCCTTGTGCATGCGGCAACGACCTTGCGCGACACCGACGACTTGCTTACGCCGAACGCCTCCCCGGCAGTCGAGAACACATCCTCGTAACGCCTCCCGGACAGGCCTGAGAGGCATGCGTGCAGCAGGTGCTCGGAGAACGCGTCGGGGTCTTTCAGACGGGCGTAGATACGCGATTTGACCTCGCCGTTTTCGTCCCTGAGCCTGGGTACGCGCACCTTCGCCTTGCCACCCGCGATGTACACGGAACCACCCTGGCTGGACCACTTCTTGAAGCCCTTCCTGGGGTGGTATGCTGCACCGCCGAGCTGTTCCCTTTCGGCCAGGAGTATCGCCTCCACGAGCCTTGCGCCCATCTCCCTCGACAGCGCGTCAAGGCAGCTTTTCCCCTGTTCGGCAAGGTCGGCCAGAACCACCCCGACACTGGTCGAAATGTCGATTTCTTCGCGGCGGACGATTGACAGTTTGGGGGTTCTTTTTGTACTTTTCATCATGGTGGTTATCCTCTTGCTTGGTGTTTTTTTGCTGAACCAAATTTACAAGTTGGAGACCACCTTTTTCTTTTTGGTTGCAGAAATTTCAACTAACTTTGGGGCATCTTCCAATAAGATGTATACAAAATTAGTTCTATTCATAACTAAGACATTTGACAGAATACGCTGGGCTCTCCCCCGGCGTTATTTTTTATGAAGGACCGGGGGTGTTAGGGGGCGGAGCCACCTAGGCGAGGGGGTGGAGAGCAACGGAGTGCGAACCAGGGGGATGCCTCCCCCTCCCCTCCTACACAGAGTGTTTTAATATGAAACACGCCGTTTTCGCCCCGATTTGGGGGCTTTTCTTGTTTCAGAACGAAACGAAATGGCCGTTTTTTGCCAGTTATTAGCATTTGGCACGGGTTTTGCTTATGTATGGGCGTAAAAATCGCCCCGTTCAGATTGATTCGCGGGCGGCAAGAATTTAAAAATAGGAGACTCATTATGAGCAAGATTATCGGTATTGACTTGGGAACGACCAACAGCTGCGTGTCCGTGATGGAAGGCGGCAAGCCGGTCGTGATCGCTAACGCGGAAGGTTTCCGCACCACCCCGTCCATTGTCGCTTTCGGCAAGAACGGCGAACGTCTGGTGGGCCACGTGGCAAAGCGTCAGGCCATCACCAACCCCGAAAAGACTATCTACTCCATCAAGCGTTTCATGGGCCGTACGGCCGGCGAATGCTCCGCTGCCGAAAAGAACATGCCCTACAAGCTGGTGGGCACGGGTTCTGACCCGGTGCGCGTGCAGGTGGACGACAAGCAGTTCGCTCCTCCCGAGATTTCGGCCATGGTTCTCCAGACCATGAAGAAGATTGCCGAAGACTACCTCGGCCAGCCGGTGACGCAGGCCGTGATTACGGTCCCCGCCTACTTTAACGACTCCCAGCGTCAGGCTACGAAGGACGCGGGCAAGATCGCTGGCCTCGAAGTGCTGCGTATCGTGAACGAACCGACGGCTGCTGCCCTCGCCTACGGTCTTGACTCCAAGAAGAGCGAAAAGGTCGCCGTGTATGACCTCGGTGGCGGTACGTTCGATATTTCCATCCTTGAAATCGACGACGGCATGTTCAGCGTGAAGGCCACCAACGGCGATACGATGCTCGGCGGTGACAACTTCGACGAAGTGATCATCGACTGGATCAACGACGAATTCAAGAAGGACAATCCGGGCATCGACCTGAAGAAGGACAAGATGGCCCTGCAGCGTTTGAAGGACGCCGCGGAAAAGGCGAAGATCGACCTTTCTGCCACGACTTCCACGAACATCAACCTTCCCTTCATCACTGCCGACGCTTCGGGCCCGAAACATTTGGACCTCACGCTCAGCCGTGCAAAGTTTGACCAGCTGACCGCCCACCTGGTGGAACGCTCCATGGAACCCTGCCGCAAGGCTATCGCCGACTCCGGCCTCTCCCTGAGCGAAATCGACGAAGTGATCCTGGTCGGTGGTTCTACCCGTATTCCGGCCGTTCAGGAAGCCGTGAAGAAGTTCTTCGGCAAGGAACCGAACAAGACTGTGAACCCGGACGAAGTGGTGGCTATCGGTGCCGCCGTCCAGGGTGCCGTGCTTAGCGGCGACTCCTCCGTGAAGGACGTGTTGCTCCTCGACGTGACCCCGCTTTCCCTGGGTATCGAGACTCTCGGTGGCGTGATGACCAAGCTCATCGACCGTAACACCACGATTCCGACCAAGAAGAGCCAGGTGTTCTCTACCGCCGAAGACAACCAGCCGGCCGTGACGATTCACGTGCTGCAGGGCGAACGCGAATTTGCCCGCGACAACCGTACGCTCGGCAAGTTCGACTTGACCGACCTTCCGAAGAAGCCGCGTGGCGTGCCGCAGATCGAAGTGACCTTCGATATCGACGCGAACGGCATTGTGCACGTGTCTGCCAAGGACAAGGAAACCGGTAAGGAACAGTCCATCAAGATTACTTCTTCTAGCGGTTTGTCTGAAGACGAAATCAACAAGATGGTGAAGGATGCCGAAGCCAACGCTGCCAAGGACAAGGAACAGCGCGAGCTGGTGGACATCAGGAACCAGGCCGAACAGATGGCTTACCAGGCTGAAGGTCAGCTCAAGGAATTTGGCGACAAGTTGCCGGCCGACACCAAGAGCCAGCTGCAGGCTGCTATCGACGACATCAAGGCCAAGAAGGACAACGGCACCAAGGAAGAGATCAAGGCCGCTATGGACAAGCTCCAGGGCATGATCAGCTCCATGGCCCAGGCCGCCGGTGCAAACCAGGCCCAGCCGGGTCCGCAGCCGGGTGCTTCTGAACAGCCGAAGTCCGACAAGAAGGGCGACGGTCCGGAAGTCGTCGACGCGGAAGTGGTTGACTAATAGGCGTGAGGTCGCTCGCAAGCTCGCTTTGAGGACGCTGCGCTCTGAGGAGTGAGCCTTGAAAGCGATCTCTTAAATGGTGTTTCCCCGTTTTTTGACCGGGAACACCTTTTTGCTATAGAATTTAACCTCAAAGGGGCTTTAGCCCCGACCTCAAAGTGCCTTTAGGCACGACCTCATTGCTCAAAGGGAGCCGTTAGGCGACCGACCTGCGAGCAAAGCGAGCGAAAAATGGCTGAAAAAAGAGATTATTACGAAGTTCTAGGCGTCGGCAAGGACGCGAGTGCTGACGAGATCAAGCACGCCTACAAGAAGCTTGCCATCAAGTACCACCCGGACAAGAACCCGGGCGACAAGGAAGCCGAAGAGAAGTTCAAGGAGGCTGCCGAGGCCTACGATGTGCTCAGCAACCCCGAGAAGCGTAAGCAGTATGACCAGTTCGGCTTCAACGCCCCCGGTGGCGGTTTTGGTGGCGGCGGATTCGGCGGCCAGGGATTCAGTTTCGAGGATATTTTCGCGAACTTTGGCGATATTTTCGGTGGCGGATTCAGTGGCTTTGGCGGCAGCCGTCGAGGCGGTCGCAAGGCCGGGCCTCCGCGCGGTAACGACTTGCAGATCAAGGTGGCGCTCAGCTACAAGGAAATCTTCGAGGGCTGCACCAAGAAGGTTCGCCTGAAACGCTACACGCCGTGTACGGAATGTAACGGCAAGGGCGGCCAGGACATCAAGACCTGCGATACCTGCCATGGAACGGGCCGTGTACGCCGTTCTACGGGCGGATTCTTCCAGATGATTACCGAGAGCGCCTGCCCCACCTGTAACGGCATGGGCGAAGTCATCGCGAAACCGTGCCCGCATTGCCACGGCGAGGGCCGTGTGCAGGAAACCGAAGAGATTTCCATCAAGATTCCGGCGGGCGTTGCCGAGGGCCAGTACCTGAACCTGCGTGGCGAAGGCAACTGCGGGCCTCGCGGCGGTGCCTGCGGCGACTTGCTGGCGGTCATTGCCGAAAAGCCCGACGACTTCTACACCCGCGAAGGCGACGATTTGCACTGCGAAATCAAGGTGCCGGTCCACAAGCTGGTGCTTGGCGGAACGCAGCGAATCCCGACGCTGGACGGTAGCGAAGTGCAGATCAAGATTGCGGCCGGCACTCAGGCCGGGAGCATCTTGCGCCTGCGCGAACAGGGCCTGTACCCGCTGAACAAGCGCGGCGACCGTGGAAGCCTCTACGTGAACATCGGCGTGGAAATCCCGAAGGACCTTAGCCGCGAAGAGAAGGAACTCTACCAGAAACTCGCGGAACTCAGGCACGACAAGGAAACCGCACAGGAAGAGTCTTTCCTTGAGAAGATGAAGAATCTGTTTAAATAGACGAAAGAACGCTCACTTCGTTCGCTACAGACGAAAGACGAAAGATTCCCCCGGCATTGACGTGTCGGGGGTGTTTTTTTACCCATTGACAAACGCTTTTTTATTATATATATTAAAAAGCGTTAATGAGGGTGCAAAATGCTTTTGGAATTCTTGAAATCAAAATTCGGGCCGGGAAAACCGATTTTCACCGAAGACGCCGAGCCGCTTGGGCTTTCGGCTGGTAATCTGCGTCAGCAATTCAAGAAACTGGTCGATGCGGGCGAACTTTCGAGGTTTGAACCGGGGGTCTATTTTTTGCCGGACCCCAACCACGAATATTACCCCATATCGTCGAACATGGTGGCCGAGTATAAGTATATCACCGATGGCAATGAAATTTACGGTTATTATTCGGGTTACACCTTCGCAAACCAGTTGGGATTGTGTCTGCAGGTGCCGTATAAAGAAGAAATCGTCACGAACAACACCACCGCCATCGCTCGCGAAGTGAAGGTTGGAAAAATCCCATTTTTCATCCGTCGCGCCAAGGTTGCCGTCACCAAGGAAAACCGCAACGTACTCCAACTTTTAGACTTGCTTAAAGATGTTGAAGAATATACGGACTACTGCTGTGAGGAAGAAGCGCCCGACATTATCCGCAGGCATATCTTGCGCAACAAAATTCTCCGTGCCGACGTAGATAAATACATCGAAAACTTCCCACTAAAAACATACAAGTATATCTACGACCTGAGGCTTTACGATGTACTTGCATGAAAATAGAGAAAGGTTCTTTATTTTCGACAATGCCAAATATAAGGACACCATAGCCTCCTTGCAGAAAATCATCGACCTAGGTGTTTTTGCGTAAAAATGTCACTTATTTAATATTTTTGCTGAAAGTAGCAAAAATATTAAATAGGATTTTGCATTTTCATAAAAAATCAGTTTTTTTATTTCCAAAAACATACAAAAGTAGCAAAAATATTAAATATGATAATCAAGCGTCCGAAATACTGAAGAATATTGTCAAGCCGCATTACGACGACGGAATTTTAGTTGTCGGCCTACTGGATTTTTTGATGCAAAAGGAATGGATCGCCTGAGTGACGTTTGGACGGTTTATAGAAGAGTTTTTTATAATTACATTCATGAACAAATTCATAGCCATCGTACTTTTAATATGCACCATCGCATTTGCGGACGAAGATGGCGTAGTCCCCGAAGTAGATAGGAAAAGACAAATTGACCCCGCCGTTATTTTGGGAGGTTTCGGATATTCCTCTCTAGACAGAATTGCAATCGAAGGATTTATTTTAAATGGAATTCAGCCGTTTAAAAACATAGGCTTATATCTTGAATTTTCCCCACGGCTAGATTTAAGGTTAGATGCTGATGAGTCATCTTATGGTAGCTTAAGTGTTTTTTTGATTGCAGGCATGGCAAATCTAATATTGCAAGCCAATGAAAGCAACAAAGAGGAAAAAGAAGAAATATCTGTTGCCTACTACATTGTTTTCGGATCATTATGGCTTTCTTCAGGTACATCCTATTATGCTCTTTTGGGAAACAACATGATTGGCCTATCCATATTCGAAAATCATCTATTTGAATGGTGGATAGACAAAGACGATTGGGATATGAGAGAAGTTGGATTTATGGAAAGCGTCGGCCTGCAGGCCAATTTACTTTTTATGTTTGTCGGTGGCGGTGTTCAGTTTGAAGTAACGAATAGACGGCGGAATCTCGGCGTTTTCTTTCATATAAAGCTTTTCCCCATATTTTTTGAAAGATTTCCCCATGAGTGACATTTTCTAGATTCTGGGGTGTTTAACAAGAGAAAGTTTTATAGAAGAACGTTTCTTTTGGATGGAGACACAATGAGAAAAGTGGTCATTTTGAATGCAAGCCCGCGCAAAGACGGAAACATCAGCCAGATGTTAAATATCATAGGTGATACCCTGTTTGAAAAAGGCACCGAGGTAACAATCATTGATGTCTGCAAGCTGGAATTTCGCCCGTGTATCGGTTGCATGAAATGCCGTAGCGCTCACGATTGCGTGATGCCAGAAGACGATGCGAAACGGATTTTGCGCCTGGTGCAAGAATGCGACGCCCTTGTGGTCGGTTCGCCTTGCTACTGGGGCAACATGACCGGGCAACTCAAAATGCTTTTCGACCGTTGGGTTTACGGCATGATGGACCACAGCGAACGCGATTACCCGATTCCACTGTTAAAGGGAAAGAAGGCTGTCATTGTGACGACATGCACTACCCAATGGCCATTCAACCTGATTTTCAAGCAGTCGGCCGGCACCGTCCGCGCCCTCAAGGAAATCCTCTGCTGGAGCGGATTCAAGATTGCAGGCGTGATTCAAAAAGGCGGAACAAACAAGAACAAAGGTCTTACACCCAAAGAAATCGCCAAGTGCAAGAAAATCGCCTTGTCACTTGGTTCGCATTAGAATTATAGGGAAACCTTCGCGGTATTCTTTGATGATTTCCGGGTGCATCTTGGCGTATTCGAAAATCTTATCGCCGAGGCCGTCCTGTACGAGATTTACGAGGGCCTGGCTCGGAACCGCGCCGATGCTTGGGCACGTGGGAGTGAGCGCGATGACGAGTTCGTCGTCTTTACGCATAATACGAAGCGGCCAGATGGAACAGTCGAAGGGCTTGTCTTCGGACTTTAAAATGCAGCCTTTGTGCGGGTCCAGGAAGGTGCAGGGTACTTCTTCTTCGGGATCGGCGGTTTTGTACCCACCAAGGACAATTTGTCCATTGCGGAACTCCCCCACCACGCCGTATTCGTTGGGCTTGCTGAGTTTTTCGGCGACTTCAGGCGGGAACAGCGGCGTTTCCCAGAGACTCTGCCTGCGGAAAGAGCAACAGAATTTGCAGGCGGCGCAGGATGATCTTGAAAGGACGCGAGAAAGCATCACTCCCCCACTCGAACGTGCATTTTATCGAGAATCGTTTGCGGGTAATATGAAAGTTTCGCCTTGCGGAGTCCTTCGATGTTAATGTCTTCTTCGCGGTTGATGGACTTCGCGCCTGCAGTTACGAGGCGCTCGGCAAACAGCTTGTTTATAATCGCGTACCCGCCATTCACCGCATATTCGTCGATGACTTTTTCGAAGTGTATATCCCATGCACCAGGAGCTATTTCGGAAGCCATGGTCATACTGACGGGCTTGCCTTCGACATACAGCACCGCCCCTTTCATGCCGAGAGCATCAAAGTTTTCCAACGCCTCGACGATGGCACAGTATTCCGCATTGCGCGATTTTTCGTCTTCGGAGCGTTCTGCAAGGGCGGCATCCGCACAGTCACAGGGTGTTTCTTGACCGGAATCGCCCGGAGCGGCATCGTCGATATTAAGCCAACGCTTTTCAACTTCAAGTGCATCGGTAATGTTGGCCGGTGTCATTTCGCGCAGTTCAAACTGCCCGTAGGTGCGTGTAAAGCGTGAAATGTGATTGCGTTTTTTGCGGTAAGTGTTCCCCGGCAAGTTAGCAAGGCTTTCGGCAGAATAGATGTAGTCGCTGTCGCCGCGGTTTTCTTCGAAATGGAGGGGCGGTTCTGCGTCGTTCGCCCCGGCGCTTGCAAAATATTCCCGCAAAATCTGTGCCCGCGGCTCGTCCACAAGGCAGAATTCCAACGGACGGCCCGATTTGTGGGCATCTTCGACAATAAGTGCAAGCGCCGCCGCTGCATCGCCCTCCCCAAGCGGGAAAGCGTACCCGCGACGGCTCCCAACACCGTTATAGTAGCGGAAGAGGAACCCGTCTTGCAGCGCAATCTGCGTGCCGTACTTTTGCCGTAGCAGGAAAATGTTCGCGAAGCTCGCGTCACTGCCGGTATAGCCCGAATCGACCACGGCCTTTGTCGCCGAAGCTCGATCAGAAAGTTCTGGGGTCTTAAAGTTTATCATCTTTCAGAAAATACAATTTTTTACGGCATAAGGAGCGGATTTCCTTATTTATCTTTTTTCTTAAACCGGAATGAAATTTTCTCATGTGCTCTTGGATCATACTTTGCGAGTGCATACACAAACGCAAACATGTAGATGATTAGGCATATAACGGCATGTAATGCTCCATCATCCTGTGATTCCGCTTTTTTGCCTATAAACAGAATTACAACCGAAGAAAATGGCACATACAAGCCCCAGAAAATCTTAAACGCCATTTGAATCAGGGTATTTTTTTCTTTTAACTTATAACTCCAGGCAACTAGACGAATCAATAGAAAGGACACTAGAAAAGTGTACGCATACATAATGACGATTACGGTGATCATCGACATAAAAACTCCTTATTTCGCGTCGCGCTGGAGTTGCGGGATAATTTCGGCAGACCAGTCCTCGAAATCGCCCACCTCGATGTGATCGCGGGCCTGCTGCATCAGGTGCAAATAGAAATGCAGGTTGTGCAGCGTCGAGAGCGTCCAGCCGAGGGGTTCCTTGGTCTTGAACAGATGGCGCACGTAAGCGCGGGTGTAGTCCCGGCAGCAATGACAGTCGCATTCCGGGTCAAGCGGGCTGCTATCATCGGCGAACTTCGCATTCTTGTAGCGGAGTACGCCTCTGCTTGTGTATACGAGGCCGTCTTGCGCATTCTTGGCGGGCAGAATGCAGTCGAACATGTCGACCCCGCGCTTGATGAGTTCCAGCAGGTTCCAGGGAGTGCCCACCCCCATCACGTAACGGGCGCGGTCGGCAGGCAGTAAATTCGTGCAGAAATCTGCGATTTCGTACATGGTTTCTACGGGTTCGCCAACGGAAAGGCCGCCCATCGCGTAGCCGTCGGGAGCGATTTCCTTGAGCGCGTCAATGGATTTTTGGCGGAGTTCCTTGTGCATGCCGCCCTGAACAATCCCGAAAAAGAATTGTGGGTAATCATGAACTGGCGGGTTCTCGCGTAGCCAATCCATCGCGCGCTTTGTCCAGGCCAGCGTGTAGTTGAGCGATTGCGAGGCCTCCTCGACGGTGCTCGGGTAAGGCGTGCATTCGTCGAAGGCCATGATGATGTCCGCGCCAATTTCGCGCTGCGCCTTCATCACCGATTCCGGAGTGAACATGTGGCGCGAGCCGTCCAGATGGCTATGGAATTCCACGCCTTCTTCGATAATGTGGCGCAGGTCCTTGAGGCTCCAGACTTGGAATCCACCGCTGTCAGTGAGCATCGGGCCGTTCCAGCCCATGAACTTCTGCACGCCGCCCATCTTGGCTACGAGTTCCGTGCCCGGGCGCAGGTACAGATGGTAGGTGTTAGCGAGAATGATCTGCGCCTGCATTTCGCGCAGGTCCCGCGACGAAAGCCCCTTCACGCTCGCAAGAGTGCCCACCGGCATAAAAATCGGTGTTTCTACGACGCCATGCGCCGTGTGGAGCCGACCGCGGCGGGCCTTGCACTTGTCGCTTGTCTTGAGGAGTTCGAAGGGATTCTGGTTCAATGATATACCTTTTTCAATGAATCTAGAAATTCATCGCCCAACATTCCGCTCGACTGCGGCATCGATAGCACTATGAACCATATCTTCTTCGGAAACATCCTCTTCAAGTACGCCGGCAGTCGCCCTAGGATCAGATAACCAACGTATTATTGTAGAATCACTTATATTCTGAATATTTGTCGTATCGGACGGACTAGACGAAAAAACGGTAGAATCTTGCGTAATTGCATTTGTTGAATCCGCCGGGGTCGCAGGAATAACGGCATCCCTACCCTGAGGCTCCGCCGGAACGGATAATGCCGCGGAAAGCCCCAAAAGGGCGACGAGCCTCGCCTTGGTTCTGGGGTTAAACTCGCCCACACATTCGACTTTTCTGCGTTCGATTTTCATCGTATTACCCGTTACTTTATAAACTACAAATTTTTACATATTATGTAGCGATTTTTTAACACGATAAACAATCCTAAATATGGTTCTTTGGCGTCGGCCTCGTACCGGCGTTTTACTATAATTAAAGCATATAATTCACAAAGAGGTTTTTATGTCCCGCTTACGCGTATTGGTCCTGATGGGTGGCCCGTCCACCGAGCACGATGTTTCCGTAGTGAGTGGCACCGGTGTTGTCCGCGCCATGAACCCGGAACGCTACAATATCCACCCCGTTTTGATTGACAAGGACGGCACCTGGCACTGGTCCGCCCGCGAACTTTCCCCGTACCAGAAGGACAACTTCTCGGTGAACTACTTCCGCAGCCTCGAGGGCTCGGCAGCCTGCACCAAGAAGTCCCCCGCCCTCTCCGAACTCCCGGCTGCCGACATCGCGTTCTTGGCGCTGCACGGCAAGTGGGGCGAAGATGGTCACATCCAGGCGATGCTCGAGAACTGGGGCATCCCGTACACGGGTTGCGGCCTGCTTGCCTCGGCACTTGCGATGGACAAAATCAAGTCCAAGGAAATCTACCGCGCAAACGGCATCCCGACCCCGCCGTACCGCGTCATCTGGAAGCACGACTTTGCGGGCGATACGCTCGTGAGCGTCGCCGACGAACTCGGGTTCCCGCTCGTGATCAAGGACCCGCTGGGAGGTTCTTCCATCGGCATTGGCATTGCGAAAGACATGGACGAGGCCGGCAAGATTGCGCAGGAATTGTTCAAGGATTCTAACCGCCTGCTGTGCGAGAAGTTTATCGCCGGCGGCGAAGCGAGCTGCGGCTACATCGAAGGCGAAAAGCCGCTCCCGCCCACCGAGATGCGCATGACAACCCGTGAATACTTCGACTTCGAGGCGAAGTACAACGGTGAATGCCAGGAAGTGACTCCCGCGGAATTCCCTGCCGAACTCACGGCCCGCATCCAGGAACTCGCCAGGAATGCTCACTTCGCGCTCGGCGGTGCAGGCTACAGCCGCACGGACGTGCGCATCGCGAAGGACGGCCAGATTTATGCCATCGAGACGAACACGCTCCCGGGCATGACCCCCACGTCGATTCTCCCGGCTCAGGCAGCCTGCAACGGCATTACCTACAGCCAGCTCATCGACATGATTATCGACAAGAGCCTCACGATTAAGAGATGACTATTGACTTATACGTAGATACTTCCCGGAAGGGCATCTCGATGGCGGTTGCGACCAGCGGCCAGCCTATGAATGCGCGAACTACGGATGCAAGCGCTCGCGTTTACGACGAAATCGTGAACACGGAGGCCCGCGGGGAAATTCTCGGGGAATCGCTCGACACGCTGCTCACGCGCGTGGGCGCGACTCTCGATGACGTGAAGCGCGTGATGGTGACGCTCGGGCCCGGCTCTTTCAGCGGGCTCAGGACCGGAGTGGCATTCTGCCAGGGGCTTTGCTTCAGCGGGAAGCGCGAACTCTACGGGGTCACGACCCTGCAGGCGCTCGCATGTTTTGCGCACGATGCCGCGGGCAATACACCTGCGTGTACCGATGCCGCGGGCAAGGAATGCGCCGAGATTGCAGTCATTATCCGCGCACGCACCGGGTTCTGGTACATGAGGCTGAACGGCGAGGAATTCTTCATCGAGACGCCCGAGGTTATCGAACGCATTAAAAATGCGAAAGTCAAGGCGATTGTCGCGGACGCCCCCGCACAGGAAGACGAAGCGCTCAAGGCTGCCTTTGCTAAAATTGGCGCAAGCGTTTCGCCCGATACGGGCAAGCCGCTCGACATGTGGGCCCCGCTGTTCAGTACCGTAAAGCCGTCGCTCATTCAGGAAGCGAACTACATTCAGCCGTCCTATTTCGAAAAGTTGAAATCGTAGCCCGCGGGCTTGCGGAAGGTTTGCCGATGCCCGTTCGCGAAATGAAAATAGATGACTTGCCGCAAGTCCTTCAAATCCAGAAGGCGCTTGCCTTCCAGGACTGGAACGAGCGGCAGTTTATTGCAGAAATCACGGCGAACTACGCCCTGTGCGTCGTTTACGTTGAGGCGGCGCTTCACACCCCGATTCTTGGTTATGCCATTTTCCACCTGATGGGCCCGGACAGCGAACTTCTGAGCATCGCCGCAAATGCACCGCACCAGCGCGCAGGAATCGGCACTGCGCTATTGAACGCGGGCCTTGCACATCTCGATTTCGCAAAAGGCGATAAAATGTTCCTCGAGGTTCGCGAAGGCAATACAAAAGCCCGCCGCTTCTACGAGAAGCATGGTTTCGAGCCATACGCAGAGCGCAAGAAGTACTATGCCGACGGTGAAAACGCAATACTTTATCAGAAATCAAAATAAGGGATGTACTCGTGACTAAGATTCTGATGCAGGACAAGAATACGCGCAAGAGGAGCCGCAAGGTTCTGGGTGCGATTATAGTCGTGGTATTTTGCTTGTTGGCCGCCATCTATGTCGTTGTGGAAAAGAGCGGCAAGTGGCTCGTGGTCAATGACGAGTTCGAACACGCCACCTGGGCGGTGATTCTTGACGGGCAATCCGCGAACATGGAAAGGAATGACTACGTGGCAGACCTGAAGGCTCAAGGGAAAGTCGATTCCGTGCTTATCCTCGGGCGGCGCGTCTACCGTGACAAGAGCAACGTGGACTTTTACGCCGAAGACTTCATGCGCCTCGGCAAGTTCAACCCCGCCACTATTTTCCTTGTCCGGCACGACGACCCTTCCACGCTGAGCGAGGCGTGCACGATTATTCCCTGGCTCAAGAAGCACAAGGCGGATACGGTACTCCTGGTTACGGCAGCGCCCGCCACCCGCCGTGCAAAGCGCATTTTCGAGACGCTTTCGGGTGAAAGCCCCGTGTACGTTACCGCAGACATCGATTATAAACAGCAGTATATCGCCGATGCGTGGATTTTCAACCGCGAGTCACGCAAGAGCTGGCTACGGGAATGGTTCGCCTATGCGCACTCGTTCTTTGACCTGGCAGGTGCATCTACCTTCACGGAAAGCGATTCCACGTATTTTTCGAAGATCCGTTCTATCGCCGACGAGGAGAAGGACGAACCGATTATTGACCTCGTGAGTTTCCAGCAGGAAGCCGAAAAGCCTGCCGCGCCCGCAGATACGGCCCAACCGCCTGCACCTGCGCCTTCTGCACCTGCAAGCGATTCTATCCCGAACAACTTAAAATAACTTTTTTAAATTGGTTATTATGAAAAAAGCACTCAAGATAACAGGCATCGTAATTGCGGCTCTACTCATTCTCGTGATTGCCGCGCTCAAGTTCGCTCCTGGAATTGTAAGGGGCTATATCGTTAACAACTCCGAGGACCTCATCGGGCGCAAGGTCGCCATCGAGAGCATTTCGCTCGACCCGTTCTCGTTTACGCTGAGCATCGACAGCCTTGCGGTGTTCGAGAAGGATGGCGAGACGCCGTTTGTATCCTTCGAGAAGTTCCGCGTGAACGTTGACCCGTTCGACATGTTTACGGGTACGGCCTCGGTGAGCGAAATCTACCTGAAGGGCCTGTATGCGCGAGTGCTTCAGCACGAGGACCGCTTCAACTTTACCGATATCATTGAGTTCCTTGCCAAGGGCGATTCTACTGCGCTCGATTCCGCCGCGATTGCAGCTGTGACCGATTCTGCTGCGGCGAAGGCCGATACGGCAAGCGCGGATTCTGCGGGCATGGTGAATGCGGCCGAGATTGCGGAAGGCCTCCCCTTCAACATTTCCGTAAAGAACATCGTGTTTGAGAAGGGCAACATCATCTACCAGGATACGAAGGTCGGTTCCAAGATTCATCTGCAGGACTTTTCGCTCAATATCCCTGCGGTGTACCTGAGCAACAAGCAGACCGACGTGGGTTTAAGCCTCAAGTTTGCCGACGGTGGTGACCTGAACGTGAAGGTAGAAGCGAACGCGGCGACAAACGACTTCAAGCTGGACGTGAACCTCAAGGACTTTGCGCTCGCCTGCGGAAAGCCGTACCTGAACGACTTTATCAACTACAAGGACTTTACAGGCACGCTCTCTGTGGCCGTGAATGTGGCGGGCAACCTGAACGACATTCTCTCTTCGGATATCAAGGGCACCGTTTCGCTCGATGGCGTCGTGCTTACCGAAACGAGCGGGCGTACGCTCGGCGTGAACCACGTGGGCGTGGGTATTGGCAAGGCGAACATCAACGAGAACAACTACGTGGTGGATTCCGTGGTGGTAGACGGTGCCTTTGCGCACATTGACCTGTACAAGAACGGGAAGACGAATATCGACGTGCTGTTGAAGAAGGGATCCGCCGATGAGCCGGATAGCGCGCAGCTTGCGGCCGACCAGCAACTGGTGCTTGGCGATGCGCCCGATTCTACTGCCGCCCCCGAGGTGAAGGAAGAACCTGCTCCTGCCGAAAAGTCCAAGCCGCTCAAGGCAAAGATCAACAAACTTCTTTTGCAGAACACGAAGGTGAGCGCGACCGACCATTCCATCACCAAGCCGTTTAACTACACGGTGAGCGGGATTACGGTGCTCGGCTCGAACATCAACTACGATACACCCTGTTCCATCAACGTGAAGGCGGCTTTCCCCGACGGCGGAAGCCTGAACGTGAAATACAAGGGAGCGCTCAGCAATATCGGCACGATGGATGCCTACGTGAGCGTGAAGAACCTTGCCCTGAAGCACTTCAGCAACTACAGCCACCACTACACGGGTTACCCGCTCAGCGCCGGCACGCTTGCCTTTGCGAGCGAGAACAAGATAAAGAATTTTGAACTCGACAGCAAGAACACCATCGACATCTACAACATCGATGTTGCGGACAAGGACCCGAATTCGAACCCGGAATTTATGGTGCCCATGAAGGTGGGCCTGTACATCTTGAAGGACAAGGACGACAAGATTCAGTTCGATATTCCGGTACACGGCAACCTGAAGGACCCGCAGTTCTCCGTGGGCAAGATTATCTGGAAGACGGTGATGAACCTGCTTATCAAGGTAGCCCTCTCCCCGCTTAAGATTGTGGGTAACCTCGCCTCTACCGGCGCGGGTGCCATCGGGCTTGACTTGGGCAAGAACGACGAAATCATCATCGACGCAACGGCCAAGACATTCACGAGCGAGCAGTACGCGAAGGCGTCCAAGATGACGGAAGCGCTCTCGAAGGACAAGAACCTGAAGCTCGTGTTCACGCAACTCTACAACGTGCGCAAGACTACGGAAGCCTACCGCACCGTAAAGCTCAAGACGGAATACTACAAGAAGACGCACGGCAAGGAGAATCTGACCGAACTCGACGAGCGGGCCATTGCCGAAATGAGCGACAGCGACGAGGGCTTTGTTGCCTACGTGAAGGAAAACGGCGACAAGCTCGACGTGAAGGCGCTCCGCAAGGAACTTTCTACCCTCGCCGAGGGCAGGAACCAGGACTTGCTGAAGGTCCTCACGCAGCAGAGCAGCGTGACCAAGAAGAATATCAAGGTCATTACTGCCCCGGCGAACCAGCTTTCGAGCCATCGCGGGAAGGCAATGTACAAGGTTTCCGTCGATGTGCAGTAATTTTGCGCTCGCCATTTTGCTAAATTTACCCGCGCTATGAGTGAAGAATTGTGCGCGAACCTCTCCAGCAAGGTTCAAGAGATTGCAAAGGCCCCCAAGTACCGCGGGGCAATTTTCCAGATTGAAGCCGACGAGAAGGGGCTTGCCCTTGTTGACGCGAAGGAATCGAGCCTGAAGGTCTACCTGATGGTTGACCCCGAATGCGACAAGATTCTGGAAACGCGCTTCTTCACATACGGCGGCCCCATATTTACCGCCCTCGCCGATACCTTCTGCAAGAAAATCCAGATGGTGACCATCGAGGAAGCGTGCGCGATTACTGCAGAGAGCCTGGAACAGGAACTCCGCGATAACCCTGATTCCCCCGCCATTCCGGCAAATGCGCCCGAGATTGGCCAGATGAACACGCTCATCAAGAAGGTCCTGGAAGCCTACCCCGAAAAGAAGGCGACCGCCATCCTGGTGCGCGAGAAGATGGAGCGTATCAAGTACCGCACGCAGACCGCCGAAGGCCGCGCCGAAGCCGACGCCGAATGGAATGCGCTCGCGAAGCACGAAAAAATCGAGAAGATCGAGGCCTGGCTGCACCAGTCCGTGCGCGGCATGCTGCAGGGCGACGGCGGAGACGTGGAAATTCTCGACCTCACGGACGATAACCGCCTTAAGATTCGTTACCAGGGTGCCTGTGCGGGCTGCGGTTCTGCGATGGGCGGCACGCTGTTCTACATCGAGGATGAACTCAAGAACAACGTGTACTACAACCTGATTGTGGAACCCGAGGACCCGCTCGACAACATCCAGCCGAACCCGAACCTCCCCGGCCTCGACGACAACAATCCTCCCGCAAGCCTGTTCTAGCCTAAATCGTGTAAAATTATATTATCCAAAGCGGCCAAAAACCGCGTTTTTTGCGTGTTTTACAAATATTACATGCGTTTTTACCATATAAAGTTATTTTTAGGCCGGGATGGTGTAAACCAAAAAATCAGAGGATGTCAAATGAAAAAGATTCTTGCAATTCTCGGCATGGCTGCAGTATCTGCCATGGCCATCAGTGCAAGCCGTGTTGGCCCTGTCAGCACGTACGGTGAACTCAAGGCTAACGGCGGTAAGCTCTCCGGCACTTGCCCCGATTATTCCAACCAGGCTGTTCAGGTGAAGGGCATGAGCCTCTTCTGGAGTTCGGGTGCAGACAGTTCCACGGTGTTCTATTCCGAAAAGGCTGTCAACGCGATGGTGAAGCAGATGAATATCGAAGTCATCCGCTTTGCTATGGGTGTCACCAAGGAAAAATTCGAGGACCAGGGCCGCGGATACCTGAGCAGTGAACAGGGAGCCATCTTGCAGAAGGGCTACCTCAAGAACGTGGTGAACGCCGCCATCGACAACGACATCTACGTAATTATCGACTGGCACATCGAAAGTTCCAACGGCAATACCAGCGAAGCTGTCAAGTTTTTCGAATATGCCGCACAGGAATATGGATTTGTAGTTTTTTTAATAGTGGGTTCATGAACAACCATATTCATTACCGGTTAAGTTAAAATATATCCTTTTTTCTTGTTAAGTGGTATACCCTTGTGGTCTAGGCAGCCTGTTTTGACAGCCTATATTCCACCGGTGTCATGTAACCGAGCGAACTATGGAGCCGTTTCCGGTTGTAGAACAGCTCGATGTACCTGAAAACGGCCTCCCGCACGTCTTCGATGTCCTTGAAGTCTCGCCTGTAGGCCATCTCCTTCTTGAAGCTTGCGAAGAAGCTTTCCATGCAGGCGTTGTCGTAGGGGCAGCCCGGGGCGCTCATCGAGGGCGTTATCCCATTCTCCGAGAGCATCGTGCGGTAGCCCATGCTGCTGTACTGCACGCCACGGTCGGAATGGAAGATTAGTCCGTCGTGATGGCCGCGTTGCATGATGGCATTGGACAACGCGCGCTTGACAAGTTCCGTGTCGATGTTCTTGCTCACGGCATAACCCACCGCCTCCTTGTTGCATAGGTCAAGTACCACGGCAAGGTACACCCAGCCAAGCGTAGTCTTGACGTAGGTGATGTCGCCGGCCCAGACGGCGTTCAGACTGTCGGGATCGAACTTCCGCTGCACCAGGTTCTCGCTGTACATGGAGTCACATTTGCCCTTGCGGTAGGGTTTCCATTTCTTGAGCGTGACCGGATAGAGACCGTTCTCGCGCATGATGCGGCGCAGTTTCCACACCTTTACCTCGTCACCCTTGTCATGGAGTGCCGCCTGCATCTTCGGGCAACCGTACACGCGGTGGTTTTCTTCGAAGGTGTCGCGGACCTTCTGGACAAGCCGTTCTTCGCGGGCCTTCTTCTCGGCACGTTTTTCCTGCTGGCGCGACCACTGGTAGTAGGAACACTGCGGTATTCCTAGGGCTCTGCACATCTTCCTGACTGAGTATTTCTTGCGGTTCACGTGTATCGCCTCGCATTTCAGTCGTGTGGTCGCATAAAGATGTGCAGGGATTTTTTTAGGATCTCTACCGTCTCCTTCTCGTCCGCAAGCTCCTTTTCACGCTTCTTCAGGAGTTTTTCCAGTTCCCTGTTCTTGGCGGCGAGTTCCTCGACGGACACCTTGCGGATTCGCCGTTCCTCGCGGTAGCTCGGCAGGTTGTGTTCCTTGCGGTACTCGTTTACCCACCGACCGACTGTATTGGGCCCGATTCCGAGTTCCTTGGCTATTTGGTTTGCTGACTTTTCGCCTTTCAGGACCAGCTTGATGACCTGTTCCCTTGTCTCGGAGCTATAGTTGATTTTTGCCATTGTTTTACCTTTTGGGGGTTGCGCAATGAATATAGTAGCTTATGCTACCCTCTTATTAAACTCCTGCATGGTCCAATACGGTTCCTACAACAACGTGATTTTCGAAGTCTGGAATGAACCGACCAGCGCCAGCATGAGTACTGTCGCCTCTCATGCAAACTCTGTGATTGCCGCAATTCGTAATTATTCCGACAACCTCGTGCTTGTGGGTAGCCCCGAATGGTCTAGCCATCCGGAACAGTGTGCCACTGCAGGCATTCAGGACTCGAAGAAGAATTTTGCCTGCACGCTCCACTTCTATGCGGCAACGCACCAGGTGGGTGACTATGGCTACAACAGCCGTGCTGCAGAGGCCATATCCAAGGGTGTTCCCGTGTTCGCTTCTGAATGGGGCACTGTTGATGCCAATGGTAACGGAAGCATAGATCAGAATTCCAGCCAGTCCTGGGTGTCCTGGATGAACCAGAACAATGTTTCCTGGGCCAACTGGTCCGCTTCTGCAATTAATGAAAAATCTGCGGCCTTCCAGAATCTCGCTATCGACAACGGCCTTACCTTCACGACCTCCGGCAACATGGTCAAGGGCTGGATGAACGGCTCGAGCGGTTACAAGGATTGCGGCCTCCAGAACGGCAACGGCAGCGAAAATAGCGGTTTCTCTACGGGTGTTGCGAACGGTGCAAAGACTGACATTATTGATGACCTTGAAGATGGTGACCGCTTTGCCTACACGGGCGGATGGTGGTCTGCATTCGCAGATTCCGACGACGATACCGATGGCCAGGGCAAGACGAGCATTAGCAACGGCAAGTGGGAAAACGACTTTGGCAAGCAGGTCTACGATGTGTTGATGCCGTCTAGCGGTGGCAAGAATACCTCCAAGTACATGGCCGGCATCGAAGGCATCAAGCTTTCTCAGGGCAACTACAAGTACGCCCCGTATGTGGCGATCGGCTTGAACCTCAAGCGCGACACCACTGAAATTGACCTCTCTGCCTGCAAGTCCATAAGCTACAAGTTTAAGGGCGCGAGCCACAACTTCCGCGTTGAAACTTCCCTTGTAAAGAACTGGAACTTCCACCACGTGAACAAGGACGGTTCTGCGGAATGGAAGGAAGTTGAACTCACTTGGGACCAGTTCACTCAGGAAAGCTGGGGCGATGACGCTCAGCACTTCAGCCTAGACAAGGGCATGAACAAGGTGCAGCGCTTCGCCTGGGAAGTCAAGGGCGCTCTCGATGTTCCTGATGAAGCGAACCAGCCGAAGTACAACTACCTCTATGTCGATGACGTGCGCTGCAACGGCGTGAGCGTCACGGCCATCTCCGGAAACACCTCGACTCCGACATCCTCCTCTTCGAACGCAAAGTCTAGCTCCAGCAAGGGCGGAAACTCCAGTTCCAGCGATATTTCTATCACCAGTTCTTCTTCTGAGTTCGTTCCTCCGGTATCTTCCTCTGTCGTAATTGCCGACCTCGTCTTTATCGACGATGTTGAAGATGGCGATGAAGTTGCCGCAACGACCGGAACCTGGTATGCCTACACCGACAAGGAACCAGGCGGACAATCCTCCATTACTAACGTTTATGACCCGGCCCTCCCCGGCTACGTCGTGAACCTTTCCGCAACGGTTGACCCGACCAACGGAACCGCAGGCTTTGTAGGCCTTCAGGGCATTGTGTGGAACCAGGCCGATTACGAAGAAGCTCCGTTTGTGGCTCTCGGATTGAACCTGATGGCTGATACGTCGCTTGGCGCAGACCTTTCTGGCTGCAACGCCTTCTCTTACCGTTACAAGGGCGCACAGCACGTGATTAAGGTGCAGGACGGCTCTGTAACCGATTACGCTTATCACCAGCTCAAGATCGATTCCTCGTCTGTATGGACAGAAGTCATTGTTCCGTTCGAAAAACTCGAACAGCCTGTTTGGACAAAGGCTCCTAAGGACATGAACTTCGCTTCCGTCAAGAAAATGGCTTGGGAAGTGGTCGGCTACAAGAACTTCGACATGCAGCCGGCAATTCCCTTCCTCTACGTGGATGACCTGAAGTGCGTGAATGCGACTGTCGGCATCAAGTCCATCGCCCGCGCTTCTGCACAGGGCCTCAAGCTTGCCTCTCAGGGTTCTTCGCTCAACATCTCTGTTGCGAAGTCTGGCTACGTGAAGGTCCAGGTGTTCGACCTGACTGGCCATAGCGTCAAGAGCGTCTCCGAGAACATGCAGGCTGGTGCCCACGCGGTTTCTCTCGAGAACCTGACGGCAGGCAGCTACATCGTCCGCGTGCAGGCTGGCAGCGTAGTCAAGTCCGCCCGCATTACGCTCAAGTAATTCCGAACCAGATTCCTAGAATCTGGTAACCATCAGAAGCGACCGCAAAGTCTAAAATTCAGAAAAACAAACTCTGGTTTGACTTTGCTCTCGCGACAGCCCCCAGTTGATACTGGGGGCTTTTCGCTCACAGCCCCTGGCGCTCTCTGTTAAATCTTTTTGTTATATTTATAGACGGAAAAAACATAAAAAAGGAAATTGTATGTCCGAAGAACTCGTCTTGAAATTCGTTGACCCCGTGCCGATGCGCTACGGTGAAAACTCCCACCAGTCCGCTGTATTCTACCGCGACCCGACCTGCACCGAAGCAAGCCTCGCCACAGCAAAGCAGCTCTGGGGCAAGGAACTTTCTTACAACAACATCGTGGATGCAGATGCCGCCCTCGAAATGGCCCGCGAATTCAGCGATGACAATGCGGTCGTCATCGTGAAGCACATGAACCCGTGCGGACTCGCTACCGGCAAGACACTGCGCAACGCTATGGAAGCCGCCTGGGAAGGCGACCCGGTGTCGGCCTTCGGTTCCGTGATTGCCGTGACCCGCAAGGTGGACCTGAAAACCGCCGAATTCCTGAAGGGCAAGTTCGTCGAAATTCTTCTCGCCCCGGCTTTCGACAAGGATGCTCTGGAATTTTTGAAGAACAAGTCCAAGGACATTCGTCTCCTTGAAGTGGGCAAGATCAAGAAGGCAACCCGCTGCAAGGTCTATAAGCACGTGATCGGTGGCATGCTGGTTCAGGACCGCGACGTCGACGTTTACGAAAAGTTCGAATGCGTCACCAAGAAGAAGTTCGCAAAGAACAAGGAAGCCCTCGCCCGCTTCACTTGGATCGTGACCAAGCACACGAAGTCTAACGCCATCGTCATGGGTTACGAATACGCCCGCGGCTACTTCCAGGTCATCGGCCTTGGCCCCGGCCAGCCAAACCGCATTGATTCTAACCTCCGCCTCTGCCAGCCCCGCGTCCGCGACAACGTGGCCCGCATGAAGGCCGCCCAGAAGTTCTTCAACGAAAAGGGCAAGTGCATCGACAAGGCCGGTCTCAAGGCTCTGGAAAAGAAGGTGTTCAGCGAAGTCGTGATGGGCTCCGACGCCTTCTTCCCGTTCCCGGACAACGTGGAAGCCGCAGCCAAGGCTGGTGTCCAGTACATCGTGCAACCGGGTGGTTCCAAGAAGGACAACCTCTCCATCGAAGCCTGCGACAAGCTTGGCGTGGCCATGGTGTTCACCGGCATGAGGCACTTCCGCCACTAAGGGTTTGCGTATGCCTCCCGTGTCGCAGAAAGAAACGAACCAGAAGGAAAAGGACCTCTACTACGCGGTCCTCTCCTTCCTGAAGTCTGTCCGCAAGGCAGGCCGCACGACCGATGTCGAGTGGCGCGAATACAAGGAAAAGCTCCTGAAGATTGCGCCTACGCCCGATATGGGCAAGGCCGCCGACATGTGGACCATGGACAACCTGGACCAGTTCAGCCCCGACAACAAGCAGTTGCCGCCGCTCAACGACATGGACTACGTGGCGAACATTTCGCCCAAGTTCGCGTCGCAGCTGATGGAAGCGATGTACTACGGGATGCTCAACCTGACGCAGGCGAACCTGATTTCGGACGAAATACAGGATGCCGACCCGGAGTGCGTGTCTACCGCCTCGCTCGAGGAACTGCTCGTGAAGCTCTGGATAGGCAACGCGAAAAGCTACCGGAAAGTGGTGGCTAACTAGACGAAAGAACGGACCTACGGTCCTACAGACGAAAGACGAAAGGATTTAGTAGGAAGAATGACCTATAAAGTTCGTGTCATAGGTGGTGGGCTTGCAGGCTGCGAGGCGGCTTTGCAGTTGGCGAGCCGCGGTTTCAAGGTAGACCTGTACGAGATGCGCCCGGTCAAGAACACTCCCGCCCACAAGGACGGCCACCTGGCGCAGTTAGTTTGTTCCAACAGCTTCAAGGCGCTGGGCGTCACGAGCGCACACGGGCTTTTAAAACAGGAACTCACGATGCTCGGGAGCTTTCTGCTGGATAGCGCCCGGGAGGCTGCCGTACCCGCTGGCGATTCCCTGACCGTGAACCGCGATATCTTCAGCGAATCGGTAGAAAAGAAGATTGCGGAGAACCCGAATATCACGCTCCACCGCGAAGAAGTCACGAGCCTTGAAGGCGACTGCCCTACCCTAGTTGCGGCGGGGCCGCTGGCCAGCGACGCGCTCGCCGACGATATCTTCAAGCGCCTGGGTAGCGAGCGCCTCCATTTCTTCGACGCCATCGCCCCTGTGGTAGAGACCGACAGTATCGACTTTGACCACGCCTTCTACATGAACCGCTGGGAAAAGGGCGAAACGGCGGACTTTATCAACTGCCCGCTCGACAAAGAGACCTACACAGAGTTTGTACGCAAGCTGTGCGAAGCCGAAGCCGTGGAGCCGCGCCCCTTCGAGAAGAACGAACTGTTCGAGGGCTGCCTGCCCGTCGAAGAAATGGCCCGCCGCGGTTACGAGACGCTCCGTCACGGCCCGATGCGCCCTATCGGTCTCGGGCTAGGCAACAATGGGCACCTGTGGTATGCGGTCATCCAACTCCGCGCCGAAAACAAGCAAAAGACGCTCTTCAACATGGTGGGCTTCCAGACGCGCCTCAAGTGGGGCACGCAAAAGGAAATCTTTACGATGGTTCCCGCCCTCCGGAACGCCCGTTTTGCCCGCCTCGGCTGCATGCACCGCAACACGTTTATCGAATCGCCCAAGTTCCTGGACGCAACGCTACGCCTGCGCCCAGACCTCCCCTGCGCCCAGGGAATTCCGCCCACATGGTTTGCGGGCCAGATTACCGGCAGTGAAGGCTATACCGAAGCGGTCGCAACCGGCTGGTACGCCGCCTGGAACATGGCGCAGACAATCCTGCACGGGCATGCGGACCCGCTCCCGAACGAGAGCTGCATCGCATCGCTCATGAACCGCCTTGTGGAAGAAAACGAGGACTTCCAGCCCATGAATTTCAACTTCGGGCTACTCCCCAACCACGAAGGCCTCAAGAAAAAGAACAAGAAGGAAATCCTTGCGGCTCGAGCCGAGCAGGCCGTCCGCCAGTGGATTGCCGAACGCAAGTTCTAAAAAGCACAAAAAAGACCTCTCCGCTAGGAGAGGTCTTCGTGGATGATGCAGGGGTCGAACCTGCGACCCGCTGATTAAGAGTCAGCTGCTCTACCAACTGAGCTAATCATCCATTGTCGCTTGGACGGGGTCAATTATAGAATATAATTTGCCGACTGTCAAGTGGTGAAAACGCTTTTTTTCAAAAAAATTCTTTCGTCTCTCGTCTTTCGTCTTTCGTCTAATCTATATTATGTATATGAGCCTCAATTCGAACCGTGTAGATGCCTATCTGGCGTTTTTGGGGGTGGAACGGAACCTTTCTCCGGCCACCATCCAGAGCTACCAGGAGGATTTGCGGCATTTTGTGGGCTGGCTCGACGAAATCGGGCTCGACCTGAAGGCCCTAACCCCCGAAAAGCTGGACGAATTCCTGACGCTCACCGCCGGGCAGGTGGAATACTCCCCCACGTCCATCGCGAGGCATTTTTCGAGCCTGCGCGGGTTCCTCAAGTACATGCAGAAGGAGGGCGAATACGACTACAGCACCGAATCGATGCTTGAACGCCCCAAGCTCGGGCATTACCTGCCACAGTACTTGACCCGTGAGGAGGTCAACAGCGTGTTCGAGAGCGCAGCAAACGGCAAGAACCCACTGCGCGATACGGCGCTTTTTGAACTCATGTACAGCGCGGGGCTCCGCATCTCGGAGACCCTCGGAATAAAACTATCGCAGTTGGATCTCGATAACGAATGGCTCACCCCCATCGGTAAGGGCAACAAGCAACGTCTGGTGCCCCTCGGGAGCAAGGCGAAGGAAAACCTGAAGGCCTGGATTGAGGATGGCCGCCCCCTCACCCACCCGACCACGGACAATATTATCCTCAATTCCAGGGGCAAGCCCATGACCCGCATGGGGGCCTGGAAAATCGTGCAATTGCATACCGCACACCTAAGCAAGCAGGTTTCGCCGCACACCTTCCGGCACAGCTTTGCCACGCACTGCCTGGAGGCAGGCATGGATCTGCGCGTGCTGCAGGAACTCCTCGGGCATGCCGATATCAGCACGACGCAAATTTATACGCACATCGACAAGGAATTCATCAAGCAGGAACACCGTCAGTTCCACCCGCGTGAAAATGGCTCCATTACCTCTGGATAAAAAAACTATAATTGACTTTGTATGGGAAAATAAAGGAGTCAATTATGAGGAAAGCCTTTTTCTCTTTTTTCCTTGTGGCCGTTGTCGGAGCCGCAATGTCATTTATAGCCTGCGGTGACGATGATTCATCCGGTCGCGAGGTTATAACGGAAGTCAACTCGATTTTCGAACTCGGAACATGTGGCGAGGATAACGAGGGCGATACAGTATACGCCAAGGAACAGGATGCGGAGTACTACTGCCACGAAGCGAAATGGTCGCCTGTTGCCACCCCCGTCTCATCCAGTTCCGCAAAATCTTCTAGCAGCGTTGCGAGTTCCTCGTCCATGACCAAGGCGGAACTCGATAAATTTACGGAACTGTGTAAGGCTTCCGGCGGTACCGCGAAAGATGGGGCCTGTGTCTGCAAGAGCGAACTCTGCGATATCGGTGCTGTCTGTAACACCATCACGGGCGTCTGCGGCAACCAGAGCAAGCCCTCCGACATATCGTCGGATTCCAAGGCGAGTTCCTCCTCGACCGCAACTACATTCGCCGACTTGTGCAAGGCTTCTGGCGGTACGGCGAAAGACGGCGCCTGTGTCTGCGACGAAGTTTCCTGCGACGAAGGCGTTCTCTGCAATACGAAGACCAAGGAATGCGCGAACAAGGACGCTGTTGAAATTGAGTGCGACGACAGTTACAAGAATACCTGTTCTAACAGTCTTTTGGGCGTCGGGATTGTCAAGGAATGCGTGAAGGGCGTTGTCGTGAACCGCTCGTGCACGGCAGTATCTTGCAACGAAGAGGGCACGGACTGCGGCGAATGCCTCGACGACGTGCAGACCTGTACCGAGGACAAGAACTTCAAGGCGACCGTCACCCGCTGCGAAAAGGGCAAGAAGGTGACCGAGAGCTGTAACGGAAAATCCTGCGACCCGCGCGACAACGGTTGCGGCGAGTGCACGAACTACGAACACACATGCACCAACGATGACGAAGGAAAGGGAACCGTTTACGAGTGTGTTGCAGGCGAAGCCAAGAAGGCCGTTTCCATATGCGGCAACAAGTCGTGCCGTACCGACAAGGCCATCTGCGGCGAATGCCTGAACGGCGAATTGAGGTGCGACAACGACATCAACAACAATGCCGTCATGTACAGGTGCGTCGACGGACAATGGGAACGGCTCCATAACAAGTTCGACCCGCTCGACAAGGAGTATTACAAATGCCCCGTCGCTTGTAGAGAAGGCTACCCTATAGATGGACCATGCAGGAGTTTAATAAGAGGGTAGCATAAGCTACTATATTCATTGCGCAACCCCCAAAAGGTAAAACAATGGCAAAAATCAACTATAGCTCCGAGACAAGGGAACAGGTCATCAAGCTGGTCCTGAAAGGCGAAAAGTCAGCAAACCAAATAGCCAAGGAACTCGGAATCGGGCCCAATACAGTCGGTCGGTGGGTAAACGAGTACCGCAAGGAACACAACCTGCCGAGCTACCGCGAGGAACGGCGAATCCGCAAGGTGTCCGTCGAGGAACTCGCCGCCAAGAACAGGGAACTGGAAAAACTCCTGAAGAAGCGTGAAAAGGAGCTTGCGGACGAGAAGGAGACGGTAGAGATCCTAAAAAAATCCCTGCACATCTTTATGCGACCACACGACTGAAATGCGAGGCGATACACGTGAACCGCAAGAAATACTCAGTCAGGAAGATGTGCAGAGCCCTAGGAATACCGCAGTGTTCCTACTACCAGTGGTCGCGCCAGCAGGAAAAACGTGCCGAGAAGAAGGCCCGCGAAGAACGGCTTGTCCAGAAGGTCCGCGACACCTTCGAAGAAAACCACCGCGTGTACGGTTGCCCGAAGATGCAGGCGGCACTCCATGACAAGGGTGACGAGGTAAAGGTGTGGAAACTGCGCCGCATCATGCGCGAGAACGGTCTCTATCCGGTCACGCTCAAGAAATGGAAACCCTACCGCAAGGGCAAATGTGACTCCATGTACAGCGAGAACCTGGTGCAGCGGAAGTTCGATCCCGACAGTCTGAACGCCGTCTGGGCCGGCGACATCACCTACGTCAAGACTACGCTTGGCTGGGTGTACCTTGCCGTGGTACTTGACCTATGCAACAAGGAGGCGGTGGGTTATGCCGTGAGCAAGAACATCGACACGGAACTTGTCAAGCGCGCGTTGTCCAATGCCATCATGCAACGCGGCCATCACGACGGACTAATCTTCCATTCCGACCGTGGCGTGCAGTACAGCAGCATGGGCTACCGCACGATGCTCTCGGAGAATGGGATAACGCCCTCGATGAGCGCCCCGGGCTGCCCCTACGACAACGCCTGCATGGAAAGCTTCTTCGCAAGCTTCAAGAAGGAGATGGCCTACAGGCGAGACTTCAAGGACATCGAAGACGTGCGGGAGGCCGTTTTCAGGTACATCGAGCTGTTCTACAACCGGAAACGGCTCCATAGTTCGCTCGGTTACATGACACCGGTGGAATATAGGCTGTCAAAACAGGCTGCCTAGACCACAAGGGTATACCACTTAACAAGAAAAAAGGATATATTTTAACTTAACCGGTAATGAATATGGTTGTTCATGAACCCACTATTAAAAAAACTACAAATCCAAGATAAGATGATAGACCAATGCGACATAGACCAATGTTCTGATTGTGATCCCTGCTGGGGTGAACCCATGATTGAAGGAGCCCCCTCCAATCCAAACCCCTGCTACAACGAGGAACGTTGCAAACAAATTCTCAAGGACGAAGACCCCGACTACCCGCCGTTCAGAAGTTTCGAGACGAAACAGAAATGGAAGGACCTGATTCCTAGCAAAAAGATGGTAGCAAAACAAGTTCACGGGTACAACTGGAAGGATTATAGTGCTTCCACTATCGAAGAACGCGAGCAAGATTTTGATTTCGACCTGACAAACGAGACGGGCCGCGTGTCGTGCAACGCCCTGGGAACCTACTTCGGCGAATGCAACAATTCCCTGCAGACCTGCATCAACACAAGTTATCACAAAGGCGGATTCATGGTGGTCTGCGCTAACGGCGAGCTTTTCGACGCCGATGGCAATAACGACGGAATCGCTTGCAATTGCGAAATAACGGAAAGCAACGCCGAAGGATGTTGTTACACCAGAAGTGCCTGCTTCAAGCAGACCAACTGGGCTAGAGACCGCTGCGCTAAGCCCCAGAGCACCGCTGCCGACGAATAATTTCAACGCCATTTCAAGCAGAAAGGAACCGCAAGGTTCCTTTCTGCATTCGAGAAGATGCTCCGCTCCGTCCGGAATGGCACCGTAAAGCAAGTGCGGATTGCACGGTAGAATTATGGCACGTTTCTCACAAATGTTCCATCTTTCTTATAGATGGACAATCCGTCATGCCTTATCACATCACTTCCCAATACATCCTGACATGAATAACTCAAATTTTCTAAATCAAAGCGACATGTACCTAGAGAATACGTATCAATCTGCCAATTCTTTATATTCCAACGAACTAAAGCGATTAACTCCGAGCAATGAATTCCATCTTTAGAATAACATTGATGTTTGCGGGAAACGCTCCCAGCAAAGAATTGTTCCGCGCTCCAACTTCCATACTGATAGGTAAAAGAAACCAAAGTATCTAGTCTTTTTTCTATAACTTTACGAACATGTTCCACGACAGCAGAGTCCATGACGCAAGGTTCTGCAAATCCGTCCTTGTAACACATGTCAAAGGCTATTAAGGAATCTCGCACACTTTCTTTCACATAGATTTCTTTTTCATACACTGAATCAAGCAATGCAGAAAGTTCATCTTTTGCACCAAAATCTTCGCCAATCAAGAAATCATATTTCCTTGGCCAATATTTAGCAGATGGCTTCATCTTTTTAGAGACAACAACATTAGCATACAAAAAATCGCACTTCACGCTATCTTTGGAAGCACAAATTGCATCATAGGATCCATCTTCATTCTGATAAAGATGAGAAAAGCCTGCAGCACCAGAGTTAAGCACCATATTTGCATATGAAATATGATTCACCCTTGTTTCCAAATCTTTTACAGAATCACGAGAATTAAAATTTTTAAGAATTCGAACAAGTAATGAGGTGTCTAAATCGCAGGGATACCACAGGTTCTCTCCTTCTACACTCGTCGAACACGCCTTGTACAGTAACGCTTTGCGGGGTATAGTGTCAATAAAATCGGCTCTGTTAGAGTGCGAATTAATCCAAGAAGAGCAATATTCCAAACTGTTGTGATACTGTTGTTCCGAGATTCCGGGACTCACTTCATTAGGGCACCATCCCGAAGGAGAGCACTTTGGCTTTGGGTGACACCCCGCCAAAACCGCCAAAAACAAAAGAACCAGAACTCTATAAAGCATACATCACCCGCAAACAAGCGCTCCTCACCCATAATTTTACTAAATTTGAGCCGTTCAAATTATAAACCAAGGATTAACAATGAGCAAGAATTATAAGATTGCAGTGCTTCCGGGCGACGGTATCGGCCCCGAAGTCATGAAAGAAGCTGTCCGCGTGCTGGACGTGGTTTCCAAGAAGTTCGGCTTCGACGTGAACGCCGAATGGGCAAACGTCGGTGGTGCCGCCTATGACGAGAGCGGTTCCCCGCTGCCGGAAAGCACCCTCAAGCTGGGCGAAGCTTCTGACTGTATTCTTTTCGGTTCCGTGGGCGGCCCGAAGTGGGAACACCTCCCCCCGAACCTGCAGCCGGAACGCGGTGCTCTCCTCCCGCTCCGTAAGCACTTCAAGCTTTTCTGCAACCTCCGCCCGGCCCGCGTCTACAAGGAACTTGCTGGTGCATGCCCGCTCCGCGCCGACATCGTTGGTGACGGCTTCAACATCCTCACTGTCCGCGAACTGACAGGTGACGTTTACTTTGGCCAGCCGAAGGGCCGCGAAGGCGTTCCGGGCTCCAAGGAAGAAATCGGTTTTGATACCATGAAGTACAGCCGCTACGAAGTCGAACGCATTGCCCGCTTCGCCTTCGACGCCGCTATGCTCCGCAACAAGAAGGTCGCTTCTATCGATAAGGCCAACGTGCTCACCACGAGCGTGCTCTGGCGCGAAGTCGTGAACGAAGTCATCAAGGATTACCCGGAACTGACTCTCGAGCACCTCTATGTGGATAACGCTGCCATGCAGCTCCTGAAGCGCCCGCGTGAATTCGACGTGCTCCTCTGCCCGAACCTCTTCGGCGACATCCTCACCGACGAATGCGCCATGCTCACCGGTTCCATGGGTCTCCTCCCGTCCGCATCTATCGCCGAAGGTTCCTTCGGTCTGTACGAACCGGCCGGTGGTTCCGCTCCGGACATCGCAGGCAAGGGTATTGCAAACCCGCTCGCACAGATCCTCTCCGTGGCATTGATGCTCCGCTACACCTTCAAGGAAGAAGCAGCAGCCAAGGCTATCGAAGCTGCCTGCGAAAAGGTCATTGCCCAGGGCTTCCGCACTGGCGACATCTACCAGGAAGGCTGCACCAAGGTGGGCACCACCGGCATGGGTGACGCGATTATCGCTGCTCTCAGCTAATAAGCAAACGACTATATGCAAAAAGGGCCGCACAATGTGCGGTCCTTTTGTTATACAGATAATGTCAAGCGGTCTCTTGTGAGCCACAAGCTCCATGCGTTAAGCTGGAGCGGTGGCGAGAGCGAGTGAGAAACCGGAGGTTTCATCACCCGAAACGACGAACGAGCGGTCTTAATTACAGCCGGTGCCGAGCGTGCCTTCGAGCACGGATTCGCATTGCGCAGCCATCGCAATGGCTTCGTCACTGCCGGCAGGGAATTCAAGGCATTCGCCCATGACGCCCGGGATGTCGCAGGAGACCATGTCGCCAGAGGGTGCAGCTGCAGAGCTCGAAGAAGAGGTTTCTTCGACATCAGCGGAACTGGAACTTTCCGGTTCGACTTCAGCGGGAACCTTCTGCTTGCAGTAGTTCTGTTCGCTGGCAAACACCTCTTCCTTCGTCTTGGAATTGCCTGAAGAAGATGCGTTGATGAAACCTTCCATCGAGCAGAATTTGGTCATACCGATATCGGAGAAATTCTTGGAGAGGCATTCCACGTACGACATCGGGTGGATTTCGTACTTGCGGCTCATGAAGCATTCTTCTTCTTCGTCGTATGCAACGACGTACTTCACGATGGCGCTGTCGGAACTATTCCAGCTCTCGTCGAGGTAGGAGTAGGTCCATTCGGGGTCGTCGATGGTAAAGTTACAGCTGGACTTTGTCTGGAGCGGGAACACTTCGAAAGCAGTGCCGTTCACGGCAGCCTGGCAGGCCTTCAGCACAGATGCATGCACGGTCTCGCGTGCATTGCTAGCAAAGTAACCCTTCTCCGTACGGGTAGAAACGAGCACAGCAGCGCTACCGCCTTCGCAGGTCTCTTCGCCGGCAAGTTTCCCGTCCATGGACTTGGGGTGCGTCGCGGTAGAGTCGTTCATGCTCATCAGGCGGCAGTAGATATTTGCCGTCTGGCCCGTAAAGCGGATAGAATCGCGAATGACAAGGTCTTCGCCCTGGATTTCAAACACGGTACGGATGCTCGCAGAATTGTTGCCATCGTTACCCCTGTAAGAAACAGCCCATGCATTGTCCGTTGCGGCAAACGTGCAGGGTTCCGCCTCTTCGACAGAAGCGCTGGACTCTGCGGGGCTGGAACTGCCGCCATTGCTGGAACTGGAAGAAGTGCCGTTGTCATCGCTGGAGTCCGGAGCGCCGGTACCTTCGCTGCTAGAAGAGAGCGTCGTATCCGGGTCGTCGTTCGATGCAGGCGAAAAACTGCTGGAATCGTCACCGCAGGCGACAAGGCCGATAGCGGTAGCAAGAGAAAGACCAAAACCTAATTTCGAGATATTCATATTTTCTCCTTTTAAAAGAATGACGGGCAAAATGTAAAAAAATTCCGGAGGAACAGTGCCTCCGGACATACATTTCCGTTGTATGTAAGGACAACGAATCAGTCGCGGTCGTCGAATGCCTGTGCCTCTTCGGGCTCCTCGACGGTCCATTCGCGAATGTGGTCCGCAAGTGCCTTCTGGCCGTCCTTCTCGAGTTCGTCGGAGATGCCTTTCAGGATTTCTGCATCCTGTGCAGGCAAGTCCTTCTCGTACATGTCGATGTACTGCTCGAGAATGCCGTAACGCTTCATTCCGGCCAGGAGTTGCATAAATTCCATGTCGATGTTCCCGCCGCTGCGGAAACTGGAATGTTCCCTGAGGAGCGTATCGGCCTGCTTCTCGTCGACCTGCTGGCAGAGGCGCGCGAGATTGATGACCTTCGGGTAACTTTCGTACAGGCGCATTGCAATCTTGACACAGTCGGACTTGCGGCCTTCCTTGTCGGCAATTGCCGCCATGAGGTCGAGGTAGGCTTCCTCGTCTTCGGAACCGGGGTCGCGCACGTCGCCGAGCCACTGCTTGGCAAGCTCGATGTTGCCCGCGACAAAGCACTCGTTCGCGATATCGATAAGCGTCGCGTTGCTCTTGTCCGGGTCCTTCAGGAGGGCAGCCTTCGTATAGCGTTCGTAGTCGCCGAGAGCATCTGCCATGTCGGTCAGGGCGTCGAGAACGTCCTCGCGGTTCTGCATTTCCACTTCTGAGACCGTCGCGATAAGCTCGTCAACAAGAGCCTTCGCGCGTTCGTCGGGCAAAACCTCGTTGAGCGAGAGGAACAGGACCGAGCGGCCTTCCCCACCCACGTGACGGAGCGCCAGGTCGTGAATCAGGTCGGCAATGTAGTCCTTGTCATCGTACTGGCTTGCAAGTTCCACGAAAAAGGTGCCCGCATCGTAGAAGAGGCTTTCCCAGTCGTCACGTTCCTCGTCGTCCGCCTTGAACGAGAGAAAATCCGTACGGAGCGTCCACGCGAGCAGTTCTAGCTGCAGGCGAACATCCTTGAAATCCTCGATATCGTCAATAGTCTGCGCGATAAATTCGTACAGTTCGTCCGGGCGGTGCAGCAGGCGGCTCTGCCCGCTAATAATCTGCGTGAGCGTCTCGCGAATGCGGTCTTCCTTACCGCGGAATGCGGCAGCTCCGCTATTCGATTTCCAAACTTTTTTCTTCTTTGCCATGATGTTAAATGTAGAAACATTTACCGCATGCGGGCCTTCGCGAGCTTAGCACGCTTTTGTTTTCGGCGGAGCCTGCGGCGTTCGCGGCGTGCACTACGGCGCCGCTCATCCATCATCTTCACCTGCTGCAGAACATCCATGAAGCGTTCGACAGCGAATGCCTTATTGAGCCTCTTGCGCGTCACGTAATCGAGCAGGCACACACACAGCAGAAGCGAACCCACAAAAAAGGCAAGAGCCACAGGCCATACAATCACCGAAAAATGGCTCGCAACAAACCCGAATGCTGGCGGCATCATGATGGAACCCAGATACGAACCCGCCATCTGTATGCTGATGGCACGACCCGAAAGTTCTTCACCGAACCGCGCAGGAGTGGCATGGATAAGCGACGGGTAAACGGGAGCGCACCCGAAACCAAGCAGGCAGATGCAAACCGGCGTGACCCACGGCGGGAGCGGGAATACGAGGACAAGGCAGCCGACAACGACAATCGCGATACCCGCATGCACAAGGCGCATGTCGGTAAACCGGATGGCGAAAATACCGCTGAGGATGCGCCCTACCATTACGGAAGCGAACATGAGTGAAACGGCGAGCGCGCCCACCTCGGGTTCGAAACCGCGGGCTACCAGGTACGTACCGCACCAGAGGCTCGTCGATATCTCAAGCGAAGAATAGAAGAAGAACGTCAGGAACGAGAGTTTCATTCCAGGGACGCGCAAGGCGGCCCGCAATGAGATATCGGGAATACTGGATGTTTGTTGCAGGCGGGAATCGCCTCGCTCCCTCCGCTTCCAAAGCGGGAGCGAAACAAGCATCATGACCGCGATGACGCCGAGCAACAAAGCCACCAGTTCGTAAGCGCCGCGCCAGCCGAACCCGAAGAAGGCAGAACCCGCAAGCAGCGCGGGGCCAAGGCACGCGCCGATTCCCCAGCTCGCATGCAGCCAGTTCGTGTGTTTCGTTTCCAGATGGATTGCCGCAAAGTTGTTCATCGCGACGTCGATTGCCCCCGCACCGATTCCCATCGGGATTGCAAACAGGCACATCATCCAGAACGCAGGCGAAAAGCCGTACCCTGCGGATGCGACAGCCGTCAGCGCGATACTCACGAAGACGAGTTTGCCCGTACCGAACTGGCGCAGGAGTTTTGGCGTGAGGAGGCTAGAAACAATCGTACCCGCGCTCACGATAATTGAGAGGAGACCCGCAGCCGAAAGCGGGGCATGCAGGTCGCGCTGCATCAGCGGCCAGGCCGCCCCTAAAACCGTATCCGGAAGCCCGAGGCCGATAAAGGCCACATATATGACAATCAGGAGAAACAAGCGCTACACCACGAAACCATTCTATTTCTTTTCCCGAATCCGCTTGTACAGGCTTTCGGCCTTCTCGGTATCGCCCGCGTTCGAGAACACGTGGCCCACGTTCTCGGCACCGATGCGGCCCTGGGAACTGCCCGCAAGCCAGGCCTTCATGTAGCATTCGAACGCTTCGTCGTAGCGCTTCTGGTTAAAGTAAATCTGCCCCAAATCCAAATTGAGGTCGCCCTTGCCCTTGTTGTGCCGCAGGCCTTCTTCCAGCGTGAAAATCGCCATCCACGGGGAATTGTTCTGCACGTACATCTGCGCGAGGTAGCGGCGGGCCGAGACGTTCTCGGGGTCCATCAGCAAACCGTTTTCCATCTCGTTCAGGGACTGGCGCGTGGAATCCATGCTGCGGTAATAATACGCCATCGTGAAATGCACATCGGCACCCGCGGTAGCCGTCATCTGGAGCGCATTCTGGAGCGTCTTGATGGCGTACTCGTAGTCGCCCAGCTTCTCGTAGACTTCGGCAAGCCCGTACCAGGCATCCATGCGGTCGGGGTTCAGCTGCAGCGCCCGCTCGAAGTTCTTCTGCGCGAGCGTCCAGTCGCGGCCCTTCAGGTAGCATTCCGCAAGCGCAAAGTGCACATGGTCGGATTCCACCCCGAGTTCGATGGCGCGCCGGTATGCCGCAATCGCATCGCCCGGAGAATCTGCGAGGTAATAGAGGTCACCGAGCAGCATCCACGCCTTCTCGAAATTCGGCAGGAGTTCCACGGTGCGCTTGTAGGCGACCATCGCGACCTGCTTGCGGTCAAGTTGCACCAGCGCGTTGCCTAAGTTGAACCATGCGAAAGGTTCGTAACGGCCCTCATCGATGGCGGCACGGTAGAGCGGGACCGCTTCCTTGTATTTTCCCTGGTCGTAAAGCTCGTTCGCCTTGAAGAAGTAATCCTCCGCCGCGAAGAGCGGCACGGCAAGCAACAGCAAACACAACAACCTATTTAACAAAGCGGAACTCCTTTGTGGCCTTCTGTGCCACGGGATATCCGCCAAGCTGAGCGGGGCTGAACTTCCACTGGCGAACTGCCTTCAGGGCCTCGTTCTCGAAGCCGTAACCCGGCGGGTCGAGGCTCATCACGTTCGCCTGCGCCACGTCGCCATACACGTCGATGACAACCATTACCTTCACGTAGCCCGAAATGCCGAGTTTTTTTGCGCGTTCGGGAAACTTCGGCTGAACTTCCTTCAAGACCTGCGCCTGTTCGTCCACCTCGCCCGCCTCGTACACGACGTTTTCCATCGAGCCCGTACCCACGGCCACGCCGTCGCCTGCGGCACCGCGCGCAAGCGAAAGGTCCATCTGGAAATTCTGGCTGCGGCTTACACCCATGTTCGAGGAAATCTTGAACGGGTTCGGGTTCACGATGGTGCGTATAACCTTCTGTTTCACCTCGGGCTTTTTCTCGCTCACGAGCACCTCGACTTCCGTCACGGTGTCGAGTTCCTTCTCCGTCTTTACGCCCCTGTCGAAGAACAGCGCGTTCAGCACCGGCACGGCAAGGAAGAACACCGCGCTCACCGCAAAGGAGAGCACGAATGCCGCCGGGAACCGGAAATATTTAGCGAGAAAGTCGAGCATGATTTAGACGATAGACGATAGACGATAGACGATAGATAAGCGGGGCGTTGCGGGGGCGGCGACTGAGCCTCCGCTAGAAGGGGTAGCGAGCAACGAAGTGCGAACGAGGGGAAGGCCTTCCCCTTTAAAAATCTTTCGTCTTTCGTCTACAGCGAAGTTGCAGAGCAACGGAGCGTTCATTCGTCTAAGCATCACTCCTCCTTGTTCGCGGAAATGGAAACCTTGCGGACTTTAGCCAAATTGCATTCGTCGAGAATGTCCACCACCACGCCGTTGGGGGCGTCGCGGTCGCTCACGATAATCACGGGGCGGTCGGGCGCTTCGGCCATCATCTGGCGCAATACCGTATTCAGGGTCGAGAGGTTCACCTGAGTCTCGTTGATGTGGATTGTCCCCTGGCGCGTCACGCCAATCAATATGCTTTCCTTCGCCAGTTCCTTCGCGGAACTCGCCTTCGGCTTCGTCACATCCACGCCGGTTTCGCGCGTGAAGGTCGACGTCACCACGAAGAAGATGAGCAAGATGAACACGATGTCGAGCATCGGGGAAATGTCTATCTTGCCGGAATCGCTAGAACGTTTACGTATGAAACTCATTTTTCCTCCTCCGCGGAATTTTCCGCGATGGAATCGGCCGGCCCTGCCGCGCCATTTTCAAACACAAAGGATTCGTACTTGAGCGCTTCGCTCCACGCCTGCTTTTCGACCTTCTCGACACAGCCCGAGAGGAAGTTGTAGGCAAGCATCAGCGGGAACGCCACGAGCAGGCCCGCCTGCGTGGTAAGCATGGCCTCGGAGATGCCGTCGGCAAGGAGTGTCGGGTTTCCGAACCCGAAAAGCTTGATGGTATCGAATGTATGCGCCATGCCAGAGACCGTACCGAGCAGGCCAAGCATCGGGGCCAGTGCCGCGCATGTAGAAATCGTCTTGAGCGAGCGCGAGAGGTTCACGGATATGCGGTGGCGCGTCTCTTCCATCGCGTTACGCACGGCAACGGGGCCTTCTGCCCGGTGGTCGCGCACGTCGCATGCAAGCGCGTAAAAGTAGCCGTAGGGCCTGCGGGCAAGTTTAGCGAACGCGACATCCTCGCCCTTCTTTTTCAGGTTGTTCCAGAACCCGCCGAACACGCCGTTCACGCTGCCGCCCTTGAGCATGAAGTAATAGCCGTAGCGCTCGAGCATCAGGAACCAGCCGAACCACCCGATAACGAATATGGGCGCAAGCACCCATCCTCCGCGGAAGAGCACGGCCATGGCGGCTTCGATTACAGATATTTCGCTTACGGTTTCCACAGGGATTCCCGCTTACTTTTCCTTGATCCAGAGCGCATTCAGCACGGCGAGCCCGGCACTTTCCATACGGCTGCGAACGGCGTCGGCGCGGTTCACGAGGAAGGTATGGAGCAGTTGCAAGGGAATCGCCACAATCAGGCCCGCTTCCGTAGTCACGAGGGCAATGGAAATGCCACCCGCAAGGAGTTTCGGGTCGGATGTACCGTGCATCGTAATCACGTCGAAGAGTTCAATCATGCCCATCACGGTACCCAGGAGCCCGAGCAGCGGGGCGGTCGCCGCAATCACGGAAATCCAAGTGAGCCCGGATTCCAGCTTCGGGACATCGGCGGAGAAGAGTTCCTCGAGCGCCTTCTCGGCACCCTCGCGGCCGGCGTAGTTCTTGGAAAGCACGGTGCGCAGCACCTTCCCCACTTCGCCGTGCGTCTTTCCCGCAAGCGAGCGTGCCGTATCGATGTCGCCCGCCTTGAGGGCCTTCAGCACGCGCCTGTTCGCGATACCGCCGAAGCCCCTCACCATGAGCCACACAAAGCGCCAGAAGGCTATAAGCAGGCCGATGGCAAACAGCGCTACAATCGGGTACATGATAATGCCGCCGTCCTTGAAGAACTGCCTGAGCTTGTCCTTCCAGGTAGTTTCCTGGTGGTTCGCGAGTTCAGACGAAAGTTCCGTACTCAGGAGCACGTCGACCGGCACCATCACGAACGCGGAATCGTTCACGTTCGCAAACACGGTCGCGATATTCTTCTTCGCTTCGGGAGCAAGGTTTTCTTGCCAGCTGTAGGCGCGCTTCTTTTCGCCCGCAACGGGGAGCATCATTGCCGCCGCGTGCAGGCCGTGAATGTCGGCGACGTTCGCCATCTGCACGGCATACAGCCCGCCGAGGCGCATGCGGTCGCCCTGCGCGACGGCAGAGCCAAACACGAGTTCTGCCTTCTCAACGCTTGTCTCGCGGGTAAAGGCCATCTCGGCGCGGGCCGCGTCGAGCACGCCCTTCGCAATGCGGAGCGGGTCGTCCTTGTAGAGGCCCATCTCTTTCTTCACCTTGTTCTGCACTTCCACGCGTTCCGCCATCTTGAAAGGCACGCCCTGTTCCTGGAACTTCGCGAGCGTCTCAAGGCGTTCCGGACCGGCAGCCAAGGACAGGAATTCGGCACGTGCCTTTTCGGCCTGTAGCTTTACCTGGGCCAAGTCCTCGCGGGCCACGCGCACGTCCTCGAACAGGCGGGCACGTTCCGACATCAGGGCATCGACCTTCTCCTTGCTTTCCTGGTACTTGTCGTTGAACATCTCGCGTTCCTGGTTTGCCGTCTCGCGGTCCTTCCAGCGGGCGGCAACTGCCATGTCGCGTTTTTTGCGGGCTTCTTCCAGGTCGGCCTTCGCGCTGTTGAGTTCAGCGCGCTTCTTTACCGCATCGATGTCGGAAGGCTGCTGGGCATAGACTGCGGGCGCAACGAGAACAAATAAGACGAAAGACGAAAGACGAAAGACGAAAGATAGCCTACTCAGCAAGTTTTCGCCAACATCATTTCCAGAAACATTCTTTCGTCTATCGTCTGTAGCGGAGTTGCATAGCAACGAAGCGTTCTTTCGTCTAAACATCATTCACCCTCCTTCGGGAAGGCGACCGGTATGGTCACGAGCCTCGGAGCGGTCTTCCCTTCGGCGACCTTCATCACGTCCTTCAGTACGGTACGCATCGCGAGGTCGTCGGACACGTTCTTCCAGGCGTAACCGCCATCGGGAGTCCTCGAAAGCCAAAGCACGTCGTTGCCATCGTTGCTCACGAATACGGAGGCTACTGCACCGTAGCGCAGGTACGTTCCCGGTACGCTGCGGGCATCCACCTGCAAAAAGCCTTTGTAGACCTCGGTCGTGTAGCCCAGGCGGATGCGGTCATAGAACACCTCGAGCGTGCGGTTCAGGGCATCATCCGCCTCTATAACACCCTTGTGGAGCTGTTCGGCAATTTCCCTGACGCTCTTTACCGTTTCCTCGTTCCTGTAGGGGAAGTCCGACTCGAATACGGGCACGAGCGAATCGATGACCTTCGCCAGGGATTCGTTGTACTTCGCCTTGCGGCTTTCGTACCAGCGGATGGTACCCATCGTCTTCTGGCGTACCTCGGCAATGTGCCCGAGTTCCGCCTTCAGGGAATCGATTTCGGCCTTGAGCGTCTTGTTCTGGCTCGAGAGCGCCTGCACCTTCTTGCGCCCGACTTCGACAAATTCCGCATGGCGCTTCTTTTCGGCGTCGTGCATGTTCTTTTCGCGGGCGGTTTCTGCCTCGACCGCCTTTATCTGGCGGCGTACGCTTTCCACCGTTTCCTGGGCGCCAGCCATTACGGCGACAAGCCCGATACATACGAGTAGTTTCGAGAATCTAAAATTCATAAGCGAAAAATACAAAAATGTGCCCCTAAAAAACAAAGATCCCCGCATAATGGCGGGGATGAGAAAACGGATTAGGAACCGTGTCGCAGATTACTTCTTGGAATCCTTGAAGTACTGAGCGGTGTTCTTTGCGCCGGCCTTCTTCAGGGCCTTGATCAGGCGGGTGTAACCTTCGTTCGTGGCCCAGTCGAGCACAGAGTAGCCCTGGTCGCACTTGGCGTTCACGTCCACCTTCTTGTCGATGAGGAACATCATGGCGTCGTAGTTGCCGTTCTTCACGGTCCAGTGAATCGGGAGGTAGCCATCCGGGCCACGGTTCTCGAGCGGAGCGCCTGCATCGGCGAGTACCTGGAGCATGTCGACCTTGCCGGTCTTGGCGGCGATAAGCACTGCAGTGCCGAGGCTTGCCGGGTCTGCGCCTTCCTTCTTGAGCTGGTCAATGAGAAGCTTCACCACATCGGCGTTGCCCATCATCACGGCGTTGTCGAGCACGGCTTCACCGTTGCTGTTCTTGACGTTCGCCTTTGCGCCGTTGTTGAAGAGGTAGTTCAGCACCATCATGTTGCCCTTGTTTGCAGCAATGGCCACGGCGTTGTTACCGTTGTCGGCGATGGCGTCGATTTCGAAGGAGGCCTTCAGGAACACGGTCATCATGAGCGTATCGCTGTTGAATGCGTAATTGATGAAGTTGTTTGCATTGAAAGCGATGTGGCTGTTTTCGAGAGCCTTGCGGACGCCCTGGGGGTCGGCTTTGGCGAGGAAGGCCTGCACGGAGGCCGGATCCTTAAAGTTTACATCGTCACCGCAGGCGACAAGGGAAAATGCAAGACCGAGACCGCAGAGTCCAAGAAGGGTTTTCTTCATTTTTTTACTCCAAAAAAGGTGTTTTTGTTCTTATGCCTCTAAAATTACACTTTTTTTAGCCAATTTATTCACAAAAAAAAATTTTTTTCCAAAATTTTTTAAATTTCCGCTCATGAGTAAATTTTTCTTTGCCTTAGCACTCGGCGCAGCCGCGATTTGCAACGCCGACACCGTCTTTATCGACAATTCCATGGCCGCCGACAACAAGAGCGACATCAACGAATACGAGGAACGCTTCGCCATCGGCCCCTACATCGAATTCACGAACATCAAGATGGACAACGTGAACTGGGACTACACGGTTAACGGCCGTAAGTACAATATCGATGTGAACAATACGTTTACTTTCGGCGGTACGGGTATCCTTCCCTTCAACAACTACGTCGGCATCTATGCCATTCTCGCCTACCAGTTCCTGGGTGTTTCTTACAAGGACAGGAACCTCAAGGAAGCCTACGCAGTACAGGAGCAGATGGAAATCGAATATGACGGCTGGAACGTGCCCGTCGAGAAGGACGACATCGAAGGCCACCACAAGATTCACATCGCGCTCGCGCAGATTGGCGTGGATTTCGGCGTTCCGCTGTACAGCAGCTACAACTACCAGTTCATGTGCAAGCTCTACGGGTTTGTGGGCGGCATTACCGGCAAGACGTTCTTCCAGAACGATTCCAAGTACTTAGCTCCCGCAATCTGGGGATACACCTACGGTGCGGGCCTGCGCGTTGCGTTCCACGCCTTCACGCTCGCCGGCGGCATCCGCAATACGCACGAATACTTCCACACCTACTACGAGCAGCCCATTTCGGACAAGAAGGAAAACGAGGAGTTCATGCTTGACTTCGACGCCTTCCTCCAGCCTTACGTAAGCGCGACAATAGATTTGTTCTAAATAATTTAAGGCGCCGTTTAGGCGCCCACGCAAATTTAAGGCTTTTTAATCTTGAGTTTATCGCCGGGCTTGATCTTTGTGTCCTTGAGCCCGTTCCACTTCATTATGTCTTCCTTGGTCGTCTTGTAGCTCTTGGCTATGTCAAACAAGGAATCGCCCTGCTTCACCGTGTAGGTGATGAATTTTTCGGCCTGTGCGCCGGAATTCTCCTTCGAGGCAGGTTTTGCAGCCCCCTTCGCGCCACGCACCACGAGCGTATCGCCCGGATGGATATTCGAGTTGGTTAGCCCGTTCCAAGCCATCAGGTCATCGACCGTGCAGGAGAACTTCTTCGAGATGTAGTAGAGGTTGTCGCCCGATTCCACCACGTAGGTATTGCCCTTCGTGGGAGCGACCTTCTCGGATGTCTTCTTCGCCTTTTCCGCCTTCTCGTTAGCCTTCTTGCTATCGGCCTTCGGTTCGGGCTTTGCGGGCTTCTTGGGCGGCGTGTAGGCCGGAATTACGAGTGAATCTCCGATGGTAAGCCTGCGGATAAACCCGCTGTTCGCTTCCATCAAAAGGCGCGTCGGTATGGAGAGCGCCTCGGCAATGTTCGCGTAGGTATCACCCGCCCCCACCACGTAGCGTTCCCCCTTCTTGAGGGTAATCTTCTTCACTTCGTCTGCGGGCTTGAGCTCGGGCTTAGACACGAAAATCGTATCGCCGGGCTTTACGACCGCGCTCGGTTCCATCTGGTTCCATATACGCAGGGATTCCTGCGAGACGCCGAACTGGCGGGCGATAGATGCGAGGTTGTCGCTCAGTTCCACCACGTAGGTGCGTACCTTCATGGGCTTCTTGCCCGATGACTTCTTCGGGCTCACCTTGATAGGAATCAGGAGTGTCTTGCCCTGGCGCACGCGGTCGTTCTTGAGGTTGTTCGCGAGCTTGAGTTCCGTGACGGTAATGCCGTACTGCTTGGCAATCGCCCCCAGGTTCTCGCCCTTCTTGACCCTGTGGTGGTGCCAGCTGGAGAACGAGTTCTTCTGCATGCGGTCATAGCCCTCGACAAAAGCAGAGCGGGTACCGAACGGCAGGCGCAGCAGGTAAGAATCCACGTTGGGCGGCGTACACCACATCACGAGTTCCATGTTGAGCGTGCGGAGAGTATCTTCGGGGACATTCAGGAGTTTCGCCACTTCTTCGAGCGAGAAGGAGTCGAACACCGTCACGGTATCGAACTGCGGGCGGAATGTCTGCTTCACGTTGATATCGTACTGTTCCGGGTAATGACCGATGACCATCGCCGCGAGGATACGCGGAACGTAGTGCATCGTCTCCTTCGGGAGTTCCAAATCCCAGTATGTCACGGCCTGCGTGGTATCGTGAGTGGAATCTGCCTTCCATTCGCGGATTTCGCGACGGATACGGCCTTCACCGCAGTTGTAGGCAGCCATGGCCAAAAGCCAGTCGCCAAATTCATTATACAGGTAAGAGAGGTAGTTGAGTGCAGCCTCGGTGGCAAGTTCCGGGTTTCGACGCATGTCCACCCAGTAGTCGACGCTCAGGCCGTAGCGTTTGCCCGTCTCGGGAATAAACTGCCACAGGCCCGAAGCCTTCGCGCGGCTGTAGGCCTTCACCTTGAAGCCGGATTCCACGAGGGAAAGGTATATGAGGTCGCGGGGCATGTTGTGCTCGGCGAGCTTCGCGTAGACAAGCGAATCGTAGGCGGTCTTGCGGCTGAGCGACCCTTCGGTAAAGCTTTTTGCCTTCGAGGTGAGGTAGAATACCTCCTGCAGCACGCGCTCGTTGAACTTAATGGGGAGCGTGAACTCGTTCACGTCGAGGGAATCGAGCTGGTCCTCAAGGCTCATGAGGGAGGCACTGTCGGCAAGGACGCTTTCGTCCTGGAATATGCCATCGAGCGGGCCTTCGTCGGCACCCGTCACCTCGTTGGGGTAAACTTCGTCGAGCGCACGCACCAATAGCACGGACATCTTGAGCCTGTAGAGGGAATCCTCCTTAGGGCTCACGTTCGCGTAGGTAGAATCGAAATGTTCTGTAACAAGGTTGCGGAGAGAGCGGTTCAGGTAACGGCGAGCCTGGTTCCATTCCTGGTTGTCCATCGCCTGCAATGCGTACTGGTAGTTTTCCCACGAGGGGCGCATGGCAAGCGAATCGGAAACCTTGAACCGGAGCGACCATTCGGCAAAAGACAGCGTATCGCTCACAGGCGCTTCTTGCACCTGCACGTCGGCCAAACCGCTATCGGCCTGGTTTGGAGCACAGGCTAACAGGACGGATGTAGCGAATACGGCTAAAAGATAGCCAACGGGCCTGCACCAGCGGATCACTGGTCGTAGTCCAGGTCTTCGGCGTAATCGGACCAGATCTGGTCGCGCTTGAAGGAAGGCTGGTCGAAGTCCACTTCCTCGTCGACTTCTTCCTCTTCCTCGATTTCTTCCTCTTCTTCTTCGTTGGAGAAGGGCATCGGGGCATCAAAACCATCACCTTTAGGGCGGCGACCACAATGATAGGCGAACTGTAACATAATACCTCTTGTTTCAGTTTAACACGCGCGCCATGCCATACAGGATAACCCCGCACATCACAAGGGCGGCAACCATCTGGAGAATGATTATCACGCGGTTCACGCGATAAGCCTTCTGTGCCTTCCTATGCCACGCGGGAAGATTCTGTTTTTGTCTGGACGCGAGACTCACGGAGGCAAATATATACATAAACTTGAAAAAGCAACAAGAAAAATCAAAAAAAAGTTAAATTTTTTGAGGATTATGAAGAAAATCCTGCTCTCACTGCTGTTTATAGCCCAAATCCTGTACGCCCAAATTGGCATCGGGCAGGATATGGAGGGCGTCCGCGTGCCTACCGCGAACACCTTGAGCCAGGGTTATTTCTTTATTTCGGGCAGTTACGAGGCTATAAGCGACGGGCATGCGCTCGCCATGAACGGCTACACAATCGACGACGGCTCCGACATTACCCCGCTCGACAAGAACACGCCCTCCTCGGGCGGCTCGCTTACGCTCGGGTTCGGTGCGACTGACAACCTGGAACTCTCGCTCATGCTCCCCCTCTACTACGAGGGCACCATCGACGGTACGGAACTTGACGGTTTCGGCGCAGGCGACCTGTATGCGGGAATCAAGTATTCCTACCCCATTCCGGGCGTTCCGGTCAATCTCGCGTTCGTAAGCGCCCTCACGCTCCCCACGGGCGCTAAATCCATCGGGTTTCGGCCCAGGCACCAGTGGTTCATATACGATAACCGCAATTCGTACGCCTACACGGCAGGCAAGTGGGGCTTGTTCATAGAAGGAATCGTTTCGGTAAACATCTTCGACTATGTCTACTGGAACAGCTATGCGGGCTACTTCCACGTGTTGAATGCAAAGAACTACACCGTGGTCTGGGGTTCCGGGTTCGAGATATTCCCGAAGAAGATGGTTTCGGGCGTGCTCGAGATGACTGCAGAAACATCGCTGTTCCGCGACAATCCCGTCAAGGAACTCATGAACGACGTGTTCCGCGTGACGCCCGCGGTGAAGATTCATTTGCCCGATATGCTCAACCTGATGCTCGGCATGGACGTTGGTTTCGATTTCGTGCGCAAGGCGAACCTCGACAACAGCATAGAGGTAAACCGGAGGTACGAAGACAAGACGCTCAAGTACAACATTCGCGGTACGCCCGAGTTCGCGATGGTCCTCGCCGTCACCAAGACGCTTGACTTTAGCCGCAAGGATGCCGACAATGACGGTGTGATTGACCGCCATGACCTGTGCCCGAACACCGAACTGGGGGTCGCGGTCAACAGCAGGGGTTGCCCCGTGGATAACGACCAGGATGGCGTGCTCAACATATTCGACAACTGCCCCGAGACCCCGCGCGGCGTAACCGTAGACTATTTCGGATGCCCCGTAGATAATGACGGTGACGGCGTACCGGACTATCTGGACCAGTGCCAGGCGACGCCCAAGGGTACGGCTGTCGATAGCACTGGATGTATGCGCGACAGCGATGGCGACGGCGTGGACGACAACCATGACAAGTGCCCGAACTCGCTTTCGAGGGACAAGGTGGACGAGGACGGCTGCCCGCTCGACGATGACCACGATGGCGTACTGAACGACCGCGACGAGTGCCCGCATACCCCGCGCGGATACTCAGTCGACCTTCGTGGATGCCCGCTCGATTTTGACCATGACGGCGTTCCCAACGATATCGACATGTGCCCGAACAGCGTCGAGGGCGAAACTGTGGACGAGGACGGCTGCCCCGCCGACAACGACCGCGACGGCGTCGCTGACAGCAGGGACAAGTGCCTCGACACCCCTAGAGGATTCCCGGTAGACGAGAACGGATGCCCGCGCGACCACGACGAGGACGGCGTGCCCGACGCGCTCGACAAGTGTCCGAACTCGCCCGCACACGCTCCCGTGGATTCTGTCGGATGCCCGATTGACTCGGACAACGATGAGGTGTACGACTACATGGACAAATGCCCGGGAACGTTCCCGAACGTGATTGTCGGGCGTGACGGATGCCCGCTGAACTCAAAGAACAACCTGAACTCCATCGCCGCGCTCGTGAAGTTCAAGAACAATTCCGAAACGCTGCTGAACTCGAGCTACACCGCACTGAACGATGTTATCTACCTGATGCGCAAGTTCGTGTTCGACCTCGAAATACTGTGCAGCACCCCCGCGGGAGAAGAGGTCTCGAACCTGCAGGCGCAGGCGATTGCCGATTACCTCATCGAGAAGGGAATCGACAAGAAGCGCATCCACGCGCAAGGGTTCGGGGCGAAACTCCCGCAAGGCGAAGAATTCAAGAACTGGAACAGGAGCGGCGTGCGGCTCATCCCCATAATGTACGCCGAAGAAGAACAGAAATGATAAACACGACCCTCTGCTATATTGAGCAAGACGGCAAGTACCTGCTGCTCCACCGCGTCAAGAAGAAGAACGATATCAACAAGGACAAGTGGATTGGAATCGGCGGGAAATTCGAGGAAAAGGAATCGCCCGAGGACTGCATCCGACGCGAGGTCATGGAAGAAACCGGACTTACTCTTGTGCACCCGCGCTACCGCGGTATCGTGACATTCATCAGCGACGGCATGCAGGAAACGGAATTCATGCACCTGTTCACCGCAACCGAATTTGCGGGTACAATCAAGGAATGCGACGAGGGGACTCTCGAGTGGGTGCCCAAAGAAGACGTGATTCGCCTCCCCCACTGGGACGGCGACCTCATATTCCTCGCCCTGCTGGAACGGGGCGAGCCGTTCTTCTCGTTAAAATTGACGTATGCGGGATCGACGCTTACCGAGGCCCTGTTGAACGAGAAGCCCGTATTCGTCAAGGATTTTATTTAACTAGTTTATAATGTTTGCTTCAAGGAGCACTTCGCACGCTCACACAATCACTTCGTTCCAGTGTTCGCTTTGCAAAGTGCCCCTCTACGCAAAGACTACGATATTTGTTCCGGACGGAAATAGTTTATCGCAGGATATTTGAGAAAAGACGGGTTCTGCAGAATCCCTTGTGACTGTTAGTCCCTTCGGGATTCTACGAAAATCAATTCTGATATTAAACTGCGGGAAGGAGTTCCCACACGCTCACACAATCACTTCGTGCGAGTATTTGCTTTTGTATTTATAAGAAGCGAGCACTACCACTTCGCGAGCGCGTTCGCGATAATCAGGTCCTGCAGCTTCTCGATGGCGCGGGCCTGGCCGTGCCTTTCTTCGGATTCGTTCTTCTGGATATCGTACACGCCGTCGGCAGAGAGCGACTTGTTCTCGTAGATAATGCGTTCCTTCACGTTGTCGTAGAACTTCACGCTCACGCGGATGGTCACGCGGTACGTTTCCACGTCGCTATTGCTGTTGTAGTTCTCGGGCTTGTTCGCATAACTCAGGAGCGTAATCTCGAAATCGGCATTCGCTTCCTCGTTCACGAGGCGGATGCCGCCAGCGTTCTTCTTGAACATGTCGACAACCGCCGTATGCAGGTCATTTGCCAGCACCGGGTCGAGGGCCTTGTCTTCGACATCGTGAATCTGCACCGTCTTGATGTGGCTCGGGAGCGTACTTGCCGTAAAGCTGTAGCAGCCCGAAAAAGCAAGCGTAAGCAGGCACAGGCTAACACATGCAAGCAACCGGGTAAAGACCTTTCCGTTGAACAAGAACATATTGCAAATGTAGCATATTTTGCAGGCAAAAACATTTTTATATTAAAAAGAAAAGGCTTCACTGAAAATGGCATGTTATTCATACAAGGTCGCAGGGCACGTTTTCTCTCTGGAATCCGGGCTCGAAATTGCCCCGCTGCTCGACAACTACGCGCCGTTCGCCTATGCAGGCGACGAATCCGCGCTGTTTTCCCTGAAAATCGAGAAGGGCGACTCCCCCGCATTTACCGAAGAGACCAGGCAGGACGAGGAAGGCCAGCAGATTATCTGCGGGCACACGCAGGGCAACGACGCCGTATTTGAATTCAGGCTGCAGAACAGGATTTGCGGGACGCTTGTTTGCGAAGGAGAATACCGGCGGGGAACGCTCTACCTCACCGAATTCGCCCAGAAATTTTCGATAAACAACTCTCTGATGGTTTTCTACGCTCTTGCGACGGCCCGCCACAAGACGGCTCTATTCCATTCGGCCGTAATAAAGCATGAAGGCTACGGGTACATGTTCCTCGGCAAGAGCGGCACGGGAAAGAGCACGCACGCGCGGCTCTGGCTCGAGAACATCGAGGGTACGGAACTCCTGAACGACGACAACCCGGTGGTGCGCGTCTTCGATAACGAAATCCGCGTGTTCGGTTCGCCTTGGAGCGGCAAGACGCCCTGCTATAAGAACGATTCTTGCGCCCTCGGGGGCATCGTGCTCTTGAGCCAGGCTCCCTACAACAAGATTGAGCGGTTACGTGGGATAGAGGCTTATGCAGCCCTCGTGCCGAGCATCTCCGGCAAGCGCTGGGACAAGCAAATCGCCGACGGGCTTCACGAAACCGAAAATGCACTTGCGATGAGGGTGCCTACCTGGTACCTGGAATGCCTTCCCGACGCGGATGCGGCCAATACCAGCTACAACGCCATAAGGGTACAGGAAGCATGAACGTTTCGGACGACGAAATTCTCGCGGAAGCCATCCGGCTTGTAGCGGAAGGAATCCCGGTTACCTTCCCCGTGAACGGTAGGAGCATGCTCCCGTTTATCGCGGGTGGCCGTGAAAGCGTCGTCCTGGAAAAGGCGATTGCCCCGCAGGTCGGCGATATCGTGCTTGCGTTTGTCGAAGGCAACCGCTACGTCATACACCGCATATTGAAAATCGATGGCGAAAGCGTGATTCTCATGGGCGATGGAAACCTCTACGGGGTTGAACATTGCAAGGTTACGGATATCAAGGCGCAGGCCACTTATGCCGTGAACAGCAAGGGTAAACGCCGCTCGCTCGTTTCAAGGCAATCGAGGCGACGCGCATCGCTCTGGTGCAGGCTCAGGCCTGTCCGGAAATGGTTACTATTGTGTTATAGAATTTTAGAAAAGGTAAAGGCATTATGAAACTGAAAAGCGGATTCGTGCTGCGCGACGTGTGCGGCGAACAGGTGATTATGGGCGAAGGTATCGGCGCTCTCGATTTCGGGCGGCTCCTGTGCCTCAACGAGACGGCAGTATTCCTTTGGAAAAAGGCAGACGCCGCGGGCGAATTCAGCGTCGATTCTCTTGTCGAGGCCCTTTGCGAAGAATACGACGTGAGCGCGGAACAGGCCAAGACGGATGTTGCCGCCATCGTCGAAGAATGGAAAAAGGTCGGCGTCGTAGAATGAAATACGCGGCCTGGCTATGGCGCAATACGCGCGGTACACGGCTAAACGCCCTGGTACGCATCGGGATCGGTTCGGTCCAGGTGGTGCTCGGGCTTTTGATGGTATGGCTCTCCAAGAAGTTTATCGACGAGACCATACGCATGGGAACATCGCGCGAAATCGCGTGGATGATTGCATTCCTCGTGCTTACCGTCGTGGGGCGAATCCTGCTCCGCCAGGTCTACTACTACATGACAACGGTCACCGTCACGCGCAAGTCTAACGCGCTCCGGCTCGACCTCTTCGGCAGGTATTTCTCGAAGCACCTCTTTAGCGAGCACGACTTCCATTCCGGCGACATAACCTCGCGCCTCACGAAGGACATCGATTCCGTAGCGATGGTCATTGCCGACACGCTCCCGCAGATGGTCGTTACGGGCTTGCAGTTGCTGGGCGCATTCCTGCTGATGCGGTTCTTCGATGCGCGACTCGCCTGGGCGCTCGTGATATTCACGCCGTTCGCGATTGTCATCGGGAAGTTTATCGCCCACCGCCTCAAGAACATGACGCACGATATCCGCGAGAAGGAAAGCAATATCCAGATGCATGTGCAGGAAGGCGTGGAACACAATGCGGTGCTACGCTCACTCGGGAGCGAACAGTGGATGACTGAACGCCTCGGCACCATGCAGAGCGAACTCGAAAGCGGCGTGCAGCGCAGGACAAAGTTCTCGACCGTCACGCGGTTCATGCTCGGGTGCGCCTTCGGCATCGGCTACCTGATGGCATTCGTGTGGGGCGGTATCGGGCTCAGGAACGGCGTAATCACGTTCGGCGTCATGACATCGTTCCTGCAGCTGGTGGGGCAAATCCAGCAGCCGATTCTCACGCTACTCAATATGACCCCGCAGGTCGTGCACTCCACCGCAAGTATCGACAGGCTCGAGGAAATCCGTACAGGCGACGATGTTGCTGGCAACGCGCTTGCGGTAAGCGACGCGCCTGCGGCGAACGGCGAGGAATCAAACGACGCTGTATCAAACGGTTCTCTGTTAAACGGTGCTGCATTAAACGGCGCGGCCGGGGTGCGGTTCGAGGATGCCACGTTCAAGTACGCGAAGGGCGACCGCGAAATTGTATCGCACTTTACGCACGATTTTAAACCGGGTACAAAGACAGCCCTCCTGGGCGAAACCGGCGCCGGGAAGACGACCCTCTTCAGGCTCATGCTCGGGTTTATCGAGCCTACCGGCGGGCACGTCTCGGTATATGCGGCGCAGTCTAACTCGGGCGACAAGCCTGCAGCGGCCCCCGCATGCAACAACGAGTTCCCCGCAGGCAAGGCGACGCGGGCGAATTTCGTATATGTCCCCCAGGGCAACACGCTCATGAGCGGCTCCATCCGGTACAACCTGCTCCTTGCAAAGCCTGGCGCGAGCGACGAGGAACTCAGGGCGGCTTTGCATACCGCCTGTGCAGACTTCGTGCTAGATTTCCCCCGCGGGCTCGATACCGAAATCGGCGAGCGGGGCGCGGGCCTCAGCGAGGGCCAGGCACAGCGTATCGCGATTGCCCGCGGGCTACTCCGCCCGGGCAGCATCCTCTTGCTCGACGAAATCAGCGCATCGCTCGACGAAGAAACCGAACGCGAGCTGTACACGCGCCTCTTTGCCGCCTCCCCCGAAAAGACGATGATCTTCATCACCCACCGTAGCGCAATCTGCGAGCTGTGCGACGAGATTGTACGGGTTTGACGCTGTAATTTTGCTAAATTTACCCGCGTAAAATTTTTATCATCCGAGGCATAAAATGCTTGACATCAAGAAAATCCGCGAAAATCCGGAATACTACATTGCTGAAACCGAAAAGAAGTACACCACAGTGAGCCTGAAGGACGTGCTCGCCATCGACAACGAACGCCGCCCGCTCCTCACCGAAGTGGAACGCCTCAAGAGCGAACGCAACGCCGAATCCAAGAAGATTGGCGACCTCAAGAAGAAGGGCGAGAACGCCGACGAGGCCGTAGCCGCCATGCGCGCACTCGGCGACAAGATTGACGAACTCGACAAGAAGCTCAAGGATTTGGACTACAAGCAGACCGAAATGCTCATGCACGTGCCGAACATCGCCCCGCGTTCCCCGGAAGGCAAGGACAGCAGCGACAACGTGGTGGAGAAGGACGGCCCGATTCCGTTTGACTACTACACCAAGAACGATGACTTTGCCCGCGTGGACCACAAGACCCTCGGCGAACGCCTCGGCATTTTCGACTTCGAACGTGGCGCGAAGATTTCCGGTTCCGGCTTCCCGGTTTACCGCGGTCTCGGTTCCCGCCTGGAACGCGCCCTCATCCAGTTCTTCCTCGACGAACACCAGAAGGCTGGCTTCGAGGAATTCACTCCGCCGTATCTCGTGACCCGCAATACCATGCGCGGCACGGGCCAGCTCCCGAAGTTCGAAGAAGACATGTACCGCTGCGACAAGGACGACGACCTGTTCCTCATCCCGACCGCAGAAGTGCCTCTGACCAACCTCTATGCCGGCGAAGTGATTCCGGAATCCGAACTCCCGAAGCGCATCTGCGCCTACTCCGCCTGCTTCCGCCGTGAAGCCGGCTCCTACGGCAAGGACACCCGCGGCCTTCTCCGCTTGCACCAGTTCAACAAGGTGGAAATGGTCTACTTCGCCCACCCGGAACACAGCTACGAAGACCACGAAGAACTCACCCGCTTCGGCGAAATGCTCCTCGAAAAGCTCGGCCTCCCCTACCACCGCTTGGCCCTCTGCAAGGGCGACCTCGGTTTCGGTGCCGCCAAGTGCTACGACCTCGAAGTCTACGCCCCGGTCGAAAAGAAGTGGCTCGAAGTCAGCTCCTGCTCTAACTTCGAAGACTACCAGGCTCGCCGCGCCAACATCAAGACGAAGATTAACGGCAAGAACACGTTCGTGCATACGCTGAACGGTTCCGGCCTCGCCACCCCGCGCGTGATGGTGGGCATCTGCGACAACTACCAGCAGAAGGACGGCTCGCTGTTGATCCCCGAAGTGCTGAGGCCGTACATGGGTGGGCTTGAGGTTATTAAACCGAAAGCCTAACCATGTGTGAAGATTTTTCGTCAAGAAAAATCTGAGTGCGAGGTTTCGCAAGAAACCTTGCCTGCTCGTTAGGGCGGAATGGAACGCATCGAACCCAAGAAGTAATGCGACAAGGGAGGGCAAGCCTTCCCGCTAAAAAATTTCCCCGCCTCTCATGAAGCGGGGTTCTTTTTTACTCTTAACTATTCTGCCGTGGAATCTTCCGGGGCTTTTTCTGCTTCCGGGTTCGGTTCTGTATGCGGCTTGTCGTCAGCATCCTTGTTCTTGAGGCAGCGCACCGAGTAGGCGTACGTCTTCTTCTTGCTGTAGTCGCCCAGGAACTCGTCGTTATCGTAATAGAGGTTCCAGTACGGCGCGTGCGAAGGATTGTTGCTTTCATCTGCAACCCAAAAGTCGGCGTCGTGCCCGAGTTCCCTGAACACGCCCTGCGCATTGCGGAAACCGGATGCCATCGCGCCAAAGCCGAAGCGGTCCGTGCCCGCAGGCCATTCCTCGCTGTACTTCCAGGAGAAGGCCATCTTCAGCGCAGTTCCGCTCCTTTCATTGGGGAAGCGGTTGTTGTTCTTCATGTAAGAGACAAGCGTGTTGAAGTCGGCATCCTTAGGCATGTGGAAACCTTCCGGGCATGCGCCCCTGTGTTCCTTCTCTATCACGCCTGCTGCAGACGCCGTCGCATAAGACTTGTCGAGCGCCATCGCGGAAGTCCAGGTGTAGAGCCTTCCGAACACCTTGCAGTTCTCGTGCTTGTCTTCGTAGCAGTAACTGCCGTGCGTGGCGTAGTTCAGGTTTTGGCCCATCCAGATTTGGTTTCCGATGTGCACCAGCCTATAGAGATGTCCATCACGCTTGTCGCAGAGCATTTCTTCGGGAGCGTTCTCGCAAAACACCGGCGCACGCGGAGCAGACGACGAGGACGATTCGACAAGCGAGGATTTTTTCACCACAACCTTCTCGCTCGAAGAAGATTCGATGGACGAGGAAGTCGCGACCGTTTCCAAAGACTCTGGAACAACCACGCTATCCTGACTTGCAGCAGCGGTATCTGCCAGTGCAGGATGGAACGCAGATTCGTCGCGATATACGAGCGGAACCGGAGAAGGAATCTCCCGCTTAACAACTTTTTTTTCTGTCTTGTTTTCGGTAGCAGCCGTTTGCAATTGCGCTACAGACTGCTTTGCAGGCTCGTTTTGCTCACAGGAAACCATACCCCCAGCAATGGCGAGGAGCGATCCTAACAAAACTATTCTTTTTATTTCCTGCACACGAATAATATACCCATTTTTGTGACGCAGCGCACACTTAAAAAGTAAAAAAAGCGCAAATTGGGGTGCTTTTTTGACTAGGAATTGGAATATTCGGGTAAAGAATTCACGCTTTTAAAAGTCTTGCCCACGGGGTCTAGAACAAAATAACGTGTAGCGTCGCCCAGCGCAAGCATCACGTATTTCGGCGTAAGAATCTTCAGGTAGCGGTTCAACTGCACCTGCAACTCGGGCCAGGTGTATTCGCCTGGAGCCTTGCATTCCACCATGAGCCACGGCCTGTCGATGGACGCACCCTCGCGGAAATTGCTGACCACGATATCGGCACGCTCGTCGGATTTAGGGTCTACAAGCCCTAGCGGGAACTCGACCGTGATGGCGTGCTCGGGAACCTTGACCACATCGAGCAAGAAGCGTATAGTTGCCTGCCGCACGTGTTCTTCGGGAGTCGCGGGCACATCCTTCTTGCGTATCGGGTCGTAGAGCGTTTCTTGCATGGGTAAAATATAAAAAGGGAGAGCGCAAGCGCTCTCCCAAAGTTTCTGTCTGTGAAGCAAGAATTACTTCTTTTCTTCAGCAGCGGCCGGAGCGGCAGCAGCGGCGGCAGCCGGAGCGGCTTCAGCAGCAGCTTCGTCCTTCTTCTTGGACTTGGAGGTAATCGTGAAGATAACCGTGCGCGGGAGGCTGGCGAGTTCGCAGCCTTCCGGAAGCTTGAAGGACTTGGCGTAGAACGTCACGTTCGTTTCGAAAGCGGAGATGTCCATTTCGAGAACGGTCGGGATAAAGCCCGGCTTGGCGGCGAGGTAGATGTAGCGGGATTCCTGAGAGAACACGCCACCCTGAGTCTTGACGCCGACCGGAAGGCCGTTGAGCTTCACCGGAACGCGGACCTTGATCTTGGAGTCGTCGCTGATCTTGATGAAGTCGATGTGGGTAATCGCCTGCGTGATGGCATCCTTCTGGTAGTTGTAGATGACAGCGGGATTGCCGGCCTTGCCGTCGATCTCGAGGTCGAGAAGGGTGTAACGCTTGCCCGGGGCGAGAACCTTGCGAACATCAATAGCGCTGACGCTGATATTCACAGACTCCTGACCCTTACCATAATAGACGGCCGGAATCTGGCCAGCCTTACGAAGGCGGGCGTTGTCGCGGCTCTTGCCTAGCACTCTCGAGGTTGCTGCGAGTTTTGTGAGTTCCATTTTTTACTCCAATTTGAGTTTGAATGTTAAAAAGTTCATTGGGGTAGCTGGATTCGAACCAACGAATAACGGAATCAAAATCCGTTGTCTTACCACTTGACGATACCCCAATGGTGGCGCAAATATAAAAAAATTATTGATTTTTTTAAAGGGAAAAGGCTTTGTTTCTGGTTTAAAAAAGACTTTTTGATATTAAACTGCTGCTGGGAGGGGCCCCCGCGAGCCCACTACGTGTGCCAGAATTTTGTGAGGGCGATGTAGCGGGAGTAGGGCTTGAGGGTTTCGGCGGCGGTTTCGGCGGTGGTTCTGTCGGCAAAGATTCCGAAGACCGATGCGCCGGAGCCGCTCATGAGGGCGACCCTCGCCCCGAGGTCCAAGAACTTGTCCTTCATCGCGCCTACCAGCGGGTGCTTCGGGAATACGGAAACCTCGAACGCATTGAAGAAAGCGCCTGAATCGAGCAGCGGCCCGCCGAAAGAACGTTCCGCATCGGATGCAGTTTCCCATGCGAGCTTGTAGCCTTCCCAGCGGTCGGGCCCGGACTTGGGGACTCCCGCATAGGCATCCTTGGTGGGGACGCTGTCGTGCGGGGTCGCGATAAGCAACACCTCGCCCGCAGGCAGGTCTAACGGGGAGATAAACGATAAACGTTCGCCGATGCCCTCGGCGAAAGCCGTGCCGCCTCTGACCAAGAAGGGGACGTCGGCCCCGAGCTTTGCCCCGATGCGTTCCAGTTCCGCAGGCGGCAACCGCAACTCCCAGAGGCGGTTCAGCGCGCGGAGCGCCGCTGCTGCATCGGCGGAACCACCGCCAAGGCCTGCACCGAGTGGCATTATCTTGTCCAAAAAGATATCCGCACCCAGGTCGTTGTTGCCTACATGTGAACGCAGTGCGACCGCCGCCTTGTACACGAGGTCCGATTCCACGGGGTATTCCTGCGGGTTGCTGTACTCCAGGTGGATTTCTCCATCGTCGCGGGCGCTGAATTCAAGCGTGTCGCCGACATCTACTGTCTGGAAAACCGTTCCCAAATCATGATAGCCATCCTCACGCTTGCGAATGACATCAAGAAAAAGATTGATTTTAGCGGGAGCAAATTCTTTAATCGTCATTTCAAACTTCTCACTTCACACTACACACTTCACATTACCTAAAAGCGCCGGAGCGTTCGAGTTGCATGAGTTCGTCCATGCCGATAAGCATCGCGCGGGGCTTGGAATTGCCGGTACTGCGGGCGCACAGGCCCATACCGTAAAGCTGGTCCACGATCTTGCCTGCACGGCTGTAGCCCACGCTGAAGTGGCGCTGCACGGCAGAGGTAGAAAGACCGTTCCCGCATTCAATGGCCCACTTGGCCACTTCGAACAGGAGTTTGTCCTTCTTCTCGTTCATGGCGGCATTGCCCTCGTCGTCATCGCCTTCCCCGCCAGCTTCCTCGACCTCGAAGGTTTCAAGCTGCGGGTAGCATACGTTCTGGTTGCTGCAGGCATCGGCAAGTTTTTCCGCTTCCTCGTCGCTCAGGAATGCACCGTGTACGCGCACCGGGTCGGGTGCATTCACCGCCTTGAACAGCATGTCACCGCGGCCAAGCAGTTTCTCGGCACCGGCGTGGTCCATCACGGTACGTGCGTCTACCTGGGAGGCCACCTTGAAGCTGATACGCGTCGGCAGGTTCGCCTTGATGTTACCGGTTATCACCTTCACCGACGGGCGCTGGGTTGCAAGCACCAAGTGGATACCCACGGCGCGCGCCTTAGCAGCGAGTCTCGAAACGTTCTTCTCGATTTCCTTCCCGGCGACCATCATGAGGTCGGCCATCTCGTCGATAATCACGACGATAAACGCCATGCGGTGGCCGCGGTCCGTATCGGGCACGTCTTCGGGAAGCAGGCCGGCATCGAACTTCTCGTTGAAGCCGTTGAGGTTACGCACCTTCGCCTTCGCGAGCACTTCGGTACGGCGGTCCATCTCGTAGCAAAGCCATTGCAGCGCCTGGATAGCGACTTCGGGCTTGGTAATCACGGGAGCGAGCAGGTGCGGAATGTTCTCGTACATCTTGAGTTCCACCGCCTTCGGGTCCACGAGAATCATGCGCAACTCGTCGGGAGTCTTGCTCAAAAGCATGCTCGCCATGAGGGCGTTAATGCACACGGATTTACCGGAACCGGTCTGGCCCGCAATCATCAGGTGCGGGGCCTTCGCCAGGTCCATCGCAAACGGCTCGCCGGAAATATCTTTACCGAGGGCCATGATAATCTTGTCGGGCGTGGGCTTGAAGGCCTCGCTCTCGAAGATATCGCGCCCGAAGATGGTCTGCATCTTGCGGTTCGGGATTTCGATACCCACGGCGCCCTTTCCAGGAATCGGCGCGAGAATGCGGATAGAAACTGCCTTCAGGGCCATCGCGAGGTCATCTTGCAGCGCGCTGAACTGGCTTACCTTCACGCCCGGGCCCGGTTCCACCTCGAAGCGCGTAATCACGGGGCCAGTCTCGCAGCCGACCACCTTCCCCTTCACCTTGAAGTTCTCGAGCTTTTCCTCGAGCATGCGGCCAATCGCATTGAGTTCTTCCACGGTGTAGTCCGCAGGCTGCGGGTCGTGCGCGTCGAGAATCTCGTCCACCGTCGGAATGCGGTACGGGTCGTAATGCACCGTCGGGTCAGGCTGCGGAATCCCGTTCGCGGCACCGCCCACGGTCGTATTGCCCGAAGAAGATGTACCAATCTGGTTCGGGGCCACGTAGCTCGGGTCCTGCCCCATGGTCGGGTCGTGCTCCACGTCGTCGCTCGTGACAATCTCGGGCATAAACGTGTCATCGTCCGCAGATTCGCCCTCCGTGCTTCCTGATGCCGTAGAATCAAAGCCACCCGCAGTCGCATCTTCATCCGGGGATTCACTACCCGGGAACCCGCCGATAGTTCCATTCGCCTGGGTTGTCCTGGCTCCCGCGACAAGCGTCGGTTCGGAGGCTGCGCCCGCGGCAACGGTAGCGTCTTCCGGAGCGGCAGCCGGGCGGCCTGCAGGCTCATCGCCGGGCTGTCCGCGCACGGCACCCTTCACCACGAGGTTGCCCTTGCGCTCGTTTTCCCACTTGATTTCTTCTCGGGCACGGCGGATTTCCGCAATCTTGTCCTTGATATCCTTGATTTCCAGCGCGCTCATGTTATGGCCGTTATTACGCAGCTGCTGTTCAAGTCGCAAAATCTCGGGATCCTCGCCCGAAAAGTCCGGCGTGGCCGCTTCTGCCGGAGCCATGGTCCTTGCGGGTGCTGCCGGCATCGTAGCATTCATCATCGGTGCAATTGTCGTTTCGCCCGAACCGGCCTCGTCCCCGCGATCCATCAAGGGAGAATCCATCCAGTTCTTGCGGGCACTAAAGGGTTTCAGTTCCCCGCGGCGCTTGATCTTGTAGCCGTCGGGTTCACGGAAGAGCGTGTCGTCGTCTATCAGCGAAATCCCGCGGCGCAGGGGCTTCGAGGGTTCCACGTCGGTTTCTTCCGGCTCGTCGCCATCCTCGCCTTCTTCCTGCTTTTTGCGGAACAGGCCCACAAACCAGCGCGTCCCGCTTGCGATAAACGCAAAGTGGCGCGGACGAAGCCCGAACGAGAGCACAAGAATGAGCACGAGCACCGTAAGGAGCAGCAGAAGCGGAGCCACGAACGAGACCTTCCCGAACACGGGAATGGCGATGTTCTGGCAGAAGAACTGACCCACGATGCCGCCGTTCATCATCATCACATCGCGGCCGACTTGAGCCAAGCCGTAGGTCTTGAGCGCCATGAGGCACGAAAGGTCGAGCGTAAGCAGGGTGCAGCCAATCGCGAAACTCAGTATATGCGGGCGCACGGAACGGATGGCGACGAAGAGTCCCCAAAGCACAAGGCCTGCAATAAAGGCTACAACCGGGAGCTTGCCGAAAACGAAACAGAAAAAGTCGGGAATCAGCTTGCCGAGATAGGGGCCAAGCCAGTTCCCGTCCGAGCCGCTATACACCGAACTGACGCACCCGAGCAAGAGGATTACGCCAAAAGCAACCAAGAACCAGCCCGCAAGCAAGGCGATAAACGGGGTTTCGGGCTCAACAGGGGACTTTCCCTTCGATTTAGTACTTGTTTTTTTAGAGGATTTCTTTTTTTGTGCAGCCAAAATGTGCTCCTGGGGCAATACCTTCGGAAATATACATTTTATTCTTTTGTTATACTTGATTACATGAATAAAAAAATATTGAAAAAGATTAAGAAGATTCTCGTCGGTACGGCGATTACAAGTATACTTGTCTTTCTCATTCTTCTCCTCGGAAATTCGCAGGACCCCTACATCGACGTCACGAAGACGGCGGCGCAGGACATGGAGAACATCTTCTACGACCAGTTCTTCAAGATTAAGACCGGAAAGACCTTTGAAAAGTTGGAAAAAGATGGCAAGGTCTCGATGAGCCACAGCTTTGAGCCTAACATCATGATTGTCGATATTGACGAGAACGCACTAACCAAGCTAGGCAACTATAATGAATGGGACCGATCCATCCACGCAAATGTCATCAAGAACCTGAGTGAAGGCGGCGCATCTGCGATTGGCTTCGATATTTTGTTCAAGAGTGCCGACTTCGGCCAAAAGAAGGCCGAGCAGACGATTGGCATCTTGAACTCCCTCGATTCCACAAAGCCGTGGGACACGCTGTTTTCGGACATCCGTTCGCACTACAACTTCGACTCCCTCATGATCAAGGACATCAAGGAGAGCGGGAACGCCATCGTGTGCTTCATGATGGACGACTCGACCTCGTTCAGCCACAAGTCCGTATGGGAAAAGCTTGCCACCTACGAGCGCGCCGAGGAACTCGGGTTCAGTTCCACGTTCGACAACTCGCAGGTTGATTCCATCACCCACGTTGAACCCAAGACGCTCCTCGACAACATCTATCCCGAACTTGCCAAAGCCGGCGCCCGCATGGGTTCCGTGAACGCCTACCCCGACGATGACGGCGTGGTGCGTCACGTGTCGATGCTCTACCGCTTCCCGAACCCCTACGCCTATCCCGATGTCCCGAGCCGCGTGTACTCTACCATGTCGCTCATGACGGTGATGCACCTGTTCCACCTCGACCCGAAAGACGTTAAAATCAAGATGGGGCAATACATCGAGCTCGGCAAGCCCTTCGGCATCTACCGCGATTCCACGGGCATATTCCACACGACGTTCCCGCAGTTCAGTTACCCGATGTTCACCGAACTGCGCAAGTTCCTCAAGAACAAGGACGCCCAGCAGATTGCGACAGACGAAATCATCGATATTTCCAAGAAACTTATCGCGAAAAAGAACAGCGACGGGAAAATCCAGATTTCGCTCTTTGACGGGCAGGCGCTCGACGAGGACGTTTCTGAACTGCTTTTGAAGATTGCCGACAAGATTGACGGGGATTCCCTCCTCGCCATTCCGGAAGGCGAATCGCTCGAAGTGTTCGAAGGGGTTACCATTACCCGCGAGGAAGATGCGGAAATCAACAACCTCTTCCTCGTGACCGACGCAAAAAGCGAGGAGGAATTCAACATAGTCCCCTCCACGCTCAACACGCTGCGGTTCTTCAGGGATTCTCTCAAGGTCCTTCACGAAAACGAACTCAAGCACCTTTCCATCGACATGGACGTGCGCTACGACAAGGCCGAAAAGAAATGGAAATCTAGCCTCGTCATCCTGACCGACAAGGTCATCCGCGATATTATGAACGCCCCGAACGAGAAGGTGGACAACCTCAAGTCCGGCGAGGAGTTCCGCTTTGGCCCCGTAAAGCGCGTGCCTATCGACAACTACGGCCGCTACCTCGTGAACTACATCGGGCGATTCAATACCGACAAGGAAAGCCGCCCGTTCCAGCACCTCTCCTACTACGACGTGACCAAGAACCGTCACGACCAGGCGATGTTCCAGGGCAAGGTCTTCATCCTCGGTTCTGCCGCTCCGGCCCTGTTCGACTTTGTGCCGGGTCCTCACGAAGAAAACAACCCGGCGGTGCTCATACACGCGACTATCATCCAGAATATCCTGAACGACAACTATATCGTGAACCTCGCCGAAAATCACCAGCAGGTCATTGTAATCCTGCTCGCCATTCTCTGCATGTTGCTCGGCCTCTTCATCAAGAGCTACATCTCAATTGCCATTTCGATGATTCTCATGGGCCTGTATGCATTCATCGCGTTCCGCTACTTCCAGGACGGCCTCTACATCGGTGTTTCCAAGCAACTGCTCGCCATGCTGCTCACGAACATCGCCGCATTGATTGTGCAATTCTACTACGAAAACAAGGAAAAGCGATTCCTCGACAACGCGTTCAAGCAGTACATTTCGCCTGAACTGATCGATGAAATGGTGAACAACGAGATTATGCCGACCCTCGGTGGCGAAAAATCGAACATCACCGCATACTTTACCGATATCGCAAGCTTCTCCACGTTCTCCGAAAAGATTGGCGACCCGAGCCGACTTGTGGACCTGTTGAACGAATACCTCACAGCAATGACAGACACGCTACTGGGCAACAAGGGTACGCTAGACAAGTACGAAGGTGACGCCATCATCGCGTTCTTCGGTGCACCGATGCCTCTGGAAAACCACGCCCAGAGCGCCTGTAGCGCCGCCTGCGACATGCAGAGCAAGCTCATGGCGCTCCGTAAAAAGTGGGCAAGCGAAGGCGACAAGTGGCCGAAGGTGGTGCACGATATGCACATGCGCATCGGTATCAACTCGGGCGACATAGTGACGGGCAACATGGGTTCTACCATGCGCAAGAACTACACCATGATGGGCGATGCCGTGAACCTTGCCGCACGACTCGAGAGTGCGGCCAAGCAGTACGGTGCGTACATACAAATTAGTGAAGATACGCAGAAGCACCTAGAACCGGGCCTGTTCATCTACCGCTCGCTCGACACCATCCGCGTAGTGGGCAAGAGCCAGCCCGTCAAGACGTTCGAACTTCTCTCCAAGACCGGCTGCGAGAACGAGGAAACACTCCTCAAACTCGTGGAAATCTGGGAACAGGCACGTGCGGCATACCTCGCCATGGAATGGGACAAGGCCATCGAACTGTTTACGCAGTGCCTGGATTACGAGCCGCACCTGCCCGAACGCGACCCGGGAAGCAAGAGCTGCCCGAGCCTCGTGTATATCGAGCGCTGCAAGACGTACAAGGAAAACCCGCCTGTCAAACCTGGCGAACAGTGGGACGGTGTGTTTACCGCTACTAGTAAGTAAATATTGTTTGCTGCGAGGTTCACTTTACACGTTCACACATTCACTTCGTTCGAGTGTTCACTTTGTAAAGTGCCCCTCTACGCAAAAAAAAGATTGCTCTGGCAGAAAATAGTTTGTAGCAGTAAACTACAGTTTTCGGGCGCTGGCGAAGGCCTTGTGACTGTTAGTCCCTACGGCCTTCGACGAGACTCGGGTTTAAAATAAACAGCTTCAATAATGTTTATAAGGCAAAAGAGATCCCCGCCTTTGCGGGGATGACAGCGGATTATTTGTGTGGGCGCCTAGCGGTGCTTATAAAAACGTCATACCGAAGAGCCGAAGGCACAAGGGTATCCATTTAGCGCAACAAAAAAAAGTATCCATATTATATGGATACTCTTGCCTTGCTACGCAAGGCTTCGGTATGACACTGCGTGTCAGTTGAATTCAATGTTATCGATGAGTCGTGTCTTGCCGAAGAAGGCGGCGACGAGCACGACGACCTTGTCGGTCGGCTTGAGCACGCCCGAATACTTCTGCAAGTCATTCTGGTTCACGATTTCCACGAACTGCACCTGGCCACGGCTCAGCACAATCGACTTCACCACGATATCGCGGAGTTTCGACACTCCCCTCTCGCCGGCAAGGTAGGCTTCCTTCGCCTCGTTCAGGCCGCGCGAAATGGCGAGCGCCTGCTTGCGTTCGTCAACAGAAAGGTACTCGTTACGGCTAGACATCGCAAGGCCCGTAGATTCGCGCACGATAGGCACGCGGTGAATCTCGATATCGAAGTTCAGGTCCTTCACCATGCGCTCGATAAGGAAGAGCTGCTGGTAGTCCTTCTCGCCGAAATAGGCGTGGTTCGCCTTGCTGATCAAGAAAAGCTTAGAAACGACGGTCAACACGCCGCGGAAATGCCCGGGCCTGTAGGCACCGCAGTAAAGGCATTCGAGCGACTCGTCGCGGACCAGCGTGAGCGGGTCACCGTTCGGGTACATCTCGGCTACACTCGGTGCAAAAACATAATCCGCCCCGAGCGAGGCTGCGAAATTTGCGTCGGCCTCGAGCCTCTTGGGGTACTTGTCCAAATCCTCATTCCTGCCGAACTGAATCGGGTTCAAAAACACGCTGACAACCGTAATGTCACAATCTTTCACGGAAGCCTTGATAAGGGCACCGTGGCCATCGTGTAGCGCCCCCATGGTAGGGACAAGACCGACTTTCTTTCCCTCCTTCTGAAACGGCTTGAGTGTTTCGCGGAGAGATTCGATTGACTTGATGATTTGCATATAACCTTCTTAATTTCCTTCTGGGACAAAGTAAGTCGTCTGCTGTGGGCAGGCTGCGATAGCATCTAAAACAAGCTTCAGATGGTTCTCGTTGTGGACAAAGTCTATGTGGTCGGTGTTAATGATAAGCACCGGCGCGTACGGGTAATGCCAGAAATGCAGGTCGAACCTGCTCTGGAGATCTTTCAAGTAGTTGCCCTCGATGTTCCTTTCCATCGGGCGGCCGCGCATCTTGATGCGGTTTAACAGTGTGGGAATGCTCGCCTGCAGGTAAACCACCAGGTCGGGTCTCGGCACATCGCGGTCGAGCGTCCTGGATATCTGCTCGTACATCGCGAACTCGCTGTCCGAAAGGTTCTGGGCCGCAAATATGGCGTCCTTGTCGTAGGTGTAGTCGCTCACGATAAGGTCGTGGAACAGGTCGCTCTGCATGGCGTAGTTCTGCAACTGCTTGTGGCGGTCGAGCAAGAAGAACAGCTGGGTCTGGAACGCGTAGGGCTCCGGATTCTCGTAGAACTTCTCGAGGAACGGGTTCTCGTCGAAGTTTTCCTCGATGCAGAGTCCGTTCCAGCGTTCGGCGATAATCCGCGCGAGGGAGGTCTTCCCTGCCCCGATGACGCCTTCTATGGCGAGAAAATGTACACCTTTTTCGGTCAGCATTAGGGTTCCTCCGCGGTTATGGTCCGGAACGGAATCTTCGATTCCTTTTCCAAAAGCTGCGCAAGCAAGTCCTTCACGGTAACGTTGCTCAACGGGTCCACCCAGTCGGGTGCGATGTCGTTCAACGGTACAAGCACAAACTGTCTATTGGGGATTTCTACATGCGGGATGGTCGGGCGGCCAGCCATGACCCTGTTCCCGAAATAGAGCAGGTCCAAATCGATTTCGCGTGAATTCCAGTGCCCGCGGGGTTTACGCCCGAGCACGAGTTCCGCACCCTTCAGGTAATGGAGCAGGCGCTTCGGTTCACCGTCGTACCAGAAACTCACCACCTGGTTAAAGTACGGGCCCTGGCCTTCTGGGCCTACAGGCGGAGTTTCGTATATAGGACTTTCGAGCCAGCCTCCCGAGGAAATACGGGACAGCATATCGCGCCCCTCGGCAAGTCTTGCATACCGGGGAGCGAGATTTGAACCCAAAGCAATAAATACGCGGTTTAATGAATCCACGACCCCAATATAGTTTTTTCAAGGTGTCAATTTACTGACATTCTGGAGCAAAAAATGTGTTTTTTATGGAATTTCTTGAAAACTTGACGATTTTACAAAAAAAAATACCGCACAGAAGGCAATTTTTTTGACAGACTTTTCAATTTTTTATATTTTATACGTGATTCCCATGGGAATCGAATATTCCCATAAATATTTCAGCAAAGGGATTTTTTTCTCCCTTTTTTCTCGTTAAACAGTTTATCATTTCACAATTTCCCATAAAAACAACTAGACAAAGGAACGTAGAGTGCCTAGAACAAAGAAGGTTCAAGACGAACCGAAATTACTTTCCGATACCATCGACCTGGACAAATCTATCGACTATGAAAAACTTGGCGACCTCGCTGCACCCATTCCGGGCGTAGACGCGGCAGAAGGTGCCCCCAAGCGCCGTGGACGCCCCGCCAAGAAGGCCAAGGGAGACGATGTCCCGAACGTGGCTGCCGAAGCCCCCGCACAGGAAGCTGCTCCGGTAAAAAAGGACCGTACGGAAAAGAGCGATAATCCGGTCCAGGCAGAAACAAAATCTCAGGCCGAACCGTCTAGTGAAAGCGCCCCGCAGAACAATGCGCCCGCAGCCCCGGCAGATGCCCCGCAGAACGGCGAAAGCAAGCAGGCCCAGCAGCAGGGCGGCCAGAACAACCCGCAGAACAATGGACAGAATAACGGCCAGAATAATGGCCAAAACAACGGACAGAACGGCGGGAAGTTCAACAATAACGGGAACTACAATAACAACGGCAAGTTCAACAACAATGGCAAGTTCAACAAGTTCAACAAGAACAAGAACCGCCACAACAGGAACCTCCCGCAAGACGACTTTATTGACGAGAGCATCCAGCTGCCCCCGCCGCCTCCCGAAGTAGTGGCGGCCGCAAAGGCAAAATGGCGTGAACTCCGCGGGCTCCCGATGTTCGAACTGCAGCAGCGCGCCGAAGAACTCGGCATCGAAGACTGCAAGAAGATGCGCAAGCAGGCGCTCGTGTACAGTATCCTTTCTTCTACCGGTGGCGAGGAGACTCCCATCTACACGGAAGGCGTGCTCGAGATTATCCCGGAAGGCGGCCACGGGTTCCTGCGTAACCCCGACCACAACTATCTCGCCGGCCCCGACGACATCTACATCAGCAGGAACATCATCCGCCGTTACGACCTCAAGATGGGCGACACCATCACGGGCCAGGTGCGCCAGCCGCGCGAAGGCGAGAAGTATTTTGCCCTGATGCGCATCGACACGGTGAACTTCGAACCGCCCGAGAAGACGAAGCGCCGCGTCGCATTCGAATACCTCACCCCCATCCACCCGATCGAGAAACTCAATCTGGAATGGAAGAAGGACGAATTCAGCACGCGTATCATGAACCTCTTTACCCCCATCGGCAAGGGCCAGCGCAGCATTATCCTCGCTCCCCCGCGCACCGGTAAGACGGTTTTGCTCCAGAACGTGACGCAGGCGCTCACCGTGAACCACCCCGAGGTGAAGCTCATGGTGCTCCTGATTGACGAACGTCCCGAAGAAGTGACCGAAATGAGGAAGCTCATCGACCGTCTCAAGATCGATGCGGCAAACGCCGGCAAGAACATCCAGGCCGAAGTGCTCGCCTCTACGTTCGACGAACCGCCCGAGCGCCACATCAAGGTGGCCGACATGGTCCTCGAGAAGGCAAAGCGCCTCGTGGAACACGGCAACGACGTGGTGATTTTGCTCGACTCCATCACGCGCTTCGCCCGCGCGAATAACGTCGTGATTCCGCATTCCGGCAAGATTCTCTCCGGCGGTGTGGACGCTAACGCCATGCAGCGCCCCAAGCGCTTCTTCGGTGCTGCCCGCAAGATCGAGAACGGCGGCTCCCTCACTATCATCGGTACGGCCCTCATCGAGACCGGTAGCCGCATGGACGAAGTGATTTTCGAAGAATTCAAGGGTACGGGCAACATGGAACTCGTGCTCGACCGCCGCATCGCCGAAAAGCGCATCTGGCCGGCCATCGATATTTTCAAGTCCGGTACCCGCAAGGAAGAACTGCTGCTTAGCGACGAGGAACTGCGCCGCGTCTGGGTGCTGCGCCGCTACCTGCAAGATATGACTACCGTCGAAATCATGGAATTCATGCGCGACAAGCTCAAGATGTTTGAGACGAACCGCGACTTCCTCACGTCCATGAACGGATAAGTATAAATGTGAGATGTTTGATGTGAAATCGAGCATCTCACTTTATTATATTGGATTTTAAAGAGGTATATAAAATGAACCAGAAAATTTTCTTTGCGGGCACGGGCAACATGGGCGGCGCAATCCTGCGCGGGCTCCTGAATGCGAAAGTTGACCCCAAGTCCATCTTCTTCTTTGACCCGAGCGATGCTGCCGCGGCTGCGGTAAGCGCACTCGGCTGCGTCCGCGTGAAGAACTTCGCGGAAGGCGTCAAGAAGGCAGACATTACCTTCCTCTGCGTTAAACCGCAGATTTTCAAGCTTGTCGCACCGGAATGGAAGAACGCCGTCAAGGCCATCAAGGGAGTCAAGACTTTCGTGAGCATTATGGCGGGTGTCGCCCGCAAGAACCTCACCGAAGTTCTCGGCGCAAAGAACCAGGTGCTCCGCGTGATGCCGAACCTGCCGCTCACTGTCGGCAAGGGCACCGTGGCGCTCGCAACGGACGGCGTCAACGAGGCGACCCTCAAGGCTGCCGAAGAAATCTTCGGGAACATCGGGGTCACCTGCCGCGTCGCCGAAAGCCTCATGGACGCCGTCACCGGACTTTCCGGTAGTGCCCCTGCCTACGTGTTCGAGTTTATCGAAGGCCTTACCCGCGGTGGCGTAAAAGCCGGTTTAACCCGCGATGTGGCCCTCAAGCTCGCCCTCGGGACTATCGAAGGCAGCGTCGAGCTCGTGAAGCAGTCGGGCAAGAGCCCGAGCGACCTCTGCGCGATGGTCTGCTCGCCCGCCGGCACGACGATTGCAGGTGTTGACGCCCTCGAAGAAGGTGCCTTCCGCTCGAGCCTCATCAAGGCCGTGGTCGCCGGTACCGAACGCTCCAAGGAGTTAGGAAAGTAACAACCAACAACGTTATTCTGAGCCTGTAAAGGCGATATAGAATTGTCAGCAACTTGTTGCTTTACAATTCTTAGGTTCGTAGGAGCGGAATCCAGTCAAAAAATTCAATTCTGGATCCTTCGACTACGGGCTACGCCCTCCGCTCAGGATGACACAATAAATATGTCCTCGATTGACCTTTTCTCGCAAGATACAGCAACGTCCTCGTTCATACAGGACGTTCTTTCTTCTGTCGACTATGCCGTCACGCAAAAAAGCATCGGGGACATCCAGGGGAATATCTCCCCTATCGTCATCTGGGACATGGATTCCTTCGGGGGCGAAAGTACCGCGGCGCTTACCCGCATACGCACGACTAGCCCCGATACCATGATTCTCGCCTACGCCGAAAACCCGGAAGAATACGGCGGCATTCCCGGCAACCTCTACGACATTTTTCTCTCGGTGGAATCGCTCCGGCTGCACCTGATGAGCAAGATTGCCCGCCTCAAGGAAATCCAGAAGGCTCGGCAGATATTCAACGATCGCATGAGCCACCTCGTGGGCAAGAGCGAATCGATGCAGGCCCTCCGCAAGACGGTCGAACGCGCCATCCTAAGTTCGGGCCCGGTGCTCATCCAGGGTGAATCGGGCGTCGGCAAGGACCTGGTGGCAAAGGCAATCGCCTGCATGTACGACAAGTTCGTGGTGGTGAACTGCAGCGCCATTCCCGAGACGCTATTCGAGAGCGAACTCTTCGGGCATACGCGGGGCGCGTTTACCGGAGCGCAGAACGAACGCATCGGGCTCTTTGAAGACGCGAACGGCGGTGCCATATTCCTGGACGAAATCGGCGACATGCCCCTGCACGCCCAGGTGAAACTGCTGCGCGTTATCCAGAACAAGGAAATTCGCCCGATTGGCGCAAACAAAACCCGCCATATCGACGTGCGCATAATCGCGGCAACGAACCGCGACCTGCGCGAAGAAATATTCGAGAAACGTTTCCGCGAAGACCTGTTCTACCGCCTGAACGTGATTCCGGTGCATATCTCCCCCCTGCGCGAACGCAAGGAAGACGTAGAAGACATCGCGAAGTATTTCATAAAGCAGTACGCCCCCGCAGGTGAGCCCTACACGCTCTCGCCCGATGCTATCGAAAAACTGCGGAACCACGACTGGCCCGGAAACATACGCGAACTCGAAAACGTCATCCAACGCACGCTCTGCTTTACCAATCCGGGAATTATTACGGCAGACGACCTGCAAATCGAGGAAATGGCCTCGCACCCGCAATACCAAGGCCAGGGCATCGCCCCTACAGGTATCAAAAGTTACGAAGATTTCCAGCAAATGCAGCAACAGCAAGAAATCGCCTTCCTGAAATCAAAGATTCACGAATGCGGCGGGTCGGTCAGCCTTGCGGCCGAAAAGCTCGGGATGTTACGCACCACGCTCTACAACAGGCTTTCCCGCCTCGGCGTGAACGTCAAGGAACTGCGCTAGTCCGCGCGGGCCCAGTCCAGAAGGCCGCTCTGTTCGGCAGAACCTGCTGCGGCGACTTTCACTTCCCCACCATCGATTACCATGATGCGGTCGGCATACCGGAGCGCATATTCCACCGAATGCGTCGAGACAACGATTCCCATCCCGCGCGAGGCGGCAAGGGAACGCAACGTACGGAACAGCGCGTGGCTGCGGGGAATATCCAAAAACGCATTCGGCTCGTCGAGCAGGAGCGCGTTCACGCTCTGCGCAATCGCCTCGGCAAGGTACACGCGGGTGCGCTCGCCATCGCTCAGTTCGCAGACCGCACGGCCTGCAAAGCGCTTTACGTCGAGCGATTCCATGGATTGCTCGATAATCGATTCATCTTCGGCAGAACGCCCGTCGAACACACCCGCATAGGGGGTACGCCCGAGGCTCACGAACTCGCGGACCGTCATGCGGTCGGGGGGTGTCATGTTCATGCGCATGAGCGTCACCTGCTTCGAGAGTTCCTGCAGGGTGTAGCCCTTCTCGCGGTCATGAACGTCGCGGCCCTGTATCGCGACACTGCCCGCGACCGGCCGGAGCATCCCCGCAAATGTCTTGAGCAGCGTGCTCTTGCCGCAGCCGTTCTCGCCCATCAGTGCAACGACCTCGCCCGCTTCGAGCGCGAAGTTGAACGCCTTCGCAAACGGACTGCCCGCCGCATACCCGAACTGTAGGGCCTTGGCCTCGAGAATCACGCTCATAGCGCACCTCCGCGGTTACTGCCTTTCAGGAGTACATACAAAATAACAGGAACGCCCACGATGCTCAATACCGCATTGAGCGGAATCGATACCGGGAACAGGCCCGCGAGCAGCGCGAGGAACGCACCGCACAACGAAACACCCGGCAACAGAACGCGGTGATTCGAGGTGCGGAAAACCATGAAGGCCAGGTGCGGGACGGCGATACCGATAAACGCCACGGGGCCGCAGTAGGCGGTAGTGGCACCCGCGAGGATGCTCGACCCGAGCAGCACCAATATGCGGGAACGGCGCACGGCAACGCCCAGCCCGCGTGCAAAGTCGTCGCCCATGCGGACCACGTTCAGGTACCGCATCGAGACAAGCACGAGCGCAAGCCCCACCGCACTCGCGGCAATGAACCCGGGAACAGCCGGGAGCGTAAGGCGCGTAAACCCGCCAAGCCCCCACGACACGTAGGCTTGCAGGCTTTCCGCATCGGCGCCTGCCACAAGCACGTTCACAAGCGCGTTCACGAAGTAGCCGACCATGAGCCCCGCCACAAGGAGCACCGACGCGTTCTTGAACCTCGAGGCGAAGACCAATACCACCTGCGTCACGAGTATTGCCCCAAGCGATGCCGCCCCGAGCACGCCGAACGCGCCGAACCCGAAACCGGCAAGGAGGGCAAGCGCCACCCCGAGACTCGCCCCGCTGCTGATGCCGAGCACGTAGGGGCCGCACAGCGGGTTACGGAAAACGGTCTGCAGGCAGAGGCCCGAAACGGAGAGCGACGCACCCGCAAGTACGGCTGCGAGCGCCCGCGGGAACCGCAGTTCCCACAGGATTTTCGCATGGAAAGGTTCCGCCCTGTCGGGGCTAAGCAGCGCAACGGCAAGGTCGGAAAGGGAAACGTCGACCGGACCGGACACCAAGGTCCAAGCAAAAAGAACCAGAACGCCAATAAATAGCGTTCCGAAACAAATCAGGTTACGCCGCATGAGCGGTCCTTATTTCTTGGATTTGGCGCTAGCCTGGTCCTGCTTCTTGAGCTTTTCGGTTTCCTTCTGGTCGCGAACGTAGTTCTCGGGAGGAACGTTCTCGAAGCCCTGGAGAGCGTTGAGCCAGTTGTCGTTCAGGTCGCGGAACTCGAGCTTTTTCAGGTTGTGCTTGAGCGTATCGCCCGCAATCTTGAAGGTCACGTAGTCCCAGCGGATGACCTGACGGTCGCGGAAGACTTCGCGGGTCACCATGGAGGAATCGTTGTCGAAACGGTAACGGGCCTTGTACGCGTAGTCACCCGTCTTCTGGTAGCGGTCGGCGGACGCGTAGGTGCGGGTGGCACCCGTAAGCGTGTCGTTCATGTTGAACTGGAGTTCAGCATCGCGGAATGCATGGCCGTGGGCAACGATAGGAGTACGCCACACGCCGTTGACCTGGTCCTTGACCTTCTTCTGGAAAAGTGTATCGACCTTCCAGTGGTCGAAGTTACTCTTGTCGTACTTGGCACGCTGGACATACTTGCCCGCCTGGATCATCTTGCGCACGCTGTCGGCCTTCGCCTTCGCAAGGCTATCGGTATTGGCCTTCGGGGCGGTGGACTGGTTAGCGGAGTTCAAGGAATCCAGCTTGTGCTGAATCATTTCGTCGAGGGTCGCCTGCGCCCCACGGGATGCGACGACGGAATCGACAGGTTGTTGAGCAAAAGACACCCCGGCAAAAGCAAGGGATACGAACGCTGCGAAAAAGCACTTATGTATAGACAAAATCATCGCTTTAAATTTAGTTAAAGGATTGGAAAAATGACCACCAAAATCACAAAAAAACGGCATAAAAAAGCATACTACACAAAATAAGGCAACAATTTTATATTTGTGGCATGCTCGATTACACCCAAGTACCCAGCCCCTGCTTCGTCCTGGACGAAAAAAGACTCGTAAAAAACATGGAAATTCTGGACGATATCCAGAAAAAGACCGGAGTCCACATCATCTGCGCCCTCAAGGGGTACAGTTTCTGGCGGTCATTCCCCCTCATCGGGAAGTACCTTGCCGGAGCCACGGCCTCGAGCCTGAACGAGGCGCGCCTTGCCCGCGAGGAGATGAACAAGCAGGTGCACGTGTTCGCGCCGGTGTATTCCGACGACGAAATCGACGAAATTCTCTCGCTTGCCGACCACATCAGCTTTAACAGTTTTAGCCAGTGGGCGCGGTTCAAGGAAAAGACCCTCAAGGCGGGCGTCAGCGCGGGCATACGCGTGAACCCGGAATTTTCCACAGTCGAGACCGATATCTACAACCCGTGCGGCAAGCATTCGAGGCTCGGGGTGACCGAAGCCGAATTCAAGCCCGAACTGCTGGACGGGATCGAGGGGCTGCACTTCCATGCCCTGTGCGAGCAGGATGCCGACGCGCTCGAAGGCGTGCTCGCCGCTTTCGAGAAGCACTTCGGCAAATACATCGACCGCATGAAGTGGGTGAACTTCGGCGGCGGTCACCACATTACCCGCAAGGATTACCACAGGGACGAACTCGTGCGCATCCTCAAGGGGTTCATGGAACGACATCCGGGAGTCGAGGTTATTATGGAACCGGGGGAAGCGGTCGGCTGGCAGACCGGCGAACTGGTGACGACGGTCGAGGACATCGTGCACAACGAAGTCGATATCGCCATCCTGAACGTGTCCATCAGCGCGCACATGCCGGACTGCCTCGAAATGCCCTACAGGCCCGCCGTTACGGGCTCCGGAATGCCCGGCGAGAAGGCGTTTACATACAAGTTAACCGGATGTTCGTGTCTTGCGGGCGACCAGCTCGGGGATTTCTCCTTCGACAAGCCGCTCCAGGTGGGCGACAAGCTTATCTTCGAAGACATGATTCACTACACCATGGTGAAGACTACATTCTTCAACGGGGTAAGGCACCCGAGCATCGGCAAGTTCGACATGGAAGGCAAGTTCCACCTGCTGCACAAGTTCACGTACGAGCAGTTCAAGGACAAACTTTAATAATTGATGATTGATGATGGATAATGATGTTGCGGGTTGCGAGATGTTTGTTGCAGGGTGCGGGATGTTTGTTGCGGGAAGGATGTAATGATTTTTAACAGCGAAGAAGAGACGTACAACTGGGCTGTGGAATTCGGGAAGTCGCTCAAGCCGGGCGATATGGTCGCGCTGTACGGGAACCTCGGCGCGGGCAAGACGGTGATGAGCCGCGGGATATGCAAGGGCCTCGGGTTCGAAGGTTCGGTCTGCTCCCCCACCTACACCATTCTGCACGAATACCCGAACGACCCGCCGCTCTTCCACTTCGACCTTTACCGCCTTGAACCGGGTGCGGAACTGTACGAGGTCGGGTTCGACCACGACTACCTTTCCAGGGGAATCACGCTTATCGAATGGCCCGAAAGGCTCGAAAACCAGACCGCAGATGTCACGCACAAGATAACAATTGAAATTATCTCCGAGAATGTACGCAAGGCGACTCTTGAATTGTTCGACGGGGCGCGTCAGAAGTAGCCTTATTCATAAGAGTTTCTATATTTGCGCTCAAAGGAGACACAAATGAAACAAATCTTATTCTGCCTACTGCTTTGGGCAGGCTTTGCCGCAGCGAATACATGTACCGAAGCGGTGCTTAAACTTTACAAGGGATCATTGGACATCAAAAAAGGTGAAGCCTATCACGACTCATCTTATTTCATGGAAAACTATTATAAAGAAAATCCCTGGTCCCATAAACGGTATTATACCAACGGGAAACCTGATAGCTTAGTTATGGACCCTATGGATGGAGAAAGCCTCAGAATTACTCATTACTATTGGAATATTGATGAAACAAAACTTTCTGGCAAAGGTTCAGAACTTGTCTTTTTTCAAGAAGCTTCGGGTGATACAATCGTACTTAAAGAGAAAATTTATTCCGATGGAGAATTTGAAAGTTCCACTATAGTAAAAATAACGGACTCGTATATATCCACATTGGATGAACAAGACCATTCCTTTCAAGAACTTTTTTTCTCAAACGATACTTTATTCGAAAAAAATGTTTTTGATTATGATTCTGAAAATTCTAGACCCGAAATATTTTTTACGGTTGGCGATTCCACAAATGAATTAAAATGCTACGAATACAGAATGGAAGACGACAAGCCAGAACTATATGAGACCATAGAGATAATCAATACAGACAACGGGTACATGCTAAAATTTCTAGAAGAATCATCTACGGGATATTACTTGCGCGAATTCTTCTTTGTGAATAACGAAGAAGGCACAACAGGCCTCCGTAAGCAGCGTCCGGCCGTAAAGATTTCTCCAAAGGCCAGGTATTTTGATTTGCTGGGACGTTATAAGTATACTCGATAAAAATGGGCATCATCGAAATCGTCATCATCGCAATAGCGGAAGCCATGGACTGCTTCGCTGTCGCCATCGCCACCGGGCTTTCCAAGTCGGGAATCCGCTATAGCCGCGCGATGCTCCAGGCAGTGAGTTTCGGCGTATTCCAGGGCGGCATGACTCTCCTCGGGTACTTCCTCGGGAGTTTCGCCGAACGCTGGTTCAGTTCCGTAGGCACGCCCATCGCCTGTACCATCCTCTGCATTCTGGGTGGCCGCATGATATGGGGCGCATTCCGCGGGGACGCTGGCGAAGAAGAGGGCGAAAAGATTGCAGCGAAGAACCTCACCATCGCAAACATATTGCTCCTTTCGGTAGCGACAAGCATCGATGCCTTTGCCGTAGGGATTACCTTCGCGTTCATAAATGCGAACATGGCGCTTGCCACCTCCGCAATCGCACTGGCGAGCTTTGCCATGGGCGTCATCGGGTACGAGATAGGCAGGCACGCCGCCAAGCGCTTCAAAACGAAAATCCCCGAGATTATCGCGGGGATTATTCTAATCGCCATCGGCGTGAAGATGCTGTTCTAGCTTACGCCTGCTCGTAGGTCCACTTCACGTGGTCCATCATAAAATCGTGCGCATCGAAGGCAAGGCCAAACTGGTCCTTAATCTTGCTCACGTCAAAGAGCATCGGGTCGTCGCCCCAGCCGAGGTCCTTCTCCACAATCTTCGACTTGCAGCCGGGCTTCAGGGAAATCATCATCTCTGCAATTTCCTTCCAGCTCATCCAGACCTCGCCCAGGCCAAGGAAGATTTCTTCGTTCTTGTCGCTCTCGAGGACCTTCATGTAGAGTTCCGCCTGCTGGCTCGCGTGGATGAACTGCGTGCCGTCGTTCTTGACAATCTCGATATCGCGGTCATCCTTCACGGCGCGGGCCATGTCGAAGAAGCGGCGATCAGGCTGGGAACAGCCGTCGGGGAAAGCGGGATTCCCGAAGGTGTAGCCCGGGCGGATGATGTTCCTCTGCATGGTGACCTGCGGGAAGTTCTTGCCGTAGCCCTGGCGGAAACCGAGCACGTAGGCCTCGCCCGCCGCCTTGGTGGCACCGTACAGGTCCATCGGAAGGTTGCTCGTAACTTCGCGCATCACCGGGCGCATGCGGCCCATCGCGGCGGTGCTGCTCGTCTGGATGAACTTCTTGCAACCGGCCTTTGCCGCCATTTCCAAAAGCATTACAGTCGCGCGCGTGTCGTTCATGAGCATGGTGCTCGGGGTTTCGCCCCAGCCGAGCGCAATGTGGATGCAGGCGTCACAGCCCTTGAGGCCTTCGCCCATCTTGTCGAAATCGGTAAGCGAGGCCTCGACAAAGCTCACGTTGGGTTTTGCCGCAAGCGAGGGCACCTTGTTCGGGTGGCGGGTCGCGATGACGACATCGTGCCCCCGTTCAAGAAGCGCCTTTACAACGTAGTGACCAATAAAACCTGTTCCGCCGGTAACGAAAACACGCATAGAAAACCTCACTATTTAAACCCGTACGTTCAACCCGCACGTACTCCCCTAAAAATAGTATGATTTTATAGAAAGGAACTATACAATAAGTGAAAAAGTCACGTAGTTGTGCGGGCAGTTTCGCCCGACTTGCCCCTGCGGACTGACTTACGCGGAGTGCGGTGGACGTGAGGGCGCTTATCGCCCGGATGTAACGGCATAACCTTCGCCGTTGCCGAAAGCGTGTGGTCCAACCTGTTCTCCTCCAGCGAGGAGCACTGTCCTGTCAAAAGTCTGCTGTCAATTGCCATAAATCGTACCTGTGAAAAGCGAAAATGGATAAGAGGGGTGTCTATTCAAGATAATTTATTTTTTTATTTGTCAACCATTCTTTTTTTAAGGTATATTTGGTGCGTTAAAAATCCCCAAAAAAAGGAAATCTTATGAGAAACTCGCTCAAGCTTGATGGTCCGGTCAAGACCTACCTCGACGAAAACGAACTCCCGAAGGCATGGTACAACGTGCGTGCCGACATGAAGAAGAAGCCTGCGCCACTCCTGAACCCGGGTACCGGCAAGCCGGTGACCTTCGAAGACCTGCAGCCCGTGTTCTGCGACGAACTCATCAAGCAGGAACTCGACAACGACACCCGCTTCTTCGAAATTCCCGAAGACATTCTCACGTTCTACAAGATGTACCGTCCGTCGCCGCTGGTCCGCGCCTACTTCCTCGAGCAGGCGCTCGGCACTCCGGCACACATCTACTACAAGTTTGAAGGCAACAACACCTCGGGCTCCCACAAGCTCAACTCCGCCATCGCTCAGGCATACTACGCCAAGAAGCAGGGCCTCAAGGGCGTGACGACCGAAACGGGTGCAGGCCAGTGGGGTACCGCCCTCTCGATGTCTACGGCATTCTTCGGCATCGACTGCCAGGTCTACATGGTGAAGGTTTCCTACGAACAGAAGCCCTTCCGTCGCGAAGTCATGCGCACCTACGGTGCAAGCGTGACCCCGTCGCCTTCCATGACGACCGACATCGGCAAGAAGATCAACGCCGAATTCCCGGGCACCACCGGAAGCCTCGGCTGCGCCATCTCCGAAGCCGTGGAAGCCGCCGTGAAGCAGCCGGGTTACCGCTATGTTCTCGGTTCCGTGCTGAACCAGGTGCTCCTCCACCAGTCCGTCATCGGTCTCGAAACGAAGGCCGCCCTCGACAAGCTCGGCGTGAAGGCCGACCTCATCATCGGTTGCGCCGGCGGTGGTTCTAACCTCGGTGGCCTCGTGAGCCCGTTCGTCGGCGAAAAGCTCCGTGGCGAAGCCGACTACGATATTCTCGCCGTTGAACCGGCAAGCTGCCCGAGCTTCACTCGCGGTAAGTACGCCTACGACTTCTGCGATACCGGCAAGGTCTGCCCGCTCGCCAAGATGTACACGCTCGGTTCCAGCTTCATCCCGTCTGCCAACCACGCCGGCGGCCTGCGCTACCACGGCATGAGCACCATCCTTTCTGAACTCTACGACCAGAAGGTGATTCGTGCAACGTCCGTCGAGCAGACGAAGGTGTTCGAAGCCGCCAAGCTCTTCGCCCAGACCGAAGGCATCCTCCCGGCTCCGGAATCCAGCCACGCCATCCGCGCGACGATCGACGAAGCGCTCAAGTGCAAGGAATCTGGCCAGGCCAAGAACATCGTGTTCGGCCTCACCGGCACGGGCTACTTCGACATGGTCGCCTACCAGAAGTTCAACGACGGCGAAATGAGCGACTACATCCCGACGGATGAAGACATCGCGAAGAGCCTCGCCCAGCTTCCGCAGGTAAACGGCTAATTATGGTGTCATCCCCGCGAAGGCGGGGATCTTCCTCTAATTTAAAAGGCCCCGGATAGAATCCGGGGCTTTTTCATATTGTCATCTCTGACACACCCACGATGTCATCCCCGCGCAGGCGGGGATCTCGACTACAAGCAGTGTGCGCGCAAATCCTCATCGCTCAGAGTGCTGAGGTATGCAGGCGGTACGTCGAGGACGGTCTTGCAACCGGTCACTCCGTTAGCCTTCATGCGGAGAGCGGCGCGGGCGTAGGCCACGAGAACGCTCGTCGTGAATTCCGGATTGGAATCGAGCTTCAGGCTGTATTCAATCACGTGAGTGTGTTCCTTGTTCATGCCGGTCTTGCCGGTACGAATCACGAAACCGCCGTGAGCGAGGCCGCTGTGGTTCTTGTTGAATTCTTCTTCGCTGATGAAGTTTACCGTGGTGTCGTATTCGTCGAAGTAGTTCGGCATCGTCTTGATGGCGTTTTCGATATAGGCCTTGTCGGCACCTTCTTCGGCCACCACGTAAACCAGGCGCGTGTGCTTCTGACGCGTGGTGAGTTCCGGCATGGAACCGCTACGCACGGCTTCGAGAGCCGCTTCCACCGGGCAGGTGTACTGCTTCGCGTTCTTCACGCCCTTGATGCGGCGGACAGCGTCGCTGTGGCCCTGGCTAACGCCCTTGCCCCAGAACGTGTAGTCCTTGCCTTCCGGAAGGATGGACTGGGCGTACACGCGGTTCAGGCTGAACATGCCCGGGTCCCAACCCACAGAAATCATCGCGATGTTGCCGGCGGCCTTGGCGGCAGCGTCAACGGCGGCGAAGTGCTGCGGAATCTTGGCGTGCGTGTCGAAGGAATCGATCACGTTGAACATGGCGGCGTACTTCGGGGTGAGCACCGGCAGGTCGGTAGCGGAACCGCCACAGATGATGAGCAGGTCCACCTTGCCTTTCCAGGCTTCCATTTCAGAGACGTTCAGCACCGGAACGCCCGCCGTCTGGATCTTGACCGTGGAGGGGTCACGACGCGTGAAAACGGCGACGAGTTCCATATCCGGAGCCTGCTTCACGGCGCATTCCACACCGCGACCCAGGTTACCGTAACCGAGAATAGCAATCTTTGCCATAACAATATCCTTGTTAAAAATTTTTGCGTAGAAAATATAGGAATTAGACGAGAGACGATAGACGAGAGACGAGAGATTGTCGCAATAATACTGCGCGAACCGCCATTTTTTTCTTTCGTCTTTAGTCTGTAGGCTTGAAGAGCCGTTCTTTCGTCTATAAAAGGGGGAAGGCTCCCCCTCGGCGGCACTGCGTTGCCACCTCCCCCCTCGAGCGGGCCCTCAAACGCCGGCCCGCAACGCCCCGGCTTTGTTGCGAGTCTTACAAAAAGAAAAATTAAGACTCTTTTTTTTTACGAATCACCGTTCATAAAAAATGGAAAAATAGGAACCGGCGTTCCCTTTATGCTTTCAACAAATCCGTTTGTAGCGCAAAAAAACATACCAAAAAAAGCCGGAGCCAAATTCAATAAAGAAAGTCTGCATACTTTTCCGATTCCAACCCAATCTTCAGGAACAAAAAACAAAAGGATTGCAAGAACCAATGATGTCAAAAAATTCAACAAAGAACTTCCGATAAAAACGTTAGCATATTTCTTTCCCGTGACAAGCGTGCAAAAAAACATAAATCCGTAAAAAGGGACAAGCGACAATATCCATACAAGGACGCTATTCCAAAAAAATGTACTCAACATTCCGCCCCAAAAAACGACAAATGGAATTACAAATCCAATCAAAATCTCGGTCAAAGTAAAATTTTTTCTCTCTAAATCATTCCCACATTCTGGATCTATAATAATCGTGCTTTTGGTAATATTTATTTCTATGTTTTTTTCATTTTTCATGGCAGCCCCTATTTCACGTCATTAAAATACATTATTTTAGTGTCAAAAATTATCATTAATTATTTTCCAGGGCGTATAAGAGAATCAAATAATTCTCGATCTTAAGGGCTTTGCCCTAAGGCAATGGCTTCAACTTTACTACGAAAATGCATTGCGTTTGTGCTGATAACTATATGTTTAATAATAAGAACAAAATTGAAAATGCCTCTAACTGGTCAAAAGAGCGCCTCGTTGCGGAACTCGAGAAAGGCTACAATGACATGCTGAAAGGTCGCATCACGCCCTTGTACGAAATATACGCTAAACTCTCTGAAGCCATCTCCGAAATCAAAAACGGATCACAAGGGGCTGATGCGGAAAAATTCATCAAGGATCGATGAATTCACCCTTCCAACGTAACAATTTCTACCAGCGAAACGCTTTTTTTGCATTAAATAGGTTGCATTTAGGTGCGTTTTTATGTATATTATATGAAAAGAGGTTGCTTTTATGTCACAAACTACCTTTAGTATCCGAATGGATGACAACCTGAAAAAAGACTTTGACAAGCTTTGCGAGGAGTTCGGCATGTCGATGACCACGGCGATAAATGTCTTTGCTCGTGCCGTTGTGCGCGAGAAGAGGATTCCTTTCGAGGTTTCGTCCACAAAGGCTCCTGCCTATGCCGCCGACAGGCGTGTTTTCTACAATGCAAATCCAGTCGCGAGCCGCATGTCGATGGTGATGCGCCAGCTTTCTGCCGAGGCTGAAAGAGCAGGGGCCGCCGACATGACTCTAGACGAAATCAATGCTGAAATTGATGCAGCCAGGAGCGGTCGATGAAGTATTATGCGGTCATTGACACGAATGTCATTGTTTCCGCTTTGCTGAAATGGAACTCTGTTCCTGGAGTCGTATTGCAGGCAGTTTTCAATGGATTTGTTGTTCCTGTATACAATGATGAAATTCTGAATGAGTATCGCAATGTTTTGAATAGGCCGAAATTCGGTTTTTCTTCAGAGTTGATTTCAGAAACCATATCCCAGATGGAATCCTTGGGTGTTATGGAAAATGCTTTGGAAACTGTTGCAGAAGCCATGCCCGATCCAAAGGACATTGTCTTTTATTCCATTGCGCTTTCTCATGGCAAAACAGCCGAAACGCATCTTGTAACGGGGAATGTCAAGCATTTCCCTGCAAATCCGATTGTCGTCACGCCGCGACAGATGTTGGACATTCTGTGTATGTAGTAAAAACCCCGGCCTTCGTTACGAGAGGTCGGGACTTTTTAAATGCGGGGAAGAACGCAATCCTTTTATATTCCCGTACTTCCGAACCCGCCGCGGTCGGCGCCGTCAAGCGGGCCTTCCTCGAAAGTAAGCGTGGGCTGCTGCTCCATGATGCGGAACTGAGCGATGCGGCTCCCCTTCTCGATGGTCACGTCGCGGGTGGCGTACACCGGCATTTTCCACCAGTCGTTCGCTCCGCAGTAACTCGAATCCACCACGCCCACGGAATTCGCCTGCAGAATGCCAAAATTCTTGAACGTAGAACTGCGCGGAGCAATGTGCGCCTCATAACCCTCGGGCAACTTCATCGCGACCCCCAGGTGAATCAAGCGGAACTCCCCCGCCTTGAGCGTCACGGTCTCCGCCGCCGCCAGGTCAATCCAGTCGGACTTGCCGCCCACGTACGTGAGGCGCGTGATAGAATCGTCGAGATATTGAATCTTAATCTTCTGTGAAGCCATGAGCCAAATATACAATTTTTATCTTTGACTATATGAATTCGAGTACGAGGCCATCTCCGGAACTTCTCTTGCCCGTGGGTACGCGAGAGATGCTCGAGGCCGCCGTCGCTAACGGCGCCGATGCCGTTTATTTCGGGATTCCGCACTGGAACGCGCGCGGGCGCACCGAGGACTTTTCGCTCGAAGACGTCGGCGAGATGATCCGGTATGCGAGGGTGCGCGGCGTGCGCACGTTCCTCGCGATGAACGTGCTCGTATTCGAACGCGAACTGCGGGAACTGCCGGAATTCCTCGCGAAGGTGATTTCGCTGGAACCGGACGCCTTCATTATCCAGGATATCGGGCTTGCGCGCCTGATACGCGCCATCGCGCCCACGCAGGAGATTCACGCGAGCACGCAGATGACGCTCGCAAGCGCCGAAAGCGTGAACCTGGCGGCAAAACTGGGGTTCAATCGCGCCGTGCTCGCCCGCGAACTCTCGCTCAAGGAAATCGCGCGCATCAAGGATGCGACCCCGCTCGAGCTCGAGGTTTTCATTCACGGCGCGCTATGCGTGAGCTATTCGGGGCAGTGCCTCACCAGCGAGAATTTCGGCGGCCGCAGCGCAAACCGCGGGCAATGCGCCCAGAGCTGCAGGCTCCCCTACCGCATATTCGTGGACGGCAAGGAATACCGCGATACGGATGCGCAATACCTGTTCAGCCCGCACGACCTGTGCGCCCTCCCGCGACTCGGCGAACTGGAAGAAATCGGCGTGAACTCGCTCAAGGTGGAAGGCCGCCTCAAGAGCCCGGAATACGTGGCGGCGGTCGCGCGTGCCTACCGCAAGGCGCTGGACCGTACACCGCTCGAGGCAAGCGACAAGGAACCGCTCGAAGTGCTGTTCAGCCGCGGGCTTCGCACGGGCTGGCTCGACGGCGACAACCACCAGGAACTCGTGGACGGCACGTTCAGCAACCATCACGGGATGTACCTCGGGACGGTCGTGCGCGTGGAGCGCGGGTGCGTCGTGGTGGAACTGGACGACGGTTTTGTTGCAGGCACGGGGCCGCGGCCGGGTGACGGAATCCTCTTCGAGGAACCGAGATTCGCGCAAAGCGCCGGTGCGAGACTCTACGCCTCGCAAGTCGTGCACGAGCACAAGGGCAAGCCATCTACGCGCGGGTGCTGCCCGCAACTCCTGAAGATGGAATTCGGGCGAGATTTCGACACGCGGCAGGTCGCCCGCGGGATGAAGGTGTACAGGAACGACTCCCCCGCGCTGGAAAAGGAACTGCGCAAGACGTTTACCGACCGCGAGCAGGCGAAGCGCATTCCCGTGAAGATGCTGCTGGAAGGTTGCATTGGCTCGCCCCTGTCGCTTACCGTGCAGGACTACAGCGGACATTCCGTGACGGCGCAGGGCGACACCCCCATCGAAGAAGCCCGGAACAGCAGTGTGGTCGCGGGTAAATGCGATGCGGGTAAAAGCGACACTCTCAACGATGGTAAAAAAGGCGCGGGTAAAAACGACGCGGGTAACAAACTGCGCGACCTCGCACAGAAGGAACTTTCGGCTCTCGGATCGACCGCCTACAGGCTCGACAATATCTCAGTCAGCGTCGCGCCAAATGCGTTTATCGCCGGAAAGATGCTCCGCACGCTCCGCCAGAAAGCAGTGGAAGCGCTCGACAACGCACGCAGCGAATGGCACGAACTGAACCCGAGCGCCAATGCGGGAAGAGCACTGCTCAACAGCGTGAAGTTTGCGAACGTCAAGACCGTCGCGCAATCCTCAACCGGCAACAAGATCCCCACCTTGGTGGCCATGCGCACTAAACAACAAGTTGTTAAGTGCTGTCCGCCCGCCTTCGCGGGGATGACAATTGAACCGGCGGGGATGACAAAAGACCCGGTTATTTCGGTGCTCGTCCGCAGCCCCGAGCAAATCCCTGCGCTCGAAGGACTCGACATAGACAACGTTGTCATGGATTTCGACTGGGGCGTAAAATACGACGAGCCGCTGGAACAGATCCGCGAACTCGGTTTCAGGGCAGGCATGGCCACGCTCCGCATCCACAAGCCGGGCGAAAGCCACTACCTCAAGAACATCCTGCGGCTCTGCCCTGATTTTGCGCTGGTCCGTAACCTCGGCGCACTCTCCATCCTCAAGGAAAGTGGCATTCCGCTCGCGGGCGACTACAGCCTGAACGCCGCAAACTGCCTGAGTTACGACTGGTTGCTCTCGCAGGGGCTGCAGACGCTCCATCCCTCGTGGGACCTGAACTCCACGCAACTTTTCGACCTGCTGGGCGATATCGACGGGAACCGTATGGAACTCACACTCCACCAGTACATGCCCGCATTCCATTCCGAATACTGCGCGTTTGCCCGTGCGCTCACTACCGGCAGGCGGTTCCCCGAATGCGGCAAGATTTGCACCCAGCATAAGGTTGAAATTCTCGACCACAAGGGCGAGCGACACTTCTTGCAATCCGATGCCGAATGCCGCAACACGCTATTCGTTGGCAAACCGCAATCGGCCCTAAAACTCTTAGCGGACTTGCGCAGCGCCGGAGTGAATCATTTCCGCCTCGAAATGCTCCAGGAAGACGCAGCGACCGTACGCAAGAAGGCGCTCATCTACACGCAGGCCATCCGCGGGAAGATTTCCATTGAAGAAGCCATCCGCCTCGCCGGCGTCGAGGAGAAATACGGCCTTTCCGAAGGCCAACTCTTCAACGAAAGCGTCTGGCACGACCGCAAAAAAAATGACGCCGGCAAATAAGCCGACGCCATAATTAAGCCATAATTACGCGAACTAATCAGCGCAGTACAAGTTGTACAGGGCATCCCTGGAGAGGTTCTTGTACGTATCGGCATCCTCCATAACTAAGAATTTACCATCGCAAGAACCGCTTGTGTCACTGGGATCAAGATCAAGCAACATCTGGCAAGACTCGGCATCGCCCAAATCAGTCTTGGTAACAGCGACAGCCTTGCCGGTGTCCCACTTGACAGTCATCTCGCCGCCACCTTCACCGTTCTGAATGACCCAGGTGTCGTCGGACTTCTTGAAGTTGCAGGTATAGTCGCCATCGCCGCCATTGCCCGGTCCAACGTCACCATCGCCGTCTGTAGAGCCTTCATCATCATCGGCACCCGTATCGGTTTCGTCGTCATCGTCGCTGGGTTTTGTATCCTTGCCCCACGATGCCGGTTCTGGGCAAGCCTTCGTCGCGGCTCCGGCATATTCCTGGAATTCCTCTGTGGTCACGGTTACTTTAGTTTTAACCGTATAAACGTTATCTTTACAAGTCATTTCAGCATCTTCATCGTCAACTTCATCCGGTACAGGACCAGCACATACATCAGGATGTCCAGAACCATATTCATAACGAGATGTCATGGTTCCATCTTCGTTATGGGTATATGTCATCGTAACCGAGTAGGGTCCGGCATTCTGCTTGACAACGACCTTCGTATCCGTAATGTCGCAGGTATAGAGTTCGTCATCACCTCCAGCACTTGTTCCGCTATCATCGTCGCCACAGGCGGTCAGGCAGGCCATTGTGGTCAAGGCGAGTGCGCCGGTCCAAAGCAATTTCTTCATATTTACTCCTTGAATTATGTGTTTAAGAAGAATATAAACAAAAAAGAAGAAGCATGCACAAATTTTCACAACATACTTCACTTTTCGTGCAAAAATTTGTCCTTTATCACGTTGCAAACCGCTTTTTTCTATATTTAGCCTACTTTTTTACCCCCTCACACAAAGGAACATCATGAAAATCGCCGACAAGACCGTAGTCCAGATGCACTACACCCTCACCTCCGACGAAGGAGCCGTCATCGATTCCTCCGAAGGCCGCGAACCGCTCCAGTACATCCAGGGCGCCCACATGATTGTCGTGGGGCTCGAGAACGCGATGGTCGGTCACGAGGTCGGCGACAAGTTCGACGTGAAGGTCATCCCCGCCGAAGGCTACGGCGAATACGACGAGCGCATGACGCAGGAAGTCCCGGTCGACGTGTTCCAGGGTGTCGAGAAGGTCGAGGCCGGCATGATGTTCTACGCCCAGACCCCCATGGGCCCGATGCCCATCCGCGTGAAGTCCGTCGCGGGCGACAAGGCCGTGATCGACGCGAACCACGAGCTCGCAGGCAAGAACCTGAACTTTGCGATCGAAGTCGTGAGCGTGCGCGAGGCTACCGAAGAGGAACTCAACCCGCAAGGCCACTGCTGCTGTGGCGGCAACGGCGACGGCGAATGCAAGTGTGGTGAAGAAGGCCACGAGTGCGAATGCGGCGGCGAAGGCAAAAAAGAAAACTGCGACGGCCAGGGCGGCTGTGGCTGCCCCAACCACGACAAGCACCACGGCTAGAAGCAGAATCCAACGACTATACCGGCGGCTCCGATGATGGACAAGGCAATTCCTATACCGAATTGCAGTGTTCCGTCGTCCCCTTTTTTCTTTTTCATTTCCAAGGTGTCGTAGTCCATTTCGTACTCATCTTCCTCGCCCGCAAAAGCAGCAAGGACAAGGCCTGTCGTGAGCAGCACGCTTCCGCCACTAATCAGCCCCCAGCGGATCCATACCCTATTTTGAGTATTTTTCACTGTTGGGACTTCGTTGATGGGCTTGTTCGACCTGGGCATGTCATCGTCATCATCGTCATCAAACTGCACATCCTTAGCGCGAGCGACCTTTACTTTGTCCGCTTCTTCCTCCGCATCTTCATTTGCATCGGGGTCGAGACTGCCCGCATCACCTATACCGCCGGAACCTGACTTGTTGATATCGCCGGAACCTGCATCCCTGTTGGATTTCACCTTGCCGAAGAAATCCGGGGCGTTCTCCTTGATGACCTTCAGGAGAGCCTCCACGTTCTTGCCATTCCCGTTGAAACTCGCCACAAGTTTGTTGCCCGCAGTCTCGTAGATTTCTGCCGAGAGGGCAAGTTTCGAGCCGAAACTGCTCACGCGCGCCTGGCACACGAAATCGGCGGAAATGTTCCGGCCCGTTTCCGCAAGGCAAGTGCCCTCGCAGTCCTCGATGGCCTTCCCCGGCGGGAGCATCTCGCTGATGTTTTCACGCGTCATGATGGTGTAGCCGTCTTCTGCGGGGAGTTGCTTCACCGCTTCCTCGCGCAATACGTTCGTGAGGTACTGCCTGTCGGAGAGCGTCACCTTCTTCTTTACCGCAGGGTCTACGCCCGTTTCAAGCACGGCGACATGCGTCGCAAATGCACCCGAAGCGCATACGAGCAAAAGAAAGATCGTTACCAGAAGTCGCATTTGCGGTTCCTTACGTTGTATGCAAAACGCGTTTTATTCCGAGAAGACAAACGGGATTGTCACCGTGGTGTTGCCGGCATCGGCCTCGCCAAAGTTCCATTCACTGACTTTCTTCTTGATTTCTTCGTCGAACTTGGCGTTGTTTGTCGTAGATGACTTGATGGACATAGAAACGACCTTGCCATCCGGGCCGAACGTGAACTTCAGGACGACTCTGCCCTCGAAACTCGGGTCGTTTTCCCTGTACTTGTTGTAGATGTTTCTGAGCGCCGGAGTGCGATTCTTCACGACCTTCATGATGTCGGCAGCCGAGCGGGGGCCCTTGGCCTTGACTTCATTCTCCTGCGCAGTCGCGTGGCCGCCCACATTCGCGTCACTGATACCTCCGCTGCCGTTCTTCGCGGAACCGCCGAGCTTATCGCCGTCGCCCTTGACCCGACGTCCACCTTTTTTGCCGGAATCGCCAGCAGTGTCCGAGAAATCGAACGGGACAATCAAAGTCTTGTTATTGCTCCCCGGAATCTCGCCAAAGTCCCATTTGCTGACGGCCTCCTTGATCTGCTGGTCAAATTCAAGTTCGCCTGTCGTCGTGCCCTCGATAGAGATGTCGATGATGTTCCCGCTTGCCGCGATGGTGAACTTCAGCATGACACGGCCCTCGAACTTCTTTTTCGTGTCTTTTTTGTACTGCCTGTAGATGTCGTCGAGTTCCTGGTAGTGCTGGTTTATGACTGCATCAAGATCCTTGCTGGAGCGGATGGCGTCATCCTCGTCTTCTTCGAAGTTGCTCTCGAAACCGCCGAACAGGGGCGCCCAGTAGTAGTTGTAAATCTGGTCGACATCCACATAGGGAACTTCGTTGTCGCCCTTCCAGGCCTTGTACTTGGTGACCTTGATGGTGCACTGTTTCTTGTCGCCCGTCACGTCGATGTAATAACGGTGCGATACAGTGCCGACCATCCCGTACCCGGCGTAGAGCATGGCGAGGTGCCTTTCCGTCACGATTCGGCCCGCCATCGGGTCGGCCTTGGTAAGCTCGACTCCCCTGCCCACAAAGGTCCTGATGACCGCGTTGTAGCACACATGGTGAGGCTGGTTGTAGGTCCTGGTGAGGTACTGGTCGTAGAGCGCAGGATCGTTCAGTTGCATGGTCTTTGCGCAGCCGGTGAGGAGAGCAAATATGGCGATAAATCCAAGAAAGGCCTTTTTCATAAATTCTCCTTTTTAGGCGACTTTTGGGATAAATATATACAAATATTAACGTTTGCGCAAACACATCCGGCGCAAAATCTGCCGTAATACGCGCAGGCCGTAGGTTACCACGTTCAGGTTCGACTTTTCGCCGGCATAGCGCGTGGGTATAGGGAGTTCGGCAAGTCGCCACCCGCGGGCATCGGCGATGGAGATGATTTCCAGGTCGATGTCGAAACTCGGGCTGAGTTTCGCGAGGTCAAGCGTCTTCAGGAAACTCGCATTATAGACGATGAAACCGCTATGGCGGTCAGTAAGTTTTTGCCGAAAGGCGATGTTCTCGAGCGCAGTAAGAAATGCGCCGCCGATACGCTTGTGGAGGGGCATGTTGCCGGCACGGGCTGCCCCCGGGATGGCATGGCGGGAACCTTGAACGAGAGCTAAAGCGGGCTGATTGCGCACGGGGGAACTGCCCACGCCCTCGAGATGCGCGAAGAATTCGCCGAGCTGTTCTGCAGGGTACTGCCCGTCGCCATGCAGGCAAGCGATGTATTTTGCGCCGGAGCGAAGCCCCTCGGAAATTCCGCACTTTACAACTGCACCGTACCCGCGATTGAACTCGAAACGGATGTACTGCAGGTGGCCCGCGCCACCAGCCAACCCCGCGACAAACGACTCAAAAGCCCCGTGCGTATCGTCCTTCGAACCGTCGTCTATCACAAGCACCTGCGCGCGTTCCATAACAGCGGGCGAAATACGCCCCAACACGTCCGCGAGAGTCCGCGATACGCTATAGGCCGGAACGAAGATGAAGTAGTCTAGATCCTTCGACTTCGCTTTGCTTCGCTCAGGATGACACATAATACAGTTCTACACAGAATAATGCTTCACGAACCAGGAGAGCGATTCTTCCAGAGCCGTGTCGAGCGGGATGCGCGCCTTGAACCCGAGCAGGCGCTTGGCCTTCGCAACCGAGGGCATGCGACGCATGGAATCGTCGTAACCCGCGCCGTAGTATTCCTCGCCCGAAACGCTTTGCGTTTCCGGCAATGTAGAGACATCGACCCCGCGCACCTTCGCGAAAATCGCGCGCATTTTCTGCGCCAGTTCTGCAATCGAAACCTCGTTCTCAGCATTCCCCACATTGAACGCCTGCGAAAATACACCAGCGCCCGGCGCGGCACCTACCTTCGATACACCCGCATTCGGCGCGGCACCTACCTTCGATACACCCACGGCATCTCGACCCGAGTGACCAGCGCCCGCCGCAGTTTTACAACCAGCATCCGGCGAATCACCGACACCAAAACTCAACGCGCATCCAAGCCCAACATCAAATAGCGCAAACAAGAAATCTATTGCATCATGCACACTCGTAAAGCAGCGCTTCGCCTTCCCGCCGTTCACGAGCTTCAGGGGTTCGCCCCGCAAAAGCGCCGTCGAAAAATTCGCGAGCACCCGCGGGATTCCCTCGCCGTCCACGCCCGGCATAAAGTCCATGTACGGCCCGACAAAATTGAACGGGCGAACCACAGTCCAGCGCAAGCCGGGCAGCCCCGCGATAAACCGTTCCGCCAGGAGCTTCGCCGTCGCATAGCTCCAGCGGCTCGCGGTAACGGGCCCGAACACGGCTGGCGTCGAATCTTCCACCAGTTCGCCGCTCTCCACTGCAGTCTTCCCGTAAATCTCAGACGTGGAAAAATGCACGAGCCAGGCCCCGCTCTTCGCGCAGGCCGAGGCCAAAGCCGCCGGATGGTCGTAGTTGCTCCGGATAACCTCGCACGCCTCCCCCATGTAACGGCTCGGCGTACAAATCGCCGCCAAATTCACCACCAGCGGGAACTGCGCGATGCGCTCCACGACAACAGGGTCAGCCAAATCCGCACACAGGAACTCGCACCGCTCATGGTTCAGACGGTGCTGTAGCCTGTAGAAATCGAGATCCACGCCAAAAACGCGCCAGCGGGTACGTTCCAGCACGGCGTCGAGCAAATGGCTACCGATAAAACCACCGCAGCCCACAATGGCCACGGTGAAACTACTGTCGTCGAAGCGGGGGGTCATTACTCCTTGACCTTGAAGGTCCCGGACTTGCCCGCCTTGGACTGCTTGGAATACGGGTAGACGTAGATGTAGGCGTCGTCTGCCGCAACAATGCCCTCGGCATCCAGCTTGATGCTGTACTCGTTGCAGGTCTTGCCATCGATTACAGCGTCGTCGATGCTTTCTTCGAGCAGGTTCACCTTCTTCGCGCCCTCGTCGAAGCGGAGCTCAACACCGAAGCCGCCGAAATCCATGTCGGAGCCGAACACAACCTTGATGGTCTCGCCCACCTTGAATTCCTCACCGCCCTTCGGGGAAACGACCTTCACACCGTCGGTCACGGAGCAATCCGCAGTATCGTTGTTGCTCGGACCGGTGGAGGATTCATCGTCACCGCAGGCGAAAAATGCGAGCGAACTTGCAAGAATCAAAGCATGAGTAAACTTCATAAATTCCTCGTTTGTTGTTTATGTGAACAATATACAAAAACGCCTAGCGGGCCACGACCTGCTTGCGGATTTTTTCGGACAAATCGCGCCCGCCCAGCTGCGCGATGCACTCGAACGCGAATTCCTCGGCGGTTCCGGCCCCGCGGCTCGTGACGATATTGCCGTCCACCACCACGCGGTCTTCCACGAACTTGCTGCAGACAAGTTCAACTTCGCAACCCGGGAAGCATGTCGCAGTGCGGTCCACGAGAAGTCCGGCCTTGCTCAGCACGAGCGGGGCCGCGCAGATGGCGAAAATCCACTTGTTCTTGTCGTTGAAGTCACACACGACACGTTCCACGTCGGCAGATGCCTTGAGACGCTGCACGCCGGGGCCGCCACCCGGCAGGAGCACGGCATCGAACTTGGCGGTATCGGCACCCGAAAGCGCGAAATCGACCGCAATCTTTAGCCCGTGGGCACCCGTCACGAACGAATCGCCCGAAACACTCGCGAGCGCCACCTCGAAACCCGCCCGCTGCAGGTAGTCGAACGGGGTGACAAACTCGGTTTCTTCAAAGCCATCGGCCATAAGGAAAAGTATCTGCATATTGAACCTCTTTTTTGAGGAAAATAATAAAATCAAGGACTAATCATCTTAGACCGACTTCGCTATTCGTTCTGCAATCGCCCCTATTTTTTCATACGATATCAAATGGCAGAGCATATCGGTAAACTTTCCATACTTCCGGTATAAAAGATTAAATGTAAAGTAGGCAGCTCTTATGCCCTTAGACTCCGGACGACGTCTCCATATATTTTTCAAGCTATATATTTCTTTATAAATCCAATGATACCCTTGATACAGATCCTGCCTAGTCATTCCTCTTGGTTGATAAACCACATGAGCCGTATTGTAAAGGGTCAAGTCATCGGTAAGGATTCTTCCTTCCGATTTCATCCTGTCATAGAGAGCCGTTCCCGGATAAGGCGTCAGAATATGGGATGTGACCGTTTCAATCTTATTTTTCACAATCCAATCTAGAGTCGACTTAAAGACTTCAGGCGTATCGCCATCCAGCCCGAACACGAAACTAGCGTTAATCATGATACCCCTTTCATGAATAGCCCTTATCGCTTTCTCATATTCCTGCGTGTGGTTCTGAACTTTGTGAACCCCGCTTACAGAATCCGGATTGATACTTTCAAAACCGATAAACAGACTTTGACATCCTGATTTTTTCATCAAGTCAAGCAATTCATCATCGAATGCCGCATTGATGGACACGGCCGCCCTCCACTTCAACCGCATCGGCATAATTTCTTTCAGGAACTGTTTTGTCCATATTGGGTTCCCCGCAAAATTATCATCGATAAACATGATGTGTCTCGAATGAACCGCCCTAATATCCGCCAAGACATCCTGAATATTGCGATTTAGGTATTGATGCGCTTTAGCGCTGTTATAGCAAAAATCACACCTAAAAGGACAACCCCTGCTTGTGTGAACGACATGACAGTATAAGTATTCGCCTTTCTTGAGGAAATCGTATGCAGGAGAAACTATGAGGTTCCCCTCTTGCAGTTTTGGACAGCGATAGACAGGCTTCAGATTGTTGTCCAGGAAATCCTTTATAATCTCCGGCCAAGTGCCTTCTGCAGCGCCAATGCAAAGCACATCAAAAGCATCCGTCGGAATCGTATCATGAGCGGTCGTCACATGAATTCCCCCAGCAACAACAATGGAGCCTTTTTCACGAAAACGTCGCGCTATCTCGATGGCCCTCGGCAAAGTGTCAACCGTAACCGATATTCCAACAATGTCAGGCACATCATCATAATGGATTTGCTGAATATTTTCATTTTCCAGTTGTACCCTGTGCTCTTTTCTGACCAGATTCACAATCGTGAGCAGGCCCAAAGGAGGTGCCATGTGCAACTTTATGTCCGTATCCATTGGACGACGATGCATCTTGGGTTGAATCAATTTGATAAATAGCTGTTTTTCCACTGGTACAATTATAACAACACATACCACTCTACTTCCCTCGGGCTATATTTTTTACTACATTTGTGCCCATGAATTTCAAGGACCGCATTATCCGCGCCACGGGCAAAAAGACGCCCTTCCGCCTGATTGTCGTCGACTTGACCGCGACGATGAACGAAATCGGCAAGCAGCACAACGCACAGGGGTTCGCCCTCAAGCTTTTGGCCGAAAACTCCATCGCAAGCATTTTCCTGAGCGCAAGCCTCAAGTACGCGGGCACGGTCTCGCTGACTACGCGCTTCGGCGGCGAAATCACGAAGGTTTCTTCCGACACGACGCCGATGGGGCTCGTGCGCGCGATGATCCCGCAGGCAGAACTCCAGGCCGTGGGCGGTAACGAGCCCGCGCTCATCCCGCAGAGCGTGCAGGTCGTGAAACTGAACGAGCAGGGCAAGCGCGTCCACGAGAGCATCATCGAGGCGCCCGCCGTTTCGATGGGCCAGAACCTCGCCACCTACCTGCTGCAGTCCGAGCAGATCCGCTCCGCCGTGGGCATCGAGGCGGCATTCAACCGCGAAGACCCGAGCAAGCTCGACTACGCCGCGGGGTTCTATATCGAGGCGTTCCCCGACCTCGAGGACAAGGACATCAACCTGATTGAAGTCATCGTGCAGAACCTGCCGAAGTTCAAGGACATGAACACGCCCGAGGGTTTTGACCTGGACGAGCTGCTGGACCAGCTTCGCGGGCCGTACGAAATCGACATCGTCAAAGAAATCGACCCGAAGGCCTACTGCCCCTGCAGCCACGAACGCACGGTGGCGACGCTCGCCACGCTCCCGCTCAAAGACCTGCAGGAACTCGAAGCCGAGGGCAAGGACCTGGAAGTCGTCTGCGACTTCTGCCGCACGCCGTACCAGATTACGGTCGAGGACTTGCGGAACATTATAAACGAAAGGAAATAATCGTTAAAGGAGATGTTCCCGCCGGAGCCTGCCCTGAGCAAGCCAAACAGCGGGGATGACAATCAGTATGTTTACGAAGCAATGTGTCGTTACCCTGGACCTTGAAGGTGTCCTCGCCCCCGAAATCTGGATTGCCGTCGCCGAGAAGACGGGTATCGCAGACCTGCGACTCACCACCCGCGACATCCCCGACTACGACGTGCTCATGAAGGGCCGCATCGCCATCCTCGACCGCGAGGGCATCATGCTCTCGGACATCCAGAACGTCATCGCGAACCTCGGGCTCCTCGACGGCGCGCGCGACTTCATGGACAAGCTCCGCGACGAAACGCAGGTGATTATCCTCTCGGACACGTTCCAGGAATTCGCCTACCCCATCATGAAGAACCTCGGATTCCCGACCATCTTCTGCCACAATCTCGTGGTGGAAAACGACCGCATCAGGGGCTACCACCTGCGCATGAGCGACCAGAAGACGAAGGTCGTGAAGCACCTGCAGGAGCTGAACTTCAAGGTATTCGCGAGCGGCGATTCCTTCAACGACACGGGCATGCTCAAGCAGGCGGACAAGGGGTGCTTCTTCTGCGCGCCGGACTCCATCGTGGCGCAGTTCCCGCAGCTCGAAGCCACCAAGACGTACGACGAGTTGCTCGAGAAGTTCCACCAGTTCCAAGAAATGTTGTAAGACCGCTCGTTCGACGTTTCGGGGGCTGAACCTCCGGTTTCTCACTCTCCCCGCAGGGGGGACCATGCCCACGTAAGCGCTAAGTGGTCAAAGTGCTTTCGGGCCGCATTTTTGCGTTTTGGCAGACCAAATGGCAGCAAAACACTCATTTAGTCTGCTATTTTACATACAAAATAACCAAAAGAAGCCCTTTTTTCTTGAAAATCGGTGAAATCCGGCGCATTCGACGCAAATTTAGCGAAGAAAACATCGAAACAGCACGCTACAACTACAAACAAAGTAATTTTCAGCAGACTAAATCCAACAAAACAATGCGTTTGGTCTGCCATTTCAAGCATTTTTACTATTTGGGCAATCGTTTTGCCGCTTTTCAGCCTTTTTGCCGCATTCCTCCCCGCGGGAGCAAGCGCAGGCCGGCGCAATTTAATACACCAAACGTAGCGCAAGCGGTCAAAAAAAATGCGGGGCCCGCGTTTACGGGTCCCGCTCTGGAGTTAACCAGGAGTTAGGAAATTACCTGAGGGTCGGCGTATCCCAGTCAATCCACTCGGACTTGTTCCACTTGGCGATGCTGCTGAAGGATTCGACCTTGCCCTTTGTCGTTCCGCTCTCGTTCAAGAAGGCGTTGACATAGGCTTTCACCTCATCGTAATGGTCTTGCGGCAGGTCGCAGTGGTTATGACCACCCTTCTGTGCATAGGTGTAATTGTCTTCGATACCGAGGGCCTTGAACACTTCAAGTGAAGCATTGCCGCAGTAGTTCGACGGGACCTCGCCAAGCCAGTCAAAGGACTGGTTGTCAAGCAGGAGGAGTGCACGCGGTGCCACCATGGCCGTCAGCATGTGCTGGTCGAACGGGAGGGTGGTTTCCTTGCCATCGTAATTCTTGAAGCTGCTTTTCATCCAACGGCCTTCAGTACCTGCACTGGCAAGGCCCTGCACGAACTGCGTGCCCTTCTGCTTGTTCACCTGGGCGATAGAACGCCAGAGAGACGCGCCACCGGAACCGGATTCCTGCGGAATCACGAGCGCAATGCGTTCGTCAAATGCACCAGCAATCAGGGAACCCTTGCCATGGCGCGAACACCCGGTAACACCCAGATGGTGCACATCAATGCCCGCCTCGGGGGTCTTTTCAAGAGCGTCGATTACACGGCTAATACCCCATGCCCAAGCAATGGCGGTACCTGCATCGGAGCCATTATAGAGCTGGAAGAAGGAGCCACCGCCGTTTTCGGGAGCGACGTCATCCGGATTGAACGAAATCATGGCGACGCCAAGGCCGTTTGTAGAGGCACCCAGGCTTCCGCAGCCGCCAAAGCTAGCAAAGCCGATGATGCCGGGTTTCGGTTTATCCTTGGTTCCGCCTCCAGAAATGCTGACAGAGAAAGAGATGGATTTGCCCTTGTCGGTCACGGATACCTTGAGTTTGCCACCAGAGTAGGAGCCCTCGACCTTCTCGGGGTTACGCGGCTTTTGGCCGAACATAATCTTTTCGTACATCGCGCCGATTTCTTCGCGGCGGCACTTCCATTCGTCCTTCGTGGAAATGCGCTTGCCGTCGAGACCCTTGAACGGGTCGGGCAGCTTGGCGTTGTTCACGCTCGTCGGGATGTCGCCTATCTGGCATTCGCTGCGGTGGTCTTCCACGAAGTCGTTTGCGGGTGTCGGCGGTACAACCACGACGCTCGAGCTGGAAACGGGCGGCACATCGACAGAGCTGCTGGAACTGTGATGGTGACGATACGAGCTGCTGGACGGTTCCGGCAAAATAAGACTACTGCTGGATACGCAAGCCCACGGCGTTTGCGGGCCACACGCAACCTCTGCTTCGCTACTGCTCGATTCACCCAGTTCTAACTCTTCGCCCGCTTCTTTCGTATCAGGGCGTTCAGCAGAATACACCGTCCAGGACGAAGAACTGCTCCCCCCCTGTGCAGCAAGGATGGAATCTTCCAGGGCCTTGTTTGCGGAGTCCGCGTTGAATTCCCCATATTGATCGATGAGGCACTGTTCGGTGACACATGCTGTGGTAGAATTGTTGTCTTCTCCACAAGCCCACAACCCGAAGGCAGCGACTGCCAACGGAAATATATATTTCCTTTTATTCATAACCAACCCCATGTTCAAGGCCGGGAATTCGACCTTTCCGGGTATTTTTAAAGTATAAAAAGGGGATGCGGACGAATAGTTGGACACAACTAGAGGACGCATCATGCATTTTACCGAAGATCAAATCGCCAAGGCTTTGGAAACATTTCATGATTTAAAGTCGGCAACAAAGGTCGTTCGAAAACTCGGATATCCATCGACAAAACAGTTGTACAAGTGGATAAAAAAGGAAGGCCAACCGCATCAGGAAAGAAAACACCATAGGATTATAAACACTCCAGAACATCCGCCACACGCTCCTTTCAATGTTAAGCTAGAGGCCATCCGCAGATGCTACGAAATGGGCGAACCTATGATTTCTGTCGCCAAAGATATTGGATATACGTACGCAAGTATCTATTATTGGTATCAGGACTATAAAAAATACGGACTTATGGGACTGCAGAACAAACCAAGACCAACGAAGCGGAAACCGGAGAAGGAAAAGGATCTTTCTTCCGAAGACGCGAAGGCGCTGAACGAGAAAATCCGAAGTCTCCAGCTAGAAGTTGACATATTGAAGGAGACGCTGAACATAATAAAAAAAGACCCAGGCGTTGACTTGTCTGCCCTTCGCAACAGGGAAAAAACACAGCTTGTCAACGCCTTACGCAACCGCTACAAATTAAGGGATATCCTACTTGCATTGGGAATGTCCCGAAGCGTCTATTACTACAACGTAAAACACCTGAATGACCGGAACAATAAGGACCTTCAGTTGCTAAAAGAACTTGTCCCAATATTCGACGAGTCCAACAAAACTTACGGCTACAGAAGAATCCACAGCGAACTTTCAAAAACCGGAAAGAAAGTTTCCGAGAAGGTTGTCAGACGCGCAATGAAACTCGGCAACCTCATCGTCTACAAACCCAAAAAACTGAAATATAGTTCGTATAAAGGCGAGATCACACCCGCCGTTCCCAATATTCTCAATCGCAATTTTCACGCCGATGCACCCAATCAAAAATGGCTGACGGACATAACGGAATTTCCTCTACACGACGGCAAAGTGTACCTATCACCGATTATCGACTGCTTCGACGGGGCACCAGTGTGCTGGACAATCGGGGAGTCCCCTAATGCGACCCTTGTCGACGAGATGCTGGACAAGGCCGTCGCGACACTCCACGAGGGCGAAGCCCCGATTATCCATACAGACCGAGGGAGCCATTACAGATGGCCTGGATGGATCGAGAGGATGAAGAAGTACGGCTTGACTCGCTCCATGTCAAGGAAGGGCTACACTCCCGACAATGCCGCCTGCGAGGGCTTTTTCGGTATACTCAAGAACGAGTTCTTCTACAGCAGAAATTGGAGAAAAGTCGACAAGGAAGAGTTCAAGGCCGAGCTTGAAAAATATCTGGAATGGTTTTGCACGAAACGGATAAAGGTCGGGCTCAACGGAATGAGCCCAGCGGATTACCGGAAACTATATTTGGACAAACAATCTGTCTAAATTATTGTCCGCATCCCCAAAAGAGGAACTAAAAGTACCGATTTCGGTAGAAAAACGTTGTTCGCACTTACAACATTACCAAAATGTAAATAAATGCCCTTTACAAGCAAAAAAAAGACGTTATAAGACCGAACGCCATGACTCTAAAATTTTACGTTGTAATAAATTAGAACAAAAATGTTCATTTTTAACATATAGAACGCTGAGTGTGCTATATAGAACGCTTTTTTCTTTTTTTTCAAAAAAAACACTCTTTATTGTGCAATTATGCCAGCCAGACCAAACAAATAAAATATATATTGCTATCATAAAAGGAGGAAACATGTTCTACAAACATTGGAAAAAAATTGCACTTGCGCTGACCGGTTTTTTCTGGGCCGGCTGCGACGACTCGGCATCTTCATCGGAAGTCGTTCTTTACGGCTGTCCCGACGATATTTGCGCTCCAGCCCCAAAAAGCAGCAGCGACGCAAATGATACACAGTCCAGTTCCAGCGCCCCTACGACTAGCTCAGGGACCGAGATTTCTTCAAGCAGTAGCGAGTTCGGAGTCATATCGTCGAGCAGCATGGAAATACCCGTGCCAGCATACGGGGTATTTGGCGCGATGGCCTGTTACGAGGACGCATCCACCAAGGTGACCCAGGGCCAGACCACGAAAACCACCTACAGGTGTGATGATGGCGTGACCTGCCAAGAAAAAGTGAGTGAACGCTGGGTGCCAGAATCTAATTGTGTTGAGGATATTTGCCCCGATTACGGCGTAGTCGCTATCACCGAAAAGACCTACACCTGCGACGACGGGAACACCTACAATTATGCCGAGTTTATTTCCCGCTACAGCAAGGTGGATGCGTCCGAGGAAGCCCAAGGCAAGTAGTTATTGAAGGAGGAAACATGTTCTATAGTCATTGGAAAAAGATTGCGCTCACGTTGACCGCCCTGTTCTGGGCTGGTTGCGAAGATTCGGCCTCATCGGCCGTATGCCTTTATGGTCCCGACCCCAATTACAGTAGCCCTGCCGAGAACCCGGTTTCCAGTTCCAGTGAAACCACCAAGACAAGTTCCAGCAGTGTCGAAGAATCAAGTTCCAGCAGCGTGGACTGGTCCAGCTCCAGCTTCTCCGCGGTCTACGCCCCTCCGACGGTATTTTGCACCCCCATGGATTCCAGTGTATCGTATTTCCCCAACGATTACAGTGCAGACAATGCCAAATTCTGGAAAGAGGAAGCGGCCAAGCACGATGCTGTAGACAAGATTGACTCCATCAAGCAGACCTTGACGGAAACTCCCGTGTGTCTTGAACATTTGCGCATGGAACTAGACAGGTTCGTGGCCCTTTACGGCGCCCCGACCATCATCAATAATGCGGTAGAATCCTGCAGCGACGGTACCACCAGGCCCAGCGAAGAATACGCCAGGTTCCTCAAGATGAAGGAAGAGTGGGAAGCGAACCAGCCTGCCCTGGAAGAAGAACTCAAGAAGGTCTACGAAGACAAGATGAAGGAAATCGAAGAACGGATTAACAAGTGTCTTTCCGGCGAGGGTGACAAGTAATCATGTTCAAGAAACATTGGAAAAAAATTGCACTTGCGCTAGCCGGACTCTTCTGGGCCAGCTGCGGAGACGACGGCTCCAGCGATGAAGTTTCTATGTTTGCTCCCGAATATGGCGTTCAGGTAATGCCATCCGATTCTATAGGGGGTGCAGTTTGCCTTTATGGCGTAGAGGCCCCCGTCAAATGGGCGGCCCTCTGCTACAACGATACTGCCGTGAACGAGTCGGGCAAGGTATTCAAGATTATCGACTGCACCGACGGCAACAAGTACCTGAGGGACCCCTCTGCTGCGGGTGCGGAAGGCGTCGAGCTCCCCGAAGGAGTCCAGGTGTTCGCCCCGAAGGCGGGTAGCGATAAAGCCCCGAACTGCACAGAAAATGGTGACGTCTGCATCGAACGGAACCCGTATATTTCCGAGGAACTGGATTCACTGGCCGGCTGCCACCCCATCATTGATTGCCCCGAAAAGCCGAATTAGTCATTAGAATTAGGAAGAAAAGTGTTCTATAAATTTTTAAAATTCACGTTCTTGTCAAGCCTCACTCTTATTTGGGGTGGATGCGAAAACAAGGATGATGCCGTAGCAGGTTATGGATGTTTTTCAACTCATTGCTATAACGCAACAGCAGTCACAAAGAATGGCAAAGAATTCGACATTATCGAATGCGACAACGACATAAGATATCTTCGGCATCCAAAAATTTATTATGAGGATGCAGATATTCGTAGCGAAATTTCTCACAATAATCTGAATATACAAGCTCCGTATCTTGCAGATTCTGAGTCTGGAAACGGCTGCGGCATCGAGAACTGTAAATATATAGGGCCAGACATTTGCTATGAAGAAACCCTAACAGATTTGGCAACCGGAACCGAAAGAAAAGAAACTATCTGTCGGCCCACCATCGATTGCCCGGAGAAACCCTAATCGCACCTCACACTTCACACTTCACACCTCACATTTTTATGCAACTCTCTCTTAAAAAGAAACTCGCTCTCGAAGCTTACCGCCTTTACCGCCACAACGAAATCAAGGCGCACCCGCTCACGTACTTTTTCTGGGAATGCACGCTCCGCTGCAACCTGCACTGCCTGCACTGCGGTAGCGACTGCGTGAAGGACGCCATCCCAGACATGCCCCGCGAAGACTTCATGGGCGTGCTCGACAAACTTGCCCCGCACATCGACCCGAAGCACTTTATCGTGGTGATTACCGGCGGCGAACCCTTGATGCGCCAGGACCTTGAAGAATGCGGCCAGGAAATCAAGAAGCGCGGCTACCCCTGGGGCATGGTCAGCAACGGCCTTGCGATGACCCCCGAACGCTACACCAAGCTGCTGAACGCCGGGCTGCGCTCGCTCACGATTAGCCTGGACGGCCTCAAGGAAAGCCACAACCATTTCCGCGGCGCCCCCACGAGTTTCGATAACGCACTCCGCGCCATCGACATGGCCGCCCACACGCAAGGCCTCACCTTCGACGTGATGACCTGCGTGAACCGCCAGAACCTCAAGGAGCTCCCGAAGATTCTCGACATCCTCCTGAAAATCGGCGTGAAGCGTTGGCGCATCGCGACGGTATTCCCGAAGGGCCGCGCGAAGGACAATCCGCTGTTCCAGCTCACGAACCAGGAATTCCGCCAGGTGTTCGACTTCATCCGCGAAGTCAAGAAACTGAACGTCATCAACGTGAACTACGGCTGCGAAGGCTTCCTCGGGAGCTACGAGAAGGACGCGCGCAACTACCCGTTCTTCTGCCGTGCCGGCGTGAACGTTTCTTCCGTGCTTTGCGATGGCAGCATTTCTGCCTGCCCGAGCCTGCGCGGCGACTACATCCAGGGAAACATCTACAAGGACGACCTCTGGGACGTATGGCAGAACCGCTACCAGGTGATGCGCGACCGCAGCTGGGCAAAAATTGGCGACTGCAAGACCTGCAAGTACTGGCGCTACTGCGAAGGCTCCAGCCTGCACCTGCGTGACGAGAAAACCAAAGAACTCGCTTACTGCCATGTAAAGCGCTTGGAAGACGCTGGCGCATAAACAAGGCCTGAAGCCTGCCGAACAGGGCCATAATATACTTTTTTCCTAAAAAAACAGCACTGTACGCCCCGCGTATGTAAAAAAAAAGATTATTGACCGCACTCAACGCCCGAAAGTGATTTTTTTTGCGTTTTTTCTAAAAAAAACGCCTTTTCCATCGAAAAGAAATAATAAATTGTAGTTGATGGACAAGGCAATTTTCACACCGAATGAAGAGCACATCATTAAGGTGCTCCTCAAGAAGAACGAGAAGCTCGAAGAAGGGATTCTCCGCAAGGCTATTGCCTTCATTGCCGATGCCCACGACGGTCAGTACCGCAAGAGCGGCATGCCCTACACCGAGCACCCCTTTGAGGTGGCCAAGATTCTCGCCGAACTCCAGCAGGACCAAGCAACCGTACTCGCGGGCCTATTGCACGACGTGGTAGAAGACACCCCGCACACGCTTGCCGAAATCGCGACCGAATTCGGGGAAGACACCGCATTCATGGTCGACGCCGTCACCAAGATTACCGCCGCGCAGGAACAGAACAAGGCGGCGCAGAAGGCGGAGACCTACCGCAAGCTGATTATAGCGATGGCAAAGGACCCGCGGGTCATCATGATTAAAATCGCGGACCGCATCCACAACATGCGCACCATGCGGTACATGAAGCCCGAAAAACGCAGGTCCATCGCCCAGGAAACGCTCGACATATACGTGCCCCTCACCCACAGGTTCGGCCTTTACAAGCTCAAGACCGAACTCGAGGACCTGAGTTTCAAGTACGTAAACCCGGACGAATACCAGAAAATCGTCGACGCGCTTATTGAGAACAAGGAAAAGCGCGAAAAGTACGTGCAGTCCGTGATTGGCCCGCTCCAAATCAAGATGGCGCTCGAGGACTTCGACTGCACCATCCAGGGCCGCACCAAGAACATCTACAGCATCTACAACAAGATGATCAGTCGCGATTGCCAGTTCGAGGACATCTTCGACATATTTGCGATACGCATCATCGTAGAGACCATTCCCGAATGCTACCTCGCGCTTGGCTACGTCCACAACCTGTGGACCCCGATGCAGAGCCGCTTCAAGGACTACATCGCGACCCCCAAGCCGAACCTTTACCAGAGCATCCACACGACGGTCATCGGGCCCGAGAACAAGATGGTGGAAGTCCAGATTCGCACGAAGGACATGGACCTGACCGCCGAGAAGGGATTCGCCGCGCACTGGGCCTACAAGATGGAAACCCAGCACGAGGGCGAGGAACTCGCGTGGCTCAACCACATGGTAAAGCTCCAATCGGAAATTTCCGACTCCAAAGAGTATCTGGACTTCCTGAAGGTGGACCTCAAGCCCGAAGGCATGACGGTATTCACCCCGAAGGGTGCCTCCATTGAACTGCCGGAAGGCTCCACGGTGCTCGACTTCGCGTTTGCCATCCACACGGAACTGGGCCTGCACTGTATCGGTGCCCGCATCAACGAGGAAGTCGTGAGCCTCGACCACGTGGTGACGCACGGGGCAACCATCCAGGTGCTCAAGAGCCCGAGCCAGGAACCGAGCCCCGAGTGGCTCGACATCGTAAAGACGGTGAAGGCCAAGCAGGAACTGCGCCGGTGGATGAAGACCAGCATTATACAGCAGTCGCGTAGCCTGGGCAAGGAAATCTGGACCCGCGAGCTCAGGCTTGCGAAAGTCGAGAAGGACAAGCGCCCCGGCGAGGAAGAAATCCGCAGGTACTTCGGCACCCTCTCGATGGACGACTTCTACGAGCGGATTGGCCAGGGCGAACTGCCCCTGCAGGACATCCACAGGTTCATTACCGGCGGGAGTTCGCTCCCCAAGGAAATGGCGCTCCGGTTCTTCCCCACCTTCGGGAAAGACAAGAAGGGCGACGTGCGCGACGAGATGCCCCTGCAGATTGGCCAGGAAACAAGCCTCGTGATACACTTCGCGGACTGCTGCGCGCCCCTCCCGGGTGACGAGATTGTGGGCGTCCTCCGCCCGCAAATCGGTATCGAGGTCCACAACAAGAACTGCAGTTGCCTCAAGAACCTCCCGGTAGAACAGCAGATTGCGGTCGCCTGGAGCGCCGAGGTCAGCAAGCCGTTCATGACCCACCTCACCATCGATACCGACAACCGCAAGAACATCACGCTCGATATCCTCGAGCAGCTCAAGGGTTCCGACGTGTCGCTCGACCGCATGAGTGTCGCAAGCAAGCAGTCCACTGGCCGCATCCGCATGGAATTCAAGGCGTTCCGCAAGGAGCAGGTCGACGCCATCATCACGAAAATCAAACAGATTTCGGGCGTACGGGAGGTTTCGAAGGCATGATTACTCCGCTCCACCACAGCGACTACACGCTCAAGAACCGCGCGTTCAACTGCCGCATGCGCAACCGCTACTACGAGGAAGTCTACTACGCCTTCAGGGCGATTCTCCCCATGGACAAGAACGGCAACATCGACGGTTCTGCCATGGACCTCCCCTGGTTCAACAACCTCAAGCAAGAAATCAAGAGGCTCGACCGCCTTCTCATGACATGCCTCGAGTATTCGCAGGCTGCGGTCTTCTACGGGAAAGCCGACATCGCCACGCTCTACTCCAAAGACAAGCGCTGGGGTATCCTCCAGGAAGAAATCTTCCTCGTGCACTTCTTGCAGGAACTGCTCTCGACAACGCGCTATATCATCGCGCGTATCGAGACCGACCAGATGCTGCAGCGCTGGAGCGGCTCCATGCAGGACATGAAGGCGAAACCCATGAATTCCGGCTTCGTGAGTTCCATCCAGGAAAAACTGCTCGCCATGAACAACGCTACCATCGAGGAATTCAAGGACCTCTTCAAGCACATCATCGACAGGTTCCAGATAGGCAACACGCTGTTCGGGACCGTGCAGGAACTCCAGAACTTCTACTAATGACTATTGACTAATGACTATTGACCAATAACTAATAACTATGTCTGAATACATCATACTATCAATCTTTCTTTTCCTGGGCGCGTTCATCGCGGCTGCCGCAACAGTCGTGGGCCTGCTCCTCGGCTACCGCACCCGGAACACCAGGAACAAGATGGCCCCGTACGAATGCGGCATGGAGACCATCGGCAACGCGCGCATCCAGTTCAAGGTGGGCTACTACCTCTTTGCGCTGCTGTTCCTCGTGTTCGACATCGAAGCGCTATTCCTGTTCCCCGTCATGATGAACTTCAAGGAAATCATGGCTGGGCACACGGCACTCTCGCCTATCGTCGTTGTTATTGACCTCGTGATATTTATGGCTATCCTTGTATCTGGCCTCGCATACGCCTGGAAAAAAGGAATTCTCAAATGGGAATAATCAATTACGCACCCAAGATTCTGGACCCGATTCCCGGCGGCAAGTACGTCGTGAACGCTATAGACTATGTAGTGAACTGGGCCCGCGCCAATTCCATCTGGCCCCTCACCTACGGCACCAGCTGTTGCGCCATCGAAATGATGTCGAGTTCCATGGCCCGCTACGATATTGCACGCTTTGGCAGTGAAGTGTTCCGCTCGTCCCCGAGACAGGCGGACCTTTTCATTCTGGCGGGCACCATCACGCACCGCATGGCACCTGCCATCCAGATGCTCTGGGAACAGATTCCCGGGCCCAAGTACGTGATTGCGATGGGCGCCTGTACCATCAGCGGCGGCCCGTTTATCTATGACAACTATTCCGTGGTGCGTGGCGCACAGAACCTGATTCCGGTCGACGTGTACGTGCCCGGTTGCCCGCCGCGCCCCGAAGCGCTGTTCCACGGGCTACTCACCCTGCGTGAAAAGATTTTGAAGGAAACCTGCCGTCACCCGTGGCATGTAGGCAGGCCGAAGGATGTTTCTACCATGGACCGCTACCGCGAGGCAGCGAAGACGTGGGCCGCCCTCGAAGAGATGAAGGACGAGGAGATGGCAGAAGCCCGCGCGAAGTTCAAGGAAGAACACCCGGACTACAAGAGCACCTTCAAGCCCATCCGCGTGAAGAAGGAAGACTTCCCCGAAGTGCCCCGCGTGCCGTTCAAGCGGCTCGGGCTCACGCAGTCCGAACTGTTCGCGAAACTGCGCGAGAAATTCCCCGAGGTGACAGTCCACACCCACAGCGAAGACCCCATCGAGGACGTGGTGGCGGCAATACCCGCAGACCGCCCGCTCGAGGTGATGGTGAATCCCGAAGACTACCTCCCGATTGTGGAATACGTGAAGAACTGTCCCGAATTCAAGATGGACTACCTCATCGACGTGACCGCCATCGACTACGACGACCATTTCGACATGGTGACGATGCTACGCAGCCTGGAACACGGCCACAAGCTGTTCCTCTGCGTTCAGCTGAAGAAGGATTTCAGCATTCCCGAAGAAAAACGCGCTACGTCGCTCCTGGCAAGCGTCCCGACGATTAGCCACCTCTACCCCGCCGCGGAATTCAAGGAACGCGAAGTGTACGACATGTTCGGCATCAACTTCGAGGGCCACCCCGACCAGCGGCGCATATTCCTCGACAAGGACTTCGTGGGCTACCCACTGCGCAAGGACTTTACTCACCCGCAAATGATCAGGAGGCCCGTATAATGCCTACACTGCCTCCAGGATTCCGCATCCAGCGCGAAACCAATACCGAAGAATTTTTCATCAACATGGGTCCGCAGCACCCGAGTACACACGGCGCGCTCCGCCTTGCGCTGCGCATGGACGGCGAAACCATCGTTGAACTTGTACCGCATTTCGGTTACATCCACCGCGGCATGGAAAAGCAGGCGGAATCGATGAGCTACCTGCAGTACATTGCCCTGAGCGACCGCCAGGACTACCTCACGGCTATCCAGAACAACCTGGGGGTCGTGATTGCGCTTGAAAAGGGCATGAACGTGGGCGTACCCGAGAAGGGCGAATACATCCGCGTGATGCTCCAGGAACTGGGCCGCATTGCAAGCCACCTGGTGTTCTTCGGCTGCTTCGGCGGCGACCTCGGCGGGCAAACCTGCCTTTTGTTCGGTTTCAAGGAACGCGAGATGATCCACGACATTCTCGAAGAAGTCACCGGCTCGCGCCTTACCACGAACTTCTTCAGGCCCGGTGGAAGCCGCTACGACGTGCCCGAGACGTTTATCCCGCGCGTGAAGGCGTTCCTCGACCACCTGGAAGATTCCATGAGGGACTACGAGAGGTTCCTTTCCAAGAACATCATCGTGCTCGAGAGAAGCATCGGGATTGGCGTACTTTCCAAGGAAGACGCGATTGCCTACGGATGCTCGGGCCCGGTTCTGCGTGCGAGCGGCGTGAACTTCGACGTGCGTCGCGTGAACCCGTACAGCATCTACGACCAGTTCGATTTCGACATACCCGTGTTCCACAACGGCGACTGCTATGACCGTTACAAGATACGCATTGCCGAGATTCACGAATCCATGAAGATTCTGCGGCAGTGTGTAGACAAGTTCCCGAAAGAAGGCCCCTGGCGCAGCAAGGAAAAGCCGGTGCGACTCCCCGAAGGCCGCTACTACAGTGAAATCGAGACGGCGAAGGGCCTGTATGCCACTTACGTGGTGGCAGCAACGACCGGCGAGAAGCCCTACCGTATCCACACGCGCGGGCCAAGCTTCCCGCACATTGCAGCACTCAACAAGATGGCGCAGGGCCACAAGATTTCGGACCTCGTGACCATCATGGCCACCCTCGACCCCGTGATCCCGGAAATTGACAGGTAGCTTATGTTTGTTCCCTCAGTTACACACCCCATCGGCGATTTTGTACGCGACTTGGTCCCGCGGGTAGCGGAATTTTTGCCGGCGAGCCTCCAGAGCGAGACGTTCAACAGCATATCGGCATTCCTCATCAACGCGATTATCTGCGTCGTTGCCGTCTGTGCCGTGAATATCGGGTCTGCCCCGATTCTCATCTACATGGAACGCAAGGTATGTGCCCATATCCAGTGCCGACTCGGCCCCATGCGCCTCGGCTGGCACGGAACCATCCAGACCGTCGCCGACGTTATCAAGATGCTCTTCAAGGAAGTGTACGCCCCGAGCGGTGCAGACAAATTGATGTTCTACCTCGCCCCGCTCATCGTGCTTATCGCCCCCTTCATCGTGTGCGCGCTTATCCCGTTCGGGCGCAACCTCGTCGTTGCAGACGTATCGATGGGCATCCCGCTCATTATCGCGGTGAACGGCTTCGGCGTTTTGGGCATCTTGCTTGGCGGCTGGAGCAGCAACAACAAGTATTCCCTGCTCGGTGCTCTCCGTAGCGGCGCGCAGATGATCAGCTACGAAATCTCGTTCGCGATGATTCTCCTGTTCGTCGTGATGATTTCGGGTTCCACGAACCTGATGAGCATCACCCTCGGGCAAGAGGGAACCATATTCGACTGGTGGATTTTCAAGATTCCCGTACTCGGGATTGTCGCATTCATCCTGTTCTTCATTTCTTCTACCGCCGAAATGAACCGCGCTCCCTTCGACATCGCCGAAGCCGAGCAGGAACTTACGGGCGGCTACCATACGGAATATAACGGCACGCCGTTCGCCATGTTCTACCTGGCCGAATACATCGCGCTCGTGACGAACTCCGCACTTGCCACCACGTGCTTCCTCGGCGGTTTCTTGCCGCCCTGCATCGGGGTCGCCTTCGTGGACAACTACCTCAATATGGTCCCGGGAGTCGTGTGGTTCTTCGCGAAGGTCTACTTCATGATTTGGTGCTACATGATGGTCCGCTGGACGTTCGTGCGCCCGCGTGTGGACCAGCTCATGGATTTCGAATGGAAGTTCCTTTTACCCGTTAACCTCGTGTTGCTCGTTGCCGGTGCGGCGTGGATTGCGATTGGAGGGTAAGGCATGCAGCAAGAAAACATTACATTAGTACAGTATTTCAAGCGCTACCTCAAGCGCTGCATTACCGGACCGTGGAGCCTGATGTGCGGGCTTTCCGTGTCGCTCAAGTATTTCTTTGACCCGAGGCGCATTGTCACGGAGCAGTACCCCGAGAACCGCAAGACCCTCAAGATGCACCCGCGCTACCGCGGCAAGCTCGAGATGATTGAAGATGCGGAAGGCAATAACCACTGCACCGCTTGCGGCATGTGCGAACGCGCCTGCCCGAATGCGAGCATCAACGTGCTTTCGACCAAGAACATTGCTGGCAAGAAGGTACTCGGACGCTACGTGTACCACTTCGCAAGCTGCACCCAGTGCGGGCTCTGCGTAGAGGCGTGCCCGTTCGGTGCAATCCGCATGAACCAGGAATTCGAGGTGGCGACAACCGACCCGAACACGCTCGAAATGATATTGAACAAGAAGGAGGGACAAGGCTAATGTTCCCGAACCTGTCAATTCCGGGGCTCCAGATGCCCGACCTGCCGTTTGCATTCCCCATGGGAGGCATGGATCTCGCGTTCTATGCCGTAGCCATCGTGATGCTCGTTACCGCAGTCTTTACGGTCGCCGTCAAGAACATTTTGCAGAGCGCCGTGTTCCTTATTTTTAGCTTCGTGGCAACCGCCATCCTCTACCTGCTCCTGCACGCCGAATTCATCGCGCTCGCGCAGGTGATGGTCTATGTGGGAGGTGTCGTCATCTTCGTGGTGTTCACGATTCTTTTGACAAGCCACCTGGGTGAAGACGCCTTCACGACAAAGATTCCGCGCGTGTTTGCCGCATTCGCGCTATCCATCGCGTTCGTGTTCGTGATGGTCAAGTGCATCTTGCCCACACCGGGAATCGCGTCGGGCGCAGTGAACGCCCCCGCCGGATACTCCTCCCTTGAAAATTTCGCCCTGCGCCTGCTCGGCTATGACGTGAGCGGGTTCATTATCCCGTTCGAGGTGGTGAGCGTGCTCCTGCTGATGACGCTTATCTGCGCCATCACGGTCGCCCGCCGTAGCAAGGACGAGATGGAGACCGCCGAAAACGCTTCTAAACAAAAGGAGGTCAAGTAATGAACCTTCTTAACTGCCTTATCCTCGCTTTCCTACTGTTCGGTATCGGCGTCTGGGGCCTGATGCGCCGGCGTCACCTCATCGGCATGCTCATTTCCATCGAGCTCATGCTGAACGCAGCGAATATCAACTTCATTAGTTTTGCATACTTTACCGCACACGACGCTACCGCCGGTGCACTGTTCAGCATTTTCGTCATCGCCGTCACGGCCTGCGAAATGGCAATCGCACTTGCCATCATCGTCACCATGTACCGCCGTCACAAGAGCCTTGACGCCGACCAGTTGAGGGACCTCCATGATTAACGATATTACACTCGGATACCTCATTCTGGTTCTGCCGTTCCTCACCTTCGCGATAAACGGGCTTTTCCTCGGCAACAAGAACGCAAAGGCGGCGGCAGGCCTTGCCGTCACATTCAACGGTCTCGCGTTTGTTTCGGCGGCAATTCTCGCGTTCCACTATTTCACCTCGGTAGTCGCCCCGCAGAAGGTCGTGCTTTTCGACCACTCCTTCATCCCGTTCGCAGGCGAGCTTGTCGCACGTATCGGCATGCTAATCGACCCGCTTTCGGTCATGATGCTCGTGGTAGTAACCTTCATCAGCTTCATGGTGAACATCTACAGCATCGGTTACATGCGCGAAGACCGCGCGATGGGGCGCTTCTTCGCACTCCTCTCGCTGTTCAGCTTCAGCATGCTCGGGCTCGTCGTCGCGACAAACCTCTTCCAGATGTTCATCTTCTGGGAACTGGTGGGCGTTTCCAGCTACCTGCTTATCGGTTTCTGGTACCACAAGCCCTCGGCGGTGAGCGCCTCCAAGCAGGCGTTCATCCTCACGCGTTTCGCCGACAGTTTCTTCCTGCTCGGCATCGTGCTCGTGAGCTATGTGGTCGGGAGTTTCGACTTCACGACCATCAATTCGCTTACGATGTTCCCGTTCCGCAACGAGACCATAGACATGGGCATCTGCGTCATGAGCAAGTCCAGCGCGCTTATCCTCGGGTCTATCCTCATATTTACCGGCGGCTGGGGAAAATCCGCCATGTTCCCGATGCATATCTGGCTCCCGAATGCGATGGAAGGCCCCACTCCGGTCAGCTCCATCATCCACAGCGCCACGATGGTGGTCGCGGGCGTGTACCTGGTCGCCCGGCTCTTCCCGTTCTTCGCCGTGTGCGGCGATTCCCTCACGCTCATCATGTGGGTGGGTGCATTCACTATGGTGTTCGCCGCCGTCATCGCCTGCACGCAGAAAGATATCAAGCGAATCCTCGCCTACTCCACGCTCTCGCAGCTCGGGTACATGATGTTCGCGCTCGGTGCCTGCAAGATTGGCCAGGCAATTATCACTACGGGCTGGACCGCAAGCACGTTCCACATCTTCACGCACGCCTTCTTCAAGTGCAGCCTCTTCCTTATCGCGGGTAGCCTCATCCATCAGGTGCATACGAACGACCTCGACGCGATGGGCGGGCTCCGCAAGAAGATGCCCCTCACCTACGCCTGCGCGCTCATCTCGATTCTCGCGATTTCGGGTATCCCGCCGTTCTCCGGTTTCTTCTCGAAGGACGAAATCATACTCGCCGCGTTCCAGGGCCAGCACTATGCGGTATTCGCGCTCGCCCTCCTTACGAGCGGGCTCACCACGTTCTACATGTTCCGCCTGTTCTTCCTCGCATTCCACGGGGAACCGCGCCATGAGGGCGTCAAGGCGGGCCACGTGCACGAAGATTTCTTCATGACCCTCCCGGTCGTGATTCTCGCCATCCCGGCACTCCTCTCGGGTATCCTCGGGAAGGGCCTGTTCGAGCACTTCTTTACCCCCGGCAAGCTGCACGTACCGACCATGCTCAAGTTGGCCCACGCGGAATGGATTCCGTTTGTCGCCATCGGCGTTGCGGTACTGGCCCTGCTTATCGCGTGGTTCCTGTACGCAAGCCCGAAGGCAAAGATCCAGCGCGCTCTGGACGACACGAACCGCAGCGGCATATACAAGATTATCTACCACAAGTTCTACTTCGACGAGATGTACTACACCGTCGTCCGCCAGTTTATTTTCGGCGGTGTCGCCCGCGTATCACGCGCATTCAACGACTACGTGATCGAGGGCCTGCTCGCGTTCAGCATCTGGTTCATCCACAAGCTGGGCGACCTTGTACGTACGGCACAGGCGGGCTACCTGCCCTTCTATCTCGGGACGCTTATCGTAGGCGTCCTCATCTGGCGATTCTTCGGACAACTTCCCCTGTAGGCGCAATATGGATATACTGCTTTTCAACCTCATCTGGGTCATCCCGCTCTTAACGGTACTCGTCTGCATCCCGATTCCCGCCTCGCACGCGAAGTTGCTCCGCGGTCTGCACACTGCATCGGCAAGCGCAGTCCTCCTCATGGTATGCTATCTCGCCTACCGCGTGTTCATGCTTTCGGGTACACCCGCAAGCGATGCGGCCTCCCCGCTCGTGCTGCGATTCCTTACCGACATTCCCTGGCTTACGATGTTCAACGCGCACTACATCGTGGGTGCGGACGGCCTCAACATCCTCCTGCTCGCGCTCACGGCGTTTATCGTGTGGGGCGGCGTTCTGGTAAGCTACAACATCAAGGGCAACCAGAAGGTATTCTTCGCGCTCATCCAGCTGCTCGCCACGAGCGTGTACGGCGTGTACATGAGTTTCGACCTGGTGTTGTTCTTCGTGTTCTACGAGATGGAAGCGCTGTGCATGTACCTGATGATTGCCTGCTACGGCAGCGGACGCAGGGACTACGGCGGCAAGAAACTTACCTTGACGCTCGCGTTCGGCTCCTCGATGATTCTTGCGACCCTGTTCGGGCTCTACTTCGAAAGCGGTGCAAACAGCTGGAACCTCATCGAAATCGCAAAGACGACCATCCCGATGGAATTCCAGATGTGGGCCTTCCCGCTCATGTTCATGGGATTTGCAGTTTCGAGTTCGCTGTTCCCGTTCCACTTCTGGAGCCCGGACGGCCACTCCGCAGCCCCCACCGCGGTCTCGATGCTTGCGGCCGGCGTGATGATGAAGATGGGTGCCTATGGGTGCCTGCGCGTCGCCATGTTCCTGATGCCCGAAGCGGCGAAGGTCTGGCTCCCCTACGTGGTGGCGCTCCTGATATTCAACGTGGTTCTCGGCCCCTTCATTGCGCTTAGGCACAAGGACCTCAAGTACATAACCGCCTACAGTTCCATCAGCCACCTCGGCCTCATATTCCTCGGGCTTGCGGCTATGACCCCGGTCGGCCTGCGCGGTGCTAGTTTGCAGATGATTTCGCACGGGTTCCTGACCGGGCTCTTCTTCGCGACCATCGGCATGATCTACGAACGCACGCATACCCGCGACATCACCGAGATGGGCGGCATCATGCGCAAGATGCCCTTCCTGGGCGTCGGATTCGTGATTGCGGGCTTCGCGGGCCTCGGCCTTCCCGGGTTCAGCGGGTTCATCGCCGAGAGCAACATCTTTATCGGCGCGTTCCAGCAGGAATCGACCCTCACGCGCATCGTGACCATACTTGCCATCCTGAGCATCACGACGACTGCCGTTTACATATTGCAGACGGCGAACCGCATGCTGCACGGGCCGCTCCCGCAAAAGTACGAGGGCCTTACCGACGGCTGCTTACGCGAGAAGCTCGTCATTGTCGTGCTCGTCGCGTGCCTCCTGTTCATAGGCGTTTGCCCCGGTCCGTTCGCCGACCTGCTCGACCAGAGCATCGCACCGATATTTGCAAAGATTTCTGCGGCCACCCAGCCCGTCACCAGCGGGATTGGAGGTTAACACATGTTTGATTTCAATATTCCCGGCTTTATCGTACCCGACATTCTCCTGCTCATTTTCCCGTTCATCGTCATCGGGAGCAGGCTTTTCTGCAGTGCGCAATCCAAGGTGCCCTGGCGCATCGCGAACATCGGGTTCATCGCCATATTCGTACTGTTGAACCTCATCCCGATTGCCACAGGCGAAGGCAGGTTCTTCATTACCAACTGGCGCGTCGATGACTTCGGCGTGCTCATGCGCGAAGTGCTCATGGTTTCGGCAATTCTCGGAATCTGGTTCGCGAAGGACTACTTCGAGCACGGTGCAGACGGCAAGCCGCAAATGCACCAGATTGCAGAATTCATCGGCGCAATCGCGTTCGCGACATTCGGCGGGTTTACGGTCGTTTCGGCCTGCGACATGCTCACGCTCTTCCTCGGGCTCGAAATCGCGACCATCCCGATGTACGCTCTCACCGCATGGAACAAGAAGGACCAGCTCGGGAGCGAAGCCGCTACCAAGTATATATTGATGGGCTCCGTCGCCACGGCGTTCGAACTCTTCGGTTTCAGTTACCTTTACGGTTTTGCCGGTTCGCTCCACTTTACCGAAATCGAGAACGCCGTCGCCGCCGGCACAAGCCCGCTCCTGTGGGTCGCCGTGCTATTCCTCTTCTGCGGAATCGGATTCAAGCTCACGCTGTTCCCGTTCTACACCTGGGCCCCGGACGTTTACGAAGGCGCTCCGACGCCCGTGACGGCAGTACTTTCCGTTACCTCCAAGGCGACCGCCATCGCCTTCCTCGCCGTGCTCGTTTTCGGCCCGCTCCAGCCCGTTATCGACAAGATCAACCCGCTTATCGCGCTCCTTGCCGGCACCACGCTCTTCGTGGGTAACCTCGGCGCACTCAAGCAGAGCAGGCTCCGCAGGTTCATGGCCTACAGTTCCATCGCGCAGGCGGGCTATATCATGGTAGCGCTCCTCGGGCCAGAGGCGACCGCGAAGACGGCCATCATCTACTACCTGTTCGTGTATGCCGTATCGAACTACCTCGCGTTCTTTATCTTCGGCATCATCGGGCACCACCGCGAAGAAACGTTCGCGTCCCTCCGCGGGCTTTCCAAGCAAGACGTGAACCTCGCCATCGCGCTCGCCATCTCGATGTTCAGCCTTGCGGGCATCCCCCCGCTTGCCGGCTTCTTCGGCAAATTCCATCTGTTCTTCTGCGGCGCTTCTACCGGCCACTACATGCTTGTCGCCTTTGCCGTCCTGAACAACGTGCTCGCGCTGTTCTACTACATCCAGCTTATCAAGAGCGCCTGGGTGGACGAACCCGACGGACACCTGACCCCGCTACGCCTCACCAAGAGGCAACGCGGCGTCATCATACTCCTCTCCGTAATGGTGGTGATTCTCGGATTCCTGCCGTTCCTGAGCAACAACGTCTTCGCAGGATTCAACTTCTAGTCTAGGGATTTTCGCGGCTATATGACCGCGTCAATCTTTTCGTTCCAGTGGTCCGTAGTTTCACGGGCCACTTCGTTTCCGCAGTCATAGATACACAGGAAGCAAATTTCGTTCACGACCTCGTAATCGGAACCGCCGTTGAACACGTTCGCGTTGCCGTACTCTTCGCGGTCTTTCCACACGTAGACTTTGCTGGCGTGTTTTTCGGATTCCGCCTTGCAGTAGGCAGCAAGCATGTCTTCGGTAAGGTCAGCGGCAACATTCGCGGCTCCCGAAGTTCCGAAACCGGCACCAACCTTCACGATGGGCGACGCGAGGATTTCGGCAAGCGAGATGATGCGAGTGCCGTCCTTGTCCAGAATTCGCCCGGCAATGTTGAATTCGACTTCCATTTTTTATTTGGATTCCGCAGCAGCTTTGGCGGCCTTTTCTGCCTTCTCGGCGGCATGCTCGAGGCGTGCGGGCCTGCCGGCAAGATTACGCAACAGCCCGAAGAGAGCCGAAAGTTCGTTGCGCGTGGGGTGCAGGCGCTGCACGAGCGTATTGAGGAAATTATCGCGCCACGCCTGGTCGTGGTACTGCCCCGTCAGATAGCGGTCGAGGAACTTCTTGAATCCGTCAATCTGCTGGATTGTCGCGGGAGCCGTCTCGCAGGCACCCTTCGTTCCGCGCTTCGCACGGCCTTCCCCGTTCGCAAGCGCACCGCTGCGGCAGAGTTCATACAGGCCAATGGAAACAGCCTGCCCCAGGTTCAGGCTCATGAGTCCCGGCACCGGGATTTCGCACTGGTACGTACAGGCGTTCACCTCTTCGAGCTCAAGCCCGCAGGATTCTCGCCCGAACACGAGCGCAATCGTCCCGTCTTCGGGAAGCAATTCCGACAGTTTCTGCACCATCGTATGCTTGATGGAACTCGCGAAAATGCGACGGCTGTACGCGACCGCGCAGGAGCAGTCGCCGATGGCGTCTTCAAACCTGTGGACCACATGGGCATTGTCTAGAATATCGTGGCTGTTTGCCGCCGTGTGGTAGGAATTTTCAATCACCTTGTCGCGCTTCGGGTAGACGATATACAGTTCCGGCAACGCATAGCAGTGCATGGCGCGCGCGACAAAGCCCACGTTATGGGGATGTTCCGGTTCAACAAGTACGACTCTAAATTTACGCATAATCAAAACTCTTAAAAATCTTCCTGGATCCTTCGACTACGGGCTGCGCCCTCCGCTCAGGATGACACCTTAGTTAATTTTCCAATTAAAACCTTTCCCGCGAATCTCGTTTTCAATCGTTTCGCCGGGCAGGATTTCCGCGCCGGCATAAATGACGGAATGCCAGATTTTCACGCCTGCGGGCAGTTCCACGCCGGGCACGACGACGGCATCGTTCGGGTCTCGGCCCAGTTCCTTCAGGCGCGCCTCCACCGCATGCATCAAGCCCTCGGGCGACCCCATGTCTATCCAGGTGGCGTTCAGCTGGCTCATATCCACGAAGGGCGCGCGGCCTGCGGCAATTTCCTGCTTCCAGAATTCACGTATATCGAACTCGCCTTCCCGAATGCGCGAGAGGGCCGCGTCGCTGTACCACGACACACCCGAGAACGTCGCGGGCGTGCCTTCCGTAGCGCCGAACCGCCCGGCAATGCCCGCCAAGCGACCGTCAGCGCCCACCCGGAAGGTGTTCACCTGCGGGAAGTCCACCGCAAGGAGCGCTACCTGCGGGCCGTTTTCTAAAGATGCCCGCGACACGGCGCTTTCCACAAACTTCTTCAGGTCAAAACTGCAGTAGGCGTCGCCGTTCATCACGAGCAGGCCACCGCGGTAACCCGCAACATAAATGCGGTGAAGCGGCCCCGCCGTCCCAAGGATTTCGGGCTGTTCCACCCAAACTTTCTCGAATCCGAGAGTCTCGCCCGCCGCGACCACCTGTTCTGCCAGGTAATGCGCGTTCGCATGCAGGCGCACATCGCCAATCGCACGCGCCTTCCGGGCCTGCAAATCGAGAATCGAAGCGTCCACCACGGGCACGAGCGGCTTGGGCACATCGTTCGTGAGCGGGCGAAGCCGCGTCCCGAGCCCCGCCGCCAGAATCAAGACATTCAGGGAACAGTTTTCCATTGCCTCAAATGTAGAAAAACGCCCAATTTTACCTTGGTTTTATTCTTTGAGGTCTTTGTTTTTTCGTAGTCATTTCAGCCACAAGCCTTACTGCAAGTTCTACAAGGGCATCATCCACGAGCGTCTGGTAATGACCTCCTCGGGCGCTTGCATACTCGCGAATTGCATCCACTGCCCCGGAATGCAAACGGAATGTGTACGGTTTTTTCGCTGTCGCCCTAAATTTGGCAGAGCGCACCGTCAGCGACGAATCGAAAAAGGCCTTCGTCTCTTCCCTGGACACAACCTCAAAATCACCGTTTTCCACGGATTCCATGAGAGAACGCTCATCATCATCAAACGGCTTGTTGATAAACTTTCTAGCCATTACCAGACTCCTTTTCCTTGTTAAAAACTCTCGACTTGAATGCCGTCACCAGCCTTGCCCTGTTCTTACCGACCTTCACATATGGGGCGCAAACGGCATAATCGTCAATCCTTACCACGAACATTCTCTGGTCAGGATGGTCCTTCTGGTTCTTGACCTTTACATCAATGAACCTGTCGGCCCTGACTTCGCCTTCAACGTCCTCAAACCTGATACCTCTTTCTGCGAGCACTTTCTCGGCTTTTTTCAAGTCCCACTCGAAATCAATCTCCATTTAACAACCTCTCTTAATATATCAAAATGTAATACATTTGTCAATACATCTTTAGAGGCGCTCCCTTTCATCTAAAATTCAGAAAAAAAAGAACGCACCTTGCCTTTCCATAGCAAGATGCGTTCGGGCATTAATGTACCTAAAAATAAAAAATCTGGCAAGGGGCCCAAGAAATTTTTACATAGCGCTTGCGAACGCACTCAAAAAATGTATATTCAAAAGATAGATATTACAGTTGCTCTTTATGAGCCGAGATAAGTTTTAAATTTCAAAGAAACGCAACGAGGTTTACCATGAACATGGATGAACTAAGAAAAATGGGATCTGGTACTCAGCAGCAGCCCAATCAACCAAGTCAGCCTCCATCTCATTGGTACCAAGAAAAATTCATGCAAAAGGTGATCATCTTTATCTGTGTCTTGATGGCTATTTCTACCATGCTAGGTGTTGCTATTTTCATTCACGAAAAATCAACTACAGACAGAATGGTTGATGTAATGGAAAAACAAGTCAAATCTATGGACAACTTCCTAAAGTAAGTTGTTTATTCAACAATGTTCTGTCCGAACTGTGGTGAACAATACAATTACTACGAGCCCCGCTGCCCTTGGTGCGGAGCGTCAAAGCCTCATAAAGAATCTTCTAACGAAAAAGATGAGCCAGTCGAGATCGACGAAAAAAAACTCCCGCTCAAGACACGACTGTATTCCAAGCGCTATGTCGCAGCGCTTATTTTATTCATAATAGGAATCACAAGCCTTACCGTAATAGCGAGAAATGCATTTATTGCCGAATATCCGGATATAATAAACTTCAATTCCACTTATTTTGTTGCATTCGTTTTTTTAATATGCATTCCCTTTTTAGGGGTCTTGGGATTTATGCACGACAGCGAGCAAAAAAGGAATCCTCGGGATGACACTAAAAACGACCTTGTTTCTATGTTCAAAACGCAGTTGCAATTCTATTATCTGGCACCATTCAAGTACGGCTACCGTTGTATAAAAGAACGAAACTACAAGGGTCTAGTCCTTTTTGCAACATTCATTTCAGCACTTGCATTTTTATTTGTCTAGGGGCTACCGGGCAATATTCACGCGATACACCGCCGAACCTGCGCGCACAAGATACGAGCCGGCCCGTTCCACCTGGAAATCGAGCCCGCGCCGCCCCTGCATATAGCCAGAGTGCAGCACCCTGCCCTGCATATCCATGATAGCGACAGGAGCGCCGTCCGTTCCCGATACGTGAACGTTGCAACCCGACACCTGCACATGGAATTTTGCACCCGCCACAGGCGAAAAGCCCGCAACCCGCGTAGACCCACCAGGCACCTTCACCTCGATATAGTCCACGTCCACATGCCCCCAGTTCTTGATGATGGCGAAGGTATTGGCCCCCGCGTTGAGCGTCACCTGCACGGGCATATCCTCAAAGGCAGCGGCGGCTCCGCCCAAGTTCCCTTCAAGCGTTACCGGGAATTCCTGGGATTTGACCTTCGTCCCGTTTACATGAATATCCTGAGTCTTGGCGTTTGAAGCGGTGTTGCTGAAACGGATTACAACCTCATACTGCCCGGCCGCAGGGACACTGATATTGAACGTGATGTTGCCCGTCGTTTCAGTACGCATGTACTTGCCTCCCGATGCCGCATCATTCGTCTTCTCAGTGCACCCGGTGCAAGTCGCGGCCTCCGCCTCGTAGCGCACGGCCTCATAGGATTCATTCCCCGCCGAAGAACTGGACGGGCTGACCGAGGAACTGGATGGATTAACCGACGCGCTGGACGGCGGCGCAAATCCCGGCAAATATACGATGCTGGACTCCGGAATCTTGAAAAGCTCCTCGCAGTCATTGCGAACTTCCCGTATTTCCTCTACCACGGTGTTTTTGCTCTCTACGCAATCGTTCTTGTCGGTGCCGCTGTCGTCGCACCAGCCTTTCTGTGCGTATTTGTCGACGCTGACCACGTAGCCAACAGCTTTCTCGTATTTTTCAATATTACTCCCAGCCTTATTCCCGTTTGACGGCATCACCACTTCTTCCACAAAATAGTTGAAATGAGGATTGTAATAAGGCAGCCCCTGTTTTTTGGAATTATAGAAGTAGTTTCCGGTAACAGTCCAAGAAGCGCCCTTCATGTCGATATTTGCGTCGTCATAGGACACCTCGCCGTTGTAATCAAGACTGTCCCCAATGAACATATTGCCCTGGACAAATCCCCTGACCGTTCCTTCCTTCACGTCGATGTTCTCGGCCGTAGTCCCGCTGACGATGTTGCATGTGATTTTCGTATCGTTCACGCGCCAGTCATAGCCGCTATAGCGATGTTGTGAGGCGTCAGTCCCCCAAAAGCCAGCATCCCTGTCGGCCTGCTGGGAAGAGGCCCACCCCGTATTGTAGGTTCCGACATAGATGCCTTCACCGTACTTGGCAATTTCATAGCCAGAACCGTGGATAAAGTTGCGGTTCAGTGTCACCTGTTGGCTGGAATCGCGAACATGGACAATCTCGTTTCCCGTGTGGTACACCTCGCAGTCTTCCATCAAAGCACCGACGGAATTGTCGAATACCACGCCCTTGCTGAAGGAATGGATTTTCAGATTTTTTAGGATAACGTAATTTCCCGTTACGTGAATGCCGTAGTTGTGCTTGTAATCGGAACTGAAAATCTCCGGAGGATTCTTTGGATCCGAACCGGCAAGGACAACGGGATTGGCCTTCGTGCCATCGGCACCGAGCCAGATGAGGCCGCAGTCGCGACCAGTCTCGTTCACGAACTTGTCGTTCTTGCAGTTGGATGTGGGCAGTTCATACTTGCCCAGGGCAACCCAGATGGTATCGCCCGCCTTCGCGCCAAGCGTCGCCGAAGTGAGGTCGGCAACGGTAGAAACATTGACCTGGTTGGCAAATACCGCCGTAGAAGAAACAAGCGCAGAAGCGCAAATAATGCGCACAGCCTTAACGAAAGATTTTTCCATAAACACCTTCCTTTCTTTTCAACCTATGAATATACATCCTTGAACGCGCTTGTGCAAATATTTCGCAAAAATTTCTAAATTGTGTGACACTATGAGCATTTCTATCCCCCAGCTGCCCAAGGGCACGCGCGATTTTTACCCGGAAGCCGAGCGCATCCAGAATTACATTTTTGACACCTGGCGTAGCGTCGCCGAATCTTTTGCCTACGAAGAATACGAAGGCCCGATGTTTGAACATCTGGAGCTTTATACAGGCAAGTCCGGCGAAGAAATCGTAAGCCAGCTTTACAACTTTAAAGACAAGGGCGACCGCGAAATCGCACTCCGCCCCGAAATGACTCCGACGCTCGCCCGCCTCGTAATCCAGAAGGCCCGCGAACTCAAGAAGCCTTTCAAGTGGTTCAGCATGCCGCGCCTGTTCCGTTACGAAAAGGCGCAGAAGGGCCGCCTCCGCGAATTCTTCCAGCTGAACATGGATATTATCGGTACCGAAAGCATTTACGCCGAAGCCGACCTGATGGCAGCCATTGCTACCATGCTCCGCAAGTTCGGCCTCAAGGACGGCGAATTTGCGATCGGCGTCTCTAGCCGCAAACTTTTGGCCACCTACCTCGAAGAAATCGGCGCCCCGAATCCGGCGCTCGTTTACCCGGTGCTTGACCGTCGCTTGAAAATCGGGCCCGAAGCATTCGCCAAGGCTCTGGCCGATGCAGGTCTCAGCGAAGACCAGGTGAAAAAGCTCGACGACTTCATGAGCTGCAAGAGCATCGAAGAAGTCAAGGCCAAGGTGCATAGCGAAAACGCGACTGCCGCCCTCGCCGAAATTGAAGACCTGTTCGCAACGCTTACCGCAGCAGGCTACGGCGAATGCGTGAACCTGGACCTCTCCATTGTTCGCGGCCTCGCCTACTACACCGGCATCGTATTCGAAGTGTTTGACAAGGGTAAATCCATGCGCGCTATCGCTGGCGGTGGCCGCTACGACAGCCTCACCGAAAAGCTCGGTGGCGAACGCATTCCAGGCGTTGGCTTTGGCATGGGCGACGTGGTGCTCGCAGACTTGCTCGCCGAACACAACTTGCTCCCGAGCCCGAAGCAAAGCGTAGACTTCTACATCGCAAGCTTTACAAACGACATGAAGAAGGTGTTCGAAACCGCCCAGGTATTCCGCAACGCCGCAGGTAACACGAACGCCAAGCCGTTCTCGGTCGCTCACCCGCTCGCCGCCATGAAGATGGGCAAGCAACTTGACCAGGCCAACTATCAAGGCGCTAAAATCGTCGTGTACGTAGACGGTTCCAAGGCCGCCGAAGATGAATTCGAATACAAGGACATGCGCACCGGCGAAATGTTCGTCGGAAACGTAGACGCCATCGTTGAACGCAGCAAGAAAGTTATCGAATCCAAGAACGCATAAGGAGATCCCCGGTTGATCCTATCGCCACTACGTGGCTCCAGGATGACAGGGGGAAAAATTCATGACGCCTTTCAAAACATTCCTCAGCATTTTAAGCCTGTTCGTCGTGCTAGGCCTCATGGCGTGGCTCTACCCGGCAAGCGGCATCACCATTGCAGACACCACCTTCAGGTTCCCGGCCCTCACGGACATCTTTGAAAAGCAGGACCCCAATGCCGTCGCCGAAGAAGACAACGCCGAGACCGACCCGCAGAAGGCTATAGAGGAAATGATGGCGGCCACGCAGGCGAAGGAACTCGCGGCATTCTCCGACTCGCTAAAATTCTACGAGGACTTCTTCAAGAACGGGCGCAACAGGTTCGACCTGCCGAACAACGACCCCACATGGTTTGACCGCCTGTTCCTGCACCTGGAACTCGCCAAGATCGATTCGAACATCGTGCATATCATGCACTACGGCGACTCGCAGCTCGAAGAAGACCGCATATCCTCCACCATCCGCGAAGACCTGCAGAAGGAATTCGGCGGTGGCGGCCCGGGCATGCTCCCCGCGGTGCTGAACATCCCGTCGCAGACAACAAGCGTATGGAACAACGGCGACCTCACCCGCTTCATCATGTTCGGGACCGAAGAGGACCGCGCCGACCACAACCGCTACGGCCCGCTCGCGCAGGTCAGCAAGTTGCAGGGTAGCGCCGTCATCGGCATCAAGAAACGCGAAGACAAGGATGGCAAGTTCACGCACGTGGGCGGCTACGGCACCATCAAGGTTCTCGCCAGCAGGCGCGGCAACCTAAGGGTTCGCCTCGCCTACGAAGCCACAGTCATCGAAAACGAAGGCACCGACAAGGAAAAGCGCAAGAAGAAATTTGTGGACGCCCCCGCCCCCACGGACGAAAAATTCAACAAGCTCCGCGTGTTCACGTGGAAACTCCCCGACACCACGTCTAACGCGAAGGTGTACCTCTCCGGCAACGCAGAAATCTACTCCGTCTCTGTCGACGGCCCATACGGTGTCGCAGTCGATAACGTCGCCATGCGCGGCAGTTCGGGCACGGTATTCAGCCGCATGGACAAGGAACTCCTCGCCGAATCGTTCAAGGCGATGAACGCCCGCCTCATCATCATGGAATACGGCGGAAACCTCGTCCCGAGCATCAACAAGAGCAACATCGAATACAACAAGAACCTCATCGCGAAGCAAATCCAGACCATCCAGAATGCAAACCCCGATGCAGACATCCTGTTTATCGGCCCCGCCGACATGGCACGCCAGATAGACGGCAAAATGAAGAGCTACCCCGGCCTGTTGCCCACCATCGAGTTCCTCCGCGAAGTAGCACTCGAGAACGGTGCCGCCTACTGGGACATGTACCGCGTGATGGGCGGAGAAGGCTCCATGCGCAAGTGGGTCAAGCAGTCCCCGCCGCTCGCCGGTGCCGACTACATCCACTTCAGCCGCAGGGGTGCCGCCTACATGGGTGAACTCTTCTGCAATGCGCTGCGCATGCATTATGACTACTTCAAGTTCCGCGACAAGCACAAGATTGACGACGCGAAGTTGAAGGATATCCAAAAGCTCAAGGCGGAGACCGCAGAAAGCGCACAGCCCGCAGAACAAGTTCCGGCTGCAGAAACTGCACCCCAGGCGGAGGCCGCTCAATGAAAGGACTTTCGCGCATACTCGGCATCCTGACATTCGCCATCTCGGCAACTGCGCTTTTCGCAGCACCTCCGGTCTCTACGCCCGCAGGCTACATCGTCGACTTTACCAAATACGACTTCATCGATTCTACGCTCAACATCATACAGTTCCCGAGCGGCAAGGAATCGTTCGAGCCGTTCTTCCAGAAGATGGATTCGCTCGTGTTCGAGAACAAGGGCAAGGTCAACATCCTGCACATCGGCGGTTCGCACATCCAAGCCGACGTCATATCGGGCCGTATCCGCGAGCACCTCGTGAAGGAATACCCGGGTGCCTCTGCAGGCCGCGGGTTCGTTTTCCCGTATTCTGCCGCCCGCACCAACACGCCCTCCAGCTACGGCTCGCAGTACAAGGGCATCTGGGACATGAGCAAGAACGTGCTCCGCGAAGTCAAGAAACCGCTCGGGCTCCTCGGGATTGCCGTCAGCACGTCAGACCCGCGCGCCGAATTCACGCTATTGCTCGACAAGTACAACTCCGCTCCGGTCTACGCCGAAACAAAGTTCCGCCTCTTCGGGTACAGCGACAGCAACAACGTCGTCCCCGTACTCGTAGTCGATTCGGTGGATATCAAGGGTGTACGCGATTCCGCCACGCAGAGCTACGTGTTCAAGAGCCCCCGCCCGATAGACACGCTCCATTTTGCCTTCCGCTGGTCCGATACCGCCCTCCAGGCAAAGGTCGCGCAGTATCTCGTCGATTCGCTTGTACAAGATTCCATCTACCGCGCAAGCCTAGACACGCTTAACGCAGATTCTACCGCAGACAGCACCGCAAAAAAGAACGCGCTTCCCGAGAATCAGGAAGCCTCCGCGGATTCCATGTTCCAGGGCAACTGCGACATCTTGGATACGACCTGCCTCGAGAAGGAAGAACCCAAGAACGACCTGCTCGCCGCATGCCGCGTCTTCCTGGATTCCGCCAGGCAGGCCGACTCTACGGCCGCGCGTGACACCGCCGCCCGCGATTCCTCGCTCGCAGGCGACTCCACCCGCACTGCGGATTCTACCGTCATCGCAGACACATTGCAGAAGGCAATCTGCGATTCGCTCGTCGCGCTTTCCGAAACGCTCTCCTTCACGCGCCCGCGCTTCACCATGACGGGCGTCATCTCGGAATCCGACTACCCGGGCATCGTCTACACGAACGTGGGCATCAACGGCGCACGTATTGCGCACTACTTCGAAGAAACCTGCCCGCTGTTCGAGAAGGAACTCGCCTTCCTCAAGCCCGACCTCGTGATATTTGCGATAGGCATCAACGACGCGAACGTCGAGAAATTCGACGACAAGACCTTCCGCAACAACTACGACATCCTTATCGAGCGCATACGGCGCGTGAACCCGAATGCCGCGTTCATTTTCGAGACAAACAACGACATGTACCGCAAGGTGCGCAAGCGCCGCTACGTGCAGCACCCCGTAGGCGAACAGGCCCGCAAGGCGTTCTTCTTGCTTGCCGAAAAGCACAAGGCCGGCGTTTGGGACAAGTTCTCCCTGATGGGGGGCCTCGGTTCCATGGCCAAGTGGGAAAAGGCAAGCCTCGCGAAAAAGGACAAGATTCACTTCAACATGGCGGGCTACCACCTGCTCGGCGACATGTTCTACAAGGCGCTCATCGACGCCTACCAGGAACACATCGCGAACCTCCCTGCCCTCGAACCGACTCCGAAGAAGGAGGAGGAAAAAAAGAAAAAATAAAAGATCCCCGGCCATGGTTCGACCTCGCTCACCACAGGCGCCGGGGATGACAATAAACACTAGGTTTTGCACCCTCTAGAACAAATGCTTGACTACATAATACCTTACCTCACACGCACGTTTGCTTTCGACCCGAACAGCCCGCTACTCTTTACGCAGTTCTACTTCTGGGGTTTCTTCGCAGTCGTATTCGCCGTCTTCTCGCTCGTCCACAGGAAGCTTTTGCTCCGTAACGCATTCCTGTTTGCGACAAGCCTCTTCTTCTACTACAAGACAAGCGGCAGCTACGTCTGCATTCTCCTCTTCTGCGTAGTCGCGAACTTCTTTATCGGCAAGTGGATCGAGAAGGCGCAGGCGCATTGGAAAAAGAAGTTCCTGATGATTATCGTCGTCATCATCGACCTGCTCGTCCTCTGCTACTACAAGTATTCCTACTTCTTCCTCGACGCCCTCTACGACTTTACCGGCATCGAGTTGCATGTATACAACTTCTTTGCCGCCGCAAGCAACAAGCTGTTCAACACGCACTCGCTCGTCGATACCATCATTCTGCCCGTGGGTATCTCGTTCTTCACGTTCCAGGCGATGAGCTACTGCATCGACATCTACCGCGGTAAAATCAAGCCCGTCACGAACATCCTCAACTTCGGTTTCTACCTCTCGTTCTTCCCGCAGCTCGTCGCGGGCCCCATCGTGCGCGCCGACAAGTTCGTCCCGCAGCTCTACAAGCCGTACTTTCTCCCGCGCCGCACCTTCGGCATCGCCGTATTCTGGATTCTGAACGGCCTCGGCAAGAAGATTATCCTGAGCGACTACCTCGCGACAAACTTCGTGGACCGCGTGTTCGACCAGCCGTTACTCTATACGGGCCTCGAGAACCTCATCGCGCTCTTCGCCTACTCCCTGCAGGTTTATGCCGACTTCTCGGGCTATACCGACATCGCCATCGGCGTTGCACTCCTCATGGGCTTCCGCCTGCCGCAGAACTTCAACAGCCCCTACAAGGCTCTCTCCCCCACTGAATTCTGGCGCCGTTGGCACATCTCGCTTTCCAGCTGGTGGCGCGATTACCTGTACATCCCGCTGGGCGGTAACCGCAACGCAACTCTCGGCACGTTCTTCTGGATGGGCTTCCTGAGCCTTGTGGCCATCATGCTTTCGGGCAGCGTGTGGGTAGCCGTCGCCCTCATCGCGCTGTTCCTCTACATTTCCATTTACGCGTATTTCAAGCCCGATTCCCGCAAGTTCATCACCACCAACATGAACGCCATGGCCACGCAAATCGTAGGCGGCTGGTGGCACGGTGCCAGCTGGAACTTCATCATCTGGGGCGGCCTCAATGGTTTCGGCCAGGTGTTCAACAAGATCTGGGTCAAGCGGAGCATCACCTTCCGCGCCTCGGCAGCCCTCCTGCTGTTCGCGGTGAGCGCCATCGTCTACAAGAACTACCACCTGCCCATCTGCGCGATTACAGCCGTGTGGTTCGGCGTGCTGTTCGTCGGCATCTACGCCGTGATGATATTCCGCCTCTTCAGCCAGAAAACCTTCCACTGGCTCTACGTGGCATGGAACGTGACCCTCACCTTCGTGTTCATCACCTTCACGCGACTCTTCTTCCGCGCAGGCTCGAACCTCGACCCCGCCGAAGCGAATGAAGTCGCCTGGAATACGGCAAAGAACATGGTGAACCAGATGGGTTCCGCCTGGAAATGGGATACCATCGGCACCATCGCCTGGCAGCACATCAACATCATCCTCGTGTTCATCGCGGGCATGCTCATCCACTGGATTCCCAAGAAATGGAAAAGCCGATACCGCATCATGTTCGCCTCGCAGCCCATCCCCCTGATGGTGCTTTCCACGGCGTTCATCATCTTCGTCATCTACCAGTTCATGAGCGCGGACAGCTGCCCGTTCATTTATTTCCAATTCTAGCGGCGAAGCCGCAGTGGTTAGTGGTTAGGAAAAATCACAAGAATTTGCATTTTACTCTTTTTTACACTCTTCGTTCATCTCTTAGTTTATATTTAAAGCATGAACAAAAGAGTGCGTAAATTTTTGGGAAAACTCTTCATTTCGTCTACGGCGTTCCTGTGGACCGCTTGTGACAGCGACACCGCCAGCGCCACACAAGACATTTCCGCGTCAAACGAGCCCCGCACTTTCATCGATATCGAGAAGGAGCTTTCAAAGCTGGAAAAGCCCGACACGACCGGATTAAGAGGAACGACCGTATCGGGATATAAGGCTTGCATTGCAGGAATTTTAGCCGCAGGACCTTCGGAATACACCAGTTATATTGGGGACGATGGCGAATTTGAGGCTGGAGGCGTTGTAGATAACAGAATAGAAGAATTTCTGGAAAGTCCCAAAGGCGCAGCCCTTTCCGATAGCATAAGGAACTGCTACAAGTCCGCCAAATACCTGATTTCTGCAGGCGCATTGGACTACGGCGTCATTCCCTGTAGTTCCTATTCCGATGAAGTTATCGTTGACGACCAGTACATCAACAACCTCCTGAAAGCAGACGAGCTCAAGCGCAGTTCATTCAAAAACGCCCTCGAAAGAGTCAATGAATATATTGCCGATTGCGATTCCCTTAAATAGCCGTCCATAAAACCTATATTTGAATCCGTGGACAGCACCCCGGAAAAAAATTCTGCATTTGAAAAGCGATTAAAGCGGCAGGTTATCGGAAAACCTCACCGCTTCTTGGCCGTTGTCCCGCTTGGTTTCGAACAGACGCTTGTCCGCGAGATGCAAAATTCTGTTACTTTCCACGTCGTCGGGGACGGCAAGGTCGAATTCACCGAGAAACTCGTGGAAGCCTGGAAAATAGCGGCCTACAGCCGCATCGCGAACCGCATCCTGATGCACATCGCCGACTTCAAGGCCGAGAACTTCCGCGAGCTCGAGAAAAAGACCGCAGAAGTTCCCTGGGAGCTCTTCCTGGACGACGGCGGAACGGAAAAAGTCGACATCCACGTCACCTGCAAGCATTCGCGGCTCTACCATAGCGATGCCGTCGCGGAACGCATCGGCAAGTTCCTCCCCTCCCCGAGCACCCCGCAATACCTCTACGTCACGCTCATCGACGACCGATGCACCCTCTGGCTCGACCTCGCGGGCGAAGAGCTGTACAAGCGCGGACACGAGCGGTTCGTGAACGACGCCCCACTCAAGGAAACCATCGCCGCCGCGATGCTCTTCGAAGCCATTTCTATCTCCTCCTCCGAGTCATCCAACATTTCACATTCCACATTCCACATCGCCCTCATCGACCCGATGGCAGGCAGCGGCACGTTCAGTCTCGAGGCCGCCTACATGGCAAGCGGGCTCATCCCCGGCAAGTGCCGCGACTTCGCACTCAAGCACCAGCCCGCATTCAAGCCCGCCACCTGGAAGCATATTGTTTCTTCTATGGATTCACTTGCCCCTACGGGGCTGCGGAATGACAACAAGAAAAAACAAGTGCCTACAGACGTCACACCGAAGCGCGATGCCACCATCGTCACACCGAAGCGCGAAGCGCAAGTGTGTCCAATCGCAAAAATCATCACCAGCGACATCTCGGAACACGCCGTAAACATCATCCGTCACAACGTAGAATGCAGCCCCGGCGTGCAAGTCAACCCGCAAGTCCACGATTTCTTCACCTACACCGCGCAAGAAATCGCCGATGCATGCTGTGCCCGAAATAACGCCAGCATCCCCGCGACCAGCGATAAAGATAAACACGCGACCCGCGATAAACACGCCGCCAGCGACAACGATACACAACCCGTCATCGTCCTGAACCCGCCGTACGGCAAGCGCCTCGACTTCGACGCACCCGCACTCTACACCCGCATCGGCAAAAAGCTCGCGGAACTCGCCCGCGAACTCGAACCCTTCGGCAAAAAACTGACCGTCGCCATCCTCGCCCCCAACGACGACCCGCGCCCCGGCAGCAAGTTCACCTGCACCGCGAACCTCCTGCGCGAATGCCCAGCGCTCGACCCGCAGCGCAACCCCTCCGCAAGGCGCATCGCCACAAGCCACGGCGGCCTCGGCCTGGGTGCATTCATCGCCCAAATCTAGGCCATTTTTCGGCCCTCAAGAACTCATTTTCCGATACGAAAATTCCCGCATCCGTTACGAAAAATATACACTCCCGAAATAAGGAACACCTAGGGAACACTTTGTCTTGATAAACATCACTCTAACCAAATTTTTACATCGCAAATCAGCCATATAAATATATTTTTGGCGTGAATGTTTGGGCAAATAACGAGGTAAATTATGAAAGTTCCGTTTTTCAAGTCTTTGATTGTTGCAGGCGCACTGGTGTTTGCGTGGAACTGCACCAACGACGACAATATCAGCACCCCGGTAGTTCAGCCGGGTGCCGACCAGTTTGCTGCCGTCACTATCCCTAGCTGGATTTTCGAAGGCGACCAGACCTACATCATCACGCCGACCGAAGCAGGGTTCTACGTTGCAGACAAGGCCGGGAACCCCGTCGGCTCATACGACCCGGCATCTGGTGTCGTTTACGATGTATCTGCAACACCCATTGCATCCATCCCGGACCTCTCTCAGCTCTCGGTACTTACCCCGGACCAGACGATTATCAACCCCGACGGCACTATTACGGACCTGGCGGGCAACCCCATCGTCACGCCCGTAGAACCAGATCCCGGTTTCCAGGGTGGCGAAGACCCGATTCCGGTCACCCCGGACCCGGTAATTACCAGTTCGGATACTCCGGTCATCCCGGAATCTTCCGCAACGATCAACCCCGAACAGCCGACGTCCTCCGCCGTCCAGCCGCAGCCCAAGTCTTCCTCCTCTGCCAAGCAGGAGCAGCCGAAGTCTTCCGCGACCCCCGCCAACACAAATTGTGACGGACAGTGCCTCGATGCACCGTCGGGCTCATGCGTTGCCTACTACCAAAGCCTCAAGGGTCCGCACGACGAACAGTACGCCTACGACAAGTCTTGCGAACTGAACTGCTATTACGACCCGAACGGTAAGAATTGCAAGGACATGGGCGCAGGCACCGCACCCAAGTCCTCTAACAGCGTAAAGTCCAGCTCCAGCGCAAAATCCTCGAGCAGCGCTAAGTCCAGCTCTAGCGCCAAATCTTCTAGCAGCGCGAAGTCTTCCAGCAGCCAGCAGGTTCAGTCCAGCAGCTCGCAGCAGCCGTTGACCGGCGGATGCCCGAACATCGTTGTCAAGAACGGCGGCAAAACCGGATCCGGCTGGGCCACCCGTTACTGGGACTGCTGCAAGCCCCACTGCTCTGTTCAAGCAAACACCTCTTACTACTCCAGGCAGTGCACAAACAAGGGCAAGACCGAAAGCAAGGACTGGGGTGCAGGAAGTGTTTGCGCAGGCGGTTCGATGATGGCCTGCACAAGCCAGATTCCGTTCACCATTGACGGCTGTTCCGACATGGGCTTCGCATTCGCCGCTGTACCGGCAAGTGACGGCGGTTCCTGCGGCAAGTGCTACCAGCTCACGTTTACCGGCGAAGGCCACTACAACTCCACTAACGCCAACACCAAGGCAATCAAGGGCAAGAAGCTCATCATCATGACAACGAACATCGGCGGTGACGTGGCTCAGGGCCAGTTCGACATCATGATTCCGGGTGGCGGCGTCGGCATATTCAACGGATGCGCCAGCATGGGCTGGGGCGCTCAAGGCGAACAGTACGGCGGCCTCCTCAGCGACTGCGAAAAGGCAAATAACTATAATGCAAGCAAGTACGCAAGTTGCCTTACTGAAAAGTGCAACAGCGTATTCGCGAACGACAGCGAAGCCAAGAAGGGTTGCATGTTCCTCGTAGATTACCTGCATTCGGCAGGCAACCCCGAGCACAACTACGTCGAAGTGGAATGCCCGCAGGTGCTGAAAGACAGGTACTAATCGTAATTACCCCATGTTTAAAAGACCTCGGCTGTGCCGGGGTCTTTTTTTCATTGTCACACCGAAGCCCCGCAGGGGCAAGAGTGTGATACTCTTGTCGTGCTTCGCGCGCCGGCGGTATGACGTTAGAACATATCTCGAATCGAGAACTTCCGCAGTTTGATGCGGATAGGGAGCGTGCGGGCAAAGGTCCGCCAGTAGGCGACCTCCGACCAGAACACCTCCACCGGAGAGAACGGGCTGAACTTGATGGCACGCCAGCGCCTGCCAATCCAGCGCGTAAGGAAATTCCTGTACTTCACGTTGAAATAGAAGCCAAAGTTCCCGCCGGCAAGCACAATCTCGAGCATGCGGCCGCCAAGCCGCTCATCGGGGGCGCACAGCATACGCTCGCGCTCGAGCCCGTAAATTTGCCCCAGCAACCACATCAGGGCCCTGGACACGCGTAGCAGGCCGAACCTGCGGAGGTTCTTCGCGATTTCGAGACGGTCGCTGTCGCCCGCCTGCTGCAAAAGCACGTAGTAGTCGGTAATCTGCTTCAGGCCTATACCACCCGCCATAAAGTGCCGCTGGATATGCGAGAGCTGCATCGTAAGAGCAAACTTGAGCGACGGGACATAGAAACCCTCCGGCACAAGTTCCGTTTTCGAGATCTCGTCATTCAGGAACTTCATCAGCCGCTTGTTCGTAAACGGATTCAGATTCCCGGACGAAGGCAAAAAGTGCGCCTCCACCGTAACCGCAGCAGCATCGTGGGCCAGGTGCACATGATGCCTCGAAACGCTCACGTTAAGTTTCCGCTTCGCCTCGGCGTACTTTTCCTCGTACGTCATCTTGCGGCCAGTAATCGCCTGCGGTTCGGGCTCCATCAGGCCGAGCCTGCCCAGCAAGCCGATAACGGAATCGCGCCCGCCGTCTATCCAGATGTCGATGTCCCCGCACTGCCGCATGAACCTGTCCGGGTACAGGCGCGCATTCGCCGCCCCCTTCAGGATGGCAGTCCGCCTCCCCTCGCCCGCAAACAGCTCCGTAAGCCGCCTAGCCTCGTCATTCACCAGGCGGTTGTGCCCGCGAATCGCCTCCGCCTCGCTCGCCCACTGGAAAGCGAGGTCCAACGGCGGCCGCCGGTCCTTCGGCAGCTTGCAGACACCCGCATACGCGATGCCCACCACCGAGAGCTTGGACGCCAGGGAATACAAAAGAGACCACTCTTCAGCGGTCTCTACGTTGTAATTTGCACATTCCCCCTCGCCTGCACCGAATGCAAGCCGAATGAGGGTGAAGAGATTAAGTGCAAACCGAATACTCACTAAACCAGAGCAGACGAATCACTCGGATTATCTATGCAGCCTAGATTAAGACAATTACTTTCTTTTGAATCGCAAAGTAAATCTGTACGATTTCGAAGAAAGACAACGTCTATCTTTGGCGTTTTATATTCTTTCTTATGACATATATTCATAACTATGGACCAACAGGAACCTCTTCTGGACAGGGTTGACCACCACAACTGTCCTCCAACAGCACAGCTGGATGATATTTCAGTTCCACCACATCCATCTTAGGCGTTTCGTAGTTTTTCTTTCCTTCCATGATTTATTACCTCACAATTATACGCTTACCATTATAGTAATATGTACCCTGGGTCGTGGGCTTGCCATTGAGTTTGCGCCCCCTTAAATCATACCAACGATCCATCTTAAGTTCACCCGTCGTGGTATTCAACACCCCACCTCCAATAGCAAGTCCCTTCTTACCGACAATTTCAACATCGATAAATTCAGGCAGAGAACCAATATTAGCATTGTCGCTTATTCTTGCAGACTTAGCAAGAGACTTATCATATACCAAGTAGGCTCGCATCGGTGCTAAATCTATTTTTTCAAATCCGGTAGATTTGAGTCTTATAAAAGAGCCCTTCGTCACATTTCTTTTCTGTTCACCAGAATAGCCATAAGCATACTTCCATTCAGGATGGTCTTCATTGAAAGAAACTTTTTCATATACGCCTTTGAAGGCCCATCCATTATGGACAGATGGATTCATAATATCGGTACTTAAAGAAACAGAATTACTCAAATTAAACTCTATATTCTTCGATTCTTGATCAGCAATAAAGATATAAGGTTTATTCGCCTTCAATTCATTATCATCCGGTTCCTTGATACGGAACAACCAGCCCGTTTCTGAAGAATATTCCATCGCCATGAACTCCCAGAATTCACCACCACTAACGTCATTCAGGCTTACCGTGAACGGGAACATAACCGTCGACTTTACTCCTCCAGAAAAATCACGATTGAAGACAACCTGATCGACAGAGACATTGTCAGCCGTGGGAATAATCACAGTTTCTTCAGATGTTCCATCAATCACCGCAGTCTTGGTTTTATCTTCATTTTCAAAGATTTGAATACCGCCATATGTAGAGACAAGTACCGGGAACTTAGCCCACTTGGCTGTCAATGTAATATCACCAGTGGAACCCGCAGAGATACTTTCTACAAGTTCATCACTTACATTGAACCAGCCAAGGAACTTGAATCCAGACTTAGCCACCGGCAGGAGCGCAAGGTCATTCTCAAGGACAGTGTAAGATGTCGGATTGGGATTTGCAAGGTCATCAGCACCCACATAGGTAATCGAGTATTCAATCGGAGTCCACTTGGCAAAGAATGCCGTATCACCGATAGAACCCGCAGCAATCGAAGTCACCTTATCACCCGTATATTCATCATTGCTGTACCAGCCATCAAATTCATAGCCATTTCTAGTCGGGGTTGCAAGTTCCGTTGCAGAGGCCGCCGTGTATGTATTCGGCGTCAGTTCAGCGGGTTCGCCATCTATATTGTATGTAATCGTGTACGGAACCGGCACCCACTTAGCGTAGAAGGTTGTGTCACCGGTAGAACCCTTAGCAATACCTGTCACGGCATCGCCTTCGAAGTTTGCGTTAGTAAACCAGCCGCCGAAGGTGTAACCAGCACTGTCTGCAGGATTCCTTAATGTAATAGCATCATCAACAGTATACAAAGTATCACAACGAGGTTTATCCGTTCCTACATAAGTGATCTTGTATATCTTGTTCCATTTACCGTAGAATGTGAAATCGCCCGTAGTTCCTTTAGCAACATTGGGATTCTTATTTCCAGAAAATTCCGCATTCTTAAACCATCCACCAAACTTATATTCAGCAGATATTGAAGCAGGGTCTGGATTTGTAGTTTTTTTAATAGTGGGTTCATGAACAACCATATTCATTACCGGTTAAGTTAAAATATATCCTTTTTTCTTGTTAAGTGGTATACCCTTGTGGTCTAGGCAGCCTGTTTTGACAGCCTATATTCCACCGGTGTCATGTAACCGAGCGAACTATGGAGCCGTTTCCGGTTGTAGAACAGCTCGATGTACCTGAAAACGGCCTCCCGCACGTCTTCGATGTCCTTGAAGTCTCGCCTGTAGGCCATCTCCTTCTTGAAGCTTGCGAAGAAGCTTTCCATGCAGGCGTTGTCGTAGGGGCAGCCCGGGGCGCTCATCGAGGGCGTTATCCCATTCTCCGAGAGCATCGTGCGGTAGCCCATGCTGCTGTACTGCACGCCACGGTCGGAATGGAAGATTAGTCCGTCGTGATGGCCGCGTTGCATGATGGCATTGGACAACGCGCGCTTGACAAGTTCCGTGTCGATGTTCTTGCTCACGGCATAACCCACCGCCTCCTTGTTGCATAGGTCAAGTACCACGGCAAGGTACACCCAGCCAAGCGTAGTCTTGACGTAGGTGATGTCGCCGGCCCAGACGGCGTTCAGACTGTCGGGATCGAACTTCCGCTGCACCAGGTTCTCGCTGTACATGGAGTCACATTTGCCCTTGCGGTAGGGTTTCCATTTCTTGAGCGTGACCGGATAGAGACCGTTCTCGCGCATGATGCGGCGCAGTTTCCACACCTTTACCTCGTCACCCTTGTCATGGAGTGCCGCCTGCATCTTCGGGCAACCGTACACGCGGTGGTTTTCTTCGAAGGTGTCGCGGACCTTCTGGACAAGCCGTTCTTCGCGGGCCTTCTTCTCGGCACGTTTTTCCTGCTGGCGCGACCACTGGTAGTAGGAACACTGCGGTATTCCTAGGGCTCTGCACATCTTCCTGACTGAGTATTTCTTGCGGTTCACGTGTATCGCCTCGCATTTCAGTCGTGTGGTCGCATAAAGATGTGCAGGGATTTTTTTAGGATCTCTACCGTCTCCTTCTCGTCCGCAAGCTCCTTTTCACGCTTCTTCAGGAGTTTTTCCAGTTCCCTGTTCTTGGCGGCGAGTTCCTCGACGGACACCTTGCGGATTCGCCGTTCCTCGCGGTAGCTCGGCAGGTTGTGTTCCTTGCGGTACTCGTTTACCCACCGACCGACTGTATTGGGCCCGATTCCGAGTTCCTTGGCTATTTGGTTTGCTGACTTTTCGCCTTTCAGGACCAGCTTGATGACCTGTTCCCTTGTCTCGGAGCTATAGTTGATTTTTGCCATTGTTTTACCTTTTGGGGGTTGCGCAATGAATATAGTAGCTTATGCTACCCTCTTATTAAACTCCTGCATGGTCCAGTCCTTTATACTAAACTTACTTTCAACGTTGAAACTTTTCGGATATTTTTTATTGTCAGAAACATCACAACCATTACATTCATACGTAATCGTGTAAGAAATAGTATCCCACGTCGGATAAACAATCAAAGGAGCATTAGCGGAATACTCATCACCGAAAGCGTAAGTCAGCCCTTCCTCAGAAACCCATCCACTCTGCAAATAGCCTTTGCGAGTATAAGACGTATCCCTTAGTGTATAGGGCTCATTATGGAATTTCTTTTCAGAAGCAACAAGCCCTGTTCCATAGGCTCCCGCTCTATATGTGATGTCATAAGTGACAGTATCCCATTCTGCATAAAGCGTAATGTCTTCAGTCAAACCCGCAGGAATGCTTGTTTTCTTATCCTTAAATTCAGCATCTGCATACCAGCCCAAGAAACGATGTTTTTCATCCCATTCAGGATTGGAAAGAAGCATTCCATCAACAGTAAACTCGTCTGCATTTGAATTTGTGCATTCATCCGAACAGTTCAATACATAGTTTACCGTATAAGAATTTTTCACCCACTTGGCATAGAGATTTACATCTGTCGTAATAGTCTTTTTAAAATCAAATGATTTTTCCGCACCGCTTTCAAACCAACCTTCGAAAGTATAGCCAGGATGCGGATCCATCTTATCAACGGTCAGTTCAGTGGCCTTCTCGTTTTCATATACAGTACTTACGTACGAAGCCGTAGACGCATCGTTCTCAAAGAAACGAACTGTATAGACCGGCGCAGTAGTCCATACGGCAAGCAAAGTCGTATCCCTTGTTGCAAGGGGAAGATTGTCAAGTCCATCTGCAACTAAAGCAGTTGTAGGACTTTCTGCAAAAGCCCAGCCCATAAAATTATACTTTACATTTTGAGCATCAATAAATGAAGTCGGTCTAGCAAAGCCCTGAACAACAATTCTCTTTCCATCTTCAATCTTTATTGATACCGATTCAGAAGATCCATCTGGGAACGTTCCGAGCAAGTCCCCGTTAACAGGTGGATTTGTAGTTTTTTTAATAGTGGGTTCATGAACAACCATATTCATTACCGGTTAAGTTAAAATATATCCTTTTTTCTTGTTAAGTGGTATACCCTTGTGGTCTAGGCAGCCTGTTTTGACAGCCTATATTCCACCGGTGTCATGTAACCGAGCGAACTATGGAGCCGTTTCCGGTTGTAGAACAGCTCGATGTACCTGAAAACGGCCTCCCGCACGTCTTCGATGTCCTTGAAGTCTCGCCTGTAGGCCATCTCCTTCTTGAAGCTTGCGAAGAAGCTTTCCATGCAGGCGTTGTCGTAGGGGCAGCCCGGGGCGCTCATCGAGGGCGTTATCCCATTCTCCGAGAGCATCGTGCGGTAGCCCATGCTGCTGTACTGCACGCCACGGTCGGAATGGAAGATTAGTCCGTCGTGATGGCCGCGTTGCATGATGGCATTGGACAACGCGCGCTTGACAAGTTCCGTGTCGATGTTCTTGCTCACGGCATAACCCACCGCCTCCTTGTTGCATAGGTCAAGTACCACGGCAAGGTACACCCAGCCAAGCGTAGTCTTGACGTAGGTGATGTCGCCGGCCCAGACGGCGTTCAGACTGTCGGGATCGAACTTCCGCTGCACCAGGTTCTCGCTGTACATGGAGTCACATTTGCCCTTGCGGTAGGGTTTCCATTTCTTGAGCGTGACCGGATAGAGACCGTTCTCGCGCATGATGCGGCGCAGTTTCCACACCTTTACCTCGACACCCTTGTCTTGGAGTGCCGCCAGCATCTTCGGGCAACCGTACACGCGGTGGTTTTCTTCGAAGGTGTCGCGGACCTTCTGGACAAGCCGTTCTTCACGGGCCTTGCGTTCGGCCCTTGCCGTTTCCTGTTTTGACCACTGGTAGTAGGAACACTGCGGTATTCCTAGAGCTCTGCACATCTTCCTGACTGAGTATTTCTTGCGGTTCACGTGTATCGCCTCGCATTTCAGTCGTGTGGTCGCATAAAGATGTGCAGGGATTTTTTTAGGATCTCTACCGTCTCCTTCTCGTCCGCGAGTTCCTTTTCGCGTTTCTTCAGGAGCTTCTCCAGTTCCCTGTTCTTGGCGGCGAGTTCCTCGACGGACACCTTGCGGATGCGCCGTTCCTCGCGATAGCTCGGCAGGTTGTGTTCCTTGCGGTACTCGTTTACCCACCTACCGACCGTATTTGGCCCTATTCCGAGTTCCTTGGCTATCTGATTTGCGGACTTTTCGCCTTTCAGGACCAGTTTGATGACTTGTTCCCTTGTCTCGGAGTTGTAGTTGACTTTTGCCATTGTTTTACCTTTTTGGGGTTGCGCAATGAATATAGTAGCTTATGCTACCCTCTTATTAAACTCCTGCATGGTCCACCCTGCCAAAAATGTGATTTTCGTCAAATTTCGGGGATTTTAGCCCCGCCGAAGCAGGGCACGAGATTATACGACTACCGGGCCACTACAACGAGAGAATAACCTTCTCAGGGAGATTGGTATTTCGCACAATGACATCAAGCGGCACACCATCGCGCAGCAACCCCTTCGCGATTTCCTTGGATTTTTCCAACGCGGCCTCGTACTTCTCCATAGCCCGATCAACGTCGCTCATATCTACAGTCATAAGATACCTCGCACTAAAATTACACATTTTTACGGCATTTTGCAATACCCTGAACACGGGGTCCTGCGAAAACTCGCTGAAACCTGCCTCGCGGTTGAGAGTGTCGATTGCCCTGAGCCATTGCGCGAGGCGACTGTTGTCGTCTGCATAGGCATCGGCATGTTCGAGGAACTTCTTCACCTCGACAATCGTCATGGTCTGCAAGTCGAAATATAGCATGCCCTCCTGATTGCTGAGTTGCACGACATGCCGGTAGTTTTTCGACTTCGGGAAAGCCTCAAAGAACTGGAAACTCACGACATTCAGGTTTTCGAGCAACGGAGGGGCGCCGCGCTTCACCATGTTGCTAGTAATGCGGGATACGTAGAGCACAAGGCGTGCCGGGTAGAGCGTGTTGTTATTGTGCTGCACGTCGATGGAGATGCGGTCGCGGGGTTGTCCCACGCCGCGGTCGTTTACAAGCATAATGTCAGGCTCTACGCTGCTGTTGCCCGTCTCGCCCGGGACGAAGGGATTCACGATTCTCGCGTGACTGATGCAGTCGCACCCGAAGAGGTCGAGACTTGCGTTCACAAGGTCAGTGGTAAGCGCGATGTTCTCCTCGCTTGCGAAAATCTTCTTGAACACCCCATCGTTGTAGATGTAAGCATTCTCGTGCTCGTACGCCTTCATGATAGCGTCAACATCTTCGCCCCTTTCATTTGCTTCCTTGAGCAATTTGATAAACCTAGCAAACTGTTTACGGTCCATTTTACATTCCTTTTTCTGCGGGAACGCCCCCGCAAAGGCGGATAGAGAAGGCCCTATCTATACTATAAAACGGTTTCGCGGACAAAATGAGCCAAAACGACGCTAATTTTTTTCTTCACACCCTTTTTTTTCTACATTTCTCCGCGAAACAAAGGCTCAACCCATTAAAAAAGATCCCCGCCTTCGCGGGGATGACGATGTAAATGGGAACGCCGCATCAAAGAGGATTATTATGCCGAAACTTCGTTCGCTCAAGACTATGGAAGGCCGTGAAATGGCCGGTGCACGCGCCCTGTGGCACGCAACTGGAACCAAGGTGGAAGACTTTGGTAAGCCCGTCATCTGCGTGGTGAACAGCTATACCCAGTTTGTTCCGGGACACGTCCACCTGAAGGACTTGGGCCAGGTTGTCGCCCGCGCGATCGAAGCCGCAGGCGGTGTCGCCAAGGAAATGAACACCATCGCGGTCGATGACGGTATCGCCATGGGCCACGACGGCATGCTCTACAGCTTGCCCAGCCGCGACCTGATTGCAGACTCTACCGAATACATGGCTAACGCCCACCGCGCCGACGCCCTTGTGTGCATCTCCAACTGCGACAAGGTGACTCCGGGTATGCTCATGGCCGCCATGCGCCTCAACATCCCCGCAATCTTCGTCAGCGGCGGCCCCATGGAAGCCGGCCACGTGACCACGAAGGACGGCAAGGACCGCGCCCTCGACCTGATTGACGCCATGATCGATTCCGCCGACAGCACCATCAGCGATGAAGAAGTGGCCGCCATCGAAGCGAACTCCTGCCCCACTTGCGGTTCCTGCTCCGGTATGTTCACCGCAAACTCCATGAACTCCCTGACCGAAGCCTTGGGCCTCAGCTTGCCCGGTAACGGCACCATCGTTGCGACCCACGCCGAACGCAAGAAGCTGTTCGAAGCCGCCGGTAAGCGCATCGTGGAACTCTGCCACCAGTATTACGATTTGAACGACGACAGCATCCTCCCGCGTAGCATCGCCACGAAGGACGCTTTCGAAAACGCCATGCGCCTCGACATTGCCATGGGCGGCTCCTCCAACACCGTTCTTCACTTGCTCGCCGTGGCCCAGGAAGCAGGCGTCGACTTCACCATGAAGGACATCGACCGCCTCTCCCGCAACACGCCGTGCATCTGCAAGGTGGCCCCGACGGTCCACAACATCCACGTGGAAAACGTGAACCGCGCCGGTGGCATCATGGGCATCATGGGCGAACTCGACCGCATGGGCCTCATCCACAAGAATGCAAAGACCGTTCACGCCGCAACCATGGGCGAAGCCCTCGAAGTGAACGACCTCAAGCGTAACCCGACCGCCGAAGCCAAGCAGCGCTACCTCGCCGGCCCGGGCCGCAAGTACAACCTGGTCGCCTTCTCGCAGAACTTCATGTACCCGGATCACGATCTCGACCGCGCTAACGGCGCTATCCGTGATGGCGAACACGCCTACACCAAGGACGGCGGCCTCGCCGTTCTGTACGGTAACCTCGCTGTTGATGGTTGCATCGTGAAGACCGCCGGCGTCGATGAATCCATCTTCAAGTTCACCGGCCCCGCCGTGGTGTTCGAAAGCCAGGAAGATGCCGTGAAGGGCATTCTCGACCCGAACGTGGTGAAGGCTGGCGACGTGGTCGTTATCCGCTACGAAGGCCCGAAGGGTGGCCCCGGCATGCAGGAAATGCTCTACCCGACCAGCTACCTCAAGAGCCGTCACCTCGGCAAGTCCTGCGCCCTCCTTACCGACGGACGCTTCTCCGGCGGTACGAGCGGTCTCTCCATCGGCCACGCTTCTCCGGAAGCCGCCAACAAGGGTAACATCGGCCTCGTGCACACGGGCGACGTCATCGAAATTGACATCCCGAACCGCAGCATCAACGTGCAACTCACCGACGACGAACTCGCCGCACGCCGCAAGGAAATGGAAGCCCGCGGCGCCAAGGCATGGCAGCCGGAACACCGCGACCGCGTTGTGTCCAAGGCCTTGCAGGCATACGCTGCGATGGCATCGTCTGCCGACAAGGGTGCAGTCCGCGATTTGAGCCTCATTGGAGTTAAGTAAGTAAAAAAAGATCCCCGCCTTCGCGGGGATGACAAAACCGGGGAAACCCGGGGATGACATTAAGGAAAAGTAATGGATTCTCTCCTTAAGCCTTTTATGAATTCCCGCAAGGTGTATGTGCCGGGCAAGATGTACCCGGACATCCGCGTGGGAATGCGCGAAATTTTGACAGAAGACCCCGAAACGCCGGTGGTTCCCGTGTACGACACGAGCGGCCCTTACAGCGATGTAGACGCCAAGCTCGACGTGACGAAGGGCATCGAACGTTTCCGCGAATCGTGGATTATGGAACGTGGCGACGCCGAACAGCTGGACGACATGACGTCTGCTTATGGCCGCGCCCGCCGTGCAAACCACGAACTCGACCACCTGCGCTTTAACGCCGAGCATCACCCGCTCCGCGCGAAGGCCGGGCACCACTTGACGCAGCTCGACTACGCCCGCAAGGGAATCGTCACCAAGGAAATGGAATACGTGGCCATCCGTGAAAACCAGCGCCTTGACGAACTGCAGGCCCAGGGTAAAATCAAGATTGAAGGCTCCCCCATTACGCCGGAATTCGTGCGTGACGAAATCGCCGCGGGCCGTGCAATTCTGCCGGGGAACATCAACCACCCGGAATGCGAACCGATGATTATCGGTACGAATTTCTTGACCAAGATCAACAGCAATATCGGAAACTCCGCCATCACTTCTTCTATCGAAGAAGAAGTCGAAAAGATGGCCTGGTCCGTGCGCTGGGGCGCCGACACCGTGATGGACCTTTCCACCGGAAAGCACATCCACGAGACGCGCGAATGGATTATCCGCAACAGTCCTGTACCTATAGGGACTGTGCCTATCTACCAGGCGCTCGAAAAGGTGAACGGCAAGGCCGAAGAACTCACGTGGGAACTGTACCGCGACACGCTTATTGAGCAGGCGGAACAGGGCGTTGACTACTTCACGATTCACGCGGGCCTGTTGCTGGAACACATTCCGCTTACCGCCAAGCGCACCACGGGTATCGTGAGCCGCGGCGGTTCCATCCTTGCCCTCTGGCAGATGCGCCACCACCAGCAGAACTTCTTGTACACGCACTTCCGTGAAATCTGCGAGATTCTCGCCGCCTACGACGTTGCCGTTTCTTTGGGCGATGGTCTGCGTCCGGGAAGCCTCGCCGACGCCAACGACGCGGCCCAGTTCGGAGAACTGGACACGCTTGGCGAGCTCACGAAGATTGCCTGGGAATACGGCGTGCAGGTGATTATCGAAGGCCCGGGTCACGTGCCCATGCACAAGATTCAGGACAACATGGCGCGCCAGCTCGAAAAGTGCCACGGGGCCCCGTTCTACACGCTCGGCCCCCTCACCACCGATATCGCCCCCGGTTACGACCACATCACATCGGCCATCGGCGCAGCACAAATCGGCTGGTACGGCACCGCGATGCTTTGCTACGTGACGCCCAAGGAACACCTCGGGCTCCCCGACCGCGACGACGTGCGCGCAGGTGTGGTCACCTACAAGCTTGCCGCCCATGCGGCCGACCTTGCAAAGGGCCATTTCGCAGCGCAGTTCCGCGACGACGCCCTTTCGCGCGCCCGCTTCGACTTCCGCTGGAACGACCAGTTCGCGCTATCGCTCGACCCCGAGAAGGCGATGGAATTCCACGACAAGACGCTCCCCGGCAGCCAGGCCAAGGCAAGCCACTTCTGCAGCATGTGCGGACCTAATTTCTGCAGCATGCGCATTACGCGTGCGGTGCGGAATTTCGTCAAGACCGGCGAAGTCGGCGACGTATAGGGCCGCACATGCGCCGAGACGAGGCAACAGGTATAAACCTGTTGTCGAGGCGAAGGGCGAGCAAAGACTAACTAACCTAATGGAATCATTTTGTCTTTGCTCGCATTCTTTAAACAGCCCGCGAAAGCGGGCTTATTTTATACATAAAATCTATAACAAAGAAATCCACACCTTGGTGGCCATGCGCACTAAACAACAGGTTGTCAAGTGCGGCCCGCCCGCCTGCGCAGGGATAACAAATTAAATAGTTTATTTGCTTACGAATTCTTACACGATGGTAAGGATATCCGCGAAACCCGTCACATCAAAGATTTCCTTGATTTCGGGGCACACGTTGCGGATAAACATCTTGCCCTGCTTGTTCATGACCTTCTGGGCAGAAAGCAGCACGCGCAGGCCTGCAGAAGAAATGTAAGAGAGCTTGGCGAAATCGAAATTCAATTCGGTAACGCCATCAAGTTTTCCGACGACCTCAGCCTCGAGCTGCGGGGCGGTCATGGTATCCAAGCGCCCTTCCAGGGCAAAGCTCAAAACGTTGTTTTCGAGTTTCTTTTCAATCTGCATATTAACCTCTTTTTTAAAACTTTCCTTGTGGCCTAGCCCAGTTTCTTCGTAATCTTGAGAATGTTCTTCTCGCCATCGCGCTTGTATTCCATCTGGTCCATCGTCTTCTTGACCAGGAAAATGCCAAGCCCGCCAATCTCGCGGTCGTCGGCAGAAAGCGTAACATCCGGGTCGGCTTTCGCAAGCGGGTCGTACGCCACGCCGTTATCGATAAACGTCAGGCTAGCCGAAAGCACGTCTTCCACGACTTCCAGAACGAGCGTCATCTTCGACGAGCCGGAATAATGCACCACGTTGCTAAAAAGTTCATCGATTGCAACGTTAATCTGCATCTGGGCCTTCATCGAAGGTTCAAACGGTTCAAGTTCCTTCTCCACGAACGCCGTCAGGGCGTCGATGTTCTCAATCTTGGAATCAACAGTTATTTCTTTCTTCAAATTCTGCATAGCCAAATCCTAGCGAGAAAGAATTTAGAAAAATTTACCGGAAAGTCCATGCTAGCGCTTCGCCTTTTCCCTGTACAGCGCCTCGTCGGCACGTTCAAACAGGTCTTTCAGGGTTTCGCCCTTCCCGCAGCCAGAGGCATACCCGATGCTCAGGCACAGGCGGTACGGGAGAGTTTCGTCCCTGAGGGCGATTTCTTCATTGATAGCGTCTTTCAGGGCCTCCGCGGCAGAGGCATCGGGCAGTTCCGCCACCAGGTTGAACTCATCACCGCCAAAGCGCGAAATGAAGCAACCGCGGGGGCCGCAAACCTTCTTGAGCACGTCGGCAACCGTAATCAGCGCGCGGTCGCCTTCGTGATGCCCGAAGTTATCGTTTATGTCCTTGAACTTGTCCACATCGAGCACGAACAGGTACAGCGAGCCCTTCGCCGAATTCTGCCCCATCTTGGAATCAAGAAACACGTTCAGCTGGTTCCTGTTGTTAAGCTTGGTGAGCGGGTCCGTCGAAATCATGCGGGATTGCAGTTCGAGGAATACCCAAAGCACGGCAACCACCATCGAGTATACCGAGAAGGGATGCGTGCCCGTAAAGTACTCGAGAACAAAAAAGAATGCGGGCAACACGCCACACGACGCCAAGGCCAGGTACAAAAGCTTGTCGGAGTAGTAGCGCCTAATGAACACGCGACGGCCCGCAATGAAGCCCGTCCCCAGCATATAGAAGCAGCAAATGGCAATATAGACAAAGTAAGCGTTCCCGCGGATGGCGTGGTTGTCGGGGCTAATGCGGTAAATCCAGCCCTGCGATATGGAGCACGCGATAAGCAAGACGCCCACCATCAAGGGAATCAGTAAATAGAGCAAGGTCCGCTTATGGTGCCAAAAATGGAGCTGCAGGTTGTAGCCCACAAAGCGAAGCCACTGGAACGCGAGGAACAGGTTCAGCGAGAGGAACGCGATGCAGCAGACGTGGTTCACAGCTATGGCGGCCGGGGTAGCGTGCCCCTCGACCATCTCCGACGCGAGGTCGAAGACGAAAAGCATCATAATCATTACGAACACGTGCGTGAGGATGGTCTGGTCGGCAAGCCTGTTCAGGCTCGTGCGGAGCGCCCTGAGCATCACGGCGAGGACCGCAATGCAGAACAGGCTTATTTCGGCATATTCAAGCAAGTACTCGCTCATACCCGATCCACCTTCTTGCGCTTCTTGATTTCATAAAGGGATTCGTCCGCCCTGCGGCCAAGGGATTCCTCGGTTTCGCCCTTCCGGAGCCTTGCGTACCCGATGCTCATCTTGAGTGCGTACGGAAGCCCGATGGACTTCTTTTCCAGCTTTTCCTCGATGGCGGCGCAGAGTTCATTCGCGGCATCGTCGTCCGGGAGGTTCGCGAACACCACGAACTCGTCGCCCCCGTAGCGCGAAATAAAGTGCCCGCGCGGGCCACACACGAGTTTCAGCACCATCGAAACAATCATGAGCGCGTTATCGCCCTCCATGTGGCCGTAGGTATCGTTGATACCCTTGAACTTGTCGAGGTCCATCGCGAATTGGTAAAGCATCTTGCCCGGGATTTCTTGCTTGAACCGCGAACTCAGGTAGATGCTCGCCTGGTTGCGGTTGTTGAGGCGGGTCAACGGGTCGAGCGAAATCATCTCGCGCTGGATTTCGAGGAAAACCACCACGAGGCCGAGGGTCGCACCCACGCAGAAAACCGAAAGTCCGGGGTACTCAATCTGGACAATTTCTGCAAAAAACGGCAAGAAGCCGAGCGCCGAGATGGCATAAAGCTTGTTCTTGTTCACCAGTTCACGCTTGCGCTTGATGGCAAAGACCGCGACAAAGAAGGAATACAGCAGGTACGCGAAGATGAGGCTCACGTGCAAAATGAGGTATTCGCCACGCTGGTAGTGGTTCGTGGCATCCACGGTAAAGAACCACCCTGTCCAGATGGAGGCAATCGCCATGAAGGCAACCACAATCATGGGCAGCATGAACAGCACCCTGTAGAACTTCCACAACTTGAGCCTGTTCCCCGAAAGGAACAGAGAATAGCGGCTCCAGTAATAGCACACGACGCCACTTTGCGCAAAATAGGCGGCGTTTACAATCTTGTTTATCAGCGGGCCGTGGGAAAACGAAGTCCCGTCCAGCACTACCCAGAGAATGTCGAACGAAAAAAGGAGCAGCGAATGGAGGCAGAGGTTAAAAAACGTCTTCTGGTCGGACTCGTGCATCACGCCACGCTTAACCATGAACATGAGGATAATCATGATGACAGCGCAGAGTGTATTGACGGTTATATAGAGCGACATCGAGAAGCCTTTTGTATATGATAAAATAATAAAAAAAACACCCTTTTAGCATTAAATTTATGGCAATATTTCCCCTTATGCGTGACTAGACTCACATATGGTTGCCGATGTAAACACGAAATACACCTAAAAGCGTAAAAATGGCGAAATTTGAATATAGATTAAGAAAAGTGTATGAACGTTTTTACATTGCGCAAGCAGTGTATGGAGGTATTATGAGATTCTCAACGGCGGCATCCCTGGCTCTGGCGGCATCGCTGGCCACAACCGCATTCGCGCAAATCACCCCCACCCGCGTGGGCCCCGTGAGCCAGTACGGCCAGCTAATGACCGGCAAGAACTCGCAGGGCAAGGGGCAAATCTACGGCAGCTGCGAAGGCGTCAAGGACGGCGCCGAAGTGCAGGTGCGCGGAATGAGCCTCTACTGGAGCCTGATGCCCCAGGCTGTTGAATACTGGAGCGAAGAAGGCATCACCACCATGGTGAACGACATGAAGATCCAGATTGTGCGCGCCGCCATGGCTACCGGCAACGAAGACTGGCAGGGCGGCTACAAGGGTTACGCGAGCGACCCCAACACCCAGAAGAACCTGATGAAAACCGTCGTCGAGGCCGCCATCAAGAACGACATCTACGTGATTATCGACTGGCACTCACACGAGGCCCACAAGCAGACCGACGCCGCCAAGAACTTCTTCAAGGAAATGGCAGAAACCTACGGCCAGTACGACAACGTGATTTTCGAAGTCTATAACGAGCCGCAGCAGATTTCCTGGAGCGAAGTGAAGAACTATGCGAACCAGGTCATCCAGGTAATCCGCCAGTATTCCGACAACCTGGTGCTCGTGGGCAACCCCTCCTGGGACCAGAACCCCAGTGACGCCATTGGCAACGAGGTGAACGACAGCAAAAAGAATACGGCCTACACCCTGCACTACTATGCAAATTCCCATAACTGGAGCGGCAACTACGACTGGGGTGGAGAAAGTGAAGGTTCCAAGGGCGAAAAAGCCATGAATGCGGGCCTCTCCGTATTCGTCTCGGAATGGGGAACAGCAGACGCCAGCGGCGGCGGAGACCCCAACCAGAGCCGCAACAAGAGCTGGCAGGACTACGTCAACAAGCACAAGCTCTCCTGGGCGAACTGGTCGGCATCCTATATTTCCGAAGGAACGGCAGCTTTCCAGAACGGCTCCAGCAAGACCTCGCTGCAGTACACAACATCGGGCAACCTGGTGAAGGGCTACCTCGCCACGAACCCCACGAGCTACAAGGCCTGCAAGGCCGAAGAAGAAGTCGGGATCAAGGCCCCCGCAATTGCAGGCGGCTTCAACGTGAGCCTCGAGGGCAAGACCCTGAATATCGCCGGCGGCAACGCGAATGTTGAAATCTACAGCCTGCTGGGCAACAAGTTCATGGCTGTCGATAACGTGAGCGGTGCGCTTTCGCTCGCAAGCCTCCCCTCCGGTTCGTACGTCGTGCGCGTGAACGCGAAGGAAGGCGGCAAGACGATGCGCGTGCAGGTGCGATAAGCAAGAGTTACACCAAAAGAGAGAGAAGTCCCGGGGGCTGCGGCCCTCGGGATTTTTGTATGAGACTAGGGAGGGCGCGAAGCGGGCTTTTTGCGGGATGCGAGGTGCGGGATGCGAGGTGCGAGGTGCGGGGTGCGGGGGCGCGAAGCGGGCTTTTTGCGGGATGCGCGGTGCGGGGTGCACGAGGGATGCAAGGTGCGGGGTGCGGGGGCGCGAAGCGGGCTTGTTGCGGGCTCTTCGAAGGCAATTTGCGAATGATTCGCATTTTTACAGACCAAATAGCCTTCCAAGCGGCATTTGGTCTGCTGATTTTTAGTTTATTCGTACTTTTTCAGGCATTTTTCAGGACTTTTGCCCCCGAAAGCATCCTCAAAAGTTCATTTTCGGGAGCAAACAGCATATTTTTCGCCAAAAAATGTTTAATTTGTACAAAATCCTACAGACCTAACAGCGACAAAAGCCCCATTTAGTCTGCTATTTCACCCAAAAGCAGCATTCGCACCGCCCAAAAGCAACGTTTGCTCCGCCTGACGAACGAGCGGTTCCATGTGAGCCGCAAGCGCCTCGTCTTAACGAGGCGTGGCGGCGAGAGTGAGTGAGTAACCGGAGGTTCCAATCCCTAAACGTCGAACGAGCGGTTATAAAAAGAGAACCCCGCTCGATTGAGCGGGGCTTCTTGTAAAAGTTTCAAGCGGAGGCGCGGAAATCTTGATGCCCGAAGGCGGTTACGTCCGCGCCACTAGCGCTTTGCCGAAATCAATTACTTGGTGATGACGCGGGCCATTTCGCAAACCTTGTTGCTGTAGCCCCATTCGTTATCGTACCAGGCGCAAACCTTCACGAAGGTCGGGTCGAGCTGGATGCCAGCCTTGACGTCGAAGATAGAAGTGCGAGCGTCGTTGCGGAAGTCGGTAGAAACGAGAGCTTCGTCGGTGTAACCGAGGATGCCCTTGAGTTCGCCTTCAGAAGCTTCCTTCATGGCCTTGCAGATTTCTTCGTAGGTAGCCGGCTTTTCGAGTTCGGCAGTGAGGTCAACGAAGGAAACGTCGGAGGTCGGAACGCGGAGGCTCATACCGGTGAGCTTACCGTTGAGCTGCGGGAGAACCTTGCCCACGGCCTTAGCAGCACCCGTAGAAGACGGGATGATGTTTTCGAGGATGCCGCGGCCACCGCGCCAGTCCTTCTTGGACGGGCCGTCGACGGTCTTCTGCGTAGCAGTTGCAGCGTGAACGGTGGTCATGAGGCCACGCTTGATGCCGAACTTGTCGTTGAGGACCTTGGACATCGGGGCGAGGCAGTTGGTGGTGCAGGAAGCGTTGGAGATGATGTCCTGGCCGGCGTAGGTCTGGTGGTTCACACCGTAAACGAACATCGGGGTAGCGTCCTTGGAAGGAGCGGACATGATGACCTTCTTGGCACCGGCCTTGATGTGGGCGCGGGCGAGTTCGTCGGTCAGGAAGAAGCCAGTGGATTCCACAACGACGTCAACACCGAGGGCACCCCAAGTGATGTTGGAGGGATCCTTTTCGGCGAACACCTGAATCTTGTTGCCATCGACGATGAGGAAGTTGCCTTCGAAAGACACGTCGTGCTTGAAAGCGCCGTGCACGGAGTCGTACTTCAGCATGTAAGCGAGGTAGTCAACGTCGAGAAGGTCGTTGATACCGACAACCTGAATGTCCTTGGAGAAGTTTTCCACAGCAGCGCGGAAGACCATACGGCCGATGCGGCCGAAACCATTGATACCGAGTTTGAGAGCCATTATTGGATCCTTTTGTTTATTGTTGAAATTGCTAGCCACCTTTAGGGTGGTGCTTTGCTGGCGTCAAAGATACAAAAAATGGAGGTCTTTGTGTAGTTCTGGAGTAAAAAAAAGACAAAAGACCGATATTTAGTGATTAAGGGAGCACGGACTCCCCCGCTTGCCCCCTCCCCGACCGGCAGGGGCGGTTCGGGACTAGTTCCCGCTGAACCCGAGCGAATCCTCAAGCCACGTATCGGTGCGCTGTACCGAAAGCCTGCTCTGGTAAGCCTTTCTGCCCGCCCGATGCTGCGCCCAGCGCACCGAAAGGGCGGAAAAAGGCCCAAGGTGCCTGAACGCCACGGCAAGCGCGTTCGGCAGGTTACGGCGCAGCACATCGTCTTCGAACGAGGCGTAGTGGCTCACGCTCCCCGGGTCGCCCTGGCGCGCCGAACGGCCGAAAAGTTGGCGGTCAATGCGCGAAGAGGGGTTGCATTCCGTCGCAATAACGTGGAGCCCGCCGATTTTCTTGACCTTGTCCGGAATCTTGATATCGGTACCGCGGCCGGCCATGTTCGTTGCGACCGTAATGGCCCCGAACTTGCCCGCTTCGGCCACAATGGCGGCCTCTTCCTCGCAGCGAACCGCATTGATAATCCGGCAATGCAGGCCCTTCGATTCGATGGCCGAGGCAAGGTATTCGCTTTCGTCAATGTCCTTCGTGCCAATCAGGATGGGGCGGCCCTTCTCGTGCATGCGGATGACCTCCTTCACGATGGCGCGTCGCTTGGCGTCCTTGCTCGCAAAAGTCTTCAGGTGCGATACCTTGCGCTTGCTCTTGCGGTGATTCGGGATGCACACCACGGCAGCACCATAGATTGTCCAGAATTCGGCGGAGGCCTCCTTGCCCGTACCCGTCATGCCCGAGAAATTCCTGTAGAGCCTAAAGAAGCGCTGGAAGCTCATTCGCGCCTCCGTCTCCTTGAGGCCGCTCATTTCGAGCCCTTCCTTGATTTCTATCATCTGGTGCAGCCCGCCGTTCCACGAGCGCATGGGCATCTTGCGGCCTGTCGATTCGTCGACAATCACCACCTTGCCCTCTTCGACAACGTAATGGCGGCCACACTCGAACAGTTCGCGGGCCACAAGCGCCTGCCGCACCAAATCCTTCAAAAAACCGGCGCGGGCAAACGAAATCTCTTCGCCGATATCGTCCAGGCGGGATTCCATATCGACAACAAAGCGTATGGTGCGGTTCTTGTAGTCCACCTCGTAATCCGTACGGCGCTTCAGCTTTTCGGATACCTTGTATGCAAGGCGGCACGCCTCGTTGAACTCGTCGTTCTTCTTTTCGCGCGAAATAATCAGCGGGGTCACGGCCTCGTCAATCAGCACGTTGTCGGCCTCGTCGACTATGGCCGTATAAAGCCCGCGCTGCACCAGGTTCGACTTCAGGCGTTCCATATTCATGGTCGTGGCGCTAACGAGCCGCTTGCCAAAATCCTGAAAATCCCCCATCGCAATCCGGTCGCGCAAAAAATCTGCCAGCACTTCTTTCGCCGTAGAATAAGTCACGTCGGCCGAATAGCCCTCGCGCCGCTCCGCGGGCTTCATCGCACCCGTCACCGCCCCGACGCTCACCCCGCAATACGAATACAGCGGCTTCATGATTTCGGCATCGCGTGCAGCCAGGTAGTCGTTCGCCGTAATCACGTGGCACGGGCGCTTGCTCCAGCCCCGCACGGCGGCACACATGGCGGCCGTAACCGTCTTGCCCTCGCCAGTCGACATTTCGGCGACATACCCGCGGTATAGCGCAAGCGCTCCCGTCAACTGCTCGATATACGGCCGATACCCGAGAGTCCTCGACACGGCCTCCTGCACCAGGGCAAACGACTTCAGGAGAGCGCTCTTCGCGAAGGGGCGCTTGAGTTCGGCCTGCATGTCGGCCATGCGCTTTTTCAGGGAGGCATCGTCGAGCTGCGTAAACGAACGGCTCCACAGGTCGATACTCCGGGCATCTTTCAAAAGCCCGCGCAGCACTCCCCTGCGGCCCTTGAACTTTCCGACCATCCGCGACATCAGGGCATCGAGGCCCGTCGGGATCTTTTTCACTTGCTTGCAAGATGTCAGTCGGTAGTTATCGGTAAGGTTCATATTACATCTTGTAGTACTTCTGCAGGGCCTGGCGCGCCTTGCGGATTCCCTGCAGGGCTAGCGGGGTATCCTTCAAATGGAAACGGATCTTGCCCGAACGGCCGTGCGCCCAGTCAATGCCCGCCAGGGCCGCATCGTCCCTGTTGATTGTCGCACGCACCAGGTAGACGGGTTCCGCAGTACGTTCGCCATACCCATCCCCCGCGTCGCCCGAGGCACGCGTCTCGATTTCGCCACCGCCGAGCCACCCGAGCGCAGCGGAAGGCAAGCGGTCACGCGCCGCAGGAATAGCCGAAACGCTATCGACAGGGATTTCGGTAAAGGCGTCGCCACTGAGCCGCACCGAAACCTTGCGCGGCTTTTCCGTGAACAGGCGAGAGACCTCCTCCTGGCTCACCACCGCCAAAAAGTCGAATGCGGTCGTGTCGAGCACCATCCCCATCGAATCGCCACGCTGCATAAAGCGGCCCACGTACTCGTCCGGGTTCTTCACGTCCCAAATGCCGTCCATCGGGGCCACAAGCGTCAACTTGTCGCGGTAGCGCAGCAGGTCGCCCAGTTCCTGCCTCAGCACGCCCAGCCTCTTTTCGAGCGGCAGCATATTTTCGGGAGCGCGGTCCAGCGCCTGGTAGTACGCCTGCACGGCCTCCCTCACCTGAGCGCGCTTCTCCTCAATCGAAAAATCGAGTTCGCGGTTTTCGAGGACCATCAGCGTATCGCCCTTCTTGACCTTCGCCTTTTCGCCGCGGAACACGTCGGCAACAAGGCCGCCCTCGCCCACCGTCGTGTTTTCGTACCGCGACGCCTCTATAACGCCGGGAGCCTTGAACGTGTCGGGAACGGGCAGGTAGAACAGCAGCGATATGGCACTGCCGAGCACCAGAACCGTCACGAAAACGGCTCGGTTACGCACCAGCGCAAGCCCGGGGCTTGCGAAGATGTACTTGAGGAACTTGCCCACCGGCATAATCACCATCGTCAGGCAAAGGAGGGCCCCCATGATAAACGAAAGTATCAGGTAGTGCTGCGAGATGGTGACGATGAACCCCGTAAATAGGAAAATCCTGTAGATTGACGAAGCGACTCCGTAAACCGAATAAATCACGCGTTCGAGCCAGGTCTCGGCAACCGCCTCGGCATCGCGCTTGAAGAACACGTAACGCTCCAGCAGGTACTTGAGGTGGCGTACCGAATTCTGCTGCAGGTTGGGCATGTCCAGCAAATCGGTCAGGATATAGTAGCCGTCGAATCGCATGAGCGGGTTGATATTGAACAGCACGGTCGAGACCGAAGCCATTATAACAACGTTGTACGCAATGTTCTTGGCGAGTCCACCGCCAAGGTTCGCCCAGACAATCAAGGCGACCGAGGCGATAAAGAATTCCGTGAGCATGCCCGCGGCCCCCACCAGAGCGCGCCTCGACTTCTTGCGGAACGACCAGCTTGCCGTCGCATCCACGTACGGAAGAGGCACGAGCAGCATGAACATCACGCCCAGCGTGTGCACCTCGCCCCCGTAGCGCTTGACGACGCTCGCATGGCCGAATTCGTGCAAGAGCTTCACGAACACGGTACACACGTAGACCCAGCCGATATTCGATGGCGAAAGGAATCCCGAGCTCTGGTCCTTGAGGGCATCGAAGTTCTCGATTCCGTATTTCGCGGCAACGATAACCGTCGCGAGCCACACGAGCGCGAAAGGCTTGCTCAGCAAGAAGCGGATAAGCCAGCGCAGCTTGTTGAGCAGGGCATCGGGGTCGAACAGCGGCACCTTCAAGAAGAAGATGTTCAAGAGCGAGGCCTTGACCTTCTTCTGCTTCTGCTTTCGGTTGCGCTCGAACAGCTTTGCGCCATCGTCCACGCCCGTGTACATGAGCATGTTCGCCTGGTACAGCTGCGCAAGCATCTCGATGACTTCGCCCTGGCCGGGCATCTCGCCTTCGCTACCCTTGAGCATAGCGCTCCACACCTCACCCACCGTCTTGTCGGGCGAAAGGCGCGACACGAAGTCGTATGCCCCGCGAGGCAATCGGTAATACTGGTTCGTAAACGGTTCGTACAGTACGTACCAAAGTACACCGCGGTAGGTCTGCCTGTGGACGCGGACACTCGCCCTGAGGGAGATCTTGCTCCCCGCAAGGCGGTACCACGACTCATGGAATATCTTGCGCTGCTGATCGAGGACCATAGAACAGATTACCGATGAGCAACAGTTGCCATGAGCGAAATGGAGTCTCTAGAAGTGATTCTCAAGACAATCTTGTGTTCACCCACGACAGTTGCCACATCAGGAATGTCGAATTCTGCATAGTTCTGCAAATACACCGTCGGGTCAGTCTGCTGACCATCCCAGGTGACAGACAGCTTATGCCTCGTGTTGTCGGAGCAGTTCAACTGCAGGAATACGTTCGGATGGTAATACTGGTTGCCCTCGTCCCAATCCGTAATCACGATTTCCACAGTCTCGCCGGCAGCGATTTCAACCAAGGTCGAAGTTCCTTCCTGGTCAATCACCACCGTTCCGTCGTCTGGAGCCACAACCGGAGGCGTCGGCGTAGAGGCTTCTCCACTGCCCTCTTGCCCGTCGTCATCGACAATCACGGGTTTCGGCACTACAAGCTGCGCTGTGCTGTCGGAGCCCTGCGACGTGAGGTTCCTGCCTTCGCCAACATCGATGGTATCCTTGCGGTCGTTTTCGTTCGACACGGAAGTATCGATACCCTGGATGAGGTTCTGGTCGAGCCTGCTCTGGAACTGCCACACGTTCGCGTTGTCGTTGTCGAGGTAGTTCTGGTGCTGCGTCGTGTCGATGGTATGCTGGTCGAGCGCAATCTCGGTATTGGGAGTGAACACGCCCAGCGGGTTGTTGTGTTCGAGCACGAGGTTCGCGCTTCCACCGAGGGCGATATCGTCGCCTTCGCCCATCGTAATCGTGTCGGCACCTTCGCCACCCACGGCAACGTCGCGGTCCCTGCCCGTCGTGATCGTATCGTTGGTCGAAATCGAAGTCACCGCATCGTGTTCGATGGCTACAGACTTGGCCTCGATAACGCGGTTCTTGAACTTCGATACATCTGCGACATCGGCATCGTAAGGAACATCCATGTCGAATACGAGTTTCGCGTCGTCGCCATAGACGAGGTCCTTGTCGTGATCGCCGCCGAGGTCCGTTTCGCCGGCATAGCGGCCATCGCCCGATACAACCTGCACCGCCGAAATCATCGGGAGGTTCTTCGGATGCTGACCGGAGCTCGTGTAGATGTTCCTGATGCGGATATCGGCGACATCGCCCGACACGCCGCGGAACACCACGTAGTTGCCCACCAGTTCAAGGCGCGGAGCCGCCGAATCATGGGCCGAATCGTTCAAAGCCATCTGCAGCATGCGTTCGGCTTCGGTCTGCGACGAGCAGGTAGCCTCCTTGTAGTCGCCGTCGAACTTGTGGCCCGTCCAATCGTTCAGGTAACGGTATTGAGACACGCCATTGTGACCCGTAAACTTCACCTGGTACAGGTAGTTGTACGTATCGGTATCGTTGTTGTCGCCACCGAGGTAGATGTAGAGGTCATAGGTCGAGGAAACCGTATTGTTCGAATTGCTCACGAAGCTGTTCATGTTCTTGAGCTTCAGGACAATCTCTTCGCTCTGCTGTGCCGCAAGGTAGGTGTTGAACAGCTTCGAGTTCGAAGTGTCACCATCCAGTTCATCGTAGTTCTCGATTGTGAAGCTTGCGACGGTCTGGCGCTGCCCGTGGTTCTTGCCGTAAAGCTGAACCTCGACACCCTCCTCGACAGCATACGGATTGCTTGCCGTGGGGTTGTTCGAAAGGCTGTTCATCTTGTTGTTGTACTCGGGAGAGGATTCCTGACCGCGCACAGATTCCGATACAATGACGCCACGGTCGTTGCGGTAGAAGTTGTGCCAGTCGGTATCCACCACGACACCTGCCGCCTCACCCTGCGCAATCGCATCCGTAGAATCGGAATGCTCGCGGGTAAAGTTGATGGAGAGGACGTTGATGTCGTCCAGCATCGTGTCGGCGGCCGCAGTCGCCTCGGCATTGATCGTATCCGCCCCGACGCCGCCCACAACGGTATCGTTGCCGTTGCCGGTCTTGATGAGGTCATCGTAAATCGCATCGATGTTCGTGATGGCCACAGATTCCGCGGTCGAGATGGTCGAAGCCGTAGATTCGTCGCTGTCGCGGTCGGTAAGCAGAATCTTCGCGTTGTCGCCGAACACAACGTCGTTGTCGTGGATGCCGTAGCGTTCATCACCGAAGGTGGTGATATCGTCGCTACCGGTACCGCCCACCACGATATCATCGCCGAGGTCGGTACGGATGGTATCGTTACCGCCGAAATCGATATCGGTCGTCGCGGCGACATCCTGCTTGTGGAGCGTGCCCCTGACCTGGATAGCTGCGATACCCGGGAGGTTCTTTCCGTTCTGGGCATTGGGATCCGCCTCCTCGATAACCACGCGAATGCGGTCGGCAATTGCATCGGCAGGCACTTCGAATACCACGTAGTTCGCTTCCATCGCGGAAGCGGCCGTTTCGGCAGTCGAGCGTTCGTAGGAACCATGGAAGTTGTGGCCCGCATTGTCCTTCACATAGAAGGTCTTGATCGGATCTTCCGAATCGTTTGTATACAGGCTCACCTTGCGAACGCTGTTGTCTGCCGCAGAATGAGAATCCGGGATATCGAGATACACAACCACCCTGTAGCTCGTGAAGTACTGGGCAAGGCCGTCCATCTGGACATCGAGTTTATTTTCACACTGGGCATTCGGGGCAGTCGTCATCAGGCCCGAATTCATGAGCTTCGCGTTCTTGTCGTACTGCGCATTCCAGAGGCCAAGGTTGTAGGCCTGCAGGTTGATGCGGTTGTCCGTACTCGTGTTGCGATGGCTCTCGATGCCGCCGTAGCTCACGCTCACGCCGCTTGCGCGCACGCGGGTTTCGTCGGCAGACTTTTCGCCCGTCGCATCGAGGTTATCCATGTTCACGACTTCGCGGTCATCGTTGCCGTATGTACCTGCAAGCGAGCCCGAGATGTTGTTCCAGTTGCTGCTGCGGTAATCGTCGCCGTTTTCCTCGTTGTACGCGCCGACAAAGTCGCCCGCGTTGAGGCCCGTCTGCGAAGCACCCTGGAAGTTGAAGCTGAGGGTCGCCTCTTCGTAGACATCCGGGACGTTCTGGCGGTCGCCCACCTGTTCGAACACCTCGTTCGCGTTGCCGCGGAATGTCGCATAGGCGTTGTCGCCGAACACAACATCCTGCCCATTGCCCGTCGTGATATCGTCAGAATCGAGACCACCAAAGACAACGTTGTCACCATTGCCAGCGATAATCGTATCGGCTCCGGCCGTTCCGTCTTCGCGGACAACGACTTGCTCGTCCTTGTCAAGCGTTTCGATGTTGCGGCCTTCGTTGGTGACATATATCGCATTGAAGTCGCGATCGACCTTCGCGAAGCCACTGGATTTGTAGTTTTTTTAATAGTGGGTTCATGAACAACCATATTCATTACCGGTTAAGTTAAAATATATCCTTTTTTCTTGTTAAGTGGTATACCCTTGTGGTCTAGGCAGCCTGTTTTGACAGCCTATATTCCACCGGTGTCATGTAACCGAGCGAACTATGGAGCCGTTTCCGGTTGTAGAACAGCTCGATGTACCTGAAAACGGCCTCCCGCACGTCTTCGATGTCCTTGAAGTCTCGCCTGTAGGCCATCTCCTTCTTGAAGCTTGCGAAGAAGCTTTCCATGCAGGCGTTGTCGTAGGGGCAGCCCGGGGCGCTCATCGAGGGCGTTATCCCATTCTCCGAGAGCATCGTGCGGTAGCCCATGCTGCTGTACTGCACGCCACGGTCGGAATGGAAGATTAGTCCGTCGTGATGGCCGCGTTGCATGATGGCATTGGACAACGCGCGCTTGACAAGTTCCGTGTCGATGTTCTTGCTCACGGCATAACCCACCGCCTCCTTGTTGCATAGGTCAAGTACCACGGCAAGGTACACCCAGCCAAGCGTAGTCTTGACGTAGGTGATGTCGCCGGCCCAGACGGCGTTCAGACTGTCGGGATCGAACTTCCGCTGCACCAGGTTCTCGCTGTACATGGAGTCACATTTGCCCTTGCGGTAGGGTTTCCATTTCTTGAGCGTGACCGGATAGAGACCGTTCTCGCGCATGATGCGGCGCAGTTTCCACACCTTTACCTCGTCACCCTTGTCATGGAGTGCCGCCTGCATCTTCGGGCAACCGTACACGCGGTGGTTTTCTTCGAAGGTGTCGCGGACCTTCTGGACAAGCCGTTCTTCGCGGGCCTTCTTCTCGGCACGTTTTTCCTGCTGGCGCGACCACTGGTAGTAGGAACACTGCGGTATTCCTAGGGCTCTGCACATCTTCCTGACTGAGTATTTCTTGCGGTTCACGTGTATCGCCTCGCATTTCAGTCGTGTGGTCGCATAAAGATGTGCAGGGATTTTTTAGGATCTCTACCGTCTCCTTCTCGTCCGCAAGCTCCTTTTCACGCTTCTTCAGGAGTTTTTCCAGTTCCCTGTTCTTGGCGGCGAGTTCCTCGACGGACACCTTGCGGATTCGCCGTTCCTCGCGGTAGCTCGGCAGGTTGTGTTCCTTGCGGTACTCGTTTACCCACCGACCGACTGTATTGGGCCCGATTCCGAGTTCCTTGGCTATTTGGTTTGCTGACTTTTCGCCTTTCAGGACCAGCTTGATGACCTGTTCCCTTGTCTCGGAGCTATAGTTGATTTTTGCCATTGTTTTACCTTTTGGGGGTTGCGCAATGAATATAGTAGCTTATGCTACCCTCTTATTAAACTCCTGCATGGTCCAGCAAGCCTCGCGCTCGCGAGCGGGCTCTGCGACAAGTACGGCGCCGAACGCGTGAGCCTCGGCTGGGTCAAGCACGACTACGTTGTACTGAAGGCGCTCAGCCACACCGACCATTTCGAAAAGAAGATGCAGGTGGTGAGCGACCTCGAAGGCATCATGGAAGAGGCCTACGAGCAGGATGCCGCGGTAGTCTACCCCGCTCCCGAAAACAACGTTCTCTCGATACGCGAACACGAGCTCTACAGCGCCGCCTACCACACAAAATACATCCTGACGGTCCCCATCCGGAACGGCGAAGACATCGTGGGCGTAATCTGCTGCGAACGCAATTCCAGGCCGTTCAGCGACCTCGACAGCGAACAGGTGTACCTGACGTCCACGCTCTGCAGCGCACGCCTCCTGGAACTCTACACCAAAAGCAGCTGGTTCGGCCTGCGCATGGCAAGGGCAATACGCAAGGGGCTTTCCAAGGTTTTCGGAATCGAGCACACCTGGGCAAAGCTGCTCGGGCTCATCGCCATCGCGTTCATCCTTTTCGCGACGCTCTTTCCGCTTCCGTACAAAGTAAGCGCGCCGGCAATCCTCAAGACCGACAAGATAATCTACACCACGGCCCCGTTCGACGGCTACATCGACACCGTATTCGTAAAGCCGGGCGACGTGGTATACAGGGGTTCGCCCCTGCTGCGCCTCAACCAGACGGAACTCAGGCTCGAAGAGGCCGACCTCATGGCCCAAGAACAGGACAGCCGCCGCGAAATCCAGAAGGCGCAGGCCGCGCACGAGCTCGCCGAAATGCGCATACACCAGGCGCGCCTCGCCCAGACCCAGGCAAAGCTCAAGACCGTGCGCTACAAGCTCTCGATGGCAACAGTGGTCGTGAACGTCGACAGCGCCATCATCATCGAAGGCGACCTGCAAAAAAGGCTCGGCGCCCCCGTGAAGCAGGGTTCCGAACTGTTCCAGATGTCATCCATCGAGAACATCTACGTCGAAATAAACGTCCCCGAACAGGAACTCCGCAACGTGACCATCGGGAACCAGGGCCTGCTCGCCGTCAAGAGCCGTCCCGACTACGCCTACCGTTTCGAGACCAAGCGCGTAAGCCCCACCGCCGAAGTCAAGGAGCAGGAAAACACGTTCGCCGTGCGCGGCGAGTTCGTGTACGGCACTCCCGCATGGTTCCGCCCCGGCATGACGGGCATCGCGAAGATTTTCGCCGAAAAGCACACGCTCTGGTGGATCCTTTCGCACCAGGCCATCGACTACCTGCGCATAAAGCTCTGGTGGTAAAAAATTTATTTTCCCACTTTTTTGGGGAAAAATCTATATTAAAGGCATGGCTGAATCGTGCGAAAAACAGAATATCACTGCAAAGCTAGTCGAATATTTCGGGAATAAGCCCGAAATCGACTCGGCAATTCTGTTTGGCTCCCTGGCCAAGAACCAGTTCAACGAGCACAGCGACATCGACATCGCCGTCCATTCGCAGAACGCCCTCTCCTACGACAGCCTTGCCAAGATGCAGGTGGAACTCAGCCTGCTGTGCAAAAGGGAAGTCGACATCGCCGACCTCTCAAAGGCGGAAGGACTCTTTTTGCATCAGATCATGACGACAGGCGAACGCATCAAGTTCAACCACGACGTGTTCCACAAGTACATCATGAAGGCGCTGTATTTCTACGAGGACTTCCTGCCCATCCAGCGCGCCTGCCGCGCCGAAAGAATCAAGAGGTTTGTTAATGGATAAGGACCTGCTGCAAAAGAAACTAGAAATGCTAGCCAACTGCATCGAGCGAATCAAGTCACAAAATGTGACTTCTCTCGAAGATTTGGAAGCAAGCCTGGACAAGCAGGAAATCATCATCCTGAACCTGCAACGCGCGGTGCAGATTTGCATCGATATCGGCAACCATATTCTGCTGGACTTTTCTGTCGCCCCCACCACCATGGCCGACACTTTCAGGTTCCTGGCCGAGAAGAACGTCATCTCGAAGGAGAATGCAGACAACCTAGCAAAGGCAGTCGCATTCAGGAACATCGCGGTTCATCAATACGAAATCTTGGACAATAAGGTCATTTTCCAGATAATATCTGGGCACCTAGTCGATTTCACAAGCTTCGCCGCCAGCATTCTTAAATAATTTTTTTCAAACAAAATACCATATTCCACGCGGGAATAAAAAAAACAGGGCGGGAGCAATTCGTTTTTGTATCTTTGCTCTCATGATGATTCCTACGTCTAAAAGATTTACCCGTGTGGCCGGTTTTCGCGGCCGCCCCGCACAGCAGAGTGCGGGCCTGTTTGCGCTGTTCCTTTTCGCATCCCTGGTTTCTTGCGCCGGAAACGGCGACCCGCTGACCAACCCGGAACCGAAGGCCGACGAGAGCGGCGCCCCCGCTACCGTGGCCCAGAACTATTACGATTATAGCGACCAGGGCGCTTCGGCGGGCTCGGGCGCGAACGCAAGCGCGGTGCGCAACCCGGACGGCACCATCAGCAACGCGGGCTTCAGCTTCAAGTTCCCGGGCGGCGACTGGACGGTCATCGGCGGCGAGGACGGAGCCCCCTACGAGTTCTACAACGCAAATTCGGGCAGGCGCGCGGTGCTACGCGAGGTAGCGCTCGACGAAGGCGAGCCCATGAACCTCATGGACCGCGCCCGCATGGAAATGCAGAGCCTGGAATCTAGCGGCAAGAAGGCGACCTTGAGCGAGCTCAATCCCGAAGAGGCGTTCGGGACGACCGGCGCGTTCTTCGACATCGCGGGCAAGCGCTACGAGACCCCGTACGAGGCCGTGGGCATGGTAACGGGCAACGGACGCAGCGTCTACACCCTCACGCTTACCGCAACCGACAACGTACCCGCAAAGGACATGCTCAAGGAGGAATGGAAGGAATTCTTCAAGGGATTCACCCTCAACGAAATCGCCGAGGAACAGGGCCCGGAACTCTCTCCGGAACGTATCCAGAACCACACTTCCGCAGCCCTCGGCTACACCTGGAGCACGAAGGACACGCTTTGGCACTTCTGGAACGGCATCGCGAAGCAGAACAACGACCCCGACCTGGTGCTCACCGACAAGTCCGAGGAAGTCTCGCTATTCGTATATGGCGCAATCCTCCCACCCGACGTCATCGGCCAGCAGGACATGTTCAAGGTGCTCCTCACCCGCCTCGGCGTCGACCCGAACAATCGCACGCTCGATGCCCGCCGCGTGAAGGTCGGCGACCGCTACGCCCAGGAATTCACGCTCACCCACATGGTCGGCAAGTTCGACTTTAGCTACAAGGGACGGTTCTTCTACGAGAACGGACGCGGAATCCTGATTGCGGCCTGGACGCAGGGCGCGACGCAGAAGAAATACGCGAAGGCAATAGACAACGCCATCGAAGGGCTAAAGACCGGAGCCGTGCCCGAAATCAAGGACGACAGGAAGCAGAACAAATTCAACGCCGCCGTGATGAACCAGGTGGGCATCCTCCGCCTTGTGGAAGACCAGCCGCTCGTGGCGCTCAGCTACTTCGAGCGCGCGAACAAGATGGACCCCGAGGAACCGCTCTACCTCGTGAACTGCGGGTTTATCTACCAGATGAAAGAACTCTACGGCCCGGGCATCGCCTACTTTACAAGCCAGATGCCGCTGGTGCGCAAGAACGGGAAACTCCTCTCCATCCTCGGCGAAATGTACGAGGTGCTGTTCGACTACAGCCACGCCCGCGAATGTGCGGAAGCGGCGCTCCAGTTCACGCCGAACAACCCCGAATACGTCATCAACCTCTCCGACGCGCTCTGGGGACTCGGACAGCGCCACCAGTCGCTTGTTGTGGTGCAGCGCCTCTATGACACGCAGCCGAGCAGTCGCCTGGGCGTGTACCTCGCAAAGACCTACATGGGCCTCGACCAGTACGCCGAAGCCGTCGAAATATTATATGGGGTACGAGGCCGGTTCGGGATGAGCAAGGATTTGGGCGAAACCCTCATGGACGCCCTCATGTTCCTGGGCCGCTACGAGGAAGCCCGCGCCATCAGCGAAGAGACTCTCCAGAAGGAAAAGAACGATTACAAGCTGTGGACCATGCACGGTAAAATCCTCTTCTACAGCCACAACTACCGCGACGCCGAAAAAGCGCTCACCAAGGCGCTCTCGCTCAAGGCCGACAACGAAGACGCGAAGAGCTTCCTCAGCGCCACCAAGGCGTTCCTCGGGAAGGCCGACAACCGCACGCTGCAAAAACCTATCACGCCCGTGGAAGAACGTACCGCGAACATCAAGAGCCTGCTGAGCGCAAAAGCCAAGCAGGAAGCCGTCGAGGGCGACTTCCCCGCCGTGGTGCACTACCGCAAGGAATGCCTGAAGGCCGAAAAGAACCAGCCGTGGAGCAGGAGCGAGGAAATGCTCATGGAAATCCTCGACGTGCGAGGTGCCGCCATCTACCGCGAGTTCACCTTCGATTTTCTGCCGGGTTACGACCGCATATTCCTCAACGCGCTCGAAGTGTACGACAGCAACTGGAACCTAAAGCAGAAGGCTAGCCTCAACGGCGCCTACATCACCTACGCGACCGAAATCGGCGGCAAGAACGAAAGCCAGATGGCGCACTTCCCGCTCTCGGAACTCGCGCCGGGCGACTTCATTTATCTGCAGTTCAGCCGCACCGCCATCGAAGCGAAGGGCATGATTCCCTACACCGACTTCGTGAGCAGCAAGGACGTTCCCGTGGGCCAGTCCATATTCCGCGTGTACGCCGACACGAACGCGTTCACCACCGAGGAATACGGACCGCTTGAGCGCGAGAACATCAAGGGCGGGCGCGAATGGAAAATCGAGAGCCCGGTCGTGATGCGCAAGGAACTCTACATGCCCGTGTACCGCGATTTTGGCGCAGGCCTGATGCTCACCGGCAAGCAGCAGTGGAAGGAAGTCGGCGAAGACTACCAGAACCTCATCAAGCACCAGTTCAAACAGGCTGTGAGCGTGCGCGAGAAGGCATTCGAGGTGAAGGGCAACAAGATTGGGAACGAGGCCGTCAAGGCAATCGCGAACTTCGTGCGCCACGATATCCGCTACCGCGATATCCGCTTCGGCGGCCACAGCCTTATCCCGCAGACCGCCGAAGTGACGCTCAAGGAGCGTCGTGGCGACTGCAAGGACATGGCTCTATTGCTTAAAGAAATGCTCGCGACCATCGGCGTCAAGAGCTACCTCACCGCAATCCACCTCACGGAAGAGGGCTTCTCTCAGCTGCCGACCATCCAGCAGTTCAACCACATGATTCTCTACGTGCCCAAGCAGGACCGCATAAGCGAGATGTGGATCGACGCGACCGACAAGACGGGCAACGACCGCCCCGTCCCGCTCGACATGGAAGGGAAAGTCGCCCTCATCATCGACGGCGAGAACAGCCGCGTGACGCAGACGCCGATACTCGAAGACAACCAGGAACACAAGATTGCGATTGACCACAGGCTCTTTATCGGGAACGACGGCACCTGCGAGTTCCGCGATTCCGTGACGCTGGAAGGCAAGTTCGCAAGCGCCATCCGCAACAAGTTCTACGGGCGCGAAGTCAAGGAGCAGGAAAAGCTCATGGAAGACTTCATGGCGCAGGGCGTACCCGACGTGAACATCTCGAAGGTCGAAATCAAGAACCTCGACGAGTTCAACAAGCCTCTCGTTCTCGTTACCACCTACGGGTCCAAGGCGTACTTCGGGCAGGGCAGCGAAATGAAGGGGCGGTTCCCCAACGTTTGGGAGCGCAGCCTGTTCAAGATGCCCAAGGTCGCAAAGCGCCACCACCCCATCCGCATGCCGCACGAGACGCAGTTCCACTACAGCCTCACCGTAAAGGCTGCCGACGGCAAGAGCGTGAACGTGGTCGGCCCGAAGGCACTCGCCCGCGACGCTGACTACGTGAGCTTCGAGAAGGGAGTAAACGCCGGGGCGCAATCTTCCATCAAGTGGACGACGTTCGCGCTGTACGCCGACCCGAGCGAATACAACAAGATTCGCGAGGAATGGGACTACCTGCTGAGCGAAACGAGCCCGATGGTGCTTGTGAAATAGATGGCGGGAAGCCCGCAGAAAGCGCATTTAGGGAAAAATACAGACCAAACGGGTTTCCACGAGCCTTTTGGTCTGCTTTTTTAGAACAAATTAAGCACATTTTCATGTTCGGGAGGGCTATTTGGAGAAATTTCACCCTCTATTTTACAAGAAATTGCGATTTTTAGGATGTTTTACTACATATAAATTAACAAACAGCAGACTAAACAGGCGATCCAACAGCATTTAGTCTGCTTTTTATGCAAAAAGCAACATTATGGAATCAAAGTGTCCAGGATAACAATTAGGAGGGGTAATAGATGGTCAGAACGTCGGGACCGAGCATTGCCGACTCGCGGGCAACGGCACCCGAGGGAACTCCGGGAAATGCAACCGCAGTAAGCGCGGGCTTGCCATCCCCGCCTTCAAGAACTTCCTCGACACGCGGGTCCGTGGAGTGCCACAGGTCGAGGCGGTTCCAAAGGGGGGGATTTTCGGGCGCATCGCCAGCAACCCCATCAAAAAGGAGATGCGCAAGCGTCGCGCCGGGTTCGACCATCAGGCGGTGCATCCCGCGGCGGGAAAGTTCCGCAAGCATCTCGCGCCAGCAGGCAGCAAAGTCACCCGCGCCCAGGTGCACGACCTCAACATGCGGGAGCGATGCAACTGCAGGCTGTTCCACAAGGGAAAATACGAGTGTACGTTTATCGCCCGCGGCGCAATCAGCCGCATTGAAGAACTTCAACGCGCGAACATCCTCATCGCCAAAAACGCGGTGCCCCGCCCAGAGGACCTTCACAGGATTGTTCCCGCGGGCATACCTCACATCAAGCGAGGGATTGTCCGCAAGGAGCGTCCCGGCACCCACGAGAACCGCATCGCTCATCGCGCGCAGTTCATGGTTCCAGCAGTTCGCACCCTGGCCCGTTATGCAAAGCGGGGCATGCGAGCCATCGGGCCGTGCGACCCCCATGAATCCCGATTCCGACACGGCGCACTTTACTTCGACAAACGTCATCTTGTTGCGCACAAAGTAATCATACGCCTCGAAGTAGCGCTCGATTTCTGCAAATACGCTACGCCCCTCGATTTCTGCTTCTGAAGGCGCGCGCATCCCGCCACCCGAGATAGCCCCAACCCTCCCGGCACCGGAGATTGACCCAGCATACCCGACACCCGAAATAGAACCAACATTCCCAGCACCCGAAATAGGCACGGGATTGCCGGCAGCACGCCCGGAAGCATCGTACCCGAACACGCGGCAACCGCTCCCGCAATCGCCTTCATCCGCCTCCTCGAAAGAAGCGGCAATGCAGGCTTCAACACCCTCGAAAACGCGGACTCCCGCCTCCTCGAGAACCTTGCGGCTGTTGCCGCGCACAACCGGATTCGGGTCGGCGTGCGCGAAATAAACTTCCTCGATTCCGGCATCAATGATTGCCTTGGTGCAGGGGGGCGTGCGGCCATAATGGCAACAGGGCTCGAGCGTCACGTATATGGCCGCGCCGCGGGCGAGTTCGCCCGCGTCACGCAGCGCCATCACTTCGGCATGGGCGCTCCCGGGGCGCTGCGTACGCCCCTTCCCCACCACAATCCCGTCTTTAACGACAACAGCCCCCACAGCAGGATTAGGACGGCTAACCCCGATGGAGAAAAACGATTCTTCAAGTGCGAGCTGTAGGTAGTTCACTGTATTGCAAGACTGGATTTTCGACGCAGTTTACCCTGAGCCTGTCGAAGGGCTCAGGATGACAACTGACTAGTTCTTCGGGAAGGCCATGAAGCCGCCGACCACGTTGAACACGCGCTCGTACCCGTTCTGGATAAGGAAGTTCGAAACAGCCATGCTGCGCTTGCCGCTACGGCAGAAGATAAGCAGGTCCTTGTCCTTCGGGAACTCGCCCAGGCGCTGTTCGGCTTCCTGGAGCGGAATGTTGATGGAACCCGGGGCAGTACCCTCGGCAACCTCGCCCGGAGTGCGCACGTCAATCAGCACGCCACCGGCCTTCTGCATTTCGAGAGCCTTCGCCCAGTCGATGTTCGTAATCTGCGCCTTCGGGGCTTCCGGAGCCGGAGCAGGTTCTGCAGGCTTGGGCGCCGCGACCGCAGCCGCGGGCTGTGCGGCGGGGGCTCCCTTCGCAGTTGCTGACTTCTCGGCATTCGCTTCGTTGCAGGCACAAAGCATAAACGCAGAACAAATCACAAGACCGAATAACTTTTTCACAATATCTCCTTTTGATTAAACGTTTTCTTCGTCTTCTACAAAGTCGCTCTTGTCAAGCATTATGTACACGCCCAAAACGGAATGGAGCACATTGTCCTTCGACTTGAGCGGAACCGCGTTGAACATGAGCAGGCTGTTTTCCTTCATGAAGCCGCCCTTCCAGGCAACGCTCCTTCCGGTATCGAACACTTCCGAGAATATTTTCGACACGTACGGCAGGATTCTGCTCGTAAGGACCGTATCCAGGTTCTTCCCGTAGATATCTTTCGGGTTCACAATCTGGAAGTCGGTCGCAAAGGCCTGGTTGCAGCCCTGGATGGTAAAGTTCCTGTCGATCCACAGCACGCGCACATCGGGGAACGAGAGCGCCGCCGAAAGCATGGCTTCCTTGTCGTCATCGTCCGAAACAGGGTTGTCGAGTACCATATCCATGCGGCGTGCCGAGCCCTGCAGCACAAGGCGGTTGTCCTCGTCGTTTACGAGCCTGCAGCGGAAGCAGTACCACACCATAGCCCTGTCGGCACCATACAGACGCAGCTTGATTGTCTCGAACGGATCGCCCCTGGAACCGTAGGTATGGAAATCCTTGACGCGTGCATTCACCACGGAATCGAGAAGGTTGTAGTCGGATTCCGGCATCATCTTGCGGATATCCACATAACCCGTCGACTGCGGGATAACACGGTGTTCCTCGTCCATCAGCGGCGTGAGGAGCCTGAACCTTCGGTCATCGACCTCGAAATTCCAGAGGAAGTCGCCGGTATTCTGCAACAGGTTATCGAGCCGCACCTGGATGCGCTCGCGTTCCTTCCTGTTCTCGTTTTCGCGGGTAAAGTTCTTGATAAAGCAGATGTAGCGGTATTCCTGCACGGATACATAATCGAGCACCGTCTTCATTTCGTACCACTGCACACGGCTCTGGTCGGAGTTCGCATTTGTCGGGTCTATTTCCACGGAAAATACAAACGACATGTTCTGGTGTTTTTCCACCTCATCAAAGTACAGCTTCATTCGGGACCAGTCCTTCGAGCGAAGCAAGTCCTGGAAAATATTGCCCGAAGAGAGCCTCGCAAACAGCGGGTCGGACGTGTACATCGGAAGCCCGTACAGGAACTCGAGCCTGCGCGACAGCACAACAATAAACTCGTTGACACTGCCCTGGAACTTGTCGTAAAGCCTCTGCTTGTGAATGCCCTCGCGCAGCAGGAACACGAAAATGCAGCACGCCACCAAAAGGATGACGCACGTAAAGGCTAGCACAATGACCCAGTTTATTCCGAGTCCGGCAACGGAAATCGCAGAATCCATACCTACAAGATAAACAAAATATCGCGCCGGGAACATCTATTCCTGTAATTAAGTTCACTTTTTTAGCGATTTGGACACCCAGAGCCCTTCCCACGGGCCAAGAGCGCCGCTCGTACCATATTTTGCCCCGATTCCATACCCGGAAAAGGCGAACGAAATCCCGAACGCAAGCGAAAAGCCCGGAAAACTGTACGAGGTTTCGATACTCCCCCACGCAAAGCGGAGGCTTGTGCCGACGAAAACAGCCTGCATGTCCGTCGCGACATAGGCACGGAAGGATTGCGAGGCGTCCCAGAACACGCCCGCACGCGGGTACTCCCGCCATTCGTCAGTAAAGCCCTGCCACCAGGAAGCAAGCGTGAAGCCCCTCGCCTGCGCGGAGATTCCAAACTTGAGCCTGTAGCGGAGCCAAGCGGCATCGCCCGGAACCCACTGCGTTATACCGCCGAACCCGAGACCCGCCACAAGGAACCAGCGGGAAAAAGACGCCTCGATGGAAGCACTCGACTCTCGGAACAGGGAATCGAGCGCGTAGTAGCCGTAGAGAAACGCGACTCGGTAATGCGGGTTGCCCCACTCCCCCGCGGCAGAGAGCACCCATTCATCGGGAGAATCCGAACGCATGTACCCCGAGATGCCGAACGCGGGAACGGACTTGCGCGCAGGAGTGGAGTTCCAGCCCGGGAGACCCTCGGGAGCGCAACCGAAATCGCCCACAAAGGCGACAGGAGCATCGAAGCAGAAGGCCTGCGAGATGAAACCCGAAAGAAAGCCAGCAAGGAAGATGATGGCGGCAAGGCGACGCAGTTCAAGACAGGAGTTTTGACAGCACGGGATCAAGCCGCGCGCGATTAAACGGCCCTGAACTAAATGGCCCGCGATTTTAGACAAACTAAGGACGCAATACAATTCCCACCACCTTTTCATAATCGCCCTGCCTCGCCGCCACGTAGTTCACGCCGCGGCTCCCCAGGCTTTGCACGGGTACGTCCATCCACTGCGGGGAACCCGCCTGCGCAACGGCGTTCCACACCTCCCTGCTAGCCGAATCGAGCAGGCGAAGCTTCACCTCGCCCTCCCCCTCGACCCGAACCCGCAGGGGCACGCCGCGCGCACGCACCACCCGGCTGGAAAGCGTCAGCGTGAACGGGGCCTCGGTCTTTTTGCCCGCCTTGCGCACAAACCCGGGCGAATCGTCGGTAGCACCCGAAAGCGGGCTGAAACCTGCAGGGCAGACCGCAGTCCCCTTGCCCCAGCTAACCGAGTCTATAACCTGCCCTCCGTAACACAGGGCGACCGACCCGCCGGTGTTGTTCAGGTACCCGAGCGCCACCTGCACTATCCGCACGTCGGGGAACCCGACCTGCCTCCTCAACTCGAGCGAATCGCGCGTCACGAGAAGCGCCTGCAGGGGGTATAGGGAATCCCCGCTACCGCCCAGCACGCCGCCCCTGCCGCAGAAACCCACCTGCGACAGCGGCACCGCCGAACGCGACGCGTTGAACACCTCCACCCACTCGGGAACGGGCTCCTGCGGGCAGTGGTGCACCTCCGATATCACCAGCGGGGCCTTGCCCGGTACCACGAGAAGCGTATCGATTTTGTCATTCAGCGGGTACTCGTCTTCCGGGAGCGAGACCTGCAGCAGCACGCTCCCTCGGGCGGTAAACCCGAATCCGAACCGGCCCGAAACGGCGAGCGTATCGAGCCGTCCGGATTGCGGCGCACCCGCCATCAGGTCGAGCCAGCCCGCATGAACCTGCGCGCTGTCGCAACCATCAAGAACGCCCTCCACCCGGAAGTCAAACACGCCCGCGGAAACCTCCCCGGGCACGACCCGCAGTGCGCCAATCCCGCAGTCTGCAATCCCCTGCTCGTAACCTGCATTCGCGAAACCCGGCGTGGCGGCGGTAAACTCCCAGTCGTCGGTCTCGCTCCGCCGCTGGTATGCCTTCCCCGCCTTCGAGGCCGGCACCAGCACGGAATCCGTGCACGTGCCCGCCTCGAGTTTCCACAGACTTTCCCGCGAATTCGGGAGCGATTCCTTGAATACCGCGCAGGCGACATTCTCCCGCACGGGGCAAAACGCGCTGTCGTGTACCAGCACCAGGCGGTTCCCCTCCGGATACGGCACCCGGACAGCCGCCTTCCCGTCCATGAGCAGCGTTAACGTGTCCGCCCGGAACGTAGCATCCAGGCGCACCTCGACAAACTCCCCGTCCTGGTCAGGTACGTCCGTCGGGTCCGGAAACACCTCCACAAGCAATGGGCATGCGGGAATGGTTACCGCAAGCCAGGGCAATAATTTCATGTAGTCCCCCGAAGGGGTTTATCCCGCCCGCCGTCCCGAAGGAACGCCACCTAACTGGAGCAAGCCAGGATATCAGTCGACCGAGTAGTCGCCTGGAAGAATATAGGCAACGGGGTTTACAGGACGGTCGCCGACCCAGACCTCGTAGTGGAGGTGCGAGCCGGTAGACATGCCGGTAGAACCCATATAGCCGATGATCTCGTAGCGGTGGACCAGCTGTCCAGGCTTGACGAGGAGCATCTGCATGTGACCATAACGGGTACGAATCCCGTTTCCGTGGCTTATCGCCACAAAGTTACCGAACGACGGATTGTACATGGCGTTTTCCACCACGCCGTCCGCCGTCGCAAAAATCGGGGTCCAGCGCTCGTTCGCAATATCCACACCCTGGTGCATGCGGCCGACTTCGCCGGTTACCGGGTGGACGCGCGGGCCGAACCCGGAACCGAGCCTGCCTCGCGTGGGAGCGATAGAAGGTATGTAACGCCAGCGGGACTGCTGCTGCCCCACGTATTCGGAGAGCGAGGAGAACGCGGCGTTGTTCATGTCGAGCTTGTTCTGGATGCGCGCTGCATTCTCGCGGAGGAGCGCCATGCGTTCAAATACCGGGGAGGTTCCGCGCACCAGGAGCGACTCGGGGCCGATAAAGCCACCGGTTCCCAGTTCACGGGCCTGAGCATCGGGCGGGGTAAGCGCGAACTTGGAATGCACGCGCTGTTCGTCCTTGAAAAATACGCCGGAAGTCCCGTCCAGATAGTCGAGCGTACCCTCGATCTGCACCATCTGGCGGTCAAGGTACTGGCGCGACTTGATGACATGCTTCAGCACGGCATCGTGCACGAAGGTAGCGGAAAACTGGACTACGAGAAGGAGGAGGCCAACGACGACGAAGGCGCGGACCGCCCAGTGCCCGCGGAAAAGGAATTCCGGCAAGTTGAGGGTCACCGACTTCGATGAATTCTGGTAATGGATGTTGGCCTTTACGAATTTCACGGGCAAGAAGATAGAAAAACACCCCTAAAAAGAAAAGTAAAAACCTCTATTATATTGTAAATTCCGCATTTTTGCTCAAATTTCGCAAAAAACGGCATCAAAATAAGAAAAAAGTAAGAGGCCGCCACGCGGGCGGCACTGTTCACTAGACCGGGTTGTCAATATCCACGAACTTGGCGGGTATCTTGAGGTCGTTCTCGATTTTCCGGGCAAGGGCGCGCACGGCAAAAATCTCGGTGCGGTGGTGCCCCGCAGAAACCAGGTTGAACCCGAGTTCCTCCACGGCGATGGGCACGGCCTCCTTGATTTCGCCGGTAATAAACGTGTCGCAACCGAGGGACTTGGCCTCCTCGATGCCGCTTGCGCCGGAACCGCTGCAGATGGCGACCTTCCGGACAGTCTCGCTACCGTAAAGGAGGCTGTGCTGAACCCCGTGCTCGAAAACTCCGCAGGCAAGGTCCACAAAGCCCTCGCGCGAAACAGGCTCGGCAAACTCCCCCACGACGCCCACGGTGCGTTCGCCCTCACGCATAAACCCATCAATCTTCTCGAGGCCAAACGCTCGGGCAATCTGCACGTTGTTCCCGATTTCCATGTGGCCGTCGAGCGGCAGGTGGTAGCCGTACAGCGAGATGCCGTTTTGCATCAGGCGGCGCATGCGCTCGCCGAACTTGCCCACGAGCACGCGGTTCTCGCCCTGCCAGAACCCGTTCGGGTGGTGCACGATAATGCAGTCCGCATGCTCCTCGATGGCGGCATCGATAAGCCTGTCGCGGAAAGATACTCCCGTCACGATGCGGGTCACCTTGTCGGAAGCCTCAACGCAGAGACCATCCACACAGTAGTCCTTGAACATCTGCGGTTCAAGAAGGTCGTTCAGCCAGCCGGAAAAATCAGAAATTCGCATGATACCCTGCTAATCGTCCTTGTAAGCATCCACGACACACCGGACGGAGGCCTGAGCCGCGGGAGAAAATTTCTGGCCCAAGTCAATACAGCAGCCATCACCTAAATGATACATACCGACAGCACCATCTGTCAACGTGGAACTCCAGAAATAGGCCCCCGCACCCTTATCCTTGTACACGCCTTCCTCGTTCATGTAGCCTGCGGGCTTCGCCGCAAAGCGGAAAAAGTCATCGCGCGCGGAACTGGAATTTGACCAGAGGGAATCCCTGGAGCGGAGCCAGGATGCAACATAGCTTGAGTTTTCCTTGAGCTTTTCAAGATAATCGCGCATGGAGTTCCATTCATCAGAAGACGGCAGGTGCGTCCCTGGCGGGCAGACCGACTGAGCCGCCTCCCAGTCATAGAGTTTCCCGTAGATTTCACAATTCTCTGTACTGTCTCCGTAGCAGGAACTCTTGCCTACCTCGGGCTCAATATCGACATTGCGGGCAAGCCAGAACTGCGGCCCTACTGCAGTCACCCTGTATTCGGACGAATCACGCGGATCGACCAGTTTTGCGGCATTCTCGTCAAAATCGCTATAAGCGGAAGAATCCAGAGAATAGACTCTCCCCGGTTCCACGTCGCGCACGCAACGCAGGGAGTAACCGTTGTACTTGTCTTCGTAAAGGAGATTGACAACATCGTACTCGTAGAAGCGTACCGCATTTGCATACTCGAAATGCCTTTCGCTGGATGTCCAAAAATAGGTTTCGGACCCCTTGTCGAAATAATCCCACTTTATGTAGCCGTTAGGGTCGTCAGTATCGTCAAAGACCCTGCGCTGGATCCAGACTCCCGCAGGCATCACGGAGAATCCGTACAGGTTTGTCCCTTTGTCCCAGGAACGGATATCCTTGAAACTATTGCTAACCCCTTCGTAATCCATATATTCGCTATAGTTCGTCTTTACCTGGCTTGCGTAAAGTCCGAGCAGGCGCTGCCACTCTTCACGCGAGGGAACATGCCAGTGTTCCGGACAGATTCCCCGGAACGTCGTATGGACAAAGCAGAGAGTCCCCATGCCGCACTGGTAGCAACGGCGGTTCGCCGCACAGTTGAAGCACTCCGGGTCATCGCTGTCGCAGGTGACCCCGGTGGTATCCATGACGGCGCCCCAGGTGTAGAGGCGACCGTACTTCTTGCAGTTCTTCGGGTCATCGTCGTAACAGAAACTCCCTCCCTTAGGCGGGATATAGCGGAGGTTCTCTGCCATCCATTCCTGGTCACCTATAACGACGGTTGCATAGAATTCCCCGTCACGGTTATCGACAAAGGATCCAAATTCAACCCCTTCCGGCACACTTCCCGGAAGGTTATCGCGTACAACGGAATTGTCGTCACCACAGGCTGTAACAATCAACCCCGATGAAACCAATGCGGTAAGCGCAAAAATTCGAAAAAACATGAGTTACCCCAGACCTATTCAAAAAGGTAACAAAATAGACTCCCCAACAACGTCAAAAAAGGCCCTTTTGCACAAAAGGCCGATAAACCGCCAAAAATAATTCTAGAGATGACGACAAATTGAACCTCACCCGCCCGTCCGGAGTTGTCAAACCTTATGCGTTTTTGTACATTTATGCATAAAAAATGAACACGTTTTTTCAGCGCTTGGGAATGCTCAAAAATGCGACATTCTTTTCGGTGCTGGAAGCACAAAGGAGCCATAATGGCACATTATCTTTTTACCTCTGAATCTGTGTCCAAGGGACACCCGGACAAGGTCGCCGACCAGATTTCCGACTCCATCCTCGACGCCTGCCTCGCGCAGGACCCGAAGAGCCGCGTGGCCTGCGAAACGCTCGTGAACACGGGCCTCGTCGTGATTTCCGGCGAAATCACCACCAAGGCGAACGTCGATTTCCAGGAAGTCGCCCGCAACACCATCAAGAATATCGGCTACGTGAACCCCGACCTGCAGTTCGACTACAAGGGCTGCGCCGTGCTCGTCGCGATGGACAAGCAGTCCCCCGACATCGCGCAGGGCGTGGATGCCAAGGCTGCAGACGGCAAGAAGGATGACAAGCAGGGTGCCGGTGACCAGGGCATGATGTTCGGCTACGCCGTGAACGAGACGCCGGAACTGATGCCCCTCCCGATCAGCCTCGCCCACAAGCTCATGGAAAAGATTCAGGAACTCCGCGAAGAAGGCACCATCAAGTGGCTCCGTCCGGATGCCAAGTCCCAGGTGACGGTGGAATACGACGAGAACGACAAGCCCGTACGCGTGGACACTGTCGTGATTTCTACCCAGCACGACGAATTCGTGAAGGGCAAGGAACTCAAGCACGCCGTGATCGAAAAGGAAATCATCGAGAAACTCATCAAGAAGGTCATCCCGGCCAAACTCTTGGACAAGAATACCCGCTACCTCGTGAACCCGACCGGCAAGTTCGTCGTGGGCGGCCCGCACGGCGACTGCGGCCTCACCGGACGCAAGATTATCGTGGACACCTACGGCGGCATGGGCCGTCACGGTGGTGGCGCGTTCAGCGGAAAGGACCCTTCCAAGGTGGACCGCAGTGCAGCATACGCTGCCCGCTACGTAGCCAAGAACATCGTGGCTGCAGGCCTCGCCTACCGTTGCGAAGTCCAGCTCGCCTACGCCATCGGTTACAGCAAGCCCGTGTCCGTGCTCGTGAACACCTTCGGTACCGGCAAGATCGACGACCGCAAGATTGAAGAAATCGTCGCGAAGAACTTCGACCTCTCCCCGGCAGGCATCGAGAAGATGCTCGACCTGCGTAAGCCGGGCTACGTGGCTACCGCCGCGCTCGGCCATTTTGGCCGCACGGGTGCTCGCTTCACGTGGGAAAAGACGGACAAGGCCGCAGCGTTGAAGAAAGCCGCTAAGGTGTAAAGACTGCTCGTTTTAAACGGCGCAAGCCAAGCGCAAGATATGAAAACGGCCCCGAGATTTCGGGGCTATTTCTTTTACATACTGAAGCAACTCGCGTCTATTTCACTGCGGTAAAGTAGCTCCTGCTTGCGCCCGGTGCGGTAACGCGAACCAGGTACACACCTGCGGGGAGACCTGCGGTCAGTTCACGCGTGTTGCGGAGCGTCGCCTGGGGAACATTTTCCTCCTTGCGGATAAACCTGCCGTCGGTCGCATAGACGCTCACGCTGTATACACCCTGCTGGAGCGACAAGCCCGAAAGCACAGGGATGCCCGTCTTGGACGTATCGCCCGAGCTCGTGTCGCCGACAGCCGTATCCTTCTTCGAGGTATCCGGCGCGGCAATTTCCTTCACGAGCGTCACATCGAACTGGTCGATGTTCGGGCCGTCCTTGCCATCAAGCGTCGCAAACTTCACGCCGTTCTCGCCCGCCGTAAGCTTGAGCGAGACTTCCTGCGTTTTCCAGGTGCTCCACGCGCCCGTCTTCTCGAACACGCTTGTTGCCGTGTCTATTGCAGAAGAAATCACCAGGCTGCGGTCCTCGCTAGAACCGTTAGCGAAATCGATTTCGAACTTGTATTCGCCCGCCACGTCGACCTTCACGGGCACGACCACGCTTCCGCCCTTGTCAAAGTTCACGTAGGCATCGCCATGGTAACCCGCATTCGTAGTCTCGATAAAGCTGTTGGTCGCCGTGCCCTTGTCCGCCTGGTACTGCCTGTCAGGAGTCGGGGGTGGCGGCTCCACATAGTTTGCGTCGCATTCCGTGGGGCTCTTAAGTGTCGCACCCACATTCGCCTTCACGGCGGCCTCCACCTCGCTTGCCGGCAGCATGAATCCCGTGTAGTCGTAGAGCGGCGTAAACGACGTTCCCGTGCCCTTCGTGTTGCCCGAGCAGTTCGTAAAGATGTTGTCGATTACCTCGTTCACGCCGGTGCCGTTCGCGTTGCCGGTGTAAATCGGGTTAGCCTCGTTGATGAATACGTTACGCTCGGTACGCACCGTGCACATGTGGCCCGCCGAAACACCCAGCACGTCTGTACCACCCGTGACGCTTGCATCGCCAGTGAGGAGGTTATTCACCACATGCACGTTGCCGTAACGGCAGCGCGGCTTTCGCTGGTTCGCCGCCTTCCACCAGTTGAACATGTAGGTCACGTTCAGCTTGCCCTCGCTCACGGGCTCGTTGTCGGAACTGCCGATGAGGTTCGAGAGGTTATGCGTGCTCTTTTTCTTGTAGCCGAAGATGCACCACGTAAACGTTACGTTGTCTGCACCCTTCACCACGTCGGCGTTGCCGTCCTGGCCGTCCCAGAATTCGCAGTGGTCAATCCAGATGTTCTTGGAGCCGTCGTTTTCGATGGTGAGGTTGTCCCACGCCTGGTCGGCATTGCTGCCCGGGCCCTGGATGACGATGTTGCGGATAATGATGTTCGAGGCCTTGCTGATATGGATAGGAGCCTTGAGTACCGTTCCCGGCTTGAGGCCGATAATCGTCTTGTTCGAGGCCGTGATGTTCAGACGGTCGCCGGTCGTGCCACTCCAACCGTTGCCGAGCGTGCCGTCGATGTAGATGACCCGCGGCGAGGAATCCTTGGCGTACTTCTGCAGGTCGGCGAAAGTCGTTACCGTAATGGGGGTCGCGTTACCGCCACCCGTCACCTCGAAGGGGGTCGACGTACGGCCCGAACGGGTCGCCCAGCCGATGGGCTTGCACTGGTCCACCGCGGCGGACGCAAAAACCGCGAGCCCGCACAAGACGGCTATAACTTTGGAAGGAACTTCAAACATCCCGCATACTCCTTGCGTAACCAACTTTTTTATAAATCTATCCTTTTTTCGCGCAAAAAGGGCGTTTAATGCACAAAAAAGCTTTTACAAGTTGTCCATAGACAACGGCAAAGACGGCGCAAGGAGCCGCAAAACTAGCGCTGTTCGACGGTAAAGCCCTTGTCGCGCAGGAGCTTGAGGACGTTATCGCCCTTCCCCGCCATGTGGGCTGCACCCACGACGACAAAAACCTTCCGGTCCTGCGTAAGGAAAGATGCAACGGAATCCGCCATCGTCCTGTTACGGGCAATGTAGACGAGTTCCTCGATTTGCGCATCCAGCAGGGAATCCGTAGCGCTACCTTCAGGTTCCATGTACATAGCTTCGCGGAATAGCGAATCTTCGCCCTTTACCCAGGCGCCCATCATCAGCGTGATGGAGGAATCCATCACCTGCAATTGGCTTAACGTGCTCTTGAGGTAGTAAACGCCGAGCGAATCCGGGAGGCCCTCCCCCACAAGCACCGCAATCTGGTCTTCTGCAGACTCAAGAGAAACAACCTTCTTCCTGGATTCCTGCGCACTACGCAAGAAGTGGAAATCTATCCCGAGATTCGGGTCGAAACCGAGCCTCATGATGGCGACGGAACTGAGCGTCATTGCGGCAGACCAGGGCTTGTAGCCGTAGAGGAGCTCCGGAGCAAGAGACCACGAAGCGCAGACGCTATCGAGCTGCTTCTTGACATCCTTGGGCAAGACCTGCGCCAAAGATTGCCCCGCCGGCAGTTTGCCCCGCAGTTCCGACTGACGGGCAATCTCCATAAACACTGCAGTATCGGTCATGTCGAGTTCCACTGCAAGTTCATCGGAACGGTCGAACGCATTCGTAATCGCCGTATCTAGCGGGTAGAACGTGGAATCCGCAAAATGGACGCTCCCCAGCAGGTATACGCTGGAATTGGAATCCGAAACCTGCCATAGCATGTGCCTTGCGCGCTGGTATCTCGTCAAAAGCTCTTCTTCGGAAACTGCATCCTCAGAAACAGCATTCTCGTTCACTCCTTCCGCAGACGCATCCTTTTTAGAATGAGCCTTCTCGGATGAGGCACAACCCGCAAGCATAGCCAGCAAGGGCAAGCAAACCAGCGTAATCCTAGACAACATAGCAACCCCCTTTAAAGAACATACAAGGCAAGGAACACCGTAAACGCCGCAAAGAAGAGCACCACGGGAACCAGGAACCAGAAGCAATAAAAACCGATTTTCAAATCGTAGAAGAACATTTTCCACCATCCACGACGCGTCTTGCTTATTTCGGCGCGACACTCGGGGCAGATATTGCCCACCTTGTTGCGCACGCGGATAGCCATATTGCTCTGCAAGGGGGTCATACCCACCTTGTCGTTGAATTCCTTATTGCATTTAGAACAAATTGCCTGCATGCCTGTGAATATAGTAATTAGTTGGCAGTAGGCAGTGGGCAGAGGGCAAAAGGCCAGTTATTTCCGCTTGGCGGCGATAAGCACGGTGGACCCGAGAATCAGGAGAATGCCCGCAATGAGCCTGCCCGTAAGGATTTCCCCAAAGACAAGCACGCCTATCGTTACCGCAGTCACGGGTTCAAGCGCCCCGAGAATCGCCGTAGGCGTAGACCCGATAATCTTGACCGCCTTCACCATGAATATGAGCGAAAGCACCGTCGGCACGAGCCCGAGCATGAATCCCCACCCCCACGAACTTGCCTGCGTAAACACCGGCGGGAGGCCCGAACCGAGCGTCACCGCATAGAGCAGCAGGAAAACGAGGCAGAAGCAGATGGCGTAGAACGTCATCTTCACGGAGCCCATCTGCAACTTGATGCGGTTCGCCATCACCATGTATATCGCATAGGCAATCGACGAGGCGAAAACAAGCACAAGGCCCATGGTACTGAGCGGCACGCCATCGCCACCGCGATAGAGGAGAGCCACGCCAGCCATAGAGACCGCAATCGAAACGATGGTCCAGGTCTTGATTTTCTCCTTGAAGAACACCGCCATGAGCACCGAGACTTCTAGCGGATAAAGGAACAATAGCGTTGAAGCAAGCCCCGCGTCCATGTACTTGAACGAAGCATAATATGTAAGCGAACTCACCGCAAAGAGGAATCCGAACGCGACAAGCGCTCCGAATTCGCGGAATGAAATTTTAAAGTGCGAGCCCTTCGCAAGAATCACCACAAAAAGGAGAAGTGCTGCCGTGAAGAAACGGTAAAAGAGAACCGTCTCCGGCGAGTAATTTTGAGCGTACAAATGCAATGCGCCCAGCGGGTTCGTGCCATAGCAAATGGCAGAAAGGGCGGCGAAGGCAAAGCCTTTGAAAGCGAAGATCCCCGCCTTCGCGGGGATGACTGGACGAGGTGTACGAGGCATATTAAATCGCAAATTTGGTCGCATCAGCCAACTGCACGCTGGCGATGCGGGAAATACCCTTGATTTCCTGCGTCACGCCGTAGAGCATGTCGGCTTCGGCCATGGTACGCTTGTTGTGCGTCACCACGATGAACAAGGTCTGCTTGCTGAATTCGCGGAGCAGCGCCATGAAGCGGCCCACGTTAGCGTCATCCAACGGGCCGTCGACTTCGTCCAGCACGCAGTACGGCGAGGGTTTTTCCATGTAGATAGCAAACAGCAGAGCCGTTGCGGTCAGGGCATGTTCACCGCCGGAGAGCGCCTTGATACCGCGCATCTTCTTACCCGTGGGGCGCACGTTGATTTCGATATCCGCATCGAGGATATCGAGCGGCTTGCCGTTCTCGTCGAGCTTTTCCACGAGGCTCATCTTGGTTTCGCCATTCAGGAACAGCTTGCTGAACACGAACTGGAAATTCTTCTGGATGCGCTCGAACGTCTCGAGGTAGCGTTTGCGGGCAATATCGTCAAGCTTGGTGATGGTACGGTCGAGCGATGCGCGGGCGCGGTCCAGGTCGTCGAACTGCTTCTCGACTTCTTCCAGGCGCTTTTTCTCGTCCTCGTAATCTTCCATCACGTTCACGTTGATGGGGCCAAGTTCCTTGATTTTCACGCGCAGTTCACGGATTTCACGGTCCGCTTCGGGCTGGGAGTATTCCACACGTTCAATATCGCCGGGTTCTTCCAGGTTCACTTCCCAGTCGGTAAGGATACGTTCCTTGAGCCTGTCGACATTCGCCTGCAGGGCCTCGCGACGACGCACGATATCGTTCAGGTCGTGCATCTTCTCGATCATATCGTCACGGAGGCTGTTGACCTCCTTCTGCCATTCATCGATATCGCCCGAAACAAGCTCGTACTTTTCGCGGGCAAGGTCTCGCCTGCTCTCGATTTCACGCAGGGCGGAATCCTTCGCCTGAACCTGGTCGGCAATCCCTTCGGAATCGCTACGGAGCTTGTCCATCGCTTCTGCATTCTTCGCGATTTCGTCCTTGCGGTTGACAATCGTATTCCCGAGGAAGTCCATCTGGTCGGCAATGTCCTTGAGGCGGCTCGTGTTCTGCGCGAGTTTCGCATTCTTGTCGAGGACGCTCCTTTCAAGTTCGCGAACTTCCTCGTCCTTGTCGCGGAACAACTGTTCCTGCTCGCCGAGTTCATCGTTCACGCGGTCGTACTCGCCTTCGGCACGTTCCGCAGCCTGCGCGGCCTCGGCAAGTTCCGCATCGGAATTCTTGCGCTGAGCGGCTTCATCGATGCGGGCACGCGCGCTGTTGCAGTTGGCATCGAGCGTCGCCATGCGGGATTCGCAAGAGGCAACCGTATTCTTCTGGATTGCAATGGCGGCATCGCCCCCGTGGAGCGAGTTCTGCTTCTCGCGGATGTCATCCACCAGCGATTCGAGCATCTGGGTTTCCTCGGCGAGGGTATCCTGTACCCGCTCCTCGTCAGAAAGTTTCTGCGAGAGCTCGCCCTGCACGCAGGCAAGCGCCTGCTGGGCACTTTCAATCTCGTTCTTGCGGCTCAATGTACCCGCGGTCGGCGTTCCCGTAGAAACGAGCCCCGCCGTGCGAACTGTCGCATCCGGGGACACAAAACAGAGGTCGTCGTTACCGTAACGTTCGGCAAGTTCCAGCGCCGCATCGAGCGATTCCACTAGGATGTAGCGCGAAAGAATCCCGCGGAGCCATGCCATTGTGGGTTCATCCGCCGTCACGAAATTCGCCATCGGGCCAATCACGCCGTTACCCTCGATGTTGCCCGCAAAGGCAGGGCGCGGCTTTGCCGTGAGCGCCATCAGAGCCTGGCCCACGTTCTCGTTCTTGAGGGAGGCGACAATCTCGCCCAGGCTACCCGCATTGTCGACAATCACGGAATCAAGGATATCGCCCAGTGCGGTTTCTACCAGGTGGGCATATTCAGGTGTCGCGCTAATGCGTTCAGAAAGCAGGCCCTGCGTGAGGTTCGACTTGTTTTCGGCAAGCCAGCGGCTCGCATCGGAGCCCTCGCTAGCAACGCTCTCGAGCACGTCGATACGGGACTGCAGGCGAGCCTCCTCGTTCCTCAGTTCCGCAATGCGGGCAGTAAGTTCGGACTGTTCCGACCGAAGCGATTCAATGCGTTCCTCGCGAACGGATTTCTGCTCCTCGAGATTTTCAATTTCAGTGCGGGCCGTATCCATGCCCTGCTGGATATCTTCCACAGCACGCAAGGCTTCATCGCGCTGCGTACGGAGTGTTTCCAGTTCGCTATTCCAGCCGTCAAGGTTCGACTGGAGCATATCCGTTTCGGCATCGGCACGTTCAAAGCGGGAACGGAGCGCGTTCAGCGCATTCGCCGCCTGCAGGCGCTCGTTCGAGAGTTCCCTCGACCGGGTGCGCAGGTCATCGAGCTTGTCGCGCATCACCTGCAGGGTTTCGCGTTCGCGTTCCAGGATGGCACTCATCTCGTCCATCTCGGAATCGTTACCGAGCGCCTCGTTTTCCTTCTCGAGGCGTTCCTTCTCGGCAGTAAGCTCGCCCACCTTCTGCTCGCTGCGTTCAATCTCGTCCTGGGCCTTCGCGCTTGCCGCCTCGGTCGCAGAGATAGAATCCTTCAGGCGCACGATGTCGTTGTTCAGGTTGTTGAGTTCGATGGTCGCCGCCTGGACTTCGCGTTCCAGTTCACGATAGGCGTTTTCGTCCTCGCTGATATCGAGCTTCTTTTCCTCAATCTTGGTCTGCAGTTCGGTCGCACGCGTCTTTGCGGTCTCGACCTCGTGCTCCATGCGGCGGGACGACGTATCGAGCGTATTGAGCCCTTCCTTGTGGTCCTCGAACTTGTCGATACTCACGGAAAGGTCCAGTTCGCGCAGGCGCTTCGTCAGTTTCTTGTATTCATCGACCTTCTCCGCCTGGGTCTCGTACTGGCGTACGGAACGGCGGGTCGCACGCAGGTTGTCTTCCACGCGTGCCATGTCCATCTGCACGCGTTCCATCTGGCGTACGGCTTCCTTGCGCTGCTGGCGGTACTTGCTCACGCCGGCAGCCTCTTCAAACAATACACGACGGTCGTCCGCCTTGTCGCTCAACACCGCCTTGATCATGTCGGCGTTCATCTGCGAGTAGGTACTGGAACCCAGGCCCGAGTCAAAGAGCAGGGCATGCACGTCGCGCAACCTGCATTCCTGGTTATTTATCAGATATTCGCCCGAGCCGTCGCGATGGACGCGACGGGTAACAATCACTTCAGAATATTCAGAGGCAAGCGTACCATCGCTGTTATCGATAACGATGGAAACTTCGGCAAGGCTCATGGCGGCACGTTCCTCGGTACCGCTGAAAATCACGTCCTGCATCTTGCTCATGCGCAGGAGGGCGGCCTTCTGCTCACCAAGCACCCAACGGATAGCGTCAGTAATGTTCGACTTTCCGCACCCGTTCGGGCCCACCACGGCGGTAAGACCCTTCGTGGGGAAATTGATTTCTGTCCTTTGCGCAAAGGACTTGAATCCGAAAATCTTTAACTTTGTAATCTGCACTGAATATTAATGTAGTAAAAAAGTATCTACTTGAACTCGTAACGCAGTCCGTGACCTTCCTTGCTATCGGTGATGACCACGTACTCGCTACCGCCCTCAAATTTCACATCGCGGGCAATCAAGGCATCGGAACGGAGCACCGGGCAAACGCAAGATGCATACATCCCGTCCGGGACGTTATCGCATGCACAGCCAATCGTCGTCTTTTCGACAATCCTGAACCGGACATTGAACGTTCCGACCCAGTCCTCCTCGTAGACGCGGCTCTTTTCACCCGGGCGTATCGTATCCTGGATCCACGGCACATACTCGGAACCGTCCTCCGAAACGATATCGATGCCGACAATCGTCTTGCTCGACTTGTTCTCTACCTGGAGGCGCGTCGAAGAATCAATACACCAGTGGCTAAGGCAACCCGAAAGTACCGCACAGCAGGCAAGCAGGGCACACAGTACAGACAAACTCTTAAAAGTCTTCATTACTTGCCTCCTTCACTGCCCGATTTCTCGTAGCGGATGCCCTTCGCGGTTATCGTCTTCGGAGCGTTCGCCCCCTGGGAATTCTTCGAGTCAAGCGGAATCAGTTCGGATTTCTTTTCCGGCGTATTCTTCCTCTTGATTTCCTGCGTCTGGAGCGGAGTGGACTTGCGTCCGTTCTTGGCAAACAGGGCATCGCCGAGGGAACCCATGTTGAACTGGAGTTCCACGAACCAGGTTCCCTTCGCATGGAACAGGTGGTCGTACTCGTAGGCGGAATTGTAGCCCACGCGCACAAGCGGCATCTCGAATGCCCAGCCAAACATCAGGTCGTCCCAGTTGTCTGCCACGGCACGGCGGCGCAGGCAGGTAAACTCGACAGAAAATAGGCGCGAGGGTTCCGGGTAGAACTTCAGCGCGGCAGAATGGAAACCGTCATCCGGGAAATCGAACGAGACTTCCGCATAGAGCATCTGGTTGAACAGGTTCTGTTCCCAATTCACGCGGACAAAATCCTCGTCAAAGCCTTCCAGTTCACGCTTGTAGATGGTGGCATCGATGTTGGGCATGTACGTCCAGAGCCCGGAGGATGCCCCGCCGAACACTTCGCGATCCTCGAGATCGAGCGAAAGCCTGAGCATGCGGAAATGCGTACGGTGGAACTGCGTCTGGGCGCTGATGCGGCCAAAGCGCAGGTTCGCCCAGGTGTACAGGAGCGAATCGTTCTCTGCGGGGAAAACATCACCCACGAATTCAACGTTCTGGTGCTGCATACCGGCAGCAATCGAGTAGTCTACCGTCGTGTTGGTGTAGCCAAGGCCCCACGTAGTCACGGAGCGGATAAGCCCGAAATCCGTGTATTTCGGGAAGAACAGGAAGTCCTCGCCGTCCCAACCGGAACGTTCGAAGAACAGGAGCGCAGACAGGTAGTTATTCTGCGAAACCTGGTGCGACGCCATCAGGGATAAATGATGGCGCACGGCAAAACCCTCGTGCTCGCCGAACTTGCTCTTCAGCGGAATCTGGGTCGGGAGCGGAGCGTAGTTCATGCCGATATCGACAAACGACATCTTTCCGTACAGGAGCAGGTCGCCAATGTCGCGCAACTGCTCGTCGCGGGTCCAGTAGCCACCCGAAGCAACCGCTTCCACGTCAACAGCATCGGCCAGGGCCGACGTGAGCATAAGCGGAATCGCAACCAGGGCAATCTTTATGGAACGGAATAGGCTCATGGTTTTAAATATATAAAAGACAACCTAGAAAACAACCAGGTCGTTCTTGTGGATAAGTTCGTCGGGCACGTTTTCGCCGAGAATCTCGTGAACCTGCGCCGTTTTCTTGCGCAAGACAAGCTTCAGGGTTTCGCTGTCGAAACCCGCAACCCCGCGGGCCACCGGATTCTTCTGTTCGTCGAGCACCTCGATGAGGTCGCCCTTGTCGAAATGCTTGTGCACGGCGATTACCCCAACGGGCAACAGGCTCGAGTGCTTTTTCCGGAGGGCGTTCGCGCCACCCTCATCCACGACGACGCTCCCGCGCGGCGTGGTAATGAAGCTCAGCCAGCGCTGGCGACTGTTCAACTTCTTCTTGGAGCCCGCAAAAAGCGTGCCGTTCGCATTCTCGAAAATCACCTGGTGCGGCAAGACCTTCATGCCGTTTGCGAGGAAGGCGTTCGCCCCGCTCTTCGTGACGTTCCGGATGGCCTCGAGCTTGCTGCGCATCCCACCGGTACTTACCGCAGAACCCGCCTCGCCGGGCTTCCCCGCAAGCGCGAGCACCGCGGGCGTAATCTCGGGCACAAAGCGCAACAGGCGAGCATTGGGGTTCTTCTTCGGGTTGTCATCGAACAGGCCGTCCTCATCCGTGAAAATCAACAGCAGGTCGGCATCCAGGAAGAGCGCCACGTCGCTCGAAAGCTTATCGTTGTCGCCCACCTTGATTTCTGCAACCGCAAGCGAGTCGTTCTCGTTGATGATGGGGACAATCTTACGCGCGAGCATCGCCTTGATAGTGTTCTGCAAGTTCTTGTAGCGGGCGCGGTCACGGAAGTCGTCTGCCGAAAGGAGAATCTGGCCCACCGAGAGCTGCACCCAGCGGAACATCTCGCGGTAGGTGTACATGAGGTCGATCTGGCCCACGGCAGCGCAGGCCTGCTTCTCGGCAATCACGGTAGGCTTCTGCTTGTAGCCGAGTTCCGCCATGCCCGTACCCACGGCACCGCTTGTCACAATCACGACTTCCTTCCCCGCTTCCATGAGGCGGGCAACGGAGTCGGCGAGTTTCTGGATATAGCGGGTACGCACGCCGCCCTTGTCGGAATCCACCAAAATGCGCGAGCCAATCTTTACCACAATGCGGCGCGCTTCGTCTAGGATGTTCTTACGTAATTCACTCATATTCTTTTTTCATCAGCATGTGTCATTCTGAGCGAAGAACCGAAGGTTCGTAGTCGAAGAATCTACAAGCAAGGAGATCCTTCGACTTCGGGCTACGCCCTCCGCTCAGGATGACATTTTAATTCATTTCAAAACCACAACGTTCACCTTTACGATCTCTACCTGCAAACAAGCAGCCTGATTGCATCGAGGCGGAGCTGCGGGTTCGCGACAATCTTCTTGCGCTCGGCAACGTTCTTGCGGAGCTGTGCCAGTTCCGCATTGTTACCCGCCTTCCCACGCATGGTGAGCAGGTGGTTCATGCGCTGGTATTCCTGCTCGGAACGCGCCTCCACCGCAGCGGCGGCCTTGTCGGCGTATTCCTTCGCGACTCCAGAAACATTGCGCTTCGCAATGGCAAGCCCTTCCTTCGCGAAATAGCGCAAGGTGGCATCGACAGCCTTGTTGCCCTGCGGTACGTTCACGTCGCGGAGTTCCGCCTTCTCGACAGCCTTCAGGTGTTCGGAGAGGTCCTGTCCCGAGGCATCCACGAGCGTACACACGTAGCGCGGGCCAACGATATCGGACACGCCCCATTCCTCGGGCACGGGCAGTTCCACCACGAAGTTGTACTGCATAACAAGCCCGCGGAGTCCGGAACCGTTCCAGATACTGCAGGCGACAGTCCCGTGGTTCACACCCGTCTCGAAATCTATGGTTCCCTGTGCCAGCGGGTGCTCGAGGCTCAGGAAGTCCACCTCGTCATGGAGCATCGCTACCCCACGTTCGAACGTCGCCGTGAGGCAGATATTGTCGGTTCCCTGCTCGTCTTCCTCGCTCTGGGCGGCAATCATCCCGCGGGTCGGCATTCCGGCAACGGAACCTTCCTCGATCTGCGGGCCCTGCGTAATCACGCAGCAACCCTCGATGGCACTGTTGTCCACATCAAGCCCGCGAGCATGCAGCGATTCGAGAAGCAAATCCTTCAGTTCGTGCTGGGCATCGATACGCAGAATCTCGTCGGTAATCTCCTTCGCCTTCTCGGGGTTGCGGGAGTTGTATTCGAGCAGGCGGTCGCGCCCCTTCTCGATATTCTTGCGCATCGCCTCGCAGTCCTTTTTCACCTGCGGGATAACGTTCTTCACGAATTCGTCCAGGCAGCCGCGCGGGTTCGCAAGCGCCTCGATCAGGCTATCCGTATACTTGAGGAAGAGTTCACCACCGCTCATAAGGGGCGCGCCAAACGCGTTCAGGCCATCGTTGTACCAGCGGAACATCACTTCCTGGCCGGATCCCTTCACGTAGGGAACATGCACGATGATATCCTGCGTCTGGCCAATGCGGTCCAGTCGCCCGATGCGCTGTTCCACGAGGGCCGCATCGAGCGGCAGGTCGAACAGGATAAGGTGGTGCGAGAACTGGAAGTTACGGCCCTCGGACCCGATTTCGGATGCGATAAGCAGGTTCGCGCCGTTCTCCTTGCTGAAGTTCGCGGCGGCCTTGTCGCGCGCCATGATGGACATGTCCTCATGGAACATCGAGAAGGCTCCCTCGCCCAGGTAATCCGTGAGGATTGTCTCGAGCGCGAGCACAACCTCGATCGATTCGCAAATGAGGAGAATCTTGTCGTTCTTGTGCTCCTTGAGGAACTTCTTGAGCCAAACGATACGCTCGTCGAGTTCCCAACCGTCGGAATAGCGGGTGCAAAGCAGGCCATTTTCCTGAATGTCAGTCGAGGCATCCAGATCCTTCTCGGCGGCAAGTTCCACCATCTCGCGGTAACGCGGGTTCGGTTCCAGGCAAATTTCGTCGAGCTTACGCTTGGGGAAACCGCCCACGCCCTTGCGGGTATTGCGGAACACCACGGAGCCCGTTCCCATCGCATCCACGATGCGGCGCATCCATTCGCCTGCGGTCATGGACTTCGAGTTTTCCTGCTCGAGCCACGGGCGAATCTTCGAATTCTTGGGGACGCATTCGTAAAGGTCGTCCCAGCTCATGTGGTGGTTCGGGTCGGTCGGGAGTTTCGCAAGGTCGTTCACCAGCTTGCGGTATTCCTCCTGGTCCTTGATGAACGCGCCGTAGTCGGCAAAACGGGCCGGGTCAAGCATCTTGAGGCGGTTGAACTGGCTTTCGGGGTGCAGCTGCAAGGGAGTACCCGTCAACAGGAGAACGCCCTTCGAGCGGGCAAGCACCGCATTTGCGAGCATGTACTCGTGGCTCGTGAAGCCGTCCTCGCACACCAGGTGGTGAGCCTCGTCGATAATCGTCATATCCCACTGCGTCTTGAGCAGGTCCTCGATAAGCGCAGGCTGGCTCATCAAGAAGTCAATCGCCACGATGATGTTGTTGCTCTGCAAGAAGGGGTTCGGCTTCGGTGCGCCCTTCTCGACGCCAATAAACAATCCGCGGATATAGCCCTCGTCCACCAGCGTAAAGAGCTGGTTGAACCTGCGCTTCATCTCGATCATCCACTGGTGCTTGAGCGTCTCGGGAACAATGATGAGCGTACGGTTTACGCGGCCACGCGCATTCAGGGCATGCCAAATCATGCCCGCCTCGATAGTCTTGCCGAGGCCCACCTCGTCACTCAGCATGAGGCGCGGGAGCGTAGAAGAACTGCAGGCACGATGGCAAAGGTAGTACTGGTGCGGAATCATGTCGAGCCGCGGGCCAATCATGCCGCGAACCGGCGAAGATTTCCACATGCACGAAAGTTCCATCGCACGGCGGCGACGTTCAAAGGCCTTCGAGGAAACATCTTCCGAAAGAATGTCGGACTTGGACCCCGCACCGATTTTCGTAAGCGAACGGAAAAGGTCGCTCGGGCGCGCCATCTGCTTCGCCGTAAGGTCGGCTTCCTTGATTTCGCGACCACCACGGCCTACGTAAACGACAAGGTCGCCATCCTCGCGGACGCTCTCGACAGAGAACGAAAGCCCCTTCTCGTTTTTCGCCGTTTCACCCGGCTGCAAAATAAAGCGCTCCACAGGAGCATTGTCAACACGATAAAGACGAACCTGACCCACTAACGGGAACACAAACTTGACGGTACGGCCCTGAACCTCGGAGACGACCCCAAGACCCAATTCCGGTTCCGACTGGCTAACGTAACGTTGCCCCGGCTTAAACATTTTCATGCCTCCAAATTTAGTAATAATTGAGTTTTTCGACCAAATTTTTCTATCTTTTACCGCGTATGAAGTGGTATTTTATTGACGAAAGCATTACCGATGGCGAACGCCGGCAAGGCCCTTATTCTATCGATGAAATCCACGAATTTGTAAACCAGGGAAAAATAAGCGACAACACGCTCGTGTGGCACAGCGGCGAGAGCGACTGGAAAACATGGAAAGAGGCCTCGCAGGCGCTTAAGGAAGACCTGCCGCCCGTCCCGCCCACAGACGAGGAAATGCTCAAGGACACTATCGAGGCTCTCGAGCAGATTGTCAAGGAAAATAAGTTCAGGTCGCGCAAGTTCGCCGGGTTCTTCGTGCGGGCATTCGCATGCGTTGTCGACAACCTCATTCTCGGCTTCTTCGGCGGCATTACGCTGCTCGTACTTTCGAGCGCGGGGGTTCTCGACTTTGAAACCGTCCAGCAAGCGACAAGCGCCTACATAAACGACCCGATATCTGCCGAAAGCACGAACAAACTATTGAGCACGCCGGGCATAAGCACGTTTATTACCATCTGGAGCGTGGCGCAGGCCATATACTTCATCGCGTTCCAGGCCATCTTCTCGGCTACCCCCGGGAAGATGCTCGCCCGCATCCACATCGAAACCACAGACGGCGAGCGCCTCTCCTGGATTACCTCGGCAGCCCGCTACCTGGGCAGCATCCTCACGCAATTTACACTCGCCATATACGGCCTCGGCTACCTGATTGTATGCATTGACCCGAAGCGCAGGGCGCTCCACGACTGGATAGCAAGGACATACGTCGTTCACGACATGCCCAAGGGCAAGGACGACAACGCCAAGAAAAGCGAAGGCGACAAGGAGATTCAGTAATGTACCGTTTTGAAGTCCACCAGGTAAAGAAACCCCTCGAAGGCGAAGTCCAGATTTCGGGAGCGAAGAACGCAGTGCTCGCCGTGATGGCGGCGGCCCTCCTTGCCGAGGGTGTTTCCGAAATCACGAACGTGCCCCACCTGAAGGACATGAAGACGATGAGCGACGTGCTGCGCATTATCGGCTGCCGCATCAGCGGCGAAGCGCACCAGCTCAAGATAGACACCCGCGGGGCAGACCACCTGGAAGCACCCTACGAGCTGGTGAAGACCATGCGCGCAAGCTTCTACGTGCTGGGCCCGCTGGTAGCGCGTTTCGGACGTTGCCGCGTGTCGCTCCCCGGCGGTTGCGCCTGGGGCCCGCGCCCGGTCGACCTTCACCTGAAGGGGCTCGAGGCGCTCGGTGCAAAGATTAACCTTACCCGCGGCTACGTGGAGGCCACCTGCGAAGGCAGGCTCCCGGGCGGCACGTTCAACTTCCCGATATCCAGCGTGGGGGCAACGGTGAACGTGCTCATGGCGGCAACGCTTGCGAAGGGCACGAGCGTGCTGCAGAATGCGGCACTCGAACCCGAAATCGACAACCTCGTGGATTACCTCGTCTCGATGGGTGCAAAAATCCAGGGACGCGGGACACGCACACTTACCGTGCAGGGTGTCGAAAGCCTCCGCCCCGGCAAGGGCTACACCATTCCTGACCGTATCGAGGCGGGCACGTACCTCTGCGGCGCGGCAATTACCCGCGGCTGCGTGAAGGTCACGAAGATTATTCCCGAACACATCGCCTCTACCCTCGACGCCTTCCGCGAAATGGGCTGCAAGGTAGATGTCGGGAACGACTGGGCGCAGGTCGATGCCCGTGGCATGGAACTCAAGCCCATCAGCATTTCGACCCTCCCCTTCCCGGGATTCCCGACCGACATGCAGGCGCCCCTCATGGCGACGCTCGTCTCGGTGCCGGGCAACAGCCTCATCCAGGACACCGTCTATAACGACCGCTTCAAGCATGTCGCCGAATTGCAGCGCATGGGGGCGAACATCCAGGTGAACGGCAATACCGCGACTATCAAGGGCGGCACTAAACTCGAAGGCACCGAAATCATGGGTAGCGACCTGCGTGCAACCGCCGCTCTCGTGCTTGCGGCCCTCGTGGCCGAGGGCGAAAGCACCGTGAGCCGCGTTTACCACCTGGACCGCGGTTACGAGGACTTCGAAAACAAGATGGCAAAGATCGGCGGTGTCGTCATCCGTCACAGCGATGACGAAGACGACGATGCATTTTAAGAAATAAACTTCGGCAAACAACGTTTGCCTTGCGCTTACGCAAGCGTAAGCGTTTTAAGACGCGGGTTCACTTCGCCATTCTGGTGAGACTAGGGAGGGGGTCCACCCCCTCCCTAAGACCCTCCCGGCACTCGAAACAAGTTTCTTCGTGGGCGCCTTACGGCATAATAACGACAAGGGAGGGGGTCCACCCCCTCCCTAAGACCCTCCCGGCACTCGAAACAAGTTTCTTCGTGGGCGCCTTACGGCGCATAGACTCTAACATAAGCGGGTATAAAATGCTTCGGGTTTATGTGCCTCGGGTATAGAATACATAAAGCCCGCGCAGTGCGCGGGCTTCAACATTTACCAAAGAGTGTGCTTTTAACTAGTCCTTCTTGGCAGAAGGAATCTTCTTCTTTTTCGCGGGTTTCTTTTCGGCAGCCGGAGCTTCGGCCTTTTCAGCAGGCTTCGCTTCTGCAGCCGGGGCCTCTGCGGCGGGTGCTACGGGTGCTTCCGCAGCGGGTGCGGCCGGCGCGGTTTCAGTTGCCGGCGCTGCCGTCGAATCCGAAACAGGTTGCGGTTCCACGGCGTTCCCTTCCAGCAGTTCCTGCAGGATTTCTGCCGCCTGTTCAAACTCGCCAGATGTCGCGCAAGTCTTGCTCGAGAGAATCTTCTGCAGGTACTGCTTCTGCATATCGACATTCCCTTCGGCAGCATATATCGCCGAGAGCTTGAACATCGTCGTGCAAAGTTTCTGCCCTTCGGGGAAACTCTGTGCAAGCGCCTCGAACACCTTCTTGGCCTTTTCCACCTGGTTTACGTCCATAAGGCAAAGCCCCATCCAGTACAGGGAATTCTCGCCGAGTTCCCCCTCCTTCATTTGTTCGTAAACCTGCTTGAAGCCGGTGTAGGCAAGCTTGTATTCGCCGCGGTGGTAGTCAGAACGGGCCGTATTGAACATCGCTTCCGCTTCCACGAGGCGTTCGGCCTCGCGTTCTACGCTGTCCATTGAAACCTGCTGCTGCGGGGCTCCGCTCACCACGACCTTCTTCGCCAGAATCTTGTCACTCTTGCCGAGCAACATGTCGAGGCGGTAGATGATCTCTTCCTGGCGCGAATCGTTCCTTTCGGATTCATCGCTCATGCGGCGCGAAAGCATGGTCAGTTCGGCCATCATGCGCTTCTGCAGCAAGGCAGAGGCCTCCTGCTGGGCAAGGAGTTCCGCCTTCAGGGAGTCGACGCGCTTGCGGAGGTTCTTGTTATCGGCCCTAAGCTTATGCATGGCGGAATCGAGATTGCTGAGGACAGCAACCTGCACGTCCGTACCGACATTGCGCATTTCCTCGGTACGGAGCACCGTCATCTGGGAGCATCCGACTAGGGCGAATGCAATCGAGACAATACCTAAAGCAATTTTTTTCATTTTCTACGCTAGTTATTAGTTTAATTCAATTCGAGTCTAGATCCTTCGCCACGATGCCTCGCGGCATCTTGCTCGGGATTACGCATAAAAATTACTGTTGGATGTTCACGCGGAAGTTGGCACGGCGGTTCTGGGAGTAAGCCTCTTCGGTTTCACCCTGAGCCTTCGGGGCTTCCTTACCGTAACTCACGGATTCCATGCGCTTGCCTTCGATACCATAGGCGTTCAGGAATTCCTTCACCTTCATGGCGCGCTTTGCACCGAGAGTGAAGTTGTAGTCTTCGGTACCACGGGCGTCGGTGTGGCCCTCGATGGTAAGCGTGAAGCGGGTTTCCTTCAGGAGGAGTTCACCCACCTGTGCGAGCAGTTCCTTCGCCTTCTCGGTGAGTTCCGAACGGTCGAAATCGAAGTACACGTCTTCGCTCATAATCTGGTTGATGAGCGCTTCGAGGCGGGCGCGTTCCGCTTCAAGGCGTTCGGCCTCGAGGCGCGCGCGTTCGGCGGCAAGGGAATCCTCGTTCACCGCGGGTGCGGGTGCAGCCGCGGGCTGTGCTGCCGGTGCGGGTGCAGGTGCGGCAGCCGGGGCCGGGGCCGGCGCGGGCTGCGTCTGCGGGGGTTCGTTCTTCGCGCAGCCTACAATGGCGAGGCATGCGGCAAAAGTAAGAATGGAAAGTTTAGCGATGTTTTTCATTTAGCACCTTCTTTGGTTTTTTGTTGTTCACTATCTTCGTAGAACCAGGACCACGTAGGCGATGTGTTCTCGCCGCCCTGGGTAATGCGGGTCACGTTCGCGCCGTCAAACCGCATAATGTAAATCTGGTAAGTCCCGCTACGGTTGCTCGAAAAAGCAATCAGCTTGCCATCGGGCGACCAGGTCGGGTGTTCGTTGTTGCCCGCGTTGTTCGTGAGCTGCACGATGTCGCTCCCGTCGAGCGCGCAGGTATAGATGTTCATCTTGCCGTTGTCCATCGAGGTATAGACAATGCGGTCGCCGTTCGGGGACCAGCTCGCACGCTCGTTGTAACGGCCCATGAATGTCACGCGGCGCAGGTCAGAGCCGTCCTTCCCCATCACAAAAATCTGCGGGCCACCGCCACGGTCACTCGTGAACAGCACCTCGGTCGCATACGGGCTCCACGCCGGGCTCGTCTGGTTGCTCTTCAGGTAGGCGAACTTGCGCGCCTTACCTGTCTCCATGTTGCCGAGGAACAGGTCCGTCTTCCCGTCGACCGTCGAAGAGAAAAGGAGTTCGCCCGTACGCGGGTTTACCGCGGGGCTGTACGTCTGGTCGAACTGCGGGAAAATCACGCGTTCCGGCCCGCCGAAGTTCTTGGCATAAAGGTGCGGGCGGTTCGTCTTGAAGTTCACGTACACGAGCCCAGCATTCCCGCGCGTCCACACGGGCATCATGCTTATCGTAGAATCGCGGGTCACCTGGCTACGGTGAAAACCGTCGTAGTCAGATACCACCACCTGCTTCACGCCCTCGATTTTCGAGACATACGCAAGCTTGGTGCTCGCCACGCCGCGCTCGCCGGTAATGCGTTTCGTCACCTTGTCAAAGAACGCGTGTATCGCGCGGCGCAAGTCCTTCTGCTTCAGGGTGTACGATTCTCCGAGCAGCAGGTCCTTCGACTTCGAAACATACAGGAAGCATTCCACCTTCAGGGCGCCGTCCTTCTGGGGCGATACCTTCCCCGTCACGTAGTATTCCGCATGGCTACGGCTGAAAAGCGCAAGGTTGAACTTTTCGGAGGCAACCACGTCGAACCGGCCCGAAAGGTTCGCATCGCGGGTAACAATCTGGTGCGGGCGTTCCTCCATCCATTCGATACCAGGCTTCTCCTCGAACGGGACAACACCAAGCGGAATGGTCTTGAACACGGAAATACCCACGTCGACTGCAATCGTATCGATAGAGGCAAACGCATTCGGTACGGCAAGCATCAACAGGGCAAGAAACGCGATAATCTTCTTCATAAACATTCAACCTAGTTCGGCGTAAAGTTAAAGTGCAACACGAGGCTCGGGGCGCGGTAGTTCGGCGGTAGTTCGGGCACCTTCGAAATCTGGATGGCGCGCACGGACAGGTGGTCCCACGCCTTGTTGCCCGACGACTTCTTGAGTATCACGGCGGTAATCCCGCCGAAGCGGTCCACCTGGAACTGCACCGTAGTCTTCGCGTCGCGGCCCACCTTCAGGTCCTTGGGCGGCTTGAAGTTGCTCATGATAATCTTCTTCAACTGCTCGAGGTACACCTGCATCAGCGGGTCCATATCCACGGAACCCACCGGGTTCAGGCTCGGGGCCTCCACCGCAACAGGCAAGTCGAGGTCGTCGACCGGGAAATCCTCCTGCGGTTCCGGTTCGGGCTCCGGCTCCGGTTCCGGCGGAACCTCCTCGTGCACCTCCTCGGGCTTCTGCTCCGGCTCGGGCTTAATCTCCGGCGGCAATTCCTTGTTCACTTTGGGCTTGGGCGGCTCCTTGGGCTTAGGCGGCTCAGGAGGCTTAGGCTGTACCGGCTTGGGGGGCGGAGGCGGCTGGGCCACCTGCACCATCTCGAACACGGGAATCGGCTCCGGGTCCGGCTTCAGGTTCACGTAATGCAGCCCGATGAAGAACACGGCAACGGCAAAATGGAAGACGACCGCGACTACGATTATCTTCACGAGCGTGGAATCCACGTCCGAGCCGAAGTACTTTATCCTTTCTGCTTCCTTGCTCATTTACCCGGTTTTTCTTTAGGATTCATCGTAAGGAACCCGAGTTTTGTCACGCCCAATTTTTGTACCTGCGTAACGACCTTCATCACGAGCCCGTAATGGACATTCTCGTCGGAATTGATGACGACCGCCATCTCGCCGTTCCAGAGGGACTTGAACACGTTGTTGAAACTGCTGAAATCCACCTGCATGTCGGCGATGTAGATTTCCTCGTCCTTGGTGATGGACACCTTCAAAAGCTTTTCCTGCTCCATCGTCGGGGCTTCGGCCTTCGGGAGGTCGACCTTCACGCCCTGGCTCATGAGCGGCGCAGAAATGATGAACACGATAAGAATCGAGAACACGATGTCGATCATGTTCGTGAGGTTCATCTCCTGCTTGAGTTCTTTTCCGCGGCTACGCTTCACCTAGGCCTCCTAGCCGGCAACTTCTTCGAGGGCGAGCAGGTCGCCGCGCTTGAAGAGGCTCAACACCTGCGAACCGAAGTTGAAGTAAGAGATTTCATTCTGGCCGTTGCAGCTGGTGAAGTAGTTGTAGCCCGCAGAGGCGGGGATAGCGACCACGAGGCCGCCCACCGTGGTAATCAAGGCCATGGCGATACCCGGAGCGACAACGGAGAGGTCGGCGGAACCGTGCTGGCCAATCTGGAAGAACGCAATCATGATGCCCCACACCGTGCCCAAAAGGCCGAAGAACGGAGCCAGGTTCGAACTTGTGGCAAGGAAGCTCAGGTAGCGGTCTTCGGTAAGGCGCAGGCCCTCGATGGAGCGCTGGATGGTGTCTTCCAGGAGCGATGCGCGGTGCTGGATGGAGTCGTAACTCACGAAGTTACTGAACTTGGAGGCTTCCTTCAGCACCTCGGCCGTAAGGCGGCGGAGCGCACTGTCCTCGGCGGTCTCGCAAAGGCCCTGCAACTGCACGAACTGCGTAACCGTACTGAACTTGCGGAAGAACTCAGCATTCGCGTGCTTGCTCCTGCGGTAGGCAAAGAACTTCACGATGATAATGCCCCAGGAACCCAGCGACATGATGGCAAGGATGCAGAGGACCACGATGGTCGCGATATCGGACTGCAGCACCATTTGTACAAGAGGGATGGAATTGTTCAAAAGAACCTCCTCGAATAAATTCCGGGCGAAAACATACGCCCCGTGCACAATGTAGCAAAAAGATATGATTCAGACCAAGCAAAAGAAACTTTATTCGGGAAAAAAAGCGAACTTCAGAATCATACAGACCTAACACAAAAAAAAGCAGCATTTAGTCTGTAAAAATTGAAAATAGGCCCTACACAAGGCCTTCAAGTTCCTTGACGTGAAAGCTCCTGCGGTGCACCGGAGTAAACCCGAATTTACGAATGGCGGAGAGATGCACCGGCGAGGGGTAGCCCGCGTTCTTCTCGAATCCGTAAGCCGGATACTTTTCTGCTAGTTTGTCCATATAGCGGTCACGGAAGACCTTCGCAAGGATGGAGGCCGCAGAGATGCTCGCGATGCGCCCGTCGCCCTTCACGACAGGCATCTGCATCTCGGCAGGGACCCCGCGAATCTTGAGGTTGCCGTCAACCGCGATGAAAATATGCGGCACCCGCTTGTCACCCTGGAGGGAGTCCGCAGGACGACCTATAGGGTCCACCTCCGCGAAACTCCCCTTCACCTCCACGGGAATCTCGGGTGCGGGAGCGTCGAGCCCCTGCATTCCCAAAGCCTGCAGCGCTCGCCGCATCGCAAGGAAGTCGGCCTCGAGAATGTTCATCTCGTCGATTTCCTTCTCGCTCGCACTTGCAATCGCATAGCAGGCGCACGCGTCCTTCACCGCATCGAACATGGCCTCGCGCTTCTTTCGGGAAAGCTTCTTCGAGTCGTTCAGTTCGGGCATAATGTCGGGTGCCTTCAGCACGGCGGCGCAAGCCACCACGGGGCCGGCAAGCGGGCCGCGACCGACCTCGTCAATACCCACAACAATAACGCTCTTGCCCTCGCCCGCCGCGGCCGACGCAAACAGGTCGAGCGAACCGTCAACGCCGGCCCCGCCGACAGATGCCGGATCCGCGACAAACTTCCGCATGAGGGTTTCCCCCTCTACCGGAGTCTCGACGTTTTCGAGGAATGCGGGCAACTTAAACTTCATAGCTGGGCTGCGTAATCCCTAATGGTCTTCCAGTACAGGTTATGTTCCTGTTCGAGCACGCGGGCGGCGAGCACCTCCGGCGTATCGCCTTCCAGCACGGGCACCTTCACCTGCGCGAGAATCTTCCCCTGGTCGATTTCCTCGCTCACCAGGTGCACCGTCGGGCCCGATTCCTTCTCGTGCGCGGCAATTACGGCCTCGTGCACGTGAATACCCCAGAAGCCCTTGCCACCATACTTGGGCAAGAGCGACGGGTGAATGTTCAATATGCGATTTTCCATGCGCCGCACGATGCACACCGGCAGGGCCTTCATGTAACCCGCAAGAATCAGCAAATCCACGTCGTACTTGTCAAGAACCTCAAGCAACGCGGCCTCGTACGCCGCCTGCTCCGGATGCGTCTTTCCCGAAATGTGGTAAACCGGGATGCCGTATTCCTTCGCATGCTCCACGGCACCGCACGTTCCGTTGTTCGTAATTAAAAACTTGCACTGCGCCTCGAGGTCACCCTCGCCAATGCGCTCAATAATAGCCTTAAAGTTGCTCCCGCCACCGGAAGCCATCACGCCAATTTTAAACATGGCGCCAAATATAGAAAAGAGCCGCTTACTTGTGGTCGATTCCAGGGGGCGTGCGCAGGTAATAGATAACGCAGGGCACCACGACGCAGAGTACGGTAACCGCGACCGTCAGGTACACGAACCATTCCTGGACCGTCACCGTAGGCGGCAGGAAGAACGTCTTGACAATCGCGAAGACTGCAATGAGGAAAACGCCAGGCAGCAGGTAAGACATCAACTTGTTCATGACAAGAAAAATAGTATAAAAAATGTCGGCATTTCATTCGGCCCCGTTCTGTCATCCTCGCGAAGGCGGGGATCTATACCTTTTTCAAACTGAGTTCCGTTTTGTAAACACTTTTTTGTTTTTCGGCGAGTCCTTTCCTCCCATAATTTGTAACTTTTACCACGAAAATAAACCTTAATTCATGGAACCTACTATGAGCATCAAAGATTACCTCGCCGGCGCAAAACAGGCCGGTTCCGTCCAGAAGCTGATGACCCCGGGCCTCGCCGTGGAATTTATCCAGCCCTGGTACACCCCGCTTTCTACGACCCCTTCTACCACGGGTATTGCTGTCGGCGGTATCGGCTCCACATTCACCGCAACGCCTGCTGGCACCACCCCCGTGATGAACGTGATGCCGGGCGTGCAGGTCCGCACCGAAAAGCCCTCCGACCTCCGCTTCAACAACTTCTTCTTCCGCGAATCCGTCATTGACGCGAAGGCAGCACTTGAAATCGTCGACTTTGCCGGTTTCACGCAGATGCTCGCCAAGTACCCGCTCGTGGACGCGAAGGGCGAAGCCCTCTTTACCGCCGCTGAACTTGCCAACCAGAAGAAGGCCGAGGCCAAACTGAACAAGGCCATCGCCGAAAAGGATTTCTTTAAGAACAACAAGGCCGCGTTTGAACGCTGGCACATCGAATGGAGCGACCGCACCGCCGCCCTCCTCAAGAAGGCCGGAGCCGAACTCAACCGCAGTGCCGTCATCGACTTCTTCAACGGTGTCGTTGGGGAAAAGGCCGTACGCCAGGGCGCCCTCACCGCCGCCTGGGCAAACGACTCCGAGTTCCTCGGCCAGCCGGGTTATGACGCCGCCAAAATGAAGTACACCGCTCTCTATCCGGTGAGCGAAACCAAGTACGAAGGCAAGGGCGTGCAGATTACCAAGACCCAGTCCAGCTACGTGACTCCGGGTGACGAACGCCTCTCCAGCCTCCCCGTGAACGCCACCGTGTTCACTCTCGAAAATACCACCAAGGAAACCCGCGAAGTCACGATTGTGCAGGTGCAGGACTGCATCGCCGGTTACATGGCCAAGAAGGACCGCCAGGGCGTTCAGGACTCGAGCTTTGTGCTCGTGCCCGCCGCACGTTTCCCGAAGGGCGTCAAGTTCAGCAAGCAGGCCAAGGACGGTCGCGAAGTCCGCGGTCTCGAATTCTACAACGAAAAGCCGCTCGCCGAAAGCGACTTCAACGGCTGCATGGGCGTGTCTGTCGCCTGGAACAAGAAGGACAACCTGAACGTTTCCGTGAAGCCGATGTTCTACCAAGATGACGCCGCCTCTGTTTTGAAGGGCGCTCTCCGCAGCGGTCGCGTTTGCGAAGCCTGGGTCAAGAACGTTTACAGTGGCCGTGAAACGATGGCCGGTGCCGTTGCCGTGACTGCCGTCCTCAAGCCGAAGCAGAAGGTCAGCTTCCAGTTCAACCTGGTGCTCGACTTCCCCGAAATCAAGCTGAACAAGCTCACTTCCGCCAAGAAGTACACCGCATTCTTCCCCGAAGCCTATGGCCGCGTGGGCGCCATCCTTGACGAAGCGCTCGCCGCCGACAAGAACTTCGACGCCCGCCTCAAGGCTTTCGAAGCCCTCGTTCCGAAGAAGGCCGTGGCCAAGCTTTACAAGACTGCCGCCAAGCAGGACGAATTCAAGAGCCTCGCCCTCAACACGCTCAGCTTCCTCGCCGAAGCCACCGTGTGGGACAAGGATGACCGCTTCCTCGTCCGCGAATGCGCCGACTATCCGTTCTTCAACTCCCTCGACGTTTACTTCTACGGCAGCTTCAGCCTGATGGCCCTGATGCCGCGCCTCGACGGCGTGGTGATGAAGCGCTTCGGGGATGCGATTCTCGCCGTGAACGACAACCGTCGCCGTCACCACGAATACGTGAACCACCCGTTCGCCGACCTGCCCGACCCGAAGCTGGAAGGCCCCCGCGCCGTGCGTGGCGCCGTGATTCACGACCTCGGAAGCCCCTTCGATGCCGAACCCGATGCCTACGACTGGCACAACGTGAAGGAATGGAAGGATCTCGCTCCGAAGTATGTGCTGATGGTTCTCCGTCATTACGTGAAGACGCAGGACAAGCAGAACCTGCAGGATTGCAAGGAAGCCGTTTACGCCGCCATGCAGTACCTCGAAAAGATGGTGAACGAAGGCGAAAACTTCCCGCTCACCCACGGTACCGACGACACGTTCGACAACCTCTCCAGCCACGGCATTTCCGTGTACTGCGGTAGCCTCTGGATTGCAGGCCTCCGCGCCGCCGCCAAGATTGCCGAAATCCTCGGCGACAAGCAGCAGGCCGACACCTGGAACGCCAAGGCCGACGCCGCCAACAAGGAATTCGACGAAGCCTTGTGGGACGAAGCCGAAGGCTACTACCACTTCTTCGTGACCCCGATGGAAGCGAAGGACGTTGTGGCAGACAAGCTCCCGCAACTCGCCGACGCCATCAAGGACACGCTCGTCATCGACGGTTCCAACGTGAAGGCCGCCCTCAAGACCATCAATGAATGGCTGAACTCCGGCGCAATCCCGAGCGACGTGGAACTTTCGAAGAACGAACTCCGCGGACTCAAGAAGGCTTGGCTCACCGCCCAGTGCAAGGATGCCTTTACCGCCAGCTGGAACGCAAAGATTGCTAACGACTGCGATGACGTATTCGCCGACACGATGCTCGCCGACACTTACCTCCGCCTGCTCGGCCTCAAGCCCATCAGCGACGAGAAGAAGGCAAAGGCGAACCTGTTGCGCGTTTTCAACACGAACTACAAGGCCAACAGCCCGCTCATCGGCGCCGCCAACCTTGTGCGTAAGGACGGCTCCCCGCTCGACGAATTCAACTTCCAGGCTCACGACGTGTGGATCGGCATCCAGTACAGCATCATGTGCGCCATGATGCACCACGGCCTCGAAAAGCAGGCAGCCGACATGGGCGATTCCATGATCCGCAACCTCTACGAGGAAGCCCGCATCCCGTTCGCCGCACCGGAAGGATTCAACGGTTCTTGCCGCCTGCACCCGGAAGCGCTCGTGAAGGCATTCGGCCTGAGCGCCACCGCTGCCGACAAGATGCATAAGGAACTCCTGAAGAAGGGCGCCCTGCTTGCAGACTCCCGCATCAGCCCGAAGCTCCCCCGCAACCTGCCCGCCTTCACCAAGGCATTCGGCAGCATCGCGAAGGCGAACAAGGTTGAAGCAAGCGCGCTGTTCATGCTGCTCCACAGCACGGCACTCAAGTACACCGCCGGTAAGTACTTCCGCCCCGGCATGATCTTTGCGCTGTTGTACTAATAAGCTCCGTTTTTTCGGATATAAGAAAAAGAGGTGTCCCAAGCGGGGCACCTCTTTTTTGTCATTCCAAGGAGATTCTTTCGGGCTAGTTCGCCGGCGTGACGAGCCTTTGCTTCACAATTTGCATCACGTTGCTCGGATTGGTGTTCCAGCCGTAGTCGAACACGAGGATCGTCGCATTCCTAAAGGCCTCCTCCGCTTCGATATAGAAGTCGAGTTGCGTCGAGCAAATGCAATTGGCTTGCGGGGCAGATTCGTCAATGTTCGGCTTCACATAGAGGGTATCGCCCCCAACGGAAACATCGATGTTTTCAATTTGCACGGCACAATTCATCTCGACCGTCTCGATGACAATCTCCGCCTTGTTTCCCAATTCATACATGTAGGCTACCGGAGGCAGAGCCATGTCGCCGGCGCGGCCCCCATCATTTGAACCGCCGTCCACCAGCGGGTCATCCCCGTTGTTCGAGTCGCGGCACTGGGCCGTCGCATCCTCGACAATCTGGCGCGGGCGATCCTTTGCCGCATCAATAACTTGCACCGGACCGTTGTTGTCAAAGGCGGTATAACCGAAACCGACATATTGCGCGTCAAACAAGAACTCCACTCGGGCATTGCACCCGCACGTGTAATCCTCGCCCTTAGTGCGGTCGACGTTCACGTAGAGAGTGTCATCAACAAGGTTCGCGCCGTAACGAGAAATGGCGAACTTGGCTTCTTTCACCGCAGCGTTCACAACAGCGCTGTCGCCGCTGCAAGGCAAATCCAAGCGCGCATTGATGATGGTGAGTTTCGCGAGCCCGTCAAGCCTAGCGATGGAACTCATGTAGGGGTAAGGTTCCGCCTCGCACTGGGCCGAGTTCCCATCAAAATCATGGTTCGGCAAGCATTCAAGCGAGATATTGGTCACCGGCACCGCGACATTCCTACCAGCAACCGACGAGGAACTCGGCGACGTCACGCTGGACGACGAAGAGGCTACATAGGATTCCTTGTCGATGGTCGAGCGAATGACCCCTTCCACGACTATAAAGGTGGCGTTCGTAAAGGCGGGCTCATCCTTCATCACGAAATGGAATTCAGCCACGCACTTGGAGTCATCCTCCGCCTTGGCCTCGTCCACAACCTGCTTCACGTAGAGCGTATCACCCACCGCCATGACATCAACACTGTCGAGAAGCGCCGGATTCACAATCATCCCGGCAAACCCGCTAATCTTGTAAGCCGGCATCATCACATGGTCCACGGCAACAATCACCTTGTCGGAACCATCTTCCTGCCCCATGAGGGCGTGCGGCGGGAGCGCGAGGCCGTCTCCTCCCGGAATATCGGAACGCCCCGTGGATTGCATGCACGTGCCAAAAACCTTCACCTTCTGCACCGGGTTACCCGCAATGGACGAAGACGAATTATCGGAGCCCGAGGATGCAGGCTGCGAACCGGAAGACGAAGGCTGCGAGCCGGACGATTCCACGCCCGCGCTCGACGTCGGGTCTTCGGCACCCGAAGAAATCTCCGTCGCGGAGGAGCTTTCGTCCCCGCCAGTAACGGGAGCCGTAGACGACGAATCATCGCCGCAAGCCACCAGGGTAAACGAGAGCGCCATCGCTGCCGCAGCAGAGGCGGCCGTCGCAAAAATCGAATTCTTTTTCATGGATTCCTCCTTTTCATTTATTCTTACGCTCCTAAATATAAATCTAAAATTTTCAAAAATCAATAGTTTTATGCAACAAAAATTATACTTTTAGAGATTTTTTAGCATTTCCAATAAATTTTATCATAAATCACATCTATATGCAACACATTGTTCTATATACGAAAGGCCGGGAGCACAAAAGGCCAGCCAGCCTGAACAGGCAGGGCACCAACCTCCCCTTTATATATACCGTTTATTTCAACCGAATAGCACGGACCGCCGAAACGCCCGCGCCCGACACGCGTACAACACGCGCGCCATGCCCGAGGCGGGTCAGGTCAAGTTCCGCAGATTCACCCGCAAGGCGGTCCTGGAGAAGCAGGTTCCCCTGCAGGTCGAACACCTGGAGCAACTTCTCGCCCGCTACAAGCGCATCGACATGCAGGCGCGAACCCGCAACCCGCAGGCGGAACGTTCCAGCACCGTGCACAGGCGATGCAACCATCGTCGCAGAACTCGATTCGACAAGCTCGCTGCTGCTGGACACACTTGTCTCGCTGCTGCTCGACTGCGGTGTGACACTGGAAGAGGAATTCGCGGAGCTGCTGCTCGATTCTGCACTGCTGCTGGATTCCGCGCCGTAAGTGCAGTTGTCTACCCGCACGCCGCTCCGCGTCGCGAAGCAGACCACAGAATCCTTCTCGGTAATAGAGAACAGCCCGAAAGACACGGAGTTCTTCCACGTGGGGAACCGTTCCAGCTTGGTCACGTTCTGCGAGCCCGGGAACGGGTCGTCGACAAAGTTCTTCGCCCTGAATCCGCCGCGGACCACCCGGAGACATTCGTCTTCGATGGACTTTTCCATCTCGGGAGTAAATTCCGGTGGGAGGCAGGGCGAAAGGAGCCGCATGCCCAGAGGGCCGAAATCCTTGATTTCGCCGTTAGCATCCATGGATTTCATCAAGAGGTAGAGCAGGGTATCGTTCCTGACCAAGTGATTGAACGCACAGACACAGGTTTCTTTCGACTGTTTCGTTCCCAGCAGGCTATCCGCTTCGGCGGTGCACCTTTCCATAAAAGTAGGACCAAAACTTTCGTCGCTCAGGAGCATCTGGATAAGCATCCGCTCGGTAGAGGATATGGAAACGTTCCCGGAACTACCCTGGGGCGGTGCGGCAAAAACGCTTACCGCAAGGCTCAACAAAAACAAAAAGGGAACGGCAAATTTCATGAATTACCCTAAAATCACGTCAACAAGTGGCAAATTTAGATATTTCGGGCACATCTTTCATTACAAATACGTAAAAAACTCGTTTGTTTCAAAAATGCTTGACAAATCTGTTTTTTTTCTTATATTCCAAAACATCAATTTATTCAAGGAGAATCACCATGAAAAAGAGTCTCTACGCCGGCATTTCCGTCGTTTCCACTGCCCTCCTGATGAGCCTTGTTGCCTGCGGCGACGACAGCTCCAGCGGCTCTGACAGCAAGACCGCCACACCCGACTTCGAAGTCCAGACCTTCGAAGATTTAGGCACTTGCACGAAAACTGCAGAAGGGAACATCGGCTACGTGAAGGATGACAAGGCCAACTACACCTGCGAATCGGGCGAATGGGTCAAAGAAGGCGGAAAAGATTCCGGCAAGTCCGGCAATTCCGAAGATCCCTCCGGCGACAAAGACGGTAAGACCCCGTCCGGTGACGACATAGGTTCTTCGAATTCCTCCAGCGACGAAGGTGGTAAGACACCATCGGATAACGATGAAGGTTCTTCCAATTCCTCCAGTGACAACGGCGACGGGACACCATTCTCGTTTGGACCTGCCGGTGCCAGTCCCAGCTCTGAAATGTTTGAAAGCCTATCAGGCACGGCATGGGCAGATAATGAAGGTTCTATTCACGACAAATGGACGTTCTCGTCATTAAGCGATGGAAAAATTACCATCACGGCAACAATAATTAACGATGACGGAACCCCTTACGATGACACTTCGCTTGACTATAGTCTTGATGTAGAGCGAGGCGTTTTGATCGACGCTTTTGGCGACGACGAAGAATATATAATCTATGCAGATGGCCTACTTCTTAAAGTCTATCTTTTTGAAAGATTTGAAAGAGATGGTTTTTCAGAGGGTCTTGTAGGAAAATGGGTAACCGAAGATGGCGACTTTATAAATATAAGTGCCGACGGAAAACGGTCCATTAACAATGGTGTGACTTCCACTTCCATAGAAAAAATGTCAAACGGTGTTCTGTACTGTAAATTAGGCAACGTGCAGGAAAATCTTTATTACGACGGGACTTACCTTTACGAAGTAAACGAAGTGTATTACCCAGTAGAATAATCGTTTACTAGGATTACTTCTAACGATTCCTTACGAAATTACATTCAGCGTGTCCGTGACTACGGGCACGCTTTGTTCGTTTTAGGCAGCCAACCCCCTAGCCTTTTCCTATATTTGGACTCACTATGAGCTTAAAATTTGATACTCCCATTACCGAAGTTCCGCTGTTCCACCAGGGCAAGGTACGCGACATGTACGACCTGGGCGACAGCTTCCTGATGGTCGCTAGCGACCGTCTTTCCGCTTTTGACGTGGTGCTCCCCACCCCGATCCCTGGTAAGGGCAAAATCCTCAACCAGCTTTCGCTGTTCTGGTTCAAGCACCTCGGCATGAAGAACCACCTCATCACCGCCGACGTGAACGAATACCCGGAAGTGCTCAAGAAGCACGCCGACTACCTCCGCGGCCGTTCCATGATCGTGAAGAAGGCCCACCGCCATTCCGTGGAATGCATCGTGCGTGGTTACATCGTGGGTTCCGGCTGGAAGGACTACCAGAAGACCGGTAAGATTTGCGGTCATGTTCTCCCGGAAGGACTGCAGCTCTGCCAGAAGCTCGAAAAGCCGCTCTACACGCCGAGCACCAAGCCCGACGTTGGCCACGACGAAAACATCAGCTTCGAACAGACTTTCGATATCGTTGGCGAAAAGGTTGCCACCACACTCCGTGACATGTCACTGGACATCTACACGAAGGCTCGCGACTACGCCGCAAGCAAGGGCATCATCCTCGCCGACACCAAGTTCGAATTCGGTGAAATCGATGGCGAAACCATCCTGATTGACGAAGTGCTGACTCCGGACTCCAGCCGTTACTGGCCGGCAGACAAGTACCAGGTGGGCAAGAACCAGGAAAGCTTCGACAAGCAGTACGTTCGCGACTGGCTTGAAACTCTCGACTGGGGCAAGACCTATCCGGGTCCGGAAATTCCGCCTGAAGTCGTGAAGAACACGCTAGCCAAGTACGAAGAAATCTTCGTGCGCCTCACCGGCAAGCAGCCCGAACTGTAATGAGACCGTTCGCATGAACGATTTCCGTGAGCGACAAGCGCCTGGTATTAACTAGGCGCGGTCGCGAGAGCGAGGGCCAGCCCTAAACTTGTTGTTTAGCTTCTAGCCCGAGCGGTCGCTATTTGGTCGTCGGCTCCAGGGCCTGCGACCTTTTTAAAAGAACTTTCATCCGAAGGATATGAAAATGAAATCTGTACCTATTACGCTGCTCACCGGTTACCTCGGAGCCGGAAAGACGACCCTCCTGAACTTTGTCCTCAACAACCAGCAGGGTTACCACGTCGCCGTCATCGTGAACGACATCGGCGAAGTGAACATCGACCAGACGCTCATCGAGAAGGGCGGGAACATCACGAAGGAAGATTCCGGAAAGGTGGTGCCGCTTTCCAACGGATGCATCTGCTGCAGCCTCAAGACCGACCTCCTGGAACAGATTGCCGAACTCCTCGAGATGAACAAGTTCGACTACATCCTCATCGAAGCAAGCGGTATCTGCGAACCCGTGCCTATCGCGCAGACCATCTGCATGGCGGGCAGCCAGCTGCAGAGCCGCGACGGGCGCCCCCTCGCCTGCCACCTCGACAACATCGTATCGGTGGTAGACGTCGCACGCCTCGCCGACGAATTCGCGGGCGGCCAGAAGTTGCTTTCGAACGACCTCGAAGAAGAAGACATCGCGAACCTCCTTATCCAACAGATTGAGTTCTGCAACACCATCGTGATGAACAAGGTCGATTCCATCAGCAAGAACGACCTCGAGCACGTGAAGGCGGTTGTCCGCGCGCTCCAGCCCGAAGCCAAGATGATCGAGACGAACTACGGCAAGGTCGAGATGAAGGACATCCTCGACACCAAGCAGTTCGACTTCGAGAAGGTCGGGAATTCCGCTGCCTGGGCGAAGGAGCTCATGAAGGAGACGAAGCCCGAAGACGACGATGATGACCACGACGAACACGAGCATCACCACCATCACGATGATGATGACCACGACGAGCACGAGCATCACCACCATCACGACCATGACGATGAGCACGAACACGAAGACCATAGCGAATGCGACCACGAGCACGGCGTGTGCCATTGCGGCCACCACCACGACAAGGACCATCCGCACGGCGACGAGTACGGCATCAGCACGTTCGTGTACGAACACCGCCGTCCGCTTGTCCGCGACAAGTTCGAGACGTTCCTCGACAACTACCCCACGAGTATCATCCGCACCAAGGGCCTCGTGTGGTTCGAGGACGAACGCAACAACAGCTACCTGTTCGAGCAGGCCGGCAAGCAGGCTTCCGCACAGAATTTCGGTCCCTGGTTCGCCAGCGAGAGCGAAGAAGAACAGAAGCGCCTGCTGCGCGAGAACCCGGACCTCGTAAAGGTGTGGGACGAAAAGTACGGTGACCGCATCATCCGCCTCGTCTTCATCGGCCAGCACATGGACAAGAAGAAGATTATCGCCGCGATGGACAACTGCCTCGGAGAGTAAAAGGACAGTTCGGCCATCATTTTTTTATTTTTGTCTTCGTAAAATTCAGGCCTTTTCTCAAGGAGATCTATATGGGCGGCTTTTGTGGTGTTGTTTCTAAGGAAGATTGCGTAAGCGACCTCTTTTTCGGGACAGACTACCATTCACATCTAGGTACACACCGCGGCGGTATGGCTGTCTTGAACGGCAGTGGCAAGTTCCACCGTTCCATCCACAACATCCAGAACACGCCGTTCCGCAGCAAGTTCGAGCACGACCTCGCCGCGTTCTCCGGCAAGGTGGGCATCGGCGTCATTTCTGACACCGACCCGCAGCCGCTCGTCATGACCTCCAAGCTCGGGACATTCGCGATTGTCACCGTGGGCCTCCTCACCAACATCGAGGAACTGAAGGACGAACTCTTCAAGAACAACTGCATGCAGCTCCAGTACTCCACGACGAGCGGCATGGTTGGCCCGACCGAAGTCGTATCCGCGCTCATCGCGACCCGCGACTCGATTGTCGACGGCCTCAAGTACGTTCACGAGAAGGTGAAGGGCAGCTGCTCCATCTTGCTCATGGACAGCGACGGCAGGTTCTTCGCGAGCCGCGACCGCTGGGGACGCACGCCCATCGTTCTCGGTAAAAAAGAAGGCTCGATGATTGCCGTGCAAGAAAGCTGCGCGCTCCACAACCTCGGGTACGAACACGTCCGTGACATCGGCCCGGGCGAAATCGTGGAGCTCACGCCCGATGGCGACATCACGCTCGTTAAGCCCGGGAAGAAGATGGCAATCTGCTCGTTCCTCTGGGTCTACTACGGCTACCCCGCCTCGAGCTACGAAGGCCGCAACGTGGAAATGACGCGCTACCGCTGTGGCTCCGCGCTCGCAAAGCGTACCCCCACCGAAGCCGATGCCGCCTGCGGTATCCCGGATTCCGGCACGTCGCACGCCCTCGGTTACGCGCACGAGGCTGGCATCAAGTTCGCGCGCCCCTTCGTGAAGTACACGCCCACCTGGGCCCGCTCCTTCATGCCGCAAGACCAGAAGCAGCGCGAACGCGTCGCCTCCATGAAGCTCATTCCCATCCCGGGCCTCATCAAGGACCGCCGTCTCGTGTTCTGCGACGACTCCATCGTGCGCGGCACGCAGCTCGGCAAGCAGGCCTTGAAGCTTTATTCACTTGGTTGTAAAGAAACGCACATGCGTATCGCGTGCCCGCCGCTCGTTTACCCCTGCAAGTTCATCAACTTCTCGCGCTCCAAGAACGAGTACGACCTGATTACGCGCCGCTACATCCGTGACCAGGAAGGCGAGAATGCAGAAATCGAGAAGTACACCGATCCGGATGGCCAGCCCTACAAGGACATGGTCGAATACATCCGCAAGAAGCTGAACCTCACGACGCTTGCCTTCCAGCGCATCGACGACGTGATTCACGCCATCGGGCTCCCCGAAGACCAGCTCTGCACCTACTGCTGGAGCGGCAAGGACTACGCAGAAACTGGCGACTGCTATCACTGCCCCTGCGAGGAATGCGCCAGCAAGCGCGAAAAGAAAGACTAGTAACAGGTCTCAAAGCATTTAAAAGCACCCTGTCGTTTGACAGGGTGCTTTTTGCAAAAGAGATCCCCGCCTTCGCGGGGATGACAAAGCGTCCTACGATACCAACATCATGGAGAACACCATGACGAACAGTGCAACGGTTTCGCCGACGCCGAGCACCATCAGGTAGTTCACCAGGCCCTTGCCGGTTTCGCCGAGGGCGTTGCAGGCGTCCGCAGCGGACTTGCCCACGTACCAGGCGCTGGCCATCATGCCGATGCCACCGAAGATGCCCACACCCAGGTATGCAGCCCAGTTGGCCGGAGCCGCCTGGGACTTGTTCAGGATGTACATCATCAGCAACATGCCGTAGATTGTCTGCGCGATCGGCGCGCCCACGAAGATGAGCAGCGTAAACAGCGCGTTCTTACCCTTGAGATACGCCTTCTTCCAGGCCCCGATGGCCGCCATGCCGGCAGTCCCGCAGCCCAGCGCAGAACCCACCGCGGCAAGGCCCAGGGCCGCCACCGCGCCGAGTTTCGCGAGCGTTAAAAGTTGAGCTTGATCCATACGTGTTACCTCGCTGGATTAGAGCACCATCATGGAGAACACGAGAACGAACAGGGCCACGGTTTCCACGATACCGAGCACCATCAGGTAGTTCACCATGCCCTTGCCGGTTTCACCGAGAGCGTCGCAAGCCACAGCAGCGGACTTGCCCTGGTACCAGGCAGAAGCCATCATGCCAAGACCGCCGAAGATACCGGCACCGAGGCAGCCGCCCCAGTTGGTAAAGCCGTTTTCAGCAGCCTTGCTCAAGATGAAGTTCATGAGCAACATGCCATAAATCGTCTGGGAAATCGGGGCACCCACGAACACCAAGAGCGTGAAGAGGGCGGACTTGCCCTGGGCATAAGCCTTCTTCCACATCGTGATGGCGGACATACCGGCCGTTCCGCAACCAAGGGCAGAGCCCATAGCCGCAATGCCGAGAGCGGCAGCAGCACCCCTATAATGACCGAACAACCTTCGGTTGTTCTCTCGCCAGCACGACTCGCTCCCGCTGAGTCGCTTTCTGGCTCACGGTAGCGAGAGTAACCATTGTATTCGGTTCCATCGTCTTCTTTTGGGCGTTCCCCACACTATCGTGTGGGTCGGGCTATATTGCAAGGCCCCCGTGCGCACCTGCGGCACGCCCGCGCGGCTCTTGCAACGGCGCCACAGCGCCGCCCCAAGGGGTCACTATCCCTAACGCAAATGCGGCAGGAACCGCCTTTCATTCATATTTACAGAGATTCGAGCAACTTCTTGAAAAGTCGCTCGCCAATATGCCGGCCGCTGGAACGCAGGATTTCCACTGCCTCACGGATTTCATCGGCAGAAAGGAACCCTTCTTTGTAGGCAGCACTAAAAATGCCAATCGTTCCCATTATGTTGAAACCGATGGACTTTGCGACATGTCTCGCGCGTATTTCGTCCACGAGCAACAGGTCGGCTTTCAACCTGTCGGTAAGGACTAGCGCCTCGCTCTCGCCAAGGTCAAGCCCAGTTGTTCTCCTAAAAAGGGACACTTCTTGTGGGTTGACATCCTGAATCCTGATGAATTCGCATTCCTGGATTTCGGACGCCTCTTCCGCAAAATCAGGGTTGGCAGTCAGTTCGTCGAAAACGCCCTGCGGAATATGGACAGCCCCAAAAAGGCTTTCCAGCAAATCAAGGCGTCGAATTTTTAGGAGGGAAATTAGCGGCGTGGTATCGGAGACGACAATCATACCTGTGCGGCCTCTTTGGCTTTCAGGCGTTCATAAGTCGCCACATCCTCTTCCACCTCGCTCCAATCCATGTCGAAATAGGCAAAACCCTCTTTGGCGTAAAGTTCGATAAGTTGCCACTTCGTGATACCGAGGATTTCTGCGGCACGACCATGCGAAATGGTCTCGTTCTTCACGAACGGATGCAACAACAAGGCCAACTGGACAAGTTCGCCATCTGGCTTCGTAGCAATATACGGTTCCATAGCCACGGGAACCTTAAGCTGCACTGTTGTCATTTCCATAGGGGCCTCTACCATCAATATATAATTTTTTTACGGGAAAGGCAAGCCTAACTCATGGCACCTTGGCTATTGCAAAAAGTTTTATTTTGAATAAATACTTAATAAGAAATATTATTTCTGCTAAATAATTTCAGCATTTCAACCATGCTGTTAGAATGGTCTTTTGAGTATTAAACCTGGAATAACCGCAGAAAACCCCAAAATGTGGATTTGTAGTTTTTTTAATAGTGGGTTCATGAACAACCATATTCATTACCGGTTAAGTTAAAATATATCCTTTTTTCTTGTTAAGTGGTATACCCTTGTGGTCTAGGCAGCCTGTTTTGACAGCCTATATTCCACCGGTGTCATGTAACCGAGCGAACTATGGAGCCGTTTCCGGTTGTAGAACAGCTCGATGTACCTGAAAACGGCCTCCCGCACGTCTTCGATGTCCTTGAAGTCTCGCCTGTAGGCCATCTCCTTCTTGAAGCTTGCGAAGAAGCTTTCCATGCAGGCGTTGTCGTAGGGGCAGCCCGGGGCGCTCATCGAGGGCGTTATCCCATTCTCCGAGAGCATCGTGCGGTAGCCCATGCTGCTGTACTGCACGCCACGGTCGGAATGGAAGATTAGTCCGTCGTGATGGCCGCGTTGCATGATGGCATTGGACAACGCGCGCTTGACAAGTTCCGTGTCGATGTTCTTGCTCACGGCATAACCCACCGCCTCCTTGTTGCATAGGTCAAGTACCACGGCAAGGTACACCCAGCCAAGCGTAGTCTTGACGTAGGTGATGTCGCCGGCCCAGACGGCGTTCAGACTGTCGGGATCGAACTTCCGCTGCACCAGGTTCTCGCTGTACATGGAGTCACATTTGCCCTTGCGGTAGGGTTTCCATTTCTTGAGCGTGACCGGATAGAGACCGTTCTCGCGCATGATGCGGCGCAGTTTCCACACCTTTACCTCGTCACCCTTGTCATGGAGTGCCGCCTGCATCTTCGGGCAACCGTACACGCGGTGGTTTTCTTCGAAGGTGTCGCGGACCTTCTGGACAAGCCGTTCTTCGCGGGCCTTCTTCTCGGCACGTTTTTCCTGCTGGCGCGACCACTGGTAGTAGGAACACTGCGGTATTCCTAGGGCTCTGCACATCTTCCTGACTGAGTATTTCTTGCGGTTCACGTGTATCGCCTCGCATTTCAGTCGTGTGGTCGCATAAAGATGTGCAGGGATTTTTTTAGGATCTCTACCGTCTCCTTCTCGTCCGCAAGCTCCTTTTCACGCTTCTTCAGGAGTTTTTCCAGTTCCCTGTTCTTGGCGGCGAGTTCCTCGACGGACACCTTGCGGATTCGCCGTTCCTCGCGGTAGCTCGGCAGGTTGTGTTCCTTGCGGTACTCGTTTACCCACCGACCGACTGTATTGGGCCCGATTCCGAGTTCCTTGGCTATTTGGTTTGCTGACTTTTCGCCTTTCAGGACCAGCTTGATGACCTGTTCCCTTGTCTCGGAGCTATAGTTGATTTTTGCCATTGTTTTACCTTTTGGGGGTTGCGCAATGAATATAGTAGCTTATGCTACCCTCTTATTAAACTCCTGCATGGTCCAAGATGTATATTATCTAAGAAATGGACAAGAAACTGATCAGATATACCGTTGCATGCGTCAACGAGTTCGCCGCAAACAAGAGCCTCACCGAAAAGCAGGCTTTTGATTATCTATGCAATCACGGAGCGATGGATTTCCTTGTCGAATTCTACGATGTGGAGCATACGCTTTCATTTGAAGACGCCATCAACGACCTGACGCTAGTCAGCCAGCAGAACGGAGGGAAGATACAGTGATTCTCTTCCACTCAGAAAAAGCGATTGCGCTGTTGAAAAAGAAGGAGTCGGCCCATGTCTAAGCCAAAAATGCTTGCTGAACTCATAACGGGAGACATCATCTCGTATGTGATGGAAGACCAGAAACTCTCTCTCATCGAGGCTATGCGTAGGTTCTACGCTTCTGAAACATTCGCCAAGTTGGTTGACCTGGAAACCGGACTTTACCTTGAAAGTTCTCCCTATGTCTACGACATATTCAAGGCGGAACAGGAAAACGGGAAACTGACTCAACTCGAAGTCTAGCCTAAGCCGGCTCCTTACGCGGCCAGCCTTTTCAACCTATACTCTACCGGGCTCAGGTACCCGAGCGTGCTATCCGACATCTTTTCCGACATTCTTTCCGAAATTGCCCTGGCGAACAATGACGAATTCGCAGAGATTATCTCCAAGATGGCTTAACCTCCCATATCAACAAGTATCTGCACCAAGACCTTATAGTCCAGATACTGGATTCCATCTTTCCCTTGATGGATTTTGTCAGCCAGTTCGCTGTTATAATACATATCCATCGCCTGTTCTAGCGAACAGTTCTTCACCTGCGCAAGATGCGCAATAATGCGCTCTTCCAGGCGTTCCTGATAGACTTTTTCCAGAACATCTTCGTCTACCATTTTACACCTCTTCGCAACCCTTGTATTTCAGGACCGCATCAATAGCCTTTTGCGTGATAAAGGCGATCTGGTCGTAAGTCGGATAAGCCTTTATTTCCTTCAATGCCCGCGACATATCCCAGATACCGGAGTGATACATATCCACAACACGGAAAACCTTGTCATTTGCGACCTTGCCCATAATTACATCGTATTGGGCATATTCCAAGGAACCATCGCGGCATTTGCACACGAAATCAATCCATTCCTCTAAATCATCGGGGAACGTCTTAACGGAGAGTGCGGCAGGGACATCGTCCATGTCATAGACATTCAATATCGGCTTCAGGTTCCCATCCTTTAGAATATCGATTTTCCTGTGCGCCCAACGGACAGCCTGTTCACGCACCGTCGTGACATAGAATCCCTTTCCGAAATCAAGCGGTCGAAAAGAATGCTCAACATCCGGCTTGTCAACAACAACGTTCGAACCATGATAGACGATCATATGGCCACCTTACGGACGTTCAGATATTCTTCAATATCGCTGACGACGAAATCAGTGCTCTGCGTATGCAAAATTTCGTAATTGGGAACAAGGAATTTCTGAATACAGCCTGATTCAGCCAGCTTTCGATACACAAAAGACGGCAAACGATTCCACTTGGTTGCGCAAGCGTGAATCATATACACGACAAATTCAAAAGATTCCTGAACCATGGTCTAATCCTAATTGTTTTTCGCAGTCCAATTATAAAAAAAGGGTGCGGGGCATAGCCCCGCTATTCTTGAAAAGGAGATGCCCGCCTGAGCGGGCATGACACTTTACGCTACGACACGAGCATCATCGAGAACACCATGACGAACAGTGCGACGGTTTCGCCGACGCCGAGCACCATCAGGTAGTTCACGAGGCCCTTGCCGGTTTCACCGAGGGCGTTGCAGGCGTCCGCAGCGGACTTGCCCACGTACCATGCAGATGCCATCATGCCAATGCCACCGAAGATGCCCACACCCAGGTATGCAGCCCAGTTGGCCGGAGCCGCCTGGGACTTGTTCAGGATGTACATCATCAGCAACATGCCGTAGATTGTCTGCGCAATCGGCGCGCCCACGAAAATGAGCAGCGTAAACAGCGCGTTCTTACCCTTGAGATACGCCTTCTTCCAGGCCCCGATGGCCGCCATGCCGGCAGTCCCGCAGCCCAGCGCAGAACCCACCGCGGCAAGGCCCAGGGCCGCCACCGCGCCAAGTTTCGCGAGCGTTAAAAGTTGAGCTTGATCCATACGTGTTACCTCGCTGGATTAAAGCACCATCATGGAGAACACGAGAACGAACAGTGCCACGGTTTCCACGATACCGAGCACCATCAGGTAGTTCACCATGCCCTTGCCGGTTTCACCGAGGGCGTCGCAGGCCACGGCCGCGGACTTGCCCTGGTACCAGGCAGAAGCCATCATGCCGAGACCGCCGAAGATACCGGCGCCGAGGCAGCCGCCCCAGTTGGTAAAGCCGCTTTCGGCAGCCTTGCTCAAGATGAAGTTCATGAGCAACATGCCGTAAATCGTCTGGGAAATCGGGGCACCCACAAACACCAGCAAGGTGAAGAGGGCCGACTTGCCCTGGGCATAAGCCTTCTTCCACATGGTGATGGCGGACATACCGGCCGTTCCGCAACCAAGGGCGGAGCCCATTGCCGCAATGCCGAGAGCGGCTGCAGCACCCCTATAATGACCGAACAACCTTTGGTTGTTCTCTCGCCAGCACGACTCGCTTACGCTGAGTCGCTTTCTGGCTCACGGTAGCGAGAGTAACCATTGTATTCGGTTCCATTGTTTTTTCCTCATTAAGTAGCGGGAATCATCCCTTGGTTTAATTTTTTTGCTTGGCGAAGGGGGCGAAGGCAAATCCGCTCCATTCCTGGCCAAGTCCATTTGAAAATTCGAGTGTGTTAAGACGTACGGCGTGGACGGCGACGCCCATGACCGCAAGCGCGATGTTCAGGCCGTGCACAAAGAGCAGCAGGAAGGCAGCCCCGGCGATACCGACAGCGGAGCCGAACAGCGGCGAGAGCATGTCGTTGAACGCCTCGGCGATAGCCGCACCGGACATGCCCACGGCAAACAGACGGATGTAACTGATCACGTCGGTAAAGCTGTTCACCACGTCAAGCACAAGCATCGGGATGCTGATGAAGTCCTGTTTGAGGCGCTTCGGCGGAACGGTAAAGAGCACCAGGAGAACGGCTTCCACGATGAACATCGGGATGACGAACTTCGGCATGTCGATACCGAGCACCATCTGGCAGGCCAGGAAGAACATCACCCAGCAGCCGATGAGCCAGCCCACCTGCGCCATGAACGTGGAGTCCTTGCGCTTGATGCGCACGCAGACGTTCCACACGTGAGCGATACTCAGGTGGACCACGGCGATGCAGAAGCAGAACAGCTGGATATGCTGCATCTGGGAGGCACCCGCCGTCTTCGGCACGAAGCTATCGGGCAAGATAGTGATCGACTGGGCGAAGGCCTTGTAGGCTTCGAACTTCGCCGGGTCAGTCGGGGCGCTCGTGCGGATCCAGAGCATCGCGTTCTTCAGCGGTTCAGGCAACCAGCCGTAGTTGGTGATGTCCAGGTAATACGTCTTCTTTATTTGGGCGTTCCCCACACTATCGTGTGGGTCGGGCTATATTCTGGGGGCAATCGGCTTCGCTTACGCTTGCCGCTCACCTCCCAGAACCAAGCCCCGCTGCGCGGGTCTTGTCCCCAAGGGGTCACTATCCCTAACGCGAATGCAACAGTCAACAGCATATTTAAAGAAATGATATGAAAAACTTACCAAATGCATTGACAATATGTTAAAATATTGCTACCTTGACGCATCCTTGAAAACAACAAGAGGAAAACTTGAAACAGCTACATTTTTATATTTTTGCCATTCTTTGTCTATTAGGGCTAGATAGCGCTTTTGCTCTTAATTTCCCGTATTCTGAATGGAGTCTTGCAAATTACGAAGGGGCGTATGCGACCTTTAACGAGGGCTTTGTTTCTGTTGCCGATGGTGGCTCTGATTACTGGCATGTTCAACTGACCCGCAGCAATATTGAATTACAGGCTGGTAAGACATACGAAGTCAAGTTTTACCTACAGGGTGTTAGCGCTCGCCGCTATGTAGAGGTTCGAATCGGGCGCGACGGCTTCCCTTACGATGCCTTTGCCGAATTTGGTGAAGTTGCAGCGACCGTAAACGGGCGAACTGTAACAAAGACTTTCACGATGCAGTCGGGCAATGTAAGCAACGCCCGGTTTGAATTTAACCTTGGTAAAAATTCTGGGACGGTTTATCTTTCTGATGTCAGTCTGAATTGCCTTGACTGCGGCTCTAGCCAAAATGTAGGCGGAAACAATTCTTATGCTACATCGGCAAGCGATTGGGGTTATGTGGTTGTTGCCGACATGGTCGATTTCCGTGACAATTCCATGTCCTTGGGCGATGTATTCGGTCAAAATCTTGAACTTGGGGTGGATTCCAAAATTTACGGTAATGTCGATGCTTCGAACCATTGTTTCTTGCGTGAACGTGCGAACATCAGTGGTGATTTGCATTATATCAATCAGTGTGAGGAACAAAACGGTGTCGTAGCCAAGACAAAGAGTGCGGCAACTCTATCAAAGCCTGTTGTCGGAATTCCGAATATAGTTGCAGGGATAACTCCAATTTCTGTTGGACTTGACCAGAATGTTACGGTATCGCCGAGTAATTACGGAGCGTTCTATGCCAATGCAAGATCCAAGGTCCATTTGTCATCGGGTTCTTATACATTTCAAAATATCTTTACGGAACCTGATGCCGAGTTTGCATTTGACTTGACTTCCGGCCCGATTACAATTAATGTCTTGGGAAATGTCCGCTTTGGCGACCGCAACACGTTCTCCATTACGGGCGGAAACCCCAGTGAAATCTTGTGGAATGTCGCCGGTGAGAATGTCGATATGGGAACGGACGGTTTGTATTTTGGAAAGTTTGTCGCTCCGTCCGCATTCGTTCGCATTCCGTCGCGTTCGCACCTTGTCGGTGCCGTGTATGCCAACAGATTCCAGATAGAGCCGCAATCTACGGTTTCTCAGGAACCTCGGGCAACCGAAATCTCCCACAGCGAAGAACATTTCGGTCCCTTCTTCGAACCTGGAGTCTTCCGCTATGTTTCACAGTTGCCGCTTTCCGCGTCTGCTATCGAAATGTTTGTCTATGCGGATAACGCCCAATTCAAGGTGAACGGCGAAACATCGACAACGGTCGAACTTCCGTCTTCTAATATAACCGCAAACATATCGCTTACCAGGAACATGATTTCGGGGTTCCCCGCCGAAGCGTTCAGCAGCAGTTATGTATTCAGCTTTACCAAGAGTGCAAACTACCGCATCTACTGGAATCCGCAAACCCAGTGCAAGCAGGGCTGCGACGGTACTACTGCGGCGACGGCCGTGGGTGACTTTGCGACCGTTCTCGAAACAGCCAAGGCGACAGGTCGCGAAATCAACATGGCGGGTGGCGTTTGGAATGTGACCGACAACTTTACTGACGGAGTAGTTCCCTGGAAAGTCGGTTTTGAACTGGTCGGATACAAGGGTGACATTTGGGATTTGAATTCTGAAAAAGATCTCCCGCTTTTGAACTTGGGTGGAAATACTCATGTGGAAATCGAAGGTCGTTCTCCACGCAGCATTATCGGCCTACGCCTTGAAAATGGATTCAATGCCGAAAATGGTGGAACAATCCATTCCGACAACCAGAAACTGCTTTTGAAAAACATTGTTATCGCAAAGTCAATGTCAAACAAAGATGGTGGAGCCCTTGCAACAAAAGACACTTTGAATCTCGAAACAGTGCATTTTAAACAGAACACATCGAAAGGAAACGGCGGCGCGATTTCTGCTCAAGGTGAAATCAGTATGCTTAATGTAATTTATTTGAGCAATACGACTGCTCTTAACGGTGGAGCCGTAAATCTTTTAGGTGGCAACACCTACATCGGCAATGCAATTTTCTATGACAACCATGCTGCGGACAATGGCGGTGCAATCAACAATGATGGCGCAACCCTGAATATTTGGAATGCGACATTCTTCGCAAATGTCGCTACGACAAAAAATGGAGCAATATCAGGCAAGGCTAAAGGCTCTATAGGCAACAGCATTTTCTGGAAGAATACAACGGCAACATGCACAGGAGAGTGTGCAGAAGAAGTTGTCGTCGGCTATAGCGCAACAAATTCATCTTTCTCGAAAAACTACATAGGAACAAATATTTACATCGGCGACCCCAAACTCGCAAACGAAAATAATCCAGCCGGCGAAAACGAATATATGAATTACGATGCAGGAATCAATCTTGATCAAAAGTCAAACCTATTGAAAGCTGGCGTAAAGAACAATTTCGCTCCACAATACGACATTGTGGATATGGAACGTGAAGATGACGCAATTGCTTTGGGCCCTTATGCAAACGCAATGCCGTCAAAGAACGCGACATTTGGTGTATTGGACGAAGAAGGAAACGTGGTGGCGAAAAAGCCTGCTATACCTTTGATTAGTGCCGTAATGGGAGCCTATCATAGAAATTATCTTAGGCATTCACCTTATGCTAGGGTATGGAAAGCAACAATTGACAGGAATAAGAAAACAAAGAAATTAAAAAAAGCACATGTTAAATTATGGGTAAAAGACAAGGATGGAAACAAACGAACCAAAGACCCCATTGTAGAATTTGATGTTTTCCGCAATGGTGATGAAAACGGTCAATGTGTTTTCCAAACAATGACAAAAAATGAAGGGAAACCAATTCTATTCTCGAATCGCCTTAAGGATGCTGGTAATTATGATGAAGCCATCGTGATTTACATGGGGGATGTTACGGATTACTTCTTTTATGAAGCAACGAAGTAGGGTACGTATATGATTAAGATTTTTATTAAAATTGTTTTAATGTCACTGTGTATTTACGTTTTACTTGCCTGTGATGATGAAAAATCGAGTGAAAACGCTCATCCAAGTTCAACGACTCTTGATTGCACTGAAAATCCAACCAACAATCCAAATTGTTATGTTGTTAAAAATCGGGAGTTACCCCCAATTAACGAAGTTTTCCCTTCGGGATCATATGGGTATGGCGATGTCGTAATGTTTAATTGGATGGAAACAGTCGCATGGTTCCTGCGTTCAGACAATCACAAATATGGTTATGATATGGATCCGTATGCAATTTTTTCTGAAAAAGATGACGAAGCTGCCCAACGAGGCCGAGACGTATATGTCTCTGTGAAGGAAAAAGAGAATGCCTTTGTGCTAGTAAAAATAGACCCTGAAATTAAAAATGATTTCCATTTGTATAAAGTAGAAAATGGAACTGTTGATAAAACTGATCTTGTTGATGCGAAGGAAGCATGCTCTAAAAATAAATGCGTTGATGAAGTTAATTTATCAGAAGGTGACTATGTGGTGTATTATGGCAATGAGAAAAAGGAACGATATTTACATGTAATATCCTATCCGTTACAATCAGAAAAAGTTATATTTGTTCCGTTTGGAGATGTTAACGCATCTGGATGCAATAAGGATGGTAAAAACGGCTGCTACACAAAAGACAAGGTTCAACCTGTTGTTGAAAAAATTTTTTCGCAAGCTGTCATGAAAATTACGCTTGATGAGAAAAAACCTGAAGAAATTGGTCTTGATAAGCATTTAACCGTTGAACTTTCTGAACCCAGCCCTTCATCAGCTGTTTTGGACAAGATTCATAATACGGAAACGTATGGTTACCTAAAGGAATTGGAAGATTATTACAATAGTGATGACGCAACACAATCTTATGCACTAGAAACAGTAAAAACAAAGTATAACAGAATTAAGCACAACAAAATTGTGCTTGCCATTAATCAAATGCGAATTCAGTGGCAATTCAACAAAGAGAGCTCTGACGAATTTAACAACTATTCTGCTTTGGAACAGGCTATTGAGAAAAATGGTGGCAAAAACCTATCCATGAAAATGAAGAGTTCTTGCGGTGGCGGTGAAGTAACCGTAACATTTAGCGGGAAAAATCCCAAAGAAGATGGATCGTTCACACCAGTTGGATTACCCTCTATAAAAAACGGATGTACATATACTCTTTATGCAGATGTTGTTCCTTTTATTCCTGAACAACCAAAAGGAGCTCAGATAACTCATAATTACAACGAGGAATTATTTTGCGAGTCGGATGAAACTCTAGATGAGTGCAAAGAAAGAACCAAACATTTGCCTTCACCTGGAGGTATTGTTTGGGGGAGCCACCAAGAAGGCGAAGCTTCGTTGAATACGTTAGCTCACGAAATAGGGCATAGCTTTGGATTGACTGACATATATATTGCTGCTGATGATCCAACATACGCACCACACTACGCTCGATACTTTGCGGTTGATGAAAGTAATTTAATGGGGTGGCAGCTTCCAACAGGGATGCGCCTTCGTTACAGGCCGTTGTTTATCGCATCAACACTATATGGCAATCTGATAGATGATCCTGATGGAGGATACGCAATTGAAAAGCAATGGGAATGCGTTCGCTCGTACAAAAAATGTAGTTCATTAAAAGAGAGTCTTAAATAGGAGTTTTTTATATGAAAAGAATGCACAAAGTGGTTTTGTCTTATTTGATTCTTTTTTCGACATTGTCAATGGCAGAATCCCTATATGATATGAATGGTTCAAAGATTGGTCTCCATAATAAAACTAATGGTCCTAAAGCATTGGTAAAAACAGAAGGTACCGTAAAGAATGAACATTCGAGTTCGGTTGTTATTAGATCGCCACAAGATACCTTTTTTATATCTAAGGGTTCTTCCGAACAGTGGCTTGAAATGGAGAAAAATATGAATTACTCCATCTGTATTCAAAATGACGATGAGAATGGCTTTTGGAAGGGAAAGAACTTTTCTTATGAAAAAACAGGCACCTGTGTCAAAATAAATTCTGGCAAGTATATAAAATCTGGACAACTTCAGTACGTAACATCATTGGGTCATATGTACACGCTCAATTTACTAGTAGGAATGAAGTATATTGACCTTTCGAAAGAAAAACATCTGCTAGGAGGGTATAGTGGTTCTGCGGATATATCACCTATTAACCGTTCCTCGATGGTCTATAAACTATCTGATCCTGTAAGATTTGATTCAATAAAAGAAATTCTTGTGGTGGACAAGTATAAAGTGACTGAATGCGAATTTATTCATGCATTGTGGGATTCAATTCCTGTGCAAACTAGTGAAAACTTGTATGACAACAATAATTACTGGATTAAAAAAAAGAAATCTATGGTAAAAAATGGTTTATGCGACACCCATGATTCTGCTGCCGTTCGAATATATCTATACCAAGCTTTAGTTTACGCAAATAATCGTAGTTTACAAGATGGTTTCAAACCTGTTTATATCCTTGAAGAAACTAAAGAAAAAAATCTTTCCTTTAATGCGTATAATGATGGTAGTTTTAACATAGTAGGCTTTAGATTTTTCCCAGACTCAGCTGATGGAAAAAAATATTATCATGTAAAGATAGATAAAGATGCTGATGGTTATCGCCTACCCTATTATGACGAATGGACTGCTTTAGCCCGTGGTGGCAAGGGCTACGAAAGTTTGATTAATTTTTGGGAACGTTCAACGGATTCATTAGAGGCCACTAAATATGCTTGGTTTGGTCAAAAGGATCCCGAAGATAAATATTTGAAAATGGATGAAAAGGATGGCATAGAAGGAGGCTGGTTGAGGCATTCTTGTGGAGAGTGGTCTCAAAAATCACGACCTGTTGGAATGCTAAAACCCAACGCGTATGGTCTCTATGATATACAGGGACTTGTATGCGAAAATGTTCTGATGCCAGGAAAAAGTCTTTTTGGAAATGAAGTATATTCCTGTAGAGGGGGATTCTTGACAACTTCCTTTAAAGATTTAAAGATTGCTAACCATTGTGACGATTATAAGAGGTTTTCCAGAACATATCAAGGACTACGACTTGTTCGTCAAATTAAGTAGTTCTAGAAAGGCTACAACAATTCAAAAATAGTTTTCCCTAAATTTCAAAAGTTCCGCAGTTCTTGACAAAACTGCGGAACTTTTGTTTTCTAACAAACCCTACCGATTCCCTTTGGCTCTGTTGTGCGATTTGCAGAGGGTAACGTATATTTTCTTTCGCAAATTCCTCTAAGGGGATAAAAAAATAGGATGTTCCAATTTTTAGATTTGAAATAACCACAAGGGGATGCGGACAATAATTTAGACAGATTGTTTGTCCAAATATAGTTTCCGGTAATCCGCTGGGCTCATTCCGTTGAGCCCGACCTTTATCCGTTTCGTGCAAAACCATTCCAGATATTTTTCAAGCTCGGCCTTGAACTCTTCCTTGTCGACTTTTCTCCAATTTCTGCTGTAGAAGAACTCGTTCTTGAGTATACCGAAAAAGCCCTCGCAGGCGGCATTGTCGGGAGTGTAGCCCTTCCTTGACATGGAGCGAGTCAAGCCGTACTTCTTCATCCTCTCGATCCATCCAGGCCATCTGTAATGGCTCCCTCGGTCTGTATGGATAATCGGGGCTTCGCCCTCGTGGAGTGTCGCGACGGCCTTGTCCAGCATCTCGTCGACAAGGGTCGCATTAGGGGACTCCCCGATTGTCCAGCACACTGGTGCCCCGTCGAAGCAGTCGATAATCGGTGATAGGTACACTTTGCCGTCGTGTAGAGGAAATTCCGTTATGTCCGTCAGCCATTTTTGATTGGGTGCATCGGCGTGAAAATTGCGATTGAGAATATTGGGAACGGCGGGTGTGATCTCGCCTTTATACGAACTATATTTCAGTTTTTTGGGTTTGTAGACGATGAGGTTGCCGAGTTTCATTGCGCGTCTGACAACCTTCTCGGAAACTTTCTTTCCGGTTTTTGAAAGTTCGCTGTGGATTCTTCTGTAGCCGTAAGTTTTGTTGGACTCGTCGAATATTGGGACAAGTTCTTTTAGCAACTGAAGGTCCTTATTGTTCCGGTCATTCAGGTGTTTTACGTTGTAGTAATAGACGCTTCGGGACATTCCCAATGCAAGTAGGATATCCCTTAATTTGTAGCGGTTGCGTAAGGCGTTGACAAGCTGTGTTTTTTCCCTGTTGCGAAGGGCAGACAAGTCAACGCCTGGGTCTTTTTTTATTATGTTCAGCGTCTCCTTCAAGAATTTGTCCCTTTTTTAGTTGAAAATCCAGGTCTCCAACTGGTGTAAATCTAGGCTATTAGCGCTTCATTGTCAAGTAATTTCATGCTCTTTTCCCGAAGTTTTTCGACAAGTTCGGGGATTTCCGCATAGCCGTCCAACCGTCTCCAGTTCTTTTCGCGGTGGAGGACCTCAGCGGCCATCCAGCGTTTGAACATTCCAATGTCCCTGTAGCGCTTCACGTTCTTCTCGATGGCGTCGAGACCGTTGAAGGTGGACTCGATTATGTTGGTCGTTATGAGCGACTTGCGCAGGAGCGCGGGGATGCCCAGCCGGTGGACCGTAAGCAGCCTCTCGCCGCCCTCGGAAAGCGATTTGGCGGCACTCGTGTTTATGCCTTCGAGCCACTCGTGGACCTTGAGAAGTTCCCTTCTCGCGTCCTCGTAGCCCACCATCCCGATGGCGTTGTTGTAGCGCCTGTCGAACTCGGCCCGGTACATCTCGGGCAGATGGGACTCGACGTTGCGCCTCTTGTGGATCACGCAGCGCTGGTGCTTGAGGTCCTTGCCGAAGCGGTCCTTGAGGGCGCGGTTGAGGCCCGTCCCGCCGTCGGTCACGAAGATGATGTCGGGGTGCAGGGCGAGGCCCCTGCTCTCCATGTCGGAAAGGAACGAACGGCACATTTCGGTGTTTTCCGAACTGCCCTGCCAGAGGCCAAGCACGCGCTTGTAGCCTTCCGCGTCAACGCCTATGGCGGCCATCACGACCTCGCCGCAGCGATGCATTGCGTCCATGAAGACGGCAACCGCCTCGAAGTCCTCCAGCCTGCGCTCGTTCAGTTCCTTCAGTTTCCTTGTGCATGCGGCAACGACCTTGCGCGACACCGACGACTTGCTTACGCCGAACGCCTCCCCGGCAGTCGAGAACACATCCTCGTAACGCCTCCCGGACAGGCCTGAGAGGCATGCGTGCAGCAGGTGCTCGGAGAACGCGTCGGGGTCTTTCAGACGGGCGTAGATACGCGATTTGACCTCGCCGTTTTCGTCCCTGAGCCTGGGTACGCGCACCTTCGCCTTGCCACCCGCGATGTACACGGAACCACCCTGGCTGGACCACTTCTTGAAGCCCTTCCTGGGGTGGTATGCTGCACCGCCGAGCTGTTCCCTTTCGGCCAGGAGTATCGCCTCCACGAGCCTTGCGCCCATCTCCCTCGACAGCGCGTCAAGGCAGCTTTTCCCCTGTTCGGCAAGGTCGGCCAGAACCACCCCGACACTGGTCGAAATGTCGATTTCTTCGCGGCGGACGATTGACAGTTTGGGGGTTCTTTTTGTACTTTTCATCATGGTGGTTATCCTCTTGCTTGGTGTTTTTTTGCTGAACCAAATTTACAAGTTGGAGACCACCTTTTTCTTTTTGGTTGCAGAAATTTCAACTAACTTTGGGGCATCTTCCTCCTTCAATATGTCAACTTCTAGCTGGAGACTTCGGATTTTCTCGTTCAGCGCCTTCGCGTCTTCGGAAGAAAGATCCTTTTCCTTCTCCGGTTTCCGCTTCGTTGGTCTTGGTTTGTTCTGCAGTCCCATAAGTCCGTATTTTTTATAGTCCTGATACCAATAATAGATACTTGCGTACGTATATCCAATATCTTTGGCGACAGAAATCATAGGTTCGCCCATTTCGTAGCATCTGCGGATGGCCTCTAGCTTAACATTGAAAGGAGCGTGTGGCGGATGTTCTGGAGTGTTTATAATCCTATGGTGTTTTCTTTCCTGATGCGGTTGGCCTTCCTTTTTTATCCACTTGTACAACTGTTTTGTCGATGGATATCCGAGTTTTCGAACGACCTTTGTTGCCGACTTTAAATCATGAAATGTTTCCAAAGCCTTGGCGATTTGATCTTCGGTAAAATGCATGATGCGTCCTCTAGTTGTGTCCAACTATTCGTCCGCATCCCCCAAATCAACCTAAAAGAAGAGCATCCTATGGATAACAATATAATCAAAATTGACGAGGAAAATCTCAAGAACGACCTGAAAGGAGTCATTAGAAAGACCATCGAGGAAACCCTCAACACGATGCTGGACGAGGAAGCCGCGGAGCTGTGCAACGCGGAAAGGCATGAGCGGACAGACGAGCGCAGGAACTACCGCAGCGGTCATTACCACCGCAAGCTTCTGACTTCCGCCGGAGAGGTCGACCTGTCCGTACCCAAGCTGCGCCTGGCCCCGTTCGAGACCGCCATCATCGAGCGCTACAGGCGCAGGGAATCGTCCGTGGAGGAGTCTCTCATCGAGATGTACCTGGCGGGAGTATCCGTGCGCCGCGTGGAAGACGTCACGGAGCTCCTGTGGGGCTCTCGCGTGAGTGCTTCGACGGTGAGCAACCTGAACCAGAAGGTATACGGCAAGATCGAGGAATGGCGAAACAGGGCCATAGGCGGGGAATACCCCTACGTGTTCGTTGACGGCATCTACCTGAAGCGCAGCTGGGGCGGCGAAATGACCAGCGTCTCGGTACTTGTCGCGATAGGGGTGTCCGAAGACGGCTACCGGGAGATACTCGGAGCATGCGAGGGCGCAAGCGAAAGCAAGGAATGCTGGCGCAGCTTCCTCGTAAGCCTCAGGGAACGTGGCCTGAATGGCGTCCGGCTGTTCACATCGGACAAACACCTGGGCTTCTTGGAATCGGCCTCGGAAGTGTTCCCGGATGCGAAATGGCAACGCTGCACGGTGCATTTTTTCAGGAACCTGATGACAAAGATCCCTCGCAACAAGCTCGCTTCGGCCATGCCCCTGCTGAAGGCTACGTACGCCCAGGAAGACAAGGAGGCTACACTGAAAAAGGTTGCCGACGTAGAACAGAAACTGCGCGATATGGGGCTAAAATCCGCCGCAGACCTTTACCGCAAGGGCGTGATGGAGACGCTTACCTACCTCGACTTCCCGCACGAACACTGGCGCAGCATAAGGACGAACAACATCCTAGAACGCCTGAACCGGGAGATACGAAGATGCCCCAAAGTTAGTTGAAATTTCTGCAACCAAAAAGAAAAAGGTGGTCTCCAACTTGTAAATTTGGTTCAGCAAAAAAACACCAAGCAAGAGGATAACCACCATGATGAAAAGTACAAAAAGAACCCCCAAACTGTCAATCGTCCGCCGCGAAGAAATCGACATTTCGACCAGTGTCGGGGTGGTTCTGGCCGACCTTGCCGAACAGGGGAAAAGCTGCCTTGACGCGCTGTCGAGGGAGATGGGCGCAAGGCTCGTGGAGGCGATACTCCTGGCCGAAAGGGAACAGCTCGGCGGTGCAGCATACCACCCCAGGAAGGGCTTCAAGAAGTGGTCCAGCCAGGGTGGTTCCGTGTACATCGCGGGTGGCAAGGCGAAGGTGCGCGTACCCAGGCTCAGGGACGAAAACGGCGAGGTCAAATCGCGTATCTACGCCCGTCTGAAAGACCCCGACGCGTTCTCCGAGCACCTGCTGCACGCATGCCTCTCAGGCCTGTCCGGGAGGCGTTACGAGGATGTGTTCTCGACTGCCGGGGAGGCGTTCGGCGTAAGCAAGTCGTCGGTGTCGCGCAAGGTCGTTGCCGCATGCACAAGGAAACTGAAGGAACTGAACGAGCGCAGGCTGGAGGACTTCGAGGCGGTTGCCGTCTTCATGGACGCAATGCATCGCTGCGGCGAGGTCGTGATGGCCGCCATAGGCGTTGACGCGGAAGGCTACAAGCGCGTGCTTGGCCTCTGGCAGGGCAGTTCGGAAAACACCGAAATGTGCCGTTCGTTCCTTTCCGACATGGAGAGCAGGGGCCTCGCCCTGCACCCCGACATCATCTTCGTGACCGACGGCGGGACGGGCCTCAACCGCGCCCTCAAGGACCGCTTCGGCAAGGACCTCAAGCACCAGCGCTGCGTGATCCACAAGAGGCGCAACGTCGAGTCCCATCTGCCCGAGATGTACCGGGCCGAGTTCGACAGGCGCTACAACAACGCCATCGGGATGGTGGGCTACGAGGACGCGAGAAGGGAACTTCTCAAGGTCCACGAGTGGCTCGAAGGCATAAACACGAGTGCCGCCAAATCGCTTTCCGAGGGCGGCGAGAGGCTGCTTACGGTCCACCGGCTGGGCATCCCCGCGCTCCTGCGCAAGTCGCTCATAACGACCAACATAATCGAGTCCACCTTCAACGGTCTCGACGCCATCGAGAAGAACGTGAAGCGCTACAGGGACATTGGAATGTTCAAACGCTGGATGGCCGCTGAGGTCCTCCACCGCGAAAAGAACTGGAGACGGTTGGACGGCTATGCGGAAATCCCCGAACTTGTCGAAAAACTTCGGGAAAAGAGCATGAAATTACTTGACAATGAAGCGCTAATAGCCTAGATTTACACCAGTTGGAGACCTGGATTTTCAACTAAAAAAGGGACAAATTCGGGAGATACGCAGAAGGACTCGGGTTGTGGGTTGCTTCCCGGACGGGGAATCTGCCCTGATGCTTGTGTGCGCTAGGCTAAGGCATATCGCCACGAAGGAATGGGGTACCAAGAGATACCTGAACATGAAGCATCTTTACGAGATGGAAAAGGAGAACGAGCTGAAACGGGAACAGGAAAAGGACGGAAATGTAGCCTAGATCTGATGTTGGGACAAACTATTTTTGCGAAAAACCCTTGACACTACCTTGCAGAGCATTTCGCAGTTGGCACGGTCGATTGCGCCACCCTTGCTCCATGCGGTTACGTGGTCGGCGTCCATTTCGGCGAGTTTCCAGATCGCCTCCCAGAACCAAGGGGTCACTATCCCTAACGCTGCGGGGGTTCCCCCCGCTCCCCCTCGCAACACAGGGCACGGCCTAATCGGCCACGCCCTGTAAAACAAAAAACTCCTGCCTGATTTTTTATCAGGCAGGAGCAATGTTATTCAAGTTATGTCGTTTACAGCTATGCGGCATTTTCCTCTTCCTTCGTTTCGGTGGGGAAATCTACCACGGTCGTCTCGGGAGACTCGGTCGTATTCTTCCCTTTTCCCTTGCGAAGTTTCAGGTGCACCTTCTTCTGGTCGATGTGGCTGTTCACGGCGTTGATGAACTGGATGCAGCCTTCGTCCTTGTCGAGGGTGGCCTTGCCGATAGCAAGCGTCGTCACGATTCCGAATCCATCGAGGCAGCGTTCGCGATACACCTTGTTGGCGTCGGCCACCTTCGAAGCGATTTCCTTGTTGCGGTTCTGCACCGCCGTCAGGTATTCGTTGTGCTTGCTTTCGAGGTTTTCGAGCCAGGGCTTGAATCCGCAGGCGCTCAACTTGTCATCACCAATTTCCTTGAGGGTATTGATGAGGTTCGTGAAAGTACCCGTGGACTGGTCCTGATTCAGCCTCGTGGGGTCGGCATTTTCGGCAAAGATCTTGCGGAGACGTTCTCCCGTGGCAACCACGCCGCTGTCGGCAAGCGACTTGAGGCTCTTCGCAAAGTTCCTGCAAGAGGAGTAGGCGGCATTGCGTTCGGAATCAAGGCGGCTGACGGCCCTTGCGGCAGATTCGTCGACAGACACTTCAATGAGGTTAGCGTATTCGGTTACAGAGGTGCGGTAGGCTTCGATGGACTTGCGAATCTCTTCGCTGGTGATGCTTGCAGTCTGCTCAACGAAGTACTTGTGGAGTCCCAGGAATTCTTCGTTGCGGAGTGTTCTGTAGTTGAGAGCGTGAATCTTCATCATGATTCTATCCTCGTTCTTGAAGGTTGTCGGTTTTTGTCTCAGGAACTCTTGCGTTCCCTTGTCTTCAAAGATACCGCCAAAATTTCAAAAGCGTATCACCCAAAATGCCCGTTTCCGACGAAAAAACAAAAATTAAGGACAAAGTGTAATTGAGTACAAACTAACTAAAAACTTTGTCTGGGTTGCATTATTTTTTGTAAAAGTTGTGTCACGGCGATGTGTAGATTCTACACAGTCCTACACGCCGTTCCCACTGAAGCCGAGAGAATCTTCCAGCCAGGTGTCTGTCCGCTGCACCGAAAGGCGACTTTTCATCGCTTTTCTGCCCGCCGAATACTGCGCCCACCTCACGGCGAGCGCAGAGAGCCGTCCGAGATGCCGCATAAGGGTCCACAGCGGTCCCGGCAGGTTCCGGCGCAGCACATCATCCTCAAAACTTGCGTAGTGGCTTGCGCTGCCGGGGTCGCCCTGCCTTGCGGCGCGCCCGAACAACTGCCGGTCGATTCTAGACGACGGGTTACATTCCGTGGCAATCACGTGCAGTCCGCCAAGTTTCTTTACCTTGTCAGGTATCTTGATATCCGTGCCGCGCCCGGCCATGTTTGTAGCGACAGTTATCGCGCCCAGGCGTCCGGCACGCTCGATAATCGCGGCCTCGTCGTCGCTACGCACGGCATTTATCACGCGGCATTCAAGCCCGAGAGCCGTAATCATTTCGGCCAGCGTTTCGCTTTCGTCTATATCCTTCGTCCCAATAAGCACGGGGCGGCCCGTCGCATGGACATTCATCACTTCACGGACTATGGCGACCCGCTTGCTTTCCTTTGTAGAGAAAATCCTGAGCATGGAAATCTTGCGAAGACAACGACGATGGTTCGGGACGCAGAGGACCGGGGACCCGTAAATAGTCCAGAATTCACCGAGGGCCTCCTTACCGGTCCCCGTCATACCCGAGAAATTCTTGTAGAGCCTAAAGAATCGCTGGAAACTCATTCGGGCCTCAGTTTCCTTGAGCCCCGAAAGTTCCAGCCCTTCCTTCAGTTCTATCATCTGGTGAAGCCCGCCGTTCCAGGAACGCATGGGCATCTTGCGGCCCGTGGACTCGTCCACGATTACGACCTTCCCCTCTTCCACGACATACTGGCGACCGGCTACAAAAAGGTACCGCGCCGTCAGGGCCTGACGAATCAGGTCCTTCAGGAATGCAGCCTTGGAAAAGCCGCTCGACGCGGGGCCTTCGAGCCATTCGTCCATGTCCGTCAAGAAATGGATTGTGCGCAACTTGCCATCGACAAGGAAGTCGATTCCTTCCTGCAACTTTCCCGAAAGTTCGTAGGCCTGCCTACAGCTTTCGTTAAAGCCCTCGTTCTTGTTCTCCCTAGAAATAATCAGCGGCGTCACGGCCTCGTCAATCAGCACGTTATCAGCCTCATCGACAATGGCGGTGCATAGCCCCCGCTGCACCACGCCCCTGCCGAACTCCCCGCCCTGCAAGCTAAAACGGTCCAGAAGCCGCTTCGAAAAATTCTGCATCTTCCCCATGGCGATACGGTCCCGCAAGAAGTCGGCCAGCACTTCCTTCGCCGTAGAGTAGGTAATCGCGGCGGCATAGCCCGCCCTCCGTTCTTCCGGCTTCATCGCCCCGGTCACGGCTCCCACGGTAAGGCCACAATAGTCAAACAGCGGCTTCATTATCTGCGCGTCGCGGCTTGCCAGGTAATCATTGGCGGTTATCACATGGCACGGCATACCCGACAAGCCGCGCACCGCGGCACACATGGCGGCCGTAATCGTCTTGCCCTCGCCGGTGGACATCTCGGCGATATAGCCACGATAAAGGCAAAGGGCTCCCGCAATCTGCTCCACATAGGGCCTATACCCCATCGTCCGGAAAGCGGCCTCCTGCATCAACGCGAATGCCTCGCAAAGGGTCGAGTCCTTGACGGGGCGCTTGAGCAGGGCGGCAAGCCCTTCTATCCGCCCTTTCAACTCGGCGTCAGACTTTTCCGAAAGACTGCGGCCAAGGCTGTCTATTTTCCGTGCGGTCCGCAGAATACGCCTGATAACGGAACGACGACTCTTGAAACGGCCGACCAGCCTGAAAACAAAGGCGTCGATACCCACGGGAATCTTCTCCACGCGTTTCAACGAAGTAAGCCTATAGTCGCCAGTCAAGTCCATCACATCTTATAATACTTTTGCAACGCCTGCCGTACCTTGCGTATCCCCTGGACGGCCAAGGGAGCATAGCCAAGCTGAATACGAATCTTGCCCGTCCTTCCGTGCAGGCGGCGAACATCCATCGAATCGGGCATCTCGGCCCTTACAAGGTAAACGGGTTCCGCCGTCTGTTCCGAATACCCGTCGCTCTTCGTCTCGACTTCCCCACCCCCGAGCCAACCCAGCGCATTCGAGGGCAAGCGGTCTTGCGCACTGGGGATAGCCATGGCAGAGACAACCTTCAATTCCTTAAATACATCGCCGTGCAGGCGCACCGACGCGCGAACGGGCTTGTCCGTAAACAACCTTGCGCCATCTTCCTGGTTTACCACTGCCAAAAAATCGAACGCGGTCGTATCCAGCAAGATGCCCAGCGAATCGCCCTTGCCTACCCAGCGCCCCTGATAGTCCTCGATGCCGGGCGCACTCCAGATACCGTCCATCCCGGCAACCAGGGCAAGTTCCTTCTCGCTCTTTTCGAGTTCTTCAAGTTCCTGCTTCAATACCGAAAGTCGCTTTTCGAGCGGGTGCATATCCTCGGGGGCCTCGTTCAGTGCACGGTAATACATCTGCCGCGCTTCCTGTATTTCGGAGCGCTTGGCCTCGGCGGCATACTTGATTTCCAGATTTTCCAGGAGCACGAGCGTGTCGCCCTTCCTTACCGCACTGTAGCTTTCGCGGTATAGCCTGGTGGCAAAGCCGCCCTCGTTCGCTATGGTGTTCTCGTAATGACGGGCTTCCAGTACGCCCGGGGCCGTAAACGTATCGGGAACAGGCAAGTAGAACAGCGCCGCAAACAGCAGGGCAAAAAAGGCTACCGTCAAGACTGCCGCACGGTTACGGACCTGCGAAAGCCCCGGCCCCCAGAAAACATACCTGAAAAACTTGCCTACCGGAATAACCACCATGGTAAGGCAAAGGAGCACGCCCATGACAAACGAGAGAATCAGGTAGTGGGCCGATATGGCGACAATGAACCCCGCAAAAAGGAAGAACCTGTAGACAGCGCTGGATATCCCGTAAACCGTGTATATCAGCTTCTCGCTCGCCCTGAAGGCGACCGGTTCCGCGTCGCGCTTACGGAAGGCATATCGTTCCAGAAGGTACTGCAGGTGCCGTACGGAATGCTGTTGCAGGTTCGGCATGTCCAGCAGGTCGGTCAATATGTAGTAGCCGTCAAAGCGCATGAGCGGGTTCACGTTGAACAGCACCGTAGAGACCGAGCAGATGATGAACACGTTGTAGCAGAGCGCGCGGGCCGTGCCGCCGCCCAGGTTCGCCCAGAGTATGAGCGCCACCGAGGCTATAAAGAACTCGAAGAGCATTCCCGCGGCCCCCACAAAGGCGCGGTGACGCTTCTTGCGGAAAGACCAGCTCGCCGTGGCATCTACATACGGCAGCGGCGCAAGGAGCATGAACATCACGCCCAGCGTGTGGACCTCGCCGCCATATTTCTTGACGACGCTCGCATGCCCGAACTCGTGGAACAGCTTCACGAACACGGTACACACGTACACCCAGCCAATGTTCGACGGGGCGAGGAACCCCGCGCTCTGGTCCTTGAGTGCGTCGAAGTTCTCGACACCGTACTTGACGGCGACAATGACCGTCGCAAGCCACACCAGCATCATCGGCGTACTGAGCAGGATGCGGATTAGCCACCGCAAACGGTTTAGGAGCGGGTCGGGGTCGAATACCGGTATTCGCAGGAAAAAGATATTGAGCAAGGTGGACTTGACCTTCTTGCGGGTCTTTTTCTTGTCGCGGTCGAAAAGTTTCGTGCCATCTTCCACGCCGTCATAAAGCAGCATGTTGGCCTGGTAAAGCTGCGCGAGCATCTCGATGACTTCGCCCTGGCCCGGGATGTCGCCCTCGCCGCTTTCCAGCATGCTGTTCCAAATCTCGCCCACGGTCCTACTCACGGAAAGGCGAGAAACAAAGGAATAGGCCCCCTGCGGCAGGCGGAAATACTGGTTGGTGAACGGCTCGTAGAGCACATACCACAACACGCCACGATACATCTGGCGGTGAATGCGGACGCTCGAACGGAGAGCTATACGGCTCCCCGCGAGACGGTACCACGACTCGTGGAAAATCTTGCGCTGTTTATCGAGAGGCATAGTTTTCCCGTGCCAGACGCTACTGCGCGATGGATACTACCACTACGGTGTCTTCTTCCGCTCTGAAATAGATCTCGAAACAACCGTTTTCGCCATTCGGCTGGTCCGGCACATCCACCGAGTACCACCACGTGCTCGGAATATCCAGGTGCAGCGGTCCGGTAGCAGTTTCAAGGTCAGCATCGATAGCCGGGAACCGGCCCTGACTACCGATAAAGATAAGTTTCAGGTTGGGGACATAGTTTGTGTCACGGTAGAACTCGTGGAAAACGACCTTCACAGTTTCACCGGCAGTAAGGAACAGCGGAGTTTGCATGTCGTACGACTCTATGGTCGTTATGCTAGGTTCATCGCCCTGTCCGTTGCCGGTTTCGCCGTCCCCGGTTTCACTGCCTTGCCCGTTGCCGGTTTCACCGTTCCCGGTTTCGCCATCCAGGGGCTGATTATTGTTGTCGTCGGGCTCCGTCTGGTTATTGCCATCGTCCGGTGCCGTTTCAGAACCGGCAAATTCGATGTCCGGGACTTCGAATCCAGTTGCAGTCAGATTTCCGTTGAACACGAGGTTCTTGGACGATTCGTCATACACGTGGTCGCCCGTGTCGCCAGCAGTCTCAAGGGCTATGCCCTCGATACGCCCCTGCCTTACCTGGTCTTGCATCTCGTTTACGCTCATACCGGTGTCGCCATCGACGAAACGCCGCCTCTGTGCCTTGGTATAGTCGTTGTCCTCAAGGACAATCTCAACATTCTGGCTGAACACGCCGACAGGATTGTTGTGCTCCACCTTAAGCGATGCCCTGTCACCAATAACCACGTCGTCACCAGCACCGGAATAGACTTCGTCAATTCCTTCACCACCTACGACGACATCGCGGTCCTTGCCAGTCACAATCGTATCGCCAGCTCCCTTCACTACATTGCCGTCAGTCATTGCAACCGATTCCGATGTAATTACCCTGTTCCTGTAGTCGGCTACGTTCTCGTCACCCGCGAACGGGATATCCAAATCAAAGAGCAACCTAGCCTCGTCACCAAAAACAAGGTCCTTGTCGTGGTCGCCACCAACTTCGATAGCCTCGGTCGGCAGAGAGCTCTTCACAATCTGCACACCGCTAAATACGGGAATATTGTTCCACTTCGCATCTCCCATGGTGGAATCATAACGGCTGATGCTTACCGTAAGCGAACTAGCCTTCACATTGCGGAACACAACATAGTTGCCAATCATCGTAACATTCGGTGTTATGCCAGATGCAAGAGCCCCCTTCTGATAGCTGGTACAGGTGACCTGCTTGTATTCCCCATCGAAACAGTCGCCCATCCAGTCGTTAAGGAAGTAGGTCTGGCCGTTGCTACCCGTAATCTTGAAAATATAGTCGTAACCGTCGCGCTCGTTGTCAATTCCGCTTATGTAAACATAGACATCGCGTGGATCGCTCTCGCTTGCGGGTATGTTGGAGAGTTCAAGCGTAAGCGTGTCATGGGCCTGACCGCAGACATAGGTCTTGAACATTTTATTGTTGCCGGTGTCAGCATCCATGGACGCGTTAACCTTTTCTGTCGGGGCGTCGTTATTGCCGTTGATATGGTAACGGAAATGCACATCCGTCGGGTCCTGTCCGAATTCCCTCTGCTGCGAGCCGGCCTGGTAAACATTGTGCCAGTTCGAATCGACAACGACACCGGCAGACTCGCCCTGCCGCATAAGCAGGCTTTCCGGCGTGGAGATATCCACGAAGTTGAGCGACACGACATCAACCCCATCAAGGGTCCCATCAGCGGTGGGAGTCGCAGAAGCATCAATCTTGTCGACACCGAGGCCGCCCACCACCGTATCATCACCGTCGCCAGTCAAAATGGTGTCGTCATAGGTGGCAGACATGTCAGTCGAAATGACGGATTCCGCGGTCGTTATCGTGGATGCCGTAGTGGCGGCGTCATCGCGGTCGGTGAACAGCATCTTGGCATTGTCGCCAAACACCACGTCGTTGTCATTAATGCCATAATGTTCGTCGCCATAAGTATTGATTTGGTCATTGCCTGTCCCGCCCACGACGATATCGTCGCCACCGGATGTCCTGACGGTATCGTTTCCGCCATAGGCGATATCAGTCGATGCTGCCACGTCCTGCTTGTGGTGGCGACCGCGCACCTGTATGCCCGCAATGCCAGCACGGTCCTTGCCGTTCTGGCCGTTGCTGGGGTCGCCATCAGTAATCTCGACATGGAACCGGTCTCCACTGATACCCTTGAATATGACGCAATTGGCATATACCGGATTACCCGCGGTATCCCTTGCATTCCTGGCCTGTTCGGCAGTCGTAGCCGTTGGATTTGTAGTTTTTTTAATAGTGGGTTCATGAACAACCATATTCATTACCGGTTAAGTTAAAATATATCCTTTTTTCTTGTTAAGTGGTATACCCTTGTGGTCTAGGCAGCCTGTTTTGACAGCCTATATTCCACCGGTGTCATGTAACCGAGCGAACTATGGAGCCGTTTCCGGTTGTAGAACAGCTCGATGTACCTGAAAACGGCCTCCCGCACGTCTTCGATGTCCTTGAAGTCTCGCCTGTAGGCCATCTCCTTCTTGAAGCTTGCGAAGAAGCTTTCCATGCAGGCGTTGTCGTAGGGGCAGCCCGGGGCGCTCATCGAGGGCGTTATCCCATTCTCCGAGAGCATCGTGCGGTAGCCCATGCTGCTGTACTGCACGCCACGGTCGGAATGGAAGATTAGTCCGTCGTGATGGCCGCGTTGCATGATGGCATTGGACAACGCGCGCTTGACAAGTTCCGTGTCGATGTTCTTGCTCACGGCATAACCCACCGCCTCCTTGTTGCATAGGTCAAGTACCACGGCAAGGTACACCCAGCCAAGCGTAGTCTTGACGTAGGTGATGTCGCCGGCCCAGACGGCGTTCAGACTGTCGGGATCGAACTTCCGCTGCACCAGGTTCTCGCTGTACATGGAGTCACATTTGCCCTTGCGGTAGGGTTTCCATTTCTTGAGCGTGACCGGATAGAGACCGTTCTCGCGCATGATGCGGCGCAGTTTCCACACCTTTACCTCGACACCCTTGTCTTGGAGTGCCGCCAGCATCTTCGGGCAACCGTACACGCGGTGGTTTTCTTCGAAGGTGTCGCGGACCTTCTGGACAAGCCGTTCTTCACGGGCCTTGCGTTCGGCCCTTGCCGTTTCCTGTTTTGACCACTGGTAGTAGGAACACTGCGGTATTCCTAGAGCTCTGCACATCTTCCTGACTGAGTATTTCTTGCGGTTCACGTGTATCGCCTCGCATTTCAGTCGTGTGGTCGCATAAAGATGTGCAGGGATTTTTTTAGGATCTCTACCGTCTCCTTCTCGTCCGCGAGTTCCTTTTCGCGTTTCTTCAGGAGCTTCTCCAGTTCCCTGTTCTTGGCGGCGAGTTCCTCGACGGACACCTTGCGGATGCGCCGTTCCTCGCGATAGCTCGGCAGGTTGTGTTCCTTGCGGTACTCGTTTACCCACCTACCGACCGTATTTGGCCCTATTCCGAGTTCCTTGGCTATCTGATTTGCGGACTTTTCGCCTTTCAGGACCAGTTTGATGACTTGTTCCCTTGTCTCGGAGTTGTAGTTGACTTTTGCCATTGTTTTACCTTTTTGGGGTTGCGCAATGAATATAGTAGCTTATGCTACCCTCTTATTAAACTCCTGCATGGTCCATGTGGTCTTTACCTGCATAATCAATCGTTATAGTCGTCCCGACGAGGTAAGTTTCAATCTTTTGCACAACTTCAAGCAATGTCGTACTTGAAGAAATATTACCCAAATCAACACGAATCGACGACCCATTCTTTGGAGCAATTACAAAATCTTCTGAATCCGAACTCACAGCCGTAGAATCTTTTTTGATACTCAACGTATTGGCAGAAGTAAATACGAGATTCGTCCCATCAAAACTTAAGGAGATGTCCGTTCCTGTAATTGAAGATTTAACTTTCTGATACACACTCGCAACGGTATTGCACTCCGAGACATCAATTTCCAGTGAATCAATCGTAATTTTGTCAACATCTTTTTCTGCATCAAAGGTACCAGACACACGCATATCCTGCACCATACAAGTGCATCCATCCACCGAGCAGGATTCCAGGCTATACGGCGACGTATTCTTCATCTTCTTTGCATCACAGCCAAAGCGTATCTCGTATTCCCCAGCGGTAGACGAGTCCCTTACATAAACGACATATATTCCGTAGGTACTCTCCTTAGAAGTACCATTATTTTCATTTTGAAACGTCGTCTTTCTCAAGAACAATTCCAAGGCACGCTGTAAATCCTGGCTTGTAACGCCTGATACACTCAGGTCACAAATGTCCTTAAGGACAATTTCCACCGAGTGCATTGTTCCGGTCTTTTCTTTGAAATCTAATTTTAACTTGTTCGTTGCCGAACTAACATTTACTAGGCAAGTTGCCTGCACATCGTTTCCGCTTAGGTTCAAATCATAAAGACTCTTTTCTGCAGAACCAACCTTGGAGCTTTTTACGGCAAAACCAGAATCACCGTAAATATACAGTCGGTTATCTATAAAATCATAGTTCAGTGTTTTGTCAGAATTGTCCTTAAATTCAAACGCTGTCGAAGCATCATAAGTATCTTTTGCTATCTTGACGGTATAATAATTCTCGTTTACCGCAGTGGTCACACCCGAGAAAGCATCTGCAAATACGGTTTCACTGTCCTCAAGCGTTTCTCGCTTAAACTGAACATCCATGTCAAAAACCAATTGAACACCTGCCTCAAAACTAGCATTGCCACTGGTTTTCACATTGGCAAAGGACCCTTCGCCAAGCATGGCGCCAAGAGAAAGGTCTATATCCCTTTTGAAGTTTACATCCATATTAAAGAGGAAATTGATCCTCCTTATTTGATTGACACTTCCGCTTGCAACATTGGATCCGGAGACTACATTGTCCAATTCATCATACAAAGTCATGGTAATCAAATTCGTAGGCGTCGCAGCATCCCCGAATATTGAAGTCCATTTATTGTTCAGTTTTTCAACAAACTCATCCAGGTTTTCAAATGCTCCCTTGTAGAAAGTTTCGTTCTTGTCAAGTAACTCAGATTCAAAGTTCTCTAGCATTTCGGCATAGTCAATTATTGAACCTAAGGAATCCTTGGCAATAGATCCAAGCGTTTCAGCAGAAGTCCCTTTTGTAATTTGATTCCGCAGTTGGAACAAAAGAGTTTGAATGGCCATTTCAAGTCTATTGACAAGGTTGCTGCCGGTAATGTTTGTATAATCCTTTAATGCGTCGGGGTATTCCCATTCACCCGTCGCGATGTCATACTTGAAGGATTCCGCACTCCCCGAACTCGTATTATCATATTCAAAAATTCCAACTGCACTGGCCGAGTTTCCCGACTTAAGGGTCACCTTGTCGAAGCCTAAACTAATATTCGATGATGGTCCAATCTTGTAATCAGAGCCATCGGCAACAATCTCGACAAATGCGTTAAAGTTGGCGTTTTCAAGATCCACATAGAACAAGCCCGTATTCACCGCCATGGAAGACGTCGCGGAGACGTTCAACTTAACGCTTTCGACACTGGGGTTATCCTTGTTGCTCAAATCCATAGTAAGTACCAAGTCGCCAGCAACATTGCTTACCTTAAACAGACCCATATCCAAATCAGAAGACATAGATTGCTGCAACTTGAATTCCAGTTTTGTCCCATTGAGTGTAATACCAGAAGTAACCCCAATGAACTTGTTTACCATATTGCTAAATAAGTCCGCATCGACAGCCACAGCAGGGTCTGTCGATGCAGCCAAATGGTACATAGCGCAGGCCTTGGCTATATTTCCCTTCAGGGAATCGAGGTTCGAAAGCGAAAGATTTCCCGGCAGTTTGACCGTATTTATCTTTTGAATGACGGAATCCAGGTCGAATACAGATGAATTGAAGGAAACATCCGGGAACGTTACGTTCGGATTCTGGATACTGGATACCTTGAGGTGCGAACTAGAATCGACCGAGAAAAGGGACGACGGAAGATTGGTTATACCGAATTCCAGGTCCACATCGACTTTGTTGCCGTTGGTCTTGTCAACCGACACCATAAGGTCATTTTTATCGTCAAGGTCCTTTTCCTGAATGCCGATTCCCATGAAAGTCGCTGCAGCGCCTAGATTTTCAACGCTCACACCGGCTTTATTCAAGGACGCAGTCAGATCACCATTAGTATCAACCGCCAAATCAAGTTTTACCGAAGCATCTGCAGAAACCTGATTCGGGATTACCAAGCCCGGCACGCCAGAAATGTTCATATTTCTTGTCGAGGAGAATTCAAGAATTCCCGATGTATAACCCACATTTATTTCTGAGCCCTGGATTTTATCACTAACAAATTCACCAACAGCATCTTGAAGGCTCTGCCCTTCCGCCTGTGTAAAGGAGCTCCAATCTATTGAATTAATCGCCGCATTGACAAGCGCCTTATAATCATTAAAATCACCCACAATCTGCTGTTTGAGTCCATCAACCTCGTCTTCAGCCGGATTTGCCGTAACACTATCAAAAGATTCAATAGCATCGATGGCCCCAGTCAATATATCACTATGGGCGGCCATAAGCAGGCGCGGTTCAAGGGGTTCAATATTGAAATTTCTCTGCGAGTTTTTTTTGGAAGTTTTCTTGGACATGTTGATTATCTTGGATATTTTTGTCATTGATGTAAAATTTATTTCAACTTAACGCAACGAACAGAAAGAGCATTAAGCTTAGAATCGCCTGAAATTCCTGCCCCATCTGTATAGCGCCCAATATTTTGACTACAACCCACAGTTTCGCCATATATTTCTCTTGGATAGAACATAAAGAAGGCTTCGTCTATATATTCATATCCTTCTTGGTAGAAATACCTGCCAGACCCGGTAAGAGAAAGTCCGCTCTTATTGCTGCCAGAAAAAATATAACCGGAACGAAGGCCGTTCGCGTGATCATCGGTACTTGTCAGAGCTATTTGAAAATCATTAATATTCATTATTCGCCAGCCTTTTGGGCAAATTCCCTGATGATTTTCTTGAATCAAATGGGCACAACTCCTTGTATTACAACTATCATTGAAGCCCATCATTTCTGCCCACTGGTAAAGGCCGCCGTAACGGTCGCACTTGGTGGTGTCATCATTATAGCAATAGCGCTCAATTTTCGTGTCGTCGGTCATGTTTTCACCGCCCTTCAAGGTGACATCGGCAATATTCAAATTCTGCGCCATAACTTGTATGGAATCCTTGACATAGTTCGTATCACGGCCGACAATCGTCAAGTAATAATAAACACGGCCATTGCGCGAGTCAATAAATGTCTTGTAGCGCTCTTCCTCAAACTTTTTCAAAGGCAGAGTTTGGTCGAACGGTTCATAGGGCCCAGAACTGGAACTTTCTTCGGGCACCCAGACCTTGTACTTATAATCTTCACCACATACATAGCGAATTCCTGTTCGTCCATCGCGATAGGTGGACCCTATGGTTTCACATTCCACACCAGTATAATCAGTGATTTTACTGGAAGAAGACTTGACGCTAGAGCTGCTGGATTGAGTCGCACTGGATCCCTTTTCTTCGCTTTTGCCTTCGACGCTCGAAGATGATTCGACATCGTCCGCTTCGCTAGAAACTTCCGGTTCAGGCTTTACAGGACTAGAGCTGTCATCGTCGCAAGCCGAGAACGCAAGCATTGCAAAAGCAACAGCGCTCACCAAGCCAATTTTCTTAATCGTTTTCATTTCATACTCCTATTATTAAACTTTTGTGTTGCCCTTGCCGCCCAGATTATCCGGGTCTATGGCAAGCAAGGCTTGAATGTCCGCAGCGCTCAGCGGCACGGACTGTTGTATTTCAAAATTTTTCTGTGGGTTTATTATCAAGTCCTTGTTTACGGACTTGACTAGTTCGCCGGAATTTTCTGCCACATAAAGCCCAGTCTCGGGGTTGCGGACAAATTCCGTATTGGCAAGCTGCTTGATGCTCGCCCTGGTCAAGAAGTCGGCGTCGTTTGGGGTCACATTGACGGGCTGTTCTATCTCGCCAATCACCGCCGGGGCCTCGATAACGGCTTCGGGTTGTTCAATGCCACCCGGCAGCACAATGTCGCCCGGTGCGCCATCCATCATCTGTCGCCGTTCCAGCGACTCGATTATAAACTGATTTTCCTTGTCCGTGGGCACTTGAATCTATCCTAAAAGGTGGTAGAAAATCTCGTCAACTCAGCATCTTTGGCTTTCAAAGTTCCAACATCAATACAATCAAGTATGGCTGGAGCGTTCTTCAGTTTTTCATACTTGACTTTCTTCTTATTTCTACTAAAGAAATGTTTGACCATTAGCGCTAATTTTTCGCTAGGTTTCTTTATGGATTCAATGTTTTTACCCCGCACAAGCGAATGTTGCGACAACGGGAAAACATCTTTTCGCTCGTAGCCTTCTTTTTCCGCCCAAAGTTCCAAGGAATGTAAGTCCTTCAAAATCCAGGCTTCCATTTCTTGAACCATAAAATAAATATTGTTGCGTCGATCATCAGGAATCGTTATATGGTCATTCAAGCTCAATTTTTCAAACCACTTTGGGATATCCCGTGCAACGCAATCGGAATCAAGATACATAACTAGGGAGTCATCGGATTTTTTCAAGAATTCTTTGCACACATTCTTGTAACCGGCTTTCATTTCAACAACTATCTGAACCCCATCCCTTTTCCCTATTGTTTCTGAAAAGATTCGATTAAGAGATTGCCGTAAAGAGGCGCTATTATCCATAGTAGCCGCATCTACACCGCCCGAATCAACGGCTCCACCTTCCGCAAATACTGTTACCGTTACCAACGTTTGCCTCCAATTTGACCACGTAGCCACATTTGACCGGGAAGCATCGGTCCGTCATTTTCGGGGAAATCATCTTCCGTTGTCTTACGGATTGTTACAGCATTACTTTCGTTCTTTTCGAAAATAATGATATCATCCAGCTCAAATTGATTCAACAGCAAAGGCGAGTGTGTAGCGACAATCAATTGAGATTCTTTTGCTGCAAACTTAAGCATATCGCCAACAGACTTTATCATATCAGGATGTAAGCCACGTTCCGGTTCGTCAAGGGCAACGATTTTTCCACGATTTTTATTGTAAAAAATCGACAGAAGCAGCAAATACTGTATTGTTCCTTCAGAAAGGAAATTTATCCCAATCGGATGTTTAATATTCCGTTCTTTCAACGACAAATAGAGCTGCGACGCATAAGGTTCAAAATAAAGTTCCTTATAATTGGGATTGACATTGTGCAAACTGTCTTCCAATTTCTTATACATTTCATCATCTCTTCGAATCTGAACCAACAGATACGGAAGATTAGTTCCATCATGAGTCAATCTCTTTTCAGGACTATAGAATGGAGGGACTTTTAATATTCCCGTATCAAAATAATTATAGATAGCCATCTGGAAAACAATTTGTCTGAACATATATATAGGCAAATACCTTTTCCTGTCCAGTGCCTGACTTGCAATCAGTTCTTTGTCTTTCAAATCGCCGCTATAATTTTCCAACTGAATACAAGCGTTTCGATTCTGGGGTTTTCCATCACGCACAGAGATGCGGCCTTTCCCATCCTTGTTTATCAAATACGAGAAGGGTTTTTGCGCCTGCTTTTTGGGAATACTTTCGAGAGTTTCTTCAACAGAATAGTCTTGCATTCCCTTTGAATGAATGACTATTTCGTATTTCAAATCGGTTTCAAATCGGGAATTCTGAATTCTTCTCTTTACCATTTCAGCAGAGAAAACAAACTGCAACTTAAAGAAGTCCTTTCGATTCTCGCCGTTATTCGCATTGACAATATTGTCAAAACCGCCCCAAGTAACATTGATAAGCTTATTCAAGCCATCACCAACTATCCCCTCACTCAACAAGCGAAGAGCATTTATAAAAGCAGTTTTTCCGCTGCCGTTGATACCCAATAGAAGGTTGACTCCAGGATTCAACTCAATCGTTGTTCTTTCCTGGAACGCAAAGAAATTTTCCAGAGTGACACTTTTCAGCATATAAAATTCCCTTAAGAAATTTGCTCCTCCCCCTCCCCCAAAGAGGTCGGACCTTGGGGGGCGGTTGGAGCGGGCGTTACTTGGCCGACTTGCCGGTGGCCTTGGCGGCCGCGGGAGCGGCAGGGGCTGCCGCCGGGGCGGTATTCACGCCGATGTCGAGCGGGCCGTACTTCTTTTCGTAGGCGCGCACGGTGGCGCTGAGCATAAAGGCGAGGCGCTTTGCCGTGTAGGGGTTCATCACGATTCGGTCGGAGATGGCGACATCGACCTTTTCCTGGTTCATCTGCCATGCGCGATTCACGCCGAGAATCATCATCACCTCTTCGCGCCCGGCCACTACGTTGGTCGCGTTCACGTAGGTGGTGCGCATGTCCTTGTCGTTCCATTCGATTTGCGGCTGCTTGTTTTCTGCCATTTTGCAATTCCTTTGTTTTTAAGGTTAATGTCTTTTGGATATTTAGTAAAATGGAGGGGCTTTTACTAGATTTCCGAGGCATATCAAGGGGTTTTATGAACCTAGTTAAACTTTGTACATCCTTTGTCACGGCGTTCGCCGTGGCGGCTCTCGTTTCGGGCTGTTCCGTGTCCGATTCCGAGGACGACGAATACTCCAAGTGGACCTTCTCGGGCAGTGTCGTAAGCGGCTCCACCGGGCTTGGCCTCGAAGGGGCCACCATAGACTACATGGACGGTTCCGGCAAGCAGAAGACGGCCTCTACCGACGAGTCGGGGGCATTCTTCATAGACGGCCTGCCCTACGGCCAGCACACCTTCACCTTCAGCCACTACACGGTTGACAAGAAGGACACGCTTTACTACGCCCCCAAGATTATCACGGTGGCATCCACGGGCGAATCGAGCTACATGGAAGGCGTGGTGGCGAGCGGGTCGCGCGTCGTGCGGCTTTCGCCGTTGAACGCGGGTATCGCAGGCGAACTCTATGTGCAAGAAGAAGCCACGGGCGTAAAGTCACCCGCCCCCAAGGTAAAGCTGCGCCTCGCGCACCAGGACACGGCCTTCGTGAACATCGCCCCCGAAACATTCTCCGCCGCGACGGATTCGCTCGGCCGCTTCACATTCAAGAAACTCCCCGCCGATTCCGGCCTCACGCTCTCGGCGGAACCCTTCACCTACAAGGGCAAGACCTACCGCTTTTCGAACACGGCGCTCCCCCGCCTGCGTTCCGACGCCGTGCATGACATGGGCAGGATTTTCCTTGTCCGCGACACCCTCAAGGAGAGCGCCCCCGTCATCGTATCTTCAAACGTAATGGACAACAACCGCATGGGCTACAAGAACCTCTCGCCGCTCATCACGCCCTACTACGTGTTCAGCGAGGCGCTCAGCAAGGAGAACATTTCCGTAAGCCTCGCGGGCGATTCCGCGACGGTCATCACGCCCGAAATCAAGGGCGACACGCTGTACCTGCGGCACACGGCCCCCCTTGCCGCCGAGAAGTCCTACTCCGTGAGCATCGTGGGCTACACCAAGAAAGGCGAAAGGCTGACCGTAGACCTTTCGGGCGACGCGGCCTTTACCACGAACCGCGGGCTTTATGCCGTCACGAGCAACGCCTGGGCGGCAAGCAGCCGCTACAAGGCGACATTCTCGGTAAACGACACGCTCTGGGTCAAGTTCTCCGACTCGCTCGCCACGGTCCAATGGAGCAAGGCTGCAAAGGTCAAGAAGTCCATCTATGCCGACAACGAGTCCCCCAATGCCGACGCCTGGATCAAGGCCGACACGCTGTTCGTCAAGATGTTCGAGACATTCGACGACTCCCTTGCGACGGGCGACACCGTGGGCATGAACATCACCGCCCACGCGAAGAACGGGCTCTACTTGCAGGGGCTGACGGTGCTCACCGAGCTTTCCAAGGCCCCCGTGTCCAGTTCGTCCGAGGCTTCCAGCTCTTCCGAAGCTTCGAGTTCGTCGGCAGGGTCCAGTTCCTCGGTTGAATCCAGCCCGTCTTCCAGTTCTTCTAGCGCGGCGGCAGACTGATGCTCGGCAAGGCCCTATTTACAACCCTCGCCCTCGCGGCATCTGCACTTGCGCAGCAGGGGTTCGACGGAGTCACGGAACCCATCAACCAGGCCCGCGTCGGGTTTACCGTGTCCGGGAAGATTGACAGCATCTGGGTCAAGGAAGGCGCGTTCGTGCGCAAGGGCGACACGCTCATGAACCTCGTGAACCGCGAGGAACGGCTACGCGTCCGCATCACGGGTATCACGGCAAACGACTCCTCGGCTGTACTCTCGGCCAGGGCGAAGCTCCAGGCCTACAAGAAGGACCTGGACGCGACCCGCAACCTTTTCGAGAACAGCAACTCCGTAAGCGCGGAACAGGTCTGGGAAAAGCAGATGAACCACGACGTGGCGGCTGCCGAACTCACATCGGCCGAGGTTGAAAGGGAACGCGCGAAACTTGAACACGATGTCGCCCGGGCAGAGCTCGAAAAGCGCGTTCTCACCGCCCCCTTCGACGGCGAAATCGTTTCCATATCCAAGAACAAGGGCGAAAGCGTCGAGGGCCTGGAACCCGTCATCGAAATCGCGGACGTGCGCACCTGCCGCATGGTCGCCTACGTGGTGGCGAACAGGGCGGGCAAGCTAAGGCCCGGCCAACAGGTAAGCCTTTCGCTCGACGGGCGCAAGCAGGTTCGCCGCAAGAAGGGCAAAATCGAGTTCGTGTCGCCCGTGGTGGACAAGTCCAGCATGCTGCGCACCGTGAAGGTCATATTCGACAACACGGACCTGGCCGTAGAACCGGGTGTCACGGGGAAAATCCTGCTTAAATGAGTTTCCGCGCCGTAAACATCATCGCCACCCTGGCTGTAGTTGCCGCCCTTGCCGCCGAAGAAAAGGGCGACTCGCTGTACCTGGATTTCGGGACGGCCCTACAGGCCGTGCTCACGAACAACGCCGACGTGACGGAAGCGAAGTTCGCATGGCTCTCGGAATCCGAAGCGGCCACGGGGGCCTACGGCAAGTTCGAGCCGAGGCTCGTGGGTCGCGCGTTCAAGGAGGCCGCCGAGCGGCCCGGCGCACTGTTTACGGAGACAAAGGAAGAATACAAGATTGGCGTGCAGGGGGCGCTCCCCACCGGCACCGAATATAACGTGGGGTTCAACCAGGCCACCTACACGCACAGCGACTACACCTCGGAACTCTACTTCGGCGGTGAACTGCGTCAGCACCTGCTGAAGGACGGCCCGCTGTTCTTCTCGGCCACGAACGAGCTGGAACAGGCAAGGCTCCGCAGGGAACTCGCCTACCAGAAATACCGCGACGCCCTGAACGATGTCCTGGAAAAGTTCTGCGACGCCTACTGGAACTACTACTACGCCGACCGCTTCCTGGCCTCGGCGACGGAATCGGCCCGCGTGGCAAAGGACATCGTGGAAGATGCGGGCAAGCGGCTCAAGCAGGGTCTGCTTTCGCCCCTTGACTATAGCAAGGCCGTGGCGGAGTATTCCGACCGCGAGTCGGCAAGGCTTGACGCACTCGACAAGCTGCGCGGGGCAAGGCTTACGCTGTTGCTCACGCTGTCGTCCGGCGAATACATCCACGACCCCCGCCCCATCGCCATGCACCCGGACCTCGCCCCCGATTCGGCGGCAAGGCTGGATTCGCTCACATTCCTGGATTCCATGTCGCTCATGCATCCGGGCTACCTCTCGCAAGGGGCCGAGGTCATGCTCCGCGAATCGGAACTTTCGGCAAGGCGGGCAGACTGGCTCCCTACCGTGGACCTTATCGGCAACTACGGAATCCGCAGCCGTAACGACAAGGCCCGCGAGGCCGTGAGGAACTTCAAGACCGAGGGCAAGCGCCAGACCGTGCTTGCGGGCGGCATAGAGATAAACATACCGCTGTTCGGCGGCGTTGCCGAAAGGCACCGCATATCAGCCCAGAAATACAGCGTAAGGGCCGCCCGCACAAGGCTTATGCTGTTGCAGGCGCAAATCTTCGAGGAATACAGGATTCTGCAGAACAGGGCGCAAGAAATCCGCGAACAGTGGCGCTACGGGCAGATTGCGGTGGAATACCACCAGAAGGAACTCGAAGAGGAATTCAAGAAACTCACCATGGGCAAGAGCAACTACCGCGAGATATTCGAGATGGAAGAGGACCTGCGCGAAGCGGAGCGCCGACAGCTCGAAAACATGCGCACTCTCCGAATCATAGACGTGCGGCTGATGCGGGCCACGGGCAAACTGCTACTGCAGAACGGCCTGGAAACCTGGAAAAACGAAAAACTCGTGCTGCGCGAAGACCTGACCGCAGAATAGGGCTAGCCGATTCCTTAGGCTATAAGCCCCATATCACGGGCCTTCACATCGTTTATCACCTTAACCCAACCCGATTTATTCGGGCTCCAAATCTTTTTCAATTTATTCAACAAGGGATAAGCGTTAAACATGTTGTGTAAAGCAGGCAACTGATCTTTGGGCATTCCCTTAAGAACCACATAGTAGTTAATCGAAAGCTGTTCCCAATTTCTTCCTTTTAACGGATCTAGCAATGAATCCCTTTCAGAAAGAATTTTCATATAGTCACTAGCAACAAGGTGTAATGTGTCGGAAAGTTTTTCCGCTATAGAAGGAAGAAAAATGTTATTAATGTCGTCACTGCTTTGCGGAATGGAACTCTTTGCTTCTAAAAAGATGGCCTTTTTTCCACGAAACAAGACGAATTCAACACTTTTACTAACAAGGTGCTTCTTTTGGGAAAATTTTTCTGCAGCAAAGACATCCTTATTTTCGAAGGGACCAAACTGCATTCCCGATTCTTCAAAAGTTACCGTACTCACAGGTCAATCTCTTCTTCGTAAAGGCGAATCGATTCGGCTATAATCTGGTTGTCTTCTGGGATGCCATCCAGCAAATCATCTACCCTATAGCCCCCATCAAGGGAAATAATAGGAATTGACTGACGATTTTTCTGGGCAAGCAGGTATAGTTTTTTTACGACAAAATAGGAATGCGAAGAAATAATGAACTGCACCCCGCATGCAGAAAGTTCATAGACAATATCCAAAAACTTGGAGATTGCCGTAGGGTGCAGGGACGATTCAAGTTCGTCAATAAAAACAACGGAGGACTTTGTCAAGAATCTGTTCCCAAGCAGGGTGTCAAGAATACCGATTTTCTTGATGCCGTCGGATGCAAGTTCTATGGGGAATGTATGTCCATCCTTCTTAAGGAACCAGCGGTTTTCCTTGGCGTCAAAACTGACCACGCCACCGGTAATATCTTTCAACATCTTTCGGCTATTGGCAAAACCGCCCGGATTCTTGCCCTTTGTCGTTGGCGAGTTCAGCGCCATCGCCAAATCGTAATAGGTTTCGTCAAAGCCAAACTCCATATCCAAATCATGGGTCTTGATGACAAGTTTTTGGAGAGAGAGAATTTCCTTGGCGGGGAGAAAAACAGAATTGACCGGAGTCGGTTTCACCTTATTAAAGAACGGCGAACACACCGGGGCCTCTTTCTTCTTGGCAATGCTAAAATTCACCTCGGCCTTATCCGCCTTGAACTGCACATTGGCCGACAGCGAGGCATCTCTCTTTATCAGCGACTGGAGCGAATCCACCTGAAAAGTCCACCGAAGCTTCTTGTGCAAAAGCCTCTGGTAACTTTCATCGTTCTTTCCGCGCTGGAAAAGTTCGGCAGAACGCTTGGCCGCATACAGGACCTTGAGCAAGGTCGATTTTCCGCAAGAATTCGGGCCGACAATCAAGTTAATGCCTTTCAGGTTTTCAACCCTGATCGAGTCGATACAGCCAAAATTTTGAACTTGAAATTCTTTAATCATCTTGGTCCTTTATTTAGTTGCCAAAATTAGTAAAAACTACCCGATAGAAATGACGGCGGTGCCTGCGGTGAGTGCAGTCACGCGGATTTCGTAGCGGTTATCGCCATTGGGTGTGTCGGGTATATCTACGGTGAAGTAATAGCCCGATTGCGTGGTAGCCGTCATGGTAGTGCCGTTCACGTCCCATTCCCATGCAAGGGCGGGGACGCTATGGCCCTGACCATCAGAAATCAACACGATGTTCGGGTTCCACCACGGATTGTCCTTGCCGGGCCAGGTGTCGCTTACCAGCAGCACCGTTTCGCCCTCGGCAAAGGTAATCACCTGCGCACTGGAAACGTCCACAATGCGTGAAATCTTGCCAGGGGTCGCCTCCTGCTGCAGGACCCAATCCTTGTTCGTGACATCCGCGTAAAAATCGGTATCCCCATTCGCAGATGTTTCCGGGGTGACACCAGGCACTCCCCCGTTCTCGAACTTGTCTTGGATATCCCCGGCATCGGTATCGTTGTTGCCCAGGAACACCTCGGGCGTCGATGTCGTCACCGTGTGCTGTTCCAGCATGATTTCCACGCTGGGGGCGAACACGCCCACGGGGTTGTTGTGTTCGAGGATTATCGAGGCGTTGTCGCCAAGGGCCACATCGTCGCCATCGCCCATGGTAATCGTATCGCCGAAGTCGCCGCCGACAATCACGTCGCGGTCCTTGCCCGTCAAGATGGTGTCGCCCGTCTCGACAGGTTCGTTGTTCTCGTCCAGCGGGATTTCCACGGCCGCGCCGTCATAATGTATGCTCTCGGCCTCGATGGCTCGGTTCGCGTAGTCGGCCAGGTTCTCGTTGCGGGCGAACGGAGCGTCGATATCGAATGTCACGCGGGCGTCGTCACCAAAGACCAGGTCCTTGTCGTGGTCGCCGCCCACGGCGATATCCTCTTCGCGGTTCGTGCCCGCCACCACCTGCACGGCGGTTATCACGGGCAGGTTCAGCGGCCACTGGTTCGTGTCAGTGAACAGGTTCCTGATTCGCACCTCGAAGGTAGCGGAGCTTACGCCGCGGAACACCACGTAGTTTCCAACCAGGCTCATGTCGGGCGCAACCTGCGAGAGCAGTTCATCGGCAGTCGGGGCGGTCGCGCATTCCACAAGGCGGTAGTCGCCGTCGAAATGGCTACCCGTCCAGTCGTTCAGATAGTAGTGCTGGTCGGGCGTAGCACCGCCCACCTGGTGACCCCATACATCGAACAGGTAGTTGTAGATGTCCGTGTTCTGCTGGTCGCCGCCGAGGTACACATACACGTCGCAGGGTGCACCGTCCGCGAAGGAATCAAGGTTCGTAAGCGTGAGCTTGATTTCCTGCTGCTGTTGGGCAGCATAGTAGGCGTTGAACAGCTTGGAATTCGAGGTGTCGCCGTCAAGCTGGGCGTCGTCCTTCGGCATCAGGCTCGAGTTCTGCGTCCCGTTGCCCACGGCAGTATCGTAGGCAACCAGCGAAATGCCAATGCCATCGTGCGTCACGGGGTCGTTGGTGTAGTTCTCGCCAACGACATGCAGGCCGTTGTTCTTTATGTAGAGGTTCGTCCAGTCGTTATCCGCGACAACACCCGCCGTCTCCCCAACCATCTCGCTTGCGGTCGCGTTCTCGCGGGTAAAGTTGAACGAAGCAACCTGGATTCCGTCGAGCATCGCTTCGGCGGCGGCTGTCGCGCCGGATTCGATGTGGTCGGCCCCCTGGCCGCCTACCACGACATCGTTGCCGTTACCCGTGTATATATGGTCGTTGTAGTCGCCCGCCACCGTGCGTGAATCAAGCGACTCGGCAAGCGAGAGCGTAGAGGCCGTGGCCTCCGAACTGTCGCGGTCGGTAAGCACCATCTTGGCGTTGTCGCCGAACACAACATCGTTGTCGTAGATGCCGTAGCGCTCGTCGCCGTAGGTCGTCAAGGTGTCGCCACCCGTGCCGCCCACCACGATGTCATCGCCACCGGAAGTGTAAACCGTGTCGGCTCCGCCATGGGCAATGTCGGTAGAGGCGGCCACATCCTGCGCGTGGAGGGTTCCCTTCACCTGGATGGCGGCTATGCCCGGAATGTCCTTGCCGTTGATGTTGTCGAGCGTGTAGCCGTCCTCGATAATCACGCGGAAGCTGTCCGCGGCAACACCCGCAGGAACCTCGAACACCACGTAGTTGCCCGTGGTGTCTATCAGCACGGCATCATCGCCAGTCAATTCTCCAGAGAGAACCGCCGCATTGTGCGCGAGGTCCGCCAGGATGTCCTCGGCGCTGGTATATTCGGAACGCCTGTAGGTGCCGTTGAAGTTGGAACCGGCGCAGTCGTTCACGTAGTAGCTTGCGTACGCCGTGGCCGAACTGCCTATGTAGAGGCTCACCTTGCGGATGCTCTGGCCTTCCCAGGAGTTCGCGTCGGGCATGTCAAGGTAAACGGCCACGTGATAGTCGGTAAAGTACTGCGCAAGGCCATCCACGGCGACTTCGAGCTTGTTGTCGCACTGGTTGCCCGGGGCGGTAGTCATGTAGCCGCTGTTCATGAGCGCCGCATCGGCATCGGTAGAGGCGTTCGAGAGGTTATGGCCGTAGGCCTGCAGGTTGATGCGGTTGTCGGTGCTCGTATTGCGGTGGCTCTCGATGCCGCCGTAGCTCACGCTCACGGCGCTTGCGCGGGTGTTGTCGTCAAAGCGCACAATCTCGCGGTCATCATTGCCGTAAGTCCCGGCAAGGCTCCCGCCCACATTGTTCCAGTTCGCCTTCGCGAAATCTGCCGCACCCGCAACATCTTCCGACGAAAGCCCCGTCTGCGATGCACCCATGAAGTTGAACGAGAGCGTCGCCTCGGTGCGGGTCTCGGGAATGCTCTGCGTATCGGTCACCTGTTCTTCCGCTTCAGCGGCGTTGCCCCTGAAGGTCGCAAAGCCATTGTCGCCGAACACGACATCCTTCCCTGTCCCGGTACGGATATCGTCACCATCAAGGCCGCCGAACACCACATTGTCACCGTTGCCAGCGTCAATGTCATCGGCACCGGCCGTTCCCAGGTCGGTTCCAACATTGTAACCCTCGTTGGAGACCATCAGCGCATTGCGGTCGGTGTCCATAATGACCTTGCCACCATCGCCAACAATGGCATCGTTACCCGCACCCGTGCGGATTACGTCATCGTCGGTTCCACCGATGACGGCATTCTTGCCGTCACCCGTGCTGATAAAGTCCTGACCACCATGCTGTTCGCTCTTGCTTTCGGCATACAGACGAGTTTCCTCGATTGTATAGCGGCCGCCGTCGCCGATAGCCACATTGTCTGCCCCCGTGATGCGGATAGAATCACCCTCGGCACCACCCATGGCAACATTCTTGTCGCCCGCAATAACGATGTTATCTACCCCGCCAATACTGTCGTTGGTCGTTTCGACAATATGCATGCCGAGGCCAAGCTTGTCGCCATAAACGGCTTCGTCATTTCCGGCGTTATTGTATTTCACGCGGCCATTGTCGCCCAGGGCAACGTTCTTGTCGCCACCGATAACTATTACATCATTCTCAGCACCGCCGACAACGACACTATTCGTGCCACCGACCTTAATCATGTCGGTGCCACCATTTTCGGCATCTACCGACTGAATCCTGTAGGCATCGCGGTTCACGCCGTCCGTCTGCAGACGGTGCACGGGATTTCCCTTCTCGTCGGCCGTGCGTCCCGGAGTCTTGCCGATTCCAGTAGTATAGTCGTCAATGAACGCGGGATTTTCGGTATCAATGTTGTTAACCGTAGAGCCGAGCACCGTATCACCAACATCTACGCCGTTCACCTGGCCATTATCGTAAAGTACCTGGCCACGATCGCCGAAAGCTATACCGCCCTTGTTCATGGTAATGTGGTCATCACCGAGGCCGCCAAATGCGACCATATCGTTGCGGGTCACATCCGTACTCGAAGCGTCAATCCTGTCGTGGCCCGACTGCGCGTTGATGACCAGCTGGCCGTCGCCCTCGTAGCCATAGGCGAACTTGAGCGATACAATCGAAATTCCCGCTGTCAAGGTAAAGTCCCGTGAAATCGAGAACGAACTACTGGTCAGTTCAGAAACGGCACGGCGCTGAACGCTGCCGTCGCTCAGCGTGGCATCCACGAACATGGTGAACTCGTAGCCGTTCGGCGCATCCTTGTGGATGTTGTCGGCTGTAGCCTTGTGCGAATCAAACGCATCCTTCCGAGACACGAACAAACTCGAATCATCCGAATCTATTATATAGCTGTATGTAACAACACCCTGGTTCAGCTCAGGCTGCTGTGAAGAAATTGTCCCGGAACAAATCAAGCTTCCTGTATGGTCCGCCTGGTAGCTATTCACCTTGATATCGTCATCGAACTCCGCCTGATAGAAACGGAAACCGTCTATATATTCACCTTCGGCAAGGATAAAATCATATTCGATATCGAAACCATACTGGTTCGAGAACGAGCCCTTTACCTCGCGACGCTGGGTAACAAAATTATCGGCTTCAGCAGGGGGAACATCTTGCTTCTTGATTATCGCTTCGACATAGTAAACTTTGGTGTCAGATTCTTCGCGAACAACATTAACACCATTGTTTGCAATAGGCGTTAAGCCGTAATGGTAAACGCCATCATTGAACGAAGCACCGTTAGCGGCATTTTCAGCAGCGATTTCCGCATCACCAAGATGAGCCCCAAACCCGGCAGTCGAATCTTCTGCAACATTACCCGTATTCACTACCGTGTATGTCCTGTAAGCATCTTCTCGGTAGAGCGTCTTGTTGATATCAACAGTATCCTTGCCCTTACCCAGATTGTATTCGGCATATTCCATCTGCGCCGCAGTGATGCCGCTCTGCATCATCAAAGGATCATCATTTTCGGCAAGTTGCTTTTCGGGGAACGCTTCAAGTTCCGTATGGGTAAAGCGAACAGCATGCGAGTCATAGGCATCAACATTCTTTTCGGCTTCATTCCTATTGTTATTCACAAACCCAGTAAGCGATGCACGGGCATCAACACTATCCTGCTGGTTATTTACAAACAAGCGGTCCACAGACGCCATCTCGTCAACAAACAGGGAATCCCTATTGCCCGAAATCAGGGCAAAGTTAACACCACCAGTAGGCAAAACAACAGGCTCGTTCAAGACAAGGGTTAATATATGCGAACTTGAATCGTAAGAAGCATTCTCAATTCTAAACCACTTGTCTGCAACCGTGGACTCAATTTGATTAACGGGCTCCTTAGTTGTTCCGACATTCTTTGTCGTCTGGTTGACCCACTTGAAAGTCTTGTGGTAGAACAGGGACAATATCTGCGAATCAGACAAGTTTTCATTCCATTCTGTCTCAATGACACTATTCAAGACAGCGGCCTGTTCTTCGGATAACGAAGAGAAGTCTATCTTTGCAACGCCATCGACAACCTGGAGACTGAACAACTTACCTTCGTCAAAATTGTTCAGTTCATTAAAGTTCGAGGCCTGCTGCATGCCGCTTTGCCCCTCAACAACATGCTTGTAATTAAGCATGGCCGGGTTGCCGGTATCAAGCATCATGCTCTTGCCGTAACCATAAGCGTATACGGCACCATCAATATCATTGATTTTTTTGTCTTTTTCACCCACTTTGGTGACTCCATAATCATCCAAAGCGTTATCGGGAACTGCAGTTACGGTAATGGAACGACTCTTATTCTCACTATCGAAACTTACAATAATGGAGCCATCAGCCTGGGAACTAAAGCCGGAACATGAAACGACCAGACGCTTGCTTTCCGCAATGGCTTCCGAATTTGCCAACAGCTGGGTCGGAGTAATTTTTACATATACGGTTTGACCATCAGACAACTGGCCTTTGTATTCAACATTGTAAGAAGTGCTTGTAAAATCACTCCTTCCAGATTCGGACAATACAGAATTGTGCTCAAAAATATTCAGCAAGTCGCTCGACAAACTAGACGCATTCGGGGTTGTTTGTTCAAAGTTTTCCCAATCGTAGCTATTCGGCAAACTCGCATTCACAATCACTGCATCATGAACTGTCATCGGTTGTCTTGTAATGCCGTTGTAGAACGTTGGATTTGTAGTTTTTTTAATAGTGGGTTCATGAACAACCATATTCATTACCGGTTAAGTTAAAATATATCCTTTTTTCTTGTTAAGTGGTATACCCTTGTGGTCTAGGCAGCCTGTTTTGACAGCCTATATTCCACCGGTGTCATGTAACCGAGCGAACTATGGAGCCGTTTCCGGTTGTAGAACAGCTCGATGTACCTGAAAACGGCCTCCCGCACGTCTTCGATGTCCTTGAAGTCTCGCCTGTAGGCCATCTCCTTCTTGAAGCTTGCGAAGAAGCTTTCCATGCAGGCGTTGTCGTAGGGGCAGCCCGGGGCGCTCATCGAGGGCGTTATCCCATTCTCCGAGAGCATCGTGCGGTAGCCCATGCTGCTGTACTGCACGCCACGGTCGGAATGGAAGATTAGTCCGTCGTGATGGCCGCGTTGCATGATGGCATTGGACAACGCGCGCTTGACAAGTTCCGTGTCGATGTTCTTGCTCACGGCATAACCCACCGCCTCCTTGTTGCATAGGTCAAGTACCACGGCAAGGTACACCCAGCCAAGCGTAGTCTTGACGTAGGTGATGTCGCCGGCCCAGACGGCGTTCAGACTGTCGGGATCGAACTTCCGCTGCACCAGGTTCTCGCTGTACATGGAGTCACATTTGCCCTTGCGGTAGGGTTTCCATTTCTTGAGCGTGACCGGATAGAGACCGTTCTCGCGCATGATGCGGCGCAGTTTCCACACCTTTACCTCGTCACCCTTGTCATGGAGTGCCGCCTGCATCTTCGGGCAACCGTACACGCGGTGGTTTTCTTCGAAGGTGTCGCGGACCTTCTGGACAAGCCGTTCTTCGCGGGCCTTCTTCTCGGCACGTTTTTCCTGCTGGCGCGACCACTGGTAGTAGGAACACTGCGGTATTCCTAGGGCTCTGCACATCTTCCTGACTGAGTATTTCTTGCGGTTCACGTGTATCGCCTCGCATTTCAGTCGTGTGGTCGCATAAAGATGTGCAGGGATTTTTTTAGGATCTCTACCGTCTCCTTCTCGTCCGCAAGCTCCTTTTCACGCTTCTTCAGGAGTTTTTCCAGTTCCCTGTTCTTGGCGGCGAGTTCCTCGACGGACACCTTGCGGATTCGCCGTTCCTCGCGGTAGCTCGGCAGGTTGTGTTCCTTGCGGTACTCGTTTACCCACCGACCGACTGTATTGGGCCCGATTCCGAGTTCCTTGGCTATTTGGTTTGCTGACTTTTCGCCTTTCAGGACCAGCTTGATGACCTGTTCCCTTGTCTCGGAGCTATAGTTGATTTTTGCCATTGTTTTACCTTTTGGGGGTTGCGCAATGAATATAGTAGCTTATGCTACCCTCTTATTAAACTCCTGCATGGTCCACGTAATTACATTACCATTGAGTTCATAGTATCTATCACAACCTTCTGTATATTCACAAACAGTTTTTTTGCCGATTGTAATCGAATCTATATCCATGTCCTCGTAAGCAAGGTACACCTTGGAATCGTCAACACGGAGAACATTTGAACGCACACATATTGTAAGTGTTTTTTCCGCTTGTAAAAGATTCGGGTTGATCGTTACTACATTGCCGGATAAATTATAATCACTAGTTGACCAATTTTGCTTTACTCCGTCCACATAGAAAGAAAGGACCTGGTTTGCAGCAGCTTCATTTGAATCGGGCTGTGGCACATAGATGGAATTCACCTTGAACTCGTTGCTTGCACCAATAATGAATTCTTCGGTACGGACTAGCGGTCTTCCCGCGACAACATCGCCGTCTCTGTTTTCTCCAGCAAATACAAGTCCCACGGAAGTCACGGATTTCGTCAAGACATTCTTGGCGGAACCATTGTTCCATGTACTCGAAATTGCGATAGCCTTACGAACGCCTTCTTCGATTAAATCATCTTGAAGAGCCTTTACAAAGACTTCTACAGGGGTATTATTTGTCGGATGGACCGTTATGGTCTCTCCCCACTCAATGCCACCTCCCGCATTTTTCCTATATCCTACAAGGAAGCCCCTGTCTCCACGATTGGAGTCCACCGTTGAGGGAACAGGCGCGCTTATCGTCACATCAAGAGTTTGGTTATTTTGAAGTCCGGCACACCCAACAAAGAAGGACACCGGAGCAGCATTTTCACTTGAAAGAAACACTTCATAGGATTCTTGTATTTCAAAGTCAGGTTGGTTTTGAGTTCCTTTGTTTTCAACGATGAAAACGGCAGGCGCACTATCGGAATCAACGACAGTAAAACTTTCCGTCAAGGATTCCTTGCTCGTATCGGCTACACCATTTGCATCAACGAATTCATACTTGACATCAACAGTCTGACCGTCAGTATTGGCGCTTCGGAGTGTGTATTCCTTGTCGAGACCGCCCATGCTAAAGGTATCGTTGCCCTTACCGCCATTAAGTTCTGTCACATCGGTAGACTTGTTGCCCACGACATAGAACATATCGTCACCGGCAGCGGCATCGAACTGAGTACTTTCGACACCGGCAGCCTTGATGGCAACAAGGTCACTCAGCATGCCCTCCTTAGTCACGACGAATACATCCTCGGCATCGGTTCCACGAACATTCAGCGTATCCGTATCTTTTCCGCCGTCAATGGTCATTGCACCACGGTCAAACGGAGTTACCCCATCTTCCTTGCGGAAAGAGTATACACTGAAGGTGTCGTCGCCACGGCCACCGGACATACTAAGCGCGCCCACATTGTTCAATGCAACAAATTCATCGGCACCGGAGCCACCTTCAATATTGAGTTTTGTTCCACTGGATACACCATCGCTTAGGTACGACTCTTCGTTCGTCTTTGTCGCATTGAATTCATCAACAGGTTGGATATTGGCCGAAGTGCCGGGAACCCTGTCAGAATTGTAGAGTTGTCCAACATAGAATTTATCGGCCCCTGCACCGCCATCAACATTGGTCGTTTGCGCGGTTCCATCGATATACACCTGGTCATCGCCGCCATTTGCGTTAACATTCAGGACTTCGACTCCCTGGGTGTAGTTCACACGTTCAATGTTGGAATTGAGATTCTTTTTTACAGTCTCGCTAATTTCAGAGTCAAAATCATTTTCTGTAATTGGCAGAAGTGCAACAAAGCCTAAATTTTGTTTTTCATTCTGACGCAACAGCAAGCGGTCAATACTTTCCGTGCCTTCAACAACAAGTGTATCGGAACCATCCAACCCCGAATCAGTCACATTGGTGTAATTCGTGGTACTGTCGCCCATCAACTTAACGGTAATCTTGTCGCTACCGCCCTGACCATCAACGAAGTCCATGCCCGGGCCAGTAGTTATTTTGTCATTACCCCCATTGGCATCGGGTTTTACCTCTGCATTGGCATATAATTCGCCATGCAAGCCAAGATTATCGCCGAAAACGATTTTGTCGGTCCCATTCGCATTATCCACCTTGTCCGCATTAACAGTTTTGTCATCCGCCTTAACTACATAATCCCTTACGCCGTTATCGCCGTACAGCATATCGTTACCGGCACCACCGTCAATAATGTCGTCACCGGCACCGCCATAAATCAAGTCGTTATCGATGCCACCTTCGATGGTGTCGTTGCCGCCATCACCATCGATGATATCGTTGCCGATACCGCCATAAATCTTATCGGTTCCTCCATTTTCATTTGTATCACTGCCGTCATCGCCGAAGAGAAGGTCGTTACCGTCGTCGCCGTAGATGATATCGGAACCATTCGTTTTTAAATCGGAAGAATAATCAGCAAAATCATCATTATTATCATCGTTTATAGCAGCTTTAATTTCTTGGGCATATTTTACTGGGTTATTCAATTCGTCAACTAACTTTATCTTAAACTCATCCTCAGAAGCTGACGTTCCGTTCTTGAACTGAGCATCAATAAATTCCTGGCTAAATGCAGCAGTTTTTTTATCAGCAGACATGCCAACGGCAAAGGGCGCAGCAAGATCCAGCGGGGTATTATTTATTCTGTCACCAAAGACAATATCCATGCCTTCGCCACCATGGATAGTATCGTCATCCGAACCACCCATAATGCGGTCATGGCCTTTTTCGCCATAAATTTCATCCTTGTCTTTACCACCATCGATATGGTCGTCACCGCCACCACCATAGATTACATCATCGCCATCGCCACCTATGAGCGTATCCTTACCGCCATCTAGGCTAATATCGGTCCTATCAATTTGGGGAATGGAGCCCGTTTCATCGTAACGGCCACCATCGCCGAAAATAAAATCAGCGCCAGCACCGCCATCAATTTGGTCATCTCCGGCGCCACCGAAGATAATATCCTTCTTGGAGCCCCCTAAAATTATATCGTTCCCGGCAACACCAGGGTCAACATTCGCTTCAATAATATATTTATCGTCATCCTTGCGAACTGTCCCAATATCGCCAAAAATTATGTTCAAGCCATCAGCACCGATGATAGTGTCGTTGCCGGCACCACCCCATATAAATACGGTGCGATTACTTGCCATTTGCAATCCAGAAAGGTCAATGTAATCGTCCCCATCGCCGCCATTGATTTCGATATCAAAACTGGATTTGTAGTTTTTTTAATAGTGGGTTCATGAACAACCATATTCATTACCGGTTAAGTTAAATATATCCTTTTTTCTTGTTAAGTGGTATACCCTTGTGGTCTAGGCAGCCTGTTTTGACAGCCTATATTCAACCGGAGTCATGTATCCCAGCGAACTATGGAGCCGTTTCCGGTTGTAGAACAGCTCGATATACCTGAAAGCGGCCTCCCGCACGTCTTCGATGTCCTTGAAGTCACGCCTGTAGGCCATCTCCTTCTTGAAGCTTGCGAAGAAGCTTTCCATGCAGGCGTTGTCGTAGGGGCAGCCCGGTGCGCTCATCGAGGGCGTTATCCCGTTCTCCGAGAGCATCGTGCGGTAACCCATGCTACTGTACTGCACGCCGCGGTCGGAATGGAAGATTAGTCCGTCGTGATGGCCGCGTTGCATGATGGCATTGGACAACGCGCGCTTGACAAGTTCCGTGTCGATGTTCTTGCTCACGGCATAACCCACCGCCTCCTTGTTGCATAGGTCAAGTACCACGGCAAGGTACACCCAGCCAAGCGTAGTCTTGACGTAGGTGATGTCGCCGGCCCAGACGGCGTTCAGACTGTCGGGATCGAACTTCCGCTGCACCAGGTTCTCGCTGTACATGGAGTCACATTTGCCCTTGCGGTAGGGTTTCCATTTCTTGAGCGTGACCGGATAGAGACCGTTCTCGCGCATGATGCGGCGCAGTTTCCACACCTTTACCTCGTCACCCTTGTCATGGAGTGCCGCCTGCATCTTCGGGCAACCGTACACGCGGTGGTTTTCTTCGAAGGTGTCGCGGACCTTCTGGACAAGCCGTTCTTCGCGGGCCTTCTTCTCGGCACGTTTTTCCTGCTGGCGCGACCACTGGTAGTAGGAACACTGCGGTATTCCTAGGGCTCTGCACATCTTCCTGACTGAGTATTTCTTGCGGTTCACGTGTATCGCCTCGCATTTCAGTCGTGTGGTCGCATAAAGATGTGCAGGGATTTTTTTAGGATCTCTACCGTCTCCTTCTCGTCCGCAAGCTCCTTTTCACGCTTCTTCAGGAGTTTTTCCAGTTCCCTGTTCTTGGCGGCGAGTTCCTCGACGGACACCTTGCGGATTCGCCGTTCCTCGCGGTAGCTCGGCAGGTTGTGTTCCTTGCGGTACTCGTTTACCCACCGACCGACTGTATTGGGCCCGATTCCGAGTTCCTTGGCTATTTGGTTTGCTGACTTTTCGCCTTTCAGGACCAGCTTGATGACCTGTTCCCTTGTCTCGGAGCTATAGTTGATTTTTGCCATTGTTTTACCTTTTGGGGGTTGCGCAATGAATATAGTAGCTTATGCTACCCTCTTATTAAACTCCTGCATGGTCCAAATCTGCTGCTTCAACATCATCTTCTTCAGCTAACTTAATATATATCTTATCATTCCCCTTTTCGGCATTGATGATAAGCCTTCCATCAACCTTTTCTGAATGCCCATATTTATCAAAGACTTCGCTACCATTAACATCTAATTCTAGTATTTCATCACCATCATCCAAAGTTTTATTCAAATCATTGGTCGCTACACGGCTCGATGCATTAGAACCAATATTTGCAACGACATCATCACCCGACTTTGAAATCATTACAGGGCTTAAATGATGTTCATAATTAAATTCAAATAGGGTGATGTCGTCCGTAATGTTCCACTTCTTGGTATAGAACAGTAAATCAAGGTAGGCATACAACTTGGCTGTAATGGCTCCATTTACATCGAACATGCCGAAAAGGCCTTCTTCCTTGAACACGCGTTCAATTTCGTTCAGGCGAAGTTTGCCATCCTTGTTCGGATCAAAAAGATTAAACCCGACATTGATGCCAACACCGCCGCCAACACCGGCACTAACGCCAGCATTCAGTTCGGCAGATGCTTTTAACCCACCATAGAAAGAGAGCTCATTTTTATCATTACCCTTTTCATCAAGATCATCTACATAGAATCCGTTTAACAATCGACTATAGTCCTTATAGTCACTGCCTATCCACTGGCGAATACCAAGAGTGTCATAGCCAAAAGCAAGGTCTATACTAGCATTGAAACTGACTCCTAGACGAACGCCGAGCGGTGCCCAAATACGAATGAAAGTATCCCAGTCAAAGTCAAAACTGAGCTTGGGCATATCATAATGGACCAAATCAATGTCCTGACCAAGCAACAGTTTAAAGATATTAGTCGGTTCATCCCAGATAAATTTCCAGGAACCATCTCCGACCTGCAAACCGTTACCAGAAAGGGCCGAAGACGCATCACTCCTCACGCTATCCAATGACGATAAATATCCATTATTCGCATCATCAAGTAATTTGCCAAATTCAGAACTTGATTTTTCACCTTTTAAGAATTTTTCTGCTTCATCAGGGTCTCCCTCATCACCAAACAAAGCTAAACTGCCCAAATCAATCTTCAAATTTTTTGAGCCAAATGCGGAAATTTTTTCACTTAGGGCGATCAAATCTTTAATAGCATATACCATACTATCATCAAATTTACCCTTGCTGAATTCCTTTGCAAGGCTTAGTGGGGTAATTTCAATGCCAAGGTCATCAAGTACTGGGAACGGCGTTGTCAAGAAATCAATTAAAGGTTTCAGTGGCTCAACAACTTTTTGTATTTTCGATACAATGGGTCCAAGTACTCCACCGATAAATGAGCCCATGTCCAATTTAAAACTATTAAAGCCAAGCTTTTCTATTTCACCATCGGTCCACTTAAATTCAAATTGTCCTTCAATGTTCGGGAATTTTGGCGTATCTGACGACTTGACATCTTTCAAAACGCCAACAGTAATTTTTGTTTCAATATCTGCGTTGGCGGTAAAACTAAATTGAGGAAGCACTCCCATTGCCTGGGAAAGGTCAACCCCAACAAGTTTCTTTGATGTATCAGCTATTACCATTGTGCCAAAGGCCGATTCATAGGCACTGTAATTTGACACTCCATCCTCGAAATTCAGGCCAAAATTAATCTCAACGCCATCATCCGAATCAAGTTCCAGCATCATGCCCAATCCGGCCATTTTGCCGAGAACATTCGATTCATCTTCAAAAAGACCCGAAACCTTGGCACTTACTTCGTCACCTTCGCCGAAGATGAAATAGAAACCTTTCTCCTTTGACACACCAAAGCCAAATTCAAGCGACCAGGACAAACTAAGGTTTAATCCACCTTCCGCTTCCAATCCGAGTCCAGGATATCCAAGGTCAAATCCAATATTGGAGCCAAAGGAGTAATCTCCGCCTAACCTAAAGAACCATTCCGCAAATTCATTTCCCTGTCGGTATAAAAGGTTGTCACTTATGTCGTTTTTCCATATTTCTTCACCGGAAGACACATTAATAGATGGTGCACTTGTACCCAAAATAATCAGATAACCATCTAAAAGCTCACTCAATTTTTGAGCAACCATTTGAGCCGTCATGCCGGTTGATTCATAAACAAAATTTGAGAATGGCTCAAGAATTTTCTGTTTAAGATCACTCAAGAAATCGACTCCTGAGCTCAATGTTTCGCCAACTACAGGCACATTGACCAAATCGCTCATCATGCCACCGTTAATGCTTGATTCCATGGTGTCTAGCAGACGATTCAGGCCCGTTATGGCTAATTTTATCTTGTCAAACCAATCAAAATCACCACTTAAGATTTCCTCCATTTTAGAATACACTCTGCTGAAATCAACGACAAAATCGCCATTGTTTGCAGAGTCAGATTCTTTCAGTCTTAAGGAACATCCTGAATCATTTTGATTACTCGTCCTAGAAGAATCATAAACTACTTTTACAGCCTCTCCGATAGCGACAGGTGTTATTCCTGATAACCAATCGCTACAATACTGCTCTATCTGGGACTTATAGGCTTTTGCCGATTCAACATTTGCGGCATTGACAATACCACCGTTCATCCACTTGCCAAACAACACATCGCCAAGAGAATAACCACAAACACTTATGGGCAATTTGCTACAAACGACCATTGGAATGACGCAATTAGGATTTAAATCAGCAGCAGTTCCATTTTTCTTCCAGGTTGTTAGAGACACTCCTTCATCACCAAATTTTCCAATCAATGCGGCATTTCCAAAAATAAACGCATCGTTATTGTTGGAACCAACCGTAATTAAGTCTTTCAGCAGAACTGCTATTTCTGATTGAGTTGCAGAATCACCCGCAGCATCAATTCCCAAATTAAACGAAAGTTTTTCTCCAACTATATCAATATCAGCGCCAAATTTTATTACATCACCCAAAACAAAGTCAAAGGAGGAATCCATATTCGCAGAAAGTTCAAACCAAAACCCTCCTGAGACCTTCAAATCGGCATCACCGCTTATACCTGTTGAGCCATTACCGAAATTAAATTTATGAACAGAACTAAAAGCTTTTCGAACATTGAATTCTATGCCTATTTGCTGTAGTTCATTGTTGTATTTTAACTTAAAAATTTCTTTACCCTGTGTACTTGTCAAACCAAAATCATTAAGATATGGATTTGTAGTTTTTTTAATAGTGGGTTCATGAACAACCATATTCATTACCGGTTAAGTTAAAATATATCCTTTTTTCTTGTTAAGTGGTATACCCTTGTGGTCTAGGCAGCCTGTTTTGACAGCCTATATTCCACCGGTGTCATGTAACCGAGCGAACTATGGAGCCGTTTCCGGTTGTAGAACAGCTCGATGTACCTGAAAACGGCCTCCCGCACGTCTTCGATGTCCTTGAAGTCTCGCCTGTAGGCCATCTCCTTCTTGAAGCTTGCGAAGAAGCTTTCCATGCAGGCGTTGTCGTAGGGGCAGCCCGGGGCGCTCATCGAGGGCGTTATCCCATTCTCCGAGAGCATCGTGCGGTAGCCCATGCTGCTGTACTGCACGCCACGGTCGGAATGGAAGATTAGTCCGTCGTGATGGCCGCGTTGCATGATGGCATTGGACAACGCGCGCTTGACAAGTTCCGTGTCGATGTTCTTGCTCACGGCATAACCCACCGCCTCCTTGTTGCATAGGTCAAGTACCACGGCAAGGTACACCCAGCCAAGCGTAGTCTTGACGTAGGTGATGTCGCCGGCCCAGACGGCGTTCAGACTGTCGGGATCGAACTTCCGCTGCACCAGGTTCTCGCTGTACATGGCGTCGCATTTGCCCTTGCGGTAGGGTTTCCACTTCCTGAGTGTGACTGGATAGAGCCCGTTCTCGCGCATGATGCGGCGCAGTTTCCACACCTTTACCTCGACACCCTTGTCTTGGAGTGCCGCCAGCATCTTCGGGCAACCGTACACGCGGTGGTTTTCTTCGAAGGTGTCGCGGACCTTCTGGACAAGCCGTTCTTCGCGGGCCTTCTTCTCGGCACGTTTTTCCTGCTGGCGCGACCACTGGTAGTAGGAACACTGCGGTATTCCTAGGGCTCTGCACATCTTCCTGACTGAGTATTTCTTGCGGTTCACGTGTATCGCCTCGCATTTCAGTCGTGTGGTCGCATAAAGATGTGCAGGGATTTTTTTAGGATCTCTACCGTCTCCTTCTCGTCCGCAAGCTCCTTTTCACGCTTCTTCAGGAGTTTTTCCAGTTCCCTGTTCTTGGCGGCGAGTTCCTCGACGGACACCTTGCGGATTCGCCGTTCCTCGCGGTAGCTCGGCAGGTTGTGTTCCTTGCGGTACTCGTTTACCCACCGACCGACTGTATTGGGCCCGATTCCGAGTTCCTTGGCTATTTGGTTTGCTGACTTTTCGCCTTTCAGGACCAGCTTGATGACCTGTTCCCTTGTCTCGGAGCTATAGTTGATTTTTGCCATTGTTTTACCTTTTGGGGGTTGCGCAATGAATATAGTAGCTTATGCTACCCTCTTATTAAACTCCTGCATGGTCCACTTACGCCGAACGCCTCCCCGGCAGTCGAGAACACATCCTCGTAACGCCTCCCGGACAGGCCTGAGAGGCATGCGTGCAGCAGGTGCTCGGAGAACGCGTCGGGGTCTTTCAGACGGGCGTAGATACGCGATTTGACCTCGCCGTTTTCGTCCCTGAGCCTGGGTACGCGCACCTTCGCCTTGCCACCCGCGATGTACACGGAACCACCCTGGCTGGACCACTTCTTGAAGCCCTTCCTGGGGTGGTATGCTGCACCGCCGAGCTGTTCCCTTTCGGCCAGGAGTATCGCCTCCACGAGCCTTGCGCCCATCTCCCTCGACAGCGCGTCAAGGCAGCTTTTCCCCTGTTCGGCAAGGTCGGCCAGAACCACCCCGACACTGGTCGAAATGTCGATTTCTTCGCGGCGGACGATTGACAGTTTGGGGGTTCTTTTTGTACTTTTCATCATGGTGGTTATCCTCTTGCTTGGTGTTTTTTTGCTGAACCAAATTTACAAGTTGGAGACCACCTTTTTCTTTTTGGTTGCAGAAATTTCAACTAACTTTGGGGCATCTTCCTTTCAACTGTTGTTGAAATACTGGATATATTGTCCTCAAGGTCATCTAAAACAACGTCAGCATTCATCATCATGCGAGGTTCGAGTTGTTCGATTTTGTAGTTAAATTCGCCGATTCTCTTTTTATTATTCTTTTTAGTCATTCTTCAGGCCCTTTGACATATTGTGATTAAAGAGTTCTCTTACCTGTTCATTTACTTATTTTTACACAACGAACAGAAAAACCATGTGTCTTATTTGCATCTTGAGATGTTATAGCAGTAGATGTGTTATTTTGCCGACCAGAGAACGATTTCACATTGATGTCACCACCTCTTATAGCCTCTTCTGGATAATGCCAATATGTAGTTTCGTTCAAGTTCTTAAACCCATAATTCCAAAGATACCCCGCACCGATCAAGCTATACCCTGTATAGTTAAGGCCGCCAAAACCCGTTGATCTAACACCTTTCACACCCGCATCATTTCCATCTGCGTGAACTACAATATAAAAGTCATTGTATGTAAGCAAACGCCAACCATCTGGGCAAATTCCCTGATGATTCGGCTTAATGGAGTCGGCACAGCTCTTACTATTGCATTCGAACGGAAGGTTCATCATCTCCGCCCACTGGTAAAGCCCACCATACTTCACACAGTTCGTCGTATCATTGTCATAACAATATCGTTCTATCTTGGAATCGTTATTTTGGTCCTTATCGCCATCAACCATTTCGCCAACATTCAAATTCTCTGCCATAACATCGATTGTTGCCGCTTTATTATTAGTATCTTTTCCTGTCACAGTCAGATACTTGTATATACGCTGTTCATATTCAAATTCACCATACGAAAAATTCGGGGAAGATCGCCCCATCTTACAAAACTACTACTTGAAGCTACTGACGAAGATGATTGTTTCACGAAAGAACTGGAAGACTTTACGGAACTACTACTTTGCTTATTGCTTGATGACGAGTTCTCCGACGAACTGGACTTATCCTTGTTACTACTAGAAGAATCACTAGTCTTTACAGAACTGGAGCTCTTGGAATCGGACGAGTCCTTTGTTTCTTTTGCGGAACTACTTGATACTTCGACAGGTTCAGATCCCTTGGCACTACTGGAAGACTTGTCTTTTTCCATAGATTCATTGCCAGACGACTTTTTATCTATCGAAGAGGAAGACTCTTCGGTGGAATCAGAGTCCTTTACGCTTGAAGACGATTCAACAGCGGATGTTTCGTTGTTGCCTTCACTTGCCGACGACGAATCGTCACAGCCCCAAAGGCCTATTCCGCCAAACACGGCTAAGAAAAGTAGTGTCTTGAACTTGTTCATCTTTTGGTACTCCTGTTATTAAACTTTTTTCGAAATCAGAATCCCGATGGACAGGGCATCCACCATAAATCGCGGTTTCAACCGCTCAATCGAATAGGGACCAGGCCCTTTTACTTTTACATCCGATTCATTCATAGGAACAAAATCTGTTCTTATTTTTAAGAAAAAGATAATAAAGATGGGCGTTTTTCCAGCCACAAACACCCCAAAAGAGGGTAAAACGCCCTCCTTTTCACCCCACACCCCGCCCCGAGGTCCGATTTTTTTGTATACCGCTGAAACGTGGGCGTATTATAACCGTATTCATTTTTCAATTAGCGTGACACACGTCACACTGCAAAGTTTTTTCGAATAAAGTTATTGGATTTACACCAATAAAAAGACATCTTTCTCATTAGGAAATCATTACAGATTCTCATACATGAAAAGGAGTTTTTTATGACAAAAAGAAGAAAAGCCATTTTGGACCATGCAGGAGTTTAATAAGAGGGTAGCATAAGCTACTATATTCATTGCGCAACCCCCAAAAGGTAAAACAATGGCAAAAATCAACTATAGCTCCGAGACAAGGGAACAGGTCATCAAGCTGGTCCTGAAAGGCGAAAAGTCAGCAAACCAAATAGCCAAGGAACTCGGAATCGGGCCCAATACAGTCGGTCGGTGGGTAAACGAGTACCGCAAGGAACACAACCTGCCGAGCTACCGCGAGGAACGGCGAATCCGCAAGGTGTCCGTCGAGGAACTCGCCGCCAAGAACAGGGAACTGGAAAAACTCCTGAAGAAGCGTGAAAAGGAGCTTGCGGACGAGAAGGAGACGGTAGAGATCCTAAAAAAATCCCTGCACATCTTTATGCGACCACACGACTGAAATGCGAGGCGATACACGTGAACCGCAAGAAATACTCAGTCAGGAAGATGTGCAGAGCCCTAGGAATACCGCAGTGTTCCTACTACCAGTGGTCGCGCCAGCAGGAAAAACGTGCCGAGAAGAAGGCCCGCGAAGAACGGCTTGTCCAGAAGGTCCGCGACACCTTCGAAGAAAACCACCGCGTGTACGGTTGCCCGAAGATGCAGGCGGCACTCCATGACAAGGGTGACGAGGTAAAGGTGTGGAAACTGCGCCGCATCATGCGCGAGAACGGTCTCTATCCGGTCACGCTCAAGAAATGGAAACCCTACCGCAAGGGCAAATGTGACTCCATGTACAGCGAGAACCTGGTGCAGCGGAAGTTCGATCCCGACAGTCTGAACGCCGTCTGGGCCGGCGACATCACCTACGTCAAGACTACGCTTGGCTGGGTGTACCTTGCCGTGGTACTTGACCTATGCAACAAGGAGGCGGTGGGTTATGCCGTGAGCAAGAACATCGACACGGAACTTGTCAAGCGCGCGTTGTCCAATGCCATCATGCAACGCGGCCATCACGACGGACTAATCTTCCATTCCGACCGTGGCGTGCAGTACAGCAGCATGGGCTACCGCACGATGCTCTCGGAGAATGGGATAACGCCCTCGATGAGCGCCCCGGGCTGCCCCTACGACAACGCCTGCATGGAAAGCTTCTTCGCAAGCTTCAAGAAGGAGATGGCCTACAGGCGAGACTTCAAGGACATCGAAGACGTGCGGGAGGCCGTTTTCAGGTACATCGAGCTGTTCTACAACCGGAAACGGCTCCATAGTTCGCTCGGTTACATGACACCGGTGGAATATAGGCTGTCAAAACAGGCTGCCTAGACCACAAGGGTATACCACTTAACAAGAAAAAAGGATATATTTTAACTTAACCGGTAATGAATATGGTTGTTCATGAACCCACTATTAAAAAAACTACAAATCCAAATCATCTCAATCAACGAAATAATGGCTTTATTAAAATCCATTGAAGTAAAAACGACAATTATTATTGATGCTTGTAGAACGGAAATGACTCCACCTACATGTTTTGAATATTCAGACTATCGCAAACAAGGCGAAGCCTTACTTGAAAATTTAAAGAACCCGGTCGTCAAGTATAAGGGAATTCCATGTGTAGAAAGTGTTTTACTAGAATCCTTCTGCAAATCAACTCCAGAAAACAAAGAGGACATTCTAAAAAAATGGTGGAAACAAATGGATTCCATACCAAGCGAAATCGTACTTATTCAATCTTGCAACAAGGGAGAATCTGCTTCAGAGGGTAAAGACGAATCACAACAGTTTGGGCTATTTTCTCGTTCAATGATTGATGCGGCTTGTAATAAAACCTTTAACGATATATTAAGTGTAAAAGATGCTTTTGATTATGCATGCGCGCAAGTCGCCTGCAACTGTAAAGGAGTCTTCATTCAGACACCTCAAATCAATACATCTACTCCATACCCGTTTGCCGTAAAAGTAAACACGCATAAAAGGTTTATAGACTTCTATAACGAAGCAAATTATAATGACCGTCCTAAAACTATCTATGACGGCAAAAAGATATTGTTAGAATTTCAGACATACAAACGAATCCCTGGAGAAACAAAATCATACCGAATTGACAAACCATCTTCTTTTACGAATGTTCAAAAGCACGCCCACATTTTTGAACTTCCCGATGGAGAGGGAAAAGAAGTATGCGCAGTAAATATCGATGGGACAAAACATGACGGTTCAAAATATCGAATGAATCCACACGAAATCGAATTTTTCAGGAAAAAAGGTTTTAATATTCCTAATAACGGATTGATTGAATGTAAAACTTATGGACCATGCAGGAGTTTAATAAGAGGGTAGCATAAGCTACTATATTCATTGCGCAACCCCCAAAAGGTAAAACAATGGCAAAAATCAACTATAGCTCCGAGACAAGGGAACAGGTCATCAAGCTGGTCCTGAAAGGCGAAAAGTCAGCAAACCAAATAGCCAAGGAACTCGGAATCGGGCCCAATACAGTCGGTCGGTGGGTAAACGAGTACCGCAAGGAACACAACCTGCCGAGCTACCGCGAGGAACGGCGAATCCGCAAGGTGTCCGTCGAGGAACTCGCCGCCAAGAACAGGGAACTGGAAAAACTCCTGAAGAAGCGTGAAAAGGAGCTTGCGGACGAGAAGGAGACGGTAGAGATCCTAAAAAAATCCCTGCACATCTTTATGCGACCACACGACTGAAATGCGAGGCGATACACGTGAACCGCAAGAAATACTCAGTCAGGAAGATGTGCAGAGCCCTAGGAATACCGCAGTGTTCCTACTACCAGTGGTCGCGCCAGCAGGAAAAACGTGCCGAGAAGAAGGCCCGCGAAGAACGGCTTGTCCAGAAGGTCCGCGACACCTTCGAAGAAAACCACCGCGTGTACGGTTGCCCGAAGATGCAGGCGGCACTCCATGACAAGGGTGACGAGGTAAAGGTGTGGAAACTGCGCCGCATCATGCGCGAGAACGGTCTCTATCCGGTCACGCTCAAGAAATGGAAACCCTACCGCAAGGGCAAATGTGACTCCATGTACAGCGAGAACCTGGTGCAGCGGAAGTTCGATCCCGACAGTCTGAACGCCGTCTGGGCCGGCGACATCACCTACGTCAAGACTACGCTTGGCTGGGTGTACCTTGCCGTGGTACTTGACCTATGCAACAAGGAGGCGGTGGGTTATGCCGTGAGCAAGAACATCGACACGGAACTTGTCAAGCGCGCGTTGTCCAATGCCATCATGCAACGCGGCCATCACGACGGACTAATCTTCCATTCCGACCGTGGCGTGCAGTACAGCAGCATGGGCTACCGCACGATGCTCTCGGAGAATGGGATAACGCCCTCGATGAGCGCCCCGGGCTGCCCCTACGACAACGCCTGCATGGAAAGCTTCTTCGCAAGCTTCAAGAAGGAGATGGCCTACAGGCGAGACTTCAAGGACATCGAAGACGTGCGGGAGGCCGTTTTCAGGTACATCGAGCTGTTCTACAACCGGAAACGGCTCCATAGTTCGCTCGGTTACATGACACCGGTGGAATATAGGCTGTCAAAACAGGCTGCCTAGACCACAAGGGTATACCACTTAACAAGAAAAAAGGATATATTTTAACTTAACCGGTAATGAATATGGTTGTTCATGAACCCACTATTAAAAAAACTACAAATCCACTTACATTTCAGCAAGGACATCAAACGAATTGATTATACTGCTTGGATAATTCTCTTTACAAGACAAAAAGAACCCTGCTATAGCAGGGTTCTTTTTTCTACCCCCTTGCCATCATACCTGTTTTTTTCTATTATGCGATAGGCTAGTGAGCTGATTGTAATACCACGAAATTGTGGAACAGGGTTCGCTCCATTAACAGAAACCTATACCTAAATTTATTAGAGAGGTAAAATATGTTTTATGGTATTGGAGCCACATATTCTAGCGGCACAGAAGACCACACATCAACATTCATCAGCAAAGGCATCGCTTGTATTGGCTGGGACAGCAAGGACGCTCCGGCGTTTCACGAAATGCTTCGCCAGATAAATATAGGGGATATCGTCTTCCTTAAGTCGTTCAGTCCCAAGGCTGGGCTTTATATCAAGGCCATCGGCTTCATAACATCTTCTAAGATACTGCAACCTAGCGAGACCGATAATCTTGGCTACGCAAGAGAGGTCGCTTGGAAATTCCACGCAACAAGGCAAAGTAACTGGCTATGGCTTGGCCGACTTCAGGATAAATACGATTTCATGCGCGGTGGCACAATGTACATCGAAATGAATCCCGATGTTCAAGCAAGAATCCTCGCTGAACTACTGAAATAAAATATAGGGGCTAGTAAACTAGCCCCTAATCTGTCTTAAAAGGAATGGAAATGAAACATCATCCCTATTTCGAAAATTTGAACAGTTCTACAGCAATCACAGCCGTATTCTCCTGTCCTGGTCGGCTTGAAGAGAAAAAGGGACTGCCCTGTGCTGGTAAAACAGGCAAAGCGCTAGACTTTATTCTTAAACATTTACACTTTCAAGGATTTCGCCTCAAACGATCTTTAATCGGAATAACCAACGCCTGGGATAAAATTGAATACAAACGCAAAACAGAGCGGAGTGAAGCAAGCAATGAAGAAATCGTAGATTCAAACAATATTGCACGCCTTAACAGGGATCTTTTAACAACAAAATATGCAATTGCATTCGGTCAAAAAGCTCTTTTAGCTCTTGAACTTGTCAAAAAGACGTACCGTCCCGATTTGATAATCATTAAATCAATTCACTTATCTCCCCGGAACATCAACTTCATGATAAAAACAGACATTGATGGTAATGAACTAAAAAAAGGCGAAAAAGGCAATACGGAAAAAAGATTGGCCGTAATTACAACAGAAATCAAAAACAATTCTGGCAACCTATTTTCGTAACACAAATTCGTTTTACTATTATTTCCACCCAAACCACACCCTAACCGACAGTCCATGACCGCACAGAACCAGGAAAAGCCGCAGTTCGACCAGGGCGCCATCATCAAGGCGCTGCAGAACGCCCTGCGCACCACCAGTTCCAAGATCGGGCAGATGAACGAGGTCCTGGACATCGTGCGGGTTGTCGGCGAGGCGAAGACTTTCAAGACGGCGGCCCTCGCACTTGCGGGCGATTCAACGGGTCTTTATTCGGGACATCAATCGTTCTTTTTAAGAAAAAGATAACAAAGAAAGACATTTTTCCAGCCACAAACACCCCAAATGGGGGTAAAAAGCCCCCATATTCACCCCAACCCCGCCCGGAGATTCCTTTTTTTGTATAGGGTAACTTATAATAAGGCTACATTACAGCCCCTGACGCACCACTTCCTGATAAATAAAGGGGGCATTTTTTTGTAGGTACTTAATGTATGATGCAGGATCCTTAACATACATTTCAAAAAAACTTTTGCGCATCTTGCGACAATTAGGCCTGTCAAGCTGCAAGACCTCTATCGTGTCCCAGCATTTCTGCTTATAGGTTTCATCATAACCGGGATTGGGATAGATGGAGCCATCCGCAAAATTGATGAAGAACGAATCCTGCTTCATAAGCGGGTCAAACGGGTCCAAAGGCGGTACTTTAGTCCGTTTCTTACGGTTCTCGCCAAGGCAACAAAAACGGTAGTTGCTCCATTCGTAGGCAAGTTTCTTTCCGTTTATCGGGTCTGACTTGGGAATAAAGTGGTCTACCGAATCAGCTCCATATACGGAATCAAAGGATATCGCCAAGTAAGCACAGGTATGGCTATAAAGGTCTGCCATCTCATCTAGACAAGCCGTCCAAAAATTTTTGTACTTGCTGGGATTCACCCCCGGATTCGCCCGTAGCCAGTCATTGCCCGGCTTGCGCACCTTTGTGTCAAAATCGGCAGGCTCTATTTGCGGCTTTACAGGAATCATTCTATAAAGCCCTTCTTCTTGCAGATGTGTCGAATAACGATCAAATCTTCGTCCAAAGGCGAAAGTTTCTGCAAAAGTTCATTATAAATATTGCGGATTTGCTCTGGGGAAACTCCCGAATCCTCGCGCAAAGCATCGTTCATTTTTTTCAACAACGCCTCTGATTCCGGAGAACGAGAAGAGGCCAAATCAAAAGCCTCGCTCGTAAGCCAAGAATCAGAAGAGCCCATCTTCTCGAACGGACGCTCCTCAAAACTGATTGCACCACCATCGACAGAATCGAAATCGAACCACTTGTCAAGCGATTTGTCGAAGGTATCTTCGAGCGAAGTCATTACCAGGGCCGAATGTGTAGAGGCTATTACCTGCACATCGGCCCCCTCGCCATACATTTCACCAATAGCAGCAAGGATTGAATTGAGAACCTTCTTCTGCCAGCGCGGATGCAAATGGGCCTCCACTTCGTCCATCAAGAAAGTCACCTGCGAAGCTGTCGGAACCCCGCGAAGTTGAGACGCCTTGCGGTGTTCACTATAGGCCCAGGTAAGGCAGTAAGCCAAAGCAAGAATCCGGCGAATACCCGCAGACGCATGGAGCACAGGGACATTTCCATAAGGCATGGCTATGGTCGGAATATCGCGAACATCGTCAACAGAAAGGCGCGTCGGTGTCGAAATCTTCAAACTGAAGTCAGGCGGGGATAAATTCACGAGCAAGTTTTCAAGGATTCTAAATTCGCTACCCTTCTGGTCTTGCCACTTAAGCATATCCGCAAGCAAGCCATTGCAGACCGACTTGTCGCCATCCTTCTGGCCTTCCCATATTTCACGCGAAGAAAAAACAAAAGCAGGCCTGCGTTCCTGAATGTCTGCCGTTGCCCCATTCCTCCAATAGTTCCTAGCAGGGTCCCAGACGCAGAAACTACCATCAGCAAGGGCGTAAATAACAAGTCCTGCATTGTAGGGTCTGCCTACCTGACCAACCCACCCCTGTTCAGCACGATCAAAGGTGGCCTTGTAATCAACATGGTTATCATGCTCAGTAGTCAGATTGAACCGAATAAAGGATTCTGAAGTTGGATCCTGCGGCCGACCCACAAGGCCCGAGAATAGATTCTGATTAACCTCGGCGGGCCACTTGCGGGTCATGGCATACCAGACCGTATCCAAGAAAAATGTCTTGCCTAGACCGTTGTCACCAGTAAGAACATTCAGGCGCTTGGCAAAACTAACCGACAGCCGCTTAATCGGCCCGACATTTGTAGTTTCGAGAAAATTCAGCATTTGCGCTCCAAAATTAGTAAAAACTAAATGAAAGTGAACCTTGCGTTACCGGCGGCAAGGGCGGTCACGCGAATCTCGTAATATGTGCCAACGTTAGGATTAGCGGGTAGTTCCTTTTCGTTCCAGTAGGGGTTCGACACCGACTCCGTCACGGTGACACCGTCTACTACCCATTCAAGGGTAAGCGGAGGAATTGTGCCACCACCTTCCGTGCCAATCTGGAGCCGGTGCTGGTACCAGGGGGACGACGGAGTTATCCGCAACAGCACGGTATCGCCCTCGCGGAACTCCACCGGTACGCCCGCGGCGGGAACATCAATCGGTTCAGAGAGTTCGCCCGGAGTCACTTCCTGCTGCACGGTCCAGTCCTTGTCCGTCGCATCGGTGAATGTATCCGTGCCGCCGTTTGCAGACGCTTCGAGCGTCACTCCCGGCACATCGCCATCCTCGAACTTGTCCTGGATATCCCCGGCATCTACCGTGGGCGATCCGAGATACGCCGCATTGTCGGCCTGGTAGTTGTTGCTTTCGAGCACCGTTTCCACATCGGGGCGGAATACGCCCACGGGGTTGTTGTGCTCCAGCACCAGCGAGGCGTTATCGCCAAGGGCGACATCGTCGCCCGAGCCGAGTGTCACCGTATCGAGCCCCTCGCCCGCCACAACCACGTCGCGGTCCATGCCCGTGTAAATGGCATCATCGGCACCGAGGGCGTAAAGTCCATCGGAAAGCGCCAGGGACGAAGCCGCGTTCACGCGGTTGATGTTCGCGAAGTCCGCGAGGTCTTCCCCGACAGCATACGGCACATCCATGTCGAAGGTGAGCGCGGCGCTGTCGCCAAATACGAGGTCGCGGTCATGGTCGCCGCCCACGGCGGCATCGGCCCTGCCCGAGCCCGCCACCACCTGGATGGCCGCAATCACCGGCAAGTTCATGGGCCACTGGCCGCCTTCCGTGTGCAGGTTGCGGATGTACAGGTCGAAGGTATCGCCCGCAACACCGTGGAACACCACGTAGTTGCCGATGAGTTCCACCATGGGGGTGGCTCCCACGGCAAGGTTCGCGAGCGCATCACTACGGCTCCTACAGGTCGCCTCGCGATAGTCGCCGTCGAAGGCGTGGCCCTTCCAGTCGTTCAGGTAGCGGCTACCATCCTCGGAACCCTGGATTTCGTAGATGTGGCTGTGGGCGTCCGTGTCGGAGTCGTCGGCACCCAGGTACACATACACGTCGCAGGTCCCGCCCGCGCCACGGAACGAAGAAAGGTTCGTGAGCGAAACATGGATGTCCTGCTGTTGCTGGGCGGCCGTGTAGCCCGCGAACAGGCGGCTGTTGGCCGTATCGCCGTCCAGTTCGGTAGAGGTGCGGAACACAAGGCTCCCGTTCTGTCCCTGGTCTGTCGTTCCCGAATCGTAGGAACTCAAAGAAATCCCGACGGAACTGCCTGCGACCGTGCCACCGTCGCTGTAGCGCAGCACCGGAGTCGTGGAATTCTCGTTACCCTCGTGCGTGTACAGGTGGTTGTTGTACAGGTAGAGGTTGTTCCAGCCGGTGTCGTGCACTACGCCCGCATGGCCCGAGGCCATGGTGGAATCGTCCGCGCCACGGGTCGTAAAGTTGACGCTCAGCACCTTGCGGCCTTCCACCGTCGCATCCTTGAGCGTTTCAAGGTCGCGGATGGCGGCAGGGCCGTTTGCGGCATCGAGACTTTCCACCGTAGCCTCTTCGCCAAAGAACGCCTGCGCGATGCCCAGCTGCGTGAGTTCGGACTGGCTACCCGCAAGAATCTTGTCGCCACCGAGACCGCCCACAACGGTGTCGTTGCCGTCGCCAGTCACTATGCGGTCGTCAAAGCCGACTCCCTGCACAAGGTCTGCCGCGGCGGGGTCAAGGCTACGGGCAGACGACACCATGGTATCGCCAGTGCCCAGGCGGTCCTCGAACCGGAGCGAGGCGCTGTCGCCGAACACAAGGTCGTTGTCGCGTATGCCGCCCGCAAGTTCGCCGAAGGTAGCCATGTAGTCGCTGCCGGCACCGCCCACGACGATGTCGTCGCCGCCACCCGTCGAGACGGTATCGTCACCGCCGAGGTTCAGCTGCGTAGACACGGCCACATCCTGCGCATGCAGGCCGCCACGCACCTGTATGGCAGCAATTCCCGGAAGGTTCTTGCCGTTGGGGTGCTGGTCGGGGAACGCGTCCTCGATAACCACGCGGAAGTTGTCGGCAAAGCTGGCCGCAGACACCGTGAACACGGCGTAGTTCGCGTAGGTTGCCGCGGATGCCGTCGTGGCTGTAGCCCGTTCGTAGCCGCCGTCAAAATTTTCGCCTTCGGCATCGTCCACATAGAAGCTCTGCAGGGCAGCACTGGAATCGCCCACATACAGGCTCACCTTGCGGACGCTGTGCTCGTACGCGGAATGGGAATCCGGTATATCCAGATAGACCACCACCCTGTATTCCGTAAAGTACTGGGCAAGCCCGTCCACCACGACTTCGAGCCTGTTGTCGCACTGGGCGTTCGGGGCCGTGGTCATGAGGCCCGCGTTCATCAGCGCCGCATCCGCGTCGGTAGAGGCGTTCGCGAAGTTGTGGCCGTAGGCCTGCAGGTTGATACGGTTGTCGGTATCCGTGTTGCGGTGGCTCTCGATGCCGCCGTAGCTCACGCTCACGGCGCTTGCGCGGGTGCCGTCGTCAAAGCGCACCACCTCGCGGTCATCGTTGCCGTAGGTACCCGCAAGGTTCCCTCCCACGTTGTTCCAGTTGGCGCTGCGGTAGTCGTCGCCATGGGTCGCGTTCAGGGCACCCGCGACTGCTTCCGACGAAAGCCCGGTCTGCGAGGCTCCCTGGAAGTTGAAACTGAGCGTCGCCTCGGTGCGGGTTTCCACACCGCTTTCGGCGGCATTCCCCTGGAAGGTCGCAAAGCCGTTGTCGCCAAACACGACATCTTCACCTTCGCCAGTCTTGATATGGTCGCTATCCAGGCCGCCGAATACCACATTGCGGCCATTTCCGGCATCGATGGTGTCGCCACCTGCACTACCGTCTTCGAGACCCGCTCCCGTAATATTGCGGTCCTTGTTGGTGACCATAAGCGCATTGCGCCCGGTGTCCATAATGACCTTGCCGCCATCACCCACAATAATGTCGTTCCCGGCACCCGTGGTAATGGTATCGGCATCGGTTCCACCGATAATGGCGTTCTTGCCATCGCCCGTGGTAATCGTGTCGCTACCGCCCTCGGTATCGCTCTTGCTCTCGGCAATCAGGCGATCCGACAACACCGTGTAACGCCCACCGTCACCAATCACAACGTTATCGCTGCCGCCAATACCGATTGTATCGCCAGCCTCGCCGCCCATGGCGACATTCTTGTTGCCGCTGATGGTCACAGTATCGACATCACCCACAGAATCGCTTGTAGTCTCTACAGTATGCAGGCCAAGGTTGAGCGAGTCGCCATAGACCGCACCCACATTCGCGGCATTGTAGTATTTCACGGAGCCGTTGTCGCCAAGGGCAATGTTGTTGTTGCCCGAAACCGTAATGGTGTCGCCATCGGCACCGCCAATCACCACGCTATCGGTTCCACCGACATTTATAGTATCGGAACCACCCTCACTATCGTTCATCGAATGGATTTCGTAGGCTCCGCGACGCACACCGTCCGTCTGCAAGCGATGCACGGGTCCATTTGTAGCGGTATCGTCGCCATGATTCTTGCTTATGCCAGTCGTATAGTCTAGGCCGCTGTTCGTGGAACCGAGCACCGTCACGGGATTTTGCGGGTCTTCGCCGTAAAGCACCTGGCCACGGTCGCCGAACGCGATGCCGCCACGGTTCATGTTTATGGTGTCGTCACCGAGACCACCGAAAACAACCATGTCGTTACGGGTCACTGCATTCGAGGTGGCGTTGATTATATCGTCACCGCCCTGGGCGTTCACCACAAGCTGACCGTCGCCGCTGTAGCCATGCTTGAAGCTTACCGAGTCAACAGTAACACCATTGGCAAGCGTGAAGGCGCGGGCAACAACGAAATAGATTTGTTCCAAAGTTGTCACTTCGCGGCGTTGGGTCGTGCCGTCGCTCAGCGTGGCATCTACGTAAATCTTTTCAGACTCGCCAAGGGCACCCTTTGCTTCGGCAAGCGCCTCAGCGCTTCCAGTAAGCGTGTAGGCGTATGTCGCGCCACCGTTATCGGCAGTTCCCGAAAGAACGGCAGATGTACCCGATGCAATTTCAGTTGCCGATTCCTCGGCATAGCTGTTTATGTTCACGGTATCGTCAGTAGCGTTTCCGCCAGTAACGCCAGAACCCGTATTCACCACGGTGAATGTCTGGAATCCATCCTCGCGGTAGATAGTCTTGTTCACATTTACCGTGTCGGAACCCGAACCCAGGTTGTATTCGGCATATTCCATCTGGGCGGCAGCGATACCGCGTTTGCCAATATCGTCATGCTCAAAGCGGACGGCATGTTCGTCAAAGTCCATAACCGTTCTTTCGGCATCTTGGATATTTTGTTCAATCGAGTCAGCACTGTTGCCAAATTCAGCCCTTTCCTCACTGCTTACATTCCCGTTTTTCACGGCAAAAGCATTGAGCGAACTCGTTTCGTTTTCTTCATCACCCTGGTTGTTTACAAACAGGCGATCAACGCTCGCATCTTCATCGATAAACAAGTAATCCTTGCTACCAGAGAATAATACGTTGGAATTGTTTGCATCAAAAACAGAAACGGATTCATTCAGGGTCAAGGTGTATTGGTTGCCGTTGGCTACACAAGAAACTATCTTGAACCAGTCAGATTCCCGATAGGTTTTCTTGTCATTACCTTCGCCAACAACAATTCCGTTCGAACTACTTGCGACCAGTCGAATGGTCTTGCCTTCAAACGAATGTGAATCGGAAAGGTTTATCCCAAGCCCCATAAGAATACTATTTGCAGACTCTATCGTTATAACGAGGGTCTTTCCTGTTACAGATGTAAATCCGAACAACTTATCTGAAGCGTAGTCATTCTTTTCGTTTAGAGTGCTAGCCTCCACATAAGAACTGCCTTCGTTAACCTTATGCGCATACGAAAGCATCGAGGGGTTATCCGTATCCAGTTCAACGCTTTGCCCCATACCGAACGCATAAACGGCACCGTCAATATCATCAACCAGGTTCTTTTCTGTCTTGTGGACCGTCACAAAGCCATATTCCTCGGATACGGTGTCGGTCTTGGCGCGGAGCCTTACCGTCTGCGCCTGATTTGGATTTTCAGGGGTAAACGTAAGTTCAATATATTCACCATTTGTCGCAGGATCCACATTTCCGTTCGCATCGACAAATTGCATTTCCTTTGTCAAATTGTAGGAGCCATCCTGGTTGACAGAACTGACCGCATCAAGAACACTAATCCTTACCTTTACGGAACTTCGACCGTTAAAGTCACCCGCGAAGGAAACACCGTATGAAACAGAAGTAAGCGTTCCTGTTTCAGCTAGAATTGTCGGATGTTCATCAATGTGTATGCTCGGTGCCGTATCGACAACAGAAGGAACACTTGCAGGCATATCTGATTCCGGGGGCAAGAACACATCCGTTTCGCCATTATTTCCGGGAGAAACGGTCAGTTCCCCGTGCAAGGTCATCATTCTTCCGTTTATCGAATTGTAGAAGACGATTGTATCGCCTTGCAATTCGTACTCGACACCAGCGACATAAGTGACACCTTCGACTTCCGCTGCACCCCTGGCAAGGATTTCCGAAGCAGTCGTAGAACCCTCAGCCTTGTATTCTACCTTGATTTTGGAGGCGTCAACATCGTCATAGACCAAATGAGCCTTGGAACCGTCTATTCGTAAGCTACTTGCCCGATAGAGGACAACCAGATTCTTTTTCGTCAATGCGGAATCTAAATATAATACGCCATTCTCTACACAGTACAGGTTTGTCTTGTCGCTTGCTGCGTCAAACGCAGACTTCGTCTGTTGAGTCAAAAAGCCGCGTGCACCAACAATATAGGCGGAAATATTAGACATCGGGTCAAGACCATTTGCAACATTGCCAAGTTGCACAGAGTCTCCCGACACAACAAATTCTTCCGCTTCGGCAAGAAGTCCATCTGCCGAACGACTTACAGCTCCATCCGCACTAATCTTTATGGGGAGCGAGGATACGGACTTGGTCAACGCGACGTTATCGCATTCGCTAGAAATAGTGATAGACTTGAGCGATTCCGATTCTTCGAGAGCATCAGCAAAAAGGCATACAGCAATCTTTGCAAATTTCTTGGAAGAATTCAATTCTACGGGGAGTGTAGAGCAGAGATTCCAATTGCTACTGAAATCTGTATCGGAACCAGATACTTCGGCAAGCATTATTTCGCGAGCGCCGCTCTTGAGAGCCTTGGCAGAAAGCATCGGAGCAGAAAGGTTCACCTTCACCGTCCCAACACTTTGTCCGTTCAACAAGTCGCCAGAGTAATGCACATAGAAGAATGCAACTCCTACGCCATTATTAACTTCACTCAGCGTAATTTCAGGAATCACAATCGAATGTTCCTCGCTGGACACGAATACGACTGGTTCACTCGAAGTGTCGTAGAGTGTATAAGATTCCGTCTTGCTTTCCAAAACCTTATTTTCACTATCCAGCAATTCATACTTGATATCGCAACTTTGCCCATCGGTATTGGAACTACGAAGCGTATGGTCTGCATCTAGGCCACCCATGCTGAAGGTATCATTGCCCTTGCCGCCATTCAGGTTCGTGATTTCACCCTTATTGTTGCCAATGACATTGAAAAGGTCGTCTCCAGCGGCAGCATCGAATGTTGTCGATTCGACTCCGCTTGCCTTTACGCTCACAATGTCGCTAAGCATGCCATCTTTACTTACAATCACCGTATCATCGCCATTTGTGCCACGGACAAACATGGAGTCGTTTCCAAGCCCTCCATCAATTGACATGGCTCCCCGCACGATGGTTTTGTCGTTTTTATCTTGGAAGCCATAAACAGAGAATTTGTCATCACCCTTGCCACCGGACATGTTCAGCGAACCGGCATTGTTCAAGGCCGCGAAGGTATCGTCTCCAATGTCACCATCCACATTCAATGTGGTATTCTTAGAAACACCATCGCTCAAGTGGATTTGTAGTTTTTTTAATAGTGGGTTCATGAACAACCATATTCATTACCGGTTAAGTTAAAATATATCCTTTTTTCTTGTTAAGTGGTATACCCTTGTGGTCTAGGCAGCCTGTTTTGACAGCCTATATTCCACCGGTGTCATGTAACCGAGCGAACTATGGAGCCGTTTCCGGTTGTAGAACAGCTCGATGTACCTGAAAACGGCCTCCCGCACGTCTTCGATGTCCTTGAAGTCTCGCCTGTAGGCCATCTCCTTCTTGAAGCTTGCGAAGAAGCTTTCCATGCAGGCGTTGTCGTAGGGGCAGCCCGGGGCGCTCATCGAGGGCGTTATCCCATTCTCCGAGAGCATCGTGCGGTAGCCCATGCTGCTGTACTGCACGCCACGGTCGGAATGGAAGATTAGTCCGTCGTGATGGCCGCGTTGCATGATGGCATTGGACAACGCGCGCTTGACAAGTTCCGTGTCGATGTTCTTGCTCACGGCATAACCCACCGCCTCCTTGTTGCATAGGTCAAGTACCACGGCAAGGTACACCCAGCCAAGCGTAGTCTTGACGTAGGTGATGTCGCCGGCCCAGACGGCGTTCAGACTGTCGGGATCGAACTTCCGCTGCACCAGGTTCTCGCTGTACATGGAGTCACATTTGCCCTTGCGGTAGGGTTTCCATTTCTTGAGCGTGACCGGATAGAGACCGTTCTCGCGCATGATGCGGCGCAGTTTCCACACCTTTACCTCGTCACCCTTGTCATGGAGTGCCGCCTGCATCTTCGGGCAACCGTACACGCGGTGGTTTTCTTCGAAGGTGTCGCGGACCTTCTGGACAAGCCGTTCTTCGCGGGCCTTCTTCTCGGCACGTTTTTCCTGCTGGCGCGACCACTGGTAGTAGGAACACTGCGGTATTCCTAGGGCTCTGCACATCTTCCTGACTGAGTATTTCTTGCGGTTCACGTGTATCGCCTCGCATTTCAGTCGTGTGGTCGCATAAAGATGTGCAGGGATTTTTTTAGGATCTCTACCGTCTCCTTCTCGTCCGCAAGCTCCTTTTCACGCTTCTTCAGGAGTTTTTCCAGTTCCCTGTTCTTGGCGGCGAGTTCCTCGACGGACACCTTGCGGATTCGCCGTTCCTCGCGGTAGCTCGGCAGGTTGTGTTCCTTGCGGTACTCGTTTACCCACCGACCGACTGTATTGGGCCCGATTCCGAGTTCCTTGGCTATTTGGTTTGCTGACTTTTCGCCTTTCAGGACCAGCTTGATGACCTGTTCCCTTGTCTCGGAGCTATAGTTGATTTTTGCCATTGTTTTACCTTTTGGGGGTTGCGCAATGAATATAGTAGCTTATGCTACCCTCTTATTAAACTCCTGCATGGTCCAGTTTCCGCATGTCGGCATATTTTTACTATTATTTCCACCCAAACCACACCCTAACCGACAGCCAATGACCGCACAGAACCAGGAAAAGCCGCAGTTCGACCAGGGCGCCATCATCAAGGCGCTGCAGAACGCGCTGCGCACCACCAGTTCCAAGATCGGGCAGATGAACGAGGTCCTGGACATCGTGCGGGTTGTCGGCGAGGCGAAGACTTTCAAGACGGCGGCACTCGCACTCGCGGGCGAAATCGCCGACCGCCACCACGCCGAAAGGGTGAGCATCGGCATGGTCAAGCACGACTACGTGGTGCTCGCGGCCATAAGCCACACCGACCATTTCGAGGGCAAGATGCAGGTGGTGCGCGACCTGGAGTGCGCCATGGAAGAGGCCTACGAACAGGACGCCAGCATAGCCTACCCGCCCCCGGACGGCGGCACCCCGCTCGCCACCCGAATCCACGAGTACTACAGCAAGACTTACGGCGTGGGGCACATGCTCTCGGTCCCGGTAAGGCGGGGCGAAGAGACCATCGCGGTAATCACCTGCGAACGCGGGGCGCACCCCTTCGACGACGAGGAGTCCGCCCAGATCCACCTGGTAGCAACGCTCACTAGCGCAAGGATAGACGAACTCTACCGCAAGAGCGGCTGGTTCGGCAAGAGGTTCGCCCGGGCCGCGCGGGAGGGGTTAGCCAAGCTGCTGGGCCACGAACACACCTGGGCAAAACTGCTGGGCATTCTGCTTACGGCGTTCGTGCTTTTCGCGGCACTGGTACCCATCCCCTACAGGGTAAGCGCCCCGGCCATGCTCAAGACCGACCACATCACCTACCTGAGTGCCCCCTTCGACGGGTTCATCCAGAGCGTGAAGGTGAAGCCGGGCGACATCGTGTACAAGGGCGACGAGCTCTTGCGACTCGACCAGAAGGAACTCAAGCTAGAAGAGGCCGACCTTATGGCGCAGGAGCAGGACAACCGCCGCGAAATACAGAAGGCCCAGGCGAACAGGCAGCTGGCCGACCTGCGCATACAGCAGGCCAAGCTCTCGCAGACACTGGCGAAATTAAAGACGGTGCGCTACAAGCTCTCTCGCTCGGTAGTGCGCTGCGAATCGGACAGCGCAGTGGTCATCGAGGGCGACCTGCAAAAGCGCGTGGGGTCGCATGTGAATCAGGGCGGCGAGCTGTTCCAGCTGGCATCCATCGAAGAAATCTACATGGAGGCCGACGTGAGCGAACTGGAAGTGAACAACGTGCGGCTTGGCGGCGAGGGCTTCATGGCCATCAAGAGCCGTCCCGATTACGTGTACAGGTTCCGCACCACGCTCATGAACCCGACGGCAAGTGTCAAGGACCAGGAGAACACCTTCGCCGTGCGCGGTGAGTTCGTGCGGGCGACTCCCCCGTGGTTCCGCCCCGGCATGACAGGTATCGCGAAGATTTTCGCGGGCAAGCGCACGCTCTGGTGGATTCTCTCGCACCAGGCCATCGACTACTTGCGCCTGAAACTCTGGTGGTAAAAGGGGGCAAAAGCCCCGAAAAGCAGCAACAAAGTGTGGTTGGTGGTCCTGCAAATGTCCAGGCATCAATGTCACCTTGTAAATGCAACTTCCGCAAAAGTGCAAGTGTCTTTGCACAAGTAGTGAAGCCGCTCCAGCAAATGTTCAAGCACCTTTGCATAAGTAGTGTTGCCCCTCGGACATTTGCCCGGGCCCCTTTACACAAGAATGCAACACGCCCCGGCAAAAGTCCAGGCACCTTCTTCACCTTGTAAAAGCATCTCCCGCAAATGTCCAAACGCCTTTGCACAAGTGGAGAAAGCGCTTATGCAATTGTCCGAGGACCTTTGCACAAGTGGTGAAACCACTCGCGCAAAAGTCCAAGTGCCATTGTCACTTTGTATAAGCCGCTTCCGCAAATGCCCGGGCATGAACCTCACTTTGTAAATGCTGCTCCTGCAAATGCCCCAGCACCATCACCTAAGCGGTGAAGGTGCTCGGCCAAATGTTCAGGCATCCTGTTCAACTTGTAAAAGACACTCCGGCAAAAGACCGGGCCGTTTTGCACAAGTGACAAAACCGCCCGGACATTTGCCCCCGCAGCTCAACACAAGTGACATTGTAACAAAAGCAAAAGTTCAAGCAGCACCCCCACAATGTAAAAGCCGCTCCCGCAAATGCGGAAGCGACTTTACACAATTGTAGGTGGTTTTTAGGCAAAAATGAGGTTAAACACACCCAGCGAGCATTTAGTCAGACCCCTAAGGCTATTGACTAAGCCCGCCAATTAAATTACATTTCAAACATGGTCAATTCTAAGGCAATCCTGTCAAATGACGGATGTTACATATCCTTCTCCTTTAACGGGCGGACTATACGGTTCAAGGGGCCGTATAGCCTTGTCAAGATTGCAAAGGTGAAGGAATGGGACAACGGCTACCTGGTGGTCGATGCCGTATATAGCCAGAACAAGGACAAACTCGTCGAGGACTATATCGACCTGGTCCCCATCCTTGAAGACCTTTACATCGACCCGAAAATTTTCTTGCAACCGATAACATCTGTCGAGGTGGACAATGTCCGAGCAACAGCTTAATGAAATCGCCAACTACAGTTTCACCGTTACAGACAACGGCGATGTCAAGATGTATATTATCTAAGAAATGGACAAGAAACTGATCAGATATACCGTTGCATGCGTCAACGAGTTCGCCGCAAACAAGAGCCTCACCGAAAAGCAGGCTTTTGATTATCTATGCAATCACGGAGCGATGGATTTCCTTGTCGAATTCTACGATGTGGAGCATACACTCTCATTTGAAGACGCCATCAACGACCTGACGCTAGTCAGCCAACAGAACGGAGGGAAGATACAGTGATTCTCTTCCTCTCAGAAAAAGCGATTGCGTTGTTGAAAAAGAAGGAGTCGGCCTATGTCTAAGCCAAAAATGCTTGCTGAACTCATAACGGGAGACATCATCTCGTATGTGATGGAAGACCAGAAACTCTCTCTCATCGAGGCTATGCGTAGGTTCTACGCTTCTGAAACATTCGCCAAGTTGGTTGACCCGGAAACCGGGCTTTATCTCGAAAGTTCTCCCTATGTCTACGACATATTCAAGGCGGAACAGGAAAACGGGAAACTGACTCAACTCGAAGTCTAGCCTAAGCAGGCTCCTTACGCGGCCAGCCTTTTCAACCTATACTCTACCGGGCTCAGGTACCCGAGCGTGCTATCCGACACCTTTTCCGACATTCTTTCCGAAATTGCCCTAGCGGACAATGACGGATTCGCAGAGATTATCTCCAAGATGGCTTAACCTCCCATATCAACAAGTATCTGCACCAAGACCTTATAGTCCAGATACTGGATTCCATCTTTCCCTTGATGGATTTTGTCAGCCAGTTCGCTGTTATAATACATATCCATCGCCTGTTCTAGCGAACAGTTCTTCACCTGCGCAAGATGCGCAATAATGCGCTCTTCCAGGCGTTCCTGATAGACTTTTTCCAGAACATCTTCGTCTACCATTTTACACCTCTTCGCAACCCTTGTATTTCAGGACCGCATCAATAGCCTTTTGCGTGATAAAGGCGATCTGGTCGTAAGTCGGATAAGCCTTTATTTCCTTCAATGCCCGCGGCATATCCCAGATACCGGAGTGATACATATCCACAACACGGAAAACCTTGTCATTTGCGACCTTGCCCATAATTACATCGTATTGGGCATATTCCAAGGAACCATCTCGGCATTTGCACACGAAATCAATCCATTCCTCTAAATCATCGGGGAACGTCTTAACGGAGAGTGCGGCAGGGACATCGTCCATGTCATAGACATTCAATATCGGCTTCAGGTTCCCATCCTTTAGAATATCGATTTTCCTGTGCGCCCAACGGACAGCCTGTTCACGCACCGTCGTGACATAGAATCCCTTTCCGAAATCAAGCGGGCGAAAAGAATGCTCAACATCCGGCTTGTCAACAACAACGTTCGAACCATGATAGACGATCATATGGCCACCTTACGGACGTTCAGATATTCTTCAATATCGCTGACGACGAAATCAGTGCTCTGCGTATGCAAAATTTCGTAATTGGGAACAAGGAATTTCTGAATACAGCCTGATTCAGCCAGCTTTCGATACACAAAAGACGGCAATCGATTCCACTTGTTTGCGCAAGCGTGAATCATATACACGACAAATTCAAAAGATTCCTGAACCATGGTCTAATCCTAATTGTTTTTCGCAGTCCAATTATAAAAAAAGGGTGCGGGGCATAGCCCCGCTATTCTTGAAAAGGAGATGCCCGCCTGCGCGGGCATGACACTTTGTCCTACGACACCAGCATCATGGAGAACACCATGACGAACAGCGCGACGGTTTCGCCGACGCCGAGCACCATCAGGTAGTTCACGAGGCCCTTACCGGTTTCGCCGAGGGCGTTGCAAGCGTCAGCCGCCGACTTGCCCACGTACCAGGCAGATGCCATCATGCCGATGCCACCGAAGATGCCGACCCCCAGGTATGCAGCCCAGTTGGCCGGAGCCGCCTGGGACTTGTTCAGGATGTACATCATCAGCAACATGCCGTAGATTGTCTGCGCAATCGGCGCGCCCACGAAGATGAGCAGCGTAAACAGCGCGTTCTTACCCTTGAGATACGCCTTCTTCCAGGCCCCGATGGCCGCCATGCCGGCAGTCCCGCAACCCAGCGCAGAACCCACCGCGGCAAGGCCCAGGGCCGCCACCGCGCCGAGTTTCGCGAGCGTTAAAAGTTGAGCTTGATCCATACGTTACCTCGCTGGATTAGAGCACCATCATGGAGAACACGAGAACGAACAGGGCCACGGTTTCCACGATACCGAGCACCATCAGGTAGTTCACCATGCCCTTGCCGGTTTCACCGAGAGCATCGCAAGCCACAGCTGCGGACTTGCCCTGGTACCAGGCAGAAGCCATCATGCCAAGCCCGCCGAAGATACCGGCGCCGAGGCAGCCGCCCCAGTTGGTAAAGCCAGATTCAGCAGCCTTGCTCAAGATGAAGTTCATCAAGAGCATGCCGTAAATCGTCTGGGAAATCGGGGCACCCACGAACACCAGGAGTGTGAAGAGGGCGGACTTGCCCTGGGCATAAGCCTTCTTCCACATCGTGATGGCGGACATACCAGCCGTTCCGCAACCAAGGGCAGAGCCCATAGCCGCAATGCCAAGCGCAGCTGCAGCACCCATTTTAGCGAGAGTAACCATTGTATTCGGTTCCATTGTTTTTTCCTCATTAAGTAGCGGGAATCATCCCTTGGTTTAATTTTTCTGCTTGGCGAAGGGGGCGAATGCGAATCCGCTCCATTCCTGGCCAAGTCCATTTGAAAATTCGAGTGTATTCAGACGTACGGCGTGGACGGCGACGCCCATGACCGCAAGCGCGATGTTCAGGCCATGCACAAAGAGCAGCAGGAATGCAGCACCGGCGATACCGACAGCGGAGCCGAACAGCGGCGAAAGCATGTCGTTGAACGCCTCGGCAATGGCCGCGCCGGACATGCCCACGGCAAACAGACGGATGTAGCTGATCACGTCGGTAAAGCTGTTCACCACGTCCAAGACGAGCATCGGGATGCTGATGAAGTCCTGCTTGAGCCTCTTGGGCGGCACGGTAAAGAGCACCAGGAGTACCGCTTCCACGATGAACATCGGGATGACGAACTTCGGCATGTCGATACCGAGCACCATCTGGCACGCCAGGAAGAACATCACCCAGCAGCCGATGAGCCAGCCCACCTGCGCCATGAACGTGGAATCCTTGCGCTTGATGCGCACGCACACGTTCCACACGTGGGCGATACTCAGGTGGACCACGGCGATGCAGAAGCAGAACAGCTGGATATGCTGCATCTGGGAGGCACCAGCCGCCTTCGGCACGAAGCTATCGGGCAAGATAGTAATCGACTGGGCGAAGGCCTGGTAGGCCTGGAACTTCGCGGGGTCAGTCGGTGCAGATGTGCGGATCCAGAGCATCGCGTTCTTCAGCGGTTCAGGCAACCAGCCGTAGTTGGTGATGTCCAGGTAATACGTCCACCCCGCAAGCGAGGGGCTGAGCCCGAGGAAGCTTGCGTTAATCACACCCCACACGATGGTGGCGATGCTCATGAGGTAGATAAAGTGGAAACCAGCAGGGTTCGCTTTCGGCATCTTGGAGCGGGCAAAAAGCGCCAAACCGAGGAAGAGCAACCCGTAAGCGGTATCCCCCACGATCATCGCAAAGAAGATGCTGAAGAAGCAAAGGAACACGGCCGACACGTCCACTTCCTTGTACCCCGGCGAAATGCCGATGATATCGTACAGGAACTGCATGGGGCGGCTGAGCTTGCTGTAGGTAAGCAGCGTCGGGATATCGTCGCCGTCGGCTGGGTCGTCCACCAGGAGGCCCCAGCCGTGCTCGCGGGCGGCCTTCTCGAGTTCGCCCACGCGAGGTGCGGGGCAGAAGCCCTGCACGGCGGCGACGTTCTTGTCGCCCACCATCGAGGCTTCGGCTTCGACCATGCGGTAGTCGTCACCCACTTCGAGGAGCTTGTCCTCGATAGATTCGCGCGCACCCGAAAGTTCACCCAGGCGTTTCTCGACGCGGGCAAGCGTTTCCTTGGCTTTCGCTTCCATTTCACGGTATTCGGCAAGCGACTTCTGCGGCATCGTGAGTTCGGTGAAGTTTCCCTTCACGGCCACAGGGGCATCTCCCCTGCTCACCACGGCTACATACTTGCCGTTTTCATCCTGACCGAATTCTTCGATAGAACCTTCGCCATCGAGTTCGAACGGGACTTTACCGTCATGGAGCTGGTAGAGTTTGACATAGATACCCTTTGCCGCGAGTGCTGCTGCCGTTGCGGGGTCCAGGTTCTTGAACATGGAAAGTTTGGTGAGTTCCTCTTCAGCCTGTTCCTTGTCGATTTCCGCCTGCTTGCTTTCAGCAACCAGTTGCTGGATTTCATCGATAAGGCTCGCTGCAGAGGTCCCTGAGCCTGCCGAAGGGTTCACGGGAGTCACACCCTTCGGGGCCTTCTCGGGCACCACTTCCAAGGCCTTCTGCACGCGGTTCATTTCTCCGCGGGCATGGTTCAACTTGGCGCCTGCAGCCGCCTTGAGGGGCGTGAGGTGCAAAATTTCAAGCGTACGGAGCGCCTGGAGCGTCTCTTCAACCGCACCTGCAACCGTCAGCACCGTCACTTTCTTCATAGGAGTAATCATGCGGCGGCCTCCTTCGCGAGTGCATCCTGGGCAGCGGTACGGGCGGTAGCCTTACCCTTCGCAAGCTTGCTGCGGGCAACGCCACTGGTCTGCTGGTCGCCCAGGAAGATGTTGATGACGCGGATATTTTCCTTGGCTTCCGGAATCTTCACCTTCTCGAACAGGTTCACGCGCTGGCTCGTGGTACGCAGTTCCTTCGAGAGGAGCTCGTATTGACGCTCGAGCACGCGGCGTTCGAGACGCAGCGAAATCAGGCCCTGAAGGCTTCTGATACCGTCGTCCAGCCACACAGGCGTGGTAAAGAAATCCGGAATCGAAATATTAAAGTCTACCCCGTCGTATGTCGGAATCTTCACGCCGGCGATGTTACCTTCGCCCTGGCGCACTTCCTTCACCGACAGGTACTTTGACCATTCGATGGGTTCGGCAAACAGCGAAATCCAGGAAGCCATGCTCTTGCGGAGCTTGTCCTCCTCTTCTCGCTTTGCCATCACCCTCTCCTGGAGCGTGCGCATTTCCATCTGCAGCTGCTGCTTTTTGAGCAGCAACGTCGGCAGATAGCGCTGGAAGCGCTTCAATGCGTCGCGTTCCGCCTTGAGGGCGTTTTTAGTTAACTTGACCTTCGCCATATTACCCCTTCTTGGGCCAATATTCGTTGATCATCTTGGTCGGAATACCCGTTTCTTCGGGTGCGAAACAGTCAGCAAGGATTTCCCAGCCAAGGTCCAAAGCCTTTTCAAGAGGAATGTTCACGGAGAGGTCCATCATTTCCTTCTCGAAACGGGCACCGTATTTCAGCAGTTTCTGGTCCCAGTTACTCATGTTGAAGCCCATGGACTGCTTTTCCAAAGTTTCCTTGTAGCTTGCGTACAGCTGGATCATGGTGTTCATGATGGTACGATGGTCGCTACGGGTCTTGCCGTTCACCTGCTGTTTCAAACGAGACAGAGAACCGAACGGTTCGATACGGCCCTTACGCAGGTAGAACTGACCTTCGGTAATGTAACCGGTGTTGTCCGGAACCGGGTGGGTCACGTCGTCACCAGGCATGGTCGTAACAGCAAGGATAGTGATGGAGCCCGAACCTTCGAAGTCCACGGCCTTTTCGTAACGGCTGGCCAGCTGGGAGTAAAGGTCGCCAGGGTAACCGCGGTTCGACGGAATCTGTTCCATCGTAATGGCGATTTCCTTCATGGCGTCGGCAAAGTTCGTCATGTCGGTAAGGAGCACGAGCACGTTCTTGCCTTCGGTTGCAAACTTTTCAGCCACGGCAAGGGATGCATCCGGCACGAGCAAGCATTCCACGATCGGGTCGGAGGCGGTGTGCATGAACATCACCGTACGGCTAAGGGCACCATTCTTTTCGAGGAAGTCCTTCAGGTACAGGTAGTCATCGTGCTTCAGGCCCATGCCGCCGAGAACAATCACGTCCACTTCGGCCTGCAAGGCAATGCGGGCCAGGAGTTCGTTGTACGGTTCACCGGCAATGGAGAAAATCGGGAGCTTCTGCGAAACCACGAGCGTGTTAAACACGTCAATCATCGGGATACCCGTACGCACCATCGTCTTCGGGATGATACGCTTGGCGGGGTTCACAGAGGGGCCGCCGATAGTAATGCGTTCGCCGTCCACCTCGGGGCCGTTGTCGCGGGGCTTGCCGGCACCATTAAACACGCGGCCAAGCAAGGCTTCGCTGTACGGGACCTTCATCGGTTCGCCAAGGAAGCGCACTTCGGAGTCGGTCGAAATACCGCGAGCACCTGCGAACACCTGCAAGTCCACCATGTCGCCGTCAATGCGGATCACGCGGGCAAGGGATGTTCCGAACGAGCTTGTCACCTGGGCAAGTTCCTGGTTTGCTACACCTTCGGCGCGGAGCGTAATCACGGAACCGGCGATGCGTTCAATACGATGGTATGCCACATTATGCATTAGCGGAAACCTCCTTCACGGAAGCGAAAATACTTTGTTCAAGGTCCTTGAATTCCTGGGAATCGAACTTGACGCGGTTCCAGTCCTTCGTCGACTGAGTGAGCTTAAGGAAGAACGTACGGGCGACGTCCTTCTCGCTGAACTTCATCGGGGTCTTGAGGATGGTGTAAACCTTGTCGAACACGTACTTCTGACGTTCAGCAGAGCAAGCGGCGTCGATTTCGTTATAGGCGTCCTGCTGCAGATAAACGGCATCGAGGTATTCGGACTTCAGGTAAATCACGAAGTCGTCGATAGAGGTACCTTCTTCGCCCACCACCTTCATCATGTTGTTCACGTCCACGCCGTTTGCGAGGATGTGACGGGCTTCGGCAACCTTCTTGCTGTCGATGATGCCTTCGTACTTGGACCAGGAATCCAGCGGGTGGATTGCCGGGAAGCGGCGCTGGTCGGAACGTTCACGGCTAAGGCCGAGGAACGCGCCCACCACCTTCAGGGTGGCCTGGGTCACGGGTTCTTCGAAGTTACCACCTGCAGGCGACACGGAACCGCAAATCGTCACGGAACCGGTAGAGCCGTCCTTGAGGCGAACCACGCCACCGCGTTCATAGAAGGCGGCAATCACGGATTCGAGGTAGGCCGGGAAGGCTTCTTCACCCGGAATTTCTTCCAAGCGGCCGCTCATTTCACGCAGGGCCTGAGCCCAACGAGAAGTCGAGTCAGCGAGCAAGAGCACGTTCAGGCCCATCTGGCGGTAGTATTCGGCGAGAGTCACGCCCGTATAAACGGAAGCTTCACGGGCAGCCACCGGCATCGAAGACGTGTTACAAATAATCAGCGTACGTTCCATCAGGGACTTGCCGGTACGCGGGTCAATCAGTTCAGGGAATTCGCGGAGGGTTTCCACCACTTCACCTGCACGTTCACCGCAAGCGGCCAAGATCACGATATCCACGTCGGCGTAGCGGCTCATAAGCTGCTGGAGCACCGTCTTACCGGCACCGAAGGGGCCCGGCGTACAGAACGTACCGCCCTGCATCACGGGGAAGAACGTATCGATAATGCGCTGCTGCATGGTGAGGGGCTTGGAGGGACGCAGGCGTTCTTCGTAGGCCTTGATCGGCATCTTCACCGGCCAGGTCTGCACCATCGTCACGTCCTGGGTTTCGCCCTTGTCGTTCTTGAGCTTGGCGACCACATCTTCAACCACATGTTCGCCAGCGGCAGAGACCGATTCCACGGTCCACTTGCCGAGCAGGCGGAACGGCACCATGATGCGGTGCGTGAACACGCCTTCGGGAACGGTGCCCAGCGTATCGCCCGCGACCACCACATCGCCCACCTTCGCGACCGGGGTAAATGCCCACTTCTTGTCGCGGGGGAGCGCCTTCAAGTACTTACCACGCTGCAGGAAGAAGCCGCATTCTTCGGCAAGCTTCGGGAGCGGGTTCTGCAGACCGTCAAAGACCTGGGTCAAGAGGCCGGGGCCAAGTTCTACGGACAAAAGTTCGCCGGTGAATTCCACCTCGTCACCCGTCTTGAGCCCCGTGGTGTCTTCGAACACCTGGAGTTCGGCGTAGTCACCGCGGATACGGATGACTTCGCTCTTGAGGGGGATGACTTCGGACTTGCCGTCCTTGTTTTTCTGAGTAAGCTTGGCATACGCCACTTCGTTCTGGGACACGGCGCTTTCGAACTTGACGCGAATCAGGTTACCGTTGACGCCGATGATTTTTCCGATACTAGCCATTGAAAATGGACCTCCGGTCATTCCTGTGCCGCCGCAGGGGCGTATGCAGGATCGTTTGCATTAATAACATTCAACACGGCAGCGTCGCCCGCTTGTTCGGAGAGGCGCGCCCAACGTTCACAAATCTTCAGTTTGATCGCATAAGCGTAAACATGCTTGACGGTACCCTCGCCCACACCTGCAAGCGAGTCCACAAGCCAGAAACGGGCCTTGTCGATATCCTGCTCTTTTTCCATAGGATTCGACTTGGCAAACGCATCTTGAATCATCTTGGCAAAGGCGACATCGTAACCCGGGAAGGACTTTTCCGTAAAACGGATATCGGGCCCCCATGCGCTTGCACGGAGCCTGCCTGAAACGTTCTTCATCTGGATTTCGTGGGCCTTGTAGGCGCGCACGAACTCGTCGTCGCACTCTTCGCATTCACCGTCATCCAAAAGCGCGTCCAGAGCCGCAAGTTCCGGCTCGGACAGCACGCCGATGCAGCGGTGGCGAAAATCTTCCATACTGAGCGGGGCTGGATCGCCGAACTCAATCATCGGAAGAGATGCCATCAAGTAAGAAGGACTGCTCATCAAGTACCCGCGTTACTTCGCCTGTGCGGCAGCGTTTACCACTCTGGCAAGTTGCGGACGGAGCAGGGCCGAAAGAGCGTCGGCCATTGCAGCTTCTGTAAATTCGTGGGTGACCTTGCCGCCATCGAGCTTGATGCGGAAGCCGAACTTGACACCCTTGTCGCTTTCGACCTTCACGCCGGCGGAAAGCTGCTTCTTGAACTCGCCCATCACAAAGGAGCTGAGCTTACGGGCATCGGCGTCGGAGAAATCCACCTCGATGTCGGAGGTATAGGACTTGGCGACTGCCAAGAGCATGGCCTTGACCGTAGATTCGTCCAGGGACTTCTCCACCTCGAGGTTCAACAGGTCCATAATCATCTTTTCGAGATTCTTGCCTACCGAAAGCAAAAGGTCGCGGGCGGACTGTTCAAGAGTGCGTTCGCTACGTTCCGTGAACGCTTCGGCGTCCTTGTCGGCCTTTTCCAGACGGGCGGACGCTTCGGCCTCGGCAGCCTTCACGATATCGGCCGCCTTTTCCTTGGCCTTGGCAATGATAGCCGCCGCCTCGTTTTCTGCTTTATCGACAGCATCTTTCTGGATGCGTTCCATAAGGTATTGCAAGTCTTCTGCCATATATATCTCCAATTACGCTCCGGATTGGGATTGCACGACAAAAAAACGGCCCTGCTAGCCCTAATCCAGAAAATTTCGATAGTAATATACAAGTAATTTTCCGCAAAAGTTCACGAAAAAATGAAAAATTTTGAAAAAAAAGACGAAAAAACGAATTTTGGCGACGAAAAGCCACAGAATGTGTAAAAATTGGCTTTACAAATCAAAAAAGTGGAAAACCCTTCGACTCCGCTACGCTCGCACTTCGGCAGGCTCAGTGTACCACTCAGGGACCTTAACAAGGTGGGTGAGCTTGCCGAACCCCACCAACCAACACTCACTTTTTCTATATTTTGCGCCGAAAAAAACTATCCAAAGGATACTAACATGAAACGTACTCATAACTGCGGCCAGCTTCGCAAGGAAGATGTTGGCCAGACCGTAACACTCGCCGGTTGGGTGGACCGCCGCCGCGACCATGGTGGTGTGATTTTTGTGGACCTCCGCGACAAGTATGGCAAGACCCAAATCGTCTTCAACCCCGACTACAACGCCGACGTGATGAAGACCGCCGAACAGCTCCGCAACGAATACGTGATTACGGTGACCGGCAAGGTCTACGCCCGCGAAGAAGGCAACGCCAACGAGAAACTCGCCACGGGCGAAATCGAAGTCAAGATTGACTCCATCGAAATCCTGAACGCGGCCCTCACCTCCCCCTTGGCCATCAACGACCCGAACGAAGAGTGCAAGGAAAACGACGACCTGCGCCTGCAGTACCGTTACCTGGACCTCCGCCGTCCGTGGATCCAGAAGAAGCTGTTGCTCAAGAGCCGCTTCCTCAAGGCCGTGTACGACTTCTTCTACGCTAACGGTTTTGAAAACATCGAGACTCCGGTGCTCTGCAAGTCCACTCCGGAAGGCGCCCGCGACTACCTGGTACCCAGCCGCGTGAACCCGGGCAAGTTCTACGCCCTTCCGCAGTCCCCGCAACAGTACAAGCAGCTCTTGATGATTGCCGGCATGGACCGCTACTTCCAGATTGCCAAGTGCTTCCGCGATGAAGACCTCCGCGCCGACCGTCAGCCTGAATTTACGCAAATCGACGTGGAAATGTCCTTCGTGGACCAGGACGACGTGATGGCCATGTTCGACAAGTTCGTGACCGAAGTGCTGGGCAAGGTCTGGAACTTTGAACCGCCCAAGAAGATCCGCCGCATGAAGTGGCACGAAGCCATGCTCAAGTACGGTTCCGACAAGCCTGACCTCCGCTTCGACCTCGAAATCCACGACGTGTCCGAAATCGGTGCAAAGTCCAACTTTGGCGTGTTCAAGAACTGCGTTGCCGCCGGTGGCAAAATCCGCGGTATCGCCGCGAAGGGCTGCGTGGACTTCACCCGCAAGCAGATCGACGAACTCACGGCCTACGTGGGCAAGTACGGTTCCAAGGGCCTCGTGTGGATGCGCGTCAAGGAAAACGACGAAGTGGAAACCCAGGTCGGCAAGTTCTTTACGGTGGAACAGTTGAACGAACTGCGCGACGCCGTCGGTGCCAAGTGCGGCGACATGATGTTCTTCATCGCAGGCCCCGAAAAGGTTGCAGCTACCGCCATGGGTCAGCTCCGCCTGGAAGTCGCACGTATCAAGGGTCTCCGCGATCCGAAGAAGCGCGAATTCGTGTGGATTACCGAATTCCCGATGTTCGAATACAGCGACACCGAAGGCCGCTACATGGCCATGCACCACCCGTTCACCAACCCGCTCCCGGAACACCTGGACATGATGCTGGGTGGCAATCTCAAGGATTGCAACGCCGAAGCTTACGACCTTGTTCTGAACGGTGTTGAAATCGGTGGCGGTTCTATCCGTATTCACAACCCGGAAGTCCAGGAGAAGGTGTTCCGCCTGCTCGGCCTCTCCGAAGAACAGGTGAAGGAAAAGTTCGGCTTCTTCGTGGACGCCTTCAAGTACGGCGCTCCTCCCCACGGCGGTTTGGCCTTCGGCTTGGACCGCGTTGTCGCTACCATGGAAGGTGAAGAATCCATCCGCGACTTCATCGCGTTCCCGAAGAACACCAGTGCTTCTAGCCCGATGGACCAGTGCCCGAGCGAAGTCGACCTCCAGCAGCTGCAGGACATCCACATCTCCGTGCAGATGCCGAAGACAGCGGAAAAGAAGTAATGGACCCTATCGGCCTACGGCCTCCAGGGTGACATGCCATTCTGTGCTCCAGGGAGAAATGTCATTCTGGAGCCACGCAGTGGCGATAGAATCTAAAGCGTTATAAGATGCCCCGCGGGTTTTCGCGGGGCCTTTTTGCTAAATTACAGCGCGAATTCAACCCTAACCTATGGAGATGTTTATGAAACTCACAACTCGTGCCATTGCCGAAGCTATCGGCACATTCTGGCTTGTGTTTGGCGGCTGCGGCGCTGCCGTGCTCGCTTGCGGCGTTCCGACCACCGGTATCGGCTACGTGGGCGTGTCGCTCGCATTCGGCCTCACCGTTCTCACCATGGCATACGCCATCGGCCACATTTCGGGCTGCCACCTGAACCCGGCCGTCACGCTCGGTCAGGTTGCCGGCGGCCGCTTCCCCGCTAAGGAAGCTCCGGCCTACATCGTGGCGCAGGTCATCGGCGGTATTATCGCTGCGGCCGTGCTCTACTGCATCGCCCAGCCCGACCTCACCAACGCAGGCATCGGCGCATTCGCCACCAACGGCTGGTCCGACGCTCTCAACAACGGCGTGAACGCCTTCGGCGGCAAGACCACCGGCATGTGCGGCGCATTCCTGATTGAAACCGTGCTTACGGCCATCTTCCTGTTCGTGATCATGGGCGCTACCGACGGCCGCGCTCCGGCAGGCTTCGCCCCGATTGCCATCGGCCTCTGCCTCACGCTCATCCACCTCATCTCTATCCCGGTGACCAACACCTCCGTGAACCCGGCCCGCTCTACCGCTATGGCCGTGTTCGTTGGCGGTGCAGCCATCAAGCAGCTCTGGCTCTTCTGGGTCGCCCCGATTCTCGGTGGCGTCATCGGCGGCGTTGCATACAAGTTCCTCGCCGAATGCAAGTGCTGCAAGTGCGAAAAGAAGTAAGGCGATCGTCATGCTCGCGAAGGCGAGCATCTTTCTAAAAAAAAGCGCGGCCCCATCTGGCGACAGTTGGGCCGCCATTTTTATTGCATAATTATTCGAGACAGAATTTCGAAATTGGAATCACATTAATGCCATCTTCTAAAACAGTTTCCGAATTCCATGTAACAATGCAGCAATTTTTCACTTTAATTTCTTCTTTCGCCAAACGAATCGCGTTTATCTCTCTTTTGAACGTGTCCAATTGCTCCATATCCCAAGCAACTTGAACGAGTCGTCTGGACTTCGTATCGAGATTCGTAACAAGGAAATCGACTTCGCCTCCATCGCGATTGATATAATATTCAATTTTATTATTCCCCCGCCGGAAGTGCAGAAAAACCAGGTTCTCCAGAAGCCACCCTTTTTCAGCATCATTCTTTGGAGTCATTGCACGAACAACCCCGGTATCAACCATATAATATTTATCAGGATTTGTTCTACGCACCGAAACGGAATCAGTCCTTAAAGATACTGGATAAATCAAGTATGCGTCGGCCAAATAACGAAGATAATTGGAAATATATTCTCGATTGTCCGAAACCCCCATCGCCTTCAATGTACCAGAGATAGCACGAGTCGATATTTTACGTGCATAATTATGGACAACATAATCTAAAGTATACCGAAGCGCAGGCACACTTGAAACTTCATGCCGCTCTATAACATCCCTAAATACGACAGCATTCACATACTCCTGCAACAACTTGTTTCGAACACGAACATTCTCCCCTTGTATATCAGGGAAACCACCTTCATCGAAATAACGAGCCATAGCGTTACGCAACAGGCCAGATGTTCTAGACGTAAAAGGTTCTTCAGGAATCTTCTTGAAAATTCCATTAAATTGCAGAAATTCTGAAAAAGATAGAGGAAAGACCTCTATATCCAAAGACCGTCCACGAAGTTGCGTTGCAACCTCCGAAGAAAGCAACTTAGATGAAGATCCGGTCACACACAATTGAACCAACCCAGAATCTATTAAGCGACGAGCGTAAAATTCCCAACCCTCAACATCCTGCAGTTCATCCAAAAAATACCAACATTTTTCCCGAGCAGCCTCAGGATACATTGTCGCATGCACATCTCCAATAAGATGGAGATCATCCACCTTGATACCCCTTAAACGCTCATCATCAAAGTTAACATAAACAATTCGATTCAGAGGCAAACCGGCGTCAATAAGTTCATGCATCCGCTGGTACGTTATATAGGTTTTCCCAGTGCGACGCATACCAATAATAGAAGTCGCATTTCTCTTTTTTTCGAGAAATTCTACCGGGCGACGGCATACATCCGTTGGCACGCCACTCTCATAAAATTCACGCAAAATTTCGGCGATTACTTTTTCCATACCAACAATATATACAAAATTGGCATAAAAATCAAGCCAATTTTATAAAAAATTGGCATATTTTTTAGTCCATATTATTTATGACGCTTTTTATACAGGCGGAAGGCCAGAAGGCGCTGTGGCGTCAGGAACACGAACGAAGCCCAGTAGCGCAGCAGAAACCACGAGACTTCTGGGAAATCGAACGGGAGGAATGTGACCAGACGGAGGCGGTTTTTTAGCCACCAGCGCCAAACAGAGCCACGGCGTCGATCCGCAAATTTCCCGAAGTTGCCGTCGCGCATGATTTCACGAAGGAGAATGCGCCCGCGGCGGGCATCGGGTGCGCAAAGCAGGTACTGCGATTCTAGCCCGAGATATTCCGCAAGCACCCACATGAGGGCACCCGCAATGCGGTTCAGGCCAAGCGACTCTAAGCGGGCAGCAACATCCGCGCGCTCTCCGTCGGAACTGGCCCGGAGTAGCACGCAGTAATCCATCACCTGGCGCAGGCCCACCCCGAGCCCCAACAAGTGCTTGTATATGTGCGAGAGCTGCATGACCAGCGCGAATTTGTTCGAAGGAACGTAGAAACTCGGCGCATCTTTAGTGTCGCCCGCAGGAACGAGATGCGAGGCAGGCAGTTCCGCGTTCAAGAAATGCAGCAAACGCCTGTTTGCAAAAGGACTGCAGCGGTCAACCCCGAACCCAAAATGAACCTCAACCTCTTCCCCGAAAGCCTCTTTGGATAGCAAGACATCGTGGTTCGAAACCCTTGCTTTTTCTAGTAGGTTCATACGCGAAAGAAGCGCAATAACAGCCTTTCGCCCACCTGAAATCCAGATGTCGATATCCCCCGTCTGCCGGATAAACTTGTCCGGATAAAGCAGGGAATTCGCCTGCCCCTTAAGAATGAGCGTCTGGCAACCCTCCGCCGCAAACTTCTGCGTCAGTTCACCCGAGCAAGCGTAATGCCGCTCGTTTAACGACCGGATACCCTCCGCCTGGTAGAACCACTTGAGGTAAAGCTGGTGCGACATCCCAAGCGTTTCGGGCTTCCCCGCAGAAAGCGTGTTGATTGCACTGAACGCGACCCCAAGAACGGACTGCCTGCCGCATTGCCTGTAGAGCCACTCCCAGTCTTCAGCAGAAACTCCGCCTGCCCCAAAAAAAGGAAACTCCCGCGAAGCCCCTAAGGCATATCGCAGGAGTGCAAAAAGGAGGTCGAGCCGCCTCGCAACAACTTTATACGTGACGGTTTGCACCTTCGTTCAAGTTGAAACCGAGTTCGTCATCGTATTCGTCTGCATCGGGGCCATCGCCGGAGCCGGCAAGCAGATACATCTCACCGCGCATATCAATGAAACTGAGCTTCGGAGCAACGTATTCTTTCTTTTCAAACTTCAAATTCATATCAACCCCTTACTTAATTACAACCTTCTTGCCGTTATTGAAGTACGTACCCTTGACGGTCGGCTTCTTGTCGAGCTTGCGGCCCTTCATGTCGTACCAGCCGTTCGCCGTAGAGAACTCACCCGTGCGCGGGTTCAGCATGTAAATTGCAGTTGTCCCTTCTTCGTCATGAAAAACCACCTCGATGGACGAAGGTAAGTCTTCTTCAATAGCAGCGATTGTTGCGTTGGCACCAGCCTTGGTCAACGCATTGCTCTTGTTGTAAACCAAGTAACCACGGAACGGACGAATGTAGGCCCCTGCCTTAACCTTTACAAACTGGCCCTGCTGAATCTGCTTGCCATCAACCTCTTTCGCCTTAGCAGCAAAGCCGTAAACACGACCAATGTCAGGGTCGCCCTCTTCCCAAGTTTTATAGGAATACATGCCCCGGAATTCCCAATTGTCAAACTTAAACTTGGTATCGGCACCTACGGTTTTCTTCATCGTGGTCTTGCCCGCACACCAAGCAGGGAAATTAATCTGATTTTTGTTAGGGCGGACAAAATAAGGCCTGTTTGCGGAAAATTCGCCGTTACTGCCCATTTGCTTCGCGTCAATTTGCCAGGTTTCTGAAGTTCCGTTAATCGCGATTCCAGTCATTTCGTAAATCTGGCCGAATTCAGAAAGACAGCCACTTGGGAAATCAAACGGCAGCATCAAGGTGCCGGGCTTGCCCCATTCACCCGAATAATCACGATCGTAATAGATTGAATCCACCTCGACATCTTCCGAAATTTCAACCGTTTCTGTCGAAGTACCGCTAATGAGAGCGGTCTTCTTACCATTAAGCATCTTGACGGTAATAGCACCGTATTCGCCAAGTATGGAGCCCTCTTCTTGGGCAAAAGCACCCATGAAGGCGACAGATAGCGTCAAAACGGCCATTTTTTTGAAAATTTTCATATTAAACCTATAGATTTTAGGCCAAATATAGAAAAATGTAAGAATAATGTAAAGTGTTGATTATCACGATTTTTTGCCATAATAGCCCTTGTCATAGTAGCCGTAGCCATAACGGCCCGGTTCACGCTCGCAATGATTCATTACGATAGCAGCGGGCTTGTCAGAATAGCGCTTGACACGTTCGACAGTTTCCTTGATTTCTTCCATGCTGTGGCGGCCATAGTGGAGCACAAACAAAGAGTAATCGACCAGCGGGCAAATGAGTTCGGCGTCGGTCACCAAGTTCAGCGGAGGAGTATCGACAATTATCATGTCAAACCTTTCGCGAGCTTCCTTGAGAAGTTTGTCCATCGCCTCACCACGTAACAACTCGCAGGCAGCAAGTTTCGTCTTGCCGGCATTCATTACATACAAATTATCGTCATGTTTTTGTGAAACAGCTGTGTCAAGAGTCGCAATTCCCGCCAAAACATCAGCAAGTCCAAACTTTGAGCGTCCGTGAATTACACCACGGCGCATATCTGCATCTATTAGCAACACCTTCTTGCCACTCACAGCAATCGTTGCAGCCAGGTTCAACGAAACAAAGCTTTTGCCCACACCAGGAATCAAGCCCATCACCAGAACAACGCTATGCTCAGGATTCGGCATTAGGAACATCAGAGCCGTTTGCAACGAACGGAACGATTCACTTACTTTATCTTCAGTATTTTGGAGCACAAACGGAGCACTGTGGTGTACACGCGTATTTGCACGCAAGAACTTATGCGTTGACTGAGGAATCTTTGCAAACACGCTGAGACCTGTTTCACGCTCGATTTCGGAAGCACTACGGACTCCGTTTTTGAGAATACGCATCAAAACAACAAATAGAATTCCTAAAGCAAATCCGAAAGCTACGGAAGCTATTATAATTCTCGACTTATTCGGCTTACTCTGGCTCGGCTCGATTTGTGCAAAATCAACTATACGAACGTTGCCCACCTCGCCCGCTCGCACCACGCGTAGCTGCTGGATGTTGTTGAGCATGTTGGTGTAGACCTCGTTGTTGACGGCCACTTCTTCTTGCAGCCGTTTCACCTCTTGCTGGGTGAGCGGCATCTTTTCAGCGTTTTTCTTGAGTTGAGCCAGTTCGGCCTTCACCTTGTTCTGTTGCTTAACAATTGTCTGTACATTCGGATGTTCCGCTTTGAACAAACGAAGGGCAGACTGACGTTCCTGCTCCAACTGCATAATTTGGCGCTGAAGTTGCCCCTCCTTGTCGAGATGCGCCTTGGTCTCGCCGCCAATATCCACAGAACCGACCTTATGGCGATAGTCCGCCAACACCTTCTCGGCGCTATCCAACTTGGCCTTGACTCCCGGAAGTTGCCCTTCAAGGAACTCCAGAGTCTTTTCAGCTTCAGCACTGCGCATTTCTACATTCTGGCGTAGGTATGTTTTCGCAATAGTATTCAAGATGGACGCAGCACGATCCGGGTAACGATGGCTATAGCGGACCGAAATGATACCCGTCTGCTTACCTTTTTCGGCCACGTTTAAAGACGCCTTTAGTGCACGTTCCGCCTTCAAGGGCGAGCCCTGGACAATCTGGAATTTTTGCCCCTTACGAGCCTGCATGTAATTTACGCGGATTGTCAATGTATCGCCCGCAAACACAGCCGAATAGACTTCGCCAACACGCCCTTCCAAGGCAACCTTGCCATCCGGCGCGATTACCGCATAGGAATTTTCATCCTTGACGACTGCGATCCACTTCTTTACACGGAGTTTTTCCGGGATAATCAGTGAATCGACATCCATACGACCTTCCTTATGGGTAAACCTGTCTGACACCCCGATAGGGATAGTCCATATATGGAGATGTTCGATCGCTACCACTTCACTGAGAACCATGCGGCTCTTGATAAGTTCTATTTCGGCATCTGCAGGGCTTGCCAGGTCAAGGACTGCACCCATCTCGCCAAGAGCCTTGGTCGACTTGCTGCTAGATCCCTTGACATTGACTTGAAGAAGAACATCGCTCGTGAACTGCGGACGGACCCACATGGCATAGGCATACCCAAAGACAACTGTCAAAAGAGTGAACAGCAAAATAACCCAACGCCTGTTCCAAAGGGTTTGAGCAACATCGAGCAGCGTTATCGAGCCTTCTAACGGTTGTATTTTCTTTATGTTCTCATCCATCTTTTAGGTTCCATCACAGTGTTATCGGAAATATACATAAAAATATTAGGTCATTTTCTCAATCTATTTGTTATCCGTAACTTAACACGACCAAGACAACCTCGAACCATATAATAAAAGCGCCAATGCAAGGGCAAATTGCCATCACATTTTTGGATTAGTTCCTCAAGTGTGTATTTATTCAGATTTTCAAAGAACATCGCCCGGTTCCTGTGCGGGCGGATGGAACGGACTATGCAAGGATTTCCGGCCACCGCCTTTTCAAGGGACGATTCACAAAGAACAAGACCTTTCGAAATAGAATTGAACAAAAACTCGCCATGGGCGGTATTCAGCAAAACAACGGAGGTTCCCTTGTCGTCGTCCATTTCTGGGTGGTAATTCGCCACCCCCCAAAAATCGCCTAAAGTTATATCCGCTATTCTAGGTAATTTTCGATAATGACAATTTGTACAAGATTCGTTTTGGCAAATCCGAAGTAGAAACAATTTCATAAAGATGTCATCACGAAAGTAAACATATTTTTTTTCGCCATCATTAAATTTACAATGCAACGAATAACGTTTCCAACCTGTTTGCTTGCTGCGGAAATCAATCCTTATCAATTTTGATTTTGCAACGCACTCAATTTCTTCCACATACTTGCGCCACACCTTGACGCTGGGCGTCCCGTGGCAAACGACATCCACCGTCCAAAGATTTTCGCAGGCAGCCTTACCCAATACGGCATACAACGCAGCCACTTGACAGGGCGTTCCCGAGAACAGGACCTTCCGACCATTTTTCAAAAGACTCCACACTTCACGATAAACTTGACCAGGGTCCGCCTGTACATATTTGGGGCCTTGTAGTTTCGACAAGTCGGCGAAAGAATCAATCACAATATGACCGAACGTACGCACATCCAACTGTGCAACACCTACTACACATCCCCCCTCTTTCAAAACAGCCTTCGCAAGTTCCGTAAATAGTCCACCACTTGACGAAACCATTCGTACCGCCTCATCCTTCGTAAAGGCAGCAATGGTTCGGGGCGCCTTGACGGAACCATTCGAATTGACAACCTCATTCAGCCAAGGACAAGCCCTTGCACAGGCCCCGCATTCAACACATTTTGAAGAATCTATGACCGGTCGATAAAAGCCTTCAGCATTCAATTCCATAGAAATCGCATGACGGGAGCATACATTTGCGCATGCCGCACACGATGAACAAATGGAGGATAACTGGGGCATTATTTTACCTTTTCAAGATTTTACGAAGAGGATCAAGAATCATATTCCGTTCATACCTGTTCATGGAAATATAGAAGAACAATGGTAAATATACAACCAAATACGCCAAGATGCCAACGCATAAAGATGCCCAGCCTTTTATCTCGTATAATTGAAGGACCTTGTAGCCGGCAACCATCAATACCGCAGGCACCACAGACATCTTTACAATTTCAACCCAAAAACGGACAATATTTATTTTTTGCCGCACCTGATAATAGAGGTTCATCACAATTATTTGGCCCAGCACCAGCGCCCCGGCAACGGCACAGGCACATCCAATACCGCCATAACGTTTCGCCAAAGGAATTTGAGTGGCAAGGCTCACCAATGAAATCACCAAATACAGAAGCGAACGGAATTTCATCTGGTTTCGCGCCTGTAAAATCGTAATGCCAAGGTTTTGAATCAGCGGCACAGTCAACGGGACAAAGAATAGGAGTGCAATCACGTAGGCGTCTTCATAGCCATTCCCAGCCCAAAGATTAATGAACTGACGACCGAAAAGAATAAAGCCCGACAGCACAAGAGCCATAACGCAATACTGAACGCGCCCAGTCTTAATAAACAAATCGGAAATCGCCCTACCGCTACTATCATTTACCGTCATTGCTGTAACCTTAGGCAAAAAGACCCCGCTTATCGCAGTGGAAAAACTCATGTACATATACTGTAGTTGGATTGCAACTGCAAAAACAGCAACTGCTGCGGGGCCAGCAAAAGCGCCAAGTACAAACTGCCCCGTACTCCAATAGATGCGGTCCATAATAACGTTTAAGAAAATCCAGAACGAATAAAGCGCAACTTCCTTCAAAAAAGGCAATTCGAACTGGCCGAACTTCAGTTTGACATTCAAACGCCGTTTGCAGTACCAGTAATTGGCAAGCAATGTCACAACATTGAAAATAGTCGTCACAACCACCATAGCAATAGCCTTGTAGCCCATAGTGAGCAAGACTATCATCGTTGCCGTATTCAGCACAATGCGGACAATCGCAACCACCTTTTGAAAAACGAACTGTTCGTACGCGGTAATAATGGAGCCGAAGATGCTCAACGGGAAAGTTATGGCAAGGTTGCCGACCATTAGGGCCAAAATAACCTTGGTACGAGACAATTCCACGGATGTCATCGCCGCATCGAAAATGTTCCCCGCATTCAGACACAGGACACACCCGGCAATCAATACGACAAGACTGATTATACAATAGAGTACAAAGAACATCCCAAACATCTTGTGCTGTTCTTCGACCTTGCCCTCCGCCCTGTACTTTGCTGTATAGCGGACAATGGCGTTGCCGAAACCCAAATCCAGGATGGTCAAATAAGCAACAATTGACGCAGCAATGGAATAGAGCCCGTACTCCGACTTACCAAGCATGCGAAGCATGAACGGCGTATAGACCAAGCCCACGAGGTTTTGCAAGGCAAGGACCACATACGAGAGTAAAGCGCCTATTTTAAGCTGGGATTTCATTTATAATTCCAACGCATTTTTTAGCCAATCGTACGAAAACGTTCGCCATTTTCCAACTGCCAAATTCACGCGATTCCAATCTATAGGTTGTTCCATTTGTTCCTGTATTGACATGTTCGGATTCCACACTCTATCAAGCAAATCCGTTTTTTTCAACAAGTTTAAAATCCTATCATTCAATTGTTGCGCTTTCCCCTTTACTGGGAAAAACAGAAATGGTTTATTGAACAGCAGCGCAAAAATTGTCCCGTGGAAAGAATTCGTATATATACAATCGGCAGAAGAATAGGATGCCAGCCAATCTTGTATTGTCTTCTTTTTGGAAAAAACCGATTTTAGTGTTTTTTTTGATTTTTGACAATCTAGCCGGTCATAATGTATTTTTTTTCTCAGTGTATATTCTATGATTTCTTTTTCAGGGATATCAGTTGGCCATCCAATAAAATACGCAAAAGAACGTTTTCTTCTATCAGGTGACAACAAAGTGTCATAATCTTCTTTTTTTAGTAACAAGGTTGGATCACAAACTGAAACGGCATCACTACGACCTAACCGGGAACATATATCTATTCCCGAATCTTCTCTAACACTAATTGCATCAAAATCAAATATTTTGTCTTTTACAAACTCCGAAAACTCTTTTGAAAGAGACAAAGCACCAAAACTTGCGGCATAAGAAATTTTCTTTATCGGTTTAGGTACAAAACTAAGAAAATTTAATTCGCCATATTCACCACACCCAACACCTTCACTCCATACAACATCACTACCACAAATAACAGCCTCATAGGTTAAATCTGAAGGTTGGAAATCTCCTTTTGATTTATAAATTTTTTTAGAGCATGATAAATATTTTTTTTGAAAGCATCGAATTTTTTTTCCACCACTTCCTAAATAGGGAAGATGAAAAAATCCATGAATAAATAATTTGATTTTCCTTGAAAACGGTAAAGAACTTTGATCTCTTTCAGTGCGAATCAATACAGGAGCATTTCCCATTGCTTTTAATGCTCTCTGCAACGCATAACCCTGCAAAATTTGTCCAAAATTATCCGCAGATTGCCAGAATGTCACAACACCGATTCTCATTTCAGAAATATATTTCCTAAAGATTTTTTGAAATTTTTTTCCAAGTTAAGTATCGTCTCACGATATTCGTCAAAGTCAGAATAAACTTTTTCGTAATTTAGCAACACAAAGCGGATTTTTTCAGCAATTTCATGAATTTGTTTATAAGGGTTACCAAATTTATATTCGTCAGGAATAGGAACGTCTCCATGAAAAAATGCGGCACCTCGTTTCCCTGTAATAATCGCACAGCCATATAAAACAGCCTCTTTGGGTATGCGTTCAGCACCTGGGAAAGCACCGAAATCAACATACAACTTAGATGTCATATATTTCGAAACAATTTCATCCTGCGTTAAACCAGTTAATGGTTCAAATTTAATTTTCGGCAAAAAAATGGAAAGGTATCGAACAAAATAACCGCACCTCTTTGGGTTATAAAGAACAACATCATTCCTTTCTATCAAAGGAATTTTATTTTTGTTTTCATTATATAATTCTAAGAAAAACTTGCTTAATGGTTCTATACCTATTGCTACTTCATTTTTTGTTCTCTTTGAAACATAATCATACGCATGAAAAGAAGCACAAATATGTTTGACATTCCGTTGCTCTTTTCGAAATGAATACGGATTCTTTTTTAATGTCTTTCGAATTGCATCTAAAAAATGAACTCGATAATATTCAAAATTTTTCACTATCCTTAATGGCAAAGAAATAAAGAAAAATGCTTTCCAGAAGAAATTTGCATGCAACACATTATTATTTACGCCCAACCACCAAATAAAGACTGTACTTTGCTTAAATCTTTTTGCCAAACCGACAAATGTTTCCGTTATTATAACTGCATTTTTGGGGCTATCCTCAACTTCGTCTTCTTTCAAAAATGAAGAAATATATTTTTGATATGGCTTGGGAATGGAATAGTCTTTGTTTCCCGTCTGTGTAAAATAAACTATTTCAGCAACACATCCAATCTGTTTTAAATAGTAAACAATTTGATGAAGGGCGTCCGGGCCTCCCGATACATAATCGTTCGGGCAGAATACATATATATGTTCAAATTTCATAACTTTTTCTCAAAAAATGTTGTCATTAAATTCAGAATATTTATCATATTGCGGAAAAGCCTTTCCCAAATAATATCCAAGAGCAATAACAAAGCATCCAGAAGAGAACATCATTTCAGACGTAGCCGGCAAGTAATACATTGAAAAAATAGCTTTTCCAAATCCTATAAAAATAAGCAAACCAATTGCAATAAACGAATCTTTATCAATTTTTGATTTGAACCATGTGTATACAAAGCCAATCCAATATAAGCCATAAAGAAACACACCCAAAATACCATTCTCTAACAAAATACCAAGCCAGTCATTATGAGCAAAAGACTCATTTACAGCGAGCGTTCCTTGTGCCCCGATACCCAATATCATTTGTCTATTACTTAAGGAATTCAAATAATAGTTCCATATTGTTTGTACATATACATCTCGACCACTGCTATTACCTGCTAACGTCTGTTCAAGTCGCCAAGATAAATATGGACTCAACGACATTTGATGAGCCACAAAAATGACAATTCCCGCAAAAAAAAGTACCTCTATAAAGAAAAGTCTTATTTTTTCTTCTATGGAGCATCCTACAAACATACATAATGTCAAAAAAATTGCAGACATCCCACCCAAAATTATAGGTCCACGTTTGGCTCCAAGTATAAAAAAAGCAAGCATTACACTCAGTAAAGCAAATTGAACAACTTTTTTATTTTTCAACAACAATAGCAGAGGCATTAAACTCAAAAAGGAATACACACTAGTCACCGTATATTCATCCTGGTCTAATTTGAATAATGTAGCGTATGATTTCTGAATTTCCAACGCCCCATAAAACGCGTAGATGCTTAACACATACAATAGTATGAAAATCCATAGCATTCTTTTTTCATTCAGCCAACCACGGCAGGTAAAAACATATACGGGAACAACAGACAGCATTGAAGAAATAAGCCACAATACATACAAATATTTCCTCAAATCATGGCCCACGGCTTGCCAAAAAACATCCTCTCCAAGAAAAATTAAGACAAAACCATAAACACATAAAACTCCGACAAATAAAAACAAACTTTTAAAATAAAAAGGCAATTTGTAGTTTGATATAACATAAAAAGAATAATACAATGCAGTAGCCGAGAAAAATATTAATAACGGCTCATACAAATAATTTGTATTATAAATATATTGAAAGATGGCCAGAAAAATCCAACCAAAAAAATACAAATATGGGAACGCTCTATATAGTGGCATGCTTTTATCTTTGTATAGTTCTTAAGACCCTTTTGTTTTCACTAACGAAATCCTGCAGTTTTTCTTTATAAGCACGATTCCGCAAAGCCAATAGACGCCATTCCATTATATTAATTGTTGAAATGAGTTTGCAAATGATAAAATTCACTTTTGCATAATTCCGTAGCACATATAAAACCGATGTCCATCGATAAAATCTAGTAAAGAGCATTCTATCTTTACTGCTTTTTTTTGTAGCAATGCCTTCATTATGTATGATTTTGGCATTAGAAACTATAAGAGCTTTTTTACAGTTTCTTTTCAGGACATACGCCAAAACGTCTTCTTCATAATACATAAACAAATTTTCATCCAGGCAATCATGCTCTCGGATAAAACAGGCCTTCATACCGAAACAGCAACCATTTAGCATTCCATCAAAGACATAATTCTCTTCGGGATTGTAACTAAAGAAACGAAGTTTCTTTTCCAATTTAGGGAAAAAAGTCGCAAAAGTTCGTCTACAAACCAAATATAGAGCTAACGTTATGCCTGGCCTTGCGAACTGCACATATTCGCCAATACTATTGACAATATGCGGTCCAACGATCGCAACATCTTTACTTGTCTCAAAACGCCCCTGCATCAGGGAGAACGCATCGTTTTCTAAAATAATATCGCTATTCAAAAGATAAATATACTCATAGCCATCATTTAATGCAGCACGAATACCGATATTATTTCCACCGGAAAAGCCCTTGTTTACATCAGACCTGAGAACAGCAACACTAGAATCACTTGTATATTTTGCCAATAGTTGTTCGCCAGATTTATCTGGAGATGCGTTGTCCACAATATAAATCTTGTACGCGACCTGCTTAGTAAATTTTTTGATAGAATCTACACATACAACAGTATCGTCAAAGGTGTTGTAATTTAGTATCACGACAGCAATATTCTTCACAAGCACCCCTTCATCTAAAAAAATTCTCTACAGGAATTTTAAAATGATCCATCACATTATGCAAATAGGCATCATTCTTACGATAATCCACGTTTAAACTTGAAAGGGCTCCCTTTGTAGAATCAGCAACATCTAGCAGGTCGACTTCCCAATTCTTGGCCCATACGACAGGGACATCGTTCAAGACCTCCATGCACTTCAACCAGATATCGTCCGCATCAAAGCACAATTCCTTAAAAGTTGCTTCATCAAACGTCTCTGGCTTGAAGCAATGCGGCGGATAGAGAATTCCACTGCAACCTGTAGCAATGAGCGAGAAACTCGGTAATTTTACCCGACGACACTGGTCTTCCCAATAATTATAAAAAGCCAATTCTTTCCCATTTTTCTTCATAAGGTGTACCCGGCGAGCACTCACCGCTTTCGGGAACTTTCTGTAGGATTTCAAGAAACCTGAAAGCCAATTAGACGGGTAATAAACATCATCATCTGCAGTTACCACTACATCATCAGGGAATTCCTGCATTGCATAAAAATACTTCTTATGAGATTTCAAGTTTCTTTCGCTATCAATACGGTATTCAACGCCATATTGTTCCAATTCCAGCATTTCATTCGTGAATTGCTCCCGCGAGGAATCGGAGCCTAGATAAACAATAATCCGGTCGGGTTTTTCGTATTGCAACAGAAGACTTTTTAAGGTCAAGTGGATATTCGCGAACCTTGGCGGGAAAGAGGTCAAAGAGACAATAACTTTTTTTTCTCTAGCCTCTGTCGTATTCAAACCATATTCGATCTTTTTATGGTCAACCAAGAACTTGGTTTTGTAATTATTGATTCGGTAAATACAATGAAAGATAGATTTTCTTGCAATCTCCCTAAGTCCACCACCAGCGTACGCATTTTTCAGTCGATCAAGAACATTCATACAACCTACACCCTCCCCACATACTTCATCTTCTTCCACACACCAAAGAAGAGGTTCCGGCCTGTATTAAACAGGGATACGACCGGGTTCATTCCTTCGGCTTCGCGATAGAGTTTGTAATGCCACTTAACGAGCGACAAGTGACGAGATAGATCCCCGCCTGCGCGGGGATGACAGGTTGGAAGATCCTTCGACTTCGTCCCTTCGGCAAGCTCAGGGGCCTTATGGATCCTATCGCCTTCGGCTCCAGGATGACTTTGGATTACATCGGCTCCAGGATGACGTTGAGCATGTGTTATCGAGCCGGTGCGTTTGCGGTAGCGGGCCAAGTTTTCGTCCAGAAGGTAGCAATCGGCCTTGCGGCAAATCTTGAGCCACATGGCGTAATCGTTGTTCTTCTGGATTTCGGCTATCTGTACATTACCCACGACCTCGCGGTCGTACATCACGGTGAGGCAACCGGGCCAGCAGTAGTTATACATTCCCGTCTTGGTAATGCGTTTCGGGCCACCGACAATCGTTCCCGTGGGCCAGCCATTCTCATCCATTTCCTCGTAGCGCGTATAACTGAAGGCGTAACCGTTCTTGGTCATGAAGGCGATTTGCTTTTCAAGTTTGTCGGGTGTCCAGATGTCATCGCTGTCGAGGAAGGCTATCCACTTGCCTTTTGCCTCGCGGAGGGCACGATTGCGACTGTAGGCGGCACCGCGATTGCGGTCGTTTTTGAGGTAGTGGATTCGTTTTTCTAAACTAGATCCTTCGACTCCCCCTATCGCCTGCGGCTCCAGGGTCCGCTCAGGATGACAACCGTTCGAGTTCACTTCGGCAGGCTCAGTGAACTTGCCCACGACGTCATCGGTGTTGTCGGTGCTGGCGTCGTCAACGATAATCAGTTCCCAGTCGGTGTATGTCTGCGCAATCACGGAGCGTATGGACTCCGCGATGTACGGAGCCGTGTTATAGCTGGGCATGATTATGGAGACAAGGCCACTCATACTACCCTTTCTCCCTGGATCCTTCGACTTCGTGGATTCTATCGCCTTCGGCTCCAGAATGACATTCTGACATTGCAATCAACTTTTTCGCTTCTTCCTGGCCGCGGTCGTATTCCTCGCGGGTGATGCGGCCGCTTGCCAGCAGGTAGTCGCCGAGGTCGGTCGCGGTGTCGGAGCCTTCTTCGGTGATGTCGGAACGCTTGATAAAGGCCTTGTTCAGCGTAGTGAGTATTATCTTCACGTCACCCAGGAAGGTGATTTTCTTGATGTACTCGAGGTCATACTCGATTTTCTTTTCCCAGGTCACGGCGTTCCGGCCATTGATCTGAGCAAGTCCGCTCAGCCCCTGCCGCACGGTATGGCGTTTGCGCTGTTCGGGGGTCATGAAAACCATGTCGCGCACGAGTTGCGGCCTCGGGCCAATTACCGCCATGTCGCCCTTCAGTATGTTGAAGAGTTCGGGGAGTTCGTCGAGGCTTGTGCTGCGCAGGAACTTGCCATATGCGGTAAGGCGCACGTCATCGGGTAGCAACTTACCGTTTGCGTCCTTCTCGTTAGTCATGGTACGGAACTTGACAAGCTTGAAAATTTTTTCGTCCTTCCCGGGGCGTGGCTGCGTAAAGAACGGATTCCCCTTCATCTTGAACGCGCCAACGACTGTGAGCACCACAAGCAGCGGGCTCAGGCAGCAGATTGCCGCCAGGGCACAGAAGAAATCGATGACACGTTTAAGGAAGCGGGAGTACATATGCGACTACCTTTAATTCCCCAAGATCCATTCACCGAAGAACGGATCTTCAAGTTCGTAGCAGTCGGTCTTGATGACAAACCCCTGTTTCATCAGACGTTTGATTGAACTGAACGACGTGCTGGCAGGTACCGACCTGTCAGTTATGGGGTTTTTCCTGTTGGCAAGCGTCAGCATCACTTTTCTGTCGGTGCGGTTCATATTTGCCCAGAGACGTTCGTAGTCCAGGGAATGCTCCTCTACCTGCCTCTTTACCGCATAGGTGACGGGAGTTTCCTTTACTTTGCCATATTCGATTGCATTATAAACAGCAGCCGCCAGCTGCTGCGTGTAGTAGGGATGAACGCCTGTAAACTTCAATATGTCTTCTGTGATAGATGCTTTCTGCGGGGCAGGCATCTTGGGCAGACGGCTTTCGACATAGCTAAAGAAGTCGTCGTACGGAATTTTCTTCAAATTCATGCGTTCGCCAAAGTGGAAGAACGGAGATTTTTTCTTTTCGAAAATTTCTTCCATCATAGATTCCTGACTACCCATGAACACGTAATTTAAGCCCTTCTGCCGTTGCATGATGGCGCGCAACTGCTTTGCGAGGGTCTTGTCGATTGAATTTACCTCCTGGAACTCATCAAACACCACGATGAGACGGTTCTTTGCTGAAGATACCTTTTCCAGCAATTCCAGGGAATCTTCCAGCATCGCCGAAGAAGCCCCCACCGAGGGGACAAAGCTTACATCCATACCGTCGGTCATCGGATTGAAAGCAAGCGTGGGCACGACGCGGAAATGCTTCATAAAATGCTTAATCTTCTCAAACTTGTGCAGCCGGAACACCTGGCGCAAAATTTGTGCGGCAAGGTCCTCCACGCTAAGAACCTTCATAAAATCGATGCTAATGGACGGACGACCGAGCTGTTGCAGGGCCCTTGCCACCAAACTACTCTTACCAAACCTGCGGGGAGATATCAAGACCAGATGGTTTTCACTGTCAAGCAACTGCTTGATATGTTCCAATTCGTCCACACGATCCGTGAAAAACTCGTCTTCTACGATTGTGCCGAATTTAAACGGGTTCATAATCTCTCCAATGCGAAAATTGATATTGCGAAAAATTTCGTTGCGAAAATTTTCGCATCACACCATAATATAGCATATTTATCAGCTTCGCGCAAGATGGTCAAACGAAACTCTATTACACAAATCCGCACATAAAATCAATAGTCTACGACATTTTTCCGCATTTTAGGCAAAACACTCGCGAATTGCTGCGATGATGGCATCCTGCTGGTCGGGGGTCATCTTGTTGTCGCTGGGGAGGCAGAGCCCGCGGGCGAAAATGTCGGCGCCCACGGAGGTATCCGCGCCTTCCTCTCCCGAAAAAGCCCTGTAGCCTTCCTTCCCCGCAGCGGTCACGAAGGCATGGCCAGCATACAGCGGCTGCATGTGCATGGGTTTCCAGATGGGGCGACCCTCGGCGTTCATGTCGGCGAGGCGTTCCAGTATTTTCGCAGGCGTAGTTTTCCCGCGGCCCTCGCCCACCGCACATTCATCGATAATCATGCAGCTAAGCCAGAAGTTCGGCACGGAATTCTCCGCGTTGTAGGGGTTCATCTGCACGGGCAACCCGGCAAGACCCGCCTTGTAGCGCTCGTAAATGGCACGCTTCTGCGCGATGTGTCCTTCGAGGTGCGGCAGCTGCCCGCGTACCACGCCCGCAATTACGTTGCTCATGCGGTAGTTGTACCCTATTTCCTCGTGCTGGTACCACGGTGCGGGTTCACGGCTCTGCGTGCTCCACTTGCGCACACGGTCCGCATCTTCCTTGCTGTCGGTAAGGTACATGCCGCCGCTACTGCCGGTAATAATCTTGTTCCCGTTAAAGCTGATTGCATTAAAGTCGCCAAAACTTCCGGTCTGCACGCCCTTGTAGCTTGCACCGAAACTTTCTGCGGCATCTTCGACCAGGAGGGCGTTGTGGCGGGCGCATATTTCGCGGATTTCATTGACCTTCGCAGGAGTTCCATACAAATGAACAAGCACTACGAGCCGTACGTCAGGGTAAATCTCGAAAGCCTTCTCGAGGGCAACGGGGTCCATGTTCCAGGTATCGCGTTCGCTGTCGATAAACACGGCCTCGCCGTTCTCGTAGGCCACCGGGTTGAGCGTCGCGGCAAACGTCATGTCGCTGCAGAATACCTTCTGCCCGCGCAGCGCACCCTCACCCGCCTTGGGCACCCCGAACAAGCGGACACCCGCAAGGCGCGTGCCCAGATGCAGCGCGGCAGTCCCCGCAGAAAGCGCCACGGCATACTTCACGCCCACCTTCTCGGCCACCAGGCGCTCCACCTCGTCGATATTCTTCCCGACGGTGCTCATCCAGTTGGTCTCGTAGGCTTCCTGCATGTAACGGAGTTCATCGCCATGCATGGTGGGACTCGCAAGCCAGACTCTCTTTTCAAAGCGCTTCATGGGCAATTCCTTTACGCGGTCTCCTGTATCGCCTTCATCGATGCGGTCGCCTTCTTGTTGTATTCCTCGGGTTTCACGAACGTCGGTACAATTTCGCGGAGAGCCTGTACGGTAGCCTCTTCATCGTTCTCGAACGCGGCGTCCCTCAGCTTGCGCAGTTGCTGGATAAACTTGCTACTGTCTATCTCCAGCTGCTTCCCGATAAAGATAAGTTTATTGTTGGTCTTCTGCAGGCCTTCCTCGTTCATCAGGAGTTCTTCCTTGAGCTTTTCACCAGGCCTGAGTCCCGTAAACTTTATCTGCACATCCTTGTATGGCTCCTTGCCGTACATGCGGATGAGGTTTTCGGCAAGCGTCAGTATCTTCACGGGTTCGCCCATGTCGAGCACAAAGATTTCGCCGCCGTGCGCAATGCTTGCCGCCTCGAGCACGAGGCTCACAGCCTCGGGAATGGTCATAAAGTAGCGGATAATGTCGGGGTGCGTCACGGTCACGGGCTTGCCCTGCTCAATCTGCCGCTTGAACAGCGGGATAACGCTCCCGTTGCTGCCGAGCACGTTGCCGAACCGGGTACATACAAATTCAGTATTGCTCATCTTGTGCTGGGCAAGGTACTGCACAATCATCTCGCAGCAGCGCTTGCTTGCACCCATCACGTTCGTGGGGTTCACCGCCTTGTCGGTGCTAATCATCACGAACTTCTTGACCTTGTTGAACAGCGAGAGGAACGCCACGTTGAACGTCCCTGCTACGTTGTTCTTAATCGCCTCCATGGGGCTATTTTCCATCAGGGGCACGTGCTTGTGGGCCGCCGCGTGGAAAACAACGTCGGGCGTGTACTTCTTGAAAATCTGGTTCATGCGGTTGTAGTCGCGCACGCTCGCAATAAGCGTCACCAGGTCAAGCGCACTCCCGTATTCCATGAGGAGTTCCTGCTGGATTTCGTAGGCGTTGTTCTCGTAGATATCCACAAGCACAATCCGCTTCGGGTCGTACTTTGCAATCTGGCGCACGAGTTCGCTCCCGATGGAGCCGCCACCGCCCGTAACCATGCAGACCTTGCCCTCGATAAAGCTACGCACTTCCTTGTTGTCGAAGGTAACGGGGGCGCGCCCCAGGAGGTCTTCGAACTTGATATCGCGAATCTGCTCCACAAAGCTGGTGGATCCGTCGCCAACGCTGGAGGAATCAAGCAGGCTACCGATAAACGGCAAAACCTTCACGGGGAGCCCGGTCTTGTTGCATATCGAAAGAATCGCCTTGCGGTCCTTGGGCGGGCAACTCGGGATGGCAAAGATAATCTGCTCTACATTCTCGGCCTTCGCGACCTTCACGATATCTCGCGTACCGCCCGAAACAAGCACCCCGCAGACGGTAGACCCAATCTTGTTGCGGTCATCGTCGATAAGGCACACGGGCTCAATCTTGGGCGACTCCGCCCCCGCCACAGCGGGCAGCCTGTTTATCTCCGTAATGAGGAGTTTCCCCGCCTCGCCCGCGCCGATAATCATGGTTCGCTTGCGTTCGGCCTCCTTGCGGCCGACTTCTGCAATAGTCAGGAACGCATCGCGGAACGCAAAACGGAACAGGCAAATCCCTATCGCAGTAAGCAGGCACGAAAGCGCAGAAAAACGCAGGTACGAAACATCGGTAATGATGTAGTAAAGGCAAATGGCGACGGCATAGCCGAGCACCACGCCAATAATGCAGCTAATGTAATCGTTCCGGGAAAAGTAACGCCAAAGTTTGTTGTACGCCCCAGTCAGGAGCAGGGCTGCCAGGCAGCACACCACGCATGTCGAAAGGAAGGCAAAAAGTTCGGGGCGGCCGATACGTTCTGCGTAAATAGGTATGGGAAAATTGGCGAGCAAGCCGGCAATCACGACAATAAATGCATCAGAAAGTGCCAAAAGACGCTTCCTTAGCCTAAAATTCGTGAATAATTTACGGATTTCCTTCATTTACACTCGCCCGAAACATTACAAAATTAGTTTTTTTTGATTATCGGGACGTTTTGTTACAGCATTTTGCAAACTAGCGTGATTTGGGTCAAAACACCCCATTTTTCGGGCTTTTTTCAATGTAAATAATACCTTAAAAATGCTTGAAAACACCCAAAAACTTTATAATTTAACGTTTGGTGTATGGATTAGGCATTTTTCAAATGCTCAAGGATCCGTATGCAGAAAAAATACATCGCATTCCCGTTCGTTGCCGCCTGCGCCCTCATTTTGGGCTGTTCTGACGATTCCCCAGAATCCCCCTAACCTCCCCTTACGGCGACATCCAGGATCCGAGTAACCCCTACGTTGACCCCAGCAATCCGGGTGTAGACCCGAGTGACCCCTACAATCCGGGCATCGGCGGGGACCTGAGTTCCGGAGCACTCCCGTTCGGCAGTTCCTCCTCGTTCGCGGGGCAAACGAACCCGATTATGAGCTCCAGCGGTATGATTCTGCCGTACAGTTCGGGCAATATCCAGCCCACTTCTTCGGCGGTTAACGCGAATTCTTCCAGCGCCGGGCTCAAGGAATACGATGACAACCACAAGGCAAAAGCGACGTTCCTCCCCAAGGCGGGCTTCTACTCTAACCTGACCATTGAACCGCCGACCCCCACGAAGGGCGGGCAAATCTACTGCACGTTCGACGGATCGTTCCCCACGCAGGGTTCCCAGCAGATTACCTCGGCAATGCAGATTACCAAGAGCACCGTGGTGCGCTGTAGCGAATTCGTGAACGGCCAGCCCGCCGATACCACGACGCAGACCTACTTTATCGGCGAAAACGTCTCGATGCCGGTGGTAGCACTCACCGTGAATCACCACGACATGTTCGACTCGACCGACGGCCTTTACGCGACCGGTCCCATGAACCAGCTCCGTTGCAACAACCCGAACTTCAACCAGATGAGCATGGGCGGCAACCAGACCGACAACAACAATTCCAAGTGTGCCGAACCGTGCTACAAGGCGAACTTCTGGTGCGAAGACGAACTCCCCGTACACGTGGAATACTTCGAGAAGGGCAGTTCCACCACCGAAAAGACGTGGGAAATCGACGCGGGCATTTCGCTTATCGGTAACTGGAGCCGCTACAAGCCCAAGAAGAGCGTCGCCATCAAGATGGATAACGACGACTACGGAGACAAGGTGCTCAAGTACTCCTTCTTCAAGACACGCCCCGAAGCGAAGAAGATGAAGAGCTTCAACCTGCGCAACAACGGCAACCGCTTCTGGACGGATTACATCGGCGATGCCATGATGACGAGCCTCATGGAAGGCACTGACGTGGATTACCAGCGCAGCCTGCAGGTGGTGGTGTTCTACAACGGTGAATACTTCGGCATTCACGATTTGCGCGAGCGCCTGAACAGGAGCTTTGTCGAGACGAACTACGGTATCGACAGCAAGTCCATCAACATGATTAACATCAAGGGCAACAGCGCCGAGGCGAGCGGTACGAACGGGGCATCGGCCACCGAGTACCAGCAGGTCGCGAACCAGATTACCAGCGGCAACTTTGCGGGCGACAACAACCAGAGTTATGAACAAATGAAGCAGAAGTTCAACATGAACAGCTTCGCGCAGTACATGCTCGCCGAATTCTACTTCCACAACGGCGACTGGCCCGAAAACAACATCCGCGCCTGGGGCGGCAACGGCAATCCGTTCAAGTTCGTCGCGTTCGATACCGACCACGGATTCGGTTTCTCGCCGGGTATCAGCGGGTTTGACGTGCAAAGCCAGAACATGTTCCAGTGGGCGCTGGGCTCTGCCACGAGGGACAATAGCCAGCAGGACGGCCAGCAGAACCCCGGCCAGCAACAGCCCGGTCAGGGCCAGTTCCCCGGCATGGGTGGCTGGGATATCGGCGGCGGATGGGGCTTCGGCGGCGCAAAGCAGGGCCCCGCACAGATGCTCAACAAACTTCTCGACAACAACGATTTCAAGCGCCTCTTCATCAACAACGCATGCATCTTGCTCGACAACTACCTGACCTACGAAAATGTGCAGAAGAAGGTGCAAGAGATGATGGCTGCAATTCCCGCAAGCGAGCAGCAGCGTGACCAGCAGAGATGGCCACGCAACCAGGGCAGCTTCCACTGGGCTCCCGACGGTAGCGACCTTATTCAGTATGCCCAGAACCGCACCCAGACCGTACGCCAGGAAATGGAGCAGTACTTTGGCCTGCAGAATGCAGTGAACGTGAGCATCAACGTGAGCGGGAGCGGCAGCGTGACGGTTGACGGCATGAAACTCCCGAAGAGCAATTACCAGGGCAAGTTCTACGCGGGTAACGACCTGTTGTTGCAGGCAGTGCCGAGCAACGGCTCCGTGTTTACCGGCTGGAGCGACGGTTCGACAGAAAACCCGCGCAAGTTCCAGCTGAACGGCGGCTCCGCAAACATCACCGCGCAGTTTAAGTGACACGCAGTGTCATCCTGAGCCTCCTTCTTGTCATCCCCGGCTTGACCGGGGATCTTTTTTAACGCGGCGTTGTCACAAAAAATTTTTCTATATTTACTCCCGTAATTTTTTAACCCAAAGCCGACGCTTCGCCTTTCCGCAAGCCGTCGCAAACTCAAAAGGAAACAACAATGGCTGACAATCTGTCCGTCCTCGGCAAGGCCCGCAAGGCCTACCAGCCGAAACTCCCCGCCGCTCTCCGCGACGGCGCTCTCAAAGTTGCTCTCGTGAAGGGCAAGCCCACCCAGTCCGTCCGCGACCAGGCCAAGATCAAGGCCCTGTTCCCGAACACCTACGGCGCTCCGTACATCGGCATGAAGAAGGCTACCAAGGCCGCTGCCGGTAAGGCTCTCAACGTGGGCGTGGTGCTCTCCGGTGGCCAGGCTCCTGGTGGACACAACGTGATCGCGGGTATCTTCGACGGTATCAAGAGCATCAGCAAGAATTCCAAGCTCCTCGGCTTCCTCGGCGGCCCCTCCGGCCTCGAGAACGGCAAGTTCATCGTGATCAACGAAAAGATCATGGACGCCTACCGCAACACTGGCGGATTCGACATCATCCAGTCCGGCCGTACCAAGCTCGAAACTGAAGAACAGTTCAAGAAGTGCATGGCCGTTGCCAAGGCTCAGAAGCTCGACGCTATCGTGATCATCGGTGGTGACGACTCCAACACGAACGCTGCTGTTCTCGGTGAATACTTCCAGGCCAACGGCGCAAGCTGCGTGGTTTGCGGCTGCCCGAAGACCATCGACGGCGACCTCAAGAATGAATACATCGAAACCTCCTTCGGTTTCGACACTGCCGTCAAGACCTACTCCGAACTCATCGGCAACATCATGCGCGATGCCAACTCCGCCCAGAAGTACTGGCACTTCATCAAGCTCATGGGCCGCAGCGCTTCTCACATTGCTCTCGAAGCCGCTCTCCAGACCCACCCGAACATCTGCCTGATTTCTGAAGAAGTCAAGGCCAAGAAGATGAAGCTCAAGCAGGTCATCAAGTACGTGGCCGACATCGTCGCTGCCCGTGCCGCTGACGGCAAGAACTTCGGCGTCTGCCTGATTCCGGAAGGCCTCCTCGAATTCATCCCGGATGTGGGCGTGCTCATTTCCGAACTCTCTGAAGCCCTCGCCCACCACGAAAAGGAAGTCGAAGGCCTCGACACCGCCGCCAAGGTGGAACTGCTCTGCAAGTGGATTTCCAAGGCTTCTGCCGAAGTCCTCAAGAGCCTCCCCTCTACCACTCAGGGCCAGCTGATGCTCGACCGCGACAGCCACGGAAACGTGCAGGTTTCCCTCATCGAAACCGAAAAGCTCATCATCGAAATGGTGAAGAAGGAACTCAAGAGCCGCAAGAACTTCAAGGGCAAGTTCAGCGCCCTCAACCACTTCTTCGGTTACGAAGGCCGCTGCGCCGCACCGTCGAACTTCGACGCCGACTACTGCTACAGCCTCGGTTTCACCGCCTCCGTGCTCGCCTTCAACAAGATGAACGGCTACATGAGCTCCGTGCGTGACCTCACGAAGGGCATCGAAAAGTGGACTGCCGGCGGCATTCCTATCACCATGATGATGAACATCGAACGTCGTCACGGTGCCGACAAGCCGGTGATCCAGAAGGCTCTCGTGGAACTCGACGGTGCTCCGTTCAAGTTCTTCGCCAAGAACCGCGAAGTCTGGGCCAAGACTGAAAGCTACACCTACCCGGGTCCGATCCAGTACTGGGGTCCGAGCGAAGTCTGCGACGTCACGAACTTCACGATTAAGTTGGAACGTGGTGCACTGAAAGTTAAGTAAGCGATAAACTTCGTCTAGAATCTAAGTCCCTCGCAAAAATGCGAGGGATTTTTTTGCTTTTGAGGCGAAATTGGGTACCAAACACGCTAAAAACTTTCATTTGGTACCCCAAAACACAAATTTGCAATTCATTTGCAAATTAACAAATGTAAAATCCTACAAGCCCGAGGGTCACCACGCTAATGAGCGCGACCGCAAGCGCGATAGGCCTGCGCATGGATTTCGCCCCGAGGAAAAACACCAGGCCGCCCTTGGTCAGCGTATTCGCGATACTCGCAAGCATCAGCGCAAGCACGAGCTCGCGCACCGGGAGTCCTGCCTTCAGGTTCATGTCTATCACGGAAAACGCAACCGCATCCATCTCGGCGGCACCACCAACGAAACTGCACGCCAAAAGCGCCCCCGCACCCAGATACACGCGGGCGGCGTTCGCGACAAACATCACGCAGGTAAACACCACGCCGAACTTGATTGCGGGCAACAGCTTGAACGGGTTCGAAAATCCGGCGGCGTTCTCCCTGTGGTCGCGCGACGCCTTGAACTTGAGGTACGCGGCGTACCCCAGCGCAGGGACCGCGGGCAACAGGAGCGGCAACGCGAGCGGTCGCGCAAGCGATGCACTCAGGAACACGCAAATCAGGTAGAGCCGCACGTACATCACCGCCCAGCTGAGCACAATCCCGAGCGTAAAATCGGGCGCATAGCCCTCGTTTTCGCGACTGCGGCCCGCCAGGTTTAGCGTGAGGGCGGTACTGCTAGCAAGCCCGCCCAGGAGGCCGGTCAGCCAGATTCCCTTCCCCGGGCCCACAAGCTTTATCAGCACGTAGCCCACAAAGCCGATGCCCGAAATAAACACCACAAAGAGCCATATCGTGTGCGGGTTCAGCACCTCGAGGCCCGGCGGGCCATACGCCTGGTTCGGCAAGAACGGCAGAATCAACAGCGATATTACCGCAAACTTCACCGCCGCAAGGATATCTTCTTTCGAGAGTTTCTGCGCGAATGCGTGCAGCTGCTCCTTCGCCGAAAGCACCCAGAGCATCACAACCACAACGACGCAAGATTCAAGAAGCCTGCCGTACATCGAGAGCGCCCCCAGCAGGTACACGACCAGCACAGCGACACTCGTAGTGACACCGTCACTCCCCACCACAGGGCGGCCCTCCTGCGGCTTGTGCGCGATGGCAAACGATATGTGCGACGCGACAAGCAACATCCCGATGATGACAAAGCCGGTCACGAACGGAGCCACACCGCCCATTTCTCCCGAAAGGAGCGCCGTCATCGCCCCCGCAAGGCCCACGAGCGTAAACGAGCGAACACCCGCCGGGTGCCTATCCGACTGGTCCGAATACGTATGCTCGCGCTGCAGGCCGATAATCAGCCCGATACCGATTGCAGCCGCCAAGCGGTAAAACACGTTAAAATCCAGCATAACATTAATCTATACTAAAAAAAAGTCCCCGACAAAATGCGGGAAAATAAATTCTTTAAAAATTATTCCAAGTTGTATCAAGAAACATCAATCTTCAATCATCAATTATCCATCATCAATTAATCCCGTTCCCAGACTTCAAACACAGTCGGGAAATCATTCTTCTCGTCTGCGCCTAACTGCTCTTCGCTCACTTTGCGCCAGCCCTCGCCCCATTCCGGGAAGAACACGTCGCCATCGACATCGGCAAGCACGCGGGTCACGTACAGTTTTTTCACGAGGGGCATCGCGTCGCGGTACACGGCGGCGCCGCCAATGATAAAGCACTCACTCTCGCCGGCGGCGCTAGCCTTGTTCAAGGCCAGTTCGAGGCTACTGCAAACGATACAACCCGGAGCCTCGAACGCCGTGTTCCGCGTGAGCACATAGTTCGTGCGGTTCGGGAGCGGCCTCCCGATATCGTCGTAGTTCTTGCGCCCGAGGATAATGGAATGCCCCGTCGTGATGGCCTTGAAACGCTTGAGGTCGGCAGACAGGTGCCACGGCAGGTGTCCGTCGCGCCCGATGACGTTGTTTCTTGAAATTGCGACAATAGCGGATATAAGCATAATAGGTAGTTGGAAGTGGTTAGTGGATGCTAGACGAGAAATTGTTTAGTTCATTCCGTGCAAATGCCATTATTCATCTTTCGTCTATAGCCGCGTGGTTCGGCGAGCTCACCAACCTAAGCGGCGTTCTTTCGTCTAATTTAAACTGCAATCGGGGCTTTAATCGTCGGCCACGGGTCATAATCCACGAGTTCAAAGTCCTCGAACTTGAATTCGAACAGGTCCTTGATTTCGGGATTGAGTTTCATGGTCGGGAGCTTGCGCGGCGTGCGGGTCAGCTGCTCGCGGGCCTGCTCGAAGTGGTTGGAGTACAGGTGCGTATCGCCGAGAGTATGGATAAATTCACCCGGCTCGTAGTCGCATACCTGCGCGAGCATAAGCGTCAAAAGCGCGTACGACGCGATATTGAAGGGCACCCCGAGGAACGTGTCGGCACTGCGCTGGTAAAGCTGGCAACTGAGTTTGCGCTTGCCGGACTTGCCTACCCCGCCCACGTAGAACTGGAACAGGCAATGGCAAGGCGGCAGGGCCATCTTGTCGACTTCAGAGACATTCCATGCGCACACCAGGTGGCGGCGCGAATCGGGATTGTTCTTGAGGCTGTTGATCAGGTTCTGGATCTGGTCGATGTGCCCGCCATCGGGGGTCGGCCAGCTGCGCCACTGGTGGCCGTAAACCGGGCCCAGGTCACCGTTCTCGTCGGCCCACTCGTCCCAGATGGTCACCTTGTTGTCGTGCAGGTACTTGATGTTCGTGTCGCCCTTCAAGAACCACAGCAGCTCATGAATAATCGAGCGAAGGTGCAATTTCTTTGTGGTAAGGCAAGGGAACCCCTGCGAAAGGTCGTAACGGCACTGGCGGCCAAACACGGAGCGCGTGCCCGTACCCGTACGGTCGGAACGGTCCACGCCATTTTCAAGAATATCTCTGAGTAAGTCTAAGTATTGCTGCATATCTGTAATTTAATAAAAGACGAAAGACGATAGACGATAGACGATAGAATTTTTTGCTCATAACGCGCGTAGCACCTTCTTTTGTCTTTCGTCTGTAGCCGCGTGGTTCGGCGAACTCACCAACCTAAGCGGCGTTCTTTCGTCTAAAATAGTTCCGCCCGCTTGTACTGCTTTACCGCCTTGTCCTCGGCAACCGCCTTCTCGCGCATGAGCATGTTCACCGCCTGCAAAATCAAGTCTTGCGTGTGCTTGGGCACGGGCTTCTTGCCGAGGCGCGCCTTCTGCACCATCTTGTGGTTCAAGTTCGTGGGGAGTTTTTCCACCAGGTCGTGGTTCGATGCGCCAAGCGCCTGCAAAATTTCGTCAAGTTTTGTCATGCGGGTAAATATAAAAAAAGAAAAATGTGTGCGTAATACCTTCATTTGGGCATTTTAGCAGACTAAATCAATTAAAAGCGATCAGTTGGTCTGCTAGTTTGCAGATAAAGTAACCGCATTTGCCAACTTTTTTAGAAAAACAAGGCCATCACAAGCACATTTAACGCGGAGTCTGCGCAGAAACGCCTCAAACAGCCCATATTTATTACAGACAAACTAATTTTATACAGACCAAAAGACAGCCAACCAGGCATTTAGTCTGCTATTTTTACAAATTCAGTCTCTACATGAGAGATCCCCACCGAGGCGGGGATGACCAACAATAAAAAATCCCCAGCCTTTCGGCCAGGGATTTTAGTTTAGTTGTTGATCAGACTCTATTGCTGGAACTCGGACTCACACTTGGTACCGTCGTTCTCCGGCGTAGCGAAGTGCATTTCGATACGGCGGTTCATTTCGCGACCGTCTTCGGTGCTGTTGTCCTCAATCGGGCAGCTTGCACCGAGACCCACGGCCTTGATGCGGTTCTTCTTCACGCCGTACTTGATGAGGGTCTTCATGACTTCCTGAGCACGCTTTTCAGAGAGCTTCTGGTTGGTCTTGTCCTTACCCTTGTTGTCGGTGTGGCCCTGGATAACAATCTTCAGTTCCTTGTAGCTATCATCTTCGTTCAGCTTCTTCGCAACAGCCTTGAGGATGCTCTTGGCGTTGGATTCGAGCGTTGCCTTACCCGGCTTGAAGGTCACGCCGGTGAGTTTCTCGACAGCCTTCTTCGGGCAGCCGTGGCCGTCATCACCCGCAACATCCGGGCAACGGTCGAGGCCAGTGCAGACGCCTTCGAACTGCTTGAGGAGCTTCTTGGTGGACACCCATTCAGAGCAGACGCCATCCTTATCGGCATCCGGATCGTCGTCCATCGGGCAGCCCTTGTTCCATTCAGGACCGGCTTCGTCCGGGCAACGGTCAGTACCGTGGCAGACATCCTTGAACTGGTCGAACATCTTCTGCTTGCCAACCCAGGCGTCGCACAGGCTGTCGCCGTCGGAGTCCGGATTTTCAGCCGGGCAGCCCTTGTTCCAGGCCGGGCCGCTTTCATCCGGGCAACGGTCGATGCCGGTACAAACATCCTTGAACTGTTCAGTCATCTTCTGCTTGGAGACCCAGGCATCACAGACGCTGTCCTTATCGCTATCCGGATCTTCGGCCGGGCAACCCTTGTTCCAGGCCGGGCCATTTTCGGTCGGGCACTTGTCGATGCCGTGGCAGATATCCTTGAACTGTTCCTGCATGTTCTTCTCGGCAACCCAGTCGGCACAGAGGCTGTCACCGTCAATATCCGGGTTGTCCATCGGGCAGCCGTTGGCCCATGCTTCACCAGGTTCGGTCGGGCACTTGTCAATGCCAGTGCAGATGCCGTCGTACTGGTCGAGCATGTTCTTCTGCGTCACCCATTCATCACAGATGCCGTCCTTGTCGGTATCGGGGTCGCCAAGCGGGCAACCTTCGTTGGTGGCCGGGCCGAATTCGGTCGGGCACTTGTCGATACCCTTACAGGTCTTCTCGATGAACCATTCGTTCTTAATCTTGTCGTCTTCGGCAGCCTTCTCGAAATAGAAGCCCATCTTCTTCTGGGTCACCCATTCGTCACAGAGGCCGTCGCCGTCGCTATCCGGATCATCCCACGGACAACCCTTATTGGCCTTAGGACCGGCTTCGCCCGGACACATATCGTAACCCTTACAGACGTTGGCGTAGTCACCGAGCTTATTCTTGTCGGTCACCCACGGAGAGCACATACCGTCAGAATCCGGGTCCGGATTGTCTTCGGGGCAGCCCTTGTTGGCAACAGTACCCTTTTCAGTCGGGCAGCTATCGATGCCTTCGCAAACGTCCTTGAACTTCTTCTGGAGTTTCTTCTTAGACACCCAGGCGTCGCACACATGGTCGCCATCCGGGTCCGGTTCGTCGAGCGGGCAGCCATCTTCGCCTTCGCCCTGTTCGTTCGGGCAAGCGTCGATGCCTTCGCACACATCCTGGAATTCAGATCCGAAGCCCTTCTCGGAGACCCAAGCATCGCAAACGCCATCTTCGTCAACGTCAGGATTGCCGAGCGGGCAGCCCTTGTTGAGGCGATGACCAAAGTCGTCGGGGCAGTTATCTTCATCATCCGTCACGCCATCGCCGTCGCGATCCTGCGGGAGCAGGAATCCGCTCCACGTGATACCGCCGTAGACCTTGTACTTCGGATTGACAGTTGTCTTGTACTCGAGAACACGTGTGTCGTTCTCCATGGCATGGACAGTCGTGTACTTTTCGATGTCGGTGCTACCCAGGGAATAGGAACCACCCAGGTGAAAATCAAGACCTATCGGGAGGTGGAACACGATTGCGCCAGTAAGGTCCTTCACGTCGAGCTTCACGGCATCGCGGTATTCATCCAGCTGGAACATCATGTAGTATTCCGCAAAGAGCGAGAGGAAATCCATGAAGTAGATTTCAGCAGCCGCAGTCATGTACGGGTACGAGAGGTAGTTCGAGTTCGTCGAGTAGACGTAACCGCCGTTCACGTGGATGAGGAACGGGACCGCGTCAATCTTGTCGAAGTCGAGGGTCAAGGCCACGCCGCCCTTCGCGATGGTAGAGCGCACGCCGTAAGCCTGGGCGGTTCCGCCACCATCAGTCGGTTCACCCTTGTTGATGAATTCGGCCTCGCGAATCCAGAGACCGTCCTTTTCAGGGTTAGACGTACCAAAGTTGCCTTCGCCGAAGAACGCGATGTCGACCGGCTGGTCTTCGGGGAGCGGAAGCCTAATCTTCAAGTCGGCCTTGAGGTTACCGATGTACCCGATATTGGTACCAGACATCTGGCCCTGCTGACCGCCGCCAATGTAATTGCCTCGGTCATCAAATTGAGGAGGATACCCGGTATTGTTCACGGTAAACTTGTCGTAGTAGATCGGGATGCCGACACCCAAGTCAAAGTAATGCCATATACCGATACCGAAACCGACCTGCGCGCCCATGGCGATGTAGTCTTCAACCATGCCCCGACGCATGGGAGAACCCATAGGAAGGACACCGGCAGCCCCAAAATAGAGTTCACGAACGCCTTCTGGGGCTATATTTTGCACATCAGTCGTGGCATCCACCAAGCCGTAGAACGACAACTTGGAATGCCCGAGCGACTGGGCGGACTGAGTCTTGTTGACACCAACAAAACCTGTCTTGTTGATTGTCTGCGGATGGTCTGCAAAAGCCTGCACGGCCATTGCGAGCGCCAATCCTGCTACTACTCTCTTCATAGAGTCTCCTTAAAAAACAGGGTGATCCCTAAACTAAACTACCACTAATATAATTTTTTTAACAAACGTTATATTGAACGCCCTCCCAAAAAGCGACAAAAAACACAGAATTTCGCACTTTTCGGCATTTGTTTCGCAATTTTTACAGCAATTTTCCGCTTTTTTTTTGCGAAAAAGCCCTTCTAGACCGCCAAAGAATCGATATTTGCGTGCCGGATGCCCTTCTCGAACATATCCGGATCGAGCCTGCACATGCTGGTGTAGCCGCCCCTGCCCACGATAATGTGGTCGATTACGGGAATCTGGAGCACCTTCCCCGCCGCACACAGCAAGCGGGTTATCGCGAAGTCCTGTTCGGAAGGTTCGGTGGAACCCGAGGGATGGTTGTGAGCAAGCACGACCGATACGGCGCGGTCCTCGATGGCCTTCGCGAAAGCCTCCCGCGGGGCAATGGGGGCCTGGTTAACAAGCCCCGAGGTGACATCGTGCACGTTTATCACGTAATTCGCCGAATTGAGCGTCACCACCACGAAATGCTCCTGCTGCTCGAACTTGAGACCCGCAAGGCGCGAGAGCAGGTCTTCGGGCGCAATGACAGAAACCGCACGCGACGTGAGGATATACCGGCTCGAAAGCTCGAGACACGCAAGAATCTGAGTCGCCTTTACTGTACCGAGCCCGCGGATATGGCGCAGGTTCTCGACCGTCGGGATAGAGGTCGCCGAAGAAAGGTAGTCCGAAACGTGCCGCGAAAGTTCGAACACGCTACTTTCGCGCGTGCCGCTGCCGAGAATGAGCGCGATGAGTTCCTCGTTCGAGAGTGCCGTCGCCCCGCATTGCTGGAGCTTTTCGCGCGGGAGAATTTCTGTTTCGATTAGTCCGTTTTCCATGAGAAGTCCTTTGAGGTAGTCTATCTAGAGTCCCCATTTTGAAAGTCTATGTTGAAGTCTCTACTTCTATAAACGCCGAAAACCGGAAAATCGGCCAAAAGGGCATATTTTTTATAAAGATGGCGTAAAATTGAGGGAAAGGGACGTATTTTGAGGGACACGGGCATCAATTCAGGGCAAACATTTAAGTTTTCAAAACATCTTCGCCCCCATTTATACAATTTTATTAGAAAAATCGCCAATTTTTAGACATATTTTTTCAAAACAAAGCAAAAGTTACGCAAATTTTTCAACATTTTTCAAAACACGCCTAAACAAAAGTCAAAAGTTTTCAGAAATTTTTAAAGCTTTTTAAGATTTTTAGCAAATTCATCTTGCCACAAAAAGCAAAAACACCTATATTTTCCGCAATCTTTTTAACAGACTTTCAAATTCAACCAGGAAAATCTATGGCAAACAAGGTCTTGAATGGTGCCGAAGTGATTATCGAATGCCTCAAACGCGAAGGCATCGACACGATTTTCGGCTACCCCGGTGGATCCGCCATCCCGATGTTCGACGCGATCCTTGATTCCAATATTAAAGTAGTGCTTTCCCGCCACGAGCAGGGTGCAACCCACATGGCCGACGGCTACGCACGCCAGACCGGCAAGGTCGGCGTCGCCCTCGTCACGAGCGGCCCGGGTGCAACAAACACGTTCACCGGCATCTACACGGCACTCATGGATTCGAGCCCCATCGTGGTGCTCGCCGCACAGACGACGACCCCGAACCTCGGCAAGGACGCCTTCCAGGAATGCGATACGAGCGGCATGACGTTCGCGGCCGTCAAGCATTCCTACCTGGTGAAGAATTCCAACGACCTCCCGCGCGTGATGAAGGAAGCTTTCCACATCGCACGTAGCGGCCGTCCGGGCCCGGTGCTCATCGACCTCCCGAAGGACGTGACCGCAGGAGCATGCACCGCCCCGTTCACCGACCAGATGGACCTTCCGGGTTACAAGATTCCGACCTACGCCTCCGCAGAAAGCGTCGAGAAGGCGGCGGAATTCCTCCGCAAGTCCAAGAAGCCGTTGCTTCTCGTGGGCCACGGCGCCATGATCAGCGGGGCCAGCCGCCAGGTGCGCGAACTCGCCGAAAAGATTGGCGCTCCGGTGTGCTGCACCATGCTCGGTCTCGGCGTGTTCCCCGTTGATCACGAGCTTTCGCTCGGCATGCTCGGCATGCACGGCACCGTGTACGCGAACAAGGCCGTGCTCGACTGCGACCTGATTCTCTCCATCGGTAGCCGCTGGGATGACCGCATTACCGGCAAGCTCGATGAATTCTGCAAGAACGCGGTGAAGATGCATATCGATATCGACCCTGCCGAAGAAGGCAAGGTTCTGCAGCCCGATGTGTTCATGTGCGGTGACGCGAAGCTCGTGCTCGAGCAGTTGCTCCCGATGGTGAACAAGCTCGATACTGCCGAATGGATCAAGACCTGCCAAACCTGGAAGAAGCGCTTCCCGCTCACCTACGCGAAGCAGGGCGGCCTCCGCATGCAGCACGTGATTGCGACTGCAAGCGAACTCACCGGCGGCAAGGCCATCGTCACGACCGACGTGGGCCAGCACCAGATGTGGGTTGCACAGTTCTTCCATATAAACTATCCGCGCCAGTTGCACTCCAGCGGTGGCGCAGGCACGATGGGCTTCGGCTTCCCCGCCGCTATCGGTGCCGCATTCGGTAACGAGACCGGCTGGCCGGTGCTCAGCTTCAGCGGCGACGGCGGTTTCCAGATGACGGAAGCGGAACTCGCGACTGCAGCCATCCACAAGCTGCCCATCAAGATTTTCGTGATGGACAACAAGTACCTGGGCATGGTGCGCCAGTGGCAGGAACTCTTCTATGACCACCGCTACTCCAGCGTGGACATGATGGGCAACCCCGACTTCGTGAAGCTCGCCGAAGCCTACGGCATTCCTGGGCTCCGCATCAAGCGCCCCGCCGATGCCGAACGCGTTATCCAGAAGGCGCTCAGCTACAACGACGGCCCGATTCTCATTCACTGCGAATGCGAAAAGGAAGACAACGTGTTCCCGATGATTCCGGCAGGCGCACCGCTTACCGCCATGCTTACGGAAGCACCCAAGGCAAAACTCGAAAAGCCCACGGGATCGACGTAACAGGAGGTTTTAAAAATGAAAGACATTGCACATTCTATTAGTTTGTTGGTTGCGAACCGCCCGGGCGTGCTCGTGCGTATCGCCCTCGTGTTCTCCCGCCGTGGCTACAACATCGACTCCCTCGTTGTCTCCCCCACGCTCGACCCGAACTTCAGCCGCATGAACATCATCGCCCACGGCAATCCCGAAATCTTGATGCAGATCATCAAGCAGCTCGAGAAACTCGTGGACGTGGTGCAGGCGAAGGACCATACCGGCACGGACGCCGTCGAGAAGGAACTCGCGCTCATCAAGGTGCGTTGCACTCCCGACCAGCGTACGGAAATCCTGCAGCTGTGCGACCACTTCCACGCGAATACCGTGGACATGACTGCCACCTCGATGATCATCCAGATTACGGGCAACAGCCAGAAAGTCGACACGCTCAAGAGCCTCTTGCAGAAGTTCGAAATCGTCGAGTACATCCGCACGGGCAAGGTCATCATGCTCCGTGGCGAAGACAAGACGTAATGAAACAAGGGAGGGCGCCAAACTCGGGCGCCAAGCCCTATATGAAACAGCCCCCGGTAATACGGGGGCTTTTCTATATTCTTTTACATTTTTTAACGGCATATTCCCCTAGAATCGCTTATATTTATGTTACGAAGAGGAGGAAATAACGTGAAAATCGAAAAACGCAGGGTTTCCCAGAACAAGGTTCTTTCTTTTGCCGCCAAGAGCGCCATTGCCGCCGCTCTCGGGATGAGTGCATCGCTCGCGCTTAGTGCCTGCGACAACAGTTCCTCGGCAAAGGACGACGAGGAAGCCACCCCAGGGCCGCTGGGCGGCGTTGTCGCCCCCGAAGAACAGGATATCATTCGTTCGTCCAGTAGCGAAAGCATGCCGGAGCCCTCGAGCCAGGAGCAGGCACCAACAAGCTCAAACCAGGTCGATAATTCAAGCCCGGCAGAAACTGCGCCAAGTAGTTCCAGCAATTCTATCGACATTCCCCTGAGCCAGGAACCCGTAAGCAGTTCCCTCATGGACGCGATTTCGTCTGCGCTGGAGTCGAGTAGTTCCGCCGCAGAACCGACAAGTTCCGAAACTATCGAGCCCGAAAGTTCGTCCAGTGAGCCCACCGACCAGGAAATCAGAGACGCCTGTCAAGGAAATCCGGGTGGGACTCCCGTAGACATTGGCGGACATCTGTACCTCTGCCCCGATAACGGCGGCGGAATGCTGTTCAGCATGATTTCCACCTTTGAAAGGTCGGATGTGGAAGCTTAATTATTAGGAGGGAAAAATGAAAATCGAAAAGAAGAAAATCACCGGAAACAAGTCGCTTTCCACCGCAACCAAGAGCGCCATCGCCGCTACACTTGGCATAGCGGCTGCCTTCACGCTGAACGCCTGCGACGACTCTTCTTCACCGACCTCGGGCCAGGTCGGTCTTCCCGTCGACGACAGCAGCTCGTCCGACGATTCCGTCCTCCCCGACTCCGCAAACTCTCCGGAAACTACAAGCAGCGCCAGTCAGACGGAAGGGGCAGCAAGTTCAAGCCAGGTTGAAAATTTGAACCAGGCTGAAACCGCGCCGAGCAGTTCTAGCCGGATTGTAGACATTCCTCTGAGCCAGGAACCCGTCAGCAGTTCCGTCGCCGAAGCCATATCTTCCCTTATGGAATCGAGCAGTTCGCAGGCCGCGCCCGAAAGTTCCGAAGCAGCACCGACGAGTTCTACGGTTGCGCCGGGATCGTCAAGCGAGGCTACACCCGCGAGTTCCGACGACACACCGTCAAGTTCATCGCACAGCGGATGGAACTATTGGCCAGCAGACCCCTCAAGCTCTTCGAAAGACTACAGCGATGTATGCCCGGATAACGACCCGTGGTGCATCCAAGTACATATGTGCGAAGACCGACCCGACGGTTGCATGGCAGCCAGCATGGTCACCACCTTCGAGCGCGACGACATCACCGGATGAACCTGATTCTATGCCTTACGGAACAGTGCAACCTGCGCTGTTCCTATTGCTATTACAAGGACACGCAGGCCGCACGCCATGCGGTTATGGACGATGCGACCCTCGAGCAGGCGATTCGTACCGGCCTAGAGCGCACACTCGCCTTCGGGCAAAAGCACCTGGTTGTTTCTTTTTTCGGCGGGGAGCCGCTCCTACGCAAGGATGCCATCTACAATGCCGTCGGGTTTGCGAAGGCATTGGTTGCAGACGCAATGGAGCAAGGCCGCGCAGGCAATGACTTCCGGTTAGATTTCGTAATCAACACGAACGGGACTTTATTTGACGAAAAATTTCTGGACTTTTGCGAAAGGGAAAAATTCACCCTATTCCTCTCGCTCGATGGCCCAGAACACCACCAGGATATCGCGCGCCGCACTGCAAACGACACCGGAAGTTTCAAAGATATCAAAAGGAACATCCCGAGACTCGTGCAACTCGGTGCCACCGCCCTCAGCACCATCACGCGCTCGCATATCGACACGCTTGCCGAAAGCATCACGTGGTTGCACGCACAAGGATTCAAGAGCATTGCGACTGCAGTGGATTTCGACGGCAAGTGGACCGGAGATGATTTCGAGAGGCTTGCCGAACAATACCGCAAGATGGCGCATTACTGGCTAGAATGCCGCAAGGCAGGCGACAAGTTCTTCCTCGGGACGATTCAGGACAAAGTAAAGTTATTGCTTTCGGGGAAAAGACTCCGGCAATATTCCTGCCACGTGTATGACGGTAACATCGGGGTGGCGACCAACGGGAACATTTTCCCCTGCTCGCGGTTCATTACCAGCAAGGAGAATGCACCATACCTGCAGGGAAACGTGTTTACCGGATTTGACGAGGAGGCGTGCAATAAACTTCGCGCATTCTTCGAAAGCGACAAGCAGGAATGCGAAGGTTGCGAAATACGGCACCGCTGCAGCATGCACGAATGCGCCTGCACGTCGTTCTATACCACAGGGCACCTCGAAAGCGCATCACCTGAAGTCTGCACGCACGAAAGGATGCTTGTGGAAATCAGCGACAGACTGATTTCGCAGTTTAATACATTACCCGAATCTCGAGAAGCCCGCAGGGACTAACAGTCACAAGGGCTTCACAGCGCCATCTTTTTGCAAATCTTCGAAACAAACTTCTCGTTTTAAGAATCTCTTTCGTTATTTTTGCGTAGAGCGGCGTTTTGCTGTAAGCCACAAGCGACTCGTATCAACGAGTCGCGATGGCGAGAGTGAGCGCATGCCAGAGCATAATACCAAAATGTAGCGCGAACAGTCGCATACAAGCACTCGAACGAAGTGAATGTGTGAGCGTGCGAAATGCCGCTCGAAGCAAACTATATTAACGAAGCAGACTTAAAACCCGAGGACAGCTTCGGAGATTTCGTTCGCCTCGTCGGAGTAGTCGTCCACAAAGTCTGCGTTAAACTCGCCCCAGCCTTCGCTTTCGCCGCAGCCCACCCCGACATCCATCGAAGCCCACTTGAACACGCCATAGACGCGCTCGTAGCGTTCCATCAGGTCGGTAAGGAAATCTTCCGGGAATTCTTCCACAAGCAGGCTTCCATCCATCGCAATGAGTTCCTCTTCGGGCAATTCCTCGAAACGGCACTCGTACTCGTCGACCATCACGTCGTTGACGGTGTACCAGTCTCCCGTATCTTCGCTGGGCAGGTCAGCCTCCGGAAACTGCTCCATAATCTCGTCCCATATCTGGGCAAGTTCGCTGCGGCTCCCGATAAAGCGCATCAAGAATCTCGTTTCCATAAAGCCTCCCACCTTTGGCGCAGTTCACCCGCGCTGGTCCCTACTTTTTATCTTGCGGCACGAGCCTTTCCACAATGCGGAACAGGTCGTTGTAAATATCCAGAAAGTCTTCTACCCAAATTGGGTCGCGTTCACCCACCACCTGGAACGTTTCTTCGAGCGTATGGCGGGCATTGTACGGGCCCACAAGCGTGCCCGCGGGCTGCACGAAGGTACCGGAACGGTAATCGCTTGAGGCAAGGCGCGCCCTGTACGAACGGCGCAGGCGGGCAATCAGAGCGCCGCGGAGCGCAAGCAGTTCCTGGTGAGCGTCAAGAATGTTGTTTTCCGCAATCCACTTTTCCACCAGGTCCAAACGACGCGAGATGGCATCCCGTTCCATGGAAGGCACGAGCATCTTCTTGTCGGTAAGCGTTTTGCGAACCTGCGCGATTATACCCCGGAGCATGTCTGCATTCCAGAACATCATGGGGTTCTTTTCCATCGCGGAACTTTCTGCCACCTTCGGGGTATGCGTTTCCACCCAGCGCGCTAGTTTATCCAAAACCATGCGTGCCTCGGGTTCGCGATCCACGGCAATGTATTCACCCGCGCGCGTCAGGAGATTTTCGGCATAGGCCATGCGCCAATGCGGCATCGTCCCCGTCTTGCGGATAGAATCAATCGATCGCCTTATGGAATCAACGCGTTCCTGCATCAATGCTTCTCCAGTCTAAGCGGAGTAACACCAATTTCTACGCGACGGTTGAGTCGGCGGTGTTCTTCGGTATCGTTCGGGTACTTGGGCTGGAATTCGCCGAAACCCGCTGCAAATATACGGTCGGAAGGGAACCCTTCCTTGATAAGCATCTTTACCACGTTCACGGCACGTTCGGTAGAAAGGTTCCAGTTCGTGTAGGTGGTAGACCCGCTGAACGGGATATCGTCGGTAAAGCCGCTCACCATAATCACGTCGCCCGTATCGAGCGCGTCGAGCAGGCCCTTGCTGATTCCCTTGATAACGCCCTCGCCTTCCGTAGTGAGCTTGGCGCCGTTTGTCGGGAAAAGGAACGATGCCTGAATCTGAATCTTGCCGTCTTCGAGCGCGATAAGGCCCGCCTCGATAGAGGTCTGCAGGCTCTTCGCCAAAAGCGCATTGCGTTCGGCGGCAATCTTGCGCATTTCTTCCTGGCAGCTCAATACCTCTTCCTCGGTGCGGGTAAGGTCTTCAGCCTTCTGCTCCTTGAGGGTAGCCATGGCGACAAACGCAAGGATGAACAGCGACACGAGCGCGATGCCCAAGTCGGTATAGGCCATCCAGGGATTGCTGCCTTCTTCGCGACGTAAGCGCATACCTTAGCCCTCTGCCTTCGGGGTTGCCTGCCTTGCGGCGCGTTGCGTCTGCTCGAGGACCTCCAGGAGGATTTCCTGAGTCTTGACCGCGTTTTCCATAAGCACTTCGCTTGCACGCTCGTGGAACGCTTCCAGAGACTGGTTGAGGTGTTCCACAAAGTTCTCTTCGTCTTCGTGTTCGGCAGTATCGCCGCTGAGCTTTTCGAGAATCGTCTCGAGACCCGCACGGAGCATCTCGAGGTTCGCGCTGAGTTCGCTCTGGTTCACGCGCATGAGTTCTGCCGTTTCCACGATGTTTCCGCCAAGCGCGTCGGTCGCTTCCTTCTCCTTCACCACGCGGTTGTCAATGCTCTCGGTAAGCGCCTTCTGTGCTTCAAGCAGTACGGCGGACGTATCGGAAAGTTTCTGGAACGCGGCGAGGATATCGGTCGAAAGCGCGCTGAGCTTTTCGGCAACGGACTGCGAAAGTTCGGCAGAACCCGCCTGCGCCTTCTCTGCCACCTGGAGAGCCACGTTCTTGAGCGTTTCGAGGCCTTCCTTCTGAGCATCCACATTCGCGCTCGTCTCGGACGCGAGTTTGTCCATAAAGGTTTTCCACTGGTCGTCGGACTGTTTGACCTGTGTGGCGACGGATTCGGCAATATTCTTCACTGCACCGTCCATGGACTTCTCGGTAGATGCGGCAACGCCCGAAAGGCCATCCTTCACGCTTGCAGAGATTGTATCCAGGCTGGAGTTCAGGCCAGAAGATATCGCATTCAGTTTTTCGTCCAGCTTGGAAGGCAAGGATTCCACGGAGGTCTGGAGGTTCTTCATGTAGTCGTTCAGCGGATTCAACGCATTAGCGACATCCGCACCCACAGTACCGCCCAGGTTGCCAAGCGAGCCTTCCAGTTTTGCAACCATCGAGCCGAGGTCAGAATTCAGCTTGGCGGTCGTCGAAGAAAGTTCATCACCCACCTTGGAAACAATACCATTCAGGCCCTGTTGTACAGAAGCGGCCACAGCAGAAAGATTCTTCTCGACAGAATCGAACAGGCGACCAAGTTCATCCTTGCTCTTTTCGTTTTCGCCCGCAGATTCACCCTGCAGGTTAAGCGTAAGTGTATCGAGGCGGGCGATAAACGCGTCGCGCGAATTCAGGAAAAGCCCGCGGGAAGCGCCGAGCACGAGGGCAGCAAACAAGCCACAAAGGCTAGTACCGAAAATGCCCTTCATGTTGCTGAACAGCACCTGGATAGTATCGAGCGTGCCCTGCGTGGAGGAATTGTCGATAGCAACACCCGCAGTAGCGACAGAATACATGAGGCCGAAGAACGTACCCATAAGGCCGAGGAGAATCACCGTACCGCCCGAGCTGCGCGGAGTCGAAACGGTCGCATTGTTTGAAAGCACCTCGAACGCAATCGCGGAATCGAGACGCACGCCCTTGCCCATCAGGTCGCGAGCAAGCTTGAGACGGCGCGCCACAACGCCTTCGCCGGCAACCGCATACATGCCCGACCTTTCGCAGGATTCTATCTCGGCTTCTTCGCAACGGATACTCTTGAGAGCAGAAAGCAACTTGAACTGGTCGATAATGAACACTGCAAATATTGCCGCCATTATAATCCAGCCGAAGAGCGGGGCTCCGAAGTAGAGGGCGCCCGCAACCAGTACAAGCAGTCCGACGACGGTAAGAACCAGAATCGAGTTATATGCGTTCTTCATGTTTATCCTTAATTTTTAGCCTCGGCCGAGGCCGTTGTTTCAAACAAGTTCAACTGACCACGGGAGAACCCGCGGAGGAAAACAGACCACTTGTCGTGATACCATTCTATAATATGGAGTGTCAAGTCACGCGCGTAGTCACAAAATTCATCGGTAAAAGCGAGGAAGCCGTTCTCGTAGGCGTAGTGCGGGTTCCAGAACCTGCCCACATTATGCGCACAAGAGGCGGCGCTGCGGTAATAGCGCTGCGGCCCCTTGCCCGTGAAGGCAAGCGCAAAGCGCTTTTTGGCAAGCACATTGAGCGAAGAACGCAACGACGTAATCATCGCGTTCTCCTTGTCGCGGAGCGAGGATTCCAGGCACGGGAGCAACTTGGATACCGCATCCACGGCACTCTCGGAATGCCAGTACTTGCACAACTTTTCTTGCAGCTGCATCACGCGGCCGTGCATGCGCACGAACAGCGGTTCGGCATCGCTCACCAGCAGGTGTATGGTCGCAGAATAGAAAGCGTTTATATCCTGTTTGTTGTTCTTGACCGTAAGGGCCCAGCCCTTCTCCTCGTCATGATGGATAAAGTCGCCGCCTTCAAGCAGCAGGCGCAAGACCTCGTCGGTCGAAAAGCGCTGCATCCACTTGGCACGGAACTCGTCATAAAGCTTGTTCGCCGCTTCGGCAATCTGCGGGAAGCTCGTATCCGCAAGTTTCCACGCCGTCTCGCTAAACGATATCTGCTCGGAATTGCCTACAGAAGGGTCCAAGTTGTTGAGCATCGCGTCGAGGTGTTCGAACAAGGCGATGGACCAGGTTACCATCATAGACTGCGAAAGGTCCGCCACCATAGACGAGCGGTTCGGGCAGGCATTCAGGCGAATGCTTGCACCGGTCATCTTGCGTATGGAACGACGGAACGATTCTTCCACATCTACCCCTTAGAAACCAGTCTCTATGCGGTGCCAGACGCTCCGGCTAACGCGCTTGCCGCTACCCGCAAGTTCATCGGATTCCTTGCGGACATCCGATTCAAGATTGTCCTTGATCATGGACTTGTCGCCATTGAAGTCCCCACCCGCTTCCAGGTAGAGACCATAGACGTTGCCCGAAATCTTCGTGTCAGCAGAAATCACCTTGCCCGCACGGACAGAAAGCGCGAACCTGTTGCGCACGAAATCGCAACGCGCGAGAAACACCTCGGGAACGTCGTCGACCCAGAGGCCGTAGTAGTTGTTCACGAACTTCACTTTCTCAAAAATCCCGCGGGAACGGAATACCGTATTGCGGAATGCGTTTTCTACCACGAAGTTCTTGACCTCGAAGGGGCGGTTCGTCGAAACAAAATGGAGCCCGTTCCAGCTCTCGCTAGAATCGGCACTGCGGAACACGACCGGCTTGGACTCGCTCCCGAGGATATGCACCGGACCGCGGACCGTAATCTTCGCGTATTCACCCATGAGCACGGTAACCCCCGGCTCAATAAACAGCGTGTCGGCGGCAGAAATCACGATTCCCTGTTCAAGCACGTAAGGGCTGTCCTTCTCCGTCAGGCGGACCGCGCCGTTCTCCGGGTGCGGGAACGGCATGTCGCTCGCAATAACCGCGACTGCCAGCAGAAGCGTACCACAAATGACTTGCCTTAAACCGCACCTGAACATTAGAACTCGCCCCTCAGCTTGATTTTCTGGAGGATGTGCATGTCGGGAATGACGCTACCCGCAACGAGGTCCGTCACGTTCACGTGGCCCTGAAGGTCGAGATTCACCGTAGAGATAACGCCATGCGTCATATCGAACAGGATAGAACCCGTACCGACAATGAATCCCTTGCTTTCCATCTGCACGTTCGCGCTGGAATCTGCAACCTCGCGGTACTTGACGTTCATACCAATCTTTGCCATCTGGGCGCCATCGTGCATGAACACTTCCTCGAGCGTAAACGACTTGTAGACCGAGGTCGTCTTGCCGCTTTCGGGAATCTGCACCTCGCGTTCCCATGTGGTACCGACCTTCGTGGGGGTGCCCGGAAGAATCGGCTGCACCTTCATGAACAGCTTGAGCAGGTTGAGTTCCTCGGTACCCGGTTGGAGAGCCACGTCTTCGACAGCAGGTTCACTCACGGAACCGTCGGGAGCCATCTTGTACTGGAAATGCTGGGTGAGCAGGTACTTCTGGATGTAGAGGTAGTCTTCCACGGTACGCTTGTCGCTCTTGTACTCGACAGAATCAATCTTCATCTCGAAACGGCCCGAACCATTGTCATAGGCAACCAGTTCGGAAAGCGTGGCCTGCACCTTCAGGTGCGTTTCCATCGCCTCGGGAACGGTTACGCCGGAATCGCTCGGGAGCATGGCATCGAGCGAGGATTCCAAGAAATACTTTTGGACGGGAGCGTTCTCGGTATTGAACGCCAGGGAAACTTCATTGCTATCGCAAGAACACAAGAAAAGGAGCGCCGCAGAAGAAGCGCAAAATTTGATAAAATTCATACCTTGAATGTAGTAAATAGTTGGCTGTTGGCTGCCCACAGAACTTAGTTCTGGGGGCCCTTGTTGCCAGAATCGCCCTTTTCAAGTCGCATCCGCTGGAAGAAGGCCTTCAACAGGCCCAGGCACTCGTCAGCAAGCACTCCGCCCACAACTTCGACCTCGCGCTTGAGGGCGTTGTTCGAGATTACGTCTATGGTCGTGCCGCAACCGCCAAAGCGGGTATCCGGGGAACCGTAGACCACGCGGGAAACACGGCTGTTGAGGATAGCCCCCGCGCACATCGGGCAGGGTTCGAGCGTTACATACAAAGTACAGCCGTCCAGGCGCCAGTTCTCGAGCTTGCCCGCGGCAGTCCCGATGGATAAAATTTCGGCATGGGCGGTGGCGTCCCTCAGCATCTCGATCTGGTTATGGCCCTTCCCTATCACCACACCATCCTTCACGATAACGCAACCGATGGGAATTTCCTTCTCCTCGAAAGCCTTCTCCGCCTCGCGGAGCGCAATGCGCATGTAGCGTTCGTCTTCGGAATTAGACGAGAGATTGTCGTTATCAAATTTGCTTTCGTTATCCATGCAGAAACCTTTTTAACTCTATCGGCTTTATGAGCCTCCAGAATGTTCTTCTTTCGTCTATAGGCCCGCAGGGCCGTTCTTTCGTCTATTACAGGCCTCTCCCGTAAGCGCAGTAGGAGTCTTCTTGCATGTAGTCGCCGTCGTGGTAGTAAGCGGCGCGGGCGCGGCAACCGCCGCAGCGGTCGTTGAACTTGCACTTGCCGCAAGAACCGGAGTATGCCTTGGTGCGGAGTTTCTTGAACACATCGGCGTTCGCCCAGATTTCGTCGAACGGCGTGTCGTGAACGTCGCCCGCTTCTTCCATCATGTAGGCGCAGGGGCGCACCTTCCCGATGGGGCTCACGATGCAGTAGTTGATACCGGCGAGGCATCCACGGCTGTAACGTGTCTTGATGTCCAATTGGTCTGCGATGCGCAGGAACTGCGGGGCACATGTGGGTTTGACGGGGATACCGAGCGTGCGGCTCTTTTCCATAATCTTGCGGAGCAGGCCCTCGTATTCGGCAACGCGCAGGGCGTGACCTTCAATTTCCTTGCCGCGACCCACGGGAATCAGGAAGAAAATCTGGTGGTTCACCGCACCGATTTCCTTGACCCAGTCCATGATATCGAAAATTTCGTTCTGGTTCCAGTCCATGATGGTCGTGTGAATCTGGAACGGGAGGCCCGCCGCCTTGCAGTTCTCGATGCCCATCATCGTGAGTTCGAATGCATTCGGGAGCCCGCGGAAGTCGTTGTGGCGCTTAGGGTCGATACTGTCGATACTGATACCCATGGCCATGGCGCCCGCCTTCTTGAGTTCAAAGGCCAGGTCGTGCGTGATGAGCGTGCCGTTGGTGCCAAACACCGGGCGTAGCCCCTTGCTCGAGGCATGCGCCACCAGTTCCACGATGTCCGGGCGGGTCATCGGCTCGCCACCACTGAAAATCATGATCTTGAACCCCGCCTTTGCGATTTCGTCAATCAGCTTGAGGGCTTCCGGCGTCGTGAGTTCGGCAGCCTTGTTCTCGCCCGCGTCCTGGTAGCAGTGCTTGCAGGTCAGGTTACACTTGTTGGTGGTCATCCAAGATACAATCATATTTACCTAAAATAAAATGGTCGTTGAGCAAACAGCAAGAACTAGAAACCGAAACCGTCAACACCGGCGAGCAGGTCGTCGCAAGATTCCTCCGCGGAATCTTCCTCGTAGAAATAGGCCGTGTAGGGCACGCCGCTAAGCTTACCTTCGCACACCTTCTTTGCGCCACCGGGGCAAGCGGAACCCAGCGTGCCCGCATTCTCGATAGATTCAAGAGCCTTGGCCATCTCGTTCGCCTTGCCGCAGGCACTCTCAATCTTGGCCTGGTCAAAGGATTCCGCACAAATGTGAATGTTACCGAGAACGCCCAAGTCGAGGTCGACGTTGCAAGAATACGTGCTCTCGGGAGCGCTCGAGGAATCATCATCGCCACAGGCAGTGAAAACAGCGGCAGCGGCAACCAGCAGTCCAACCAAAACCTTCTTCATATCCATTCCTTTGTTAAAGACTCTTTGCCCAAATATAAAAAAGACCCGGACAACGCCGGGCCTCAATTTCGTTCAACAAGCCTTACTTCTTGGCAGCCTTCTTGAGCGCCTTCATGTAGTACTCGTCATCGTCCGGTGTGAAGCCGTAATCGTCTTCTTCGTCATCGGCAAGGAACTCTTCGCAAGTCAAGCCCCTATCCTCAGCGTCGTAGGAGTACAAGGTGTAGCCCTTGGCTGCATCGTCGCAACGAATCACGTAGCCACTCGGGCAGCCACTACCAAGCGTGGCGGTACCTTCCATGAGAGCTTCAAAGCCATAGTCATCAGCACCACCAGAAAGCATTGCGCTAGCAGCATCGCAGGTATCGCGAATCATAGCGGCATTGGTAGCTTCGGCACACTGATGCGTTTTGTAACCCAAAACAGAAGCATTGAGATCGCAAGAAGTCAAGCCACTGGAGCTGCCACCCGTAGAGGAGTCGTCGCTATCACAAGCGGTGAAGATTACAGCAGCAGCAATTGCAGCACCGAGGAGAATTTTTTTCATAATCACGTCCTTGTTGATTACTTTTCGTGTGCTTACAATATAACTAAAAAATGCATAAATGGATAAAATTTTTTTAGCCTAGTGATAAAAAAAACTATCTTTTGGCTCGAAAAACAAGGATTTTTATGAAAAGAAGAGTTGTCATTACCGGCCTTGGTGCCGTGACCCCCGTAGGCAAGTCCGTCCCCGACATGTGGAACTCCATCCGCGAGGGCAAGTGCGGGATAGGCCCCATCACGCTGTTCGATGCCAGCAACTGCCCGGTGAAGATTGCCGCAGAAATCAAGGACTTCAAGCCCGAGGAACACGGGATAGACCCGAAGGAAGCCCGCCGCATGGCCCGCTTCACGCAGTTCCTGATGGGAGCCGCAAATGAGGCGGTCCAGGATGCGGGGCTCACCCGCGAAGAGCTCGCCGCCGATACCACGGGAATCGTCGCCGGGAACGGCCTTTCGGGAATGGATGTGCTCGACGAGACTTACAACAAGTATATCGAAGGCGGCAAGCGCAGGGTTTCGCCGCTCGCCATGCCGGAACTCATCCCGAACGAGGCGTGCGCGAACGTCTCGATTGCACTCGGGATTACGGGACTCGCCCACACGGTCTGCACCGCCTGTGCCTCCGGCACGGACGCCATCGGGGTCGCCCTGGATGCAATCCGCTCGGGCAGGCTCGACGTGTGCCTCGCCGGCGGTTCCGAGAGCGGGATTACGGAATACTCCATCAAGAGCTTTGCGGGCATGCACGCCCTCACCGACAAGTTCAACGACAACCCCACGAAGGCGTCGCGCCCGTTCGACAAAGACCGTAGCGGCTTTGTCATGGGCGAAGGCGGTGCCGTCATGGTTCTGGAAGAACTCGAGCACGCAAAGGCCCGCGGGGCAAAGATCTACGCGGAACTTGCAGGCTACGGTGCCTCTGCGGACGCATACCACATCACGAGCCCGCGCCCGGGTGGAGAAACCTGCGCGAAGGCCATGACCCGTGCCCTGAAGGATGCCGGAGTCGCCCCCACCGACGTGGACTACTACAACGCGCACGGCACCTCGACGCACCTGAACGACCTCACCGAGACCCAGATGCTGAAAATCGCGCTCGGTGAACACGCCTACAAGATCAAGGTGTCGAGCACCAAGAGCATGACGGGCCACTGCGTGGGCGCCGCCGGCGTCATCGAGGCCATCATCTCGACACTCGCCGTGCAGAACTCGTTCTACCCCGCGACCATCAACCTCGACAACCCCGACCCGGAATGCGACCTGGACTACGTGCCGCACAAGGGCATCGAAGGCAATATCGACGTCGCCGTTTCCGCATCGCTCGGATTCGGCGGTCACAACGGCGTGGTCGTCATCAAGAAATTCAAGGAATAACGCAAAAATCGCGCTTTTCCAGGCCAAATTATGTATTTTTCGGTTAGAGTGCGGGCGTTGTACCGCACCGAACCAAGGAGTGGACCATGTCCGACTGGCTGTTTAAATCGTGGCTCAAGATTTCCGCACTGACGGCAATCCTGTTCTTCTTTTATCACCTTTTCATTTCTCAGAAACTCGAGGAAGAATCCTTCACCTCCAACAAGGACAAGTAGGTAACCCCATGGAACAGAACAAGGACATCCTCGACATCCAGGCGGCCGAAGCGAACCAGCACAAGAAGAAAAAGTTCATCCTGTGCTACCACAGCTTCAGCGCGACCAACTTCAAGAGGGCCCGCACGCAAATCCGAAAACTCGCGGACGCCGCGGGTGCGCCTATCAGCATCGCAGTCGTGCCCTCCATCGGGGCCGTGCCCGAATCCGAGGCGGACGAATTCCGCGAAGAACTCGAGAAGTTCGTGCAGGAAGGCTACGAGATCATGCTCCACGGGGCACGCCACCGCGCCGACCTCTTTATCAAGCGTAGCCTGCAGGGCAAGTTCGCCCTCTGGATTTCGAACAACGAGGCCGAATTCGCCGGCCTGAACGAGCGACTCACGCAGACGCTCCTCAAGCGCAGCCTAGCCCTCTGGAACGCCCACGGCACCGAGAAGCCCTCCGGGTTCATTCCGCCCATCTGGTTCGGCAACAAGTACCTCAAGAACCTCGCCCTCGACATCTTCGACTACTACGAGGATTATCACGGCATTTACCAGAAGACGGAAAACGGAATCAAGAAGACCAAGTCAAGGCCGCTCAGTTTTTCCATCTACCCGCCCGCGATGCTCGGAATCGTGCAGACTTACGCCTGCCTCCGCATGCTCCTGCCGGGTGGCACGCACCGCCTGGTGTTCCACGACAAGGATTTCAGGACCATCGGCGAAAAACGCATTCTGAACATGGTGCGCTACGTTTCCACCATGCGCGAAAAAATCATGTACAGGGATCTGTAAGGCCCGAAACCACGGTATCGACTCATGTTGCTAAACAAGTTTCTATCCCGCACGGATTACGAATCGTACGAAGACCTCTACAAGAACTTCAAGATAAACATTCCGGAAGACTTCAACTTCGCCTACGACGTGGTTGACGAATACGCGAAGACCGAACCCAAGCGCGAAGCCCTCGTGTGGTGCGACGACAACGACGAAGACCACATCTTTACGTTCAAGGACCTCTCGCTTGCCTCCATGCGCACGGCGAACTTCCTCTGCGAACAGGGTATCAAGAAGGGCGACCGCGTGATGCTCATCCTGCGCCGCCGCTACGAATTTTGGTTCTTCCTTCTGGCGCTCCACCGCATCGGCGCGATTGCTATCCCCGCAACGAACATGCTCGCCGAAGAAGACCTGGAATACCGCTTCAACGCGGCCGAAATCAAGATGGTCGTGAGTTACGACGAGCCCTCGCTGCAAAAGGAAGTGGACAAGGCAAAAACAAAATGCCCGTCCGTCGAAAAGCTCGTGACCGTAGGCCAGACCGCCCGCCAGAACTGGGTGAGTTTCTACGACGACTACGAAATCTACCCCGCGAAGTTCCCGCGCCCGCAAGGCGAAGAGGCGACTCACAACGACGACATCATGATCGTGTACTTCACGAGCGGTACGAGTTCGAACCCGAAGATGGTGGCGCACACGTTCACCTACCCGCTCGGCCACATCGTGACGGCAAAGTATTGGCAGCACGTCGTGGACGGGGGCAGGCACCTCACCGTCGCGGAGACCGGCTGGGCCAAGGCCCTCTGGGGCAAGATATACGGGCAGTGGATTGCGGGTAGCGCAGTGTTCACCTACGACATGAAGGTGTTCATCCCGGGCAAGCTGCTCGAAAAGATGGCGGAATACAAGGTGACCACGTTCTGCGCGCCGCCCACCGTCTACCGCTACATATTGCACCACGGACTGAGCCGTTACGACCTTTCGAGCCTCAAGTACTGCACTACCGCAGGCGAATCGCTCAACACCGACATCTACAACAAGTTCTACGAGCAGACGGGAATCCGCTTACAGGAAGGCTACGGCCAGACGGAACTCACGCTTACCACGGGCAACTTCGGGTTCACCGAACCGCGTCCGGGTTCCATCGGCATGCCCTCCCCGGGCTACAGCATGGAAATCGTGGACGCCGAAGGCAAGCCCTGCGCCACTGACGAGGTGGGCGAACTCATCATCAAGATAGACCAGGGGAAACCCTTCGGCATGTTCGGCGGCTACTACCGCGACCCGGAACGCACCGAGAAGGTGTTCGAGGGCGGAGTCTACCATACGGGCGACACCGCCACCCGCGACAAGGATGGATACCTGTGGTTCGTGGGCCGCATCGACGACCTCATCAAGAGTTCGGGTTACCGCATCAGCCCCTTCGAGGTGGAAGAAGTACTCCACAAGCACCCCGCCGTCCTTGAAGTGGCGGTAACGGGCGTCGAGGACAAGGACCGCGGCCAGGCAGTGAAGGCTACCGTCGTCTTGAAGAAGGGCTACGAAGCCTCGAAGGACCTCGCGAAGGAAATGCAGCTGTTCGCGAAGAACGTCGCGGCCTCCTACAAGAGCCCGCGCATCATCGACTTCGTGACGGAACTGCCCAAGACGATTAGCGGAAAGATTCGCCGCGCCACCATCCGCGACAAGGATGCCGAAGCGCAAAAAGCGGAACAGACCACCGAACAAAAAATCCCCGGTCAAGCCGGGGATGACAAGTCGACGCAAGGCTCTAGCAACAACGGCGCCAACAGCACCGAATCCTAAAGTGTCTTGAAAACTTTCCTGGCGGCATCGACGGTACGGTCGATGTCGCTTTCCGTATGCGCGGCGCTCACGAAGATAGCCTCGAACTGGCTCGGGGCCAGGTAGATGCCCTCGTCGAGCATCCCGAGGAAATACCTGCGGAAAAGTTCCAGGTCGGATTTCTGCACGTCGGCGAAGCATTCCACAGGGCCTTCCGTAAAGAAGATGCAGCCCATGGAACCCACCTGGTTTGCTGCCAGCGGGATACCCGCAGACTTTGCCGCATCCTGGAGGCCCGTAATCAGTCGCCTGGTCATCGATTCGGCGTGAACGTAGTACTCCGGGTGAGTATGCAGTTCGCGCATCGTGGCCAACCCCGCCGCCATCGCGACCGGGTTACCCGAAAGCGTACCCGCCTGGTAGATACCGCCAAGAGGTGCAATCTGCTGCATCACATCGAGACGCCCGCCGTACGCACCCACAGGCATGCCGCCGCCGATAATCTTCCCGAAGGTCGTGAGGTCGGGCTTGATGCCATAAAGGCCCTGCGCGCAGTGGATACCCACGCGGAAACCCGTCATGACCTCGTCTACAATCAGGAGCGCACCGTGCTTCTTAGTTTCTGCGGAAAGCGTTTGCAGGAACTCGGGCTTCGCGGGCACGACACCCATATTCCCTGCCACAGGCTCCACGATGACACCCGCAATCTCGTCGCCAATCTTGTCGAAAAGTTCCTTCACGCCCGCCACATCGTTGTACTGGAGCGTGAGCGTGTACTTCGCGAGGTCCGCCGGAACGCCCTTGCTGCTCGGCTTGCCCGTAGTGAGCATGCCCGAACCCGCCTTGATAAGCAGGCTATCGCTATGGCCGTGGTAACAGCCCTCAAACTTCACAATCTTGTCGCGACCGGTAAACCCGCGGGCAGCACGGATGGCGCTCATCGTCGCCTCGGTCCCGCTGTTCACCATGCGAATCATCTCCACACTCGGCACGAGGCTCATCACGAGTTTTGCAAGTTCGGATTCGAGCCCGCACGGAGCCCCGAAACTGAGGCCGTTCTTCGCCGTTTCCGCAACAGCACTGATTACCGCGTCGTGCGCATGCCCCAGGAGCATCGGGCCCCAGCTGCCCACGTAATCGATATAGTCGTTGTCGTCCACATCGTAAATGTGGCAGCCCTTCGCGCGAGCGATAAACGGAGGGGTGGCCCCCACGTTACCGTAGGCACGCACCGGGCTGTTCACGCCACCCGGCATCAGGTTCTTGGCTTCTGCAAAAAGTTTTTCGCTCAAGGAGTGGTTCATACCAATCCCTTTTCCAGCGCTTCCTTCGCGTGATAGGTAATAATGATGTCAGCACCGGCACGCTTCATTGCAAGCAGGTTCTCGCGGATGATGGAATTCTCGTCAATCCAGCCCATCTTTGCAGCAGCCTTCACCATCGAGTACTCGCCGCTCACGTTGTAGACAGCCACGGGGACGGTGCTGATTTCTGCAGTCTGACGCAAGATGTCGAGGAAAGCAAGGCCCGGCTTTACCATCACGATGTCGGCACCTTCCTCAATATCGAGTTCCACTTCGCGCTGGGCCTCGCGACCGTTGCGCACATCCATCTGGTAGCTCTTGCGGTTACCGAAATGCGGGGCGGAATCCGCCGCATCGCGGAACGGACCGTAGTATGCGCTCGCAAACTTCGCGCTGTAGGCCATAATCGGCGTGTTCGCGAATCCGTTCGCATCCAGTTTTTCGCGGATTGCAGCCACGCGGCCGTCCATCATGTCGCTCGGGGCAACCATGTCAGCACCCGCACGCGCATGCGAAACTGCGGTCTTCGCCAGGAGTTCGAGCGTCGGGTCGTTATCCACGTCGCCGTCCTTGATAATCCCGCAATGGCCGTGACTCATGTACTCGCAGAGGCACACGTCCGTAATCACGTAAAGCTTGGGGAACTTCGCCTTGATGGAGCGAACCGCACGCTGCACGATGCCATCGTCGTCGTAAGCCGAAGTCGCCATCTCGTCCTTGGAATCGGGAATGCCGAACAGGAGGATGGACTTGATGCCCGCGATGACGCAGGATTCGAGTTCCTGGAGAATTTCATCGATGGAGAACCGGAACTGGCCGGGCATCGACGGGATTTCTTCCTTGACGCCCTCCCCTTCTACCACGAACATCGGGTACACGAGGGAATCGGGATTCACTGCGGTTTCCGCAACCATGTTGCGGATAGTTTCATTCTTGCGTAAACGACGTGGACGGATAATCATATCTATGTAAAATGAGGAATGTGGAATGACTACTGTTTAATGTAAAAAATCGCGTTCGACCTGTTCGAGGCCTTCGGCCCATTCGGATTGGATTTTCTGCTTGAGTTTCTTGGCAAGCGAGGGGGCGCGGCCCTGCGTGGAGACGGTCACGGCGATGTTTTCGCCAAAATCCATGCGGGCGGGCACGATAAAGTCGCCGTCGAGGTAGTCACAGGCGTTATTCACCAGAATGCGGCGGGCACGGGCATCGTTGCTGACCTGTGCATTGACAGCGGGCTTGTCGGTGCAGATAAAGACCATAAAGATTCCACGAAGGTCAAGCGGTTCGTAGGGACGATTTTTCAAGACGATAGACGGGATCGTGGTAAATTCAGGATCGATTTGCGGGGCGACAACGGTAATGTGCGCGCCTGTCGGGAGGAGCGTCTTGACCTTGCGCAGTGCAATGCGGCCACCGCCCACAACGAGAACGTTACGGCCTTCGAGATTCAGTTCGATGGAGAAAAGGTTTGATGTGTGAGATGTGGAATGTGAAGTGTGCAATGTGGAATTTGACGACTGACGTACAGTTTCTTTCTGAGCATTGCGGATGCCATCCACGACCATGTCGGAGAATTCCTTCCAGTCGCCGAGGCAGGGCATAAGCGTTATAGGAATCTGCGGAAATTCCTCCTGCAGTTTTGCGACCACACGGGGCACATCGTTCTTTGAATGTTGGCCGTTCAAAAGCAAAAACGGCAGGAGCGTCACCGATTCCACATCTTCGCGGAGGAGCGTGCGCAGGTCGTTTTCCAAATCGAGCAAGCTCGTGCTTGCCACACGCGTACCGGGCAAATCATGATGAAGTTTGTCCAAAATACCTTCGAAGCCCTTGTAGGCCCCAGGCAAAATGCAATGATGCGCAATAATCAGGATAGCTTTCATACAATGTGGAGTGTGAGGTGTGAAATGTGGAGTGTGGGATTAGGATTCTTTTTTGTAATACTCCACAATCTTTTTTACGAGGGAATCCATCGTCGTCTCGTCGGAAGTGACCGTTTCAAAGCCGTGCTTGCGGGCGGCAGATTCCGTCATGCGGCCAATGCAGAATGCGAGACGGGGAGAACAAGAAGCAGGCGTAGTCAAAGATTCTCTATTAAGATCCTTCGACTCCGAGCTACGCTCTCCTACCCAAAGGGCATAACTGCCACTAAGGGGCGAAGCCCCTAGTGTCGTATAGCTCAGGATGACACTGCAGAAATTTTCGACGGCGCTGGTGCTCGCGAACACGACGGCATCGGCGCCGACAACGGCCTCGCGTTTCCATTCGGGGAGTTCAGCGACCGGGAGCGTCTCGTAGACCACCCAGCGGGTCGCCTGCGGGAGCAGCTTGAGCAGGGTATCGTCAGCGAGATTGCCCTGCAGAAGAAGAATGCGGGAATGGTCCACCGGGAGCGAAGCCAGCAAACGACCTAATCCTTCGCCGGTATGGTCTTCGGGCACGTAGTCGCAGCGGATGCCGTATTCGAGCAACTTCTTTTCGGTAATTTTGCCGACGCTCGCAATCTTCTTGCCGGCAAGCACGCGCACGTCGTAACCTGCGGCGAACAGCTGCCTGAAGAAACTTTCCACGCCGTTCGTGCTCGTGAAGGCAAGGATGTCGAAATTCGCGAGGGCATTGAAATCAGCTGAGGAGATCCCCGTCTTGGTTCGGCTTCGCTCACCACAAGTCGCGGGGATGACATCCCTGGTTTCGATCATCGGGGTTTCGATGACTTCGGCGCCGAGGGCAGTGAGGCGTGCGGTAATCCCGCTGGCCTGCTTTGCGGCACGGGTCACCACGAGACGCTTGCCCGAAAGCGGCAAGTTCTTTTTCCACGCGAGCGTGTTCCCGAGTTCCACGACGCCACCCATAATCGTAATCGCAGGTGCCGTCACGTTTTCGCGGGCAATCGTCTCCCCCGCAGTCTCGAGCGTCGCCATGACGGTGCGCTGGTACGGGGTCGTGCCCTTCTCGATAAAGGCGAGCGGCGTTTTCGGGTCCTTGCCGCATTCCATAAGCCGTCGGGCAATAAAATCCATGTTGGCGATGCCCATCAGGAATATGAGCGTGCCGGGGCACTTCGCGAGTGCTGGAAAATCTAGACCTACCGGCGCAGAGGAGATCCCCGCCTGCGCGGGGATGACATTAGAGGATGATTCCGCCTTTTCATGCCCGGTGATGATATGGAAGCTCGTCGCAATCCCGCGATGGCTTACAGGTATACCCGCATACGCAGGCACCGAGATTGCAGACGTAATGCCCGGAACCACCTCGAATTCGACACCAGCAGAAACAAGTTCCAGAGCCTCCTCGCCGCCACGCCCGAACACGAACGGGTCGCCGCCCTTGAGGCGCGCTATCACACCGCCGGGAAATTCGCAAGCAAATTGCACCAGAAGCCTGTTGATTTCGGACTGCTTGACCTTATGGTGCGTCGGCATCTTGCCCACGTCCACCATCTTGGCCTTCGGATTGCACATGCCAAGAATTGCAGGCGAAACCAGGCGGTCATAGACCACCACGTCGGCCTTTTCCAGAATTTCCTTGCCACGGAGCGTCAATAGCCCGGGATCGCCGGGACCTGCACCGATTAAATAAACGGTTCCTTTCATCGAGTGTAAAAATAGAAAGTTATAGGGAATCAGCGCGCAAGCTGTTCACGGATTTTACCCGCAAGAGCAATTCCCGCGTCGCGGGCCTGCGTCACAGCATTTTCAAACGAATCACCCATACCGGATTCAAGCGCACCAAACTGCACGCCATGTTCCGCACGGAGCAACCGCTGTGAAGATTCGTCCCAGTAGATGCCGTGGATTTTCATAATATGCCGGCAGCCTTCCTCCCCGCCATGAATTTGCGAATCATTCGCAAATTCGCCTTTCCCTGCAGGAGAAACGAATTCGGCGAAACTCGCCACCGGGAACTGGCAACCCGCATTGAGCGCCTTGAGGAAGGCCATCTCGGCAACTGCGATACAATAGGTGGGAACGTCGTTCACGCGGGAAAGAATAGTCTGGATTCTATCGGTCGCAAGGCTCCCTCCAGAATGACAATCGGCCAAAGTTTCAATCGCGAGGATTCCCTGGCCAGATGCAGGCAAAACTTTATCGGTATCGAAGTATTCCGTCACCTGGTCTGCAAGGCCCATGCGCTTGAGGCCTGCAGCCGCCAGCACGACTCCGTCAAGTTCATCAAGTTTCGAGAGGCGCGTCTGGATATTCCCGCGGATGGGCACGTATTCCAAGTCCGGACGGAGCGCCTTCAGCTGCACCACCCTGCGGATGCTGCCCGTACCGACGCGGGCACCCGAGGGCAAGTCCATAAAGTGCACGCCGCCTGCACCCCCGCGGGCAATAAACGCATCGCGCGGATCTTCGCGCTTGAGGACTGCGGACAATTTGAATTCCGGCAAGACTTCTGCCGGCATGTCCTTCAGGCTGTGGACCGCAATATCGGCGCGACCTTCGAGCAGGGCGACTTCGAGTTCCTTGATGAACACGCCCTTGCCACCGAAGCTCGCAAGGGACTTGTCGAGCCTTCGGTCGCCCTCGGTCGTCATCGTCACGAGTTCGTATGCGAGGCCCGGGTTCGCCGACACGAGGGCGTTGGCGGCAAGCGTAGTCTGCGCCACGGCAAGGGCGCTCTTGCGCGTAGCAATCCGCAGCGGGCGCACATTACCGCCCAACGAAAGACCGGCATTATTCATCGTTTGCCTCCAGGCACTTGAGGAACACCTTCACGTCTTCGGGAGAATTGCCCGCCTTTACCTTGTACAGGTAATCGTTCGCCATCTTCTTCGCAAAGCGTTCGTACATCATGCGGATGCGTTCGCGTTCATTTTCCGGCAAGTCGGGCATCGAGCGCAAAAGCTTTTCGGATTCCTCGTTCGCAGTCGCAACCATCCTGTCGGCATGCACGCGGATGTCCTTCGAGACCTCGTCCATACGGTACCACTGCAGGAATTCGTCCAGACCTTCCTTCAAAATTTTCTGTGCGGCCTCGAGTTCCACCATGCGCAGGCGACGGTTTTCCGAAACAATCTTTTCGAGATCATCGACGCACACGTACTGCACACCGGGAATTTCGCCAATGGAGGCTTCCGCATTACGCGGGCTGCCGAGGTCAATGATTAGACGCTTGGATTCTATCGCCTCGCTAGTTGCGGAGCCTGCCCTGAGCTTGTCGAAGGGCTCCGAATGACTCGCTGACAAAGCGTTCTCGAATTCATCCTTCGTGATAAGGGGTTCCTGGCAGATGCTGCACAGTACGACAACATCGCACTTGCCCAGCACCTTGTAGCGGTCCTCGAGTTTTACGGGGGTAAGCACGTCCGCAAACTTTTCGGCATTCGCGAAAGTCCTGCTGCTCGCAAAAATATTCGTGGTGTATTCCTGCACGTACTTGAGCATCAGGGAACCCATCTCGCCCAAGCCCACGATATACACGGAACGGTTTTCGAGGTCATCGAACGTGCGCTGCACCTGCTTCATCGCCAAAAACGGGATGTTGCAGCTGAGCTTGCTCAGGTTTGTTTCCGTCTTGATGCGCTTGGTTGTGTGGATTGCCCCCTGGAACAACTTGTTAAGGCTGTTGCCCGTCGCATGCAGGCTATGCGCCGTCTCGTAGGCACGGCCAATCTGGTGCAGAATCTGGTCCTCGCCCACCGCTACCGAATCGAGCCCCGCACACACGTTCATCACATGATGCGCAACGTCATCACCCGCCTTGAAGTAAAAGAACTTCGCAAAATCCTCGAACCTTTGCCCCGCAAGCTTGCACACGTACTGCACGAGTTCCGCCTCGGCAATTTCCCTGTCCGATGCCACGTAGACTTCGGTACGGTTGCACGTCGCAAGAATCAGGAGTTCGTCAAACGGAGAATGGCCGAGCGCTTCCGTCTTCACATCCATCGGGATGTAGAACTTTTCGCGGACTGCGATTTCGGCCACCTTGTGGCTCATGCCTGCCATGTAGATTTTGCGCATGGCCCAAAGATAGAAAAAGAGGCTAGACTATTTGCAGGTTCCCAAGCGGCCGATGGAATAGAATACGAAATCACCCGTAGAACCGGCTACGCCTTGGTACTTTAGCTTGATTGCAGCTGTCTTTCTAAGTACAGAATCAATTACAACCGTTTTACCCCAACCGACCTCTTGCTTAAATTTAGACCAAGGGTAGTCAATGGTAGTCATATTTGCCGAGCGTGCAACGGATGCCTTATAGTTATTGTATTCCGTAACTGTGGCCTCATCTTCTACTTGCAATTCTATTGCAAAATTCAAGTTGGATGAATAGACCAGGCAGATTCCGTCCCAACGGGAGATATTCGTGCCCTCCTGATCTCCGCTCACAAGATTAAAGCCCAAGCCGACATAAGGGTAATCATAGCCAGCACCTATCATAACAGTACCCTTGATTCCTTGATACGCTTCAGTGAGTGGGCCGAAGAAATTATCATATTCATTCACCGAGACATCGGGCGGATAAGAGATAGAAGACGTACCGTAGTCGTTAGCATCATTGAAATCATACCAGTAACCGGCTGTTTCATCATCAGAGCCTGTTTCAACCTTGCCTTCCGTATCCGTAGGTCCGCACCACAGGTCACCACAGGGAATTTTACTGGATAAAGATGGTTGAACTGACGACGGGTTCTGTACCGGAGCAGTTTCTTCAACCGTATTCTTGTATCCGAAACTTACCGAGGGACATTCAACAGAGCTAGCCATAGGCTTACTATTACCATACGTACTCAAAGCTGTGGAAACCGTACCACCAAGTAAAGCGTTCTGTGCAGTTCCGTTCAGTTGAAGATCCGCCCACCAGACACCCTCCTTTTGATAAACATTGTAGGATTCTATGAACATGTTTTCGTAGTATCCCGTTAGGCGTTCAACCTTATCCGGCATGTTTGCACAATTTACGAGAGCGTAGGAAATCGTTGGGAAATTGGACTCCGTATTGTAATACAGCTGCCCACCATTCTCGACAAGGTTTCCCCTGTTCACTTCGCAAGAACATCCCGAGAAGAAAATGAGTTCCGACGGATCATTTTTTTGACTATTTTCGTACATAGCATTTAGATTATCCGCGCGTTCTTGCTGAATATCCTCAATTTCAGCCACATAGTCCGTACAGGCAGTCATCATGGCTGCGGAGAGCATCACAACAGACAAACGAATCTTTTTCATATTCACCTCGACACTCCTGCCTTAGAAAACAAATGAAAGACCAACACCGACTGCACCGATAATCGCGAAGCTCACACCGATTGTACGATTTCGTTGGTAATCCTGCACGGCCTTCTTGCTTTCTTCATAGCCGGTGCTACCATTTTCAAACGCATCCCTTTCATCCTTCGCCTTCTTGTTGAACACGTACGCAATGGCGACACCGCCCGCAAGTACGGCTCCCGAAATCGCAAGCGGAATCCAGTGGATAGACTTCTTCTTGCCTTCACCTCCAGCGGCATCACTTGCCGCCTCGGCAGCAGAAGCCTCGGCAGCGGTTGTTTCATTGTTTTCTTCGGCGATGGCACGTTCAAGTTCAGCAATTCCCTGCTTGTACGTAAGGGAGTCTTCGGCCGTCATGACTTCGGATTCTTCGTGAACTTCCGTCTTGACAACTTCATCGGGCAACTTTTCCTCGTCCCAAGCCCAGCGGCCAACCATTTCCATCTTCTTCAACTTCTTGAAGACTTCCTTGCCATGGAACTTCTGGATTTCGGCATCCTTGGGCTGGTTCAGAACGGCCTTCTTGTTCTTGATATCGAAGAGGAGGTTCGACTGCTTCTGGTCAGCGTCGATGGTCTTTTCGAAAAGGCGCACGCCGTTCAGGTAATAAGCGCCACTCACCGGCCTACGCATATCTATGCGGAGCATAAGCGTCTTCTTGTTCAGCATGAATTTCACGTTCGAGCCAGCCTTCTTCAAGGAATCGTTCTTTACCTTCAACGTGGCGATAAACATCGGGGCAAATTCCGACCCGGACTGGCGAACCACGATAGGGCCGCACTTTTCAATCCAGAGGCTCGCTAGGCGCTGTTGCTGTTCCACACGCGCCGGGTCATAGGAAAGCGAGAAGATGTATTCGGCATCAAAATCGCCATCGAAGTTGATGGGTTCCAGGTACACGTTACCGCGAAGGCGGAGCAACTGTTCACGGCTAATGATAATGCTGGTCAGCGCTTCGGAGCAGCTCGCCAACTGGCGGGTACGTTCCTCAAGGGTGGTCGCCATACGCATGGAACCGAGCCTGACCTCGCCCGTCACTTCCATGTACTCGTTTTCGAATGCGGGGAGTTCCACTTCATAGAAGCGGGCACATGTCGTATCCAGGAGGTCGTTCAGCGAAATGGAGGCGCATCGGTCGTTCATCTCCGCTACGCGGTTCGCCCTCTTCAAAAGAGCCGCGACCTCGGGGTTCGAATCCCCCACCATGGTCTGCAAGTTCTTCAAGTCCTCCTGCAATGCACGGATTTCTTCGGGGTTCTTGACGAACACCGATATCGTGGAGGAATTATCGTCCTTCTTTTCGACGTTGGTCGAAGCCTGCAGGGGCACTTCCGTGAAGGAGGCTGGCTCCTGCGCAAACACCATAACGGCAAAGAATGAAACGAGAAGGGACAAACGTTTAAAAAGCATAAATTGCTCCATATTGTTATAGCATAAAACTAATTTATTTCCATAACCGCTCAGATTAGGGCCTACTTTTTTCTTAAAAATTTCCGACTTTTTCTTTATTTTTCCTCTTTCAGTGTCGTTTCTATCCAGTCAAAGCGGTCCTTCATCCACCGGACCATGACATCGATGGCCTCGTCGTAATCCTCGTAGGGGTCCTTGAGCGCCCAGTTCTCGGTATTGCTCATGATAGGCCAGCGCCGGTACTCGTTCTTTACGGCATCCTCGATAATAGACCTGTACAACGGCACGCTATCTACCAGGGCACGGAAGGTTTCGCGGTGTTCAAACCAGTACTCCCTTATTTGCGAACGGATAGCATCGTCCCTGAAGAAATAGTAGAACCAGCGATAACTGCGGATATGCCAGTTTTCAAACTTGCGATTGAGCTCACGAGACTCGTTGCCGAACGAAATGTCAAAATCCCAGATGGGGCCAAAATGGATCGGGCTCCCCTTCTGCCAAGTCATAAAAATGCTCCGCGCAAAGATGGCATCCTCGTTCTTGGAAAATTCCTGCACCCAGTAGTAAGGCTTGAAGTCGTCCATGTCAATCCACCGCGCGATAGCCCCCGTATCGGAGGTACTGAAATGCAGCAAGACATCCTCGAAATCGGCGAGATGGCTGCGTAAGAGTTCAAGCGATTCCTCGGAAGGATTCTTCGGGGACTTTACATGGAACGCATACCCGATGCTCGAGCGGATAAACGGTTCATCGATTTTCTTGTCGTTTTCCTTCTCGAAGAGGAAAGTGGTATCGTTTTCGGGAATATTCACGCGTTCGCGAGCCACCTTCACAGTTTCCATGAGAAGGTAGAGGCCCACATAATTGCGGTTCAGGTACACCTCGACAAACTTGCATCGCGGGGTATAGGGCATGCCCAGCCATTCCGAAAGGCGGGTCGCCATGTAGTTCCGCAGGTGGCTCTTGTCACCGAAATTCGCCACGAGCGCCCAATCACGGTTCTTGGGCATCCCGAACAAGCTTACTTTGTCCTTAAATTCAAGTTTCATGCCGTACTTGGGCATCTTGAAACTGGAATTGCCCCGCCCGCGCACGGTGAGTTCGTAGACTTCGCTTTCGGGGGCGTCCTTGCCGTATATCTGCAGGTGTGAAGGAATTTCCGTTTCGCGGTCACGGATTCCGGCGAAATTCTCCGTCTCGATGACAACGCGGGGCAGATTCGCATACGGGTACACGGAATCGTCCATCGGGAGAAAATCCGGCGATGATTCGGTGGGCTCGTCCAGGCAGGCGCACAGACAAAATAACATTGCGACTACGACAAGGTGCACAAGTTTAAAACGCGCATGAAACGCAGGTTTAAAACGCGATTGTAACGCAGGTTTAAAACGCGCGGCCGCCCTATGCAGGATAAATGAAAGCATCTGCAAGAAATATAATATATACAAGATGCATGGCAACAAAAATTTGATATATTTCCATACATGAGCAAAGTTTTCGGATGCATATTACCGTTTCTCTGTGTGGCAGCCTTGGCCACAGAGAACCTGCACCCGATTTTGCCGCCTACAACGGGAATTGCCGTGCAGGGGGCGTTTGAGCTCGACGAAGACGTGTACAGCCTCGATATGGACGTTGCGGCGGAATACGCGATAATCCCGCGATACCTGAGCCTCTATGTGGACGGGGCATTCAGATTCCTGGGCGTGAGTTACGAGTATTCAACAGAAGGGTATCTCCACAACTACTGCAACCTGCACGTGAACGGGTTCAACGAGACATACGCCGGAATAAGGGTCCTACCCGTATCTTTCCTGGGGCTCAATGCGGGCTGGCGGTTCCCTCCCGGCGAGGGCTCGCAAAAGAACCGTTTCCACCGCCTGAATATCGAACCGTTCAGTTATTTGCAATTTTCGAGAACGCTTTCGCTCGGAACGGCGTTCCGGTACAATGCCTTCCTCGAAGACAAGAACTACAAGCCCGGTGACGAAATCGGGTTCAAGGCATCGCTCGTGTGGAAACTCGGCTGGAACGACACCCTCCATACGGGTTGGCAACTCAGCGAGGTATTCCTGTACCAGGCGCGCATCGAGGAATCCGAAAACAGGAACCTCGCCCGCGCGTACCGCAAGATGGACGACAAGTACCACGGTTACAAGATGAAGTTCGACGTCACGCGGTTTTTCCGCATGTTCGGGCGCTCCGTCGGGTTCGGTATAAACTACGAGATTCACGACGGCACGATTTTCGGTTTCGAGGCCGGCCACCGCATCGCAATAGAAACTAAATTGTATTAGGAGGATATATGAAAGCCAAAGTCATTCTCTTGTCACTCATGCTTTCCGCTGCAATGTCTTTCGCACAGGAACCGGAGAACTATACCGACGTACAGCCCGACACAGAAAAGTCCGTCAAAAATGAACCCGAATTCAAGCGCCATTCCATAAGCATCGGCTACGGCATCTTGACCATTTCGGACTTTGTCGGCATAGTTGGCTCTGCAATCATAAGCATATTCGGCGAAGAAGACTCCTTTGGAATCCTGGGCGCAGTTTCCATAGACTACGGCTACAAGGTCAATGAAATATTTGAAACAGGCCTCGTCTTCAACTACTCCATGCCTATCAAGGACGAGTCGCTCTACACCATCATGCCAAGGGCAAAACTGAATTTCAACGTAAACGGGTTCGTGAATCCGTTTATGGAGCTGGATGCGGGCGTTGCCTTCAACGGGAATGGTGCTGCCCCCATGTTCCATGCGACCCTGCTCGGGCTTGAACTGGGAAAGACTCTACCCCTGACCCTAAACTTGCTGAGTTTCGGGCAGCGAGGCATATTCTACGCCTCGCTCGGCTGCAAGTTCTAGCCAAAAATCAGGCGAAGAACCTGAAGCTCGTCTTCTTAAGTTCCCTGACGGAATGGAGCACCGCGTATTCGGGATTGCCGATAGAGACTGCGGCATCCTTTATGAACGCATCCAGTTCTTCGGCGGACTGCGCATGCATCATCACATAGAGCGTGTACGGGAAGCCTTCGAAGGCGGGGCGCTCGTAGCAGTGCGAAATGTATGGCTTGTTTGCAAGGATTGCACCAGCAGGATCCTTCGACTCCCCCTTCCAGGGGTCGCTCAGGATGACACTTCTCTCGTCTTTCGTCTCTAGTCTCTCATCTAATTTAAAGCAGACCATAGCATTATACGCGAAGCCGGCGTCCTGATGCCGGAGGATTGCCCCGAAGCGGCGCATTCTCTTTTGCACGAGGTCGTCGCGAAGAGCCTCAAGGGAAACGCCCCAGTCCGTAAACGGAGTGAGCGTGTGCGGGATATCGTCACAGGCAATGCGAATGCGTGCCTTGTCGGACGACGATAACGCAGCAATGAATTCCCCACCTCGATCGACATTCTCGCGTAGGCGGGAATCTTCATTTTCTTTCAAGACGCGCATTACCGTGTTTATCTTGAACTTCTTCGTCGCGATAAGGATATGCACGTCGTGCAGGCCCGTACTTGCGCAGAGCCCGTCAACGATTGCGCGGATTTCGCCTTCCGACTCCGCGATGGCGGTAAACCACACGTTGTATTCGTGAGAGCGCACGTAGTTGTGCGTAATCGCGGGAATCCCGTTGACAGCGGATGCGAACTTGTCGAGGTCGGTAACCTTGCCCGCACAGAGGCGCGAAATAAACCCGAGCCTGTGGGAATCGTAGATGCCACCGATACGGCGGACAATGCCCGAGCGACGCAGGTTCTCGACCGCATCGAAGACTGACTGTTCCGTAAGATGCCCGCGAGCATCGCCGCCAGCACACGCTTCCTGCGCGTTCAGCACCTCCGCCAACCGCCGGTAAGGGCGCTCTTCCAGCGGGAAGGCATCCTGAATGACAGAGAGAAGACGCTGTTCAATTTCAGTCATATTCAATGTGAAGTGAGGAGTGAAAAACTGATTGATAATTGATAATTTCACATCATCCATTATCAATTATCCATTAATCTCCTCGTCCGTCAGGTAGCAGGCCGGATCCTGTTCCCAGAAATCTCCGGTCACAGCCTCGGCGCGGGTGCGGAAGTTGCCATTGCACAGGTTCAGGTAGGCGCACTTGGGGCAGCGTCCCTTCAAAATCGGCTTCCTGTTCTTGAGCCCCGCCATAATCGGGTTGCTCTCGTCGCTCCAGATTTCTCCGAAGTTCCTTTCGCGCACGTTCCCGAGGGTAATGTACTGCGAGAACTGGTCGGGGTGAACATTCCCGATGCTGTCGATATTTCCGAAGGCCATACCGCTGCGGTTACCACCATTACGCTGGATGAGTTCCAGCACCTTCTCTGCTCGGGCAGGGTCCTCGCGTTTCATGCGCAAGTAAAGGTAGACTGCATCGGCGTGATTATCGACGGTCAAAATTTCCTTGTTTATCCCGCGCTTCTTGAAGTCGAGCGTGCGGTCAATAATCAGGTCCATCGCCTTGCGGCTCTCTTCGTGGTTCAAGTCGTTTGCGACCATCGCGGAACCGCGCCCACTGTAAACCAAGTGGTAGAAACACACACGGTCAATGTTCTCGCTTTCAAGCAGGTCAAAAATCGCATTCAGGTCCTGCACGTTGTAGCGCGTAATCGTAAAGCGCAGCCCCACCTTCTGGCCAGTCGCCACGCAGTTGCGGATACCACGGAGAGCAAGCTTGTAGGCGCCCTCCTTGCCGCGAAACTTGTCGTGCGTCGCCTCACAGCCGTCCAGGCTGATGCCCACGTAGCCCACGCCCATGTCCTTCAGTTTCTTTGCCACGTCGGGCGTAATGCAGGTGCCGTTCGTGCTGATGGTCGGGCGGATTCCCTTGCCTGCCGCATAGTTCGCAAGTTCAAAAAAGTCGGGGCGAAGCAGCGGTTCACCACCGCTAAAGAGGATTACCGGCACCTTGAAATCGGCAAGTTGGTCAATAAGCGCCAAGCCCTCTTCGTGCGTCAGTTCGTTCTGGTACTTGATGGCCTCGGAGCGCGCATAGCAGTGCACGCAACTCAGGTTACACGTCTTGGTGCAGTTCCATACCACCACGGGGCCGCGTCCCGGAGCCACGCCATTCTTGCATTCGTGGGCACGAGGTTCGTAACGCAGCTGATCCCCGTAATTCGGGGTATCCATCAAGAGCTTGGTAATGCTAATCATGAGCGCAAATATAGAAATTAGAACACTTGAAACAAAGTATCTTCGTGGGCGACTAACGGCGCAATGAAAACTAGGGAGGGTGCAATGAAAAAAGCCCCCGCACGGAGCGGAGGCATTTTTCAAAAAAAGTCAGATTACTTTTCAGCAGCGAACTTCTTGGATGCGGCCTTGACCTTCGGGTCGTTCTGGGCTTCCTTGATTTTCTGCTTGATGCCGTCCTCGATGGACTTCTTGAGCTTAGCAGCGAGGTTGGGGAAACGGTCTTCCAGGGAATCACTGAAGATGGCGGGCTTCTTGGCAGCAGGAGCGGCACCCTTGCGCTTTGCGTTCATCGGGCGTTTCTTCTTGGCCGGAGCCTTCTTTTCTTGAGATTTTTCTGTAGATTTCGGTTCCTGAGGCTTGACTTCTTCTGTGGATTTGACTTCTTTTTCTTCTGCCATGATATACCTCTTGGAATTTTGTCTTTAGACAATTATGTTAATTTGACGGCGCAAAGATAGCAATTTTTGCCGAAATTATCAAGTGAGGGCCGTTCGCCCGCAGGGCTTTAGCGATTATCTAGCCAGTGAGCAAGCACGGTTATATCTGCCGGGCGCACACCGGGAATGCGACTCGCCTGCCCCAGCGTGAGCGGCTTGTGGGCGTTCAGGCGCTGGCGGCTCTCGATACTTACGGCGGTCACCTGCATGTAGTCGAAGTCTTCGGGCAGGCGCACGGATTCCATCTTCTTCTGGTCGTCGATTTCGCGGGCCTGTCTGTCGAAGAAACCGGCATAGATTTCCTCGGCGTACAGGAACCACTGGTCACGGCGCGTGAGCGGCAAGTCCGGGAGGGCAACCCTGAACAGCTGTTCCGGGTCAATACCCGGGCGACGGAGCACGTTGATCCAGCGGGTGCGCTCGCTTGCAAGAGCCTGCCCACCGGCTTCAAGAATGATGTTTGCCTGCTCGGGGAGCGCGGATTCTTCGGCGAGGCGCATGCGGGCCGTTTCCACAAGGGAACAGCGACGCTTCCAGTCGGCGTAGTCGGTCTCGGAAATCATCCCGATTTCATGCGCGCGTTCCTTCAGGCGTTCTTCCGCATTGTCGCTCCGGAGGAAGAGCCTGTATTCGGCGCGGCTCGTGAACATCCTGTAAGGCTCGTCGAGCAGGATGTTCGTGAGGTCGTCCGCCATTACCCCTAGGTAGCTGTCGGAACGACCTAAAATAAAGGGAGCTTCGCCCTTTATTTTCAGAGCCGCGTTGATGCCGGCCAAAAGGCCCTGACCCGCAGCCTCTTCGTAGCCGCTCGTACCGCAGACCTGGCCCGCAAAGTACAGGCCCGGAACCTTCTTGCATTCAAACGTCGGGAAAAGCTGCGTGGCATCTACGGAATCGTATTCCACCGCATAGCCAATCTGCAACACGCGGGCGCGCGTGAGGCCAGGAATCGTGTGGATTGCAGCAAGCTGGATATCCGCAGGCAGGCTCGAGCTGAACCCGTTGATGTACACGCGACCGATGTCCGCCTGTTCCGGTTCAAGGAACAGCTGGTGACCGTCGCGGTCGCCAAAGCGGTTAATCTTGTCCTCGATACTCGGGCAGTAGCGCGGGCCCTTGCCATGGATACGACCGCTGAACATCGGGCTGTCCTTGAAGCCGCTCCGCAATATATCGTGAGTCTTTAAATTCGTGCGCGTAATCCAGCACACGCAATCGTTACGCACAAACTTGTTCGTAGCGTCGCCCCAGAAATAATCCGTATCGCGGCCGGGGACCGTTTCTGCAACATGGCGGTCACTCATGGGCCAGGCCACATCGTCGCCGTGCTGCACGTCGCATTCATCAAAGTCAATAGAATCCGGATCGAGTCGGCTCGGCGTACCCGTCTTGAGCCTGCGCAGCGCAATGCCGTTAGCCGCAAGGCATTCCGAAAGCTTGTCTGCACTCGGCTCGCCCACTCGCCCACCGATGCTCGTCTCAAGCCCGGTGAACACCTTGGAGGCAAGGAAGGTTCCACTCGTAATCACGAGCGCGCGGGTCACGTAGCGTTCGCCATTCAAAAGCGTGAGTTCCAGGCGGCCATCGGGCATGCGCTCGAACGCGGCGAGTTCCCCCTGGATAACGGAAAGCCCGGGAAGGTTCGTAATGACCTCTCGGGCAATCTCGCTATAATACTTCATGTCGCACTGGGCGCGCGGGCCCCACACGGCGGGCCCCTTGCTCATGTTGAGCATGCGGAACTGGATCCCGGCCTTGTCGGTCAAAAGGCCCATCAGGCCACCGAGCGCATCGATATCGCGCACAATCTGGCCCTTCGCCACCCCGCCTACGGCCGGGTTACAGCTCATACGCCCGATGGCGTCAATATCCATCGTGAGCATGGCGGTCTTAACGCCGAGCTTCCAGGCGGCATGCGTCGCCTCAATGCCGGCATGGCCGCCACCTACGACTACGACATCAAATTCTTGCATTATAGACGGAACGCAATGAGATCCTTCGACTACGAGGGTTTGCCTCTCCGCTCAGGATGACACGGTGTGTTACTTCTTGGCAGCCGGAGCAGTAGCGGCGGCGGGCTTGAGCGTATCGACCACGGCCGGCTTCGGCGGTTCCGGATTCCAAACGACCGGCTTGCCATCCATGAGGGCGGCAATTTCGGCCTTGAGGGTTTCCTTCTCGCCCTCGAAGGCAACGTATTCCTTGTACGATGCATCCGGGTTCACGAGGTAGACCTTCGGCACATAGCCATCGCTGTAGAGTTCACCGAACTGGCGGGCTTCATCCCACACGATATTGATGGTATCGTCGAACTTCGCATTGTCGGCAAACTTGCGGATGCCGCTCTTGTTGTTTCCACCGCTGGCAACGGCAACCGTCGTAAGGCCCTTCGGGGCAAATTCCTTCGCGATGTCGAGAATCTGCGGAGCGGCGTGTGCACAGTGGCCACAGGTCGCGGAGAAGTAGAAAATCAGGAGAGGCTTGCCAGCCCAGGTCTCGAGGTTTTCGGCCTTGTTCGTGATGCCAGTAACCTTCACCTTGTAGTTCATCTTGGCAGGCATGCCGTTCGCAAGCGTATCGCCACGGAGGCCCTTCACCTCTTCCTTCAGCTTGGCTTCTTCTTCCTGGGCCTTCTTGATGGCTTCTTCACGGAGAACCTTCATCTTCTCGTTGTAGCGTTCGCCAACAGCCCTGAGGGAATCATCCGGCAAGGCGTTCGTGAGCGTGGTATCGCGGGTCTTGGCGCCGGCATCGCGGATACCGAGCACGAAGTAGTTCACGTCGAATTCCGTCTGGAACTGGCCACCAATCGCGCTGAACTGGTTCTGGAACTGCACGCCGATAAAGTAGGAAAGCTTCTGGTTCTTGGTCGGGGTTTCACCAATCGTCACCGGAGCCTTCTTCGGAGCAGGAGCGGGAACCACCGGAAGGGCCTTCATCGCAGAATCCATGTAGGCACGGAACTTCGACTGGTCGCCGTTGAAGGAAGCGTTCGTCGCGCTATCGGGGCGAATGGATTCCATACGGGTACGAGCCACGGAATTGTAGTCAAAACTGACCTGCCTCAAAGTATCAACGGGAATCTGCAGTTTAAAGTTCGTGTCCTTTTCAGCCTTCATGGCATCGAGAACACCCTGCACGACCACGTCCTCGTCGAGTTCCTCACCCATCTGGAGCGGGAGCATCTTGAAATTCTGCATACCGAACTGCACACCCAGCATGTAGGCGAACTTCTGGTCGTCCGTAGAGGTACCAGTCACCTTGGCTTCGGCATTCTGAGCATCGTTTTTCTGTAAATCACAGGCGGCCATCATCATGGAGATACAGGCCAGGCCCAACAGGACTCTAGATTTCATTTTTCAACTCCTTGAACCGTAGGTTCAAAATTTTACGCATAAAAGATACAAAAAACCGGGAGCCCGGAGCATGAATTTGCGCGGGTTCAGCCTCCACAAAAGACGTTTTTGAACGAATTTAGCGGATTAAGTCCTTCATTTCTGTCGGGAAATTCTCGCACACAAACGTACGCGGTGTATCCCAGTACGGGAGCAAGAGTTCTACCTTGTACGCATAGAGCATATGGCTATGCGCGCCTAAAACGCGGAAATCGTCTTCCGTAAGGGCGCCTTCCGCCATCTTTTCGTAGTACAGGCCATCGAAGGCATAAAGGCGGTCCCCCACAATCGGGAACCCGAGGCTCGCGAGGTGGGCTCGTATCTGGTGCTTGCGGCCGGTCAGGAGTTCGCATTCGATAGCCGTGAACGTTTCGCCGTCGCGAACAACCGAGCGCACCTTCCGGAATATGGTCGTGCAGGGCTTGCCGTCATCGAACGGGTACATCTTGAGTCGGATTCTGCTTGCGGGGTCTTCGCGAAGGGGCGTGTCGCAGCGGTATTCCTCGTGAGGGAATTCCCCGCGCACCACCGCCATGTAGAACTTGCGGAGCAGTATGCGGTCGAGGTTCTTCTGGAAGCGCGCCGCCGACTCCGCATACTTTGCAAATAGCATGAGCCCGCCCGTATCGCGGTCCAGGCGGTGCATCGGGGTCGCCGTCTCGTAGCCGGTCTCGCGGCGCACTACGGAAACAAACGTGTTGTAGAATATGCGGGCGGTATGGTGGACCGGGATTCCCGCAGGCTTTGCGACCAGCATGAATTCCTCGTCCTCGAACACGGTGCTAAAATCAGTCGGCACCTCGGGCTCGTCGTAATTTTCCACATGGTACACGACCTTGTCGCCCTTGCGGGCAACCGTTTCGGGCCCCGCGACCTCCCCATTGACGGTAACGAGCCCGCGCTCCAGGTTTTCTTTCCACTGCTCACGGCTATGGTAGGTAAAGCGGTAGCAGAGGCTATCGAGCAGGAGCATCCGGTCGTGTTCGGGCCGGACGACGCTCTCGAAGTACATGTCGCGGGGAGCCTTCATGCCGAATGCCACTACCTCAACGTATCGCGGGCAAAGCCTTTCGGAGGTTCGCCCTCAAACACTTCGAACTTCTGCGAACCGATGACGGCGCCGTTCTTGTAGGCGACCTCCACATTGTAACGGCCCGCAGGAATGTTCTTTTTCTTCGTGAAGCTGCGGTAGCCAGACTCGCGCCCGCCCACGATGGTCATCCTGCCCGAGGATATCTTGTCGGTAAGGCTGTACTTGCCCGTAGCGGGGTCCATATAGTACCAGCGGTATTCGAGTTCGGCCTTCAAATCAGCAGGAGCGTAGACCGACGACAGGAAATACACCTCGGAACTGTCCGTGCGGTGAACGGAGGGCAACTTGATGCCCAATGTCTGCAAGAATGTCGGGTCGTCGATATCGCAGGAATATGTCTTGCGGTCGAAGTTCTGGCACACCATTTGCTGCTTGAGCACGAGCGGGACCGGCGGGACCCAGTTCATTACATAGGCAATAACCAGGAGAGAACTGATGATTGCGGGGGCGATGAGCACGCGCTTCTTGTGGTGCGAGAGCCTCTGGATTCCCACGCAGATGAGGAACGAGACCACAGTACTCAAAAGGAACCAGATAAAGCCAATCCTGTGAACCACATGCGGGATAGTGAAGTTCATGAACATCGTGCCCAGCAGGCAGAAAAACGCGAGGCTCACGCCGAAACTTTCATATTTCTTCTTCAGGAATTCGTTACCCACCAGAAGGGCAGCGAGGACAATCACGAGCAGGAGCGACGCAAGCGAGCCGCTGCTCTTGAAGTAGCAAACCACGAGCGCGCTGAACATGCCGCCGAACAGGAACTGCAACATCCACGAAAAGCGGTCCTTCCACACTTCGCTCCACTCGCGGTCCAAAAAGCGGTGTTCCACCACAATGGCGTTCTTGGGAACCGCCATGGATTCATACCCTATCTTGTCAGCTAGTTTCTTTGCCTCGGCGGTCGAAGCATCGGCGGCGTTCTTGATCTTTGACGCAGAAGCATCGGCCACGTTCTTGATTTTCGAGGCCACCACAGTCGTCGCAGGCTTCGCGATATTCGCCATCTTCCCCGCCACGGCAGCAAGTTTCGCGTTCGTCGGGGACGGGGCCTTAGCCTCCTGCACTGCGGGTTGACTTGCCGTAGCGGGTTTCGCCGCAGGCTTTGCAGGTGCTGCCGTTTGCGGAGCCGCGGGTTTCGCCGGGGCGTTACCGCCCGTTGATGCCTTCGCCGCCATAATGCGTTCGCGGGTCCAGCCCTCCGGATGCTCCAGGTGTGCCGAAAGAAGGATCACGAGTATAAACGCACCCGTATAGTATGCCAGCAGGAACAGCAGGTCGGTATTGTCTATTTGCCGCCCGAGCGTTATGGAATCCCAGCCGAAACCGCCGAGGAAAGCTATCGCCGGGAAGAACTTCTCCACCTTCTGCACGAAGGGCTTCTGCCTCAAGTTATCTACAAATTTCATTTGTCCTACCCCAAATCATTCGCTATACAAGTCGTTTTCCAGAATGTAGTCGTACACCGCAGGGGCTAATCCCGCAGGCCTTACGCCCCTGTTGTAGAGCAACTCCCTGCGTATCGCAGTACTCGAGAACTTTCCCACAAAGCCTTCTTTTTCCCCAAGCCAGAACAGCGGGGCATACCCCTTAGCGAGATGCGCATCGATATCAATCTGCGGGTAGCCGCTCCTCGCAAAAACAATCAGGCTGAAGTCGCGCAACAGCAGGTGGCCGTTGTACTCCGTGCCATAAAAATGCAGGGGGTCGCGCCAGTGCGGAATATTCTCGTAACTGTCCGCCCCTACAAGCAGACGAAAATTCACCTCGGGGTACTTTTCCGCAAGGCCCTTCAAAAACACGTAAGACCCGCGAAAATCTCCCTGCCGGATTTCTTCGTCCGAAAGCACAAAACGCGGCTCGTCGGATGTCACAAGTTCAAGCATCGCGAAGCGGTCTTCGGGAGAGGCGTTGAGCGTCTTGTCCCACCTGTCAGGGCTCGGCACAAACCACACTTCGTCGCAAAGCCCGTGCTTCAGGCAGAGCCTCGCAACCGCAACATGGTCCATGTGAACCGGATCAAACGCACCACCCATAATGGCAACATTCTTCATCGCGGAACCTTGCCCTAGTAAATGTAAGTGATGAAACCCAGGTTCATCTGCAGGCGGCTGCCCGAAACATTCTTGTTCAAGAAGGGGTCGTAGTGGTCAAGCACCCAACGGTAGCCCACATCGGCAAAGAGCATCGTCTTCGAGAATATGCTGAAGATTGTCCCGAAACCGGCGCCCCATTCATTCCACGAGACATCGCCCACATCGGAGAGTTCCTTTGCCCTCGAGAAATTGCCGACTACGTACAAGTCGCCAAACACGTGAACGCCCAGTTCCACGTCGAGGTTGTAATGCTCGATTTCCGTTTCGGAACCGTCTTCGCCTTCGCCATCAAAATCAAAGAATCCGTAACCTGTGCGGAAGAACGCCACGTGCGGGAACCAGATACCGAACATGGGCTCAATCTGTCTGAGGCCAACACCTCTCTCGGACCCCACGCCCGTACCCGTACCGAAGCCGAGCGCACTGCCCAAAAAGAGCGGCGTGTGAATCCCGGTCGTCTGCGATGCCTGGGAGGCGGCACCCGATGAAGCAGATGCTGCAGACGCACCCGAGGAATTCGTCTGAGCAGCGACAGTCCCGAAGCAGAACATCAGCGCGCATACAGCGCCAAGGAGAATCTTTTTCATATTGTTTCCCATGCTACAGTACCAAAACCAGGGCGATGGAAAGCCCAAGCAAAACGTTCAAGAACGAATCCGCCTTGTCCATCAGGATTCCACGCCGGCCCATATCCTCGCCACGGATTTCCATGCGGAGTTCCCGGTCCGAAAAAAAGAGCGTAAACGCAAGTTTCAAGGCTATAACGGCAGAAACCCAGTACGCAAGGCCCGAAAAATGGGCAAGAAACACATAGGCCAGCATTAACGAGAACGAAATCGCAAAATTAAACAGGCGAATGCCACGTTCGCGAGATTCGCTCACCTTCATGAGCGTCTTGATCTCGTCTGCCTTCTCGCTCAACTCGGCAGAATTTGCCACGAGCTGCGATGCACTGTAACCCATCAGCACGATGGAGGCCACCAGAGTTATTTTAGACACGACATCCATATCAACAATATAATCAATCCGAAGAATTCAGTATGCGGAGGTAGCTCCGATAACGCGCCCTGGAGAGCTTGCCCGACTCGACGGCGGCCCGCACGGCGCAGCCCGCCTCCTTCACGTGTATGCAGTTGCTGAACTTGCACGTAAAGATATCGTCCTCGAAGAATCCCGGGAAGATTTTCGCCAGGGTTTCCTTGTCCAAATCCATGAGGCCGATACCCCTGATCCCAGGCGTATCGATGACAATCCCGCCACCCGGCAAGTCGAACAGGCTCGACGAGATAGTGGTATGGCGGCCCTTGCCGTCGCGTTCGCGCACCTCGCCCGTCGCAAGCGCGGCGTGCGGCACCAGCGCGTTCACCAGCGAGGACTTTCCGACCCCGCTCATACCGCTAAACACCGACGACTTGCCCAGAAGCTCGTTACGGAGGTCGTCGAGGCCGACCCCCGTCTTGACGCTCACGGGAATCACCTTGTCGGCGATGCTCATAAAATCGCGAATATCTTCCGAAAGGTCAGCCTCCCCGTTCGGGAGCAAATCCATCTTGGTAAGCACCAGGATGAACGGCAGGCTATTCAGGTTCGAGGCAAGCAAGAAACGGTCCATGAACCCGTAGTTGAATTCGGGCTGGGTCACGCTCGCGACAATCACCACCTGGTCGATATTCGCGGCAAGCGTCTGCTGCTTGTAGAACGTGTCACGCGGGCCGGGGCGCTTGAGTTCGCTCTTCCGCGGGAGCACGCGCACCACGCAGTACTTCTGCGAACCCACGCCATCACCCGAATCCTCGCCATCGTTCACGAGCCCGAGAAGCACACGATCGCCCACCGCGGGGAATTCCCCCAACTGCTTGGACGTGGTCGCGCGGTACATCGCGGTAACTGTATTAGACGAAAGACCGCTTCGCTGGTAGACGATAGACGATAGATTATCTTTTTTTTCATCAATATCTCTTTCGTCTAAACGTACCTCGCAGGTGCGGCGGTGCACTTCCAGCACCAGGCCCTCGACGCAGTTCTCCTCGCCGATATTTTCCACCGGGTTCTTCAGGTGCTTGATTTTAGCCTTCTTGAACTCGCGGCTAAAGCGCTCCTTGGTCGGGCGGTCGTCCACGATGCCCGAATCCCATTCGCGCATCACGTCGATACGGCGCGAACGGTGTGCGCGCCTCGACGTCCTTACTTCCCGCAGTTCATCATCTTCAAGCATCATGCCTTACCGGTTCGAAAAAGCGCGCCTCTAGTTCAATACGCGGGTACGGACCATCACGTCGGTGGAATCGTTCACCTTCACCGCGGGGGCGGCAAGCGTGAGGTCTATCTCCTTGCGGATATCCTTCACCTGTTCCTTCAGGCGGGCAAGGCGCTCGCCCGAAAGCTTCGGGGTCGCAATCATGGTCTTCGAGAGCGGGTTTATCCACTGCCCCTGCGCATTCTTGAAACCGTAGTGCAGGTGCGGCCCCGTGCTCCTGCCCGTAGAGCCGACGCGCCCGATCGCCTGCCCCGGAGAAACCTTCGCACCCACCCCGACGCCGCGCGCAGAGAGGTGCATGTACCAGCTGGTCGTGCCGTCCCTGTGCCGGATGGCAATCTTGTTGCCGCTCAGGTTGTCGAAACCCGAAACAGTCACCTCGCCCTCGGCAACCGCATGCACCACAGTACCCGTCGGGGCACCGTAGTCCACGCCGTAATGCACCGTCACGCGGCCCGTAATCGGGTGCACGCGCGAACCGTACGAACTCGTGATGCGCAGGTGTTCCAGCGGGTAGCGCAGGCCATCAAACACAAGCGCGTCGCCCGACTCGGTGTAGTGTGCATTGTAGGAGCTCTTCGGGTCAGGGTCCTCATAGCGGAAAGCCTCGTGATGCCCCACGTTCCTGCCCTCAAATTCGGCATACACGACCTTGCCCGACACCCAGATGGAATCCTGGAAATAGGAATCTTCCAGCAAAATACGGAAGCGGTCACCCGCGCGGGCCAGCGGGAACGCCACCTTGCACTGCAACACGCCGCTCACCACGCCCACCATGCGGCGCGGGATGCCCACCTTCAGGAGAATGCCGTTCAGCGTGCTCCCCTCTTCCAGCGCGCCCTCGTACACGGAGAGCTTGCGCACCACGGGCTTTTCAATCAGCTTATAGACAAAGCCCGAGTCGGTCCGCACCACCACATGCGAAGTAATCACGTTCGGCGCATAGCGGAACCGCTGCACATGCCTGTCCGCATCCACCGCGATATAGAACTTCTCGCCCACGCGCAACTTGAACTCCACGCTATCCTGCATGGCAAGGTAGACCTTGCCCAGGTCGGCATCGCCACCCTCCACCATCGCCTTTAGGCGCGAGAATACATGGAAAGGCCCCTCGCCCGCACGCACCGTATCCGAGAGAATGGTGTAATTGGGCACATTCTGCAACTTTTCCTTCGCCTTCTGCAGGGAATCGACGCTATTTTCAAGAGCAGCAACATCTTTCCGGAGCGCAGCCAGTTTTTCTTCTTCATGGCACGCCGAAAAAAACACTAAAAACGCACAAAGGAGCGGGTAAAAAAATTTCATGAAATGACCAAATAATTGTTGTCGGTTATCACGTTAATTTAGAAAAATGGATGGGATTCCGAAACAGGCGCGGCACGCAAACGCCGTTTTTAAGTCAAATTCGGCGTTTTTGAAGCCGTTTGAAAATTTGTCCAAACTTGACATTCATTTATAAACTTGAAATATTGCAAAAAATTTCTAACTTTCGCACCACAATGAAACTGCTGAACGTATCCATCCTCTGTCTGGGAATGCTCCCCGCGCTCTCATTCGGCGAAGAAGTTCCTGCCGAAAACGCGGTCGAGAGCGCTGTCGAAAAGACAGTCGAAGAGAACGAAGCAGCAAAGGACGAAATTGCAAAAGGCGTTGCGTCCGAAGTTACCGAAGCGGTCGCCCCGGCAGAAGACGCCTCGGAAGCAGACATCGCCGCAGGTTCCAGTTCCGCAACAGCGGATTCCACCCTCGGCAATTCCGCATCGGCGGTAGAATTTGTCGCCGTGGCCGAACCCGAAGAAGAATCCGAGGAACTCGATTCTCTCGAGAATTCCAACCTTGCAGACGGAACGCTCCAGTTTCTTGACTTTAGCGGGGCGCATTTCCCGACCCTGCACGGGGCACGCATCAATTCCCCCTACGGTATCCGCAAGTTCCGCCTGCACAGGGGCGTTGACCTGCACATTTCCATCGGCGACTCCATCGTGGCCGTCTACCCGGGAAAAGTCATCGTTTCCAAGTACAACCGTCGCGGCTACGGCCACTACGTGATGATCGAGCACGCGAACGGCACCCGCACGCTCTACGGCCACCTGAAAAAGAGGCTCGTGAAAGTGGGCGACATGGTTGAAGGCGGCCAGCTTGTCGGTTGGGGCGGCAATACCGGCAGATCGACCGGCCCGCATCTGCATTTCGAAATCCGTTACGGCGAAATCAACATCGACCCGGCAACGGTTTTCAACCTCGAAGAAGGCACCCTGCTCGAAAATTCCGAACAGTACGCCCTCGCCCCGGCTGTAGAAAGCCACAACGAAATCCAGAAGGAACTCTCGAAACACCGTTATCACAGGATTCGCCCGGGCGATACACTGGGGCGTATTGCCATCAAGTACGGAACGACCATCGAGAGGCTCTGCCGCCTGAACGGCATCAAGCGCACATCGATACTCCGCATCGGCCAGACACTCCGCTGCTCGTAGAAGTCATCCCCGCGACCCATTATGTCATCCCCGACTTGGTCGGGGATCTTTTTATTAGGACGCCGCGACTTCGTCGCAGATTGCATCGTCGCATATGGCGGCGAGCATGCGTTCGTGCGTGCACACCTCGGGCGAAACCCCGTGGATACTGCCCGTAGAATAGAATGACGTGCAGGCGCATTCGTGCGCATGACAGCGGAAACGTATGGCACAACCCTTGCAGTCTTCCTTGTCGCGACTGAAGAAGTCCAGGATATCGCGGGCCACCGCTCCATTCCAGATTTGCGCTGGGTCGTCAAAGACATTGCCCAAAATGTAGGGAGCATCCGGCTTGCTCGAAATGAACCGCGTGCACGGGAAAAGATTCCCGTTCGCAGCGCAGGCGACAATGCCCTCGGCCACCTGGCAGCTTGACGTGCGGTGGCGCTGCCCAGTAAGCCTGAACTTTAACTTGTCCTGGATGGTTCCCAGGTAGAAGGGAACATTCTTTCGCTTGATTTCGAGCCAGAATTCGGCCAGTTTTTCGTATTCCGCGGCCAGGACATCGAATTCCTCGCCCGTCCACTTGCCGTCGAAATCCACGGCGGCGGTCATGTTCCTGAACCCCTGCGCCTGTATCCAGCAGGCCGCATCGGAAAGCGAGCGCATGTTCTCGCGGGTGATAACCGAAAGCACAACCGTATCAAGCTTGGTGAGCACAGGAATATGCGGCTCAATCAGCTTGAAGGAACCCTCCCCGCCCACCTGCCTGCGGCAGATATTGTGGTGCGACTCCGGACCGTCGAGCGAGAGGTAGATACGGAACTTTTCGCGCTTCAGGTACTCGATGATGTCTTCGTTCAGCAGGGTGGCGTTCGTGTTGACAGCAAAACGCAGGCGAAACTTCGGCGATGTCGTATTCGAAGTCGGCGGTCCGAGCAAAACGTCTTCGCCAAATCGTTCATGCACCAAGCCTTTCGCAAGCTCCACTCCCCTGCGGATGGATTCCATGCAAAGTAACGGTTCCCCACCGAAAAAAGTGATGTTCAAAAAACGCTGGTTCAGCGAAAGCGTGCGCTCAAAGGCGAGCCTAATCGCCGCCTCCATAATGTCATTCGACATCACCAGGCTGCGGGCCTCATGGCTCACCTTGTAATAGCAATAGGTGCAACGAAGGTTACACCGTTCCGTTAAAGAAAGAACCAGGTTCATTGACGAAAATTACTGTTCAGGTTCATCCATGCGTACTGGCGTGTCCTCGATGACCCCCGATAACATCGGTCCCAGTTCTACAACCGGTTCAGTTACAATCGGGTCGCCCGCAAGCGGTCCCGACTCCGTAGAAGAGGAAGACGGCAGGATTGCATCGCTAGAGGATGACGAACTAGAAGATTCCAGATGTCCGGTATCAATGTTGGAGCCCGATTCCGGTTCAATATATTCCGGCGGAATTACCTCGCCCGAAGTCACTTCGAGCGAGTCAATTTCATAGCTGCTGGAAGAAAGCCTAGTCTGGGAAGAACTGGATTCATTATACTCCCAATCGCAAGGCATTTCCCCACAAGTCATCTGCTCGGAAGAAGTAGGCGGATCAGCAACATCGCCACTGGTAGCCGAAGTCGTATCGCAGGCCGTCAGTGCCGCACTGGCAAGCACCGTAACCGCCGACACCCCGAGCATCGAGGCGAGCTTCTTTTGCGTGGATGGCGACCACTCACAGTTGCCGGAAACTTTTGCTTTTTTGATATCCATAAGTTTTTCTCCTCTACACACAAAAATATAAACTAAAACACCCCAAAACTAACATGCAAACGCATTTTTTTCGCAAGTTTCCCAAGCAAGACAGCCCATATAGAACACGTTGTTTCATAAAAAAAACAAAAAATCGCTTTAGAACCAGTCCAAAGCGATTTCTAAAAAAATGCGAAACTAATGAATTTATGCTAACGAGTAATTTGACTTAGTGCTAGACCTTCAGCTCGCCGGCGTCGATAGTAGCCCAATCCGGGACGGCATCGATGGCAGGACGCACTTCCTCAGTGACAAATTTGACGACCTGTCCCGGAGCGCGGCCCACGAACTTGCGGAGGTCGAGGATTTCCTTGAGTTTTTCTTCGGTGATGCCGAGCTTCTGGAACTTTTCGTTCTTCAGAACGCGTTCGAGCAAGTCGTTGTCCTTGCCCTGTTCCTTCACGACCTTACCGGCTTCCATGGACATCACGCGGATTTCTTCGTGGAGTTCCTGGCGGTCGCCGCCATTCTTCACGCCTTCCATGATGATGTTTTCGGTAGCCATGAACGGGAGTTCGGCCATGATGCGCTTTTCAATGACCTTCGGGTAAACGACGAGGCCGTTCGTAACGTTTTCAGCAATGATGAGCATGGCATCCATGGCGAGGAATGCTTCCGGAATGGCCAAGCGCTTGTTGGCGCTATCGTCAAGCGTACGTTCAAACCACTGCGTTGCCTGAGTGAAGGCGGTGCTGTTCACCTGGGCCATCACGAAACGGGCCAGGGAGCAAATGCGTTCGCTGCGCATCGGGTTACGCTTGTAAGCCATGGCGCTGGAACCAATCTGAGTCTTTTCGAACGGTTCTTCCACTTCCTTCACACCCTGCATGAGGCGCATGTCGGTAGCAAACTTGTGCAAACTCTGAGCAATGGAGCTGAGCACCTGGTTCACGCGGTTGTCCCACTTACGGGTGTAGGTCTGACCGGTGATGGTGAGCACGCGCTTGAAACCCGCCTTGGCAGTCACGCGGCGGTCGAGTTCCATGATCTTTTCCTCGTCGCCATTGAACAGGTCCATGAAGCTGGCCTGCGTACCGGTCGTGCCCTTCACGCCGCGGAACGGAAGCACTTCGATGAGGAAGTTCAATTCTTCGAGGTCGATAAGCATGTCCTGGAGCCAGAGGCAAGCGCGCTTACCCACGGTCGTGAGCTGGGCGGCCTGGAAGTGCGTGGCACCGAGCTGGGCCATGTCCTTGTATTCCATGGCAAACTTGGAAAGCTTGTCCATCACGCGGCAAAGGCGCTTGCGGACGAGGATCATGGCCTGCTGCATCTGGATAAGGTCAGTGTTGTCGCCCACGAATGCAGACGTTGCACCCAGGTGGATGATGCCCTTCGCCTTCGGGCACTGCACGCCGTAGGCATAGACGTGGCTCATCACGTCGTGACGGCGGCGCTTTTCTTCTTCTTCGGCGACTTCGAAGTTGATGTCCTTCTCGTGGGCCTTCAGTTCGTCCACCTGCTCCTGCGTAATCGGGAGGCCGAGTTCCATTTCGGATTCGGCAAGGTAAATCCACAGCTTGCGCCAAGTCTGGAACTTGTACTGCGGGCTGAAGATGAAACTCATTTCCTTGCTGGCGTAACGCTTGATAAGCGGGCTTTCGAACTGATCGCGCATGATTTATCCTTTTTTGAATTTTTGCAAGGATAAATTTAGAAAAAATCAGCGTTCTATAAAGTTGCCTTTTTCAAAAACCCAGCTTTCTGAACTAGAGGATGTAGGATATTCATCACCGCAGGCGTCCTCGTTCGTGTCAAGTTCATGTTCGCATTCCCGGTTTTCGCGGGAACCGTCGATTTTAATCCGATAGGTTCCGTCCTTCTGCTTTTTCAATTCCATGAAACCGTAAAAATTGTAGTTCGCCGGACTTTCATATACCCCTTCGGCCACCCAAATGTTTTTTCCCTTTTTCTGAAGGTCACCTCTCCAGTGAAGCCCATATAGGATATCTTCACATATCATGCGCTGATAAATCAGGTCTGCGATTTTCGTTTCGTCGTCCACCGAACCGTTTTCCAAGAAGGTTTCTAGCCGAGAATAAGACAACGGAAACCATCCAAACCTGAGCGGAGGCAATTTAGGCATGGAAACAGTCGAACTTGAGGCAAGCTTTCCTTCGCCGGTAGTCTTGATCATTTTACCGGTAGAAAAATTATAGGAGATGTCGTAGTGTTCGTTCTTGTGTCGGTCTTTCTTGCCACCGATTAGATAGAAATCTCCATTCTGGAAGCGGAAGAGGAACACGTCTTCTTCAGACGAGCCCTGCTGCACCCGCAAAACTCCTTTGTCTGTAACAGATATTTTCGTATCGTCTTCCAAAGAAATCTTGACCTTCTGAAAAAGGGTGGACTTTCCGTTCGCCTGCCCGAAATAGAACGCGAAGATTTTTTGGATATCCGCGCCCTTCGTGACGACCAGCGAATCCCCGATTCCATCCTTGTTGAAATCGCCACCTACCGCCGCAAACGTTTCACCACCATGTGCAAAACTTGAAGACTGGGCAAGAAAAAGAACTAATCCAAAAAGCGCGTGTTTAAACATGCCTAAAATATAAGTAAAACCAGGGAAAGCGAAAGAGCCGAAGTCTCTACTTGATTCGGGTTCCGTCGAGCCTGTAATACCGTGACGCTCTTAAGTAGACGCCGGCTTTTAACATTTTAGCATCGTACATGCGGCGGTTTTCGCGGCTTTCGCGGGGGACGCAATTCGGATCGGTGGCTCCACGCTCGATTCCAGTTTCCACTTCTCGAGGGAATCGAGGCCCGCGTTCCCGAGAACGGCCAGGTCATAGCCAATGACCTTTACGGCACCCGCAGCGAAATATGGTGCTGCCGGTTCATGCCCTGTATGCGAACAGAATACGCCCCTGCGCGCTGCCATTCCTCTTCCGCCCGCAGGACTACAATGTTATTGGAGTTGGGTTGCATATAGATTTTTCGCTATGAATTAACGACTTTCCTGAATTACAATTTTACCAGTACCGCTTTCTTGAACAACGATACCAGAAGCATCGCCATTTGTAATTTCCTTAGTGCGATTCTTGTCAATATATTTGGAAGAACCACGAATTTTCAAGACCCCGCTCGTGGGCGTAAATTCAAACTCGCCATTTTTCTTCCGGAACTCATAACCCGTGCGATGATGCCAATGAGTTGCAGGAATCATTTCGGTAGATTTCCACTCACTCCACTCCTCACCAACGACACGTGTCCGAAAGGAGTTGTCCTCTATCCAAATAGTTCCTTTGATTTCGATACCATTAAGACGATCCGCTTGCGAATAAACTTTTTGTTGAACAAAATCAATCCGGCACTGATCTATCTCGTACTCAACATCGGAGTTCTTTGTCATTTCAAAATAATGGCAGCGCTTATCCTGTACTACAATCTTATCACCATAAATCTTATCAAGCGCCTTTATCAACGTTTCTCCATGCTTTTCCTTGATTTGCATAAGCATCGGATGATATTGCACGTCGTATGCGAAAGCAGAAGCCACCAAGAAAATGAACAATGGGAAAATTTTTATCATAAACAACCACTTTTTAGTTAATCTTGTTAAACCTGCGTGTAATACTATCTTTATGTTTTTGTTTCTCTTCCTCTGACAGCATCGTACAAGGTAGCAATTTCTTACACCACGCATCAATCGTGTTTGCACTATAGAAAGACTGACGAGACTGCATTTTCTTTATCAAGTCCATTTCCAAATTATATATATCGTGAATCGACATTAGCGATGTATCTTCCGGTACAAATTTCAAATTCGACTTTGTCCCAAAAACAATCATACTAAACACACGAAACTGATATTTATTTTGATTCAGATATTCGCATAATGCTCTAATATGACCTTCGTTTTGCCTAATTGGATTAGGAATAAACTCCTTATCACCATTTTTCTTATAGCGTTGCCATTGCAAATGGTCCATATCGCCATAGACGGAACCGGAAAGATTCTTACTTTCAAAAACATACACTCCAGTCTCATGCAAAAGCAAAACATCTATTTCCGTGTAATTACCACGCTTTTGAGGAATATACACATTACGCAGTATTTTATAGTGTCTTTTATCAAATTGACAGGCCGTATAAACCGCTCTACTAACAGCATCTTCCCCTATTTTTCCTGCAATCTCCTTTGCCGACGGAATTGTACCAACAATTTCTTCTGGTGTTGCTGCAAAAGTTCGTTTTTGATTTAAAGAGAACCTGCGTGTTTCCTTGGTATTCTCACGTGTAGAATCACCTGAAGACACCGAGCCAATCGAGTTAGCCTTATCATTTCGATTGACCATAAAGGCAATTAAACCTATAAACACAACAAGAATACCAACAAGAAAAACAGCGGCACTATGAGCCTTAACAAAATCTATCGCTTGTAAAGCCAATCCTAATAAAACCACAAACCCAATTAGCAGCAAGCAACCAGCTTCGCCAGCACTTTGATTGCTCTTTTTTTTCCTTCGATGTCGTGGAAACAACAATCCTTCAACGAGAGGCAAAAAGAACGCAATAACAATTAATATTCCGATAAAAGAGCCCATAACATGTAAAAAAACAGTTTTTCATCATAAAAAATCTACTCATCAAAATATATATTACGCAAACAAAAAGAAACTCACAAAGATTATCCCAACATGGAATTAACAAAAAATAGCCAAATAAGGCTAGAAATCAGGGCACAACGCTAAAATAGCCCATTCAAAAAATGGGCAATGACGAATTCTGTCAGAACACCTACTAACTTACACTTCGCTCACGAATTCTTCCATGCTCTTGCGCACAGGATGCCTAGGCGAAGGGCCACCGTTCTCGGGGTCGGCGTAGCCGATATCCAGGAGACAGGCGAGCTTTAAGTTGTCCGGAAATTCAAAAGCGCTTTCGATGTACGACGCGTTGAATCCGCGGGCCCAGAGGGTCGCAAGGCCGAGGTCGGTGGCCTGCATCATCATGGAGGTGGTGACGATGCTCGCATCCATCACGCCGCTGTTGAAGTTGTCGTTGTACTTTTCGGCGGTGTAGCACTTGGGCTCGTCGTAACAGACCATCAGCACCACGGGGGCGTTGTAGGCCATGCGGGTAATGCCGCGAATCTTTTCCAGAGCCTCGGGAGACTTGATGACCTTCACGGTTACGGGCTGTGCGTTAATTGCCGTCGGGCTCAGGCGACCCGCCTCCAGCACCTGGGCGAGTTTTTCGGGTTCTACCGCCTGGGCGGTAAAGGCACGGCAGCTATAACGGTTTTTAGCCAAATCCATGAAAGACATAATATACCTCGTTTTTGAGGAAATATACATAACTGGATCCTTCGACTCCGTTTCACTCCGCTCAGGATGACACCCTTTTTGACGCCTTTGGCGTCCGTGGCTACGGCTCAAATATGCGAAAGCAAGCTTTCGCGCATTACTCGCCTTGCACACTTTTACTAAATTGGCGCTCCTTCAGAGCGCATTTAGTACGGCTCGGCCATGTCAAAGTAACAAGTTACTTTGCCGCGGCGCTCGCCTTTTACTAAATTTGGCAACATGAAAAATTTTTACGTTACCACCCCGATTTATTACGTGAATGACGCCCCGCATATTGGGCACTCCTACACCACCGTCCTCGCGGACATCCTCACCCGCTTCCACAAGATTCTCGGCTACCAGACCTTCTTCCTGACCGGCACCGACGAACACGGCCAGAAGGTGCAGCGCGCCGCCGACAAGCGCGGCGTGACCCCGCAGGAACACGTGGACGAATACTACCACCGCTTCGAGGACCTGTGGAAGAAGATGGGAATCAGTAACGACTTCTTTATCCGTACCACGATGCCCGAACACAAGGCTTTTGTGCAGGAATGCCTGCAGAAGCTCTGGGACAAGGGTGAAATCTACTCGAAGGAATACGAGGGCTGGTACTCCGTGGGCGAAGAACGCTTTTTTGGCGAAGACGAACTCGACGAGAACAAGTGCGACCCCATCAGCCACCGCCCGGTGGAATGGCTCAAGGAAAAGAACTACTTCTTCAAGATGGGTTCCTACCAGCAGAAGCTGATTGACTTCCTCGAGAGCCACAAGGACTGGATTGTGCCGGACTACCGCTGGAACGAAATCCGCGGGTTCCTGCGCCAGCCGCTGAACGACCTGTGCATCAGCCGCCCGAAGGCTCGCCTCAGCTGGGGCATTCCGCTGCCCTTCGACACCGACTACGTGACCTACGTGTGGTTCGATGCCCTCCTGAACTACGTGAGCGCCTCCACCGCCTTCCACAAGACTTATGCCGACGGCACGCCGATCTGGCCCGCCACTTACCACCTGATTGGCAAGGACATCTTGACCACCCACAGCGTGTACTGGCCGACGATGCTCATGGCTCTCGACATTCCGCTCCCGCAGCACATCCTCGCCCACGGCTGGTGGCTCGTGAACGGCGGCGAAAAGATGAGCAAGTCCGCAGGCAACGTGGTGAACCCGATGGACTACATGGAAAAGTACGGCATCGACGCGTTCCGCTACTTCCTCGCTCGAGAAATGGTTGTCGGTCAGGACGCCAACTTCACGCACGACGCCTTCGTGCGCCGCATCAACAGCGACCTCGCGAACGACCTCGGTAACGTGCTGAACCGCGTGCACCGCCTGGTGCTCAACAACTTTGAAGGCAAGCTCCCCGCAGCGACCTCCATCGGCGATGCCGAGAAGGAAGTCATCGATCTCGCGAACAAGGTGATTGCCGAAATCAAGGAAGGCCTGCCGCAGGCCCGCCTCTCGCAGTCCATCGAGACCATCATGCAGCTCGTGCGTAGCATCAACCGCTACCTCGAAGTCAAGGCTCCGTGGAAGCTCGCGAAGGACCCGGCCCTCAAGGATGAACTCGCGACCGTGCTCTACGTATCCGCCGAAGCCGTGCGCCTGTCGCTCTGCCTGCTGTGGCCGGTGATTCCTGGCAAGGCAGAAGAAGGCCTCGCCATGATTGGCAGCAAGTTCCAGAGCGCCGACGACCTCGCCTGGGGTATCCTCAAGGGTGGCGAAAGCTTTGGCGAAGGCAAGCCGCTTTTCCCGCGTATCGAAGAAGAAGTCAAGAAGCAGGAAGCCCAGCCGAAGCCCAAACAGAACAAGCCACTGATGGCCGCCGACGTGCCCGCTGCCATGGACATGCGCGTGGCCCAGATTAAGGAAGTGGCCGACCATCCGGATGCCACGAGCCTCTATGTGCTCAAGGTGGACGCCGGCGAAGGCGAACTCCGCACCATCTGCAGCGGCCTCAAGAACAGCTACAAGGCCGAAGAACTCCAGGACCGTAAGATTCTGTTGTTCGCAAACCTGAAGCCCAGCGCTCTGCGCGGCATTATGAGCCAAGGCATGCTCTTTGCGGGCGACCTCGACAACGAGGCCCACACCTGCAGGCTCGTCTCCGTGCCCGAAGACGCGAAGCCCGGCGACCGTGCCCTGTTCAAGGGTGTCGCTCCCAGCGAACCCCGCGAACTGAAGGTGAAGGACTTCGAGAAGATTGCGCTCTCCGTGAAGGGTGGCGCGGTGTTCTGCGACGCCCTCGCGCTCGAAGTGAACGGGAAGCCCGTGACCTGCGACGTAGCCGACGGCAACGGCGTGCATTAGAGACCGCTCGTTCGTCGTCTCGGGCATCAAGACCTCCGGTTTCTCACTCGCTCCCACCTAAAGGTGGCCATGTACACTAAGCGCTAAAGCGCAAGTGTCCAAAGGTCGCCTTCGGCTCACAGAGCCACCGCTCGTTCGTCAATTACCTATTGCAACCCAAAGCATTCCATATTGGAACATAAATAGTAGTCTATCCATCGGCAAAGAATGTCGTTTTATCGCAATCAGGCATTCTTGAGCATTTCTTTCGTGAAACTAACGATATATATTTAAACCCATGAGATTCTTCTACCTGACAATCCTCGCGTTCCTTATCGCGCTCAGCGGATGCACCATGCACCCGCCTTCAGCGTCTGGTTTCATGGAAGCGGGTGAACAGGGGAAAAACGACGAGAAGGTGCGCGTGCTTACCGCCCGTGCCGAAAAAATCAACTTCAGCCTCTCCGGTGACGAGTGGAACATTCCCATCGCCCTCGAGACCACGACAGCGACACGCAGTGGTTATGTATCAGGATGGGGCATCCTCCCCTCGCCCTACGTGACCTTCGGCTACGCCGACAAGTACTTCGGATGGCGCAGCTGGGTTTCCGCCATCTGGCTCGGCATCACGGTCGGGGCCATCTGCGCTAGCGGAATATGTTTCGACGACGATGGCGGCAGCGACGACTACTCATACGACTACAGTGACGACAGCGACGATGTCGACCTTATTGAACTAGACTCCTTCCTAGCCGCATGGACACAGCTATTCAGCGGCGGGCTATCATTCATCGAGCAAATCCCCGTCGGTGACTTTCTGCGCATCGGATTCGAACAGTACATCTGCCGCAACTTCTGGCTCAACTGGGGTGCCATCGGCGATCAGGAAGACTTCGGCAATGTCGAAGTCGGCGTAGGTGCGTACATGAGCTTCAGGGTAAACAATCACAGGGTATCGCTGGACGCGCATTACGGGCTTCTCGACTTCAACACAAGGAAGCCTCGCCTATCCCTCGCGATTACCTACAGCAACGTTCTTGTTTACGAGTCCGCATCTTCCATAAAGTAGGAAGAATTTACGGCACCGCAATCTTGTAAATCTGCGGCCAGTTCTTGCCCGTGATCCACAGGAACTTGCCATCGTAGGCAATGCCGTTCAGCACGTCGATATTCGGGTATTTCGCGTATACTTCGCGGCCCTTCGCAGAGAAATCGATATACTTCAGCACCTTCCCGCTAGGCAAGTCAATGACCGCAATAAGCGGGGTCTGCCAGATATTTGCATACAAGGTATTACCGACAATTTCAAGTTCGTTCAGGTTCCTTACCGGCTTGCCACCATCGCTCACGCGGATGGAGCCCATCACGTAGAAACCGCCGAGAGCAATCCGCAGGAGTTCGTCGCTGCCGTTACTCATCAGGAGGGCGTTCTGCCAGTAGGTAAGGCCCCAACCCTCGGTAGGAATGCGGAACTCGCCCTTATACTTGAACGGTTTTCGGCTATAGATGAACGCCTTCTTGGCTTTCCACGTGAGGTAGAAGATGTCTTCGCCTACGGCAATCGAGCCTTCCCCGAAATAGCGGGGAGCAAGCCTTGCGGAATCGAGAATCTTGCCATCAAGCGTGCGGCGGTACAGGCCGGATTCCCCATACTGGCCGGTAGTTTCAATCAAATCCTTGCCGTCAAAGAAAAGCCCCTGCGTAAAGTGGGTCGGCTCGTGCGGGATTGAATCAAGAATCGCGGGCAAGACACGCGGGGCCTCAGCGAACGCAAACGACGAGAGGAAAATGACGATAGACGATAGACGATAGACGAAAGAGAATTTTGAAGGCATGTGCAAAAATTACTAAATTACCCGAACATGGGCGAACTCAGGACTCCAGCCAAGGTCAAGATTATCGTGGGTATCCTCGCGAAGGACGCCCCGTCGGTCGAAGCCGTGCGCGACACGCTCCGAGAAAAGTTCGGAGAAGAAGACCTGAGCCTAGCCCCCTTCCCCTTCACGTTCACCAACTACTACGTCGAAGAAATCGGCTCAGCGCCCGTACGCGCGTTCTTCAGCTACGAGACCCTCGTGGAGCGCGAGACCATCGTCGACATAAAGCTCTGGACAAACGATATTGAACTCGAAATCGCCCGGAAGAACAACACACCCGGCCTACGCCCCGTGAACCTCGACCCGGGCTACATGACCCTCGGGCAATTCTTCCTCGCGACAACAAAAGACCAGCGCCAGCGCGTGTACATGCAGCGCGGAATCTTCGTGGAACCCACGCTATACTTCCAGGACGGGCATTTTCATGCCTTCGAATGGACGTACCGCGATTACCAGAGCGAAAAGTATATACAATATCTTGAACAAGTTCGCGCCCGCCTCGCCTACCAGATGAGCACGGGCAAACCGTATAGACTGAGAGCAAAACAATGAAAGCAGGAATCTTTACCGTCATCCTCCTCATCATCAGCAACGTGTTCATGACCGCCGCATGGTACGGGAACCTGAAGCTGAAAGAAATGCACATCTCCACCGACTGGCCGCTCATCCTCGTGATTCTTGCCAGCTGGGGTGTCGCCCTCATCGAGTACTTCTTCATGATTCCCGCGAACAACATCGGGAGCAAGATTAACGGCGGGCCATTCAACCTGATGCAGCTGAAGGTCATACAGGAAGCGATTTCGCTTACGGTCTTTACCGTCATCGCGACTACGGTCTTCAACAACGAGGCACTGCACTGGAACCACGTCGTCGCCTTCGTGCTCATCATCGGAGCGGTATTCTTCGCTTTCCTTAAATGATTCTTGCTTCACGACATAGCTGGGCAAGGCTTGTCGCCGCAATCGCCTTCACCATCGCGTGCATGAACGTGCATGTAGATGCAAAGCAGGCACCCAAGAAAAAGCAGAAGACAACCGCAGTCAAGAGCAGTGCAAAAAAAAGCAAGCCGGCAGCAAAGACCACAGCAAAACCGGCGGATAAGGCTCCCCCGAAAGAAGCCCAGCCCGATTCCTCGGTCGTGAAGATTGATGCGAACGACCCGAAGGCATTCACCAAGGCAATCCTCCTGGACAAGCAGGGCGTAGAATTCGAGGTAGTTGGCGAAGAAAAGCAGCCCGCCCCGAAACTTGTCGTCAAGGAAAAGAAAAACGAGGACTTCTTCGATTTTTCCACGATGCTCGTCCCCATCACGCACCCGGCTCCCATAGCCTCAAAATACGGCATCCGCGACCACAGGCTACACCGTGGCGTAGACGTGAGCGTCATCAAGGACGAGCCCGTGCTGGCAGCATTCCCGGGCGTCGTGACCATGGCGAAATACAACAAGGGAGGCTACGGACATTACGTTATCGTGGACCACGAAAACGGGTTACAGACGCTTTACGGGCACCTCTCCGAAAGGCTCGTGAAAATCGGGGAACGCGTGTACCCGGGCGATATCGTGGGGCTAGCAGGCAACTCCGGGCGTTCTTCGGGAGCGCACCTGCATTTCGAAATCCATTACGGAGAAATTAACATCGACCCGGAAACCATCGTCGACTTCCCGAACTGGGACCTGAAATCCGGTGTCGAGAAAGTTTCCAAGAAATCCATTGTACGCGCACACTACAACATGCAACGCAAACTCAAGAAAGAAGGCACGTACGTGGTGAAAAAGGGCGACACGCAGGGGAAAGTCGCCAAGTGGTTCAACATCTCGATAGAAGCGCTCTGCCGTATAAACAACCTAAAGCCGGGTGCTCCGCTCAAGGCAGGCCAGAAACTACTCGGAAGCAAGTGACACAGCCGTAGGCTGTGTCATGCCGAAGCCCGTAGGGCAAGGGCATCCATACAATTGTAACAAGATGTAAGGATCCTCGCCTACGCGAGGATGACATTCTGTAGATGCATCAACTATTTAATGCAGAAAAAGCCTGTTTCAGTTCGCGCGTCGCGAGTTCCGGGTCAGCAGCCTTCATAATCGCAGAAACCACGCAGATGCCTGCAATGCCCGAACCCTTCAGCACAAAGATATTGTCCTTGTTGAGCCCGCCAATCGCATTCACCGGAATGGGAACCGCCTTCACGACATCCTTCAGGGTTTCCACCGGAGTAATGACAGTCTTTACATGAGTCGTCGTGGGGTAAATCGCACCACAACCCAAGTAATCTGCGCCCTGCTCATAAGCCTCGAGCGCCTGCGGAACAGTCTTTGCAGTAACCCCAATGATTTTCTCGGGTCCGAGAATGCGCCGGGCATCGCAAGCAGGCATATCGGATTGCCCCACGTGAACGCCCTCCGCACCGATGGCCATGGCCACGTCTACTCGGTCGTCGATAATCAGAGGAATGCCGTACTTGGCTGTGATTTCGTGGGTGGACCGGGCCAAATCCAAGTATTCCCGTGTGGAACGGTCCTTCTCGCGCAACTGGATGATCGTCGCCCCGCCACGGCAGGCAGCCTCGACAACAGGCAAAAAACGATTCTCGGGCACACACGTGCTGTCAGTAATGAAATAAAGGGTGGTGTCAAGCTTTTGCATCAAAAGCAAAGGTAGAAAAAAAAGCCCTACTTACATGCGGAGTCCCCTAACGTTGAGAAGCATACTCCATACTTGCCTCGAGCGGCATCGTTCCAATCGCCGCCGATCCAAACAATCACTTCTTGCGAAGATGGTTGATTTACGTTTTTGTTGTTTATTCTGACTGATTTCGTATTCTGCCACTTGATTTTTACACTGTAAGTGCCATTGTGAGCTGCAGCAACTCCGCCATCAGTTGTCTTTGTATTGAGAGATTTCGACTCAAAAGGTTTTTGAGAACAGGTTCTCAATCCTGCGGTACCTCCATTGCCCAACAAACACTGAGCCATTACTTCAAATCCTGATTCCTTCATCACGTCGGCGAGGAATCCGCTAGAATACGCATCATCCGTGTTTGCGGTTCCTTTTCTGAATCTTGGTGTTGCCTGAGCAACATCAACACCAAATAATGTCATGCCGCTTTTATCTAGAAGGTAATTTTCCAATGTGCACGACTTTTTACAGGCATCCCCCAATTGCCTGTCGTAGCTCCAGAAATGGATGTAAAAATACTATAATCATGCCCGATTAAATTTCTTTCCACAGCATTCTTGACATACCACAATTTCATTAAATCCAATTTTTCTCGGCTTCTTTCTATGACCCCGAACAAATTCGGTACGGCCACGGCAGCCAAAATACCCATGATAATTATCACTACCATGAGTTCTATCAAAGTGAAGCCTTCTTGGCTTACAAGAGTATCCCGCAGGTTCCTGCTATGAGTTACTTTATTCAACATTCTTTATACCTCATTTTCTTCAAATATATATAAAAAAACAGAATAACGTAAACATGGGCGCATTCGTTTGACCTGTATCACAAACCTTGTATTCCACTTTGGAGTAAAAGGACTATTCCAATTTAGGCCACAACGTTCCCCTATTGTATGGCAACGCTTTAAAAATGCCCCACAGGAACGATGCAAGGCATGTTGACATCAATCTACAGAATCAACATGGTTCACGTATGCCAGTCCGGGCTAAAAAAGCAGGAACCTGCGGGAGGTTCCTGCGGTTATGTCCAAGGGTTTTACCCTCATCGAGCTAATGGTTGTCATCTCAATCATGGGAATCCTTGCTGCGATAGCTGTTCCTAGTTTATTCGGAGTTGTCGAAAAAGCGAAAGAAAAAAGCGACTTGTTGAAACTATACTATTTAAGGGACGCATTGAACCGGGCCTTGGTGGAAAATGAAGATGCCTTGTACAATAGTGCTTTTGTGTCAACAGGTGACAAGGCTACGGAGAATCTCGCTAAACTAAGAAACAGCCTGAATAGTGCGTCTGGCGTAGCCTTATTCGTTATCGAAGTAAAAAATGGTGTTTCCATCAATGTGCAGGGTAGCCATGGCAGTGCCAACAATAGCGTCAATATGTGCCAATTGATTGGAAATGGTGGCACGTGGTATGATGCCTTGAGGGAGTCTGGATTCGAAGGGGTTGCCGATATTGTGGAATCGAGACTTAAAAATACTGATTACAGTAAACTAGATCAGTCGAACACGACATATTCGGCGTCAAAAGACGGTAGCTTTTGGCGCACGTACCCCAAGAACCCTATGTTTATAAGTAGGGCGCTGAATCAGGGGGATTGTACGGGCAATTATCGCTTGACTATGAATTTTCGGTGGACTGGAGGGAACGAAAGTAGCCGGTCTGTTGAAGTCGCCTTGCTCCCAAATAGTGGAAATATGGATAACAAGGCTTTTGCTACCGAACACGGAGTCTGTTTTTCGACAGAAGGCAACTCCGCGTGCAGAAGTTTCAGTAAAAAATGCAATTAACATCGGCATAACGCACTCTGCCTGGACATAAGTGCCGTTACACGTACAGGTAATCGTTCAATACCGGCTGCAAGCCTTCGCCCGAGATGTCAGAGTACATGGCGTTAAAGCTGCGGCCGTCGTTAATTTCGAACTGTTCGTCGCCACCTTCCCCGTCGTCGTGACCGCTGTACTTGCTTTCGTGGTCGCCGATGCCCGTAGATACGCCGGCAGAGACCTTCGTCGCGCAGATTTTCACGATGCCGTTGCGGAATTCCTTACTTTCGCGGCTCGAAACCGTAATGCCCACGAACGGGAGGAAAATGCGGTAGGCGCAGAGCACCTGGCAAAGTTCCTTCTCGTGAACATCGAGCGGGTCAATCTTGTCGTTGTTGATGATGGGACGGAGGCGCGGGCAGCTTAAGCTCATTTCGGCGTGCGGGTACTTCTTTTGCAGGTAATACACGTGCAGTGCCGAGGCCAGCGCGTCGCGGCGGAAGTCAGAAAGTCCGAGAAGTGCGGAGAAAGCCACCCCGCGCATGCCCGCCATCAGGGCGCGTTCCTGCGAGTCGAAGCGGTACGGGAATACACGCTTGTGGCCGAGCAGGTGGAGTTTTTCGAAGCGCACCTTGTCGTAGGTTTCCTGGAAGACGGTCACGTAGTCCACGCCGCATTCGTGCAGGTAGCGGTACTCGTCGACATTGACCGGGTAGACTTCCACGCCCACCATGCGGAAATACTTGCGGGCCAGCTTGCAAGCCTCGCCGATGTATTCCACACTGCTCTTCGCGCGGCTCTCGCCGGTGAGAATCAGGATTTCTTCCATGCCGCTGTCGGCGATGACCTTCATCTCGTGCTCGATCTGCTCCATGGTGAGCTGCATGCGCTTGATATGGTTATAGCAGTTGAACCCGCAATAGACGCAGTAGTTTTCGCAGTAGTTCGCGATGTAGAGCGGCGTGAAGAAATAGACGTTGTTGCCGAAGTGCTTGCTGGTCTCGATTTTCGCCTTCGCGGCCATCTGCTCCAGGTACGGGGCGGCAGCCGGAGAAAGGAGCGCCTTGAAATCCTCGAGCGTGCAGCGTTCGTGTTCCAGAGCGCGCTTGACGTCCTTGCCGGTGTATTTGGAGTAATCGTAGTTTTCGGATTCGGAAAGGACCTTGTCGGCGATGTCCGACTGGATGACTTCCATGCCGGGCAGATAATCCATTATATTAGTACGGGAACTCGGATCGTTTTCAAGGCGGTGCTTTTTCGCAAGCGCCCCTTCCGAGAGATTCCCGGAATCAAACAGGTAGTTGTTGTCTTTTCTTTCGCTCATTTTTTTAGATCCTTCGACAAAGCACTTCGGCTAGTTCGACAAGCTCACCAACCAGCTCAGTGACCTTATGTCGAACCTCGTTCCTAGTCTCTCAAGAAACCTGTCAACGGGTCGGACGCGGAAGCGCCGCGCGTGAGGACGCGCCCAAGACCTGCGAGGTAGGCCTTGCGACCCGCCTCGATAGCAAGCTTGAAACTCTGCGCCATAAGCGGCAAGTCGCCCGCGGTAGCAAGCGCCGTATTCGCCATGATGGCGGCAGCACCCATTTCCATCGCGGCACAGGCCTCGGAGGGCTTGCCGATACCCGCATCAACGATAATCGGGAGGTCGATTTCATCAATCAGAATCTGGATGAACTCGCGCGTAGAAAGCCCCTTGTTGCTGCCAATCGGAGCGGCAAGCGGCATCACGGCTGCGGCACCCGCGTTAGCGAGGTCGCGCGCCACGTTCAGGTCCGGGTACATATACGGCATCACCACGAAACCCTCACCAGCGAGGGTTTCGGTCGCCTTCACCGTCTCGTAGTTATCCGGGAGCAGGTACTTCGTGTCGCGCATGATTTCGATCTTGACGAAATCACCGCAGCCGAGCTCGCGGGAAAGGCGCGCGATGCGGACCGCCTCGTCGGCGGTGCGGGCGCCGGACGTATTCGGCAACAGGGTCACACCCTTCGGAATGTAGTCAAGGATATTTTCGTGGTCCTTCGTGTTCGCCCGGCGCACCGCGAGTGTCACAATCTGTGCCCCCGCATCGCGCACCGCGGCTTCAATCAATTTCAGCGAATACTTGCCGGAACCCAAGATAAAGCGGGAACTGAATTCATGCCCGCCAATAACGAGTTTATCTTCCATATAGCCTTCTTTTTAGCAAGGCATAATATAGAAAATTAGCGATTAAGATTAATCTTGACTCCGTTCAGGGTCACTTCATCCTGCACGAGGTCGTCGAAATCCGGTTCGCGCTCCTTAGCAGCACCATCCTGTTCGCCGTCCTTCACCAGGTGAACAACGCGTTGCGGGAACGGAATCTCAATCTTGTGCTCGTCGAGCACGTCCTTGATAATTCTTGAATACTTGCGCTTGAGTTCGTAGTACTCGAACGTACGCACCCAAACCCAAACCGTGACGTTTATGGAACTGTCGGCATATTCGCTCACGAAAAACTTCGGAGGCGGGACCTTCATGAAGCTCGCTTCCTGCTCGACCATCCTACGCAGGGCGCAGAACACGACGTCCAGAGAGGCGTCATAAGAAACACCCACATTCATATCGAGCCTGCGGATAGGATTGCGGGCATAGTTCACAATAGGAGAACCCCACAAGGACCTGTTCGGCGCAGAGACGTAGATGCCCTCGAACGTCTCGAGAGTCGTGTTGAAAAGGCCAATCGCACAAATCTTGCCCTTGATGGAGCCACATTCAATGTAGTCGCCGGCCACAAACGGACGCAAGAAGAGAAGCAACAAGCCAGACGCCACATTCGCAAGAGTATCCTTGAGGGCAAGACCCACCGCAAGGCTCGCCGCACCAAGCATTGCCAACAGCCCGTTAGTGTTTACGCCCAGAACATTCAGGCAAAGCAAAAGCCCGATGGCATAAGTCGTATACTTGACGAGGTCCGAAACAAGCGGAGTTGCGGCACGGTCAAAGCCATGCTTTTCAGCACGTTTGAGGAACAACCGGAATGACTTGTTAAAAAGCCAGATAATAACGATAAGAAGCACGACCAGCAGAAGCTGCTCCACTATCGAATCTTTCGGTATGAGTTCTCTGATTTTGTCCACGGGAACAAATCTAACAATATTTTCAGGCAAAAAGTGGGTCGAGGCCACATTGCCCCTTTCAGGTATGACCCCGCTCACAGACCTAAAAACAAAGTGTGCTCCAGATTACAAAAAATCCCCGGCCGAAGCCGAGGGATTTTTCGTAGGAAGATCCCCGCCTACGCGGGGATGACATCTCTATAATTACGTGTGAGCAAAAAGCGACCCGGTGTTAACGGGTCGCGTTTGCGAGAGCGAGCGATAACCGCAGGTTCTTCGCCCTAGATGAGAGCGAGCGGTTACGTATGAGCGTCGACCCATTCGGCGTTCTTCTTGCAAGCCTCAACAGACTTCGCGAAGGCAGCCTTTTCTTCGTCGCTCATCTTGACTTCGATGATCTTCTCGACACCGTTTGCACCGACCACGACCGGCACGCCGCAGTAGAGGCCCTTCACGCCGTATTCGCCGTTCAGCTTGGCAGCGCAAGAGAACACGCTCTTCTTGTCGAGGAGGTAGGCTTCGGCCATGTGGATGGCGGAGGTTGCCGGGCTGTAGAAGGCAGAGCCGCGGCCGAGGAGGTTCACGATTTCGCCACCGGCACCGGCGGTGCGCTTGGCGAGTTCGGCGAACTTTTCCTTGCTCATGAGCTGAGATACCGGGATACCGCCCACGGACACGCATTCCATGATGGAGACCATGGTGTCGCCGTGGCCGCCCATCACGAGGGCCTTCACGTCTTCGACAGACACGCCGAGTTCGTCGGCAACGAAGCAAGCGAGACGGGCAGAGTCAAGCACGCCAGCCATACCGATGACCTTATTGGCCGGGAGGCCGGACTGCTTCTGCATGTTGTAGACCATGGCGTCCAGCGGGTTGGTGATCACGATGACGAATGCATCCGGAGCGTTTTCCTTGATGGCTTCGGCAACGGTCTTGATCACGCCGCAGTTCTTGTCCAGGAGGTCGTCACGGCTCATGCCCGGCATACGCGGGAAACCGGCGGTCACGATCACGACGTCTGCGCCCTTGATGGCGGAGTAGTCGGTAGAACCCTGAAGATCCACAGAGGAGTTGATGACGCTGCGGCCTTCCATAATGTCGAGAGCCTTGCCCTTGGGCATGCCCTGAGTCTGCGGAATATCGATAAGGACCACGTCGCCAAGATTCTTCTGGGCGAGCACGAGAGCCATTGTACCACCGATTTGACCAGCACCAACAAGTGCAATCTTCTTTCTAGCCATGATTTAACCGTCCTTTTAAGGTATTGTTTTTTTCGTCCGAAAATATAGTAAAAAAAGCATAAAAAACAAATTCTTTTTTACATGCAAGTATAAAATATACGCGGGCGGGGCCCCAGCTCAGAGTTGCGAAGGCCGCACGGGCCCCTCCCTGCACCCTCCCCATCCTGGCGCATGCGCCAACCTTACGGCTCAGCCATAGCCATACAAGTATGGCTGCGTCATTCGCCTAGTCAGGTTGTGGCCGACGCCTTCCACATAAAAGCCGTTTATTTCTAGCCAAGGAAAGTTTATTTCTAGGAGTCGCAGGAATTATTCCGTTTATACCATTGCGGCGACAAAGTCGGCTTCGCACATGAGCTTATCGCCGGAGAAGGCCTTGCCGGCATACTTGAAGATGCCATGACGCACGGAGATGAGTTTTACCTCGAGGCGCAGGTCCATGCCGGGGAGCACGGGGTTCCTGAAGCGGCAGTTCTCGATGCCCATGAAGGCAGGGCGCTTGCCCACCACTTCAGCTTCGCGGGCAATCATCGTGAGAAGTGTCGCCGCCTGGGCCATGGATTCAACCTGGAGCACGCCGGGCATCACCGGATTGCCGGGGAAATGCCCCTGGAAGAACTTCTCTTCGCCCGTCACATGGTAAAGGCCAACCAGGGAGGGCTGCACCTCCTTGCCGTCACCGAGTTCGAGGCTCAGGACCTCGTCAACGAAGGCGAACGGGAACTTCTGCGGGAGCAGTTCGTGAACCACATCGGCATCGTAAACAACACCGGCTTTTTCAGATTTCTTGAGGGATTCCAGTAGAGACATAAGGCAGGAGTTTCTCCATGATTTTATGGTGAATGGTATGGCCGCCGTTCAGAATCTGAACGCGCACCTTTGGTAAAGCAGGGACCGCGAAGGCAAGATCGCCCAGCAGGTCCAAAATCTTGTGGCAGGCGGGCTCTTCCGCCATGCGGTAACGGGACTGCCTGGCACCGCCCAGTAGCATCCCGCAGGATTCGTCGACTCCGGCGAGGAGACCTTCGGCACGCGCCTTCGCGTAGTCCTCCTCGAAAATGAAAGTGCGGGCCGAAAACGCGCGGTAGAGGTCCTCTGCGGAATACACCGAGAGGGTGGCCGACGAGCGGAACGCAGCACCACCCGCAGTCGCATCGCGGGTAATCTCGTATTCCACCTCGAAACAGTCTGCAGGCGAAACGCTCACCCGCCCGCGCGGGAACTCGAGGGTAAAGGACTCGGGAACATCGTAAAAGCAAAGGGACTCGGGCACACCGGCGACCTTCCTTAGGGCATGGAAGAACGGCAGAGCGCTCCCGTCCATCATAGGGAGTTCGGCCAGAGCGCCTTCCGCATCTCTGGGAGCAACGTGCACGTCGAACCGCTGGTTCGGCCACATGAGGAACACGGGCGCCAGGTGCTCTGTAGAACCGAGAACAAGCGGGCCATGCAGGCCCGGTTTCGAATAAATTGCAGTCCGCGCCACGCGATACCCGAGTTCGCCGTAACAATGCAGGGCATCCGTCGAGTAGAAAAGTTCATCGCCCGCATACCAGCATACGCGTGGCGCGCGGTTCGGGTCCTTCTCGAGGACATCCACGCGCACGCCTGCCCGCGGGTGCGAGAGCGAAGGCGACGCAAATTCTATACTCTTGAAGGCAGGCATACGCTACTTTTTCCCCATCTGCCGGAGACGCACCATCGAGCGGCGCCATACCGTAATCTCTTCGGCGGGGAACCCGGATACGGTGAGCCCCGCGGGAATGCTCTTGGTGACGCCCGCCTTCGCGGCAATACGGCAACCCTTCCCGAGCGTAAGGTGGTTCGCAACCTGCGCGCCACCCGCAAGTTCGACATCGTCTTCGACCGTCACGGAGCCCGCGAGCCCCGACTGCGAAGCCATGTAGATGTTATTACCCAGGCGGCAGTTGTGGGCGATTTGCACGAAGGAATCGAAATGGCAGTTTTCGCCTATCGTGGTGGGGCTCAAGAAACCCGCGGCAACCACCGTGTTCGCCCCGAAGCTACAACCGCGCCCGATGCGCACACCCGCAAGGTGCGGGACCGGCCGGCGCCTGCCCTCATATTCATAGAACCCGAACCCGCGCGAACCTATAACGGCGCCCGCCTGAAACACGCAATCCTCACCCACGACTACATTCGGGTAAATTGTCACATTCGCCTCGAGCACGCAGCCCGCGCCGAGCGACGCCCCGCGCATCACCACACAGCCCGGGCCCACGACGGCGTTCTCGCCCACGCGACCTTCGACTACGGCACTCGCATGCACGCGGGCGGATTTTGTGACATCGCCGGCGCATTCACTGCCCGCGAAGGAGCCGCTAGTAACATCACCGGCGCATTCACTGCCCGCAAAAGAATCCGCAAACTTTTCCAAGAAGAGCACCATCGCATGGTACGGGTTTTCAACCGGAACGATGCAACCCACGCCGGGCGCGAATTCCTTACCCGATGCAGTGGCCGCCTCCAGCGCCGGCACAAGCCCACGCGGCGCAAAAAGCAATCCGATGCGTACGCTATCAAGCAAGGAAGAAGCAAAACCGTTCGCGTTCGTCTCGTTCTTCACGGTATCGCCCACCCAGAAACTCGCGTCACCGGGCCCCGCCAAGTCAACGGACGCAAAACCGGTAATTACAGTACTCGGCGCGACCCGCAACACGGCCTGCGGCGCAACATCTTGCAGCAGGCCTTCGGCACGCAGCCAGTCCAAAACCATTGAGATTGCAACGGGTTTCACCTAGTCCCCCAGCCTCAGCATCTGCACCTGAGCCGCAAACTCGATCGAGACGGTCTCGCCCAGTTTGCCGCTCATGTCCTCGCCATCGAGTTGCAGGAACTCGTTCTGCGGTACGGTAAGCGAAAGCGAATGAACCTTCACCGACTTGAGGAAATGCTTCTTGAACAGGAACCCCACAAGCGGAATGTTCCCTATGGCGATAGCGAGCAGGAACAGCGGCATGGAAGGCACGTCCACCACTTCCAAAAAACCGTCGGCCATGTCGGACTTGTAAAAAGGGTTTGCGCCGCTCGCAAAGCTCGGGATATTCCCCACGATTACGGTGCGGTGCCCGGTCAATACGCCCGAATGCGTCTTGCCGTACTTGTCCACGTAACTAAGCATGCAGGCTCCCAGCCGGTAGTTCCTGTCGGCAAAGAAGCGGCGCACGTAATGCAACTTGTTCGCGATTACGGAAGAAGAGGATATCGCCCCGTTAGCACGATCCTGGTTAAAGTCATGCGCGATGCGGGCGTCAATCCCGCCCGAAAAGTAGTTCGCGAGCGCGTACTTGCCGTTCACCTTCCAGATATCGAAGGGAGCGGGTTTCGCACGCAGCAGGCGACGCACCAGGAACAGGAGTCCCCGGTCCACAAAAGGCTTGTACAGGTTGAGCACGCGCGCAAGGTCGTTGCCCGTCCCCAGCGGGATAAGGCCTATCTTCACCCTGGTCGCAAAGCCCGATTCGATCATCGTAGAAAGCACGGACGAAACGGTACCGTCGCCACCGACTGCAATAAGCGTCTCGGTCGAAGCGAGGGCCTCCAGAATCTGATCCCTCATGCGTTCGTACTGCGTGAATTCCGCCTTCCAGTCATCGGCAGCAAAGCCCATGGATTCCATGATTTCGGGCAGGAACTGATGGATTATCTTGCCCTGGCCACCGCCACTAATCGGGTTGATGAGAAAATAGAACTTCATAGCATCAACCGTTCCCGCGCAGGAGCATGTCCTTGATTTCCACATAGCGCTGCATGCCGCCACTCACTCGTTCCATCTCATCGACGGTGAGTTCGCGCACCACATGTGCGGGCGCACCCACGACAAGCGAGTTCTCGGGGAATTCCTTCCCCTGCGTCACGACGGCACCCGCACCCACGATGCAGTTCTTTTTTATGTGAGCGCCGTCCATCACGATGGCGCCCATCCCTATAAGCACGTTGTCGTCGATAGTGCAGGCATGCAAGACTGCGTTATGGCCCACGGTAACCTCGTTCCCGATAACCGTCGGCACTCCGGTAGACACATGAACCGTAACGTTATCCTGGATATTCGTGCGGCAACCCACGCGAATCGGTGCAAGGTCGCCTCGCAGCACGGCATTGTAGAACACGGAGGAATCGTCGCCCACGGAAACCTCGCCCACGAGGCACGCCCCGTCGGCAACAAAAACACGGTTCCCGAGTTCCGGGCGCTTACCATCCAATTCTACAATTCTAGCCATGCCCCCAATGTATAATTATTCAAGGCATGAAAACTGCTCACAAAATAAAAAAGCCGCGTTTTCCCGTAGAAAAACGCGACACACTCATCAAAAAACGAAGGTTACTTCGCAAGCGCCGCGATGGATTCCCACTTCTTCTTGTCGTCGCGGATCAGGAACATCGCACCCTTGTATTCGGTAACGATGGAGACGGCCTTCGCCGTATCGCCATCCTCGAGGGCGTCGCCGGCATCCTGGAGCAAATCCTTCTGGGCGCTGCGCATGTCGGTAATTGCACCAACGCGGTTCTGACGGAGAATTTCCATGGAATCGCTCACGAATCCGAGATCCCAGGTGCTCTCGTAGCAGGATTCAGCCTCCAGGTACTTCGCGGCCTCACCCGCAGCAGCAAGCTCGTACATCGAATTGCAGGCAGCGAACGTCTCGGCGCTCTTCTTCTTCGCATACTGGTAGTACTGGTAGCCGCCAATGATAAGGCCAATCACCACCAGGAGGAACACGCCGTCCTGCCAGCCCATGATGGGCCCGGTCGGCATTTTCGGGCGGCCATTTACGGTCTCGCCAGCTTCGAGTTTTTCTTCGGCCTCGTCAAAAGGGCTCTTTCCGTTCAAGAAACTAACCATAATTCTCCCTATTTTTTGGCTATCGCGCTATAGACGCGAGCATACAGATAAATTTGTTTCACGAGGCTCGCAAACCCGTTGGAGCGGGTCGGCGAAAGCCCCACATTGAGGCCGATATCCTGGAAGAATACCGGGTCGAGCGAAAGAATCTCGCTCGGGGCAAGATCGTTGTAAACCTTGAGTGCGAGTGCACCCAGGCCACGGCTTATAAGCGGGTTCGTCGTACCGCCTTCCACGTCCATCTCGAAGTGGATTACCTCGCCCGTAAACTTCGGCACAAGGTACATCGTGGAGGCGCACCCCTGGATAATGAACTTTTCGTCCTTGAGGCTTGCGTCCATGCCCTGGTGGGCGCGCGCCAGGTCAAGCAGGTATTTCCACTTGTCATCGGGGTCGGTGAACGAAGCGAACTTCGCACGGACTTCTTCAATTCTTTCTGCGATAGTACCCGACATAAACATCACCTAGCAAATAAACGAACGCATCTTCCAGATTAGCGAAGGGCACGTACGGAGGACCGTAAAGAATATGCGGAACAGCGTCTGCTTTTCACGCGGGAGCTTCGAGAGTTTTTCGGCGGCGCGGTCGAACTGCTCGTCCGTTATGCTGTTGAAACCGGCCTTCGCGCGCTGCAACTGCAGGTGCGACTTGCCAAGCGCCTTCATCCAGCGGTCGAGCACGGAGCGCTCCACGCATTCCCGTTCGCTCTCCGACTTCGCGTCGAGCCATTCGTTCACGGAGCTTGCGACAATAGTCCCGCACAGGAGCGCTTCCACGATGCCCGAGCGGCTGATGGGGTTCATGCAGCTTGCCGCATCGCCCGCCTTGAAAAGCCCGCACATCGCCATGGGCCTTGTGGACTGGCCACAGGCAATCATACCGCCATACACGGCCTTCACCTTCGCCTGCGGGTAATCCTTCGCGATAAAGTCGAGCAACCTCTGGCGGAGCGTGCCCTCGCGGTTCACGTTCTTGCCCAGCACAAAACCGATGTTCACCTCCACGCCGTCGCGCGGGAATATCCAGCCGTAGCCGTCCGGGAAATCGCTCCCGAAAAAGAGCTCAATGTGCTCGCGGCTGTGCTCGATGCCTTCCGCCACCGCGAAAATTGCGGGTTCCAGGTCGGTATCGCCGGATTCTATGCCCTCAAGGCACTCAATCCCGCGGGTCAGGCGCGAACCGGGGCCCGTTGCATCCACAACGGCCTTCGCACATATAGTTTCACCCTCGCCGCCCTTCGGCTGCACCTCCAGATTCCAGGAACCATCCGCATTGCGCGAAAGCTTCTTCACCACGGTATCAAAATGGCATTCCGCACCCACATTCAAGCAACCATCCGCAATAGAATGGTGGAACTTGGGGCGGTCCAGAATCATGCCGCAGTTCTTGCTGTAGAATTCCGCACGATAGCGCTTGCGCGACGTAAAGTAGATTCCCGAGATGTCTCCACGTACCCAGGACCGGTCTATGGGCCAGAGCTTGGAGAGCCTGTCGGTCGAAACCGCCTCGGCACAGAAAATCGGTTCCTTCCAGGGTTCCTTCTTGTCGAGAAGCAGCACCTTCTTGGAGTTTCCGACCATTTTTGCAAACGTATAGGCGGTCATGAGGCCTGCAGGACCAGCCCCGCAGACGACCAAATCGTACGCTTGAAACTTAAAAACGGACATTCTAGGGCCAAAAATAGTTTTTTAAGCAAAAAAATATGGTCTTTTTTTTAAATAAGTGAGTATTTTTTCTTTTTTTTAGTTATTTTAGGGCTATAGGTTGTTTAGTTTTCCATAAAGGAATAGTGATATATGAATATGAAGAAGATTTCGAAACTTGGTGTATGCCTTGTCGGCGCACTGGCAATAAGCGGTTTTGCCCAGGATTATTCCGGACAGGACCTCAATATGTCTTTCCGCGACAAGCGCATCGACGGGTTTGATTTCTCGGATGCCAAGGCCAAGAAGAACGTCACCGACTTCCAGCGCAGTGCAGGCGAAAAGCCGAACTTCCAGGGCGCACAGCTCCCGGAAGTGTCCTTCCGTAACGCGGTGATTAGCGAAGCGAACTTCAAGAACGCAAACCTGAAGAAGGTGACCATCAGTGGCGCCGACATCCGCAATTCGAACTTCAAGGGCGCAGACATGGAAGAGGCCGACCTCTACCGTGCAACGCTCCTCGGTAGCCAGTTCCCGAACGTGAACTTCAAGAACGCCCGCCTTGACGCCATGAAGGTGGCCGACGAAACCGACTTCAGCAAGGTGGACTTTACCCAGGCGTCCGTGATGGACGTGGACCTTACCCGCGCCGACCTCAGCAAGGCAAACCTCACGAACGCGAACTTCTCCCGCTCCCTGATGGGCGAAGTTAACCTCAAGAAGGCTACCCTCGTGAAGACCGACTTTACGGCATGTAACCTCATCGCCGCGAACTTCAAGGGCGTCGACCTCATCAACGTGAACTTCTCCAAGGCCGGTCTTTCCCAGGCCAACTTCAGCGGTGTGGAGTTCCAGAACGTGAACCTGCAGGATGCCGACCTTTCCCTGACCGAGTTCGATGACGTGGACCTTTCCAAGACCCAGCTCCAGAAGGCCAAGTTCGCCCAGTCCACCCTGAGCAGCATGAACTTCAAGGGCCAGGACCTCACCGGTGTCGTGTTCGACAAGGGCGCCGTGAAGAAGAGCAATTTCGACAAGGCCAAGATGAACAAGACCTCGTTCTTCGATACCGAAGTGAGCAAGTGCGAATTCCGCGGTACCGAACTCACGAAGGCAGTCTTTGACGGTGCATACATCAAGAAGAACATCTTCGACGGTGCCGACATGGACAAGGCCAACCTCGCGAACTCCACCATCCAGCAGACCGACTTTATCGGTGCCCAGCTCAACGGCGCAAGCTTTGCCGGTGCCAAGCTCGAGAACGTGCGCTTCACCAACGCCAAGATGAAGAACGTGAAGATCGACGCCGACACCAAGATGCAGAACGTCGACTTCTCCGGTGCCGACCTGAGCGACGCCAAGATCGAGAAGTTCACAGCCAAGAAGGTGATCTACGACAGCCGCACCAAGTTCCCCGCCGGTTTCGAACCGCGCCAGTACGGCTTCACCAAGCCGGGTGAAAAGGCCGCCGAAGTCGTGGTGCAGGGCAACAAGAAGTCCTCCGTGACTGACGACGCCATGCCGAAGAAGAAAAAGAAGAAAAAGAGGAAACACAGCGACGATGACGACGAGTAGTCGCTAGTCCCTTTATGGAATTAAACGCCCCGCGGAAGCGGGGCTTTTTTTACTTCTTGTCCATGAGCCAAGCAATGACTTCGGAGAGGTTGTGCACGCGCACGACCTTCATCCCGTCGAGGACCTCGGGCAATCGGCCGCTCGCCGGCACTATCGCCTCGACCATGCCGAGGCGACGCGCCTCCTTGAGCCGCTGGTCCAGGAGCGACACGCTCCGGACCTCGCCCGACAGACCGAGCTCGCCCACCGCGATGGTCTGGCGGGAAAGCGGGATACCCAGGTGGTTGCTCGCGATGGCGAGGGCAAGCGCGAGGTCCGACGACGCATCGGAAACCTTGATGCCACCGGCAATGCTAGCAAACACGTCGGAGGCCCCGATGCTCACCCCGCCGAACTTCTCGAGCAGGGCAAGGATAATCGTGAGTCGCTTGGGGTCGATGCCGGCGGCAACGCGCTGGGGCACGGCAAACCCCGTTTGGTTCACGAGTGCCTGCGTCTCAAAAAGCATCGCCCGGGAGCCCTCGAGCGCACAGCACACCACGCTCCCCGGCGTGGGCGGTGTGTTCTCCTGCAAAAAGACCTTGCTCGGGTTTTCTACCGGCATAAGCCCGTGGCTCGTCATCTCGAATACGCCTATCTCGTCTGTCGCGCCGAAGCGGTTCTTGATGGTACGCAGCAGGCGGTACTGGTGATTGCGGTCGCCCTCGAAATACACGACGGTATCGACCATGTGCTCGAGAATGCGCGGGCCCGCAATCTGGCCATCCTTCGTGACATGCCCGATAAGGATGGTGATGCACCCCGTATTCTTCGCAAATACCATGAGGTCGAGAGCGCATTCCCGCAATTGCGTGGCGCTCCCGGGCGTTCCCGAGAGGTCGGCCTTGTAGACCGTCTGGATGGAATCGATGACCAGCACCTGCGGCTTAATCTGGTTTGCCTGTTCCACAATCTTCTCGAGGCTCGTCTCGCACAGGAGGAGCATGTCCGAGCCCGATACGCTCAGGCGTTCGCTCCGGAGTTTTACCTGGCAAGCACTCTCCTCGCCCGACACATACAGGCACTTGACGCCGGCGGCTGTCATCGTGGCGAGAGTCGTAAGAACCAGCGTGGACTTGCCGATACCGGGGTCGCCACCGATGAGCACCAGGGAACCTGGTGCAAGCCCGCCACCCAGCACGCGGTCAAATTCGGTATTGGCGGTGCTCAGCCGCCGCGTGTCTTCGGTCGCGACATCCTTGAGCGTCACAACCTGGTGGACCGGCCCTCCGAGCCCGCGGGATGCACGTGGCCCCTCTATTGCAGGTTCTACCGCATGTTCCTTGAGCGTGTTCCACGCCCCGCAGAACGGGCACTTGCCCACCCACTTGGGCGTGGTGTTGCCGCATTCCGTGCAGAGGAACTCAACTTCTTTTTTTGCCTTCGATTTGTTTAGTGCTACCATGTGCACTAATATAACAAATACAAGCGACAAAATGTGTCATTTAAAGAAATAATGCACAAAAAAGCAGTTTTTTTTCTAGAATCCCAACAGGCCCGCTATTTTTTCCCGGGTTCAGACCAGCGGGCGCACTCATGAAGGCTTCCAATCGCGTGGACCGCAAACCCGTATTTCTTTTCGGGTTCGCCCTCTACATAGAAAAGAATCGACGCCGCAGAAGAAAGTACGGTTTCAAGGCTTTCCGGGTAGCCATAGCCGGAGTCCTGCACAAAATTCTCGAACGGGATATTTATCATGCCCGCCTGTTTCCGCGCTTCCAGCCGCACCTTGTGGAAATTGCCCCCCTCGAGCACAAAGCCTCCCTCGGGCGCAATCGCAAGCGTCAGCGGCGCCTCGGACTCGTAGGCAATACACAAGCCCTCCCATCGGCGGATGTCCACACCCTCCGAAGAATCGCTCCACACCCTGGAATTCCAGAGGTTGAATCCGAGCCCGGCATAAGGCCTGGAGTAGCAATCCCCCATCTTGACCTCCAAGGGAATCGCGCCATATTCCGCTACAAGCGGGGCAAGCCGCAACGCGGATCCCATCGTATTCACGCTCGACGGGTACTCGACGGAAGAATTCCCGCTAAAGGCAAGGTCCGTGTATTCATAGAAATATCCCGCGGTTGCAGTCGCGGAATCAAGCCGCACTCGCCCCAGGTCGTCGACGGAGGCATCCCAGTAGAACGCGGAATCCACCTCATGCGAATGGAGATTGACCGGAATCCAGCTTCCCGATTCGCACGCAAACTCGAAGGCACGCACGCGCCTCACGTTCCCTTCGCTCTCCGCATTGCAAGGGCCCAGGATATCTTCACGGAGGGCGGGCATCCAGATATCGGACCTGCAGACAACGTAACCGCTTGCGAACTTGGCGACCAGCCCCTCGCGCCTGTCGTAGCAATACCCGACAACATCCTCGATGACCGCCATGTGCCATTTGCCCAGCCTGTACAGGAAATACCTGCCCGAGCGCGAGCCGTAAGAAAGGTCATCCTCTTCGGCGCTATCCGGCAACAGGAGGTAGTCCGCCTGCACAGCGGGAATTTCGGCCCACTCCGCGCGCCCGTCGCCATCAGGCGCCATACAGTAGTAGTACGACCCGCGAACGCTATCTATCTTGTCGTAAATAGAGCTATCGCAATAGCCGAGTTTTTTTTCCACGAATGTCAGCGGGCGCCACCTGCCATCCTCGAAAACGTAGACACGGTCAAGGCTCAGCAGGTTTCCTTTGCGTATGGAACCTTCGGGGGCATCCTCGGGGAACCCGTCTACATCGCGTTCGTCCATCGTGGCATAACGCCACTGCGAAGAATCGCAAATCACATAGCATGTCGAACCGCAAAATGTAGTGCGCCCGATTTCGTTTTTGCGGTCGGCAGAACAAAGCCCCAGTTCTAGGGCGACAATGCCCGCGGTATCGACAGGCTCGCCCGAAGCGGAATCCGCGCCGTAATAGGGGTCAAATCGCCCCAGGGCCGATGAAGAAGATTTCGCCGAAGATGATTGCGGAACCGTGGAGGCATCGGGATTGTCCAATACGCTCGCAGAGTCGCTACATGCAAGCAGATTGCACGCAGCCAGGACGCTCGCAAACAAAAGCCAGGCGCAACGACTCTTGAACAGGCGCATAGACAAACCTTCGCCAGGTGCTACTTCGCGGGTTTCGAGACCACCGGGCGGATGCGCTTGCCGCAAAGCGTCACCACGATATGCGCCTGCGCGAACATGTAGTAGGCGGTATCGCGGCTGTTGTTGAGGGTCGATTTCGTGTCGTAATCGTCCTTGGTCACGAACACCTCAGAAACACCCGAAAGGCTTACGTCCAGGGCGCAGCGTTCGCACGGGAACCCGATCACGTAAAGCTTGGAACCCGCAGGCACCTTGCCACGTGCATAGTGGAGCGCGTTGATTTCGGCATGCACCATGAAGGGGTACTTGTTCGCCTCGAACTCGTGGTGGCTCAGGAGTTCACCCGTATCGGCGTCGAGCAAATCGTAAGCGAGTTTCTGCTTTTCGCGGGTGTACGGGACGGTTTCGTCGTCAAAACCCGCCGGGGCACCGTTGTAGCCGGTACTAATCACGCGACCGTCGGCACTCACGAGTACCGCACCCATCTGCGTATTCTGGTCTTTACTTAGACGGGCCTGCGCCACCATCATTTGGGTATAAACTTCATCGCGAAGTTTTGTACGAGAAGAGTTGTTGTTCATGTACCGAAATATAGTCAATATGTGCCATTTGGGATCAAGCATATGTCAAAGTGCGCCATAATTCCTATTATTGCATAAAAATATCGGACAATCGCGCGTTTTTACCCTATGACAAACGAACCCATCCAGACCGACAAGTTCCTGACCGTTGACGACACCCGCATAATGAAGGCCGTCGCCATCACGCTCATGCTGATGCACCACCTGTGGTGTTTCGGTACCCGCACGGCGGGCGAGCCCCTCGAATACCTGTTCACGATTTTCGGGATCCCCTCCACCATCTACTTCGGGTTCTTCGGCAAGATTTGCGTACCGATGTTCTTCTTTTTCGGCGGGTACGGCACCTACCTGAGCCAATTCGGCAAAAAGTTCGACCTGGTTGGGAAACTCAAGAAACTCTACTTCGCGTACTGGAAGGTTTTTCTGATTTTCATCCCCATCGGGTTCATCTTCTTCTCCACACAGGCGGCCTACTGCCAAGATGCCTTTATCTACACGAGGTTCTCCAATTTTACGCTGAAGGAACTCGTCTCGAACTTCCTCGGGTTCACCTCGACCTACAACAGGGAATGGTGGTTCCTCATCAGCTACGCCTTCGCGCTCATGACCTTCCCCCTCATCCGCGCCATCATCGACAAGTTCTCCATGCGGGTGAACATATTCCTCGCCATCGTCGTCACCATCCTCATGACGAACATTTTCCCGGGCGTCATCAAGAACGAGACGCTGGGCGTGCTCGGCAGGAACATGCTCTACATCAAGTTCTTCTGCCAGACGGCTCCCTACGCCGCCTGCTTCTGGATGGGAGCAATCGTCGCAAGGAACGGGATTCTCGACCGCCTGAACGATTCCATGAAAAAGAACGGCCTGTTGAACCCCATTGCAGACATCGGCATATGGATGGCGGTGATATTCCTGCGTCAGAGCGAAATTGGCGACAAGTTCGATATTTTCTTTATCCCCGCGTTGACGGTAGCGACCATCGACATCGTAAACCGGGTCCGGGTGCTCCGTAGCGGGCTTGTGCAGCTCGGCAAGCAGAGCACCAATATGTGGCTCATCCACACGTTCTTCTGTTACTATTTCGGGATTATGTCCAAAATGGTCACGACCCCGAGGTATGCGATTCTCTCGCTTATTTTGCTGATTGCGCTTTCGTTTGTTGCAGGTACGCTTGTTGACCTGTTCTGGAAAGGGCTCGGGATACTATGCGAAAAAGGGAATGCAATTCTGCACCCCCTTCTTTCAAGACTGCTTCGGAAGGCCTGAGCAACTAGGCTTCTACCGACTTGCCCTTCTCGACGGCGTCGGCGAGGGTCATGCCGGTAAATTCCTGGGCGCTGAACCAGCGGCCGCTCTTCTTGTCGTCGAGCATCACGGAGACCATCGAGCCCGGGATAACGCTTTCGGGAGCGTTGGGGGCGTTCGGGCCGCCAAGGTCCGTGCGGAGCCAACCCGGGTCCATCACGTTCATCATCACGTCGGTGCCGTTGAGCTTGCAGGCGAAATCCTTCACGAACTTGGTGAGGGCGGCCTTCGCGCAGGCGTAGCCCATGAGTTCCGGCTCGTTCGCGATACCGCTCGTGGTGAGCTGCATGCGGCCAAAACCGCGCTGGATCATGCCCGGCAAGAAGTGGTAGGCAATCTTGATCGGGGCGAAGAAGTTCACGGCCATCGCGTGGTGGAAATCGTCCATCGTGTTGGTCAGGTAGTCGGTGAAGTAGTGGCTCATGAGGCCCGCGTTGTTGAACACGAGGTCCACCTGCACGCCCCAGCTGTCGATTTCTGCGAGGGCGGCATCGATTTCGGCTTCGTTTTCGAGGTTGCAGCCCACGGCACGCACTTCGACGCCGTACTTCTTGAGTTCTTCCATCACGGGTTCGGCATGCGCCTTGTCGCGGCCCTGCAAGATGATGTTTGCACCGAGTTTCGCCATTTCGATGGCGGTGAGACGGCCTACCCCACGGCAGCCGCCGGTAATCAAGGTCCACTTGCCCTTCACGTCGATCATTTTCAATCCCTTTGCGCATTTGCGCGGTTTTCTAAAAAATAGACTTTTAAGGCCTGACTCGGGGAGTTTTTGTGCGGAAAAACGTTTACAGGTGTAAAAAGACGCAGGAACAACGCCGGAATGTATAGAAAAAGCCCCTGCCGGGGTGACAGGGGCTAATTTCGTAAGCGCTTGACCCGAGGTCCTCACGCTTACAAATATAATTTTAGCATTTTTTTTGGCAAAGCGGTTGTAAAAAGTGAATTTACACGAAAATTTGTTCTCGCGGTGTTCCCCGCCGCATGTCAAAAATGTTGCGTCAATTTTCCTTTTTATTACCTTTGAATAAGTAGTATGAAAAAATTTTTTCTTTTCGCAATCATAAGCATTCTTGCGGGAGCGTGCTCGACACCAAAAGAACAACCGAACGCTAGCGCCGACGGCATGTTCGAGGATTTCCCTGTTCCTTTTGAAGCAGACGATCCTTCCCTACTGAATTTGGCCGTCGCCGTCACCGACAGCTATTTCGTGATTGGAGCACGGCGCGGGTTCATGCCGAACACCTATTACACCGTTTTGACGGAACTCATCAATCCCTCATCAGAAGATTATCAAAAGAGAAAACCGGAAGTCCTATACGTCGCCATCCAGAAGGAAGCGGAAGACGACCCCGGTAAAAAGATATGGGCGCTACATTCCGATTCCAGCAAAGCCTACATCACCGATTCCACCGGAGCGTTCATCGCAATGACCGGCGACGGATTTTCGGGAGAGCGAGCTCCGAATTCACTGGAAACTATCCGCAACCGGGACTTTCCACACGCAGAAATCGAGCCGTTGTCCCCGTTCAATTTAATCGCCAAGGACCTGGCCATGGCGCGTAGACGGTTCAACGATTTTCCCGATAGCGACTGGATTGTCCTGATACTGGAAAGCGGCAACAACAAGCGAATTCTACGCGAACTTCTCCCCCTTATGCGCGCATTCAAGACCGTCGGTTTCAAGCATATCCAGGTCGGGAGGAATCTCGGCAACCTCGATACCGCAAGAAGCGTCATTGGAACTTTCCGCCTTTACGATTTCGAGCCGAAACAGCTCCAACAGATATACGACGAGCTTTACCGCCCCCTGAACCTGAAGATGCCGAGACAAGTTCCACCAAAAGACTAGTTTATCTTTTACACAACGCAACAGCCTGTTTCTTGCATTTGCGCCAGGCCGTAGGTATATTTGACTCTGTAATCGAACAAAGGAGATTTCATGACGACCCAAGAAATTTTGAAGAACATCCGCGAAAAGCACAACCTCACGCAAGACCAGATGGCTGAACGCATTCACGTGACCAGGCAGGCCGTTAGCCGCTGGGAAACCGGCGAGACTCAGCCGAACACCGAAATGCTCAAGGTGCTTTCTCGCGAATTCAACGTTTCCATCAATACGCTGCTCGGCGCGCCGCGTCAGCTCTTTTGCCAGTGTTGCGGCATGCCCCTCGGCGACGACGCGATGATCAGCCGCGAAATCGACGGCAACTTCAACGAGGATTACTGCAAGTGGTGCTATGCCGACGGCAAGTTCGCCTACGCCGACAAAAATACACTGCTGGACTTTTTGCTTTCGCACATGCCTAACCCAGAAAACATGCCGGAAGCAGAAAGACGCAAGTTCTTCGACTCGCACCTTTCGCAACTAAAACACTGGAAACAGCAGGCCTAAACGCACATCAATTTTATATCTTTTCGGCAACCATGATTCTTCTCGTCGCCGAAAAGCCCTCTGTTGCAAACCAGCACTACCGCCCGATGCTCGAGCGGATCGAGGGAGAGAAGTTCACGCAGGGCGACGGATGCCTTATCGGCAAGAACCACTGCATCACCTGGTGCGTGGGCCACCTAATTACGCTCGCGCCGCTCGACGCCTACCCCGGTTACGAGGGAGGCTGGCGGCTTTCGAACCTGCCGCTGTTGCCCGAAAAGTTCCGCCTGATGGAAATCGAGAGCACCCGAAAACAGCTCGCGGTGGTGCGCCAGATGATGGAACAGGCCGACGTGCTCGTGAACGGCGCGGATGCCGGCCGCGAAGGAAACCTGATTTTCGATTTGGTGCTCGATTTTACGCCCGCTTTCAAGCAGAAGACCATCAAGCGCCTGTGGGTGAACAGCTACGTGGCGAAGGATTTGGACAAGGCGTGGAAGAACCTGGAAGACGCCACGCAGCGCGTAAACCTGAGCTACGCCGCCCGCCTTAGGCAACGTGCCGACTGGATGGTAGGGCTCAACGCGACGCGCGCCTACACGCTCACCGCCGGGCGCGGGAAAATGATTTCGGTGGGCCGCGTGCAGACGCCGACCTTGAACCTGGTCGTGGAACGCGATACCATCGTCGAGCAATTCAAGGAACTGTACTACTACAGCGTCGTCGGCACATGGAAAGGGTACCAGGCGCAATACGTATTAGACGATAGACGAAAGGCGAAAGACGAAAGAGATGCTTCTGCAAAGGAATCTGACAAAAAGTCCGAAGGTTTAAAAGTCGCGGTTTTCGAGAAGGAAGCGGAAGCGAACGCGGTCGTGGAGCGCTGCAAGCCGCCCGCACCGGCGACCATCGCGAAAATCGACACCCAGCAAAAGAAGCAGTTCCCGCAAAAGCCCTTCGACTTGACGGAACTGCAGAAAGAAGGCAACAAGCGTTTCAAGTTCAGCGCCCAGCAAGTCTTGGACTGCGCGCAGAACCTCTACGAAAAGAAGCTGCTCACCTACCCGCGTACCGACTCGCAGTACCTGCCCGACACCATGAAGCAGGAGGCATACGCACTCGCCCAGAGGCTCGCAAGCCCCGAACAGAAGGGCGTAATGCGCAACGAAAGCGAGAATTTCGTGTTCATCAACTCGAGCAAGGTCACCGACCACTTCGCCATTATCCCGACCGGCGAAACACCGAACGGGCTACCCGAAATGGAGCAGAAGATTTACGACTTGGCGAAGGAACGCTTTGTGCAGGCATGGCTGAAGCCGTACGTATGGAGCGAGATGGAGGTCATCCTGAGCGAAGCGTCAGCGGAGTCGAAGGATCCAGACCCGAAATCAAAAAATCCAGACCTGTTCCGGCTGAAGCTGAAGCGGAACGAGGATTTGGGATTCCGTGCGCTAGTAAAAGAGACGAAAGACGAGAGACGAAAGACGAAAGGAAAGAAGGGCGATGTCGGCACGGAGACCGGAAAAGCAGACGGAGGCGCCGAGGGCAAGGGCGACAGCGACGAAATCACGAACCTGGTCGAAGCGTTCCCGGAATGGAACGTGGGCGACACCTCCCCCTTCGACAGCGTGGAACTACAGAAAAAGAAGAAAAGCAAGCCCAAGTATTACACCGAAGCCACACTCCTTGCCGCGATGAAGACGGCGGGCAAGCAAATCGAGAACGAGGAACTCGCCGAGGCCATGAAGGACCGCGGGCTCGGAACGCCGGCCACGCAGGCGGGCATCATCGAAACGCTCAAGAAGCGCGGGTTCATCGAGGCGCAGAAAAATTACCTGGTGAGTACCGCCCGAGGCCGCGAAGTCATCGCGCTCATGGACGAGAAGGTGAAATCGCCCGAGATGACGGGCGAATGGGAGTACAAGCTCTCCCAGGTCGAGAAGGGCACCCTTTCGCCGGTCGAATTCCGCGACGGCATCGTGGAATACGTGAAGCAGCTTTTTGCAGACTTGCATGCCCGCTATGCCTGCCAGTTCGAGCGCGAGGCCGCGACCGAAAAGCTGAACTGCCCCAAGTGCGGCGGCGCGCTCGATGTAGCCCCGTGGGGCTACGTGTGCCCCAATGCAGAATGCGGCTTCAGGTTCGGGCACACCGTGGCAGGCAAGATGCTCGCCCATTCCGAAGTCAAGGCGCTCCTCGCCGGCGAAACCGTCGGCCCGCTTTCCGGTTTCAAGAGCAAGAAAGGCTCCGAATTCTCGGCCAAGCTCACGCTCGACAAGGACTTCAATATCAATTTCGCCTTCGAAAGCGACGGCAAGTTCCACGGGCAAAAGACGGATTACAAGTGCCCGCTGTGCGGAAGCCCGCTCGAAGAGAACAAGAACGCGATATTCTGCACGGGGAGTGCGCAATCCAAAGATCCCCGGTCGGAGCCGGGGATGACAAATGGAAAAGAGCCGGGGATGACAAACGACTGCAACTTCACGCTTTTCAAGACCATCGCGGGGCACGTGCTTACCGCAAAGGAAATCGCGGCACTGTTCGGGAGCGGGCACACGCCGCTCATTCAAGGATTCAAGAGCAAGAAGGGATCCGAATTCGCGGCCGCCCTCAAGTGGGGCGAAGGCGCCGACAAGGGCCGCGCCGTATTCGAATTCCAACATCGAGACCTCCCCTGCCCCGTCTGCGGTGACAGTCTGCGCTTCCGCGGCAGCACTTCCCAGCAAAGCGGCCCGCAGGGTGCAAACCAGGACGGCGCCTACGTGTGCCCGCAATGCAACTACGGCATCCCCCAGGTGTTCTACCAGCGCAAATTCAGCGACGAGGAAGTCGAAAAACTGCTAAAAGACAAGGCCACACCCGTGCTGGAGCCGTTCAAGAAGAACGAAACCACCTTCCGTGCAGCCCTGGAACTGCGGGAAGGCGGAAAAATCGCCTTCAACAAACTGACGGTTGAAGTTATCAAGTAACGGCAACAATGCCCATACGCAAAAACCGGCCCAAGAGGCCGGTTATTCATTATTCGTTTTTGACACAGCGGACGCTGTAATAATTATCCTTATACTCAGACATTCGTTCTATAGAATGCGATCTATCACGTAATAACATATAATGAGCATTGTAGGCATTTGATTGCGTCGCTGACCAGTATACCGCAACATAAGCAAAATCCCTAGACTGACCATATTCACCACGAGTCCAAACTCCCGTAGGAATACCATTAAAACCAACGGCATCAACGCCATTGCCATAAATCTCCCCATTACTATCCCAGGGATGCCATCCGCTGGTTGACTTGAGTATCTTTCCACCGTAGCCTCCAACATCCTCTTCCAAAACAGCAAATTCATTCCGGCTAGGCATGTGCCAACCATCCGGACAAACACCTTGAATCAGCGTATCGAAAACACAACTGTAGTCATAACCACACTCTGTTTCTGCCTTACCTACTGCATCAGCCCATGTGTACAGCTGTCCATACAAGGTACAGTTATCAGGATCGGCATCATAGCAGCGGCTGTTGTCTGTTTGATAGTTGAGATTCTCAGCCATCCATGTTTGGTTACCAATCTTGACAAATTTGTATTCATGGCTATCGCGAGTATCCGTAAAGGTTCCTGACAGAGGTTCTTCAACAAGATCCTTTACACAACGTACCGACATCGCAACACCCTTGGATCCGCCATTATCAGAAACAGTCACCCTGTTTTCACCACCGCGTAACCAAACAATATAATCATCTTGATTAGAACTCCAGAAATTGGCATCGGCATCTATACCATAAGTACCACTCTTTGACCTGTATGCAGTCGGATTTGCTGAAAAGCCGTAATCATCAGTTCCATTATATTTATTGTAATTATTGGATTTGTAGTTTTTTTAATAGTGGGTTCATGAACAACCATATTCATTACCGGTTAAGTTAAAATATATCCTTTTTTCTTGTTAAGTGGTATACCCTTGTGGTCTAGGCAGCCTGTTTTGACAGCCTATATTCCACCGGTGTCATGTAACCGAGCGAACTATGGAGCCGTTTCCGGTTGTAGAACAGCTCGATGTACCTGAAAACGGCCTCCCGCACGTCTTCGATGTCCTTGAAGTCTCGCCTGTAGGCCATCTCCTTCTTGAAGCTTGCGAAGAAGCTTTCCATGCAGGCGTTGTCGTAGGGGCAGCCCGGGGCGCTCATCGAGGGCGTTATCCCATTCTCCGAGAGCATCGTGCGGTAGCCCATGCTGCTGTACTGCACGCCACGGTCGGAATGGAAGATTAGTCCGTCGTGATGGCCGCGTTGCATGATGGCATTGGACAACGCGCGCTTGACAAGTTCCGTGTCGATGTTCTTGCTCACGGCATAACCCACCGCCTCCTTGTTGCATAGGTCAAGTACCACGGCAAGGTACACCCAGCCAAGCGTAGTCTTGACGTAGGTGATGTCGCCGGCCCAGACGGCGTTCAGACTGTCGGGATCGAACTTCCGCTGCACCAGGTTCTCGCTGTACATGGAGTCACATTTGCCCTTGCGGTAGGGTTTCCATTTCTTGAGCGTGACCGGATAGAGACCGTTCTCGCGCATGATGCGGCGCAGTTTCCACACCTTTACCTCGTCACCCTTGTCATGGAGTGCCGCCTGCATCTTCGGGCAACCGTACACGCGGTGGTTTTCTTCGAAGGTGTCGCGGACCTTCTGGACAAGCCGTTCTTCGCGGGCCTTCTTCTCGGCACGTTTTTCCTGCTGGCGCGACCACTGGTAGTAGGAACACTGCGGTATTCCTAGGGCTCTGCACATCTTCCTGACTGAGTATTTCTTGCGGTTCACGTGTATCGCCTCGCATTTCAGTCGTGTGGTCGCATAAAGATGTGCAGGGATTTTTTTAGGATCTCTACCGTCTCCTTCTCGTCCGCAAGCTCCTTTTCACGCTTCTTCAGGAGTTTTTCCAGTTCCCTGTTCTTGGCGGCGAGTTCCTCGACGGACACCTTGCGGATTCGCCGTTCCTCGCGGTAGCTCGGCAGGTTGTGTTCCTTGCGGTACTCGTTTACCCACCGACCGACTGTATTGGGCCCGATTCCGAGTTCCTTGGCTATTTGGTTTGCTGACTTTTCGCCTTTCAGGACCAGCTTGATGACCTGTTCCCTTGTCTCGGAGCTATAGTTGATTTTTGCCATTGTTTTACCTTTTGGGGGTTGCGCAATGAATATAGTAGCTTATGCTACCCTCTTATTAAACTCCTGCATGGTCCATATCCTCCAACATAGTCCATCCCGTTTTTGATTTCATCGATAGACCAAAGTATTCATCTTCGCCCATATAGTTGAACAATCTTTCCCAGTCATTCTTACTCGGCAGACGCCAGCCATCTGGACAGATACCTTGGAACGGAACAACAATTGAACACGTGTCATAATAGCCGCAGCCAGTCTCGGTTGTTGTCGGAAAAACACCCGACGAATCCATTGCAGCGCTCCATAGATACGCTCTTCCATACTTGGCACAGCTATCCGGATCATTCATGTAGCAGAAACTTGATGAATCTAATTCTGCCGTACCCGCCTGATAACGATAATTAAGGTTTTCGGCCATCCAGACCTGTTTACCAATTGCAATTGTCTTATACACCTGACCATCACGGTCATCAATAATTGTATCATACAGAGCTTCAAGATCGGGATTCAAGAATTCCCACGAAGGCTTATAGAACGAACTGCTTGATTCCGCCTCGCTGCTACTGCTAGAAATCAACGATTCACCCTTGATGCAACGAACAGACCTTCCCTCTTTTACATTATTACTGGGATAAATATAGGACCGATCTTCAGGGCCGAGAAAAAGAGTGTATGCATTTTCAGAATCGTAAACAGAGGAACTCCAGAAATCGGTAAAAACGCCTACTTGAGAGAAACCAGTATATTCACCCGATACGTATCTATAGCCGGTAGGAAGTGCAGAGAAACCATAAGTATCATTTCCAACGGCATCGCCATCCCAAAGGGCCGTCGCCTTGAGATTGGATTTGTAGTTTTTTTAATAGTGGGTTCATGAACAACCATATTCATTACCGGTTAAGTTAAATATATCCTTTTTTCTTGTTAAGTGGTATACCCTTGTGGTCTAGGCAGCCTGTTTTGACAGCCTATATTCAACCGGAGTCATGTATCCCAGCGAACTATGGAGCCGTTTCCGGTTGTAGAACAGCTCGATATACCTGAAAGCGGCCTCCCGCACGTCTTCGATGTCCTTGAAGTCACGCCTGTAGGCCATCTCCTTCTTGAAGCTTGCGAAGAAGCTTTCCATGCAGGCGTTGTCGTAGGGGCAGCCCGGTGCGCTCATCGAGGGCGTTATCCCGTTCTCCGAGAGCATCGTGCGGTAACCCATGCTACTGTACTGCACGCCGCGGTCGGAATGGAAGATGAGCCCGTCGTGATGGCCGCGTTGCATGATGGCATTGGACAACGCGCGCTTGACAAGTTCCGTGTCGATGTTCTTGCTTACGGCGTAGCCCACCGCCTCCTTGTTACACAGGTCCAACACCACGGCAAGGTACACCCAGCCAAGCGTAGTCTTGACGTAGGTGATGTCGCCGGCCCAGACGGCGTTCAGGCTGTCGGGATCGAACTTACGCTGCACCAGGTTCTCGCTGTACATGGCGTCGCATTTGCCCTTGCGGTAGGGTTTCCACTTCCTGAGTGTGACTGGATAGAGCCCGTTCTCGCGCATGATGCGGCGCAGTTTCCACACCTTTACCTCGACACCCTTGTCTTGGAGTGCCGCCAGCATCTTCGGGCAACCGTACACGCGGTGGTTTTCTTCGAAGGTGTCGCGGACCTTCTGGACAAGCCGTTCTTCGCGGGCCTTCTTCTCGGCACGTTTTTCCTGCTGGCGCGACCACTGGTAGTAGGAACACTGCGGTATTCCTAGGGCTCTGCACATCTTCCTGACTGAGTATTTCTTGCGGTTCACGTGTATCGCCTCGCATTTCAGTCGTGTGGTCGCATAAAGATGTGCAGGGATTTTTTTAGGATCTCTACCGTCTCCTTCTCGTCCGCAAGCTCCTTTTCACGCTTCTTCAGGAGTTTTTCCAGTTCCCTGTTCTTGGCGGCGAGTTCCTCGACGGACACCTTGCGGATTCGCCGTTCCTCGCGGTAGCTCGGCAGGTTGTGTTCCTTGCGGTACTCGTTTACCCACCGACCGACTGTATTGGGCCCGATTCCGAGTTCCTTGGCTATTTGGTTTGCTGACTTTTCGCCTTTCAGGACCAGCTTGATGACCTGTTCCCTTGTCTCGGAGCTATAGTTGATTTTTGCCATTGTTTTACCTTTTGGGGGTTGCGCAATGAATATAGTAGCTTATGCTACCCTCTTATTAAACTCCTGCATGGTCCAATAAAGGGGGTACGGCCTTTGACGAGAGGCTATCGGCTCTTTGACAGGAGGCTATCGGTTCTTGTTTGTAAAGTTTTTGTTACAAAACTAACTAGAAGAACACCCAAACAGCAATCCAGTAGGCCATCAGGGCGAATTCCATGCCCTGCGAGATGCGCGAGAGGAACGTGGAGCCAAACACGGAGACGGCGATTGCCAAGAGGCGCGTCCACGGCATGTCGAAGCCGTGGTAGAAGAGCGACACGGAGCCGAAGAACTCGACCCAGAACCACATGACCTGAGCCATGAGCAGGTAACGGCGGCGCTTGACGGGCAGGGCCGTTGTAGAGAAGCACAGGGCCAGCGCGAACATGCGGAAGGGGTAAGATTCCATCGCAGGGTCGTTCATGTCGCCCGAGAAGTAGGCGTAGACGCAGAACACGACTACGGCGGCAAGCAAGAAGAACGCCTCCTTGAACAGGCGGATGGGGCGGCGCCAGAAGAACTGGGCCATGGCGAGCGCGAGGAGGCAGGCGACAGCGTTCATCAAGGGAATCATCGAGCCACCTCCGATACGTTGTTTATCTCGTGCGTCGAATCGTTTATCTCGGGCGCCGAGTCGTTTATCTCGTGCGTCGAATCGTTTATCTCGGGTGCTGTTTCGTTTATCTCGGGCGCCGAGTCGTTTATCTCAGGTGCAGTTTCGTTTATCTCGGGTGCAGGGACGTCCGCCGGGGCAAGCGAGCGCATGTATCGCACGAGGGCGCGGGCATCCGCTTCGGTTATGCGGTCAGCATACGGGTTCATGTTCGTGCGCCCGTACATAATCACGTGTACCAGGGAATCCTCCCCGAGGGAATCGAGACGAGCCGCAGTCAACTTTTGCGGAACCGGGTAGAACTCGCGGACAAACTTCGCGTTGAACTTGCCGTCCGTCCCGTGACATCCGCTGCAACGCGCGTTCCATACCGCGCGCGTCCGCAGCGTATCAAATGCGCCCGCTATTTTCGGGCCATCCGGCGCGATGGCATTTTTCGGGGTGTCAACATAGCTCGTGAATTTCGAGGGCGCAGATGAACCGCCCGCATAAAACACTCCCGCAAAAAATGCAAACATAAGTATACATATAGCAAAGGCGATTTTCAGGTAACGGGAACCGCATCCATCTGCATTGTGCGCCGAAACCGCCTGCCATACCGGGCGAATGCATAGGGCAATAGCGGCCACCAGCGCCACAATCGGGTAGAATAGCGGGGCAACGTTCGGGATAGCGACCGCCACCGTATCGAACACGGGCTGCGACACCGCCCAGAGCGTGTAGACAAGCGCCACGAGCACGCCCAGCAACAACGGGAAGCGCAACACGATAAACTCGCGGCTCGTGAGCGGTTCCGTATGGGGTTCCACAACCGGCGCAGAAGCCTCTTCCAGCTCGCCGAAAAGAAGTTCCCCGCCCTCGATGGGCTTACGCAACTTTACACGCAAAATCACAAGCAACGTTGTAAACAACCCGATGGAAAAAGCAACAAGGCCCGCATCGACATACCCAAAGCCGCGCGGTTCGGCGGGCATTACCAGGTAGAAGCGTTCCAGCCAAAGCCCGAGCAGCACCGAGAGCGAAACCGCAAGCCGCCCGAACGGGCTCACGCGCACGGCAGACACCCACCAGAGCTGCGGCAACAGCGCACCGAACGCGAACACCGAGAAGTTCCAGTCCCCCTTCAACGCGAAGTTCCAAGCCCAGAATACGAGCATCACGAAGGAGCCGACCATCATGAGCTTTTCGAGCAGGCGCACGCGGCAGCCTTCCGCAACAAGCAGCACGTTCACCATCGCAAGGCCCGAATAGATGGCGCCCGCGATAAAGTACAGCGGGAAAAACGCCCCGCGCCACTCGGGCACGAACGTCACCGCAAAATCGAGACTCACAATCGTGTGCACCCAGAGCACCAGCGGGAAGAGTAGCCATGCCATCGGGCGACGCACATCTTCCAGCGCCTGCGACCTATCCGCAAACAGGTGTATCGCAAAAAACACGAGCGAGAGCACCGCATAGATGGCGATGCAGCAGAAGTCCCACACCAGCGGGGAGCCCACATTCGCGAAGTTGCCGCGCGCATCCAGGAACGGGATGACCATATAGAAGTTTTCCACCACACCGAGATGCATGAGCGGGTATATCGCGGCGACCACGAGCGCGCAGAGGGTCGTGAGTTCGGCAAGCATCGAGGTGCGACGATCGAGCGGCACGCCGAGCGCAAGGAGAATCGCAGAAATGAGCGTACCCGCATGGGCGATGCCTATCCAGAAAACGAACAGGCTTACGGGAGTCCCCCAGAAGGTATGCGCGTCCAGCGACCACACGGCAGGGCCTTCCCAGAGGGAATACCCCAGCGCGGCAAGGCCGGGCAACAGGAGCGCAAGCCCCGCATATAGGAGGATGCGGAAAATCAACGATGCCCCCTCATATAGACGATAGACGGGTCAAGCGCTGCAATAGCCTTCGGGGCATACAGCACGCGGTCCTTCGCCGCCCTTACCAGCGGGGAACCTTCGTCGAGCCAGTTGCCGAATATAATCGCGTTCTTGGGGCAGGCGGCGGCACAGGCGGTGGTCACGCCGCGCCCGCGGAAACTTTCTCCCGGATGGAGCGCCTTGAAGTCGTGGCGCGCATCCTGCAGGCGCTGCAGGCACAGCGAGCATTTTTCCATCACGCCCTTCTCGCGCACGGGAACGCCAGCGTTAAACCTGAGCGAACGGCCCGAAGCCACAGGGTCATCGAAATTGAACTTGCGGGCATGCACGGGGCAGTTCGCCCCGCAGAAGCGGCTCCCGGTGCAGCGCTTGTACATCATCGCAGAAATGCCATCGGGAGTGTGGTTCGCGGCCCCCGTCGGGCAGACCTTCTCGCAGGGGGCATCCCCGCAGTGGAAACACATCGCGGGCGCACCGCCGCACATTTCTATCCAGTGCATGAACTGCCCGTGGTTCGCACGCTCGGGAGCACTAAGCGGGATGTTGTTCTCCTGGATGCAGGCAAGCACGCACTTGCCGCAGGCATCGCAGGCATCCAGGTCGATAGCCATGCCAAAACGGTTCTCCTGCGAGGCACCGGGAGTCTTGAGCGCTGCGGGCATCGGCACGCGCACGAGTTCCATACCGGGCTTCATTTTCGAGAGGGCGAGTTTCACCTCGTTCTCGAAGTCTGCGAGCTTGAGGCGCGCGCCCTTGACCGGCATATCGCCGAGCAAGCCGTCGCGGCACCCGAACAGGGCAAAACCCGCCACCGTCGCCGAAAGGATTTTCAAGAACTCGCGCCTATCCATAAACTACCTGTGACATGCGGCGCAGTACGTGGCCGACCGCCTGAAATTCTTCTGTTTGAACGTTTCGCCCCTGTGGCAGGCGAGACACATCTGCATGCTGAAATTCTCGCCGCCGTACACGTCGGCCTTCGCGCCGGGCTGGGCTCCGGTCGCGCCCGTGGAAAGGAGCGCGCCAGATTTTGCTTTCGCGCCGGAACCGCCCGCGAAATTGCGGTGACAGTCCGCGCACTCCACCCCGGCGGCCGCGTGTACCCCGTGGTGGAACACCACGTGCTCCGGCAAAGCGGACTCGTGCTTCCAGGGGTATGCCGGAGCGGCGGCCAGCGCCGAATCCAGCTTCTCGATTCCGGGATTTTCGGTGAGCGGCAGGCGGTGGCAATCCATGCAATCCGACTTCGCGGGCATGTACGCACGCGCCCCGGACGCAGCACCCGTATGGCAGAGGCTGCAATCGAGCCCGATGTTCTCGCCATGGAGTTCGTGCAGAAAAGCAATCGAATTCGGACCGCTCGTATCGGCGCCCACGCGCACGGGAGTCGCCTTCTGGCCGAACAAAAAGTCCGCCAAAAAGAACGTGAAGGCAACCGCAAAAACGAGCCCCGCCCACTTGAACGGGGTTGCTCCGAAAGATGCGCCTTGTCGTTTAAACACACTCATCCCTTTAGCGTAAATCTAATTAAGAATAACCGACCGGGCTCAAGAAAAGCCCGTTTTTTGTAAAAAAACGTCTGTAACCAAAATTTTCTGGCTTATTTTGGCCGCGAAACCGTTTTATATAGTAGATAGGGAGCCTTTTTCCTATTCGCCGCACCGGGCAACCCGTGCATTTTTACAACATATATACAACAAACGCTTTACATTTGAAACTTTTTGTTGTATATTTAGAGGTATGAGTACCGTGGTTACAAATATCCGAATAGATAAAGAGCTCAAGGCTCAAGCTACCGAACTCTTCAACGACCTGGGATTGACCCTTTCCCAGGCGTTCACCGTTTTCCTGAAACAGGCCGTGCTGCATCACGGTCTCCCATTCGCCGTCACCAGGCCCCCGTCCAAAGAACTCCTCGAAGCGATCAAGGAAGGCGAGCAGCTCGCCCACGACCCCAACGCCAAGACGTACGCTACGCCACAGGAACTTTGGGACGAGTTGGGCTTATGACAACAGCATCGTACAAGTACACCGTTCGGGCGACAAGCCGTTTCAAGAAATCTGCAAAGCGGTTAACCAAGCGAGGAAAAGACTCCCAAAAGTTAAAAGATATCGTTGATATCCTAGCCAAAGGAGAGCCTTTACCTGAGTCATATAAAGACCATCCTCTTGTAGGCAACTGGATTGGCCATAGGGAACTGCATATAGAAGCAGACTGGTTGTTAATCTACAAGATCGTGGAAAATGTTTTGATCCTCGAACTTGTCGATACCGGGACGCATTCCGACCTGTTCGGGAATTGACGTTCTAGCCTACTTCGGTCGGCCCGGGTCGTCCGGGTGCTCCAGAATATACAGCAGCCACGATGCCATCATCTTCGCGTCGGCTTCGCTCATGGGCGAAATTTCCATCGGGTCCCACTGGTCAGGGTGCTTGGGCTCGGGCTTCATCAGGTACTGCACCAGAGCCTCGGGATTCTCTACATACTGCGCGACGTTATCCTTCATGGGCGGCGCCGCAAACTTGCGCGCCCAGCGATGGCAGCCCTTGCACTCGTTGTTATAGTATTCCGAAGCCTTCGCCTTGAGTTCGGGCGTCACGGCAGGCAGCACAAACAAGTCCGCCGCAAAAAGCGCACAGACAAGCAACAGTACCGCAACAACCGCCCGTGAACCGCGCATCATCTACCTCAACGGGTTCTTGTCGCTCTTGTACCACTTCATGAACTCGGCGATGCCGTCGTGCAGGCTCCAGTGCGGCTTGTAACCGCATTCCGCCTCGAGCTTCGTGGTGTCGGCGTTCGTCTGGTAAACATCGCCCGGCTGCATCGGCAAAAATTCCTTCTTCGCGGGCTCGCCGTAGGCGTTCTCGATTTCGGCGATAAAGTCCATCAGCTTTACCGGGTGGCTGCAGCCGATGTTGTATACTTTGTACGGAACGCCGTTCGGGCACTTTTCCGCGACAGGCATGTGGTCGAGCGCATGCACGCTACCCTCGGCGATGTCGTCGATGTAGGTGAAGTCGCGAATCATGTCACCGTTGTTGAACACCTTGATGGGCTCGCCCTTCGAGATGGCGCGGGCAAAGAGCATGGGGCTCATGTCGGGCCTCCCCCATGGGCCATAGACCGTGAAGTAGCGCAGTCCCGTCATCGGGATGCCGTAAAGCTTCGCGTAGGAATGCGCCATCAGTTCGTTGCTCTTCTTGCTCGCCGCATACAAACTAACAGGATTGTCAACCTTGTCGTCTTCGCTGTACGGGACCTTGCTGTTCAGACCATAAACAGAACTGGACGACGCATAGAGCAGATGCTTCACCCGGTTGTGGCGACAGGCCTCGAGAATGTTGAGGAATCCGACCATGTTGCTCTGCATGTAGGCATACGGGTTCGTGATGGAGTAGCGCACGCCCGCCTGTGCCGCGAGGTTCACCACCTTGTCGAACTTTTCTGCGGCAAAGAGCTTGTCGATAGATTCCTTGTCGGCGAGGTCCATGCGGACGAAGCGCGCACCCGCGAGCGTCGAACTTGCGAGCATCTGCCCGAAGGGGATTTCGGCAAGCACACCACCATTCACCGAACGGAAACCATTCTCCCACAGGCGCCCGTACTTGAGGCGCACATCGTAATAGTCATTGATGTTGTCAAGCCCGACAACCTCGTCCCCGCGGGCCGAAAGCATCGCCATAATTTTCGAGGCGATAAAACCCGCCGCACCTGTCACAAGAATCTTCATTCCAATAGTCCTATTTTGTAAAGAAAAGTAGAAAAAAACTATAATTAGAGCCATGAAGAAAATCTTATTTACCCTATTGGCCTTATATTTCGCGCAAGCATTCGCCGACACTCCCGAAGAATGGATTGCAAGGGCGAACAAGGCGATAAAGACAGAAATTCGGGCATCAAGCAACACAATACACTCGAAGTATTCCCTCGGGAGCCTCCAGGATGCATCCGCAATCCTGGATTCCGCACTCGAGCGGTTCCCGTACCGAATCGACATCTGGCTCGGGCAAGTCCAACTAAACGGCGAAATGGAAAACTGCAAGGCGCAGGCCAGGTATTTTGAGAAAATCCATGAACTGCTAAAGACAAAAAAGGACAAATGCGAACTCAAAGGCGGGCAAAAAATCGCCGACGCAGACAAACTCCTGGAAGGCGAATTCACGATTGCCGCCAGGCAGCATTTCGATAAGGAGAACGACCCCTGCTACGAAATGCTCGCACGCCAAATGCTCAAGTTCCTCCCCAACAACGTAGAAGCACTGAACGCCATGAGCGTGGTGCACCTGCTCCAAGAAAGTGACAGCGCAATAGTTTATCTAGAACGCGCCCACAAGTTAAACCCCTCCGATTGCATCGTGATTCACAACATCGCGGAATTCTACAAGCGCAAAGGCAACAAGAAAAAGCACGAAGAATACACGATGAAAGAAGCGCTCATGTGCAAGCAGAAATAGCGATTCTTTGTTTATATACAAAAAGCCTCCGCAATGCGGAGGCTAATTTTCTAAAAGGCGATTCCTTAGAAGTGGATCACGCGGACCTTGATGACCTTGTCGAGCTTGGAGAGCTTCTCGATGATGGAGTCATCGACCTTGCTTTCCACGTCAACGAGGTTGTAGCCGATCTTGCCGTTGCTCTTGTTAGAGAAGCTGGCAATGTTGATGCCTTCGGCACCGAACACCTTCGTGATTTCGGAAATCATGTTCGGGACGTCCTGGTTGATGACCACGACGCGGCTCTTGACGCCGGCATGCGGGTGATCAACGAGGGCCGGGAAGTTCACCGAGTTACGAACGCAACCGAATTCGATGTAGTCCTTCAATTCTTCGACGGCCATCACGGCGCAGTTTTCTTCGGCTTCTTCGGTAGAAGCGCCGAGGTGCGGGAAGCAGGTCACCTTGTCGTTCTTGATGAGGTCGGCATCCGGGAAGTCGCAGAGGTAGCCCTGGAGGGAACCGGAAGCGAGCATTTCGTTGACCGGGGCCATTTCCACGATGCCACCGCGGGCGAAGTTCATGATGTAGCTGCCCTTGAAGCCGGCGAGGTTCTTGCGGTTGAGGAGGTTCTCGGTCACGCCCTTGATGAACGGAACATGCACGGTGAGGAAGTCAGACTTCGCAATCACGGTGTCGAGGTCGGCAATTTCGACCTTGTTGGAAAGTTCGTGCATGTTGGCGGCGTTCGGATACGGTTCGTAAGCGATGACGCGCATGTTCTTCCAACGGGCATAGTTAGCGACGAGCACGCCGATCTTGCCGAGGCCAATCACGCCGAGGGTCTTGCCAGCGAGTTCCATACCAGCGAACTTCTTCTTGCCGCTTTCGACGGTCTTTGCGAGGTCCGGGTCGGTGGTGTCGAGGTTCTTGACCCAAGCAGCGGCCTTGTCCACGTTACGGACGGCCATGCCGAGCACGGTCATCACCAGCTCGGCAACGGCGTTGGCGTTTGCACCCGGAGTGTTGAACACGCAGATGCCCTTCGCGGAAGCCTTGTCGATAGTGATGTTGTTCACGCCAGCGCCGGCGCGGGCGACAGCCAGCAGGCCGTCAAAGTTGTCGGTATCAACCTGGGCGGAACGCACCAAGATGGCATCCGGTTTTTCGACGGAGTCGGAAACCTGGTAGAACGAGCCAAACAGGCTCAAGCCTTTCTTGGAAATGTTGTTCATCGTCTTAATAGTTGCCATTTTATGTCCTTTGTTAATGTTTAAAAATCTTAGACGATAGACGAAAGACGATAGACGAAAGAAAAATCGCTTTGGAAAAAAAGCACCCTTTCGTCTTTAGTCTGTAGGACCGAAGGTCCGTTCTTTCGTCTATTCATGCCATCTGCCTCTTTCCTTAATCAAATTCACGAGTTCCTCGATGGCGTCCTCTTCGGGGATGTTCTTCTTCACAGCCGTCTTGCCTTCAAACAAGGTAATGCGGCCGGGGCCACCGCCCACGTAGCCGAAGTCGGCGTCCGCCATCTCGCCCGGGCCGTTCACGATGCAGCCCATGATGCCGATGGAAATATCCGAGAGGTGACCGAAGCGGGCCTTGATCTTGCCCATAACCTGCTGAATGTCGTAGAGGGTACGGCCGCAACTCGGGCAGCTGATAAAGTTCGTCTTGCTGCGGCGGCAGTAGGCGGCCTGCAGAATGTCGAATGCAAGGAGCACGCTTTCCTTGGCGCCCTTGTAGCCGTCAATCACGACGGCGTCGCCAAGACCGTCCGTCACGAGGCTTCCGATGTCGGCGGACACGCGAAGGGTCTCGGTTTCGTTGTCATTAATCTTGGCGTAAAGCAGAATCGGGTCTTGGCGACCTGCGGCATCCAATGCGGCAGCAAGGGCGCGCACACCGGAGACCATCTCGGCTCCGGTATAGCAGAACACGGAACCTGCGGGCACGCTTGCCGGATTCGCGGCGAACCCCGCGATGTCCATCGCGTCCTTGAATTCCACGACCGGCTTATCAGAAAGGCTCGGCAAGGCAAATTCCGCGTTGCGGCGTTCGCCTGTAAGTGCAATCGCATCGGCCTTCACGCCAACCTTCACCGGGCTGTTGCCACCGATTTCCACGCCGGAAACGGCGACGGGCGTCGTCGCCCTGCGTTCGTAATGGTACGGGTCCTTCTCGAGAACCGGCACGTTGTATGCCGTCGGCGCAGCAGGCAAAGCGCAGGCCTTGATGAGTTCCTGCGCCACCGGGACTTCGGCCACCGGATCTTCGGTCAAAGAAACGCGTATCGTATCTGCCAGGCCATCGAGCAGGAGTGCGCCGATGCCCGCGGCCGACTTGAGTCGTCCGTCGGCACCCGCGCCCGCTTCCGTCACGCCCACGTGGAACGGATACGGCTTGAAGCCTTCCTGCTTGATGCGGGCGGCGAGCATGCGGTAGGCGGCAATCGCCACGCGCGGGTTGCTGCTCTTCAAACTTAAAACGACCTGGTCAAAATGTTCGGCTTCGCACACGGCCAGGTATTCCATGGCACTTTCCACCATGCCTTCCACCGTGTCGCCATAGCGGTAAATCATGCGGGCAGAGAGCGAGCCGTGGTTCACGCCGATGCGGATGGCGCGTCCCAGGCGCTTGGCCTCTTGCACAAAAGGCGTGAAGGCTTCTGCAACCTTTTCCTTGCCCTCGTCAAACGACTTGTCCGTCTGCTGGTCGAGCGTCAAAATGCCCGTATCCACGAAGTTACCCGGATTGATGCGGACCTTCTCGACCCACTTGAGCGCCTCGAACGCGGCCTTCGGCTGGAAGTGGATGTCGGCAGAAACCGGCACCGTGCAACCGGCGGCGCGCACCTGCTTCATCACTTCTTCGAGAGCGGCAGCATCTGCAAACGTCGGGGCGGTAATGCGAACCAGGCCACAGCCCACCTTGGCGAGCGCAAGCGTCTCGGCCACCGTCTTCTCGACGTCCTTCGGCTTGGTGGTGGTCATGGACTGAACTAAAATGGGGGCGTTGCCCCCTATCAAAGCCTCGCCAACGCGGACTTGTACAGTTTCCCTGCGGACGGCGTTGAAGCGGTCGGCAACATACGGGAATTCGCTAAACTTTGTCATGCTGCCAAAGATAGCAAATTAAAAGCCAAAGCAGGCTATTTTTACTTTTCGTTGGACTCCCAACCGGGGCTATTCCTGTAATAGTTCTCGAGTTTTTCGCGGCATGCGACAAAACTTGCCTTGAGCCTCGGGTCAAAATGCGTCCCCATGGAATCCATGATCAGGTTGTACGCCTCCTCGAACGACATCTGCTCCTTGTAGCAGCGCTTACTCACCAACGCGTCGTAAACGTCCGCAATCGCCATTACGCGCGCCTCGAACGGGATGTTCGCGCCAAAAAGCCCGTACGGGTAACCGCTCCCGTCAAAACGCTCGTGATGGAAGCACGCCACGTTCTTCGCAATCTCCACAAAGAAGGGTTCCTCGATTTCGGCAAGCAGGTTCTCCACGATGGCGGCCCCCTTCTCGGCATGCGTCTTCATCACCTCGAATTCTTCGGGCGTAAAGCTGCCGGGCTTGCGCAGGATCTTGTCGTCAATCGCAATCTTCCCGAGGTCGTGCATCGGCGCCGCCGCAATCAGCGCATCGTAATATTCCTTCGTGCGCCCAAAACCGGAATCCTTCCTGAGCTCTTCGGCCAGGATTCCTGCGACTGCACTCGAGCGCATGATGTGCCCGCCCGTATTGCTGTCGCGGCTTTCGACCATCTTCGCCATGCCCACAATCATCTGCTCCTGGATGGCGTGAATATGCCTGTCGTTATCCTTGATAACGTCCTTGAGCTTCGTATTGTGCGTATCGAGCTTCTTGATATAGCGCTGCAGCCTGGTTTCATCTTCGATGCGGAACAGCACGATATGCGAAATCTTGTTGCGGGCGACCTTGCGCACGCACACCCTATAGTTGCGTCTCCCGTACGCGAAGTAGCTGTCGCTCGGGGAATCCTTCCTCACGAACGATTCCATCAGCGAGCCAAAATGCTTGGAGATTTCAAGGTCTTTGGGCATCGCCCTATCCACGCGGAATTCACCAAGTTCCGGGAAGAACTTGTACGCAATGTCGTTGCACCCGAGGTAGATTCCCTTGTCCGAGAAGGCCACAAAGGCGTTCTGGTTTTCCGCCTCCAGCGATTCCAGCATGGCATCCGAGATATCGCCCATCCTTACGCGCAGGCACACGAAGAACAAGATGAACTCGTCTATCACGTACACGAGCGGCACCACCATCGTATCGCTCCCGATCTCGCGCGAAATAAGGAACGAGATGATGGAAATGAGCGTCATGAGGGCAACCGCAATCAGGTTCTTGTAACTCACGTTTATGCGGGTGCGGGCCGCGTAGGCGATTGTCACGATATTTGCAAGCGTATAGCCCACCAGCACAACATTCCAGAGGAAATGCAGGGGGCCGTATTCGCAGGCGCAGTACGCCACACCGTACATGTGCGTGTACGTGACCGACTTGTAGTAGATATCGCTATGCCCTATGGTACACGAAAGCAGGAGCACAGTAACCGAAAGCGCCCCCAGCAGGAGTTTCGCCCAGTCAGGGAAGTTGAACTTGCAAATGCGCAGAATCACAAAATACTCGAACATCGGCAAGAACACCGAACCCAGGTAACACGCCTTCGTCGCGATAATGACCGTTTCTTCCGATTCGGCAAGCGCCCCGGTGAGGTAGCCGACGTTCGCCACCAGCACGGACGCAAATATGGACGCGAAATAGAAATTCAGCTGCTTGCGGTACAGGAGTACCAGCGCGAACAGGTTCAGGAACGAGACCACGCACATCAGCACCAAGTAAGAAATCACCATGTTTTCCATACGCTAGTGCTCCACCGTCCTGTAGTATTCACGAAGCTTGGCCTCGCAATCCATGAAATACTTCTGGAGAGTCGGGTCAAACTGGGTCCCCATCCCCGCAAGGATAATCTCCCCCGCCTTGTCGTACGACATGCTGTCCTTGTAGCAGCGGCTGCTCACCAGCGCGTCGTAAACATCGGCGACCGCCATGATGCGGGCTTCCACCGGAATCGCGTCGCCCTTCAGACCAAGCGGGTAGCCTGTCCCGTCAAAACGTTCGTGATGGAAATTCGCCACGTTCTTCGAAAGTTGCACAAAGAACGGGTCTTCGATACCCGAAAGCAGGTTCTCGACAATCACCGCTCCCTTCTCGGCATGCGTCTTCATTTGCGCAAATTCGCTGTCGGTAAAGCGCCCCGGCTTCCGCAGGATTTCGTCGTCGATGGCGATTTTCCCGAGGTCGTGCATCGGGGCCGCCGAAATAAGCGCGTCGTAGAAGGAATCCGTCTGGGAATAAGCCATGTCCTTCCGCATCTCGGAAGCCAAAATGCGAATCACCTGGCTCGTGCGCTTGATATGGCCTCCCGTATTGCCGTCGCGGCTTTCGACCATATTCGCCATGCCTACAATCATCTGTTCCTGGATGGCGCTCACCGCCTGCGCGTTCTGCTCCACGACCTTCACCAGCTGGTTGTGGTCCTTGCCCAGCATGTCCACGTACATCTGCACCTTCGTGTCGTCCTCGATGCGGAACAGGCAAATCTGCATTACGTTCCATACCGGAATAATGCGGGCGGTACACCTGAAATGACGGTTGGCATACCAGAACTTGAGGGCATGCCGCAACCTGGTGTTTACCGCCTGCTCGAGCAGCGGCTTGAAAAGATCCCCCATCTCGTGCCCGCTCGGGATAGGCAGGTCCACGCGGCACTGCGCAAGTTTCGGGAAGAACTTGAGCGCGATTTCGTTGCAGCCGAGATATTCACCCGTGGAGGTAAACGAAACAAATGCGTTCCCGTTGTCCTTTTCGAGCGACTGCATCACGCTACGCGCAATATCGTACCATTTCACGTTCAGGCTTATGTAGAGCAAGAACACCTGGTCCGCGAGATACACGAAGGGCATGCAGAGCATGTCGTTTTCCATGTGCCTCGAAATGAAAAACGACGACACGGTGACAAGTTCCAGCATGAACATCGCAAATATGTTCTTGAGCGAGACAAACCGGCGCATCATGCAGGCGTGCACAATGACCCCGATATCGAGTACGGCGTACAGGATAATCATCACGTTGAATACGTCGTGACCCCAGCCGTAGGTCGCCACGTAGTTGCCCGCCCCGCTCTGCACCACGAACTCGACGGTCTTGTAGTAGATGTCGCTATAGCCCACCGTGAACGAGAGAAACAGCACAAAGCAGCTGAACACAATCAGGAGAATGCGCAACACGGGGAGAATCCGCAGGCGGCAGACTTCCGCAAGCGTAAAGAACATGAGCATCGGCAAGAACGCCGAGCCGAGGTAGTTTATCTTGTTCGAAAGGATGGCTCCGTCAACCGATTCCGAGAACCCCAGGAGCCAGTGACCGAAACAGCTGACGACGATGGCGACAAACGTAAAGAACATGTAATTGTTCTTCTGTTTGCGGAAAAGTTCCAAAAAGACAGCGAAATTCACTATCGATAAGACAAACGCCAATGTCAATAAATGCTGTCCCATTACTTACCTTGTTAGAAAAATATAACAAAAAAGGCCACTTTTACACATTTACGTGCATTTTTTCACACAAAATCGCAAAATAGGGGCTACGCTCGGTCAAAAAAAATGTTAAAATATGGGTATAGACGGAGCAAATCGTATGATCCCGAAGATATTTCATTATTGCTGGCTTTCGAACGAACCTTTTCCGGAAAAGGTTCAACGTTGTATGGAATCGTGGGAAAAATACCTGGGCGACTACAACTGCATTTTTTGGGATTACCAGAAGGCCAAGGCGACAGGCATTCCCTGGATTCTTGAAGCCATGGAGCAGGGCAACTGGGCTTTTGCCGCGGATGCGGTTCGCCTGTACGCGCTCTACACCGAAGGCGGAATCTACCTGGATTCCGACGTGCAACTTCTGATGTCGCCGAACCACCTGCTCGACCGCAAGTACATTCTCGGATACGAGAACGGTTCCAAGCGAATCGAGCCCTCGTTCCTGGGTGCAGAGAAAGGCTCGCCCATCATCGGCGAGGCGCTCAAGTACTACACCGAAAGGCATTACGAATACAGCGAGGAGAAGGTGGAACAGCTCGTGCTCCCGCAGATTCTCGCGAACGCCTGTGACAAGTTCAACGGGCTGGATATTCTGCCCGAATGGTACTTCTCGCCCAAGCGCTTCTTGGACGGGGCAATCAATACCGCCGACGAGACGGTGAGCATCCACCACTTCGGGAGCAACTGGCGCCCCGAGAACATCCGCATCGGCATGAAGCGCAGGCAGTACATCTTCAAGAAGTTCCCGCGCCCCATCGCAGAACTGCTCGCCGTCCCGACCACCTTCTGGTCCGACATGAAGGCCCAGGGAATCGGCGCCGCGTTCAAGCACCTATTCTCTAAATAGCGACTAGGGAGGGCGACGCCCTCCCTAAGACCCTCTATCTATTCTTGACGCACCTGACAGACACGAGCGCGCCTTCATGAAGGTACGCATCAACATCGAGATACATTTCGACTGTTTCGTTAAATAAGATTAAATTTATATTCACATCAGGGCTATCGAGCGCAGCGATATACGTCTTGTAGCCAACCCCGTCAAAAGCGCCTTTTTCCTTATAACCACAGGGCATCACCGACAAGCCATACTGATCAGCGAACCTTCCAGTAAAGAGGTCGGACTCCCAACCGAAGCGCGATGCGATATACTCCGGACGGCTAGTGCTCAAGAAATGTTTTATTTCCGCTTGTGTCGGGACATGCCAACCTTCGGGGCAAATTCCCTGGTGATTCCGTTGAATATACTCTCGAATAATGTAGGGATTACTCATGTCGATACCTCCGTTGATATTCATGATGGCGTGAATATCGTAGAGCGTCCCGCAAACATCGCAGTATTCGGCGCTATCCTTGTAACAGGCATACTTGTCCTTCATGTTTTCGACCAAGCTGGAATCTTCCAGGCTATTATCGACATATCCCCGGAAATCTAGATTCTGCGCCATCCAGACCATACCTTCGGCTGCAATCGTCTTATAAACCTTCCCGTCTCGCGGGTCTGTCACAGTGCCGTATTCGTGTTTCGGACTCAGCACGTAGTCCTTGTCGATATCCCAGCTCCAGCCCTGAGTGTTGATCCATTCTCCCTTCTTATTGCAGAAATACATATCAAAGCCCTGGTTTCCCAACTTGTATCCCGGAGTAGTACAAGGGCGTTCCCACTCGTAGGTATCAACCTCATAGGTATTCAGATGCCTCCATTCAAGGTTATCACATTTAACCGCTCCTGTTCCAGCACAACCAAAGTCAATCGTATCGATTACCCCTTCGTTTGCCGCAGTGCATTTCTCGCGTCCGCTCAAGGAATCACATACAGGGTACAACCTTTTATAAACGGCCGAATCACAGTAAATACGGCGCTCTCCTCTTGGGCAATAGTTTACACTATTCTGAATCTCTTTATCAATAATACCGGCGACACCAAGAGGGTCTACCGTTATTTCTCCCGTGTTAGTGTATTGACCGAAACCATACACACAGGAAGGGGCATAATACATCAGATTAACAAAGGATTTTGCCCACAGCGCACTATCGCTTTTGTCCGCCTCCAAATTGATTTTTTCAAGATTATGGAATCTCACGTCGCCGAGTATAGGGCGTTGTACTTCGTTTTCCGCCTGAATTTTCGCCTGGTCAAAAGAGGTATTTGTCGTGTTGATTAAAGCTTCGATTCTTCTTGAAATAGTCACTGAAACCGGATAAACGTATAACGTATCCACACCGGCAAGATTGGCATAAATGCTTTGGCTAAATCCTGTTTTTTCTAGCGTTATTTTAGCATAGTTCAAATCCAAAGGAAGATTCTTAACGACGATGGCAAGCGAGTCAAGTGCGCCAGAATACTTGGTATCACTTTGAGGGTGCAAAGTTGCATCAAGACTTTGGACAGAAGCATTAGTAAAATTAATGGTTACCTCCATATAAGTCTTTATTACAAGTTTTCTTCCGGTATCGGCAGACGACGATGAAACTTTTCCGCTCGAAGACGACACCGCAGACGACGAGGAGTTCATGCCGGAAGAACTTACAGCCGAGGAATTCGCGTCAGAAGAAGAATTCGGTCCAGACGACGAAGACTGCGCGCCCGAAGATGACGAGACGCCATCCACAGAGGACGGCCCGTTCGAAGAAGAACTACGGGTATCGGAATTCCCATCGCGATACGGATCCTCTTGCGACAGGCTATCTTCAGCAACCTGACCATCGTCACCATCTCTGGATACCGGGGTGAAAGATTCGTCGTCACCACAAGAGGTCAAAACGACAAGGAACAAAAATGGGATAAATATTTTCAAAACCTTCATGCAATCCAATATAAAAAAACGGCCGCGTTCATCACGCGACCGTTTCTGCAAATTTGTCTTGATTAGCCTTCAGCCGGTGCTTCCGGAGCAGCAGGTGCTTCAGGAGCAGCTTCAGCGGCCGGAGCGGTTGCTGAGCCTGTCGAAGCATCAGCCGGGGCAGCCTTCGGAGGGAGGAGCGCCTTCATGGAAAGCTTCACCTTGCCCTTCGGGTCGACACCGAGGCAGAGCACTTCGACTTCGTCACCAACGTGAACGACGTCTTCGACCTTCTCGACACGGTGGTCGGCAAGTTCGGAGATGTGCACGAGGCCGTCGCGACCCGGGAGGATTTCGACGAATGCGCCAAACGGCTGGATCGTCTTCACCTTGCCCTTGTACTTGCGGCCCGGTTCGGGTTCGGCAGTGAGTTCTTCGATCATGCGGCGGCAGACTGCAGCGGCCTTGCCACTCGGGGCGGCAATGTCGATGTTGCCATCGTCGTCGATGTTGATCGTGCAACCCGTCTGAGACTGCATGCCCTTGATCACGGAGCCACCGGAACCGATGACGTCGCGGATCTTGTTGGTCGGGATGCGCATCTTGATCATGGTCGGAGCCTTCTCGGAAACCTTCGGACGCGGAGCGGCGAGGCCGAGTTCAGCCATCTTGCCGAGGATGTGCAGACGGCCCTGACGAGCCTGTTCCAGAGCTTCGCGCATGAGTTCCGGCGTAATGCCGCGGATCTTGATATCCATCTGGAAGGCAGTGATACCTTCGGCAGTACCCGTCACCTTGAAGTCCATATCGCCGAGGTGGTCTTCCGTACCGGTGATGTCGGTCAAGATCTTGATCTTGCCGCCTTCCTTCACGGAACCCTTTTCGGAGATGAGGCCCATGGCGACACCTGCGACCGGAGCCTTGATAGGAACGCCAGCGTCCATCAAGCTGAGGCAGCCACCGCAAACAGAGGCCATGGAAGAAGAACCGTTGGATTCCTGAATTTCGGAAACCACGCGGATGGTGTACGGGAAGTCTTCCGGCAGCGGAAGAACGGCAGCGAGAGAGCGTTCGGCGAGGTGGCCGTGACCGATTTCGCGGCGGCTCATGCCGAGGCGCTTGCATTCACCCACGCAGTACGGCGGGAAGTTATAATGCAGCATGTAGCTCTTGGAGCCTTCGCCCTGCAGGCTTTCGTAGCGCTGTTCGTCGGCCTTGGAGCCGAGCGTGCAGACCACGAGACCCTGGGTTTCGCCACGCTGGAAGATCGCAGAACCGTGAGCGCTCGGGAGAACGCCGAGTTCGATTTCGATCGGGCGGACTTCGGTCGTAGTACGGCCGTCAAGGCGCACGTCTTCGTTCAGGATCATTTCGCGCATGGCAGTGCGTTCGTAGTCGCTAAAGATTGCCTTTGCATCGGCGACGAGAGCAGGATCCTGTTCTTCGTCCTTGCCGATGATGGCGAGAATGCGTTCGTCTTCGAGCATCTTCGCGCAGAGGTCTGCCATAGCCGGATAGAAGTCGGTCTTCACCATGTTGGAGTGGACGTCCTTGTTCAGTTCGTCCCACACGACTTCCTTCACCGTGGCGAGGAGCTTTTCGTGGGCTTCGCCAACGTGCTGCGGCTTGAGTTCCATCTTCGGCTTAGCGCAGCGGTCCACCAGTTCCTGTTGGGCCTTGCACATGGCCTTGATGGCTTCGTGACCGGCGAGAATTGCGTTGATCATCGTGTCTTCGGACACTTCGTAGGCACCGCCTTCCACCATGCAGACGGAATCTTCGGTACCGGCGACCACCAGGTCCAGATCGGCGCAGGCCATCTGTTCGTAGGTGGGCATCACGATGTTCTGACCATCGACCACGGCCACGCGCACGGCGGCAACCTGCTGTTCGAAGGGCAGTTCAGAAAGACCGATGGAGAGGGATGCTGCAGACACGCCGAGCACATCCGGTGCAAACTTGCGGTCAGCAGAAAGAACCTGCACAATCACCTGGACTTCGCGCGTGAAGTTCTCGGGGAACATCGGGCGAATCGGGCGGTCGATGATACGGGCAGAAAGAGTTTCCTCGTCAGAGGGGCGTCCGGCCTCGCGCTTGTTGTAGCCGCCCGGGAGGCGACCAGCAGCGTAGGCCTTTTCGCGGTATTCGACGGTGAGCGGGAAGAAATCGCCTTCCTTCTCTTCGCCGTAGCAGACAGTAGAGAGCACGAACGCGTCGCCCATCTTGGCGACTGCGGCACCGCGTGCCTGCTTGGCAATACGGCCCGTTTCGAACGTGATGACGCGGCCGTCAGGGAGCGTAACCGACACTTCCTTCGGGTCGAGCATCTTGCCGTATTTTTGATGGTATGCGTCAATAGACATAGATTATCTCCAGTCCGCAGATTAGCCGCGGAGACCGAGTTCCTTGATGAGAGCACGCTGAGCGAGAATATCCTGCTCACCGTAGTACTTGAGGAGGTTGCGGCGCTTGGCAACCATGGCAGACAGACCACGGAGGGAGTGGAAGTCCTTCTTGTGGCTCTTGATGTGTTCCGTCAGATTCTTGATCTTTTCCGTGAGGATTGCGATCTGGACGCGGACGTTACCGGTGTCCTTTTCGTTTGCACCAAACTTGGCGGTGAGTTCTGCAGCTTTTTCCTTAGTGATAGTAGCCATTATAGCCATTCCTTTTTTTTTGATTGTTGTTTCATTACAAGTTTTTGTCCGAGTTTCCCTGCTCTTGCACCAGTGGAATTGGCGAATCTGGTCACAGGACCCAGTCAAAAATGCAATTTGGGGGGAAATATAGTAATTTGGCTGGCTGGCAATGGGGTTTTAGAAGCGGGAACCGCTCCAAAAGGGTGAATAGGGCCGCTGAAAACGCGGGTGCGGCGACTTGCAGGCGAATTTCGGCAAATTGGGGGCGAATTTCAGCAAATTGGGGATTAAACGGGGCGTTTTTAGCCACTTCAATCCCCAATTTTTAGAACAAACTAACAAGATTTCAGCCAATCCAGGGCTTTTGAGGTCTAAATTCGCCCCAAGTGGGGATTAAATCGGCAATTTTTCGAGTTTCAATCCCCACCTCCCCTGCATTTTCGCCCCCGACAGCACATACAAACTAAATTTTTGGGGATTGAGCAGCGGTTTTTCAGCACATTTAATCCCCAATTTCGCAATTTTTCTTCACTCGCACGCCGAATCACGCAAGAAATTTGCACTTTTCGCCTTTATTTTTCGAAAAACGCCTCAGAAGTTGCTTTTCGCCGCAACTATTTTGTATTTTCCAAGCAATGAGGCTCAGCCCTCGTTGTGTCGCGATGCGAATGCACGCCTTTTCTTATATGGTTAACCCTATGTCCACATGAACAACCTGGAGCTCATCCATCCCGATGACCTGCAACAACGCATGCAGGCGCAATCCGAAAAAATCTTCGACACAATCACCCGCCTGCGCTCGCGCGTGGCAAAAGCCCCGCCGGGGCGACTCCGCACAACAATCCGCGGGAACAAGCCTCGGTACTACCACATAACCGACCCCAAGAAGGCGAACGGCCAGTATATTCCCCGCGGCGAAGAAGCCCTTGCGGCAAGGCTCGCGCAGAAGGAATACGACACCACGCTGCTTCCCCTGTTGGAGCGGCAACTGGAACTCGTCAACAACTTCATCGACGAATACCACCCGCAAGCGCCCGACGACGCGTACGCGGATTTGCCCGATTGCCGCCGGCAGTTCGTGACACCCGCGCGACTTGCCGACAGCGAATATGCAAAGCGCTGGCTCGCCGTCCCCTTCAAGGGCAAGTCCATCGCAGAAGACCGCCCCGAATATGCGACCGCCCGCGGCGAGCGCGTCCGCTCCAAGTCCGAGGTCATCATCGCAGACACCCTCCTGCGCATGGGCATCCCGTACCGCTACGAATTCCCGCTGAAACTGAAATTGCCGCACGAAAAAAGCGCGACGTTCTTCCCCGACTTCACGTGCCTCAACCTGCGCACCCGCGAGGAAATCCTGTGGGAGCATTTCGGCATGATGGACGACAGCGACTACGTCCGCAAGGCAATGGACAAGCTGGACATCTACGAAAGAAACGGGTTTTTCCCGGGAAAGCGCCTGATTATCTCGCGCGAGACGACCGAAAAACCGCTGAACGTAAAGGCCATCCAGAAGTTGGCGGAAGAATACCTGCGGTGAAACCGATTGATTGTCCGGAAGGGGCCACGTGCGAACGCGCATTTCCGAGCACGTTCTTGGACATGATTTTCGCCTTTTTAGTTAAAACTTTTTGTGTGGAATTTGAAGAAAATTCCATTTGGGATATACAAAGTACAGCGCACTTGAAAGTGCGCTGTGCCTTGTGTCAAAATTTTTGATTATTCAACCTTCACGCAACGGACTGAGAGACCATTTGTTTTAGCCATCTCATAGGTACTGAAAATTTCTCCAGTTTTTGCTGTCGACGAAACAAAGGCCCCTTCAGCAGGAGCATCCACTCCTTCTTCAGTATAAAACCAGCCAGCGGCTTCCCCTATATTTTGGAGTTTACGATTCAGCACATACCCGGCACCGACAAGGGAATAGCCGCTGTAATTAAAGCCACCAAATGATATAGCTCGAGCGTCTTGAATTCCGTGTTTATTGTTGTCCGCATGAAGCACAATGTAAAAATCGTCCTGAGTCAGAAGCCGCCAGCCATCCGGACAAATTCCCTGGTGGTTCGGCTGGATTAAATCGGCGCAGCTTTCGGTATTGCAGCGGCTCGGCAGCTGCATCATCTCGGCCCACTGGTAGAGGGCTCCGTAGCGGTCGCAATTTGTGGTATCCCTATCGTAGCAGTAACGCTCGATTAACGTATCGTTTGCCTGATCTTTTGTAATACCAACCATCTTGCCGATATTGAGGTTTTCTGCCATTACGGTCACAGAAGCGGCCTCGCCTTTTTTGTTTTTCCCGTTTATCGTAATGTAGTAGTAGCTACGACCATTGCGTTCATCAACAAAGGTCTTATAATCGCTGCTTTTGATACGAATAGCATCACCCAAATCAGCCTTATGGTCATACGGGACATAGCCGCTGCTACTGGGAACACTTGAACTCGACTGCGGAGTGACGCTGGAGGAGGAGTTCACACTACTGCTCGATTGCGGAGTGACGCTAGAGGAAGACTTCACACTGCTGCTGGATTTCGCAGAGCTGCTGGAAGATTTTGCGCTGCTACTGGACACACTTGTCTCGCTGCTGCTCGACTTCGGTGTGACGCTAGAGGATGACTTCGCACTACTGCTCGACTGCGGTGTGACGCTAGAGGATGACGACTGCGCGGAACTGCTAGACGCGACGCTCGAGGAAGACTTCACACTGCTGCTGGACTTCGCACTAGAGCTCGACTTCGCGTTGACTGAAGAAGAAGACTTGGCAGAGCTACTGGACACACTTGTCTCGTCTTCGCTCGACTGCGGTGTGACGTCTTCGATACTGCTGGACGACTCGTCGTCGCGCGGGGCAAAACTGCTCTCATCATCACAGGCGGCAAAAAATGCTAGACCCAATCCCAGCAAAAAACGCTTCATACAGAAAATCCTCCTACGTTATGTTGTATATTTAGCAAATTTTCCTTCTAGCCTCCACCCGGTTTTTATTATATTCCCCGCAAAAAGGATTGAACATGACGATTGACGAATTCCTGGGCGAAGCGAAAACGGTGGCGATTTTCGGGCACGTGAGGCCCGACGGCGACTGCGTGGGCAGCACCACGGCAATCTACAACTACATCCGCGACAACTTCCCGGGAATCCGCGCGGACCTGTTCCTCGAGAAGTTCCCCGAGAGCTATCGGATTCTGCGCGGGGCAAGCGATGCGCGCGAGGCCTACACCGCGGATTGCAACGGCGGGCAACCCTACGACCTCGCCTTCCTCATGGATACCCCGAGTTTCGAGCGCGTGGGGGCGAACGGCGCGGAATGCATCCGTGCCGCGAAAAAAACGATAAACATCGACCACCACATTTCTAACCCGCTGAATCTGTGCACCCTGAACCTCGTGGAACCCGAGGCGAGTTCCGCATGCGAGGTGGTGTACGTGAACATCGACAAGGCGAAGGTCGGGCGCGAGACCGCGAACAGCCTGTACCTGGGTATAGTGCACGACACGGGAGCGTTCAAGTTCAGCAGCACGGGCAAGCGCACCATGCAGGTGGTCGGCGATTTAATCGAGAAGGGAATCGACTTCGCAAAAATCGTGAACGAGACTTACTACACGCGCACCTACAAGCAGACGCTCGTGACCGGGTTCGTGATGCAGAACTGCAAGCTCGGGCTCGGGGGTAAAGTGGTCTACGCCCACATCACCCCCGAAGACATGGAACGCTTCGGCGTTACGCCCGTGGAACTCAGCAACGTCATCGACACCATCCGCGAAGTCGGCGGCACCGAAGTGGCCCTGTTCCTGTACCCGGTAAACGGCAAGTACAAGATTAGCCTGCGCAGCAACTACATCGTGGACGTGAACGCCATTGCCCGCGAGTTCGGCGGTGGCGGCCACACCCGTGCCGCCGGCGGCGACACCAGCGACGCGCCCGAAGTTGCGATTGAAAAGATTCTCGGGCTGGTGCAAAAGCAACTTGGATAAGCGCGGGTCGCCGCATGACAACAAAAGCGCGGGTCGCCGCATGGCAACAAAACCGCGGAAAAATCGCTGAAGTGTAAGAAAATTTCAGGAAAATGATGAAATTGGGGATTAAACCCCCTCTTTTGGCGGGTTTCAATCCCCAATTTCTTAGTTTGTACGCAACAAACCGCAGGGATTTGGGCTTGCAGTGGGGATTAAATCTGCATTTTCGGGCTTTTTAATCCCCACTTCGGGTGCTTATAGGGCGCCAATCACGCAAATCGCCCCTAATTTCTGTTAGTTTATATACAAAATTGGGGATTAAACAAGCAAAAAACACCCCTTTCAATCCCCAATTTTGCTTTTTTTGGCATATTTCACCCGCCAAAAAGGCTTTTCCGGGCAAAAAAAGTCGGCTTTAGCCCCAGAGCAGCAGGACTTCTACACTAAAAATAGCGCTATAGCCAGGAACACGAACATGCAGCCGCTGAACCAGTTCAAATTGCGGTTCGCCTTCGGGCTGTTGAGCATGAATTTCTTCACGGCGCCCGCAAGTAGCGCGATGGAGCCGAACACGATGAAGGTCGCCGTCACAAATTCCACCCCGAGAACAACCATCTGGAGCGACGGGCTCATGTCGCGGCTCATGTCGACTGCCGGCGGAATAAACGAAAGCGCGAAAAGAACCGCCTTCGGGTTCGTGAGGTTCATGATGATACCGCGAAGATAGAGCCTGCGGAACGAAAGGCCCGCGCCCTCCGCACCTGCACTGCCCGCGCCTTCCTTGCCCGCGACCGTTGCGCCCTCCCCGCCCGCGCGCATCTCGCCACCAGCATCACGCTCTTCCAATTTCACCACTCCAGCGCGGACCTGGAAACTCTTGTACGCGAGGTAAAGCAGGTACGCCGCCCCGCAGCACTGCAACACAAAAAATGCAATCGGGCTAGCCGCAATCAGCGCGGACACCCCCACAATCAGGAGTACCGTCTGCACGCAGATTCCCGTGCACAGCCCGCAAATCACGCTAAAGCCCGCCCGTGCGCCGTGAGTCGCGCTCTGGGCAAGCACAAACAGGTTGTCGGGGCCGGGGGCAAGCGCCACCACGAGGGCTGCTATGAAAAAGTTTAACATCTAAATAGATCCTTCGACTCGCTACGCTCGTTCAGGATGACACAACGGAGACTTTACAGTTTTTCCAAGAAGCTGTCCACGTCCATCTCGTCGAGGCCCTTCTGCAGTTCCGCAAGCGCCTCGTCGGATATCGCGACCGCGGGTTCGGACTCGCGCTCCTCGGCACGGGCGTTCGACTCGTCCACGAGCTTCTTGAGGGACGCAGCGACCTCGCTTACCTCGCCCTCGCGCTTCATGACGGCGCTCAGCACGCGGTTCAGGCGTTCGCGGAGGCGCGCAAACTCCTCCCGGTCCAGTTCCGAAGTCACTCCGGCCATGTGCATCAGCGGGGTCTTGCACTTGGCACAGGCAAAGACCATCATGGACGAGGGCTCCCCGTCCAGCATGACGTTGAAGGTGGCTCCGCAATGGGGGCAATCGATACGCAATTCACTCATGCCCCATAATGTAGAAATTTCGGGCAGTCCAAAGCCAACGCAGGCACAAAATTTTATCTTTGCAAAGAAAAAACACAAGTTTAAACACCAGATCCTTCGACTACGGGCTGCGCCCTCCGCTCAGGATGACACGACCCCCTCGCCGGGAAAATCTAAGATTTTATAACTATGCTCTGTCATTGGCTTTATCACGTTACCAGCATGGACATTTTCGATGGCCGTCTCTTCCGCGCAGGCTCGGCCGCCATGCTCTCCATCATCCTCGTGCTGTTCTTCATGCCCAAGTACATCCGCCTGTTGCAGGGGCTCGACGCCACCAGCGACTTCGACAAGGACGGTAAGACCAAGTCCCCACCCATCATGGGCGGGCTCCTCCTGGTAGTGGTGGTCGAGGTCGTCTCGCTCCTCGTCTGCAAGATGAACGGCTACACCATTTCGACGCTCGTGATTCTCGCGGCCTTCTCCGCCGTGGGCGCCATCGACGACATCGCGAAGGTCCGCGCCAAACGCCTCATCAAGCTCGGCAAGCTCAAGGCCGCCGACTACATGGACAAGGCCGACGGCATCTCCAGCAGTCTGCGCCTGTTCCTCTACTTCCTGTTCAGCCTTATCGTCGCGATTTTCTGCTACAAGTTCATCCCCGAGCTCAAGGGTGACCTCACCATCCCCTTCTGCCCCATCGACGTGTTCCAGCTGCACCTCCCCAACTGGATTTTTGTCGCCTTCATGACGTTTGTCATTGCCGCGAGCGCGAACGGGACGAACTTTACCGACGGGCTCGACAGCCTCGTTTCCGTGCCTATCCTTACCAGCATGATTTTCGTGGGGCTTGTCGCCTACGTGAGCGGCAACTTCATCTTCAGTACCTACCTGCACGTGCCGTACCTGCCCGGCTGCGATGAGCTATTCCCCATCGCCATGGCCATCGCGGGCGCACTGCTCGCCTACCTGTGGTTCAACAGCCCTCCCGCCGAAATCTACATGGGCGACGCGGGGTCCGTGGGCTTCGGCGCCACCATCGGCATCATGTTTATTTTGGTGCAGGCGGGGCTGTTCCTCCCCATCGTCTGCATCATCATCATCGCCGAGGCCTGCTCGGTGCTGCTCCAGATTCTCTGGTTCAAGTTCACCAAAAAAACAACCGGCACAGGCAAGCGCATTTTCCTTTGCGCGCCGCTCCACCACCACTACCAGAAAAAGTGGGAAGGTCGCTTCCCGAGCAAGCCCCTGATGAACTCAAAAATCGTGTGGCGCATGCACCTGATAAGCATCTTCGCGCTCATCGTGAGCATGGTGATATTCTTCGGGCTGCGCTAAAAACTATTCTGCAGATTCTTCCGTTTGGGCCTCAGCGGGCTCATCAACATCGCTATCTTCAGATTCCGTAGCGGTTTCAGTTTCTGCGGGCGCAGCAGTCTGTTCCTCCGCAACCTTTACAGGCGGTGTTTCCGCAGGCTGCAGCGCTCCATTTTCTGCAGACGCCCTTTTTTTCTTCATTTTAGACGATTGTTCTGCTATATTGAAGTCTATGGAGAACCTGAATCCCATATGGGGCTTTCTAAAATTACGTATAAACGAAATTACCGTTCCGCCACGTATCGACCATTCATCACTTAGGTGGATTCCAAGCGACGTGTAGTTCGAGATAACATAGGGCATATCGTAATCCATACGTTCAACATCTATCCCAGGGCGGTACATACTGACGGTATTGTTCAGCGATAGCCTCCACACGTGAGCCCCAACGTACGCACCGAAAAAGACATCGCCCAGCACGACAAAATCGCTAGCGACAAAGGAGTCGTCCATATCATCTTCCGAACAACCGTCAACGCCGCACCAATACCCAAAAAAGTCGACCGTCGTAAACTGGTTGAACTCCCCTAGAAACACTCCCCAATCATAATATTTATGGTTTGCACCGATGGCCACGTAGTAATAGAAGCCATCATACGCCGCAATGCCCACCTGGAAAAAGATAGGGTTGAAATTTATAATGAATTCCAATGAAGCCGAAATGTGGTAACCGTCTATTTCAAGGATTGCATTGTTCGAGTTGGTTCTTTTGACGGAATCCGGATTAACACGCTCTGTCAAGTTTGCAATCGTATTCGTGCCAAGCAGGGTTTCATCCAAGGCACGGCTCCTTACCGGGAAAGTCACCTCGTCTTCGTCTGCAGCAGTGAAAGAAGCCGAAACACGAGCCATGCTTACGCCATCCAAATCTTTTCCCGGGCCGTTGACTTCCGGCGAGGGAGATGCGCCAAACTGAAAGTTGCTGAGATGAGCAACAGAGCAGGCAGAAAGCACAAGCGATGTCGTTGCTATGGCAAGAATTCCAAAAAATCCTTTCATGGGACCTCCGCGGTTCTTTCTTAATATAACTCCTTTTTTGGCAAAAGTAAATAAAAAGTTTACAATTCCCCCAGATATCCCAAAAAACGGCTCCATCGGGGCCGATTTTGCGAAAAAATCATGTTCAAAATAAAAAAAAACGGGAAAACGATACTTCTATCATAAAAAAAGACCGCTTTATCTAGACTTTGAACAATAGCGGCCATCAAAGGTTCGCAGCACAGGGAAAAAACATATATTTATTTGTATGAAATACCGTTATGCAACTTTATCTGCAATACTAGCCAGCCTCCTTGCTGCCTGCGATTCCGGCAGTTCCTCCAGTGAGCCTGAACCGACGGAAGAACAGAAGAAAGCCTACGAAGACAGACTTGCACTGGAAAGCACCCTCGAATGGGAACCGGACGTATGCTTCTATGTTGAAAACGCGGGGCTGCAGAAGTGCCCGATACAGACGAATGCGTTTTTCCATGACTGGGCAAACAACCATCACGAAGACACCATCGAAGTCAAGTCACGCGTAACCGACATCTACTACAACCCACAATTACGCAAGGACACGGACTGCAGCCTCTCCGATATCACCGTCTCCTGGGATGGCACCCAAGCCGAAACTTACGAGACATCGGACCCACGCGCCATGCACCACCTGGGAATCAAGGTTCCCGAAACAATCTACACCCAGGAACACGTGCTCACAATCCAGATGGATTCTGCCAAGTGCGCCAACATTTCGCAGACAATCCACTTTATCCCCGGCGAGCCCTCCGCATTCTACAATACCGCATCTCCCGATATTAGCACACGCTCCAGCTGCACCGACAACTTTTTCGCATATATACACCCGAACTTCGAGTTTGTATGGGACTATTCGTCATCGGCCTTGGCGGCATACGGCGACAGCCTCCAATCCAACTGCTACCTGCAAAAGGGGGCTGATACGCTACGGGTGAATCTCAGTTTCGTCAACCCGGAAGTCCGCTCGCTCGTCCAAGCATCCCACGCCCAGGCATACCTGTACGACAATCCCCACATCATCGACTTTATCGGCAAAGATACTTCGGCCACCTTAAAATGCGCCCTTGTCTATCAAAGCGGCCTTGTTCCCGCCAAGGTTGAAAAACTGACCTACGGTGAAAAGGAAATTACTTTCCAGGAATGCGAAATCCACTCCATACAGGCTGTCTCGATAGACGATTCGCTCCGAGTCCAAGTTAGTGGGCGCCATATTGTGAATTATTTCTACGGAAGGGTCAAGAACAACGGCGAATACACGCGCTTTAGGCTAGAGCCGCAAAACCTGCAAACCATCCTTGACGAGGAATCCTGCAACGGTGCGGACTGCATCTTCTACAAGCAGTTCTCCTATGCGATGGATGATATTTGCGGGGAAAACTGCCTGCAAAACTTCGATTCCCTGTTAATCATTGCAAGTTTTTCCGGGCAACCCGCATCAAGTTTAAGCGAGTACCTTGTCTTTGTCCCAAGCAATCCTGAATTCCCTAAAGACACATCGGTCATCGATTCCGCGATAGCCGAAGTGATCGATTCCAACGGGAAATTCAGGGACAACTTCAGGAATTTCGACGTAAAACAGGTCGCCAACCCGCTGAAATGATACATTGACGTTTCTATATTAAGGCGCATGGATATTATCGAGACTCTGAATGCGGCCGGCCAGCAGGAACTGGCGGCGCACCTTGAAAAACTCTCCGGGGATGCCCGCAGGCTCCTCGAACGCGACATCGCAAGCCAGGACTGGGAAGAACTGAAGGCTCTCTACGCCGAAAAGTCAAGCGCGAGCAAGGCGGACAACGTATCTGCCGACCTGAAGCCCATGCCTTTCCGGATTGCGGAAGACAACCTGAAATACGACTACTGGAAAGAAATCGGAGAGATGCTGCTCGGGAAGGGCAAGGTGGCGGCGTTCCTCGTCGCAGGCGGCCAGGGTTCGCGCCTCGGGTTCGACGGCCCGAAGGGAATGTTCGATATCGGGCTCCCGAGCCACAAGAGTTTGTTCCAACTGCAGGCGGAACGCTTGCAGAACCTCGCGGCTCGCGTAGGCCACCCGATTCCATGGTGCATCATGACGAGCCCGCTGAACCACGAGGCGACCGTCAACTTCTTTACCGAACACAACTTCTTCGGGATGGACCGCGACAACATCCGCTTTTTTGAGCAGGGAACCATCTGCGCGCTTACGCCCGATGGCAAGGCCGTGCTCGACGGCGACAGGCTCGCTCTCGTACCCGATGGCAACGGCGGGTGCTTCCGCGCGCTTGCCCAGAGCGGTTCGCTCGCATGGCTCGTCGAGAAGGGTATAGAATACGTATTCCTCTACAGCGTCGACAACGCGCTCTGCCGCATCTGCGACCCCGCATTCATCGGGGCTCTCGCCGACAACGGGATGATGGCCAGCGCATCGAAGGTCGTTCACAAGGCGAACGCGCAGGAACGCGTGGGCATTTTCGCCTTCCAGAACAACAAGCCCGGCGTGGTCGAATACAGCGACTTGCCCGAAGAATACCGCGACATGACAAACCCGGATGGAAGCCTCGTCTTTGACGGCGGGAACCTCGCCATTCATTTGTTCAAAGTCTCGGCACTGCGCAAGTTGCAGACCGGCAAACTCCCGTGGCACACGGCCCGCAAGACGGTTTGCGGCATCGAGAACTGCTTCAAGTTCGAGCAGTTTTTGTTCGATGCTTTCCCGCAGCTCGGCACCATGCTCCCCTTCGGCGTCATCCGCGAAGAGGAATTTAGCCCGGTCAAGAACGCGGAAGGCACGGACAGCCCGAAAACAGCCCGCACGATGATCGGCAAGCTCCACCGCGAATGGCTCGTGAAGGCGCATGTCGAGGTGAAGCCCGGCAGGCTCTACGAAGTCTCGCCCACAATCAGCTATGCAGGCGAAGGCCTTTCGCGACGCGTATTTGAGCGCGAACTCGGAAGGAATATCCTGGAATTCGAGGAAGCGTAATTCCTGATCGGCAGGCACCGCGGCTCCATGTACAAATTCAAGGTAATTACATACAAATTACTACTCAACATCCTGCTGCGGCTGCCGAATGTTTTCTATGCAGCACTGTTCGCCATCGCATTCCCCATATACAAGGCGCTCCACACCGAGCGCGCCTACGGGCGTGTGGAAAAACATTTGGACGCGGCAAAGGGATATTTGGCGGCGCAGGATGAAGGCTGTGCGCCGGGGTTAAACTGTGCGCCGGGTTTAAACAGTGCGGCTTCGGGTTTAAACTGCGCCAGCCCCTTGCAGAAAGTGACCGCTCGCGACATGTTCCGCGGCATTTTCTGGAACGCGCTGGATTCTTACCGCGGCCTCGCCCGCTTCAAGAGCGTGGAACGCCGCATCGTGTTCGAGAACGAGGACATCATCAAAGGCGCCGTCGCCGAATGTGCTAAAATCGGGATGCCCGTTGCCGGCATCAGCATCCACCAGGGTTCCTTCGAGCTCATGCACCGCGCGCTTTGCCACTACAGCGAGCACGTGCACCTCATCACCGATTCCGTCGGGGATGCCGCCTTCCGCGACGTGCTAGCGGAACTCCGCAGCGACCCGCACCTCACAGAATACCACCCCGAAGAAACTGGCCGGCTCATCCGCGAACTCTTCCGCACCAAGGGAATCCTCGCGATGGTCTATGACCAGGGGAAAAACACGAAGGGCAACACCGCCGAATTGTTCGGCCGGCAAACCACACTCTATCTGCGGCTCATCGAGAAAATCAACCGGATGGGAGCGGGAATCGTCACCTTCCGCACCTGGACAGAAATGCACGGTTCGCCCTCCCGCGACAGCAAGTACCCCGAAGGGAGCATCGTCATCCGGTTCGAGACGTTCTACCCACCGAAATATGACGAGACCGTCGCCGGCAAGGCCACAAGCCAAGCCGGAGAAAGCGCCCTCGTGAAGGACATTGCCAGCGAGACGGAGCGCTGGATAGCGGAGCACCCCGACCAGTGGAGCTGGAACTACCACCAGAACTTCGTCGTCTAGGGCGCAAACCACGGAGCCGCTTTCTATATTTGGGCTGAGGATTTGAGATGCCCCTGAACGCAGAAGAAGAATTCCAGATGCAGTGGATTATGAACCACCGCATGGAAGACAAGGACGAGCAGATGCGCGTCGATGCGGAGAATGCCGCCGTGATGCGCCCCGCCCGCCTTGCGCGCGGGCGCAAGATGCGCCGCAACCCCGCGGCCTGGGACCTCCCCATGCCCGAAGACGAGATTGACCTGCACGGCATGACCGCCGATGAAGCCGCAGAGGCCGTCGAGCGGCGCATCGATGACCTGAACATCGCTGGTCTCAAGGTCCTGAGGGTCATCCACGGCGGCGGAAACCCGAGCTACGGGAACGTCAAGCGCATCATTGACCGCAAGGTCCGGTCCGAATGGAACCACCGCATTCGCCTGTACAAGGTCGAACCCGACAACGCAGGTTCGAGCATCATGGTCCTCGGGAAACCCGCCCAAAGCGACACCCCCGCACGCCCCGACCCCAAAAAGGCCAAGAAAACCGCCCGAAAGAAGTAAATTTTGGGTATTTTTACAAATTTTTCGCCCCCTACCCCTTTGAAAACCCGCACTTTTTATCTATAATTGTGCCCACAAAACCGGAATATAGCTCAGCCTGGTAGAGCGCTTGCTTCGGGAGCAAGAGGTCGTGAGTTCGAATCTCGCTATTCCGATACGAAAAGCACCCCTTGTGGGTGCTTTTTTCGTATCGGAATTATACGCGAGATGAGAACTCACGAAGTGAGTTCGACTAAATCGCCATTTGAACGCAGTGAATTTAGGCGATTTAGAGATTACGCCGCCAGGCGTAACCCGAAGGGCAAAAGTTGAACAACGTGAAACTTTTGTCAATCTCGCTATTCCTGAAAAGGAAGCGCCCCCCAACACATTCAACTTACCCTACCAGCATTGACATGCCTTAACTAAAAAGAAAGCGCCGACAATACAAAAGAAACCCACTATGGACCAAAACCTTTTTGGATGTTCTTTTTTTGTCAGGATTACCGCCCATCCTATTAGGTATATCTTAATCTTTCCATCGATTAAATTGCATAATCCTACAATTAAGCACCCAAGACCGCTGAGAAAAAGAGATATTGGATTCGAACTGGTTTCTGCAAGGTGAGGATTTCGCGGGCACACACCTCCTATTAACATTAGGACAACTCCAAAAATTTCAAGTCCGACTGCCAAAGGATTTGTCTTCTCGATATATTCCTGTTCCACTTTTTTATTAAACTCTTCACGAGACAAAATGGATTCTTTGTCACCAGTAAGTTCAATAATGCGCTTTTCAACAATCTGGACTCTTTCAGGAGAATCATCTGCTTTTAAGGGATGGTCACGAATTGTGTCAAGTATTTCATAAAGTTCATCGACAGGGAGCTTCCGGATTTTATTTTCGTAATCTTTGAGGTATTCTTCTGAAAAAGGCATGAATAGAATATAAAAAAGTTCTCGTTTTTGGCAATCTCGCTATTCCCTTTTGTAAAAAACAGCACGTTACCAAAATTTTTCGGCTTATTTTACCCCCTTTCTCCGTTTTATATATAGGGGCATCCTAAATTCCCCTAAAAAACTACCCGCTTGACATATACACGCAAAAAAGGTATATTGAATGATACAAAGTTTTGCAAACAAAGAAACCGAACTCATTTACCACCAGGAGTTTTCACGACGATTACCCCAAGCGATCCAAAAAGTTGCTCTAAGAAAGTTAATGATGATAGACAATGCAAAATCGCTTAACGATTTACGCATCCCACCAAACAACCGATTGGAGCCACTGCATGGAGATAGAGAAGGGCAATACTCCATCCGCATCAACGACCAATGGCGTATTTGCTTTACAATGACTGATAACCAGTTTTACAATATCGAAATAGTTGATTACCACTAGGAGCAAGCCATGACCAAGCACATAAAGACACCGACAATCGGAGAAATTCTGAACGAAGAGTTTTTCACCCCCATGGGTTTGTCCGCCTACAAGGTCGCCCAGGCAATCAACGTTCCCGTTTCCAGAATCCAAGACATCCTTCACGACCGCCGGCGAATCACAGTCGATACCTCTTTGAGGCTTGCCAAGTTCTTCGGCGTATCCGATGATTATTTCATCTCCCTGCAAGATGACATCGACATTCGAAACCTCAAGATAGAGCTATCAAAAGAACTCGAAAACATCAAGCCAATTGCGGCTGCCTAGTTTTTCCACCCCTACCCCCACCAAAAATGTGATTAAAATTCCCTTTTTGCGACAAAAAAGCGCATTTTTGCGTTTTCATGACACTTTTCACGCCATTTTTTGGTATTTTACAAGGCGTGAAAGGCCGTTCATACCGGCCCATCGATTTTCAGGAGTATCTATGCGATTCGCAAAACGTATTTTGACATTATTGACTTTGACCGCCACCATGTCGCTGGCCCAGCTAGCCCCCGAACCGCAGATGGCAGACGTGCCCCTCATGAAGGATTCCGCAGGGACGGCCATCAAGATGGATTTCAGCCTGCCGCTCTCCGGAGTGAGCGACCCGGGCATTCTCTTTAGTCACTTTGCCAAGCGCCCGCTGATGATATACTACTTCAGTCCCAAGTGCCCGCACTGCCAGAAGCACATGCCCGAAGTGCAGGCCATCATGAAGGAATACGAGGCGGCCGGAGTCACGGGTATCGCCATCGCAATCGGCGGGAACATCAAGAAAAACGACATCCGCATGTTCATCGACCAGTTCAAAGTGGTCATTCCGGTATTCCAGGACGGCTCGCAGAAATTCGGCCCGCTCTACGGCAACGGCTACGTGCCGGTGCTCTACCTCGTGATGCCCGACGGCACGTTCTACCGCTACGAGAGCATGGACGAGTCGCACATCAACCACCTGCGGACGATGCTGAACAAGATAAAGAAATAAGCCGGATTTTTCACGGCGGGAGGCTGCTCCGCTTCGGCTCGGATATGCCGGCGAACAAGTTCGCCGTCGCATCACTCGCCTTCTGCCGTAGTCGAACCCGGGATCTCCTCCCGAGAAAATAAATAGCCCGGACACCTTTACGGTGTCCAGGCTATTTATATACTCACGGCGGGAGTCGAACCCACGACCCGCTGCTTAGAAGGCAGCTGCTCTATCCAACTGAGCTACGCGAGCAAGTCGCGCACAATATAGAAAATTTCACCCAGTTTGTGCACAAACTTTCTTTTTATGCTATATTAAGAAAGGAAACTCCCCAAAAAGGACATTCAAATGACCGACGAACAATTCGAGAGACTCCTGCAAACGATTCAGGCACAGACCCGCGCACTGGAAGCCCAGGCCGAGGCGCTTGCAAAGATTGCAACCGCCGTAGCCAGCACGGAAACCGTACACACGGAACTCGCGACCGAAATCAAGCAACTCCGCAACGTGAACGTGCTCGGGACCGCCCTCAGCCTGTGCCGGTCCAGGTCTACAGAAAACGAGCCCCTGCAAGAAAGCGGAGGCCTCGCGGGCGCCATCGCCGACATCTGCAAGTTCGTCGATACGGGCAAGACCCCCGAAAACTGGAAGGATTACGTCACGAACGAGATTTACGTGAAGACGTTCTCCGGCAAACCGCTAAAAATGGAAGAAATCTGACAATCATTCCATTTTGGACGATAACGCAACAAACTCTCCGGTTCATTTTATATATATTGTGCTAGAGCCCACCGGGCAAACAAGTTTTTTATCACAAGGAACAAACATGCTCTCTTACGCAGACGCCTACAAGATTGCCGCCGAAGTCCACAAAGACCAGAAGGACAAGGCCGGCGGCCCCTACATTGACTTTCTCCAGAACGTTGCGGATTACCTCAAGAACAAGGGCGAATCCGAAGACGTGCAGGTTCTTGCGATTCTGCAGGACCTGATTACGGGCGCCACCAAGAAGACCCCGGAAGAAGTCATCGCGATGGGCGTTCCGGCAGACATGGTCGAACTTATCCAGAAGATGACCTACCACAAGAACCAGGGCTGGATCGACGAGTACAGCTGCAGGCTCATGGAAAAGGGCGTACCCGCAGAAGACGCGACTTACGACGCCCGCGAGAAGGACTTTGTGCGCTTCGTGGAAACCCTCAAGGACAACCCGACGGCAGCGAAGGCCAAGAGCGCCATCTTGAACGTGCTCATGGAAGACAAGTACATCCACAGGCAGGAACGCCGCGAACTCAAAACGAAGTTCCGCCTCAAGAAGTACAAGGCCGCCATCGAAGCCCTCGGCGTGTAGCACAGCCCCAAAGGCGCATTTTCCGCCCCGCATCGCGGGGCATTTTTTTATAAAGGAAGACAAAGAATGGTTCGAACAAAGGAACAGATTGTAAGCGGGCTCGCCGCATACCCAAAGGCGCTCCGTCTGATATGGACAAATAAACTCACCAAGTACCTGGCACTGCCCGTTGTCCTCAACATCATCCTGGTAATCGCCCTCATTTTTTCCGGAATCGGCATCGGGGACTGGATTAACGGCATCATCGAGCGGCACACCGAGAACATGAACGGCTGGATACAGGCCGGCATGGTCGCCATCAAGATCGTGCTCCCCATCATCTTCTTCATCGTCTTCATTTTCATCGGCGGCACCATCGTGAACGTCTTGATGTCGCCCATCTACACGATGCTTTCGGAAAAGGCCGAAACCATCCTCACCGGCAACGAGTTCCCGTTCGACGCGAAACAGACCCTGAAGGATATCTGGAGGGCTCTGCTCATCGCCCTCCGGAACACGGCAAAGCAACTGCTGCTGACCGCACTCTGCCTCCTCCTGAACCTGATTCCCGTCGTCGGGAGCGTCATCTCGATTTGCCTCATCTTTATCATCAACGCCTACTACTTCGGGAGCGGCTTCATGGACTACACCTTCGAGCGCTGGCGGTATTCCGTCAAAGATAGCCTCAAGGGCACGAGCGAGTTAAAGTACCTGGCTATTGCGAACGGGGCCGTGTATTCACTACCGCTATACCTGTTCTGCGGGACTTTTATCGCGGCTTTCATCGGGGGCGTTTCTGCCGTAGCCGCGACAATTTCACAAATAGAGATAAAGGGAAAAACGAGGCGATAGGTAGCACCCGTAGACCATTGCCGAGCAGGGCGCAATTTGCTATTTTTACGCCCGTAAATTTATAGTCCGGGACGTTCCCCGGCAAAACAAAAAGGAACACAACCATGGCAAATAAGGTCTATAACTTTAGCGCAGGCCCGTCCGTCCTGCCCGAACAAGCACTCAAGGAAGCATCTGCTGCATGCATCGACTACGCAAATAGCGGCATCAGCATTCTCTCCATGAGTCACCGTTCAAAGCCGATCGAAAACATGTTCGCCGAAACCGAACAGTTCCTCCGCGACTTGATGGGCATTCCCGAGAACTACGACATCGTCTTCCTCGGTGGTGGTTGTTCACTCCTGTTCTGCATGCTCCCGATGAACTTCCTCGACCAGAACGCAACGGCCGACTACGCGCTCACCGGCGTTTGGGCAAACAAGGCCTGCAAGGAAGCCAAGCTGTTCGGTAACGTGAACGTCGCCTGTGACACCAAGGCTGATGTGTACAACCACATCGACAAGAACCTGAAGCTCAGCGACAACGCCACGTACCTCCACGTGACTGCCAACAACACCATCTATGGTACGGAATGGCAGAGCTTCCCGAAGCCGAAGTCCGGCTTCCTCATGGCCGACGTGAGCTCCGACTTCCTCGCCCGCAAGATCAACGTCTCTGACTTCGGCGTTGTGTACGGCGGCGCCCAGAAGAACATCAGCTGCGCTGGCGTGACCGTGACTATCATCCGCAAGGACTTGCTCGGCAAGGTGAACCGCACCATCCCGACCATGCTCAACTTCCAGACCCACATCGACAACAAGAACATGTTCAACACGCCTCCGGTTTTCGCCGTGTACGTGATGAACCGCACCCTCAAGTGGCTCAAGGAATTCGGTGGCGTGGACGCAATCGAAAAGGTGAACCGCAGCAAGGCCGCTCTCCTCTACAGCGCCCTCGACAACTCCAAGGTGTTCGTTGGTACCGCCGCCAAGGAAGACCGTTCCATCATGAACGTTCCGTTCGTGTTCAACAAGGACGTGGTCGCTGCCGACAAGGCCGATGACCTCGCCAAGGAATTCCTCGAATTCGCGAAGGAACGCGGTCTGCAGCAGCTCAAGGGTCACCGCTCCGTCGGCGGCTTCCGCGCTTCCATCTACAACGCGATGCCGGTCGAAGGCGTGCAGGCCCTCGTCGACTGCCTCGGCGACTTCGAAAAGAAGGTACTCGGCTAAGCGACCAGTCCATCCATTTTAAAAAGAGGTGCTCTTGACAGAGCGCCTCTTTTTGTGTTATTATTACAGTATCAAGAAAGGAGAACAAATCATGAAATTCACCACATTTCTATTTGCGGGCGCGTTTTGCGCAGGCGCCTTGGCTACAAGCCTACACGCGGCGGAATGCAGCGTCACCCACCATCAGGGCGGGGGCGGCAGCACCGATGTCTACATGGGGTACCCGGCGACAGCGCTCTACCTGTTCGAAGGCGACTACCTGGACCTCTCCAAGATGAGCCAGCGCGAGCCCGCGGTCAAGAACGCCTCCAGCACCGATACTGCTTGGGTCTACAGGTCCGAACTGGACTCCACCATGATAGTGATTGTCACCGAGAAGGTGGTCAAGGTGGCACGAGTCACCTATTCCGACGACGAGAATACACGAATGGATTCACTTTTCACCGTGAAGCACAAAGACGTGTACAAGGACGAGTTCCCGCGCCTGCAGAAGGCGGGCGTATTCAAGGGCACGGCGGAACAGGCGGACTCCCTCGTGACACACGTATTTGAATTATGCCAGCGATTCTACAGCAAGGATTACGGTTACGGAGGCTGTGTATTCAATCCGCCCGAGCAGAGAGGAAGAAACGGCGGGAAGGACGTCGACATGGTCGACATGCCACTTGCTCTTGCAGCCGTTGCCGGCGAGTTCACCATCCTTCTCGATACGCTGAACACGTGCCCGGACATCAAGTTTCCACCCGAATCTACGACCGTCTCCCCCGCAATTCTGGGACTATCGCAGGCAAGAATCAGCTTTGCGAAACTCGGCCAGAACCGCTACCTGATTGCAGGCGCCAGGCCCAACACCCCATACAAGGCATTCAGCCTGAACGGCCAGTTCCTGAAAGGTGGCGTTCTCGAGGGCAATGTATTTGTCGCACCGGCACTCCCCATCATCCTGATGCTGGAAAGCGGGCAAAGAATTTACCTGAAGTAACGGAAATTAATTTATCTTAAACGCAATTTATTTCTGGTAGCGGGCGTACTCGCCCTCTTCCCAGTCGCGCTCGTAATCTTCGCAGTCTTCCCTGAAGGATTCTGCGTACGAGGCGAGTCGTTCCAGCTTGACTTTTTCAAACTCAATCACGAAATACGAAACGCCTTCGCCACAATAGGAATCGGTAACATTTTTATCTGCAAGGTCTTCCCGCAGCGCCTGTTCGAATTCCAAACACATCTCGGCCTTATCCATCGGCGATATCTTGAAATAGGACTCTTCATAGTACTGCGAGCCGTTACCCGCATCATCGAACACGATCCGTTCCACAAACCCCTTGTAGTTCGGGATATTCAACTTTATCTGGCTCCAGTTTTTGCCGTCGGAATCAACACCGGTGGTCGCCTCGCAGTAAAAATCCGGGTCACCACCTGCAGGGAAACTCCCCTTCGCTTCCGCAGACTTACCCGAGTCTCCCCCGTTTTCGGGAGAACCCGATGCGGAATCGTCGCAGGCACAGAACGCTACAGCCAGCGACAGGATAAATATGTTCAAGAACGACTTTTTCATAAATCTCCTTTTAGCCCCAAAAAGCAGGCTTTTCCGAAATATAATATATTGGTGCACTTCGGCAACGCTTCGACAAACTCAGCGCACCGGCTCAGTGACCTTACGTCGAACCACGGTTGGTGAGCTTGTCGAACCACGGTTGGTGAGCTTGTCGAACCATTGGCACGGTTCTTGCATCTTCTATAGCGAAAACAAGGCAGGACCGCCAATTTGTTTCATTTTGAAACGCTTTGACAGTCTAAACCGCTCGAAAATTAAACATCAAGGAGATCCCCGCCTTCGCGGGGATGACAAAGGACAGAAAAATGGCTACAGAAAAGATGGAGTTCCAGACCGAAGTTCGCGACATGCTGAACTTGATGATCAATTCCCTTTACAGCAACAAGGAAATCTTCCTGCGCGAGCTCGTTTCGAACGCGGCGGACGCACTGGACAAGCGCCGTTTCCTCTCGCTTTCAAACGCCGACTTGCTCCCGGTGGGCACGCAGCTCCGCATCGATATCTCGGTGAACAAGGAAGGCAAGCGCATCGTTGTCGAAGACAACGGTATCGGCATGAACAAGGAAGACTTGATCAACTGCCTGGGCACCATCGCCCGTAGCGGCACCAAGAACTTCATCAAGAATTTGAAGGAAGGCGACAAGGGCAGCGTCGATCTCATCGGCCAGTTCGGTGTGGGTTTCTACTCCGTGTTCATGGTTGCAAAGAAGGTCGAAGTGTTGACCCTTAAGGCCGGCGAAACTCAGGGCTATATGTGGTCTTCCGAAGGCACGGGCGAATTTGAAATTTCTGAAGCCCCGCGCGACAAGGTGGGCACCAAGATTACTTTGTACCTGAAGGACGACGAAGATGCCGAAGACTTTGCCAGTGAATGGAAAATCAAGGACATCGTCCAGAAGTACAGCGGCTTTGTAAGCTACGGCATCTACTTCCACCCGGAACCGACCAAGAACGACAAGGGCGAAATCGAAGAAAAGCCCGAAGAACGTTTGAACGAAAAGCAGGCCCTGTGGCGCCAGAGCGAAAAGGAAGTCACCGAAGAACAGTACAAGGATTTCTACAACGTCATCAGCCACGAAGCCGACGAACCGGCCGCCTGGAGCCACAGCCACGCCGAAGGTTCCCAGGAATTCTGGAGCCTGGTGTACATTCCGTCGAAGGCCCCGTTCAACATCTGGCACAACGACGCTTTGCACGGCCTCAAGCTCTACGTGAAGAAAGTCTTTATCATGGACGACTGCAAGGACTTGCTGCCGCCGTGGTTGCGCTTTGTGCGCGGCGTGGTGGACAGCGAAGACTTGCCGCTGAACGTGTCCCGTGAAATCTTGCAGAACAACAAGATCATCACCAACATCCGTAAGCACGTCATCAAGAAGGTGCTCGATACCTTGCAGAACATGGCCGACAAGGATGCCGCCAAGTACAACGCCTGGTGGCGCGAACTCGGCATGGTCCTTAAGGAAGGCTTCTACATGAACTGGGAACATCTTGACGAACTCAAGAAGTTGCTCCGTTTCGAAAGCACCAAGACCGAAGGCGACGCTCTCGTGGGCCTCGACGAATACGTGAAGCGCATGCCGGAAGGCCAGAAGGAAATCTACTACCTTATCGGCGACAAGAATGCCGTGAAGAGTAACCCGATGCTCGAAGCCTTCAAGGCCAAGGGTTACGAAGTGTTGCTCATGAGCGACGGCATCGATGAATTCATGATGTCGAGCCTCACCGAATTCGGCGACAAGAAGTTCCACGACATCGCCCGCGGCGACGTGGACTTCGAAAAGACCGAAGACGAAAAGAAGGCCGAAGAAGCCAACAAGGGAATCTTCAAGGGCCTCTGCGAAAACCTGCAGAAGGTCTTGGACGAAGACATCAAGGAAGTCCGCGTGTCTAGCCGCCTGAAGGATAGCCCCTGCTGCCTCGTCACGAGCGAAGACGCCATGAGTGCCCAGATGGAACGCATGATGAAGGCGATGGGCCAGAAGAACTTGCCGAAATCCAAGCGCATCCTCGAAATCAACCCGACGCACCCGATTTGCGAAATGCTCAAGAAGAAGGCCGAAGCGAAGGAAGATCTGGGCGACTGGCCGAAGGCCCTCTACGGTCAGGCTCTGCTTGCCGAAGGTTCTCCGCTCCCGAACCCCGCTGAATACGTCAGCGCGATTACTAAACTCCTGACCGCCAGCGTGAAGTGACGCTAGATACAACCACATTTACGAGAAGCCCGCGACCCATTCGCGGGCTTTTTCGTTGACAACACACCCATTTTTTGTTAAATTTGAATTTGCGAATGATTTGCAAATTAGAATACAAGACGAAAACGCGACAAGTCATCATGGACTTCATGGTCAAGAATCCTGACCGGATTTTCAAGGCCTCCGATATAGCCCAGGACCTGCGCTCCGTTTCCCTGAGCACCATCTACAGGAACCTCGCCCGTCTCGAAAAAGCGGGTATCGTCCAGATTGTCGGGGCCGAAGAGAACAAGGAACTCCAGTACCGCTACACTGGCCCGAGCAAGTGCCAGGAGAAAATGCACCTCGTGTGCAAGGAATGCGGCAAGTTTTTCCACCTGGAAGGCCCCGCACTCAAGATGCTGCAACTTTCGGTACAGCGCGTAAGCGGCTTTGAACTGGACCAGCAGCAGTCGGTTTTGCTCGGGCGCTGCGCCGGATGCTCCATAGCCGCGAAGAAGCCCCTCCCGCGGAGGCGTATGCACCATGTTTAAGGCCCTGTTCGACAGGCTTCTGGTTATCTTGGCGTCACTCTACGTGTCACGCCACCTGGAACACCATTGCCACGGCGAACATTGCCACGTCTGCCACCATATCCATCGCTGTCTGGAACTGATTACGGTCTGCATGGAAATGGTCGTCGCTCCTTTTGAAATCGCGCTCCGCTGCGTGTTTTTCAGGCTCCCCCGCGTCAAGGTTCTCGATACGTGCCGAGCCACCCTTGTTTCGCAAAAGGTCCTGTTGTTGAATTGAAGTGCGTCGCACCCAAGACGACGAGCGGTACAAAGCCGCATAACAACATCAACAACATTTGTCCATACGGACAAGGACCTTTATATGAAAAAAGTTGCATCCATTGCAATATTGTTTTTTGCGTTAGCGTCCATGCTGACCGCCTGCAACACGGAATCCGGGAAAAAGGATTCCGCACCGAAAAAGATTTCCGTCGTCGCGACCATCTACCCGCAGTACGACTGGTTGAAGAACGTGATCGGCGAGCGTGCCGATGCAGTTGACCTGAAACTGCTCATCAAGAACGGCACCGACCTTCACAGCTACAAGCCCTCGGCACAGGACATCGCGACCATCGCCAAGGCCGACCTTGTCGTTTACGTGGGCGGCGAGTCTGACGAGTGGATCGAGAAGGCTCTTGAGGCCACCCCGAAAGAAGGGCGCATCGCGTTGAACCTGATGAAGGCACTCGGCGACCGCGTGAAGGAAGAAGAAGTCGTGGAGGGTATGCAGGTAGAGGAACATCACCATGAGCACGGCGAAGAAGCCGAAGAACATGAGCACGAACACCATGAGCATGCCGAAAAGCACGAAGACGAGCATCATCACCACGAAGAAGTCGAGAACGACGAGCACATTTGGCTTTCGTTGAAGAACGCTTCGATTTTGGTGAGTGCGCTAGCCGAATCGCTTTCGAAGGTGGATTCCGCGAATTCGTCTATCTACATAGCGAACGCGGCCACCTATAACGCGAAGCTCCAGGAACTGGACGAAAAATTCACCACGGCCATTTCGGGAGCTTCACAAAAGACCGTACTGTTCGGAGACCGGTTCCCGTTTCGTTATCTGGTGGACGATTATGGCATTAAGTATTATGCCGCGTTTGTTGGCTGTTCCGCCGAAAGCGAGGCGAGTTTCGAGACGGTTACGTTCCTTGCGGGGAAGATGGATTCTCTACAACTGCCAGCCATCTTCACGATTGATGGAAGCAACGGGAAAATCGCCCGAGCCATTCTCGAAGCAAGCAAGAACTCCAAGAACGCGCAGGTCTTGACGCTCAATTCGATGCAGTCGGTGACGGACGAACAGATAAAGGCCGGCGTCGATTACCTCTCCATCATGCGCGACAATCTGGAAGTATTGAAAAAGGCTTTAAAATAACATGAACGAAATAATCCCTCTGATCAAATGCCGCCAGCTGACGCTCGGCTACGGAAGCAAGGACCTGGTCCGCGACCTGGATTACGACGTGAATGTCGGGGACTACCTCTGCATCATCGGACGCAATGGTTCCGGCAAGACAACGTTCCTCCGTGGAATTGCAGGCTTGCTCAAGCCCAAGTCCGGAGATATCGAACTCTGCGAAGGGCTCAAGCGCAGTGAAATCGGTTACCTGCCGCAGATGACGCTAGTCCAGAGGGATTTTCCCGCATCGGTGGAAGAAATCGTTCTTTCCGCATTCCAGGGCAAGTTCCGCCTGCTGCCGTTTTATGGACGGGCCCAGCGGGAACGCGCCATGGAATGCATGGCGCTCACCCGCACCGAAAGCTTGCGCAAGTCGTGCTTCCGCGAACTTTCGGGTGGCCAAAAGCAGCGCGTGCTTTTGGCCCGGGCCCTCTGCGCTGCCGAACGCTTATTGCTTCTCGACGAGCCCGTAACCGGCCTCGATCCCGAATCTACGGAAACGATGTACCGCGTCATCAATGACCTGCACAAGAAGGGCATGACCATCGTGATGGTCACGCACGACGTGGACTCAGCCCTGGACGATGCTACCCGCGTGATGAACTTCGACCAAATATCAGTTAAAGGAAGATAAAACCTCAAGTCAAGGAGATCCCCGCATTCGCGGGGATGACAATGTACGGTATGCCAATTGATACGCTTCTTTTCTATCTAGACTTTCCCTTCGTGCGCTACGCGATTATCGTAGGCGTACTCATATCGCTCTGCTCCTCGCTGCTGGGCGTTACTCTCGTACTCAAGCGCTACTCCTATATCGGTGACGGCCTTTCGCACGTTGCATTCGGCGCACTTGCCATTGCAGCAGTGCTCAAGGTGACAAACAACATGCTCATCATCTTGCCGGCAACCATAGCCGTGGCAGTACTCCTGCTCTGCACCGGGAAAAACGCTCGCATCAAGGGCGATGCCGCAGTCGCCATGGTATCGGTCGGAGCGCTTGCCATCGGCTACCTGCTGATGAACATATTTTCCACCTCGGCAAACATCTCGGGCGACGTGTGCACTACGCTTTTCGGTTCCACGTCCATCCTCACGCTGAAACTGGAAGAGGTCATCCTGTGCATAGCGCTCTCGTGCGTGGTACTTTTCTGCTTCGTCCTCTTCTACAACAAGATTTTCTCCATCACGTTCGACGAGAATTTCGCACGCGCCACGGGCGTCAACACTGCACTTTTCAACCTGCTGATTGCCGTCATCGTCGCAACGATTATCGTACTCGCCATGAACCTTGTGGGTGCGCTTTTGGTATCGGCCCTCGTGGTTTTCCCGGCACTTTCGGCCATGCGCGTATTCAAGAGTTTTTTCTCGGTGACGGTCGCTGCGGCCACCATATCAGTGATTTGCTCGCTTATCGGCATCGTAGTCGCCATCCTCGCCGGGACTCCCGTGGGTTCGACAATCGTGGCGGCGGATATCGTCGCCTTCGGGCTATTCTATTCCATCAGCATGATTCTTGGCAAGGGAAATTAATTTGTATAAGATAATTCTTTCACTCCTGCTTGCATGTACGGTTTCATTTGCAAAGGAACCGGGCGCGGCTCATAAAAAAATTGACATCAATCTCGCCCGCATGAGCGGCACCATGGTGTATGCGCAGGTCTACAAGATGGTAACCGAGCCCGCAAAATTCATCGGGAAGCGCATCAAGATGAAGGGGATTTTTTCAAGCTACTACGATTACGAGACCAAGAAACGATTTTATGGTTGCGTGATTGCAGATGCGCTTGCGTGTTGCTCGCAAGGGCTTGCGTTTGAGCCCGCCAAAGACCGCAAGTTCCCTGACGACTTCCCCGACGAAGGTGCAGAAATCACCATCATCGGCGATTTTGAGATGGAAGAATACGGGGACGACGCCTACCCCATCATCCGCAACGCAAAAATGTCGAACGAGTAATAATAGGCGTTATTACCCGTGGTAAAGGTTACCGGACTGGTAATTCGGTTCCGTGGTGAGATTCACGCCCAGACGACGGAACACGCCCACATCGACCTGCGAGAGGATAACGCTGGAATGCACTTCGCAGTGGCGGAGTTCCGGCAGTTTCTCTAGGGCGATTTTCGCGTTGTAGTCCGTGAGGGCACACACAGAGAGCGCCACGAGCGCCTCGTCCATGTGCAAGCGCGGATTCCTGTGGCCAAGCTGTTTCGTCTTCAGATTCTGAATCGGCTCGATGACCATCGGCGAAAGCAGGCGCACTTCGTCGGGGATACCCGCAAGATGCTTGAGTGCGTCAAGCAGCATGGCAGAGGACGCTCCCAACAGCGAAGAGGTCTTCGCCGAGATGATGGCACCGTCGTTCAACTGGATGGCAACCGCTGGGCCTTCGGTCAACTGCGCGCGTTCCACGGCAGCGGCAATCACGGGGCGGTCGGCAGTACTAATCTGCGCCTGCTCCATGATGAGTTCCTGCTTGTAAATCTGGTCCTTTTCCGCATTGCCCTTGCGCACGTCGCAGAGCGTGTTATAGTAGCGGCGGATGATTTCCTGCTTGGCGGCCTCGCAAACGGCATCATCGTCAATAATGCAGTTGCCCGCCATGTTCACGCCCATGTCCGTGGGGCTCTTGTACGGAGATTCACCCAGAATGCGCGTAAACAGCGCGTTCAGCACTGGGAAAATTTCCACATCACGGTTATAGTTGATTGTAGTTTGTCCGTAAGCTTCCAGATGGAACGGGTCAATCATGTTCACGTCGTTCAGGTCGGCGGTGGCCGCCTCGTACGCGAGGTTCACCGGATGCTTAAGCGGGATATTCCAGATGGGGAACGTCTCGAACTTCGCGTAACCCGCCTTGATGCCGCGCTTGTTCTCGTGATAAATCTGCGAGAGGCAGACGGCCATCTTTCCACTCCCGGGGCCGGGAGCCGTCACCACCACAAGTTCGCGAGTCGTTTCGACAAATTCATTCTTGCCGTAACCGTCGTCGCTTACAACCAAAGGAATATTGCTCGGGTAACCCGCAATCGGGTAGTGGCGGTAAACCTTGAGTCCCAGTCCTTCCAGCTTCTTCTGGTAGGCAACGGCGCTCGGCTGTTCCTGCCAGCGGGTCAGCACCACGGAGCTCACGTAAAGGCCGTAACCGCGGAAAGCGTCAATCAGGCGGAGCACGTCCTGGTCGTAGGTAATACCGAGGTCGCCGCGGACCTTGTTCTTTTCGATGTCACCCGCATTGATGGCGATAATGACTTCGGCCTTGTCCTTGATTTTTTCGAGCATGCGGATTTTACTGTCGGGCGCGAAGCCAGGCAGCACGCGGGATGCGTGATGGTCATCAAACAGTTTTCCGCCAAATTCCAGGTAAAGTTTCCCGCCGAACTTCGCAATGCGCTCGGCAATTTTTTCGGACTGCGTCTTGAGGTACGCTTCGTTATCAAAACCTACTTTAAACATCTTTTTCTACCGATTCAAAATTAAAATTCAACGTCCCAAAAATAAAAAATTTTCGGGGCAAACACGATGCCTGCCCCGAAGCAAAAACACGCGGTCAAGAAAATTTATTTCACGACTTTGTACGCCCTGTTACCGACAATCACGAGCAGCGCTCCCCTGTTTTCAACGAGCACTTCGTGCATCGAGGACTGCGTTTTCGATTTCGCAAGCACACGACCACTGAGATCGGAGACCTTGAAGTTGGAACCGACAGGCGCATTCTCGATAAAGATGGAATTTGCATGTGCACGTATCTTTATGTCAGTATTAAAGTTAAGTGCATTTGCGATTGCATCCGGGTCGACAAGCGAAGTGTCCGGACCCGGAGCAGCCTTCTTCGCAGTCACCGCCACCTCGTAGAGCTTGCACGATTCAAACGCGTGGAACGTGGTGTCGTTTTCATAACTTACGCCGTTGTATTCACCCTCTGCAGTCTTTTTCTCGATCTCGGGCTTCTTCTTCCAAATCTTGAAGTTGCCGGTGAGATGGAGCATGGCGAGGTAATGTACCAGGCCGTCGTAGTAACGCTGGCTACCGACGATGGGCTTGGAATCCCAGGCCTTCTGCAACACCTTCTTCACCAAATCCTTGTAGTCCTCTTCTTCAAGCAGGGCGTAGGTAGCAACCGCATTCGCACCCGCCTGGCCGATGGTGAAATCGCCGTATCCGTTGGTGCCGTCCCAGTTGAAATGCCCGTGCCTGTACCCGTCCTTCTCGAAGAAGTCGGTAATCACCTTCGCGATTTTCGTCTGGCGTTCCATATCCACGCCGAACAGGTAGCTGTCCATGCCGTAATTCATGGGGCAACGGATGGCATCAAACGCGTATTTCGTAGAATTGTCGCTAAAGGCGTAGTGCGGAGTCCCGTCGAAGTTGCTGTAGTCGCTACACAGGCCCGACTGCGGGTTTGCGGAATTGTAGATGTGGTCGCGGGTGGCCTTCGTCGCCTTTTTCCACTTGTCGGTGTTGGTATCGGACCAGCGGCTGAACAGGTCCACGAATGCGGGCAAACTGTAAGAGGCATCGCCCCAGGTGTTGTTGCCGTCGCTCGGCTGGAAGGTTGCGATAAAAGACTGTTCGCTGTACAGGGATTGGCCGTTGCCTTTCCAGCAGGCCTTCAAGATGCTCTGTGCGTCCTTCATGTAGTTCGCGTTGTCCCAGCGGTTTGCCGCAAACAAAAGCGCCATCATGAAGTAGATTTCGCCGTCGGGAGCGTTGCCCCAGTCGCGCACGGAACCGTCGCGGTTCGCCTGCCACGCGAAATAGCCGGAACCACCCGTGGCAGGATTGCTCCACATGTGTTTTTTGGCCCAGTTCCAGAGTTTGCCGAACTGTTCCTTGTGGTTGGTCTGCACGGCAATCATCATGCCGTAGCTCATGCCCTCAGAGCGAATATCGTTGTTGTTTATATCGACAATATAGCCGCCGTCGTTATCTTCGTAATACACGGTCTTGTCATTCTGCCCGCCAAAATAATGATTCCAGAGTTCGTCCAACTTATTCTGTATGTCTTCGTCAGTCTTGCCGAGAAACGTCTTGAACGGACTCGTGTAATCGCCCGTGTAGTAGGCGCCCGTAGATTGCGAGCCATCCTTTTCGCAGTCGGGGCCAAAGTATGCTCCGCTATCGTCGAAGAATGTGCCGGTGTATATTGAATTTTCCGCCGCAGTGGCCATGGAAGCGCACAGCAGGGCGACCGATAATACGGACAGGTTTTTCATTTCGTTCTCCCAAGAGTTGATTTAACCTATCCATAACAAACCCGGCTATAATATAGATAAGGGAGCCCAAATTTCACTTATCGCGCAGAAAAAGCCGTTGTTAGGCAAAACAACGCAAAAATACCATTTTTGCACTAAAAACGCAAAAGTGCCTCCAGGGCAGGAATTTCACATAAGCCCCGGAGGCACCGTTGTACGGAGATCTTTAGCCGATTACGAGACCTTCGTTCGTGGCGATATCACCTTCAATGTGGAAAGAATTCAGTACCGGATGTTCGCGGTCCTGTAAAGAAAGGATCAAATAGCTCGCCCTGCTATCGTAGGCAAGGCGCTTGTCTTCTTCCGACGGGCGCGAAGGGGATTCCGGATGGGAATGCCAGTTACCCAGCGGCGAGAGGCCGTTTGCACGCATGTCCTTGATGGCGGCAAGCTGCTCCTTGGGGTCCAGCGAAAAATGCTCGTTCGAATGATCGATATTCGTGAGCAGGTAGACCTTCTCGATATGCTTATCGCTACCTTCGATGCGCCCCGCAATCAGCCCGCAGGCCTCTTCGGGGAGGTTCTTTTCAGCATGCGCGAGGATTTTTTCATATTCAGATTTCGGTAATGTAATCATTTGAAATAATTCCTATGACCATCTATCGTCTTTCGTCTATAGGGCGAAGCCCGTTCTTTCGTCTAATTTAGTGCTTCAAGTCGCAGACCGCCTGCTCGTAGTCGATAAGCTGCGTGATGGTCGGGTGCGTGCCGCACACGGCGCAGTCTTCGGTATGCGTCGGCAGTTTCACCTTGCGGAATTCCATCGTGAGCGCATTATAAGTGAGCAGATAACCCGTGAGCAAATTGCCCACGCCGAGAATGTACTTGACGGCTTCCATCGCCTGCAGGCTACCGATAACGCCGCCCATCGCGCCAATCACGCCCGCCTGCTTGCAGGTCGGCACGGCATCTTTCGGAGGCGGTTCCTTGAACACGCAGCGGTAGCAGGGGCCCTGGCCCGGCACATACGTCATGAGCTGGCCCTGGAAGCGGATGATTCCCGCATGGGAGAAGGGTTTCTTCGCCATCACGCAAGCGTCATTGATGAGGAACTTCGCCGGGAAATTGTCCGTTCCGTCGATGACGAAATCGTAATCCTTGATAAGGTCAAGGATGTTTTCGCTCGTCACGAAGGTGTGGTATGTAATCACCTTCACGTCGGGGTTCATCGCTTCCATCGTCTCTTTCGCGGATTGCACCTTGGGCTTGCCCACATCGGCTGTAGCGTGAATAATCTGGCGCTGCAGATTGGAAAGGTCGACCACGTCGGCATCGGCAATGCCGATGGTGCCCACGCCTGCTGCAGCAAGGTACATCGCCACAGGCGCTCCGAGGCCGCCTGCGCCAATCACGAGCACCTTCGCATTCAAAAGCTTCTTCTGGCCCTTCGCGCCCACCTCTTTCAAGATGATGTGGCGCGAATAGCGCTCCAGCTGTTCGTTAGTAAAAGCCATTAACAGCCACCTCCCATGAAGTAGAGGAACTCGACGCTGTCGCCATCCTTGAGCACAGCCTTGTCAAAAGTTCCACCCTCAACAAACTCCTCGTTCACCGAAACGGTCACGTAAAGCGGGTTGTCAATCTTCTCGGCTTCAATCAGTTCTGCGACGGTGAGGCCGTCCTTGTATTCTTTCTTGTTTCCTGCAACAGTAATAATCATTTTATACTCCTTGGGGTCGCGCCCCGCTAATTAGTCGCCGACCTTCTTCACGATAAGCGTGAAGGTGCCGTCCTGGTTGTCGTCAAGTTTCAAGATTTCGTGCCCCTCTTCCTTGATGCTGCGCGGCACGTTCTGCACCGGTTCGCCGTCGTTCAGGCGGATAGAAAGGATTTGGCCTTCTTCCAGTTCCTCGAGGGCGACTTTTGCCTTCACGAAAGTGGTCGGGCACACGACATCGGTAATGTCGATGGTATCGTCAATTTTTATTTCTGCCATTGTTGTTTCTCCGTACATTGATGTTTTAAATCTGGCCCAAATATAGAACGCGTTTTCGCACGCGTCCAATACATTGTTTTTATGCTGAATTATCAGTTTTTTCTATAGCAAGTTGCCATCCTGTGATTTTTTGATGACGTTAAATTAATTCAGAGCACATTAATCTATCGTCTTTCGTCTATAGCGAGCTTGCGAGCGTTCTCTCGTCTAAATAATGTAGTACCACTCCTCGCTCTGGGTAATTTCTTCTGTCTTGTGCTGCTTATCGGTAGAGACGTAGTCCATTTCGAGGCTCTTCATGCTCACGCGGGTATTGGGCGCAACAGAGCTCGTGATGAAAGCGCTGCCGCCGATAATCGCATTTTCGCCAACAACAGTGTCACCACCGAGAATGGAAGCGTTCGCGTAAATGGTTACGTTGTCTTGAATGGTCGGATGACGTTTTTTTCCGGAGAGGCGCTGGCCCCCGCGCGTCGAGAGCGCACCAAGAGTTACACCCTGATAAATTTTCACGTTATTGCCAATAACCGCAGTTTCACCAATCACGATGCCCGTACCATGATCAATAAAGAAGTACTTGCCGATGGATGCACCCGGATGGATGTCAATTCCCGTCTTGGAATGCGCATACTCTGTCATGAGCCGCGGGAGAACCGGAACGTGCAAAAGGTAAAGTTCATGGGCAATGCGGAAAATTGTTGTCGCCATAAGGCCCGGATACGCAAGGATAATTTCGTCGAGACATCCGGCAGCAGGATCGCCGTCATAAGCAGCATGCAAATCGGTTTCAAGACATTCGCGAATCCAAGGAATCTTCGCGAAAAATTCCTTGCAGATGCGGTAGCTTTCAATCTTGCGCTCGTCCGAAGTCATGGTACCACGGAGCTTGCAATAATCAAGCGCGATGACCACCTGCTTGTGGAGGTGGTAAAAAGTATCTTCGATAATGACCGCGAAGCTATTCTTCGGATTGTAAATTTTGTGCGAGCGGTCCCTGAAATGTCCGGGATAAACCACACGGATCAGGTTCTGCAAAATCGTCTGAATCTCGGCCTGGTCAGGCCGATTGTAGATGTCGATGTTGTCGATATGCTTGCCGCGATTGTAATCGGCAAAAATCGTCTGGACAGCTTTTTCGACTTCTGATTCCTGGATAAGTTCGTGCATGAGTCAAATTTGTTGAAAGAGTATTACGGCGTTCACTTCGACAAGCTCAGTGAACTTGTTTAGGTCCCTGAGCCTGCCGAAGGGCCGTCTTAGTCTAACCTATGCGAACGTCTTCAGCGCCCTCACGAGAGCGTCGATGTCGTCCGGAGAGTTGTACAGCGCAAGCGTCGGGCGAACGGTACTTTCGTAACCGAAATGCCTGAGCACCGGCTGTGCGCAGTGGTGACCTGTACGCACGGCGACACCGTAGGCGTCGAGCCTCTTGCCCACTTCTTCGTCGGAATAACCGTCGAGCTTGAAGGCGAGAGCAGAAGCCTTGTTGAGTGCCGTACCTACAAGGTGCAGACCCTTGACGGTCTTCAGTTCCTTGAGGCCATACTGCAGCAGTTCATGTTCCCAGCGGAACACGCAGGGCATCCCGATTTCGGAGAGGTACTGGAGGGCCGCACCGAGGCCAACAGCGTCGGCGATGCTTCCGGTTCCTGCCTCGAACTTGTTCGGGATTCCGTTGTAGATGGTGCGTTCGAAGGTCACGTCGGCAATCATGTTGCCGCCGCCGTGGTACGGGCGGGCCGCTTCGAGCAATTCCTTTTTGCCGTAAACGACGCCGATACCGGTCGGGGCAAACACTTTGTGCCCGGAGAACACGAAGAAGTCTGCATCGAGGGCGGAAACATTCACCGGAATGTGCGCGATGGACTGTGCGCCGTCAATGAGGATTCTCACGCCGTGCCTGTGGGCAATGGCAATGAGCTCTTCGATCGGGGTGACCGTACCGAGCACGTTTGAGACATGCGTCACGGAAACGAACTTGGTGCGCTTGGTGAACAGAGCCTCGTAATCGTGCAATTTGAGCTGGCCGGTAGAATCGCAGGGAATCACCTTGATAATCGCGCCCGTTTCTTCGGCGACGAGTTGCCACGGCACGATGTTCGCGTGGTGTTCCAGGATGGAGACGATGATTTCGTCGCCCGGCTGGAGCGTCGGTTTCACGTAAGCGTTTGCAACCAAGTTAATGGCTTCGGTGGTACCGCGCACGAACACGATTTCCTGCGAAGACGGGGCCCCGATAAAGTCACGCACGATGTTGCGGGCATTTTCATAGGCATCCGTCGATGCAGCCGCCAGCGTATGGGCACCACGGTGCACGTTGGAGTTCTCGTTTTCGTAGTAGTACTTGAGGCGGTCAATCACTACTTGCGGGCGCTGTGTCGTTGCACCGTTATCGAGCCAAACGAGAGGATGCCCGTTTACCTGCTTCGAAAGAATCGGGAAGTCGCTACGGATTTGCGCAAGGTTCTTGGAACCGATGCGGATGGATTCGTTGCGGGAATTGGAGCCGCTGTTAGCGTTGCCGGCCTTGTTCACGGAATCACCACCGAGGGACGTCGGAGCGTCAATCGGGCGAGCATTTTCTGCCGCCTGGGTCTTGGAAAGAACCTTCGGAGAATACCCCGTCGCAGGCGTAGGCGCTGCCGGAACATCGCCGAACTGCGACAAAAATTCCGCTTCGGGAACCGCAGGGGCTTCCACGGAGTTGAGCCAGGTATCGGTGGAATTGCCGCCGTAGGCAAACGGAGCCGAGGACGTCGGCTGGTCGCCATAGGTCGCAAACGGATGTCCCCAGTCGAATGCGGGAGTCTGGTTGATGGCAGCTGCCCCTTGGGCGGCGCTCACTCCCTGAGCCGCCGAAGCGTTCTGCACTTCAGGTGCCGCGGGAGTTGCAGCATAAGCACTGTCCGTCAGGTCGGGAAAGTACTCATTTGCCAACTGCTCCAGTTCAGCCGCATTGGGAACTCCGGCGAGCTCTTCCAGCGATCTGGTATCTGGATTATTCGTAATCATAGTATTCGCCAACCTCTACGTCTTCGAGAACTGCAATGGCGTCGTCGGCAAGGATAGCCGCAGAGCAGTACAGGGAAAGCAGATAAGAAGCAACACCCTTGTTGTCGATGCCGCGGAAACGCACGGAGAGACCGCGAGAGTGTTCATTCTTGAGACCGGCCTGGAAGAGGCCAATCACGCCGCGCTTGGCTTCGCCAGTGCGCACGAGCAAGATATTGGTCTTGCCGCCCTGGGACTTCGGGTTCTTCACGCCGTCCACGAGAAGCTTGTCGGTGGGGACCAGAGGAATGCCGCGCCAGGTAAGGAACTTGCCACCGGCGATGTCCACGACAACGGGCGGCACGCCACGGCGGGTGCATTCGCGTTCGAATGCGGCAATGGCACGCGGGTGAGCGAGGAAGAAGGACGGTTCCTTCCAGACCTTCGAAATGAGTTCGTCGAGATCGTCCGGAGTCGGGCGGCCGTCGGCGCGGAGCGGCTGGATGCGCTGGGAATCAGCCACGTTCTTCAGCAGGCCGTAATCATCGTTGTTGATGAGCAGGCTTTCCTGACGTTCGCGGAGCGATTCGATAGCGAGACCGAGCTGTTCCTGAACCTGGTCATACGGAGAGCTGTAAACGTCTTCGATAGCCGTGTTCACGTTGATAATCGTGGAGATGGAATTGAGCTTGTATTCGCGCGGTTCGGTTTCGTATTCGACGTAACCTTCCGGGATAATATCCGTCTTCTTGGTCTGGCTGCAAAGAACATCGAGCGGGGTTTCGCCTTCAACGACCTTGTTCACGCGGAACAGGCCCGTTTCGAGACCCTTGAATTCAAGGAACTTGGTGAGCCACTTGGGGGTCAGTGCACCAAATTGCGGCTTGGTCTTGGTGACGTTCGCCAGGTTGTAGGCAGCCTTTGCGCCAAGCGCATTGATGCCGGTTTTCTTTTCTGTAGCTTCATTTGCCATAGTGGTTTACCTCTTGGGTTTGAGTTAAGTGTTGCAGTTCTATAAAGTTTTATTTCCTATCTATTTTGTAGGATTTTACGAGAAAAAATTTTACAGCCATGCGCCTTCGTGCGAGAACATGATGTCCTTCATGGCATCGACGCCGCCTTTAAGGTTGTAGAGCGGCCCCGTGTAGCCCGCCTCGCGCAAGGTGTTGATGGCGAGAATGCTGCGTTTGCCCTGCTTGCAGATGAAAACCGTATCCTTGTTCGGGTCCAGTTCTTTTTGCCTGCGGGCAAGCTGCCCGATGGGAATCACAATGGCGTTCGGGAAGCGCAAAATCGCGCGTTCATGGGGTTCGCGCACATCGATAATGGTCAGCGGGTCGCCATTGTCAATCTTCTTCGCAAGTTCTTCGGGAGTAAAGCCCTCCACCGGAATTTCGTTTCCGGTCTTGAGCCCGCAAAGTTCATCGTAATCGATTTCTTCCACATCGGTGATGGTCGGGTTGTTCCCGCAAATGGGACTGTTCCTGTTGCGTTCCACCTTCAAAATTCGCGAGGTTAGGTACAGGCTATCAATATGCAGGAGTTTTCCGTTCAGGTGCTCGCCGATACCCAAGATCAGTTTGAGCGCCTCATTGGCCTGGATGCTCCCGACAATGCCCGGAAGCGGACTGATCGCACCACCTTCGGAACAGGAGGGAATGAGCCCAGACGGAGGGGGCGACGGGAATTGGCAACGGTAGCACGGGCCGCCATCCAGATTGAAAATACCAACCTGGCCTTCGAACTGGTAAATCGCGCCGAACACGACGGGAATGCCATGCAGCGCACAAGCATCGTTAATGAGGTAGCGCGCCTTGTAGTTGTCGGAGCAGTCAACCACCAAATCGTAACCGTCAATCTGTTCCAGGATATTCGAAGAATCGAGCTGCACCTTTTCGGCGATAAGTTCGATATTCTTGTTGATATTCTTTACTTTGTCCTTAACGGAAGCGACTTTCGGGCGCTTGATATCGCGGGAACCGTGAAGTACCTGGCTCTGCAGGTTTTCGAGCGAGACCTCATTGAAATCAATGACCTTGATGGTCCCGACACCCGCCGCGGCAAGGTACTGGATTACAGGCGAACCGAGCGCGCCCGCACCCGCGACAACGACCTTGGCCGCCTTGATGCGTTTCTGGCCCTTCACGCCGATTTCCTTAAGCATTAGGTGCTTGCCGAAGCGTTCCACCTCACTGTCATCGAAGGCGACTTCCTTGCGCCTCTCGTCCGAAATGAGACTTTCGACCGCAGCGCTCTGCGATTCTTCAACAGGCGCTCCGCCGGCGATTGCCGGCAACAGCAAGATTTCCGTATCTTCGGGCAGGGGCGTTTCCCAGAGGGTTTCCACCGTCAGGTTCTTGCCGTTGACATAAATCTGGATAAAATTCCGTAATTTTCCACCATCATCGTAAAGGACGTTCTTGGCATCCGGATACATATCCAAAAGGATGGCGAGAGCCTTCCTGACTGTACTCGCGGGAATTTCTATCCGCGCATTTCTACCAAAAAAATTTCTAAGGGTAGCCGAGATGTATATTTTCACTTTTTCCTCCGTACAAAAAAAAGTGGCTTTTTGAACAAAATAACCAACAGGATTATTTTCAACGCGAAATATAGAACCGGATTTTGCCTACGTCCAATACATAATTTTTATGCAGTCCTATCACTTTTTTTTATAACGCCTATAACGGCAAGGGCCTGTCAGCATTTGATATCATTTTTGTAACTTCTGATATCGGCAATACCCTCTCTTGTCACGGAAATTATCACGTAAACAAGCCCAGGGACCATATTTTCGACATCTTCCCTGGACGGGATCGCCTCATAATCGGGGTGCGAATGGTAGAAACCGACGATTTCAAGCCCGCTTCCCTCGATTTCCCGCTCCACCTGGTAAAGAAAGAGAGGGTCCGCCTCAAAATGCGTCCCTCTCCCCTCTCCCTGAATCCGGTTAGGCAAAGCACGTATTTCCGTCACCTCGAACTTGCCATCCGGGGCGTTTTTCCCGAGCAAAATCCCGCAACATTCGTGCGGATAACTTTGCTGAGCTTCTTCTGCAATACGTTGCCGCCAACTCATTTCTTAAAGCTAGACACTCGCTTCCAGGATTTTCTTCGCGAACACATCGCGGCCGATGCGGTCGATAGTGTACTTGAAGCGTTCGCCGGGGTTCGCGTTCTCAGCAAAGAACGTGATGGCGGCATCGCAGATGTCGAGCAGTTTTTGCTTATCTTCGATGAAGGGGATAATCGTTTCGCCCTTGTTGATGTTGTTGCCAAAAAGCCCGCCGAAAGACACGATGTAGCCGTGGGTATCTTCCCAGGCGTCCGTCGGGCAAGACTTGTAGCAGCGACCGCAGAAGTTGCACTGCGATTCGTCGAAGATGACCTTCTTGTTTTCGACCTTGATGGCGTCCTTGCGGCAAGTCTTTGCGCAGAGCCCGCAACCGATGCACTTGTCCTCGATCCACTTGACCTTGATGGCACCCTTGATGCCCACGTCGTTTTCTTCGGCCTTGAGGCAGTTGTTCTGGCAACCGGTCACGCCGAACTTGAACTTGTGCGGGAGTTCACGGGCAAAATAGCGGTCATCGAGTTCCTTGGCAAGCGCGTAGGTATCAATACAGCCACTCGGGCAAACGGCTTCACCCTGGCACGCCGTAATGGTACGCACGCGCGGTCCGCAAACACCCGGTTCTACACCACCTTCGGCCAAAGCAGCCTTCACGTCTTCCACGTTTTCCAGCTTGATGAACGGGATTTCGACGCTCTGCCTGGAGGTCAAATGGGCGTAGCCTTCGCCATACTTGTCGGCGACTTCCGCGATTTTAGCGAGCTGGGTAGCAGTCAAATTTCCGCCCACGACGCGCACGCGCAGCGAGAAGTTATTCTTCTGCTTCTGGCGCATCCAACCGCCCTTTTTAAGAGTTGCATAATCCGTTGCCATATTTCTGTGTCTCCGTTATTGTCATGCCCGCGAAGGCGGGCATCTCCGTTTAAATTTTCTTTATAGCTTGTTCGAAATCTTCCTTCAGATCCTCGATATTCTCGATACCGATGCTCACGCGGATAGTCCCTTCGAAAATTCCCGCATGTTCCTTCTGTTCCTTGGAACTGTGCGTAAAGATGGTGCTTTCCGGGTGTATCACCAACGTGCGGATATCCCCGATATTGGTGGCGATGGTGGCGTACTTTAGGCCATTAATCAGCTTGAACGCCCTTTCCTTCGTGCCTGCATCAATCGTGAGGATTGCGCCTCCCCTGCCACCAAGTTGCTTCTGCACCAGGTCGTAATAGGGGCTGCTTTTCAGGGCCGGATAGTTGACAGAAACGTCATCAAAACCCTGCAAAAATTCCGAGAGTTGCAGCGCATTGCTGCACAGGCGATCCATGCGCAGGCCGAGAGTTTCGAGCCCGAGCGAATTGAGGAAAGATGTCTGGGGAGCAACGCAGCAACCCACATTGCGCCAGATTCCGTTGCGCAGTTTCGCAATGTAGGCGAACTTGCCGAAACGCTTGTATTCCTCGAGGCCCTTGTAGCGGGCGTAATCCCAGGGGAAATTTCCGCTATCGACAATGAGGCCGCTTATCGCAGAACCGCTGCCGTTAATGTACTTCGAAGACGAATGCACCACGATATCCGCGCCGAAATCGAAGGGATGCACAAGGTACGGCGTAGCCGTCGTGCTATCGACGATAAACGGGACGCCGCCCTCGTGGGCAGCATCCGCGACGGCCTTCAGGTCAACGACATTCAGTTTCGGGTTTCCGATAAGTTCGGTAAATACCGCCTTTGTCTTTTCGTTCAGCTGTTCGCGGACACTTTCGGCGGTCACTTCGGTAACGAACCGCGTCGTGATGCCGAACGCCTCCAGGTCGTGGAACAGGTCGATTGTACCGCCAAAAAGCCCGGCGCTCGCAATCACCTCGTCGCCCGCGTGCAAAATATTCAAAAGCGAGATAGTCACCGCCGCCATGCCCGAAGAGCACGCCACCGCGCCGATTCCCTTCTCGAGCGATGCAATGCGGCGTTCAAAAGAATCGTTCGTGGGGTTCGCGATGCGCGTATACGCAAAACCCGGAGCCTTGTTGTTGAACACGGCTTCGAGTTTTTCGGCGGAATCCTGGGAAAAGGCGCTCACCTGGTAAATCGGCGCAAGCGTAGAACCGCTACATCGGTCACTACCAAAATTCTGGTGCAATAAAGCAGTATTGAATTCCATTCAGCATGTCTACGTACAATTTTTATCCGCAGCCAAATATAGAACGGTATTTCAACCCCGTCCAATACTTAATTTTTATGCGGAATTATCAGTTTTTTCTATAACGAAGCCGCATCCGTTCGTTAAATCACCACCACCGGCTCACGCAGCGACTTGTTTTCGAGCAAGGTCGCCGTATCGCCCTGCGTCACGAACATGCGATAGATGAACACGTCCACCTTCTCGCCCACCTCGATTCTCGGCTGATCGAAGGAGCGCCGCGCCGTAAGCAAGACTCCGTTCACGCGGACGCGCAGTTCGATACCGTAACCGCGGAAATCCACTTCTTCCACGACGCCTTCTTCTGCAGAATTCTTGTACTTCTGCACTTCGGTTTTCTTGGTGACCTTCACAAATTCCGGCCGCACAATCGCGTTTTCTGCATTTTCGAGGATGTCGAAGCGGCGGAAATGGCTGTAGTCCTTAAAAATGCTGGGTTGGCCAAAGAACGATGCCGTAAAGGCGGTTTTCGGGTTGCTGTAGACCTCGTACGGCGTACCCACCTGCTCGATGCGGCCCCGGTTAGTGATGATGATTTCGTCGGCCACCTCGATGGCTTCGTCCTGGTCGTGGGTCACAAAAATGCTGGTGACACCGAGCTTCTGGATCATTCCCTTGAGCCAACTGCGCAGTTCCTGACGCACCTTCGCGTCAATTGCGGCAAAAGGTTCGTCAAGCAAAAGGAGCTGCGGGTTGGGAGCAAGCGCACGGGCAAAGGCAACACGCTGGCGCTGTCCGCCCGAAAGTTCGCTCGGGTAACGTTTCTCGAGCCCAGAAAGGCCCACCAGTTCCAAGAGTTCGTGGACACGTTCCTTGATTTCATTCGCTGGCTTTTTCGCAATCTTCAAACCGAAGGCCACGTTATCAAAGACCGTCATGTAACGGAACAGGGCGTAACTCTGGAACACGAAACCGATACCGCGCTTGCTCGCGGGCACATCGTTGATGACCTTCCCGTCGATGATGATTTCACCGCTGTCCGGGTTCTCGAGCCCCGCAATCATGCGGAGAATCGTCGTCTTGCCGCTACCGCTCGGGCCCAGAAGGCCAATGAGTTTCCCCTTCTCGATGCCGACAGTCACATCGTCCGAGGCCTTGAAATTTCCGAAATGCTTGTTGATATGTTTGAGTTCGACGTACATAAAATCTCCCTTCAAGGCTATTTCTTTCTTCCCTTATGTTCAATGACGCTTCTTGCAACCAGAATGAGAATGGCAAGCATCACCAGTATCGACGCCACCGCAAACGCAGGCACGTACTGAAACTCGTTAAAAAGGATTTCCACATGGAGCGGGAGCGTGTTCGTCTTTCCGCGCAGGTGGCCCGAAATCACCGATACCGCACCGAATTCGCCCATGGCGCGCGCCGCGCAGAGCACCACGCCATAAAGAAATGCCCACTTGATATGCGGGAAGGTGATTCGCCTGAAAATCGTGAAGCCCTTCGCACCCATGAGCGCCGCCGCCTCTTCCTCGTCGGTTCCCTGCGATTCCAGCACCGGAATCAGCTCGCGCGAAATAAACGGAAATGTGACAAATATCGTCGCAAGCACGATTCCCGGCACCGCAAAGACAATCTTGATATCGGCATCCTGCAACAGTGGGAAAATCGGGCTCTGACGGCCAAACGTGAGCAAGAAAATGAGACCCGCAATAATCGGCGAAACCGTCACCGGCAAGTCAATGAGCGTCGCGAGAATCTTTTTTCCCTTGAATTTGAACTTCGTAAGGCTCCAGGCAGCACACAAGCCAAAGACCGTGTTTATGGCGACTGCAAAAAACGAAGCCTCTAGCGTAAGGAGTATCGCCTTGATGGTGTAATCGTCGGCAACCGCCTTGCTGTACACCGCAAAGCCCTGCTTGAACGCTTCGGTAATCACCGTAATCAGCGGAAGAATAAGCATCAGGAATACGAAAAGAAGGCTTATGCCAATCAGCGAATACCTGACCAGCTTAGAACCCTTCGTATCCCGATGAAGTCCACCCTGTATAGCAGTACTCATTAGCAACCTCCCTTGAGAATCTTGGCGTTTCTGTTCTGCACCACGTTAACTAGGAACAAAGTAACGAACGACGCCACCAGCATCACGAGGGCAATCGTCGTCGCGCTGGAATAGTCGTATTCCTGAAGTTCCGACATGATGATGAGCGGTGCGATTTCGGTTTCAAAGGGCATGTTACCCGCGATAAACACGACGCTACCGTATTCGCCGAGGCAGCGCCCGAAAGCGAGCCCGAAACCCGTAAAGATGGCGGGAATCAGTTCCGGCAATATTACCTTCCAGAAAATCCGCGTGCGACTTGCGCCCAGCACACCCGCGGCCTCTTCGTAGGCGGGGTCCAGTTTTTCAAGCACCGGCTGCACCGCGCGCACTACGAACGGAATGCCGATAAACACGAGTGCCACCGTAATGCCGATGCGCGTGAAAGCAATCTTGATGCCGAAATTCGCGAAAAAGCCGCCTATAAGGCCCGTATCCGCAGTGAGCGCCGTAAGCGCGATGCCCGCCACCGCCGTAGGGAGCGCAAACGGGAGCTCAATCGTTCCGTCCACGATGCGCTTGAGCGGGAACGTGTAACGCACCAGCACCCAGGCGAGAATCACGCCCATCACCGCGTTGATAAGCGATGCGATAAAGGCCGTCAGGAAACTCACCTTGAAACTGGACAGCACGCGCGGACGGGTAATGACATCGATAATCTCGCTTGCGCTCATCTGGGCCGAAAACACGACCAGCGAAGCAAGCGGAATCAGCACCACCACGCTCAAAATCGCCAGGGTCACCCCTGTTGTAAGGCCGAAGCCCGGTATGACAACACTCTTTCTTTTCATAAGCGTCGCCAAATATAGAACGGGATTTCACGCGTGTCCAATACTTAATAATTATGCTGAATTATCAATTTTTTCTATAACAAACAGGGTGCAATAGGCGCCCCAAATTATTTATATTACCGACAAAAATCGGAGAATTCAAATGAGCCTGACCGTCGAACGCGCAAAAGAAATCAGCAAGGGCCACGTGACCGAAGAATCGCTGGTCATCCATTCCCTCAACGTATGCTATGCCATGGGCGCGATGGCCAAGCACTTCGGCGAGGACGTTGAGCACTGGCAAGCCGTGGGCTACCTGCACGATTACGACTACCAGGAATTCCCCGAAGAACACCTGCAGCACACCGAAAAGGAACTGCTCGCGCAGGGCGTCTCCGAAGAAGACGTGCGTGCCATTTTGGCACACGGTTTTGAAATCGTGAACCAGGTGGAACCTAAGACCAACATGGAAAAGAGCCTGTTCACCGTGGACGAACTCACCGGAATCATCCAGGCATGCGCGAGAATGCGCCCCAACGGCATTCTGGACCTCGAAGTGAAAAGCTTCATTAAGAAGTTCAAGGACAAGAAATTCGCCGCCAAGTGCAACCGCGACTACATCCTGAAAGGCTGCGCCCTGCTCGGCATGGACGTGAAAGACGTCGCCGCCATCTGCATCGAGGGCATGCGTGAACACGCCGCCGAAATCGGATTGGCGGGGAACGCCTAAATCGTTTGGAAGTTGTCAACTCCTAGGGGGTTGATTCAATCGCGTGAATCTCGGATTCCGTGAGCCCCGTAAATTCCACGATTTCTTCGACAGGCTTGTTCTTGGCGAGCATCTTTGCCGCTATTTCGCGAGCCCTCTTGAGTTCTCCTTCGGCTTGACCGAGCTCACGCCCTTCGGAAAGACCGAGCTCACGCCCTTCGGAAAGACCCTGCTCACGACCTTCAGAAAGACCTTGTTCACGACCTTCGGAAAGACCTTGTTCACGGCCTTCGGCTTGACCGAGCTCACGCCCTTCGGCGAGTCCTTCTTCGTGTTCAGCACGCAAGTCCGTCATGTTCTTTACCTCGGCGTTAAAAAGTTCTTCTGCAAAGTTAATCAATTTCACAGAATTAATCAAGTGCTGAAAAGTTTCATTCTGCAAAATCTTCTCGGGAGCAGGTTCCTCCTTGATAATCGCCTTGAGGGCACGCAGCCACTGTGCCGCCTCGGAATTGTCGTCATGGGTAGTCCCAGCGTTTTCAAGCTCGAAAAACTTGTCGATTTCAACGAAAACCTTCTGAATTTTCGGGAAGAACTTCTTGCCATGGCACATTTCGTCCACGTGATGGATGTATTCGGCGGGTTCTTCCGGGAACATTTCGAAATCAAGGAGGCCCAAAAAATAGATGCGCGGCAGTTCGTATTTTTCGTTCACATGGACCTGGTTCTCAATGACGCGGGAAAGGTAATACTGCACGCGATCCCTGAAAAACTTGTCCTTTTTCTGCTGGACCTCAACCAGGACCTTTTCGCCTGCGTTGGTCGTGCCGATGATGTCGAGAATGCAGTCCTTCTTGCTGAAAATGCCGGGATACTCCTGCATTTCGAGCGTGATGGACTTGATGGCGTCGCCGTCGTGCAGGTCGAGCATCGCGTTCACCAGCGAAATGAGCAGCGTGTGATCTTTTTCCTCGGCGAAAACAATCTTGAAAACACCGTCACTCAGGAGGTAGGCGTACTTGTAAATCTGCTGGTACTTGAGCAGGTTCTTCTTGTCGATTTTCATGGCCTCGAGCATAGCCAAATGTTGAGTGCGATTCATAGAATCTCCTGTTTAATTTATTGAAGTTTGCAAACAGGAGCATGAGTGTAGAAACGCAGAACACCGGTTCACAAACCTGTTGATGACAGATTGGGAATCCCACAAAACGTGGGGGTGCTCTACGTTGATCGCCAGGGGCCGGCCTCCCCATAGGGTTCCTGTCCTCGAATCGCAGGCATGTCGCGCCAGCAAAGGGAGAACGGCGTCAAGCAGAGAGTTGAACTACCCGCCCGGAATTTATCGCTGTCAGCGGGATTGACTGCTATATGGGTAAATATACAAAAAAATCCCCGCTCCGGAGAGCAGGGATTTTCGCTATGACAATTTGGTTCTAGATTCTATCGCCTCTTCGAGGCTCCAGAATGACAACCTGGCTTACTTCTTTTCGTAAATCTGGTCGAAGACGCCGCCGTTGGAGAAGTGCGTTCCCTGCGCCTTGTCCCAACCGCCGAAGTGCTCGATAGAAATCAAGTTCACGTTCTGGTCGAATTCCTTGTACTGGTCGAGAATGGCCTTGTTGGAGGGGCGGTAATGGTTCTTCGCGGCAATGTGCTGGCCGTCGTCGCTGTAGAGGTAGTTTAGGTACTCGGTGGCAAGTTCGCGGGTACCGCGCTTGTCGACCACTTTGTCCACGATGGCAACGGAAGGTTCAGCCAGAATGTTGATGCTCGGGATTACGATTTCGTAGTCGTTCGGGTAGTCCTTGAGAGCGAGGAAGGCTTCGTTTTCCCATGCGAGAAGCACGTCGCCCTGGCCGTTTTCGATAAAGGTCGTGGTAGAGCCGCGTGCACCGGAAGCGAGCACGAGCACGTTCTGGAACAGTTTCTTGATGAAGTCCTTGACCTTGGCCTCGTCATTGTTGTACTGCTTTTCGGCCCAGGCCCAGGCGGCGAGGTAGTTCCAGCGTGCGCCACCGGAAGTTTTCGGGTTCGGCGTGATGATGCCAATGCCCGGCTTCACGAGATCGCCCCAGTCCTTCAGGTTCTTCGGGTTGCCCTTGCGGACCAGGAACACGATGGTGGATGTGTACGGGGAGCTGTTCAGCGGGAATTCCTTGACCCAGCCGTTTTCGATGAGGCCCGCGTCGCGCACTGCGTTCACGTCGAATTCGAGTGCGAGCGTCACCACGTCGGCTTCGAGACCGTTGGCCACTTCCAGGGCCTGCTTGCCGGAACCACCGTGAGACTGCGTGATTTCCACTTCGCCACCGGTCTTTTCTTTCCAGTGCTTCTTGAAGACTTCGTTGTAGTTGGCGTAGAGTTCGCGGGTCGGGTCGTAAGACACGTTGGTGAGCGTCTGCTTTTCGACCTTCTTGACGGAAGTTTCGCTCTTCTGTTCGTCAGAAGAAGAACATGCGCTAAAACCGATAGTTCCCGCAATCAGGAGACTTGCCGCAATGGCGGACTTGACAAAATTCTGATTCATTCTTGTACCTCGCTTGTTTATTGTTTTTTGTTTGTTGTTTTTTTGTGCGCCGAAATATAGAACCCGTTTTTGCCGTTGTCCAATACTTAATTCTTATGCGGTATTATCGGATTTTTTTATAAGTGCCGAACGCAAAATAGCCTTTTGCTATCGGCAGGTATAAGAAAATAGTATAACGCCAGATATTGTGCCGCAAAAAACCGATTTGTATTTTATAGTATCACCCCAAAATTCAAGAGGTCAATATGTATTCTACCCACTATATGGATTTGCTTATGCAAAATTCCCCGTGGAACCTGATTTACTTTATGGCAATCCCGGTAGTGCTTGCCGAAACGGTCGCCATTACGGAACTGCTCTTGCCTTTTGCGGATAAACGAAGTAACCTAATAAAAAAGATAAACCGTGTCTGCGGAATTTTGGGCGGAATCGCCTTTGCTATCATCGCCATTTACTTTGTTCCAAATATCGTCGTACCGCTTGCATCTAACGGTGAATTCCGCACCTGGGTCGATGCCGTTGCCATCGGTTCATACGTGATTGCCGCCATCCCCATGATTTTGCTTGCTTTGCTCAACGTGCGCGCATTGTGGCGAAAGGCTAGCGAAGCGCAACGTTCACTTGTCCGCATTCTGCTGTTGGCGGCGTTCCTCGTATTCTCTCATATCGCCATGATTTTCGGTATGGTAGATCCGGGCATTACCGGTTATTCCCCCGACAAGGCGACCTCTGCGGTATCAGCCCCTGCGGTAGAGATGGACCACCATCATCATCACCACCATCACTAAACACTTTTTTATGTATGATTTCGATACCGTCATAGACCGTCGAAATGACGATTCTATAAAATGGAAAGTCGCCGAAAACGAGCTCCCCATGTGGGTGGCGGATATGGATTTCCGGACTGCGCCCGAAATTCTGGAGGCTCTCCGAAATCGCTTGGAACTTGGCATCTTTGGTTATACGGACATTCCCGATTCGTGGTATAACGCCTACATTGACTGGTGGGAAAGACGGCACGGCCTTAAAATGGAACAGAAAAACCTGTTTTTCTCTACGGGAGTCGTCTATTCTATCTCGGCTATTCTCAAGCATCTAGCGACCGCAAACGAAAAGGTCGTGGTGCAGTCGCCTGTTTACAACAACTTCTATAATTGCATAGAAGACGCTGGGCTTCGCGTGGCGGAAAATCGCCTTTTGTACAGGGGCGGAACCTACTCCATTGATTTTGCGGACTTAGAAGAAAAGTTCTCTGACCCGCAAACAAGCCTGATGATTCTTTGCAATCCCCATAATCCGATTAGTAAAATCTGGAACTCTGAGGACCTGGCAAGAATTGGTGAACTTGCAAAAAAATATAGCGTGACCGTTATCGCGGATGAAATTCATTGCGACATCACGAGACCGGGAACACGCTATATGCCTTTTGCCGCCGTGTCGGAGGCATGCCGCGAGGTGAGCATAACCTGCATCGCCCCGACAAAGACTTTCAACTTGGCCGGGCTCCATACATCGGCAGTGTATGTGCTGAATCCCGCTTTGCGGAGAAAGGTTCGACATGCGCTGCACGCAGACAAGTTTAGCGCACCAAATTCTTTTGCGACAGTGGCTACCGTCGCCGCTTTTGAGCAAAGCGAAAAATGGCTCGATAGCCTGCGTGAGTACGTTTTTGAAAACCGGAAACTCGTCGAAGCCTTTTTAGCGGAAGAACTTCCGGAAATTTCTGCCGTGAAGGGCGACGCCACCTATCTCGTGTGGCTTGATATTTCATCATTGAAAGATACGGGAAGGAATGTTGCCGCCTATTTAAGGCGAAAAACAGGCCTGTTCCTTATCGGAGGCGACGCCTATGGTTCTGGCGGAGAACATTTTTTGAGAATGAACATCGCCTGCCCCAGAAGCATTTGCCTTGACGGGTTGAATCGCCTTAAGCAGGGCGTGAAATCCTTAGAAACTGAAAAATTAGGATAGATCATGTCTTTGAATCGACAAACCGCTCTTGAAATTCTGAACGCAAATGCAGATTCGCTGTCGAACCTTATTGAACAGGCGTACCAACTGCGCACGAAATACAAGGGAAACCGCGTCAGCATCCAGTTGCTGACCAATGTCCGCAGCGGAAACTGCACGCAGAACTGCGCCTATTGCGCCCAGTCGCGCGATTCCGAAGCACCGATTGAAAAGTATCGTTATGTAGAAGACAAAAAGCTGTATGGCGACAACGATCTCGTTGACGAAATGCATTTGGCGAGGCACTGCATCGGGCTCAGCGGCATCCGCTTTGCCGACGACGATATCGAAAAACTTGCCGAGCGCATCCGCAAGATGAAAAAGAACGACACGCAAATCTGTTGTTCCATCGGGTTCCTGACCGAAAAGCAGGCATTGATTCTTAAAGAGGCCGGCCTCAACCGCATCAATCACAACCTGAACAGCAGCCGTCGTTTTTACCCGAGCATTTGCACGACGCACACCTATCAGGAGCGAATCAACAACCTGAAAATGCTGAAGGGCCTCGGTTTCGAAATTTGTTCCGGTGGCATCATCGGAATGGGCGAAACGCCCGAAGATGTGGTGGACATGCTTTTTGAACTGCTGGAAATCAATCCCGATTCGGTGCCCATCAATTTCTTGCTGCCAGTAGAAGGCACGCGTCTTGCGAAGCGCGACATTTCGGCGCTGACGCCCGAATACTGCATCAAGGTGCTTTGCCTTGCGCGCCTGATGCTCCCGAAATCGGACATCCGCTGCGCCGCTGGCCGCGAGGTATATTTCAAGGGCCACGAAAAGACGCTCTTCAAGGTGGCCGATTCCATATTCGCGTCGGGTTACCTCACCGAAGGCGGCCAGAGTCTCGAAGAAACCTTCCGCACCATCGAGGCTGCCGGCTTCTCCTGGCAAGTGGAAAGCGAAGCCTCTCATTAAAAGAACGCCCTTGGCGTTTAATAACGTCGAGGACGTGTTTTGCGAGTCGAGATGCAAAAGCGACTTACTTTTCGTTGCGCAATTTCTTTGCGGCAGCCACAAGATTCTTGAGGCTTGCCGTGGTTTCGGTTTCGCCGCGGGTCTTGAGGCCGCAATCAGGGTTCACCCACACGTTCTGCTGCGGGACCTTCGCGATGATCTTGTGGAGAGCGTCGACGATTTCCTGCTCCGAGGGCACGCGCGGAGAGTGAATATCGTACACGCCCGGCCCCACCTGCGTTTCGAACTTGGCTTCGTTCAGGGCGTCAAGCAGCTTGAGGTCGGAACGGCTTGCCTCGAAAGTGATCACGTCAGCATCCATGTTATCGATATCGCGCACGATGTCGTTGAATTCGCTGTAGCACATGTGCGTGTGAATCTGCGTTTCGGGCTTGACCTTCGCATGCACCAAGCGGAATGCGGGAATTGCCCAGTCGAGGTATTCCTTGTGCCAGTCGCTCTTGCGGAGCGGCAGCTTTTCGCGGAGGGCGGCTTCGTCAATCTGGATAATGCGAATGCCGTTCTTTTCGAGGTCAAGAACTTCGTCGCGGATGGCAAAGCCGATTTCCTGCGCCTGCACCTTCAGCGAAACATCTTCGCGCGGGAACGACCAGTTGAGAATCGTCACCGGGCCCGTGAGCATCCCCTTCACCGGTTTCTTGGTGCAGCTCTGGGCGTATACGGACCATTCGACGGTAATCGGAGCGCTGCGGCTCACGTCGCCCCAAACTACAGGCGGCTTCACGCAACGGGTGCCGTAGCTCTGCACCCAGGCATTCTGCGTAAACACGAATCCGTCAATCTTCGAGCCGAAATATTCCACCATGTCGTTGCGTTCGAATTCGCCGTGCACAATCACGTCGAGGCCGATTTCTTCTTGCAGCTTGATGCATTCGGCAATCTTCTTGCGGTTGAATTCCACGTACTGTTCGCGTGTGATTTCACCCTTGCGGAATGCGGCGCGGTTCGCGCGAACTTCAGCCGTCTGCGGGAAAGACCCGATGGTCGTCGTGGGGAATGCGGGCAGCTTGAATTCGGCCTTCTGCACTTCGCGGCGTTCGAGGCGGCTCGGCTTGCGTTCAAAATCAGCGGCGGTGAGGGCGGCAAGTTCGGCCTGCACCTTGGCGTTGGCTTGCACGCGCGGAGTGGCGAACAGAGCCTTGTTCTGTGCAAGAGCGGCAACGTCGCCACTTGCAATTTCAGAGAGTTCCGCAAGCTTTTCTTCGGCAAAGGCAAAGTGACGGAGTGTCTCGGCGGGGAGTTTCTGTTCGGCGGCAACCGTGTACGGCACATGCAACAGCGAGCATGAAGTTCCAACGACCACATTTTCGGCACCGACTGCCTTCTCGATTTCAGCCAGCAGGGCATTCTTCTTTGCGTAGTCAGCACGCCAGATATTCTTGCCGTTCACGATACCGGCGAGCAGGAGCGTATTCTTCGGGAAACCGGACTTTACAAGTTCCAGCGACTTGAGGCCTTCCACAAAATCGAGACCGATGGCATCGAAACCGAGGGCGACCACATCCTGGTACACATCGCGGATATCACCGAAGTAAGTCTGCAAGGCAACCTTGAGGCCTGCGGCACGCACCTTCTTGATGAGTTCCACATAAATAGACTTGAAAAGTTCCTTTTCTTCGGCGGTCACGTCGAACACCAAGGCGGGTTCGGCGAAGCTGATCCACTCGGCTCCGGCGGCGGCAAGCAGTTCGGCAACCTTTGCGTAAGCAGCGACTGCAGAGGCTACAAAATCCTTGGCCTTCTTTTGACCATTGTAGCGGGCCAAGCGGAGGAACGTGTAGGAGCCAATCAAAGTCGGCACGGTCTGAATTCCAGCAGCCTTCGCTTCGTTATATTCCTGCACCGGCTTGGAATCATTCACCTTGAATTCAGAAGCGTCATCGATTTCCGGAACAATGTAGTGGTAGTTCGTGTTGAACCACTTCTTCATGGGAAGCGCCTTCACGTCGCCCTTTTCGCCCTGATAACCGTGAGCGGCAGCGAAATACTTTTCGAGCGTGCTCAAGTTCAGGTTCTTGTAGCGTTCCGGAACAATGCCGAACAAGAACGCGGTATCGAGAACGTTGTCATAGAACGAAAAGTCGTTCGAAGGAATAAAGTCGATACCAGCGGTTTTCTGCTTCGCCCAACCGTACTGACGGATTTCGGCGGCGACGTTCTGGAGCTCCGCTTCGGAGATTTCGCCCTTGAAGAATTTTTCGCTTGCAAACTTGAGTTCGCGGGCCTTACCAATACGCGGAAAACCGATTACAGATGTTTTTTTATTGCTCATAGTGTTTTACCTACCTTTTTTGTTTGTTTTTCGATTACGCCGCCAAATATATCTCCTTTTTCACCATCGGTAAAATACTATTTTTTTCGCATTCACCATAGCTTAAAACTATGGTGCAAACAAAAGCAAACCAGATAACTAGCTATAAGAAAGGTCTATGACTTTACAACAACTTAAATATGCTATCGCCATCGCCGACACACGCAACATTACCGAAGCATCGAAGCGTGTATTCATATCGCAACCGAGCCTTACGGCAGCCATTCATGAGCTCGAAGAAGAAATGGGCGTTACCATCTTCAACCGCTCCAATAAAGGCGTCACGATCACTAACGAGGGCGACGAATTCCTCTCTTACGCAAGGCAAGTCTTGGAACAGGCAACCCTGATGGAAGACCGCTACAAGGGTGGCAAAGGCGGCAACACCATCTTCTCCGTGAGCTGCCAGCATTACTCTTTTGCCGTCAACGCATTTGTCGATGTCATCCGAAAATTCGGTGGTCCGAGTTACGATTTCACGCTCCGAGAGACACAAACTAACGAAATTATCGACGATATTGCCAAGCTAAAAAGCGAAATTGGCGTACTTTATTTGAGCGACAAGAACGAAAAAGTCATCAAAAAACTCATTCAAAAGAACAATTTGGTCTTTGAACCGCTCTTTGCAACCCCTCTGCATGTGTTTATGTCGTCCAGGAACCCTCTCGCTCGAAAAGAAAAAATCACGCTGGAGGACTTAAAACCATATCCGTACCTAACCTACGAACAGGGCGATTTTAACTCATTCTACTTCGCCGAAGAACCGCTTACGGCCATCGATTTCGACTGTCCGCGCAACATCAAGGTGCGCGACCGTGCCACACTTTTCAACCTGCTCATCGGCCTCAACGGTTACACCATCTGCTCGGGCGTCATCAGCCACAAGCTCAACGGCCGAAACATTATCGCGCGGCACCTTGACGTTCGCGACAAAATGACTATCGGCTACGTAATGCGAAAAGGCGTAACGCCATCACGCTACGCCAAAGCCTACATTACTGCCCTTTTAAGGCATTGCAAATAAAAAAAGACCCCCGGCGCGGGTTACGCCAGGGGAAGGTTTTGGAGATGTAATTACTGGATGCTTGCGGTAAAGCGGGCAGCAATGGCAACATCAGAGAGTTCCTTTTCGCTGTAGGCGCTCAACTGAATCTTGCTGTGCTTGCCGAATTTCTTGATGAGGCTCACCGTCCAGGCGAGTTCATCGGCATCGGCCTGGATTTCATCGCGATCGCCAACATATTCAAGTTCCGCATAGAGGCTATTCAAGATGCCCGCAGTCGGGATTTCCACACCCACGAAGAACGGAACGTAGTCGGTACCCTGGGCGTATTCAGACTTGATGCCGTTCGGAGCCGAGAGGTTTTCGACGTCACCCGTGGTGATGTAGGCAACTTCGCCGTAGAGGCCGAGATTCTTCGCGAAATAGTAGCTTGCTCGGCCTGCAATGCGGTGCGAGACTTCTGCCGTGTGCTGAATCGGGTCGAGAAGGTTTCCACGGTAGGCGGCGCTGATTTTCGCATCGCCGAGTTTCACGGTTTCTTCGGCGCGGAGGTAACCGGTATCAAACTTGTTGTCGTAAGTACCGAGCAACAGGCTGAAGCTCGAAATGCCCTTGTCGAAGCCGAAGCCGAGAGCGTCGTGCTGGTAATCGCGGGCAAGGAATCCGCGCTTGTTCAGGTGCACGTCCACGTAGGTACCGAAGTTACCGGCAACAGTCCAGTCCGTACGGAAGCGACCGAATTGCGCACTGAAATCGCCGAAATCGGTGTTCCACTTGTACTTGGCGTAGTAGGTATCGGCGCTGATCTTGTCGAAGCTGAAGTTCTTGCCGTCACCGTCCTTGACCTTGTTGCCAAAAGTCGGAGAGAAGATACGAATGTTGATTACCGCCTCGAAATCGCCGGAAGTGTATTTTCCGCCGATGTTTGCACGCAAGAAGGAATTGTCGAGCGTGTTGTCGGCATCGTTATCGTAAACGGCCTTGATGGCCTGCGCCTGCACGTTACCGGTGAGCTTGAAAGCGGGTTCTTCTTTCGCTTTTTCGGGCGCGGCAGCTTCTGCCTTCGGGGCTTCCTGGGCAAAGACGTTGGAGGCGAAAAGGGATGTAGTAATGACCGCAGCGGCGGCGAACTTTGCAAAATTCTGGTTCATTCTTAAACTCCTTGGTTATGGTTATTGTTTTTTTGTGCGCACAAATATAGAAGGCGTTTTTCGTATTGTCCAATACTTTAATTTTATGCGGAGTTATCGGTTTTTGTTATAAAAAAGGCCCCAACAAAGGGGGCATCTATCGACTCTTCTTAACGAGCGATGTAATCTACGAGCAACCCTTCAGGCAGGCTACTTTTTTGAATCTTTCTTTTTAAGGGATTTCTTATAATCTTCGCAGCGCTTCTTTTGCCGTTCAAGGATTTTCTTTTGGGATTCATCAGAATTGAAAGACGTATGATTGGGACCATTTAAGACCAATAAAGGATACGGATCTTCTGCAAAAGACTTGTATTCAGGATCGTCCATCTCCGGAATCTTTCCGAAGGAGCCGTCGTAGCGTCCCCCTTGCATCGCATCACAGCCCCATTCTCGATCTTCGGGAACAACCTATACCGGATCGCAAGGGCTTTTGTAGATAAATTCATATGTGCCGTTCAATCCATATGGATTGCCCAATTCCCAAAGAATCTTCTGTTTCAAACGACCTTTTTCATCCCAAACATACCTAATTTGGTTTGTCAAAAATAAACCTAGACTATCCGGTTTCATGCTATCGCCTCGTTCTTCATAAAGCGAACGACAAAGTGGATTTTTCTGTGCACTAATTGTATCGCACCAATCTTCGTGAGAAACCAATCTCCCAGATTCATACCGATCTATGGACGTTAAATACCATTCAACAAAACGAGAATAGAACTCACGCCCTTCTGCATCGTAGACCGTTTCAAATAATCGGTAGTCCCCTTGATTGTGTATAATAGAATCAATCGAAGACTTATTCTCATTAACAATCAGGCGACATCTTTTTAGAGAATCTATTTCACCACCAGGGTACGTCGTTTCGAACCACTTGCTACAATAGATCTCAAACTCTAGAGTCTTTGCGTTGTCATAAGTCCTTGTTCGTTTTCCCTCAAACGAGTAATTTGATTTTATAAGATTTTCCCGAACGTTCTCATATAATGGCATGCCGTTTGCCCATAATGAAACAGAGAAAGCGAATGCAAAAAAAATTATTTTGAACATGGAATTTCTCTACCTTTTCTGTTGTTGTTTGACATGGGCTTTGGACTAGGAAGGAAACAACTGCTAGTTCCAGAATCCGCCATTCAAAAGCCTTGTTTCAAGGAAAACCGTATCTCCGCGGACGCTTTCATAATAAGGAAGCAAATTTCCCTCTTCATCGTACAATTTGGTATTTTCTTCCATATTAATGATATATGATTTTATGATTTTGCCTTCGTTGTCATATTGACTATAATGTTCCTCACCCGATTTATAGCGGAATTTTGTCAAAGAGCCATTTTTTTCCGCAATTTCATAAGTTCCATCGAGATAAACCACGGAATCCTTAAAATACAGATCTTTTTCAATACTTTCATAGGAATACTCAAGACGCACTCCTTCAAATGTCAAATCATTTCGCACGGTTCTATTCACTTTAATCGTGTCGCCATTAAAGGCTACAATGTTTTCGACTACAGGCTTCTCGCATTCCGCTTCTTTTGATGCGCTTTTTTCAGACGCAGTAGCAAGTGTAAAGAATGAAAATAAAGAAAAAATGTAAATCATCTTTGAGAACATGATATAGCCTCCCGGTTCCGACTTGTCGGAGTTGGACTTGGAGAAATTTTGAATTCGCCCGTAGATTTACCCTTATAACTATGTCGCAATTCGCTAGAACTCCAGTCTTCATAAATAAATTTTATTTTTTTCATCCGGTTTTCGGCTTTTTCTATGCATTTTTCTTCACTTGAGAACTTATACATACCATCCCTATCTGGATTTGTAGTTTTTTTAATAGTGGGTTCATGAACAACCATATTCATTACCGGTTAAGTTAAATATATCCTTTTTTCTTGTTAAGTGGTATACCCTTGTGGTCTAGGCAGCCTGTTTTGACAGCCTATATTCAACCGGAGTCATGTATCCCAGCGAACTATGGAGCCGTTTCCGGTTGTAGAACAGCTCGATATACCTGAAAGCGGCCTCCCGCACGTCTTCGATGTCCTTGAAGTCACGCCTGTAGGCCATCTCCTTCTTGAAGCTTGCGAAGAAGCTTTCCATGCAGGCGTTGTCGTAGGGGCAGCCCGGTGCGCTCATCGAGGGCGTTATCCCGTTCTCCGAGAGCATCGTGCGGTAACCCATGCTACTGTACTGCACGCCGCGGTCGGAATGGAAGATGAGCCCGTCGTGATGGCCGCGTTGCATGATGGCATTGGACAACGCGCGCTTGACAAGTTCCGTGTCGATGTTCTTGCTTACGGCGTAGCCCACCGCCTCCTTGTTACACAGGTCCAACACCACGGCAAGGTACACCCAGCCAAGCGTAGTCTTGACGTAGGTGATGTCGCCGGCCCAGACGGCGTTCAGGCTGTCGGGATCGAACTTACGCTGCACCAGGTTCTCGCTGTACATGGCGTCGCATTTGCCCTTGCGGTAGGGTTTCCACTTCCTGAGTGTGACTGGATAGAGCCCGTTCTCGCGCATGATGCGGCGCAGTTTCCACACCTTTACCTCGACACCCTTGTCTTGGAGTGCCGCCAGCATCTTCGGGCAACCGTACACGCGGTGGTTTTCTTCGAAGGTGTCGCGGACCTTCTGGACAAGCCGTTCTTCGCGGGCCTTCTTCTCGGCACGTTTTTCCTGCTGGCGCGACCACTGGTAGTAGGAACACTGCGGTATTCCTAGGGCTCTGCACATCTTCCTGACTGAGTATTTCTTGCGGTTCACGTGTATCGCCTCGCATTTCAGTCGTGTGGTCGCATAAAGATGTGCAGGGATTTTTTTAGGATCTCTACCGTCTCCTTCTCGTCCGCAAGCTCCTTTTCACGCTTCTTCAGGAGTTTTTCCAGTTCCCTGTTCTTGGCGGCGAGTTCCTCGACGGACACCTTGCGGATTCGCCGTTCCTCGCGGTAGCTCGGCAGGTTGTGTTCCTTGCGGTACTCGTTTACCCACCGACCGACTGTATTGGGCCCGATTCCGAGTTCCTTGGCTATTTGGTTTGCTGACTTTTCGCCTTTCAGGACCAGCTTGATGACCTGTTCCCTTGTCTCGGAGCTATAGTTGATTTTTGCCATTGTTTTACCTTTTGGGGGTTGCGCAATGAATATAGTAGCTTATGCTACCCTCTTATTAAACTCCTGCATGGTCCAATCCTTTGTTATCATATGATGATGAAAAAGAAATTCAAGCATAGCTCTCGCATTGCGTATGTGCTGGGCTTCATGATCATATGTTGCCTGCATGTCTTTTGTCTTCCAGCACAATTCTTCCCACTCGTCCGTCTGCACGTTTTTCTTCCAGTTGGACGCCATCACAATTATGTATTCATCCAACAGAAGATTTGTTGGTGAATGATAAAACACTTTTTGCCCGCTATTATCGCATTCAGATTCACAAGTAAAACCATTTTCATTAAATCGGCCATAAGAGAATCCAAAAGTCGCATTCACACCTATTCCGGGAAAATAAATATTTTCTGATTTAGCGTCAGAAATTTCACTTCGCTCATATCTTATACATTGAGCATTTGGCATCGTCGGATCTTCGCGTAGCCCCGAACATCCCTGTATTCTTTTTGCCAAAATGACGTTTTCAAATTTCCTTCTTGATGTATACTTTGCATCGCTGAAAGGGACTGAATTGTTTAACAAAGAAACATCAAAGAATACCGTATCATGAACGACATTTGTAAAATACGGTTTTATGAGCCCATTTTCTTCATAGACTTCTTCATTTTTCAGCCCAAGGAAAAACACTTTTTTTAATAGACCATCCTCTTCATATTGTGCAAAATATTCAACCTTGGAAGAATCAACATGCCTATAATTATTTTCAATGAAATTTAATTCTATGACATCGTATAATCCATTCTCATAAATAGAGGAGTCTATTTCAATTGTACTGTCTTTATTAAATTTTCTATACGATACAACATTCTCTCCGTCAAGAAATTCATTCTTTTTCCATACATCCAATTCTTCACCGACTTCCACTGGATTTGTAGTTTTTTTAATAGTGGGTTCATGAACAACCATATTCATTACCGGTTAAGTTAAAATATATCCTTTTTTCTTGTTAAGTGGTATACCCTTGTGGTCTAGGCAGCCTGTTTTGACAGCCTATATTCCACCGGTGTCATGTAACCGAGCGAACTATGGAGCCGTTTCCGGTTGTAGAACAGCTCGATGTACCTGAAAACGGCCTCCCGCACGTCTTCGATGTCCTTGAAGTCTCGCCTGTAGGCCATCTCCTTCTTGAAGCTTGCGAAGAAGCTTTCCATGCAGGCGTTGTCGTAGGGGCAGCCCGGGGCGCTCATCGAGGGCGTTATCCCATTCTCCGAGAGCATCGTGCGGTAGCCCATGCTGCTGTACTGCACGCCACGGTCGGAATGGAAGATTAGTCCGTCGTGATGGCCGCGTTGCATGATGGCATTGGACAACGCGCGCTTGACAAGTTCCGTGTCGATGTTCTTGCTCACGGCATAACCCACCGCCTCCTTGTTGCATAGGTCAAGTACCACGGCAAGGTACACCCAGCCAAGCGTAGTCTTGACGTAGGTGATGTCGCCGGCCCAGACGGCGTTCAGACTGTCGGGATCGAACTTCCGCTGCACCAGGTTCTCGCTGTACATGGAGTCACATTTGCCCTTGCGGTAGGGTTTCCATTTCTTGAGCGTGACCGGATAGAGACCGTTCTCGCGCATGATGCGGCGCAGTTTCCACACCTTTACCTCGTCACCCTTGTCATGGAGTGCCGCCTGCATCTTCGGGCAACCGTACACGCGGTGGTTTTCTTCGAAGGTGTCGCGGACCTTCTGGACAAGCCGTTCTTCGCGGGCCTTCTTCTCGGCACGTTTTTCCTGCTGGCGCGACCACTGGTAGTAGGAACACTGCGGTATTCCTAGGGCTCTGCACATCTTCCTGACTGAGTATTTCTTGCGGTTCACGTGTATCGCCTCGCATTTCAGTCGTGTGGTCGCATAAAGATGTGCAGGGATTTTTTTAGGATCTCTACCGTCTCCTTCTCGTCCGCAAGCTCCTTTTCACGCTTCTTCAGGAGTTTTTCCAGTTCCCTGTTCTTGGCGGCGAGTTCCTCGACGGACACCTTGCGGATTCGCCGTTCCTCGCGGTAGCTCGGCAGGTTGTGTTCCTTGCGGTACTCGTTTACCCACCGACCGACTGTATTGGGCCCGATTCCGAGTTCCTTGGCTATTTGGTTTGCTGACTTTTCGCCTTTCAGGACCAGCTTGATGACCTGTTCCCTTGTCTCGGAGCTATAGTTGATTTTTGCCATTGTTTTACCTTTTGGGGGTTGCGCAATGAATATAGTAGCTTATGCTACCCTCTTATTAAACTCCTGCATGGTCCATAAAATCGAAACCGAAGGCTGTCTGAATTTTTTCATAGACAATCTTAGGCAGGACAGTTGTTATTTGCGCGTAATCGAGAGAACCTTCTCGCTTTATTCCGCTAAAGAGGAATCCCTTAAACTTGGCATCATGCACATTCAACGTGAAGTCTGTTTTTTCCGGCAGGGAATCAAATGCGAAGAAACCGTTGGAATCAACCTTGACAGGACCATACTTCTTTTGAAGAAAGATACAATCACCAGAATCCTTGACAACGAGAGTCACTTTCGCCCCCGCGGCAGGCAAAATATCTAACTGCATCGGATTCTCGGGGTTCTGGTAATAGATACTTCCCCTAAGACTGGACGCCAGCTTGTTCAGTCCAACATTCAAAGTGGTGTTGTCGACAAAACTCATGCTGGGACTGGATACATTCTCTGAAAACCTTATTGAAGCGTTGCAAACTACGGGTGCATAATTTTCCGCGGATGCGTAAATCGCGTAGTTTTCGCCGACAGGCAAATCGGGAAAACACGCGCCCTTGTCTCCATAAACAATTCGGAGAGAATCATCCACAGCAGGGGTGCTGAATTCCGCGTCAGGGATCGGTTTTCCGGAAACTGCATCTACAGCGAAAACATATAAGTCGCCACTTGTCTCGGACTCCACAGTAGAAACGTTAGTTGTCGTGGATGTATTGTTTACCGTATCGCTACAGGAAACCAGGAAATAGAGAAGTAAGAAAAAAAGAAGCCTAATCATCGTTAATTCCTATTGAACACAAATAAATATAATCTAATTTCAGATAAAGAGAAAATAAATTTTATCAGCTTTCCGCCCTGAAAGGCAATAAAAGTATTAAAATACTTAACTTTATAGGATTACATTCGTTTATCTGCTCCATAATAAAAGGCCCCGGCCATACTTCGACTTCGCTCAGTAAAGGTGCCGGGGACAACTATTTGGATGACAACGGGAAAAACGATGATGAATATTACTTTATCACAACTTTTCGATACGTGTCAAAAACTGTCCACTTCTTGAAGAATTCCTCGCGGCCAATTTCACCCGCTTCGGCGTATTCGCGAAGCAAGCGGGACACGTCCTCGTCGGAGTAGACCTTGATTTCAAAGCCTCGTCCGTTGATGACCGGGAAGCCGTCGTAAAGGTATGCGCCCGCTTCCGTGATTTCGGAAATGCGCCTATCGCGCACCTTCACGGCCACACTGTCACGCAAGATGATGATGTCGAAATCGTCGGGATAGCGGTAACTCTCCCCCACTGTCGGGATTTCATCGCCTATGGTGTAGTGTTGCTTTACGGGCTGTTGCTTCACCACGGAGAGTGTCGTCGTATCGTAGAAAAACTCTTCAAAAATTTCTCCGCGACCGTGGCGTTCGCCCTGCACGAATTCAGCCTTTTCACCTGCGGCAATCTGCCTTTCGAATAGGCCTTCTACCACGCCACAAGCCGATGTCGCATGGGTCACGCGGTCAATCAGAATGAGTTCACCCAAAGTCTTGTGCTTCTCGAAAAGGTCAACGACAATGGCTTCAGCAAACACAATCTCGACTACGGCAATGCCGTTCTTTTCAAGCGCATCGGAATTGATATGTTTTCCGCTATTAATATCGACGGAATAATCAATTCTATTTATGATTCCGGGAATCGTCTTCGTCCCGAGTTTTACAAGGAAGTCCTTGCCAAGCGAAAGCGGTTCGTCGTCCATCCACAGGAGCGACGCCCTGATTTTCTTGTAGCTGCCGATGTCGGCATCTTTCGCAAGGACGCAACCTCTGGAAACATCCACTTCGCGATCCAGCGAAATGGTGACAGGTTCACCGGCGTGAGCCTCTTCCACATTCCTGTCGCCGCGCAAGATTCCCTTGACAGTCGCCTTCTCGTTGCTCGGAAGGCTTGTAACCGTATCGCCCACGCGAATTGCACCAGCTTCAACCTGTCCCTGGAACCCGCGGAAAGTGCGATCCGGACGGCACACGCGCTGCACGGGCAGATAAAAACCCGCTTCGGTTTGTGCGTCGTCGATATCAATGGTTTCGAGATAATCCAGGAGGGCCTTGCCCGAGTACCAAGCGATATTCTTGGATTTTACGGTCACGTTGTCGCCTTCGGTAGCCGAAAGCGGAATCACGTAAACGCTATGGAGCGAAAGTTCTGCCGCAAGTTCGTTGATTTGCGCGAGAATCTCTTCGAAACGTTCCTTGCTGTAGCCCACAAGATCCATCTTGTTGACCGCAAAGACAAAGTAACGGATGCCCATGAGCTTGCAGATGCGGGCATGCCTGCGGGTCTGTACCAGCACTCCCTGCGAGGCGTCTACGAGAATCACGGAGAGGTCTGCAAACGAGGCGCCCACCGCCATGTTGCGGGTGTATTCCTCGTGCCCCGGGGTGTCAGCCACAATAAAGCTGCGGCGATCCGTCGTAAAATAGCGATACGCCACGTCAATGGTAATGCCCTGTTCGCGTTCGGCCATCAAGCCGTCCAGCAAAAGGGAATAGTCAATCTTTCCGCTGCGGCTACCCACCTTGCTATCGAGTTCCAGAGCCTTTTCCTGGTCGGCGTAAAGCAACTTGGAATCGTAAAGGATATGCCCGATGAGCGTCGACTTTCCGTCGTCCACGCTGCCGCATGTAATAAACTTCAACAAGCCTTTCATTAGAAATATCCCTCCCTCTTGCGGCGTTCCATGCTGCCCGCGGCTTCGTTGTCAATCACGCGGGAAGTGCGTTCCGAAGATACCGCGCTCAAGGTTTCGTCAATGATTTCGTCAAGCGTCGTGGCGGTCGATTCGATGCCGCCCGTAAGCGGGTAGCAACCGAGCGTGCGGAAACGCACCGACTTGATTTCGGGCGTTTCGCCTTCGCGAAGTGGGAATCGGTCATCGTCCACCATGATGATGTTGCCGTCGCGCACCACAACCGGGCGCGGAGCCGCAAAGTACAGCGGGACAATGTCAATCTTTTCGCGCTTGATATACTGCCAGATATCTTTTTCGGTCCAGTTCGATATCGGGAAAACGCGGATGCTTTCGCCCTTGTTGATCTTGGTGTTGTAAAGCTTCCACATTTCCGGGCGCTGGTTTTTCGGGTCCCAGGCGTGTGCGGAATTGCGGAACGAGAAAATTCTCTCCTTCGCGCGGGACTTTTCCTCGTCACGGCGCCCGCCACCAAATGCCGCAGTGAAGCCGTACTTGTTCAAAGCCTGCTTCAAGGCCTGCGTCTTCATGATGTCGGTGTATGCCGCGCCGTGGTCAAACGGGTTGATGCCCTGCTTGACGCCGTCCTGGTTGATGTATTCCAGCATCTCGATGCCGAGTTTTTGCGCCGTGCGGTCGCGGAACTCAATCATCTCGCGAAACTTCCACGTGGTGTTCACGTGCAAGAACGGGAAAGGCGGCTTTTCGGGGTAGAAGGCCTTCATGGCCAAATGCAACATGACGGAACTGTCCTTGCCTATTGAGTACAGCATCACGGGCTTTTCGCATTCGGCAGCGACTTCGCGGATGATGTAGATGGCTTCGGCTTCCAGCTCGTCGAGGTGTGAAAATTCGCTCAAATTAAATCTCCATTAAGATTCCGGGCCAAGCCCGGAATGACGATTGTTGTGAATTCTTTTAATACTTATTTGATTCCTTGGGGTCGATATCGATAGTCTTGACGCATCCGTCGTTCAGTTCAAAAAACCAGCGCACGATATCGTTCTTTTCGCCCTTGACTTTTTCGGTGTGCACCTTGCAGCCCTTGCCGCCGATGTCTTCACCGAGGAAGAAACTGATAGCGTGAACCGGGCATTCCTTGATGCACGAGGTGCAACCCCAGCAGTCCTTGGGGTACTTGATAAACGCCTTTTTGCTTTCGCTTATCTTGATTAGCGTGCCGGGGCAAACGTCGTGGCAGCGCCCGCAACCGATGCACTTGCCTTGATCAATGCTGATGCTCATAGTTCCTTTGCCCTTCTGCGGTGAGTTCGCGCAAGATGATTTTGATTTCGCCGTTTTCGAGGCGGGAATTCACGTACTTGCGGAAGTTTGCGTTGTCTTTTTCGGGATAGTCAGTGTTTTCGGCGAAACTGTGCCAACGCGTCTCGTGACGCGCAGCCAGGTGCGCAATTACGCTCTTGCAGACCGTCAGGCGTTCCTTCAGTTCGTAGATATACATGACTTCTTGCAGGTCGGCGGCATGCAAGTCGCCCACGCGGGCCTCGATCTTCTCGATTTCCTGGAGGGCAACCGCTAGTTGATTTTCGCTATAACGATAGCCCGTCTTGATACCGCCTGCATAAGTATCCATAGCCGCTTGCATCTCTTCTTCAAGGCGCTCGACAGATTCGTTGCGGGCTTCTGCGGTATTGCCCCGCTTGCCAAGGAACTTCTCGATTTCTGCGACATGTTCTGCAACCTCCTCTTCCAAAATTTTCCCCAGCGGGTTCACGCCCGACGCGCCAGTTCCCTGAGCTTGCCGAAGGGCCGACAAACTCTCTACATATTCCACCGCACTTTTCGCTGCAATCTCGCCTTCGGCAAGTGCTCCCGTCACGTACTTTTGCGGGGCACCACCGGCAACGTCACCAGCGGCATAGAGCCCGTCGATGGTCGTTGCGCGCTTGGTATCGACCCAGTAACCGCTTGCGGTGTGGCCGCCCACGATGTAAGGCTCCGTACCCTCGATTTCGACATTTGCTTTCGACGGCGTGTCGTTTTCAATCCAGCGAATCGTCTGCGACGGAGCCATGTTCAGGTAAGCCTTCAAAAGCGATTCTTCCTGTTCGGGCGTAATCCCGACGGTGCGCAAATAGCACGGCCCGCGGCCTTCCAGATTTTCAGCCACCGTACCGTACACGCGTTCGGAGGTGGAAATCCCGTACTTCGTCTCGTAAACTTCTCCGAGCGCATTCACCTGCTTCGCACCCACGCCCTGCGCAAGCGTGCCCGTCGGGGCAATCGTATCCTTGCAACGCAGCGCTATGAACCGCATTTCGAACGTGGTCATCTCGGCACCGTGACGGATTCCCATGGCGTAACCCGCCCCCGTATTGAACGGCGGGTACCACATTTTATGTCTAGAAAACCCCGGATTGTTCGGGCGGTAAAGCCCAGCTGCACCACCCGTCGCAACAATCACCGCACCCGCCTCGATGGCATAGAAAGTATCGTTCTCTATTCCGAAACCGAACGCACCGTCAATCCTGTTGTCGTGAACGGAAAAATCGAAAATGTTCACGTGGTTCAGCACCTGAACGTTCGGCGCCTTCGCGACTGCCGCAGCCAGAATCGGCTTAATGTTCTCGCCGTTGATTTTGATGTTTCGGTTCCCGCGGGTCACATACTTGCCGTCCTTGTCCTTCAAGATGACAAGCCCGAGTTTTTCCAAGTGCGCGGTGACCTCGTTAAACCTCTCGGAGATGGAATAGAGCAAATCCTCGCGCACGATTCCGTCGGCGTCCTTCTTCGCGTATTCCACGTAATCCCTGGGCGTGCGTCCTTCGGTAATGTAGGCGTTCAGCGCGTTTACGCCAGCGGCAAGACAACCGCTCCGCTTGATGTTCGCCTTTTCGACGACTAGAATTTTGAGGCCAGAGCCTTTATTTTCCGCGGCATTTGACGCGGCAGTAATAGCCGCATAACAGCCGGCCGTCCCGCCGCCTATAATCAACAAATCCGTTTTAAGCCGTTCTATCTTCACAGCATCTCCGTACAACTTTTGGTGCTGCCAAATATAGAACGCGATTTTCACCCCGTCCAATACAATGTTTTTATGCGGAGTTATCGATTTTTTCTATAAGAAAAGCCCATCGGGCGCATACCCGACAGGCTTGAAAATGTTCATCCGCGACAATCACATATACTCTTTTTCCGAAAGCTTGGATAAGCGAGTATAGCGAGGCCGCAGACCCCGAAGCTGTACAACTAGTACAGCGAGAGGGTCGAGAACGAAGCTAGACGAAGCTTAGACAACTTTCGTCATGCCGCTCATGCGTTCACGCAGCCAAGCACCGACCTCTTCCACCGGATGCTGACGGATGTTCTTGTTCACCTTGATCAGTTCTTCGTTATCAACGGCGGTGGTCTTGCCTTCGCCGTAGATAGCGCCGATGTCGTCCTTCTTCACTTCGTTCTTCATGAAGTCGGCGAGCAGAGGCACGCACTTGTTGGCGAACAGGTAGCAACCGTATTCGGCGGTGTCGCTGATCACGCGGTTCATTTCGTACAACTTCTTACGAGCGATGAGGTTGGCGATGAGCGGAGTCTCGTGGAGAGATTCGTAGTAGGCGCTCATCGGCTTGATGCCCACGGAGCACATGGTTTCGAAAGCGAGTTCCACACCGGCCTTGATCATGGCGGTCATGAGAACGCCGCGGTCGAAGTATTCCTGTTCGGTGATGACCTTGTCGGTAGCTTCGACCTTTTCGAATTCGAGTTCGCCCGTTTCGCCACGCCACTTGAGCAAATCCTTGTCGCCGGCTTCCCAGTCCACCATCATGGTGCTGGAGAACTTGCCGGAGATGATGTTGTCCTGGTGTTCGCAGTAGAGCGGCTTCATGATCTTCTTCATCTTCTCGGCGAGTTCCGTGGCGCGGATCTTGGCCGGGTTGGAGAGACGGTCCATCATGTTGGTGATGCCGCCGTGCTTCAGGGCTTCGGAAATGGTTTCCCAGCCGTACTGGAGCAGCTTGACCGCGTAAGCCGGTTCAACGCCGAATTCCTTCACCATCTTGTCGTAGCAGAGGATCGTGCCGGTCTGGAGCATACCGCAAAGGATGGTCTGTTCGCCCATGAGGTCAGACTTCACTTCGGCAACGAAAGAGCTTTCGAGAACGCCCGGACGGTCGGCATGGAGGCCAGCGGCGTAAGCCTTGGCGTAGTCCCAACCCTTACCTTCGGGGTCGTTTTCCGGGTGCACAGCGATAAGGCAGGGCATACCGAAACCGCGAACGTATTCGCTACGGACTTCGGAACCCGGGCCCTTCGGGGCGACCATGATCACCGTGATGTCCTTGCGGATTTCCTGGCCTTCTTCAACGATGTTGAAGCCGTGGCTGTAAGAGAGGGCGGCGCCCTTCTTCATGAGCTTCATGATGGCCGGAATCACGTTGTGGTGCTGCTTGTCCGGTGTGAGGTTGCAAACGAGGTCTGCATCCGGAATCATTTCTTCGTAGGTACCGACCTTGAAGCCGTTTTCAGTAGCGTTCTTCCAGGACTGGCGCTTCTGTTCGATGGCTTCCTTGCGGAGCGTGTAAGAGACGTCGAGGCCGCTGTCGCGCAGGTCAAGACCCTGATGGAGACCCTGGGCACCGCAACCAACGAACACGATCTTCTTGCCCTTGAGGGCTTCAACACCACGGCTGAATTCAGAATGTTCCATGAAACGGCAGTGGCCAATTTCTTCGAGTTGGCGACGCATAGGGATAGAATTGAAATAATTCATTTTTTGAACCTCTGTTAAATAAAATTGTTCCGGCGGAAAATGTAGTTAAAAACGCGGCCGCAAAGAGCCCCGATTTAACAGAAAATGTAAGCAAAAATGCCCCAAAAACGTCATTCTGGGCCCCCGCAACTCGTGCGGGGTAGACTCTGGCGATAGAATCCACTACAAAAGGGGGAAGCCTCCCCCTGATTGCAGCCGCGGCACGCCGCGTCTTCCATCACCCCCTCTGCGGGGACACCCCGCAACGCCCCAACTTCGCAGAGGTTAGTAAACAGTGGTTGGTAGTTAGGAACGCAAAAAACGTCATTCCGGCCCGCGAGCCGGAATCTCCTTTTATACTCAAACAAATTAAAGAATGATCAAGGCAGTGGCCTCAAAAATGGGTAAAAATCAGTCCTTGAGACAACGAACCGACTTTGCGTAGTACTTGAAGTTATGGTTCATGCCCGCAAACTTGCAGTCGTAGCGCAAGTACATGTAGTACGCGTTGCTGGCAGGGCCAGAAGAACTCCAGAAGTACGCGTAGTCGCCTTGGTGTTTGAAGGTGCCATTGTAGTACCTTACGCCAGTAGGCAGTGCGGAAAAACCGAAAGCATCCGTACCATTGCCGCGACTTCTCCAGCCGCTCTGCGACTTGAGAGCCTTGCCCGCAGCGTTGGTGTTGCTGAATTCCGTAATGTTTGCGTCCACAGCCACAACCAGAGACCACCATTCCTCCTCGCTGGGCAGGTGCCAGCCGTTCGGACAAATCCCCTGGACTGAGCCCGTAAAGCCGCATTCCGTGCCGTAACCGCAGTCCTGCGGGTTGTCCACATCATTCGCTAACTTCACCGAGTCTATTGCTGCAGCCCACGTATAATAACGGCCTACCACATCGCAGTTCTTGGGTTCATTATCGTAGCACCAAGACCAGTCATATTTATCTTCACCTGAACCGCCCTGACCAGGGTCAAAATTCAGGTTTTCAGCCATCCATACCTGGTCACCGATTTTCACAGTCCTGTAAACCTTACCATCACGTTCATCGGTCATAGTGCCATAGTCAATATCAGGATTGAAACGGCATTCCTTCGGTACATCCCAGCTCCAATCCGTTTCTCCTTCCAGAAGTGCCGAACAATTTACCTTGACCGCAGAACTGCTGGAAGACGCATCGCCCGCACTGCTGCTGGACGACTGCAAATTCTCATCAGAAGACGAAGATTCCGACTTTACCGAACTCGACGAAGCATCATCCGTACTACTGCTAGACTTTCCTGTCTTTTCGCTGCTACTAGATTGTTTCACTTCGCTCTGGGTGTCGCTTGACGAAGACTTCGCCTTTTCACTACTCGACGAAGTCACTTCGGCTGGCTCAGTGATCTTGCCACTGCTAGAAGACGATTCAACACCCGATTCATCATTCGGCCCGGTGGAAGACGAGGAATCATCCCCGCAAGCGGCAAACAACATCGCCGCCGCACCCATCGAAACAAGAAACTTTTTCATAGATTCTCCGGCATCATAACACTCCGACTAGTTCTTTAAGCAACGGACTGAAAAAATAACTTCCGTTTCCGTGTAACTTGAGCGTGTTTCGTCGAGATTGTAGGAAAAGCGCAAGAGGTATGCGTTGTAGATATTGAAATCAGTGGAAGTCCAGAAGAACGCGTATTTGCCATCGTTGTCGAAATACCCATTGATGTTCCCGTAGCCGGCAGGAAGCGCCGAGAACCCGAAAGAGTCAGTACCGTTACCGCTTTCGCCATCATAGTCATCCCAGCCGCTTGTGGACTTGAGTTCCTTGCCTGATATCGACGTGCCAACCGCAATTCTCAACAGGTCGAACTCATAGCTTGTAGGCAGGTGCCAGCCCTCAGGGCATATGCCGCGCACAGGGGCTGTCGACGAACAAGGCCTATTGTAGCCACAGCCCTTGCCGTTGGTACTCCACACACCAGCACTGTCCATTGCGGCAGCCCAAGTGTAAAGGCGACCGGCCACATCGCAGGTTGAGCTATCCCCATTATCCTTCTTTCCATAGCACCAACTCTTTTTCTTCACACTTAAATCCGTGGAGTCATAGTAATTCAGGTTTTCGGCCATCCAGGTCTGTTTATCAATCGTCACCGTCCTGTAAACCTTGCCATCACGTTCATCAGTCATGGTGCCGTAGTCGATATCAGGGTTAAATCGGCATTCCTTCGGCACATCCCAGCTCCAGCCCGTTTCGCCCTCTAAAAGTGCCGAACAATTTACCTCGCTACTACTAGAACTTGACTCAGTTTCGCTAGAAATCGGCGGCTCCTCTACAGAACTGCTACTAGACACGCTTATCAAACTGGAGCTCGACTGCGGCGTGACGCTGGACGAAGACTTCACCGAACTGCTACTGGATTCTTCGCTTGCGCTCAGAATGACGGATGAAGAACTACTTGACTTCGCCGAACTGCTGCTGGAACTAGATGAGGGACTGGATTCTTCGCTTGCGCTCAGAATGACGGATGAAGAACTACTCGACTCCGCCGAACTGCTGCTGGGCACACTTGATGAAGAGGACTTTGCCTTTTCACTGCTAGACGAAGTCTCTTCGGCTGGCTCAGTGACCTTGCCACTGCTCGAAGACGATTCAACACCCGGTTCATCATTCGGCCCTGCAGATGCCGACGAACTGTCATCGCACCCGACAACAGCAAACGCCATAATAAGCATGGATCCTATCGCCGCCTTGCGGCGAAGATGCCCCAAAGTTAGTTGAAATTTCTGCAACCAAAAAGAAAAAGGTGGTCTCCAACTTGTAAATTTGGTTCAGCAAAAAAACACCAAGCAAGAGGATAACCACCATGATGAAAAGTACAAAAAGAACCCCCAAACTGTCAATCGTCCGCCGCGAAGAAATCGACATTTCGACCAGTGTCGGGGTGGTTCTGGCCGACCTTGCCGAACAGGGGAAAAGCTGCCTTGACGCGCTGTCGAGGGAGATGGGCGCAAGGCTCGTGGAGGCGATACTCCTGGCCGAAAGGGAACAGCTCGGCGGTGCAGCATACCACCCCAGGAAGGGCTTCAAGAAGTGGTCCAGCCAGGGTGGTTCCGTGTACATCGCGGGTGGCAAGGCGAAGGTGCGCGTACCCAGGCTCAGGGACGAAAACGGCGAGGTCAAATCGCGTATCTACGCCCGTCTGAAAGACCCCGACGCGTTCTCCGAGCACCTGCTGCACGCATGCCTCTCAGGCCTGTCCGGGAGGCGTTACGAGGATGTGTTCTCGACTGCCGGGGAGGCGTTCGGCGTAAGCAAGTCGTCGGTGTCGCGCAAGGTCGTTGCCGCATGCACAAGGAAACTGAAGGAACTGAACGAGCGCAGGCTGGAGGACTTCGAGGCGGTTGCCGTCTTCATGGACGCAATGCATCGCTGCGGCGAGGTCGTGATGGCCGCCATAGGCGTTGACGCGGAAGGCTACAAGCGCGTGCTTGGCCTCTGGCAGGGCAGTTCGGAAAACACCGAAATGTGCCGTTCGTTCCTTTCCGACATGGAGAGCAGGGGCCTCGCCCTGCACCCCGACATCATCTTCGTGACCGACGGCGGGACGGGCCTCAACCGCGCCCTCAAGGACCGCTTCGGCAAGGACCTCAAGCACCAGCGCTGCGTGATCCACAAGAGGCGCAACGTCGAGTCCCATCTGCCCGAGATGTACCGGGCCGAGTTCGACAGGCGCTACAACAACGCCATCGGGATGGTGGGCTACGAGGACGCGAGAAGGGAACTTCTCAAGGTCCACGAGTGGCTCGAAGGCATAAACACGAGTGCCGCCAAATCGCTTTCCGAGGGCGGCGAGAGGCTGCTTACGGTCCACCGGCTGGGCATCCCCGCGCTCCTGCGCAAGTCGCTCATAACGACCAACATAATCGAGTCCACCTTCAACGGTCTCGACGCCATCGAGAAGAACGTGAAGCGCTACAGGGACATTGGAATGTTCAAACGCTGGATGGCCGCTGAGGTCCTCCACCGCGAAAAGAACTGGAGACGGTTGGACGGCTATGCGGAAATCCCCGAACTTGTCGAAAAACTTCGGGAAAAGAGCATGAAATTACTTGACAATGAAGCGCTAATAGCCTAGATTTACACCAGTTGGAGACCTGGATTTTCAACTAAAAAAGGGACAAATTCCCTTGCGGCTCCCACCTTGGTGGCCATGCGCACTAGGCAACAAGTTGCCAAGTGCTGTCCGCCAGGATGACAGATCAAGAAACTTCTTCATAAACGCCTCCAAGCGTTGTTTATCTAAAGAAAATGTAATTTATTTTCACCCTAAAAAAGCGAAACAAGCCCAAAGCATCAACACAAAAGCCGCTCGTACATCACGGACGGCAAAAATTTTAGGGGTCATTGCGACTTTCAGGATTTAACTGAATTCAACAGGACCTCTTTATAATATGTTAATGACGAGAAATTGTATTTCGGCGGCAACGGTTCCTGCTTCAGCCCTTCAATAAAATCATCTATGTACTTTTGAAACTTTTCAACAATAAAATCATACCTTTTGGCTAGTTCAGTGTGTTCTTTGGAATCAATGTGTGCAGGCATGCCGATTTCATCTTCATTGAATATGACAACGCTTTTGCTAAAGTCAAGTCCTGAGGACCGTCTTTTCGATGATTCTCCTTGAAATTTGTAAGCATGCGAATGCTGAATATTTGACCTGAACGGGATAGCAAATTTAAGACCGCGGTATTCAACCAGCAATACAAGATAGGGACGGTTTTGTTTTGATAAAATTTCCCGATTATCAGAGTTCCGTTCATAAAAGAGCGGAGACAGAAGTCTTACTTGCGGAACTTTTGGCTTACTCATGGTTATCCTTTTTTTACAGCAAAAAAAAGACCGTTTTTTATATTAAATAAAAAACGATCTCATCTAATGAGCTTTCTTTTTTATCTCAGGTGGTCGCTCTACCACCCTGTCATCAATTTGGGCCTTCTTTTTTTCTCAGGTGGGTACCCTGCCACCCTATCTGAAAAGAAATATATGAAATTTCTCAAGAAAAAGCAAGTCTTTTTCAAAAAAAGGCTATTCCCTCACCCACTTGTCCAGAAAGGCCATTTGTTCGGCGGTGTGGAACCAGTGTTCGCCGCCGTCCATTATGGCCAAGGGCGCACCGTTTTTCAGTACTTTATCTTGAAGTAATCCAGCAGGGCCTTATAGTTGTCCTGCGCCGTAAGGCAAGTGTCCTGCATGAATTCGTTCACGCGGCCCCACTTCTGGATTCCGCGGTAATAGAACAGCCGCAGTTCCTCGCTAATGATGAACGGGACAATCCTGTTTTGCAGGCATTGCCAGAGCATAAGCAGTCGACCAACGCGGCCATTGCCATCCTGGAACGGGTGAATCCGTTCGAACTTCACATGGAAATCGATCACGTCGTCCAAAGAAATCGTGCCTTTCGAATTGAAGTCCGAAATCAATTTTGCCATGTGCTTGTGCACGGCCTTGGGCTCCACGGTCTTTTCCTCGCCCACTTCGTTGGGTAATTTCTTGTAATCCCCCACCACAAACCAGTCTTTCTGGCTATCCGAAGTATTCGCTTTCAGAATCCGATGGAGTTGCTTGACGTGCGCCTCAGTCACCTTGTCCGTCGCATGGTCAATGACATAGTCAATACAGCGGAAATGGTTGACAGTTTCCATGATGTCGTCGATGCGCGTGTTCTCGGAAGTCGCCCCCAGCGTATTCGTCTCGAAAATGAACCGCGTCTGTTCCTTGGTCAAGCGGCTCCCTTCGATATGGTTCGAATTGTAGGTCAAGTCTATCTGCGTGCGATGATAAATGCCCCCCTTGAGCCGGCCCTGCTTTTCCTGGCGCAGGCGCTCCAGCAGAGGCGACAGTTTCGCCTTTCCCTTCTTGGGTAGGACTGTATCGGCAGGAATATTCCAAGTCTTGCCGGTAAGGAAAGCCCCCTCAATCTTGCCCGTAGCACAATAGTTACGGGCCGTACGCTCGCTAACTCCGTACTTCTCCGCAAAGCGGGTGACGGAAATATAAATTGCATCTATCGGCAAATTTTGGTCTTTCATACACCAAAATATACATAAAACTTTCCGATATCGGCAAATTTTAGACCAAAAAGTTTCAGTCCTTTACGCAACGGATAGAGAACGCATAGTTCTTGGCGTAATCCATAACGCCCGAATACTCGTTTTCATAACTGGCGTACAGAGAGAACGCCTGCTCCAGATCGGACTCGGTGACGCTCCAGAAATCGGTGCCATCACCAAGGCCATCAAAAGACCCATCATCAAACCTGATGCCGGCAGGCAGGACATTAAAACCGAAAGCATCTGTTCCGTTTCCGCCTTCATTCCAGCCGCTCTGCGACTTAAGAACCGAGCCCGCGATAGAATACCCGCCAACGTGGACGAGCATGTTCGAGAAATCGCGATAGTCCGGCAAATGCCACCCGTCAGGGCAAATACCATGCACCACATCGGGCAAGATATTCTTGCTACTCCTCATATAGCCGCAATCCTGCGGATTCTCGCTATCCGTCGCGAGCGCTACAGAATCGATTGCCGCGGCCCAGGTATAAAGGCGTCCATACTTGGCGCAGTTATCGGGCTCATCGCCATAGCACCAGCTTTTGCCCTTGAGACTCGGAGTCTTCGCGCTATCCGCGTAATTCAGGTTCTCGGCCATCCACCACTGGTCATCAATTTTTACCGTCTTATATGTTTGATCATCACGATCATCAAGCAAAGTCCCATATTCGCAGTTGTCTTCGGTTTCTGATTTGCAAGGTGCCGCCAAAATTTCAGAACTAGACGAAGACCCTTCAACAAGTTCCGAGCCGTCACTACTGCTAGAACTTACTACTGTTTCGCTAGAACTAGACTCCATCTCATCCGCAGAGCAGCTACTTGTCTCGGATAATTTAGGCTCAGGGTCCTTACTGCTGCTGGACACGCTTGTCGCGCTAGAACTTGACAAGGGCGTGTCGCTTGAAGAGGAAACCGGCACAACCGAAGAATTCTTTACGCAACGAACAGATGCAGCGAAATACTTATAGAGCGTGGTCCGTTTTGTTTTCTTATCACTTATGGATATGATTCGTGCTTCGTATATATCGTAGTCATTGGCACACCAAAACATAGTCTCGTTACCAGCAGATTTAAAATTGCCAACACGGTCCTTGTAGCCGGCGGGCAATGCGGAGAAGCCGAAATCGTCCGTGCCGTTACCATTATCATTCCACCCCGTCCGCGACTTGAGGAACTTGTCCCCACCACCCACAGCATCAAACAAAGCATTCCATTCATCCATCGAAGGCAAATGCCAACCCGACGGACAAATTCCGTACACCGTATCGGGCAAGGTGCAAGTAGTGGTATTGCCGCAAATAATTGATTTTTCGCTATTGAGGAGACCGACCGAGTCAATGGCGGCAGACCAGTTGTAAAGGCGGCCAGTCACATCGCATCTAGTATCGACATGTTCATCAGGAAATCGATAGCACCAACTATGACCAATCAAGCCACGGACACTTTTATCGTAGTTCAGATTTTGAGCCATCCATACCTGGTCACCAATCTTAACAGTCTTATAAACCTGGCCATCACGAGAGTCCGTAATTGAATCATACTCTATTTCCGGGTTCAGGCGAGCCTCCTTCGGCACTCTCCAATCCCAGGAATCAGGAGAACTTGACGATGACCTACTCACACTGCTGCTAGAATTTTTAACAGAGACGCTGGACGAAGACTTCGCTTTTTCACTACTGGACGAAGTCTCTTCGGAGGAATCATCATTCGCCCTAACAGAAGGCGACCACGACTCGTCATCACCGCACCCGACAATAGCGAACGCCACCATGCATAGCGCCATAAAAATCTTTTTCATAAAACTCCTTCACCCCAATAGTTTAACTTATCCGATGGAAATATAATTATTCCCTTACCCACTTGTCCAGAAAGGCCATTTGTTCATCAGTGTGGAACCAGTGTTCGCCACCGTCCATTACGGTCAAGGGGGCTCCGATTTTCTGGGCGAATTCGCGCAGCGTTTCTAGCGAAGTCAGGTAGTCATTCGATCCATACAGAATCTTCGTCGGGATGCGCCACTCTATCGGATTTTCACGCACGTAGCACAGGTATTCCCACGAGAGCGTTTCACCGAAATCCGTCGGCACGGTTTTCTTTTCGCGAAGTTCCTCTTCGGAGACACCCGCCCATATCATCATGTTGCGAATCAGCTTTTCCAAGTTGACCATCGGCGAAATAAAGTAGGCCCGTTTGACGGGCTTATCGGCCAGCGCATTCATCGAGAAGAACGCCCCGATGCTATTCGCTATAAGAATCACTTCACCGTAGCCCGCCGCGACGGAATCAAAATATACCGGAAATTCCTTCTTGGCATCCCACGGCGTTTCGGCCTTGTAATCAAACCCGAGTACATCGGCATCCGGAAACAAGCTCTTGTAATGCAGAGCCTCGTCGGCGTTTCCGCCCTTCCCGTGCACATAAATGACAAGGGGTTTCATTCGCTACCCTTCCAATTTCCAGCCGCAATCGTTGTGGTAAACCATCTGGCGGGTCATGCCGCCGTCGATGCAGATGTTTTCGCCGGTGATGAAGCCGGCCTTGTCGCTGGCAAGGTAAAGCACCATGTTCGCGATGTCCAAGGGGTTGCCGACGCGACCCGCGGGCTGCTGTGTGGCATCGGGGCCTTCGTAGGTTTTGAAATCCGTATCAATCCAGCCCGGCGAAATGGAATTCACGCGCACGCGGCCTGCAAAACTCACGGCAAGTGCGTGAGTGAGGGCCGCAATCCCGCCCTTCGCCGCCGTATAGCTTTCTGTTTGCGGTTGGCTCATGCGGTCGCGACTCGAGGAAATGTTTATAATGCTCGCGCCCACCCCGAAATGCGGTGCGAAAAGTTTCGCGAGATAGAACGGGGCCGTCACGCCGACCGCCAGCGCGTAGCTGAATTCCTCGTAGCTGCACTCGTCAACACCCTTCATCAGCGGAAGCGCGTTGTTTACCAGCACATCCACGCGCCCGTGCTTTTCGATAACGAACTGCGCGAATTTTTCGAGGACTTCCTTCTTGGAGAGGTCACCCACAAAGCAGGGATTCTCGCGGATGTCGATGTAGGCGACCTTCGCCCCCTCTTTCTCGAATTCACTCACGACGGTCGCACCTATCCCGTGTGCCCCGCCCGTCACCACGACAACTTTATTTTCAAACGATTTCATGTAGGTAAATATACACTAAAAGACTCCGAAGTACACTCCCTAACTTGACGCACATGCCGCATTATCCTATTCTTTCCGCAAATGCTCCAGTTTTTCGATGTTACAAGAGATGCCCCCTGGTTTCCGCAGGTCAAAGCGCTGTACGAATCGGCGTTCCCGGCGAACGAACGCATCCCGATAAAGCATTTGCTTGACGACAAAATCAAGCGGGAATTTTGGGCGTTTTTCGACAAGGAGGAAGGCGGGGATGCCGCGGCCCCCAAGTTCTGCGGGTTCTCGAACTCCATCACGCACGGGAGCATCACGAACATCGTCTATTTCGCCGTCGTGCCAGAACTGCGCAGCCGCGGGTACGGTTCGCAAATTTTGCAGGCCATCCGCAGGCAACACCCCGACACGCGCATCGTTGTCGATATTGAAGTCGAAGAAGATTCCAAGGACGCCGAAGAACTCGAACGTAGGAACCGCCGCCGCGAATTTTACCAGCGCAACGGCTTTGACGCCTCCCCCGTCGATTACGTCTGGCAAGGCGAACACTACCGTCTACTTTCCGCCGGCGGCACCGTCACCGAAAAGGAATTCCGCGACTTCTGGAAAGAAATCCTGAAGGATATTCCCGGCGCGAAGTACCCGTAATTATATTTTTTTCAATGCCGTCGTTGCAACCAAAACATAAAAGTTCAGATAGCAGGCGCCTGGAAGACAATTCCCGGCGAGGCGCCCGCACCATGTTCTTCTTGAAACTTTGGCTTATCCTTATTGTTGTATGCATGGTGCTATGCATTATCGCCATGGAGATTGGACGCTATATGGCGAACGCGGACGGGAATGATGCGGATACCGCTCGGCTTCTCTACAATCTCTACTATTTGTTAATAGCGAATATTGTTCTAATAATCGCTTCTTTGGTCGTAAGCGCACTTATGGGGGTGCTGTTTTCCATTTACTGGCCATCATGGCTCGACCGTGCCTTGACGAACCTGCGTTGTCTCACCAAGACAACTTTTTCCCCGGGCGTTGCAACCGTATGCGCGGCTATACCTGATATCGGGTATCTTATTGGCATCTTTATTTTGTGGGATATCGCGCGGCGGCAGCAGAAGCTGCTAGACGTGCTCGGCATTCAATACACTCCCGTGGCCAGGCGCGACTTGGTTCTTTTCGTCATCTTCCTTCTCCTCGCCAACATTGTGGCATATGAAGGGATTGTAGCCACCAGGCCCGGCTGTTTTGCAGCATGTGCCTCGATTATCGGGATCATGGTAACCTGGTTGCGCGTATTACGCCCCTGCGTGGAGCAGGGGAATAAGCTCTACCAGCTACAGCAAGAAGTAATTAAGCCTTAGTCAATCAAATCGTTCTGGAACCGTGACAGGTGTTCGAACGGCAAGATTTGACGGCCTCTGAACAGCCCGCAGCCATCGTTGATTAGCTGGTTGTTGATGGCCTTGAACATGTTCACGTCGATTTTCGCAAGGTCAATCCCCTGCAATTTCACCAGGCGTTCATACGCCTCGTCAAAGTAGACGCACTCGCCGCTCGGAATCTGGTCGTGCTTGGAGCGCCGTTCCTCTTGCGATTTTTCGTAGCCAAAGTGGTTCGCCTCGCCTATCTCGGCATAATCGTCCATGTCCTTAGTACGCAATTGCACTTCCGTATAGCAGCGCGCAAGGTTATCGTAGAACGTGATGTGCAAAGACTGGTAACCCGAACTCCTGGGAGTCGCCACCGAATCATGGTAATACGGCCGCACGGAATCCTTGAGCAATTCAGAATGCCCGCTGTCATCCAGGTGCTTGAAAATCTCTGCAGAAAAGCCACGCTCTTCGAGGAACTCGGGCAATGCATTCGCAATCTCGTACAGGTATTTCCGTTCCACCTCGCTCCGGTCATCGCCCTTTTTGATATGGCAAACCGGCATCGAGATGACGATGCGGTAGGCAATCAGGTCGCGGAAATTCAGCTTGCTCTTGATTTCGGCTTCCGACGGGAACGCGCCATTCTTCTTGTAATAGTTGTAGATAAATTCAAGGATATAGCCGTTGAACTTTTCTTCGGCACGGATCAGGGACTTGATGCGTCCCTTGAACGTGAACGCAAGGAAGGGATACTCCCTTGTCATGAACTTGTAGAACTCTTTAATCCTTTGAGACTGCGAGGTCAAGAAGTCATTGTGTTCCAGCAGTTCGATAATCTGTATCAGGAAATTCGAGTGTGCAAGGTCAATGCTGTTGCGCGATTCCTTCGCACCATTCCTGAGGTCGTTCGAATACTGGTGCAGAATCTTCAGCACCGTGTTTCCAGAGAACAGATAGTCGTTCAAACAAATCATCTTTTACCTCGTAAATCCGAGCTTCATATTGGGGTTCACAAGGCGAAATATAAAAACGTTTTTCGCCCGTCACATCGGATAAAACATCTTCAAAAAATTTATTACAAAACGCTTTACACGGGGTGAAAAGCACAACAAACGCTTTTACATTTTATTCATAAAAATGCATGCAGGTCTGCGAAATAATGTATATTCAAGACAGGACTTCGCCGATGCGAAAAGGATCTTTCTATGCGTTTCTATGTACCCACGGATATCTACGTTGAAAAAGACTGCGTGAAGAACCACGCGCAAAACTTGCTTGCGATGGGGAAGCGCGCATTCATCATGACGGGCAGAACTTCTGCCAAGAAAAACGGTTCGTTGAACGATGTCACCGCCGTCCTGGATGCAGGCCATGTGCCGTACCAGGTTTTTGATCAAGTTGAAGAAAATCCGTCAACAGATACCGTGGGGAACGCCGCACAGCAGGCCCGCAATTTCGGCGCCAATTACATCATCGGTATCGGAGGCGGTTCTGCCATCGACGCGGCAAAGGCAGCAGCATTGCTCCTTGCAAACCCGAATCTTATCGCGGACAACTTGCACAAGGCTCCCGAAAAGCCGCTCGGCCACGTGCCTGTCGTCGCCGTACCGACCACCTGCGGAACGGGTTCCGAGGCAACACCGGTCGCCATCATCACGAACCACAAGATTCACCTGAAGAAGAGCATTCCGCACCGCATTTTCCCGGCACTCGCACTTGTCGACGGCAAGTACCTCGCCTCGGCCAAGAAAGCGCTAATCGTGAACACAGCTGTCGACGCGCTCGCCCACATGGTCGAAAGCATCCTGAACGTCTATTCCAACGCGTTCAACCGCATGTGCCCGGAATACGGTCTCGGGCTCTGGGGCGAATTCAAGGACGCGCTTCTTTCCGACGCGCCCGTAAGCGAAAACCTTTACGAAAAGCTCATGCTCACCTCGACTATCGCGGGCATGTCCATCGCTCACACAAGCACCGCTGTACCACATGGCATGAGCTACGACCTCACGCTCAATCAAGGCACGCCGCACGGCCCCGCCGTCGGATACTTCCTTGCCGCCTACGTGGAAGTCTGCGAAAAGAAGGTTCCCGAAGATGTTCAGAAGATTCTCGCACTTTTAGGTCTCAAAAGCACCGCCGATTTCACCGCAATGCTGGAGAAACTCATCGGCAAATGCAAGGTTTCTCGCGAAATGCGCGACAAGTTCGCCGCCGCCATGAAGGTGAACCGTTCCAAACTTGACCTCGTTCCCGGTGGAATCACGCCCGAAGAAGTCGACTACATTTACGAGAAGTCGCTGATCGTGGAATAGCGCCCGCAAAGCAGCCTTATTTTACACCCGCATTTGCAACAAATCACTCGCCCTGGCATAGGTTTTCTTTCTAAATTTACCCGCGTTCAAAGAGTGCGGTTTTTCCGCGCAAATCAAACCGGAGATTATCATGGGTTTCAAATGCGGTATCGTAGGCCTCCCGAACGTAGGCAAGTCCACCATCTTTAACGCAATCACCAACGCCGGAGCCGAGGCCGCGAACTACCCGTTCTGCACTATCGAGCCGAACGTGGGCATGGTGAGCGTACCGGATAGCCGCCTCGACGAACTCGTGAAGGTCTACAACCCGAAGTCCATCGTCCCCGCCGTTACGGAATTCGTTGACATCGCCGGCCTCGTGAAGGGCGCCGCCCAGGGCGAAGGCCTCGGCAACCAGTTCCTCACCCACATCCGCGAATGCGAAGCCATCATGGAAGTCATCCGCTGCTTCGACGACGAGAACATCGTGCACGTGAGCGGCTCCGTGGACCCGGTGCGTGACGTGGAAGTCATCGAGACCGAGCTCATCCTGAAGGACCTCGACACCGTCGAGAAGCGACTTTCCACCGAAGCAAAGAGCGCCCGCACCGGCAACGCCGAAGCAAAGGCACGCCTTGCCGCCTGCGAACTCCTGAAGAAAACCATGGAAGAGGGCAAAGCCGCCCGCTCCGTGATGCACGACAGCGAAGAAATGGAAGGCATCGTGAAGGACCTCGGGCTCCTTACCGCAAAGCCGCTGTTCTACTGCGCGAACGTGAAGGAAGACGACATCCTCACCGGCAACGCCTATGTGGACCAGCTCAAGGATTACGCCGCAAAGAACGGCCACGAAGTCATCGTGATCAGCGGCAAGATCGAGGAAGAACTCTCCGCGATGGAACCTGCCGACAAGGTTGAATTCCTCAAGGAACTCGGCATGAAGGAATCGGGCCTCGACGCCGTGGTGCGTAAGGGCTACGAAATTCTCGGGCTCCGCACGTTCTTCACCGCAGGCGAAAAGGAATGCCGTGCCTGGACGTTCCACGCGGGCTACAAGGCCCCGCAGTGCGCAGGCGTCATCCACACCGACTTCGAACGCGGCTTCATCCGCGCAGAAACCTTGAGCTACGCCGACTTTTTGAAGCACGGCAGCTGGAACGCCGCGAAGGAAGCGGGCCTCGTCCGCACCGAAGGCAAGGACTACCTGGTACAGGATGGCGACATCATGTACTTCCTGTTTAACGTGTAATTTGGCGCCGGCAGGCGCCCACGCAAATAATCCGCTCAAACCACAAGTCACAACTTGAGTGGAGCGGATTATTAAGTGTCAGGAGGGTCTTAGGGAGGGCGGAGCCTTCCCTAGTCTCATAACGCCAGAAAGTTTAAAACCGCGGGCAACACGCTCGCGGTTTTTCTTTTTGCAAATAGTTTATCACGACATAGTCGCAGCACCGAAGGTGCGCATGCTCTAACACGCAGATTTGATGTTTAATATGTGCTAGGCGTGTTTGAGCATGACGGGAGGGTCTTAGGGAGGGCGGAGCCTTCCCTAGTCTCATTTCTTCGCCGCGCGCTTCGCCTTCACTTCCACCACAATCGGGCGGATTATCACCGCGAGATTCATCGCGGTTCCAATCAGGATTAGCACGGATGCTGCATAGATGCCATGACCAGGTTCAACCTGCAACACCTGCATTCCGATATTCGCGCATATCGAACCCATCTGGGCAAGCAAAGCCCACAAGGCGCACATCGCAAGTATCCCGAGGGTAAGTGACCCGAGCGGAGTGAACCAAGCAAACGCAGCAGCAAGCACGAGAGCGGCAACAATCCCGAACAGCACCGGCATCGGCTGGAGCTTCGGGAATTCGGGCATCGAAGTGCGGAAGCGGTCTAGCGCCTTCGGGTTATCTTTCTCCATCTTCAGGAGGTAACCCTTCGCAGGTTCCTTCAAGGTTTCGCGCAAGTCGGCGCCTGTCGCAATCTCATAGAACGAGGGTTCGGCAATCACCTTCTCGGCGCAAGAAACATTCATCAGGGGCAGCAAGAGCCCGAGCAATGCCAGCAAGTACGGGGCAGAAATAATCCGGCGGAAAAACTTGAATCGCGTATCGTTCTTGAGTTCTTCCGTAGCGGATACGGATGTTTTTTCAGGCATTAACGACCCTCGAACAGCTTGCGCGGGAACACGCAACGGAATCCGATTGCATCGGACCAGTATCTCGGGTCTTCGTCATCGCTCTTCGTGAGGTTGAGCGCAGATTCGCCGTCCTTCCAGGAACCGCCCTTGTACACCTTCGAGAAGCCCATCATGGCGCCAGTCGGGTTAGAGGATTCCACCCAGAACGAGAACATGAAGTACTTGTCGCGGGTCCATTCTGCAACGTTACCGGACATGTCGTAAATGCCCCAGGCATTCGGCTTCTTGGAAGCAACCATCTGCGGGCCGTAGGCTTCGCTCTTCTTGCCGCGCTTGTAGGAGTTCTCGCGATAGATGGCGTAATCACCCACATCTGCAGTCTCGTCGATTGTCCAGAGGGCGCCTTCGTTGTTGTCGGCGCGGCCGGCAAATTCCCACTGCGCTTCGGTCGGCAGGTCGCCGCCCAAAAGCTTACAGGCAGCGCGAGCATCGTCCCACGTGATGTTGTGGACCGGCTTGGACGGATTCTTGAACGACGAGCGATCCTTGATGCGTTTGGTGGTATCCTGCTGGCGGAGCATCGTCTGGTCGAAAAGTTTCTGCGTCATCTCGGTCGTCATGATGGCGAACGGAGACAGGCGAACAACGCTACCGCGGTAACGGAACATACCCGAATCGATGAGGGCCACAGCACCGAACGTATTGTCACGGATAATGCGCGGGATGCTCATCTTGGTGAATTCCGGCATGTAGGCGTCCTTCGCATACACGGTGTCGTTCTTCGCGGATTCCTTAGCGGCAGCGGCCTTGGCCTTAGCCTCGGCGGCAGCACCCTGCTGGAGAGCGATATCTTCGGCATCGTAGTGGTTCAGCCATTCCTGCACCTCCGGTTCGTCCACGATGTAGCCGGGAAGAGAGAAGTCACCCAGGCCAACCATGTTCTTGCCCTGGTATTCAAACTCGATACGGGTGTAGCGGTAGTGGTGGCGTCCGGTAATCACGCCATCCTTACGAATCCACACGGGCTTGTTCTGCTTGATGGTAATATAGACAGTCACCTCGCTTGCATGTTCGGTGAACAACTTGTAGAGTTCTTCGGCGGTCAGGCCCTTGGCAGTACCTTCCCAAGCAACATCGAAACGTTCCTTGTCCTTGCCAAACTTGAACCTGACGGCCTTCATCTTCGCGGCTGTAGAATCCTCGCCCTCGACAACCTTGTCGGTCACCGGCTCGAACGACGTGGGAGCCATAGAACCGCGCAGCGGGAGTGCCTGCAGGCTATCGAGCTTCTTCTTGAACGCAGTATTGAGTTCGGGCACGCCCTTCATGTTAGAATTCAGCCAGTCGGACTTGGCCTTCATGCGAGAGCCTTCATATGCGGACCTGTAGGTTTCGTAATTCGGTTCGCCGGAGTAGAGCCCCACGGATTCAGCGGACTTCATCTTCGGATACAGCTTCACAAACTCGTTCGTGTCGACAAGGTCGACCACCTTCTGCAGTTCGGCAATAAACTGGTCAAACAGGATTTCGGTTTCTTCGAGATTCTTGGTCTTCTTCACGTCAGAAATACCGACAGAAAGATCAGGAGCCTTGCTGGCATCTGCATCGATAGCCACCAGCTGGGGTTTCATCACCAACACTTCGCCAGACTTGACAACACCGATATCGGCCACCGGAAGCGTACCGGGAGCAGAGAACATAAACACGTAAGTATCGGGCTGCAGGGGGTAAACCGCCTTGGGCAGTTTCTTGGTCGGAGCATCTTCAAATGCGGCATAGACATCCTTGCGGTCGCTCTTGATGACGGCTACGCCCGGAAGATCCGTTTCATTCAGGATTTGCCACTTTCCGTTCTTGATAAAGAACAGCTTGGGCACACGCGGGGAGTAAATGAAGTACTTGTCGAAGTAGAGGTCGTCTTCGTCCTGGAACGCCTTCTTGTTCTGGGAGGCGTAGAAGCGCATCTGGGCGACTTCGAAGGAGTTCAGGTGCGCCTGTCCGAGACTGAAGGCATGGAGTTTCTTGAAATTCGTGAAGTTCACCTGGCCCTGCACCCACTGGTATTCCTTGGGGCCTTTCTTGTGACGCCAGTAGAGGTTATTGCTCTTGAGCGGGAAGACCGGCTTCTGGGAAACCATCGCGGCACCCTTGGCCTCGACGGCCATGTTGGCGACAGGTTCGACCACGCTTCCGGTCGAGAACTGATTCGGTGCAACCTTGAAATTCTTGTCGGCATCGGCAAAAGAGAGGGCCGGGACCAACAGCAAAAGAGGTAGCAAACGGGCAAAAGACATAACATCTCCTGTTGATAAACCTATAGGCACCGGACAAGTCCGGGCGCCAGTTCGTTACATAAAGATAATATCTTAATAATGACGTTGTACGTGATTATGGTCATTTAGCGGGCATTTTCGCCCATTTCGAGCAAATATCCGCCCTTTTCGCCACCGACGGGCCCGAGTTCCACTTTCCAGTCGGCGAGGCGGATGATATCGGGGTGGTGTTCGATGACAATCACGGTATCGCCACGGGCCGAAAGCTTGCGCAACATGTTCCAGAGAATCTGGATATCCCTGAGGTGGAGGCCGGTGGTCGGCTCATCGAGCAGGTAGACCATTTCCTGGGCGGGTTTGCGGGCAAGTTCCGCTGCCAACTTGAGGCGCTGGGATTCGCCACCGCTGAGCGTGGTCACAGACTGGCCGAGTTTTACGTACGGGAGGCCCACATCGCGCAGGCATTCCAGTTTCGGGAGGATTTTCGGCTGGTCCTTGAAGAATTCGCAGGCTTCGGCCACGCGCATGTCGAGCACGTCGGCGATGTTCTTGCCCTTGAAGGTGACGGAGAGCGTTTCCTGATTGTAGCGCTTGCCGCCGCAAACATCGCAGACTTCCCACACGTCGGAGAGGAAGTGCATTTCCACCGAGATGGCGCCGCGGCCCTCGCAGGCCTCGCAGCGGCCGCGAGCCAAGTTGTAACTGAAACGCCCGTAGTCGAAGCCTTTCAACTTGGCTTGCGGCAGTTTGGCGAAGAGCTTGCGGATATCGTCAAACACGCCCGTGAAACTCGCGGGCGTGCTGCGAGGCGTACCCGAAATCGGGCTCTGGTCCACCAGCAACACTTCGCCGCTCTGCTTCTTGCGGCCGCGTGCCTGGAATTTCTTTTTCAGGCGCGGGTAAATTTCGTCCATGACCATGGAACTCTTGCCCGAGCCCGATACACCGCAGACCACGCTAATCGCGCCCTTCGGGAACTTTACAGATAAATTCTTCAAGTTATTGTGCTTGAGCTTTTCGAACTCGTAGAATTCCGTAGAATCCGTGATGGGCCTTGCCGCAATCTCGTTCGCCATCGGGATTGTATGCGTGAGGTACTTGACAGTCTCGCTACGCGGGAACTGCTGCAAGGCATACGGCTTGGAGAGTTGCTCCGGAGAGCCCTCGGCGACGACCTCGCCACCAAACTCGCCCGCCGCCGGGCCCATATCGATAATGTGGTCGGCGGCCTGCATCATCTTCATGTCATGCTCCACCACGACAAGCGTATTGCCGAGGTCGCGCAGGCGGTAAAGCGTATCGAGGAGCATCGCGGTATCGCTTTCGTGCAGGCCCACCGTGGGTTCATCAAGCACATAAAGCACGCCTTCAAGGCCGCTACCAATCTGGCTAGCCAAGCGGATTCGCTGGGATTCACCACCGCTGAGCGTGTCGCCCGCACGGTCGAGGCCGATATAGCCGAGGCCCACGCCCTTCAAGAAGTTGAGGCGCCCGACAATTTCGCGGAGCAGGGGTTCGGCGACCGTCATCTTGCCGTCGGCATTCTTGTCGCCCTTGAAATTATCGCGCTTGAAATTCTCGTTGCTGAACCATTCGTAAGCCTGGGCGATGCTCATGTGGTTCACGTCCATGATGTTCTTGTCGCCGATGCGCACCGCAAGATATTCGGGCTTCAAACGTTCGCCGTGGCAGTCCGGGCAGACATGTCCATCGTAATCGTGACCGAGGCCAAGGCAGGTTTCGCAAGCGCCCCAGTGCGTATTGAAACTGAAGTGTTTCGGGTTCAGCGCCGAATCCATGTACCAACCGCAATCGGGGCAGCCCGGCTTTTCGGAGCATGCCAAGCGACCGCCCTTCTCGTCTTCCACGTAAAGGATTCCGTTGCCGTCGCGGTAGCCACGTTCAAAAGCTTCTACCAAGCGGGCGCGGTTTTCTTCCTTGACCACCACCGTATCAACGACGGCGAATAGTTGCTTTTCGCGGGTCGGAATTTTCGGTAGCGGGAGTTCCACCAGCTTATTACCGAGGTAAACTTTGCGGTAGCCTTTTTCCGTGAGAATCTTGGAAAGTTTCAGCACGTCCTTGATTTCGAACGGGGCAAGCACCGTGACTTTCTTGTTCAAATCGCGGTCGAAGGCATATTGCATCAGGTCGCCCGCGCTGTACGAAGCCACGGGCTTCCCGCATTTCAAGCAATGCGGGGTGCCGACCCTCGCCCAGAAAATGCGGAAGTAGTCATAGATTTCGGTGAGGGTCGCCACCGTACTGCGCGGGCTCTTGCTCGCACTCTTCTGGTCAATCGCAATCGCCGGCGCGAGGCCCGAAATGGAATCGATGCTCCCGTGGTCGGGGCGACCGAGGAAGCGGCGTGCATACGTGCTCAACGTTTCGACAAAGCGGCGTTGGCCTTCGCTAAAAAGCGTATGGAACGCAAGGCTCGACTTGCCGGAACCCGAAACACCCGTGACCACTGTGAGCTTGTGGCGCGGAATCGTCACGTCAATATTCTTGAGGTTATGCTTGCGCGCGCCATGCACCTCGATATCGAGCGACAAATCTTCGCCGCCCTTGAGCGTGCGGTCAAAATGATGGTTCTCGCCATGCTTTTTCGCAAGCACCGGCGCGAGATAGCGGCCCGTTTCGGACTTCTTGCTCTTCGCAATCTGTTCGGGAGTTCCCGTCGCAATCACGCGACCACCGTGAACGCCCGCATCCGGGCCCAAATCGATAATCCAGTCAGCGCACTTGATCACGTCCAGATTGTGTTCGATAATCACGACGCTGTTGCCGAGGCTGCGCAAGCGATTCAGGCAATCCATGAGCTTGCGGATATCTTCAAAGTGCAGGCCAGTCGTCGGTTCATCAAGCAAATAAAGCGTCTTTCCCGTACCCGGGCGGCGCAGTTCAGAGGCAATCTTGATTCTCTGCGCCTCTCCCCCGCTCAACGTTGTCGAAGGTTGGCCCAGAGTGAGGTAACCGAGGCCCACTTCCACGAGCAAGTTCAGCGGTTCGGCAATCTTCGGGATGTCCTTGAAGAATTCCGCTGCATCGGCGATGCTCATATCGAGAATTTCGGAGACGTTCTTGCCCTTGAAATAAACTTCACGCGTCGCATCGTTAAAGCGCTTGCCGCCGCACACTTCGCAAGTCACCTGCACGCTCGGCAGAATGTGCATGTCCACGATTTTCACGCCCGCACCTTCGCACGCATCGCAGCGGCCGCCCTTCACGTTGAAGCTGAAACGGCTCTTGCTGTAACCGCGAATCTTGCTTTCTTCCATGCTCGCGAAAAGGTCGCGCACGTCGTCCCAAATCTTGGTATACGTCGCCGGATTGCTTCGCGGCGTGCGGCCAATCGGCGTCTGGTCAATTTCAATCACCTTGTCGATATTCTCGAGGCCTTCCAGGTGATCAAACTTGCCGACCGGTTCTTCAGCGTTATAAAACACGCGGGCCAATTCGCGACGCAGAATCTGGTTTATCAGCGTGCTCTTGCCGGAACCAGAAACACCTGTCACCACCGTCAACGCGCCATCGAGCGGAATTTCCACATCAATGTTTTTCAGGTTGTTTTCCGCCGCACCGCAAATCTTGAGTTTCGGCGTATTCTTGTCAATCTTCTTGCGCTTTTCGGGAATCTCGATCGCCTTGCGACCGCTCAAGTACGCGCCCGTCAGCGAAGCCTTGTTCTTCTCGAGTTCTTCGACAGTCCCTGCCGCAATCACGCGACCGCCTTCCACACCGGCACCCGGCCCCACGTCAATCACGCAGTCCGCATGACGCATGGTATCTTCGTCGTGTTCCACAATAATCAGGGAGTTGCCCTGCGCACGCAAATGCTCCAGCATCCCGAGCAGTTTATCGTTATCGCGGGGGTGGAGCCCAATGCTCGGCTCGTCAAGTACGTAAAGCACGCCTTGCAGGCCGGCGCCCACGGCGCTAGCAAGCCTTATGCGCTGAGCCTCGCCACCGCTCAAAGTAGAAGCCTTGCGGTTGATAGTCAGGTACCCCAGCCCCACCGCATTGAGGAACGAAAGTCGCCCGCGGATTTCTTTCAGAATTTCCTTGCCAATTCGCTTTTCCTTTTCGGACAAGTCAATCTTGTTGAAAAATTCCACCGACTTCTCAACGGACCATTCCGTCATCTCGGTCAGGTTGTGCCCGTGGAAAGTGACCGCATTCGCCGTGCGGTTGATGCGCGTGCCGTGGCATTCGGGGCAAACGCCAATCTGCATGTACTTGCGGAAGTGGTAAATGTGCCACATGTCCCACAGTTCCTGCATAATCGGGATAATCCCGCGTTCCGATTCGCTCGGTGTGCCGTACAGCACGGCATCCTGTTGCGCCTTCTTGAGCTTGTTCCACGGCGTATCGAGCGAAAAATGCATTTCGTTCGCGATGTTCCTTAAGTTGCGGCGCCCGAAATCGCTAAAAATCAGCGTGCCGTCGTCCTTCTTGATCGTCGCGATGCAGCCTTCCTTGATGGACTTCGTCTTGTCCGGAATAATCAAGTCCAAGTCGAACTTGTAGCTTTCGCCCATGCCCTTACAGGCGGGGCAACGGCCCTTCGGGTCGTTGAAACTGAAGAATCGCGGTTCCAGTTCCGGAATAGAGATGCCGCACTTGGGGCAAGCGAGCAGCGTTCCCTGCAGGCGGTATTCTTCCTTCGCCGGCGCATTCCCAGCACCAACATCTCCGGCGCCATCCTTGCCAGAACCGCCCGCCGATAGCAAGAAGCTCACCAACTTCCCGTCGGTCAATTTCAGCGCACCTTCCAGCGCCTCGCGCAGGCGGCTCATGTTCTTGCGTTCCAGCGTCAAGCGGTCGATCACCGCTTCAATCGTGTGTTTCTCGTAACGCACGAGTGCAGGAACATCTTCCAGGCGGTAAATCGTCCCGTCCACACGGGCACGCACAAAACCGTTTTCCTTGAGTTCGGCCAGTTCCTTGCGGTATTCGCCCTTGCGCTCCTGCACAATCGGGGCCATCACCGTAATCTGCTTGCCTTCGTCACTCACGTACAAATTATCGACAATCTGGTCCACCGTCTGCGCCTGGATCACGCGCCCGCAATCAGGGCAATGCGGCACGCCCAAGCGCGCAAACAGCAAGCGGTAATGGTCCAGAATCTCGACCACCGTACCCACCGTCGAACGCGGGTTACGGTTCACTGTCTTCTGGTCAATCGAAATCGTCGGCGAAATGCCGCGGACGCTCTCCACCTCGGGGTGCTTCATGCGGCCGATGAACTGGCGCGCATACGCCGAAAGCGATTCCACAAAACGGCGCTGGCCTTCCTGGAACACCGTATCGAAAGCGAGGCTCGACTTGCCCGAACCGGAAACGCCGGTTACCACCACGATGGAATCGCGGGGAATAGAAAGGTTCACATGGCGGAGGTTGTGTTCGTGCGCGTCGCGTATCTCGATGGACTTTGTCATGCCCCAAATATACTAAACATTTGAGCAAGTTTCAATATCCAAAACGCACATAAAGTGCGGGTTTACACCACAAAAAAACACCCGGCCCGAAGACCGAGTGCTTTTTTGGAATAGAAAGCGTACACCCAATGAGTCCTACCCCGCGATTCGATCCGGCATCCCTTCTCTAGAACCAGGACTGACTGGAAGCACATCCATAATATACCCCATAAAACGCCCTTGTGAACAAAGTTTTTCACAAGAAGCAGTTCCCGCAAGGAACATTCCAACGTGGAATACGTCACATCAGGTTTTCTGCTTAGCCTGCTTCCACAGCTGCTGCAGGCCTTCCAGACCAAATTCGGGTAGGGCCTTCCCCTGCTCGCGGGCAAGGCGTTCCACCTCGCGGAAACGCTTCTCGAACTTCGCATTTGCGCGGCGGAGTGCCACGTCGGCATTGAACCCGCTATGGCGCGCCACGTTCACGAGACAGAACATGATATCGCCGAACTCGTCTTCCAGGCGGTCGGTATTCGCATTTTCGGAAGTGACCTTCTCCATCTCGGCACGAAATTCCGCGAATTCCTCCTGAGCCTTGTCGAATACGGGAGCGGATTCGCCCCAGTCAAAACCCACTTTCGCCACCCTGCGGATGATATCCTGCGTGCGGGCGAGCGTCGGCATGCTCTTGCTTACCTTATCCATAACGGACTTGCCGGCATCCTTCTGGTGCAGCGCTTCCTGGGCCTTGATCTTTTCCCAGCGTCGGCTGACTTCACCTGCCGTATCCACCTGCGCGTCGCCAAAAACATGCGGATGCCTGCGAATCATCTTCTCGCAGATTCCCTGAACAACATCATCGATGTTGAAGTCGCCACTCTCCTTCATGACCTGCGCATGGAAAACCACCTGCAGCAGCACGTCACCCAGTTCCTCGCACATGTGAGCCTTGTCGCCTTCCATCGCGGCATCGATAAACTCGCTGCTTTCTTCTACCAGGTACGGCAAGAGCGTGTGCGTATCCTGAGCGCGGTCCCACGGGCATCCATCTTCGGCACGGAGACGCTTGAGAATGTTGACCAAATCATCGAACGTGTACTTCATGGCTATAAAGATAGAAATGTGCGCGGCCACCCCGCAGAATTATCAATCATCCATCATCAATCATCAATTATTTTAACTATATTATTCGCGGGCCTAGGCTAAATACAGGTACCGGACTTTCCGGACCCGGGCGATTGCCACAAACGTTTATCAAAAAACGCGCGGCATGTTCCTTATAGCGCTTTCACTGGATAAGCCATGAAAGACACAAGTATTTACCGCATCGAGGCAGGGGATTTTCCGCTCCTGCTCGACAGTTCCACACACAAACCCGAATTCATCTACGCAAGGGGAACGCTCCCTCCCCCGACATCGCCGGAAAGTGACGCCAGCAAGACTCCCGTGGGGATTGCGATGGTCGGCACCCGCAGGCCAGGCAACAACGCTCGCGAACTCTGCAAGCGGCTCGTATTCTCGCTCAAGGGGACGCATGCCATCGTCATCTCGGGACTCGCGCAGGGCATCGACAGCCTGTGCCACGAAGCGGCACTCGAAGCGGGCATCCCGACTATCGCAGTCCTCGCGCAGGGACTGGACACGAGGATCGAGGGAAGCCGCGGGGACCTCGCCAAGCGCATCTTGGATGCAGGCGGAGCACTCGTAAGCCAGTTCGAACCCGACGTAGTCGCATACAAGAGCAATTTCCCTGCAAGGAACAGGATTATCGCAGGCCTCAGCAGGGCAACCGTCATTGTCCAGAGCAAGAAAAAAGGAGGGGCACTGCTTACTGCGGAATTCGCGCGCAAGGATTCGCGGGATCTGTTCGCCGTTCCCGGAGATTTCGACAGCGAAGTGGCGAGCGGCGCGAACGACTTGCTCGACAGGGGCATCGCCAAGCCGATATTCCGGCCCGAAAGTTTATGTACCGCACTCGGGCTCCCCAAGAGCGGGGGCATCAGTTTCGAGGAACTCTCGCTTGCAGGCTGCAACCTGAGCGACGAAACCAAAAAGTTCTTTTTGAAGGTTAACGGATTCCGCAAAACATTTTCTGAACTTCAATCGGAATCTGGCCTTGACGTGAATCAACTTTTAACTATATTGACGGAACTAGAAATGGCTGGACTTGCCTACACCGAAGACAACTTCAGTTTCCATTTCAACGGAGCCACCTGATGCACAAGAGAATCTACATCTTTATACTCGCCTTCCTGTTCTTCATAGGCGTTCTTGTGCTGCAGTTGTTCTTCAGCAAGGGCAACCTCTTCGAGCAAAAAAAGATTGAGCACCTGATAACGGAATACGAGTACAAGGTAGATTCGCTCAAGGGCATCATCGATGACTACAAGTCCGAAATTGAACGCCTCCAGAACGACTCGCTCTACAAGGAAGAAATACTCCGCACCAAGTACGGCATGAGCCGCGAAGGCGAGAAAGTTTTCCAGATGGTAAAATAGGCGCGCAGGGTATCTAGCGCGAACGGCTACGCCATCTTCGATGCGTCGGTGGTATTGGTCGCATCGACCTTGCCCGCAAAGAAGCTGTAGGCCGCAGGAACCACAAACAGAGAAAGGAACGTGGCAAACGTGAGGCCACCCGCAATGGCGATGCCCATCGCGATGCGGCTCGGGGTGCCGGTCATGATGAGCGGCACCGCGCCCAATACTGTGGAAAGGCTCGTCATGAGGATTGGGCGGAAGCGGCGTTCTGCCGCTAGCCGAGCCGCCTCAAGCTTGCTGCACCCGGTATTCGCCGCAATCTGGTTTGCAAATTCCACAATCAATATGCCGTTCTTCGTCACGAGCGCGATAAGCAATATAAGCGCAATCTCGCTAAAGATATTGAGCGTCTGGCCGGTAATGAACAGGCAGGCGAGCGCGCCCGCAAGTGCGAGAGGCACCGTAAAGAATATCACAAAGGGAGCGCGGAAACTTTCGAACTGCCCCGCAAGTACGAGGAACACAAGCGCAAGCGCCAGCAGGAACACGATGTAGAGCCCGCTGGAACTTTCCTCGAACTCCTTCGACGACCCGCTCAATGCGGTACTCACGCTCGGGTAATCCTTCAGGAGGTGCTTCGCAATCCGGCGCATCTCCTCCACGCCGTCGCCAATCGTCTTCCCGGGAACAAGGCCCGCCTGGATGGTGGCGGCAGAGAATCGGTTGAATCGCGGGAGCGACGGCGATGCGGACTGCTCGCTGAACGTAATGAAGTTATCGAGACTCACGAGTTCGCCCTTCGCGTTCTTGACCGTGAGCATCGCGATGTTTTCAGGCATGCTCCTGTACTGGTAACCCACCGCACCGATGATATCGTACTGGCGACCGTCCTTGTAGAACTCGCCATAGCTCTGGTCGCTTATCGCAAGTTGCACCGCCTGCGCGATGTCGTTCACCGAAACTCCTTCCTCGTTCGCCTTGTCGCGCAGAATCTCGATATGCAGTTCGGGCTTCGTGAACCTCAGGTTCGTATTCACCACGCTGAACACCGGGCTCTTGCTCGCCTCTTCCTCGAACTTGGGCACGAGCGTGCGCAAGATTTCAATATTCGGGGCCTGCAACACGAACTGCACCGGAAGTCCACCGCGCTGCGTGCTGATGCTCTGCGGTTCAAAAACCATCACGCGCAAATCGGGGTATTCGTTACCGAGCACCTGAATGCTGCGGGCGATTTCGCTCTGCGGGCGGCGCGCCTTCTTGTCGTCGTTCAGGAATATGCGCATTCTGGAGTTGCCCGCGTTCCACGCGCCCGCCTGGATTTCGGTGTACTCGTTAGAATCCATGAGCGCAATCACCTCTTCGGCAAAGGCGTCGGCCATGCGCTTGGTGCGCGTGAGCGTCACACCTTCGGGCATGTTCAGGTTCACCATGACCGCGTTGGAGTCTTCCGTCGGGGCCATCTCGCTACTCATGTTGTTGAAGCAGAGGTACGCAATAGCCAGGAGCCCCGCCACTACTGGGAAAAGCAAGAATCGCAACTTGAGAAACAGCCCAAGAAGCACGGCATAAATGCGGTTGAGCCCGTCGAAGAACGGCTCGGTAACGCGGAAGAACCAGCCCTGCTTTTGGCGGCTCAGGAACTTGGAGCAGAGCATCGGCGAGAGTGTAAGCGCACAGAGCGTCGAGAGGAACACCGTACCGATCATCACCGCCACGAACTCGCGGAAAAGGAGACCCGTAGTACCGCCCAGCGCAAGCACCGGCACAAACACCGCCATCAAGACGACCGAGGTCGCAATCACCGCGAAGAAAATTTCGTTTGTACCCGCGACCGCCGCCTGCTTGGGAGTCATACCGCGTTCAATCTTGTGGTAGATGTTTTCCACAATCACGATGGCATCGTCCACCACGAGGCCAATCGCCAAGACCATCGCAAGCAGGGTCAGCACGTTGATACTGAACCCGCACAGGTACAGCACGAAGAAGCTTCCGATAACGGCCACCGGCACCACCACCATCGGAATGAGCGTCGTGCGGGCCTGGCGCAGGAAGGCAAAGATAATCGCAATCACCAGCAGGAACGCGATGAAGATGGTCTCCACCACTTCCTTGATGGAAGCGCGAATGTTGATGGAGGTATCGCGCCCGTAAAGCACCTGCACGCCCTCGGGAATCTCGCGGCGGATATCCTCCACACGCTTGTAGAACTCGTTCGCGATTTCCACGTGGTTAGAGCCCGGCTGTGCCATCAGGGCGAGCGTGATGGAGTTCTTGCCGTTACGGCGGAAACCAGTACGCGTGTCCTTCGGTTCGTAATGGATATCCGCCACATCGGAAATGCGGATGACCGTGCCGTCGGCAGCCGTCTTTACCGCAATGTTCTCGAACGCTTTCGGGTCCAGAATGCGACCCAGCGTGCGGATAGAAAGCGTCGTCTCGCTACCCTCGATAGAACCGGAGGGCAGTTCCAGGTTGCCGCGTTTGAGCGCTGCCGACATCTCGGCTCCCGAAACGCCAAGTGCCTGCAGGCGCACCGGATCAATCCACAGGCGCACCGTCGGGCGCTTTTCGCCCCAGATGGCAACTTCAGACACCCCGTTGATGGTCTGCAGGCGTTCCTTCACAAAGTTGTTCGCGATTTCGGAAACTTCCATCGGGTCGAGTTTTTCGCTAACGAGGCTCACCATCAAAATCGGGTCGTTGTCGCTATCGGACTTGTAGACCGTCGGCTCGTCCACATCGTCGGGGAGTCTGCGGCGCACGCGGCTCACGCGGTCGCGGATTTCGTTCGCGGCCGCCTCCAAGTCCATTCCCGTTTCAAACTCGATGTTGATGAACGAGAATCCGTCTCGGCTCGTGGAGGTAAGCGCCTTGATGCCCGACGCACTGTTGATGGACGCTTCCAAGATTTCGGTGACTTCGGCCTCCACCACCGCGGCGTTAGCGCCCGGGTACGAGGTACGCACCTGAATCAAGGGATAGTCGACGTTCGGGTATTCGCGCACGCCCAAGTTGCTTGCACCAAAAGCACCGAGCAAGATGATGACAAGCGCCATCACCGTCATGAGTACCGGACGACGTACGGAAAGGTTCGCGACACTCATCCGCGTTTACTCCACTTCGTAATCGGTGTTGTGGCGGATTTCACGGATGCGCACAGAGATGCCTTCGCGCAGGCTAATGAGGCCCGAAGTAATCACGGTATCGCCCTCGTCGAGCCCTCCGGTCACATCGACCGTAATCGGCGTGCGGAGCCCGGTCTGTACGTGCTTGATTTTCGCCTTCCCGCCCGTAGCCACGAACACGTAGGCGCCATCCTTGTCCAGCGTGAACGCCTCGGCCGGAATCGGGATGCTCTTTGCGACTCCCGCCTGCATAGTCACATTCACCTTCGCGTAAGAACCCGCAAGGAGTTCGCCCCCTGCGTTATTGACTTCCACCAGCACCTGGCGGGTACGGCTACTTTCCGAAAGTCCCGCTTCCAGGGCCTTCACCTTGCCGCTTGCAGAAATATTGCGTTCCTCGTCCTTGAGTTCCACGGCATCGCCCGGCTTGAGGGCCGATGCATAGCGCTGCGGGAGGGCGAATTTCGCCTTCAACTTCTTCACTTCGCTGAGAGTCGCGACCGAGGTCCCGGTCGTGAGCCACGCGCCCACCGAAACGTTCACGAAACCGAGCTTGCCAGCGAACGGGGCACGAACTTCGGTCTTCGCAATCTGCGCCCTGATGAGTTCCACCGACGCTTCCGCAGACTTGAGCGACGCTTCCGCCGCTTCCATGTCGGCCTTCGTCGCACCATCCTTCTCGTAGAGCCCCTTCGCGCGGTCGTACTTCTGCTGGGCGAGCTGCTTGTTCGATTCCGCCTGCTTGAGCTGCGCCCTGAGTTCGGAATCGTCAATCTTTGCAAGGAGCGTGCCCTTCTGCACCTGGGCGCCGTCCTTCGCATAAAGGTTCATGAGCCTGCCAGACGTTGCAGCAGTGAGTTCAACACTGTTGAGAGGTTCGAGCGTCGCCATCGCAGAGAACGTCTTGCCGCCCTCGTGGGCTTCGGCAATATAGCCTTCCACGGCAATCTCGCGTGCAGGCCTGCCTCCCGGTCCGCCTTTCCCGCTCGGGCCACCCTTGCCCGGAGCACCGGCACCCTTCGCACCGCTCGCAGCGGAATCTTCGCCACCGCAGGCGGCAAGGAAAAGGGCTACAAAAACGAATACAATAAACTTTTTCACGCCATTTAGATGCATAGAGGGTATCAATTGGTTGCAAAATCTAGAAAAAAACAAAACCTCGCCCCTAATTCCACCCGAATTCCGAGCGTATCCACGCGGTCAGGCTTTGGGCATCCGCAGCGGCCTCTTCCCTTGTCGGGTGATAGTAAACGTTATACGCAGACTCTCCATGCGGGTCAAACGAGAACCTGTACAATTCATCAACACCCTCGCCTTCGAGAATCGCCTTCGCGGTGTCCAGGTACTGGCGGCATTTCACCATGTAATCCCCGGTAAGCATCGGGCCATCCAGCAAGACAATCCTTGCCTCCGGATGGTAAGAACGTATCTTTCGGATAAAGTTTACGGTCGCGTTCACAAATCGGGTAGAATCAATCATCCTGCTTGCAAAATCGTTCGTGCCCAGGTTTACCACGACAATATCGGGATGCCACAAGCTATGGTCCCATGCAACCGCATCGAGCGACAGCGTCGCCGTCCTGTTATACACAACCGGAAGAGCAAGGGCCGTAGAACCATCGTAATTGAGATAGACCCCGTGACCGCCGCTACAGATGTTATGTTCCTCCGCATGTAGCATCTTTGCCGTCTGCCCTGCATAACTGTAGTATGAGCTTTCAAAATACAGATCAAATTCCTGCCCCGGCACAGGCATCAGCACATCGCAACCGCAGGCAATAGAATTCCCGACAAACTCAATCCGGCGCTCCGGCCTAGCGGGCAACAAATCCTTCTCCGCACGGCCCAGCACCCGCATTCCATACACGCGCCAGTCACCAAAGTTGCTGCCAGTCCTTTTATACAAAGTAACGACATGTTCGCCATAGGGCAGGTCCGAAACTACAGGTACAGATACAGGCTCGTTCAGCGAATCTTCCTCGGAATAGGTAAGCTTTATCAGGGAGGATGGGTCTTCTTCCCCATCCACAAAGACATCGAGATAGACGATATTGTTTGTCCAGCCCTTCATCTCCAGGGCGGTTCCGCGAAAGGCAATCGTAACGGAAGACGCCGACCACGAAAGAATCAGGAAGTCGCCTTTTTCGTAATTGGTGCGCCCGGAAATCTGCAATACGTCCGAATCATAAGGGACCCAAGTCCATTCCAGCACGGGAACATCGGTAGAATCTTCTGAATAGGAAACACTGTTGCTGCAAGAAGCTAGGCAAAGGGAACAGAGCAACGCCATGACGAGAATATTCTTCACCGCGATACCCCGCAACCACAGCCTAGAACTTCACGTTCATCAGGATTCCGCCGCCGTCTTCCAGAAACTCGGGCGCAAATTCCATCCGCTGCGAAAAGGACCTGGACGATGTCGCCCGGTAGACGCGCATCACGTCAAGAATCGAGACCACGCGGTTGAGCACCAGCGCGCCGACAGAAACCTGGAACACGATACGACTCACGCGGAAATGGCGCAGGCGGCTCTTGTACTCCTCGATACGCTCGGTCGATTCGGGATTGTCGCTCGAGCCCCAGTCCCACTGGATGCTCTCGCTATATTCGTCGTCAATCGCCTTGCCCGCACGGATCATCGCCTGGTTGTAGTCCTCGTCCATATCGGGAGAGGAGTTCTGGCCGGCGACTCCCCCGCGGCTGCGGTAGTCGCCCACCGTATTGAGGAGAGAAACATCCTTGCTATCCGTAGTGAGCCCCGCATGGCGCACCGCGTAGCCGTGCGCCGACGTGATGTAGCGCTCGCCAATGAAATACGACCCGATTGCCGTAAGCCAGAGGGCGGCATCAGTCCACACGAACGGCTTGACCAGCGTGCGCTCGTCCAAGTAAAGTTCGCCCATACCGGGTAGCAAGGCCGACGCCCCGAGCGCAAGCCAGAGGCTCTTGTCCTGGTTCTTGCTCACGTTCTCGTCGACGGTAATAACTACCTGCGAAAAGGCTGAGACCGCAACCAGAAGAATGACCATCAAAAGGCGCATCTAGAATCCCCAACTAGCCTGCACGCCCACGTCGAGCCCGTTAAAGATGCTCACGTAGCTATCGAAGTGAAGGCGGTCATACCACGAAAGTTCCTCGGAGTAGAGCGTCTTGTTGTGAGCATTCGCCGTAAACGCGGCGTCGATGGCCGAAACAATGTGGTTGAGGATAAGCCCGCCGAAGAACCACACCTGCAAATCGGCGTAGTCGTTCGCCTTGCTGCGCATGGAGCGGTACTCGTCCATGTTCGAGGATTTCGCGAGCGGCACAATTCCGTCGGAAGGCTCGTCGTCCTCGAGTTCGAGGTTCATGGCAACCGCCGGTTCTTCCACATCGTCCCAACCGAGCACGTAAGCCCTGTCCGCAATCTGCTGGTAGACCGCAGAACCATCATAGAACGAACCGACCGACTCGATTTCGTTCTCGAGCGACGTGGGGTTGCCCACAGAGAAGCGGTCGTAATGGCTCTTGTCGTTGTAGAAAAGCCTGTTCGCCGTATAGCAACCCGCCGAAGACGCGTTGCCGTAGATGGCCTCGCAGAAACTTTCACGACTATTCATGTAGCGGGTCTCGAAGCGGGATTCTTCCGTCTCGTCAGAAAGCTGGCCCACAAGTTCACGCATGCCCGCCTCGTAACGGCCAATGGAATAGTGTTCCCTGGCAAACTTCTTGTACTTCTTGACCTGGTCGTTGTACTTGTACACCGAGAAATAGGCCCAACTGCCCCACAGGGCTGCTTCGAGCGCAAGGTAAGCACCACCGCGCACATACGTGAACGTAGAACCGCCCACATACAGCTGGCCGGAACCCGGCACCACAAGCGACATGAACAGCGCCTTGCGCGGGCTCTTGTAACGGCCCTTCATATCGTCGATGCCATAGACCTTCGAAACCTTCACCGGGCCAAGCAGGTCGCGGCGGCTCATAGAACTAGAAGAGATATCCGGTGCGGGCTGTTCGGAACTGCTGGAGCTGAGGGCTGCAAGCGAGTCGCGGATGCGGTTCTCTTCGGAAAGCCGCCTCATCTCGGCAGCATAGGCCTCTTCGGGAGTCATCGGCTTCGCGGAATCAGCAATAGCGGAATCGCCGGCAGCGGAATCGGCAACAGTGGTGTCGGCCGGAGCAGTCGTATCCGCGACGGCAGGGGCGGCAGTATCGGCAACAGCGGGGGCTGCGGTATCAGCCGGAGCCACAGAACTTGAAGAAGCAACTACAGAAGAACTGCTCGCCACGCTCGAACTGGAGGGCGCCACAGAACTCGAAGACAGCGCTGCACTAGAAGCAGGTGCGACGCTACTGCTGGAAACAGCCGCCGAACTGGACGAAACAACCGTCTCGCTCGACTGGGCAGCCTCGGCTTCCGCCTCGAACTCCGCAAAAAGGTCACGCGGCTGCGCAAAGGACTGCACCGCCAGAAGACCGGCAAAACATGCCACTAAATGAAACTTATGCATACGGTTATTAAAATAGCAAAAATCGCCCCCGCAGAGGGGGCGACTTTCTAAAGTTCAGTTGTAGCCGGAATTACTTCGCGGCGACCACCCAAACCTTGACCTGTGCTTCGACATCGCCGAACACCTTGATGGTGACGGTGAACACGCCGACCTGCTTGATAGGTTCAGCAAGTTCGACCTGAGCACGGGTAACCTTGACACCGGCCTTAGTGATGGCGTCGGCAATGTCACCAGCGGTCACAGAACCGTAGAGACGATCGCCTTCGACAACGCGGCGTTCGAGGTTGACAGAAATCTGAGAAAGCTTGGCAGCGACGTCACCAGCGGCGGCGAGTTCCTTCTGGAACTGAGCTTCGAGAGCAGCGCGGTTGGTTTCAATCTGGAGCTTGGCTTCCTTGGTTGCACGGACAGCGAGCTTGCGCGGGAAGAGGAAGTTACGAGCGTAACCGTCCTTAACCTTCACGACGTCGAGCATCTTGCCCAAGTGAGGAACGTTGGCCTTAAGAATAATTTCCATAGTCTAGTTCCTCCTTAGCGCAGACTGTCCGAAACGAACGGGAGAATGGCCATCTGACGGGCACGCTTGATAGCCTCGTTCAGCATACGCTGGTACTTGGCAGAGGTGCCGGAGATGCGGCGCGGGATGATCTTGCCACGTTCAGAGATGAAGCGACGGAGAGTCTTCTCGTCCTTGTAGTCAATGAACTTGACGTTGTTTTCCGTGAACCAGCAAGTCTTCTTGCGGCGGACACGGGTAGCCTGCTTCTTATCTTCAAAAGCCATTATTCAGCCTCCCCTTCTTCTGCGTCAACCGGGATGATTTCCTCGGTAGACTGAGCCATGTCCTTGTTGTAGACAATTTCGCTCATCGGATAATCAGCGAGAGTCATCCAGCGGAGGACGTTTTCGTTAAGCTTGAGAGCGGCTTCCACAGCGGCGACCACAGCGGCTTCTGCCTTGTAGTAGAAGATCACGTAGTAACCGTGCTGGCGCTTGTTGATGGTGTAAGCGAGCTTGCGCTTGCCCCAGTCGTCACGGCGGAGAATTTCGCCGTTGCCGTCGGTGATGCTCTTGCCAATCGTCTCGACTTCGGCATTGATAGCGTCGTCAGAGATCATAGCGTCGATGATCACCATCGTTTCGTATTGTCTCATAATGAGTCCCTTTGGTCTATCGCCCGGGTACCGACATTGGCTCCGGGAGGGTTCCGATTATAAAATCGGTGTGCCAAATATAGAAAAAGGGGCTTTTTTGTCAATTCCTGCGGAAAAGATACATGCCAGGAGCGGCATTTTGGGGCACGGACCGCCCATTGAGGTCGAACTTTGCCGGTTTCGAGGGGAAAACACCCCTGTACGTGTAGGGGGAACGGCGGATGCCGGTCGTACCGCCCGCAAACGAGCCATACGGGTCGATTTCGCGGATACTTACATACTTGTATTCGCCCTGGACCACGTTGTTCGTGCTGCCGTCGGTACGCATCAGGGCAATTCCCCCGCCCTTGATGATAGGCGCGAAGGCATCCTCGAGCCCGTTGTAGTCCTTGCAGCCATCGATGGTCGCTGCCCCGCCAGAAGCCCCCGACCAGTCCTTCCCCCCGTCGAGCGCCTCGCCTACCTTCTCCCACTTGGCGTTTGCAGGCTCGCCGTTCGAGGTCGAGTCAATGTAGAGTTCCAGACGGACAGATGTCCTAGATTCGTCGGGACTACCATTGTCCGGGTACGCACTGTTGTACACTATAAACTTCATGCCTATCCAGCGGTCGGTCGGGAGTTTCGCGCCACCCCAAAGAGGCGTCTGCTTGCCCACAACGCCCTCGCTCTGGTAGTAGCTGCCGGGGTGCTTCCATTCCTTCTCGAAATCCCACTTGCCATCGTGCCTAAAGCGCGCATAGTATGTATTTGCATCGCAGTTGTTGCCCCCGCCACTTGCATGCCCGAGCGCACCGCTCCGTACGCCCATCACCATGCCGCCGTAGTCGGGGCCGTTTGCAGATGCCTCGCCCCTGCGGTAGTAGGCGGTAAATTCCACATCGCGGTAGAACTGCTTCTTTGCCGCCCATTCCGTCTGGCTATTGATATGGAAGCGCGGGCCGGAGCTCATCATCTGCATCACGCCGTTGCCATCTATCTTAAAAAAGGGAGACGCATCACCCGCGCTTCGGTTGTCCGTCCACTCCAGCGCATCATCAGGGTCGCCGTCCCAGTCAATGCCGCGGGCATGCCCATTGTTCCAGTGGGCAGAATTCCACTCGACCGAGCCCTCCTTCGTGGGGTAGAACTTCTCGATGCCGAAGGTATCCTGCGGAACCTCGTCGTAGAGGGTTACCGCAAAAGCGAGTTGGCCTAGAAGGCCTACCGTAAACAGAAACGATTTCTTTCCAGCAAACACCATACCTTAAACACTCCTTTACGAGGAATATATCTTTTTTAGTTTCAAAACGGACCCACCCTAGAAGGCCAAGATTGCTTTTTTGTTAAATTTCCGCACATGATTAAGTCCGACAGGGTTATTGGCTACATTTCGCTCCTCGCGCTTATCGCCCTTTTTGCAGGCATCGCCTACGGCATGTTCGAGGCGCACGAGCACGTGACCTACAAGGCATACGTCGATTTTGACGAACTGGGCTCGCTGCAGCCCGAAGACCCAGTGGTCATCCGCGGCTATAACGTGGGCACTATCGGCAAGGTAACATGGCTGGGCGACCGTGCCCGCGTGGAAATCAAGTTCGACGAGCCCCGCACCATCCGCGAGGGAACGCAGTTCAACAACGTGAACTACGCCATCATGGGCCAGCGCAGGCTCGAGATTGTCCCGAACAAGCACGGCAAGGTGCTCCCGCAGGACTTTATCCACCAGGGAACGTTCGAGCCGGGTATCGCCGAGGCGCTCCGCTACATGGAAGACGTGAACGCGCAGATTACACGCGTCCGCGAGGTGATAATGCTTATCGCGAACGGGGATTCCACCCACCAGTCCGCGCAGGAACTCTACGAGAACGTGATGGGCACCATCGAGGGAATCCTCGAGAACGCCGACAAGACCATCGACAAGCTGAACCCCGCCATAAACGGCCTCGTGAAGCAGATAAACGAGGCGGGCAACACGGTAGCAACCATGGCAGACCAGGTCGATACCACGGTGAAAACGACGACTGACGCCCTGAACACCAAGATAGGCGAAGCCGAGAACGTCATCAAGTCCATCGCCGAGGGTACGGAAAAGGCCGAGAAGATGATTACCGACATCGAGAACTCCCCCGCCATGAACAAGCTCATCAATTCCACCGAAATCGTGGACAAGGTCGCAGACCTCACCAAAAAGATGAACGAACTCATCGCGGCCATCGACACGAAGGGAATCAAGATGTACGACGACCAGGGCAAGGAAGTGAAACTCTTTACCTGGAAGAACACGAACCTTATCGGCAAGACGGCCCGCGAGAAGGCGAAACTCCGCGCCGAGAAGGGCGAAGCACTGCCGGGTTCGGAAGAAGTCGAGGGCGAATAGCCCGAAAGCGCAAACCAACGGAAGCGCACCCAGATGGAAATTTCGCAACTACCGGGGCTCGGGCCCAAACGCGCAGAAGCGCTCCGCAAGGCGGGGCTCGGTTCCGTTGCCGACCTGCTGTACAACATTCCGCGCACCTACCTCGACCACACGAAGGTCACGCCCATCGGGCAGTGCCGCGCCGGCGACAAGGTGGTGCTTATCGGCACAATAAAGCGGGCGGGAATCGTTCGCGGGCGCAGGTCGCGCTTCATGGCGACGCTCACCGACGGCACAGGCGAGATACAACTGCTGTTTTTCCAGGGCACGAGTTACTGGGCAAGGCGCATCAAGAACGATACGCGCTGGTGCGTCTCGGGTGCGGTCGGTGAATACCGCGGCCTCCAGATGACACACCCCGACATGCAGCCATTCGATGACGACGAAGAATTTACCGGTGCGATTCTCCCGGTGTACCCCATCAGCGAGGCATGCCGCGAAGCCCGCATGGAGCAGAAGTTCTTCCGCAAGCTATACAAGACCATTTTCGGGTTCCCAGGACTCACGCTGCCCGGGCTATGCCCGAGGGTGCTCACGGACTACCTCCGTTTTGCACCGGTCATGCAGAACCTGCGCACGCTCCACCTGCCCAAGGAATTCCCCGCGATATACAAGGCGAAGCGCGAACTGAAGGTCCTTGAACTGTTGCCGTTCTGCCTGCGCATGGTCAAGCGGCGCGAGAACCAGAAATTGCGCGGGCACGAGCGGCAGATTGACCTCGGAACGGTGATGGCGGCGAAGGCAAGCCTCCCGTTCACGCTGACCCGCGGGCAAGAAGAAGCTCTCAACACGATTGTAGCAGGCCTTAACGGCAAGAAGCAGTTCCACGCGCTTTTGCAGGGCGACGTCGGTTGCGGAAAGACAGTCGTCGCAATGCTCGCGATGATGGCCGTTTGCGGAGGCGGATCTGTTGCTAGTTCTGATATGCCCGCCGGTAACGGGATGCGCGAACAGTGCGCGCTGATGGTGCCGACAGACATCCTCGCGCGACAGCACTACAAGAGTCTCAAGCCGTTCTTCGATGCCGCGGGCCTGAACGTGCGCCTGCTGGTTGGCGCCACACCCGCCGCCGAGAAGAAGGTGATTCTCGGGGAAATCCAGATGGGGCTCGCCGACATCGTGATAGGCACGCACGCCCTGTTCAGCAAGGACGTTATTTTCTCGCGCCTCGGGTTCGTTGTCATCGACGAACAGCACCGCTTTGGCGTGGGCCAGCGCGAGGCCCTGCTCGCTAAGGGAGACTACCCCGACATGCTCGTGATGAGCGCGACGCCGATTCCGCGAAGCCTCGCGATGACGCTCTACGGCGACCTGAAGGTCATCAGCATCAAGGAAAAACCCGCGGGCCGCAAGCCCATCAAGACGCGCCTCGTGAACGCCAGCAAGCGCGAGGACATGAAGAAGTTTATCTGCAAGGAAGCCGCCACCGGGAACCTGTGCTACTGGATTGCAAGCCGCGTCGGGAGTGACGATGAGGGCGGAGCGCGGAGCGTCGATGAGATTGTGGAGGAACTGCGTTCGTATGTCGCAGGGCCGGGCGCAGTTTTAAACAGTGCCACTTCGGGCTCAACGGCGGCATTAAACGGCGCCGCGCTGAAGGTCGCGGGCGTGCACGGCCAGATGGACGAAAACGAGCGGGATGCGATTATCGCGCAGTTCGCCGCCGGAAAGATACACATCCTTGTGGCAACGACCGTAATAGAGGTGGGCGTGAACGTGCCCGCGGCAAACCTGATGGTCATCGATCAGCCCGACAGGTTCGGGCTCGCGCAACTGCACCAGTTGCGCGGCCGCGTGGGCCGCGGCGATCGAGAAGCGTGGTGCTTCTTGATGATACCCGAGGGCGACACCGCCGATACCAGCATGGAGCGGCTCTCCCAATTCTCGCAGACCGAGGACGGCTTCGAGATTGCGGAACTCGACCTGCAGACGCGCGGCGCAGGCAACCTCGAAGGCTACGAACAGAGCGGCGCGTGGGTGTTCCGCTGGTTCGACTGGATAGCCGACCAGGAACTCATCAGCCAGACGCTCGAAACCGCCGAGCACATACTGCACGACAAGGAATCTTTCGACGACACCGCACGCGAACAGATACAGGCGTGGTACGGCGAGAAGGAATTCACGAACGAAGACGGCGTGCACTAGGCCCGCGCAATTCTATACGCGATTTAAACAGCGCGATAATTCCGCAACTAAATTAAATTGGTAAACGTGCCGAGCACGAGCGCCAACAGCGCAATATTCAGGAAGAACATCGCCCTGCGCACAATCATGAAGAACACCGCCTGCCAATGGAGCAGGTGGTCGGTCGGGGCAACAAGTTCCTTGAACGCAAGGTAAATGTTGAGGATACCGGTCAGCACCATCATCAATGCGCCCGCAAAGTAGCCTTCACTCCAGACCATCACGGTGACGATGATTCCCGCCACTATCGCAAAGAACCCGATGATGAGTTCAACGCGCAGAATCATGTTCTTTATCTGGCGCAACTTGGCGCGGGTCGTATTTTGCTGTTCTTCCATATTCTCAAATATATAAAAGGTGCTTATCCTGTTTTAACAATCCCTATAGCGAGTACGCCGTCGTGATGGAGAAATGCGGGTCTCCCTTGCGCGAACCATTCAGCGGAATGCTCACGTCGAGCTTGTTTATCAGCTTGCTTATTGACTTTGTCTGTACAAAACGCGCGCCAAAGCCAAGCACGTAAATCAGGTCCTTGCGGCGGATATCGCCAATTTCCCACGCGGTCTCGCCCACGCTCGCATAGCCCACGAACACGGGAACGAGTGTCGCGATTTCGAAATCCGGGAACCAGCGCTGTTCCAGGCTTCCGTAGACGCGTGCCTGCCCCGTGTAGAACCCAGTCGGGAACCCGACAAAGCCATCCGTACCGCCAAGAGAAAGCTGGTAGCCGTAACGCGCCTCGTCATAGAAGTCGACAAGCCCGGTAAGCGCCGTAGAGAACCTGTTGTTCGGGTGGAAAATATATTCGCCCTTCACGCGGGTGTACATGTCGCGCATTTCGCCGTGGTCCAGGTAGAAGTTGCTGTACGAAAGCAGCGTCAGGTAGTGCATTCCCGCGCCCAGGTAAAGGTTCAGCCAGAAGTCGAGCCGTATATCGTTGTCGTGCGCGCCTATCTGTTCGTAGTTTTTCGAAAGTTGCACCTTCGCGGTCCAGCCCTTGTCCACATCCTCGTTCCACTTCACGTTGTGGAAGTTGCGGAGTTTCTCGTAGCGCAAGTCCGAATACATGATATAGGCGCCCAGGCGGGAATCCTTGCGTTCCGGAAGCCACTCGTTCCAGGCAGACGCGGAATCAATCGCGTACGAATTTTCGCCGTCGGTAAACCTGTAGCGCAACAGTTCGCCCTTGCTTGCAGTGAGCCTGCGGTAGTCGTATGTCGCCCCGAGGTAGAACTTGCGCTGCGTGCCCCCGAAGGAGCGGCTCACCCTAAAGCTCAGCGAGTCGCTGATAAAGCCCTTCACCTTCATGAGTTCCACCGCCTCGTCGCCGTTATAGAGCTGGAGCGAATCAAGAGGCTTGTCGGTAGCATAGGGAGATGCGCCCGGAGGCAAGTCGCCACTGCCATAAACGTAATAGTAACTCTCGTTCTTGAGACCAGCAAGCGTGTAGGCCCACTGGTTCACGCTCCTGCTGAGGAACGGCACGTACATGGTCCAGCTGGCGAGATAACCGTCGGTATTGTAACTGTAGAGAAAATCCAAGTGGTTGTAGCGGAATATAAAGTGCGGCGCACCGTATTCCACCTGCCACATGTCGCGGAACTCGTTGTGCCCGAAATAGAACCCGAGCAGTTGCCCCAGCCCGAGGAAGTTGCTCTCTTGCACACCGACACCCCACACCAGGTTCTTGTACTTCCATTCGCGGCCACCGAACCCGAAACTTATCGGCAAGGTCAACGTCCAGTTATCGCTCGTGTGCACGCTCACCACATTCTTCCCGCTATCCTGTTCCACCGTGATGGTGGCATCGCTCAGGAACCGCTGTTCGCGCAGGAACCGCTCCGATTCGAGCATCAGGTCGAGATTCACTATATCGCCCGTATTGAAAAGGAGCAGTTTGCGGACAGTATGCTCGCGGGTTTCGATATGCACTATGTTCAGGATGTCGTAAACCAGCTTGTCGTACTTGGTATGCACCCGCGAATCGTCAAAGGCATCACCGATATCGTAGGCAATGCTATCGACGCGGAAAAGCGCAGAAGAATCAGGAGATTCAGCAACAGAAGAATCTATAGCGGAGGAATCTACAGCGGAGGAATCCGGTTCGGCGAATGCCGATACCACAAAGACAAGCGCAAAAAAATAGACGCGGAACGATTTAGCACTAAAAACCATAAAAACAAAGTAAATATACAAAAAAGTGGGGCAATCGCTCCTTGCACAAAGCAATCCCGTTTGCTAGATTTGTTCGCGGGTAGCGGATGACCGCCGGCAGCAATGCTGGAGGAAAGTCCGGGCACCACAGGGCAGGATGCTGGATAACGTCCAGGCGCGGTAACGCGACAGACAGTGCAACAGAAAGCAAACCGCCAGGTTCGGGCGCAAGTTCGGACAAGGTAAGGGTGAAACGGCGAGGTAAGAGCTCACCGCATTCCTGGTGACAGGGATGGCACGGTAAACCTCATCCGGTGCAAGACCAAGCAGGTCTCCGTCCGCAAGGACCAGTCGCTGCCCGCGGCTGTTGGATTCCGGGTAGGTCGCTTGAGGCGGTCGGTAACGATTCGTCCAGAGAGATGGTCATCGCCCCGTAAGGGGTACAGAACCCGGCTTATAACTACTCAACACGAAGGCCTCCGCTTACCGCGGGGGCCTTCTCCTTAAGTTATTGTTCGCGCTGAGTGATTTATGGCGCGCTACTGCTCGTCGTTGTAGAACGGGACGAGTTCCACGCGGCGGTTCTTCGCACGGCCGGCCTTTTTCTTGTTGTCGGCAATGGGCTTCGTGGGCCCGAATCCCTTCGCACGCAGGCGTTCCACAGGAATCCCCTTACGGATAAGGTAATCTACCGCCGACTGGGCACGGCCCTGCGAGAGGTTCATGTTGTACTCGTCCTCGCCCACGTTGTCCGTATGGCCCTGGATTTCGAGGTTCACATCCGGGAACTTCGTCAGCAACTTCACGATATCGTCCAGAGTCTTGAAACTCGGCTTGGTGAGCACGGTCGACCCGCTCTTGAAGTTGATTCCCTTCTTGAGGCGTTCCAGGTCTTCCCTCTTGTTCACGGGGCAGCCCTTCTTGTCGATCTTCACGCCGCGGAGCGTATTGGGGCACTTGTCCTGGTAATCGGGCACGCCGTCCTTGTCGGTATCCATCGGGCAACCCGTAGTATCCACGGGAATTCCCTTCCCTGTCGCCGGGCACTTGTCGTTATCGTCGGCAACGCCGTCGCGGTCCTCGTCCTTCGCGCATCCGGTCGAATCCACGCCGATGTTCGGGAGCGTGTTGGGGCACATATCCTGGTAATCGGGCACGCCATCCACGTCAAAGTCACGCGGGCAACCCGTAGTATCCACGGTAATACCCTTCGGGGAATCCGGGCACTTATCCAGGTCGTCCGAGACGCCATCTTCATCCGTATCGGACATCGGCAGAACCTTCACGAACGATTCCGTCTTCTCGACCGTATCGACCTTCACGAGAGTATCCACATGCACAAGCGTATCGACCTTGAACAGGGTATCCGTCTTCGCGACCGTATCCTGCGGCGGCAGCCCCTGCGGGCATTCGCGTTCCGTAGCCTTCTCCGCCCCGCCAAAGTACCACGTGAGCAACCCGGTGAACGCATAGGTCGCGGCAGGCACGTAGCCGTAAGTCTTCACGTAGCCCTTCTCGTCCCTGTAAGTAATCGTGTAGTCCTCGGCACCGCGCATTTCCTTCGACTTGCTGCGGCCAAAGTTACGCATGGAGCGTACCGACAGGTCGAGACCGCCCGCGATATCCACGCCGAACGGAGTGTGCAGGCGGATACCCGGCGTAAGTGTCATCGGGTCTTCGAAGACATCGATCGGGTACTTATCGCCTTCTACGCGGAACTCGCCGGAAAATTCGACAAACGGGATAATCCAGTCGGTCATGAACCAGTTAAGGCCCGTCGAGTAGACAACCGTGTTCGAGCCCAAGTTCGCGTACATGAACCCGCCCTCCAAGTTGAAACGCAGGGGAACATCGCGCTTGGTAAAATCAAGAGTCATGATGCCATGAGCCCCCACCACGACTTCATCGGCGGTATAGGGATTGGTATATCCTTTATCCTTAAGCATCCAGGCATGGCGCGGACGCAGGCCAATTTCCTTCGAGCCCGTCGGCAGCATCATGTGCAACTGCATCGCAAGCCCGAGAATGTTGTCTTCGGCCAGGAACGGAGCAGACACCTTCATGAACAAGTCAATGTCACCCGGACGTATGTTGCCGGTCGCTTCCATGTAGCTATCCGCATAGGAGCGGTCGTAGTTGATAGGGAGCGCAACCGCCACATCGATATTATCGGCCAAGCCAAACCCGATGTAGAAGCTTCCCGTCGCAGAGATTTTGAAATCCTGCAAGTGCTGCTCGACACCATCATCGTAAAAAACGCCACCACGGGTAAGCGCCCACGGGTCGATAGTCACGTTACCGCCGGTTCCGAGCGAGAACCTGTACTTGCCCAGCGTTTTCGAATTGATCTGGTGGATACCGTCGGTTCCGCCCATAAGGCCACTTTGAGCAAAGGCTAAGGCCGCGGCCATCAAAAGAACGAAAGTAAAAAAACGTATTTTCATAATATTTAAACCCAAAAATCCTCGCCAAATTTAGAAACTTCTTCCTATAATCCAACACTGCAAAAGGGTTCAAATCGCGTATTTTACGCAATAGCAGGTATTATTTACAAACCGGCAGGCAACGTTTTCATATTTTTGTAACGTACGTCACGCAATAATGCACATAGGCGAAATGCACCTTTTTTGAACAAGCCGAACAAGGAGAAGAGAGGCTTTAAATGATTTGCAAAAAATGCGGCAGGGAATACGCCGACGACATGTTCAATTGCCTCTGGTGCGACGCGCCCAACGAGCACCACGTTCCGCCCGAAGTTCCCGAAACGGTCGACATCTCCGAAGTTCTTGATGTGCAGCAGCACGTAGACGACATCATCCTCAGCAGGATACCCGAGGAACACAGGGAACTAGACGAAGCAGGCGAAGCAAAAGTCGCCAAACACCCCGCCGGAAACTTCATGTGGTGTGCAGCCATTCTCGGAGCGGGCGCCTACGCCATATTCCTCGTGCCATTCTACGTAGCCTTCTTTCACCGGAAAGAAATCCTGAAAAAAAGTTCCATGCTGAAATTCATCGGAGCGTACGTATCCTCGATGGCAGCATTCACCATCCTCATGAACATACTCGACCTCAAGAAGCTCATCGAAAAGCTTCCCCTGCACGGGAACTCGGCAAATATTCTCCAGGCCTTCACGACACTCGGACAAGCGCTCGTCTACCTTTTACTCTGCGGCTATACTTCAGCATTCATCATGAAAAGGCTCGCACCGGACTACAGTGCAGAAGATTACGCGAAATGCTCAAAGGCAGCAACGCTCTTTGCCGTACCGGCAATGATTCTCTCGTGTATTCTAGAGCAATATATAAAGTAACGTTGTACGGGCTACTTTGTTAGGTAGCCCGTACAAGGCTACTTTTCTTCGGGCGGAGGTGGGACCGGATCAAAGCGGTTCAGGATGCGGACAACAACCGCATAGACAATTCCGCCGATCAGGCCGCCGGTAAGGTCGGCCACGAGGTCGAACACGCTGCTTTCGCGACCATCCACGAAACTCTGGTGGAATTCATCGGTACAACCATATGCAAGCGCGAGTACGCCCACAACAAGTACGCGCAGCCACTGCCGCTTGGACCACTCGGCGCGGGACCAGAGCATGGCATAGCAACCGGCAAGAGTCGCGTATTCGCAGAAATGCGCCAGTTTGTCCCAGACCTGCGGGAAATCTTCCAGTTGCTCGTTCGTGAGCGAAGATATCTTGAAGATTATCGCCATGCAGAGAACAGCGGGAACAGCACGGAAAAACGGGTACTTGTCAAAAAGGCTTTCAAACATCTTGACGCCAAATATAAAAAAACGCCCCGCCCAAACTGCCATTTTTCTACATTTGTATGCATGAAAGCGATTACCCTGAAGGCCGGACGCGAGAAGTCCGCATTGCGTTACCACCCGTGGATTTTTAGCGGGGCCGTCGACGAAGTTGTCGGCGACCCGGAACTCGGCGATACCGTCGAGGTGTACAGCTACCGGAGCGATTTTCTGGGTCTTGCGGCGTACTCGCCCAAGTCCCAGATTCGCGGGCGCTTCTGGACGTTCGGCGAGAAGGCGAACATCGACCGCGAATTCTTCAGCGACATTCTGGACCGTGCGATTGCCGCCCGCAAGAGCCGCGGCTTCGACATCGAGGACAAGGAATCCGCTTTCCGCCTGATTAACGCCGAGAACGACGGCATTCCGGGCTGCATCATCGACAAGTACGCCGACATCTATTCTGTCGAAATCCTTGCAGCCGGTGCGGAAGTCCACCGCGAAACGATTTACGAGTTGCTTGCCGAAAAGACGCACTGCAAGGGCATCTACGAGCGCTGCGATTCCGAGGTGCGCCGCAAGGAAGGCCTGCAACTGCGCACGGGTGTCGTTTATGGCGAAGTGAGCGACGAGCCCGTAATCATCAACGAGAACGGCATCCTCTTCCCCATCGACGTGAAGAACGGCCACAAGACGGGTTACTACCTCGACCAGCGCGACGCACGCAGGCGCATCGGCGAACTTTCCAAGGGCAAGAAGGTCCTGAACTGCTTCTGCTATACCGGCGGGTTCGGGCTATACGCCCTCCGTGGCGGTTGCGAGAAGGTTTACCAGGTGGACGTCTCGAAGGACGCCCTCAAGCTCGCGAAGGAAGGCATCATGCGGAACAAGCTCAGCACCGCACATGCCACGCACGTAGAAGCGGATGTATTCCAGTACCTGCGCAAGTGCCGCGACAAGGCAGAAACCTTCGACCTCATCGTGCTGGACCCGCCCAAGTTCGTGGAAAGCAAGGATAACCTGCAGAAGGGCGCCCGCGGGTACAAGGACATCAATCTACTTGCAATGAAGCTGTTGGCCGAGGGCGGCATGCTCGCGACCTTCAGTTGCTCCGGGCTCATGGAAATGGACCTGTTCCAGAAGATTATCGCGGATGCCGCCGCCGATGCACATCGGCGCGTTCAAATCATTGAACGCTTCGGCCAACCCGCCGACCATCCCGTAAACACGGCATTCCCCGAAGGTCAGTACCTCAAGGGATTGCTCGTACAAGTCGTTTAACCATTCTCTTAAAACAGAAGATGCCCGACTTGATCGGGCATGACAACGTTTGAGCGAGCACGACAGCGGGCTCGCAAAAGTTGCTTCCTATTTCTTGAACCGCCGGATTTCCGTGCGGTTCTTGTTCTGCACGGCAACGTGGTAAATGCCCACGGGCAAGGCCTGCACGTCGAATGCAGCCGAACGCACCGCCTGCTTGCGCATCACCTCGCGCCCCTGCAGGTCAAGAATGCGCACCATCGCACCATCAATAAACGTGCTTCCGAGTTCTACAAACAGATGGTTGCCTGCATAATGGACCGAAGTTCCGTACACGCTTGTGAAATCACCCAGCGCCGTCGTACCCGTGTCGGTTTTTGCCGTATCCTTCTTCGTCGTATCCTTCGAGGGAACAACATCGTCCTTGCCCACCAGGCGCCACATCTGGTTCCATTCCCAGTCGTCGGCCCAGCTCTGCACCACGCGTTCGCCATCGGTAGTTGCACGCAGGTACATGTTGCTGTGTTGCATCTTCATGCGCACCACGGAGCCCTCGTAACCGGACTGCTTTTCCATTACCACCTTCTGGTGAGCGCCCCCATTCCACTTGTAAAGACCCATCGTGATGCCCGCATCCGTAGATTCGTTCGGGGTATCGAGAGAAATGTCGCCGAAGTTGATGCGGAACGTGGTAGAAGATAGCGGCGTAACCGTCGCAACAGCATTATCGCCATTGCAATCGCCGAGAGCAAGCTTGTCTTCGGATGTACGGACCATGCAGGTACCAAAATTCATTGACATGATGCGCACCGTATCGGGTTTCGCGGGCTTGGCCTGCCACACGCGCACCCAGTCCGCCTCGAAATACGCCGGCTTGTCGGAGGTAATCTCGATATCATCGCCCGCCCAGCCACCGATGGCGAGGTTCACGATGATGTACTGAGCCGCAAGCTGCTTGATTTCTGTCGGGCGCGTGTAGCTTGCAAACCGCTTGTCGTCAAAGTAAAAACTGAGGGTCGACTCGTCCCATTCCACGCCGTAGTTGTGGAAACCCGCGGAGCGGTCCACGTCATCGTCCTTGTGTCCGCCGAAGGACGCCTCGTGGTCCCACGCCGAACCGTGGCTGTTATACCAGCTGGGGTCAGTGTAATGCAGGTAGTAGTGGTGCTGCTTGCGCGACGCAGGGATTTCGAGAATGTCGATTTCCGGAGGCCAGCCGTCCTGCAGGGTCCAGAACGCAGGCCAAGTTCCCTTCTGCCACGGGGCCTTGAAGCGGCCCTCGATGTAGCCGTACTTCACCTCGAAATGGCCCTTCGTGTCAATCGCGCCGCTCGTATAGTCGACCGGGATTTCCTTGTTGTTGAACTTCGCCTTGCGCCCGTTGGCATCGGGGTGCACCTTCTTTTCGCCCTTCAGCTTGAGCGTACCGTCAGAGACAATCACGTTCTCTTCGGCACAGTAGGCGCGATGGTTGTGCGTCGGGCCCCAGTTGTACGTGGGGTTCCACTTCTTCTTGTCAAGAGAAGTACCGTCGAAGTTGTCCTCGAACACCTTCTCCCAGCCGCTGAAGTTCGCCGGCGGGTCTGCAAAAGCTAGCGTTGCTGCAGCCACACCCGCGAGAACCAAGAATTTTCTTTTCATATCCTAATCCAACCTCATCCAAACAAGGAAATTAGTATTCCTTCATTAATTAGACAATTCCTTTTGCCAGAAGTTACGTATATACTTTATAAAATCCGGAAACTCGACATCTGTGCCTTTCACGATTCGTTCACGAATCTCATCAAGACGGCCAGATTCATCGGCATCCTTTGCCCATTCGGCAATTTCCTTCTTCTTTTCCGGATTATTCCATTCACCATCTTCGGTAATACCATTTGCAATTTCAGTCAAAAGTCCCCTAAATTCAGGAATTTGTCCCTTTTTTAGTTGAAAATCCAGGTCTCCAACTGGTGTAAATCTAGGCTATTAGCGCTTCATTGTCAAGTAATTTCATGCTCTTTTCCCGAAGTTTTTCGACAAGTTCGGGGATTTCCGCATAGCCGTCCAACCGTCTCCAGTTCTTTTCGCGGTGGAGGACCTCAGCGGCCATCCAGCGTTTGAACATTCCAATGTCCCTGTAGCGCTTCACGTTCTTCTCGATGGCGTCGAGACCGTTGAAGGTGGACTCGATTATGTTGGTCGTTATGAGCGACTTGCGCAGGAGCGCGGGGATGCCCAGCCGGTGGACCGTAAGCAGCCTCTCGCCGCCCTCGGAAAGCGATTTGGCGGCACTCGTGTTTATGCCTTCGAGCCACTCGTGGACCTTGAGAAGTTCCCTTCTCGCGTCCTCGTAGCCCACCATCCCGATGGCGTTGTTGTAGCGCCTGTCGAACTCGGCCCGGTACATCTCGGGCAGATGGGACTCGACGTTGCGCCTCTTGTGGATCACGCAGCGCTGGTGCTTGAGGTCCTTGCCGAAGCGGTCCTTGAGGGCGCGGTTGAGGCCCGTCCCGCCGTCGGTCACGAAGATGATGTCGGGGTGCAGGGCGAGGCCCCTGCTCTCCATGTCGGAAAGGAACGAACGGCACATTTCGGTGTTTTCCGAACTGCCCTGCCAGAGGCCAAGCACGCGCTTGTAGCCTTCCGCGTCAACGCCTATGGCGGCCATCACGACCTCGCCGCAGCGATGCATTGCGTCCATGAAGACGGCAACCGCCTCGAAGTCCTCCAGCCTGCGCTCGTTCAGTTCCTTCAGTTTCCTTGTGCATGCGGCAACGACCTTGCGCGACACCGACGACTTGCTTACGCCGAACGCCTCCCCGGCAGTCGAGAACACATCCTCGTAACGCCTCCCGGACAGGCCTGAGAGGCATGCGTGCAGCAGGTGCTCGGAGAACGCGTCGGGGTCTTTCAGACGGGCGTAGATACGCGATTTGACCTCGCCGTTTTCGTCCCTGAGCCTGGGTACGCGCACCTTCGCCTTGCCACCCGCGATGTACACGGAACCACCCTGGCTGGACCACTTCTTGAAGCCCTTCCTGGGGTGGTATGCTGCACCGCCGAGCTGTTCCCTTTCGGCCAGGAGTATCGCCTCCACGAGCCTTGCGCCCATCTCCCTCGACAGCGCGTCAAGGCAGCTTTTCCCCTGTTCGGCAAGGTCGGCCAGAACCACCCCGACACTGGTCGAAATGTCGATTTCTTCGCGGCGGACGATTGACAGTTTGGGGGTTCTTTTTGTACTTTTCATCATGGTGGTTATCCTCTTGCTTGGTGTTTTTTTGCTGAACCAAATTTACAAGTTGGAGACCACCTTTTTCTTTTTGGTTGCAGAAATTTCAACTAACTTTGGGGCATCTTCAAATTCAGCGTCAGTCCTTTCACCCAACAATAAGATGGTAATCGCAAGCAATCGAGCATCGGTTTCGTGAGAACCAAACAATAACAGGCTTTCAGCATCAACATAATCCGTCGTATCAACATGGAACATATTCAATATTTCATAATTTGCCCGACGCTTCGCCTTTTTCACAGTAAGCGTATCACGCGTCACCAAGTAATAGACTCGGTCATATTCTAATTGCGTTAGCACATTTGCATTCACGACAGACCGCTTGCGCAAATCCGTCATCAATTTCAACCTGATAGGGGCCGCAGAAACCTTTCCCTGTACAACATTGTTATAGAAACCATCAAAAACAAACATCGAATAATGAGTATTTATATCGGCAGCAGTAAACTTATAGACACCATCATCGCGAACAATCTCTCTTTCCAGTACGTTGCCCGTTTGTTTCAAAGTTCTTCCATCGGAAAGTTCGTAATTATATACACTAGTTCCCTTAAGGAAAAAGCCCTTATGAGAGAAATCAGCACCGAGCCATTGTTCCGGCTTACCATCATCAATTTGAAGAACCGTGGTGTCACTATCACAGATAATTAGAGTGGTTGTATCCGACTGTTCTACAACAGAACAATCCGCACCATTCTCGCCAGAATCACCCTTATCTCCGACATCACCCTTGTCTCCCTTTTCTCCGGTGTCGCCCTTATCGCCCTTGACACCATTAAGAACAACACCGATACTGTCTCCATTGCAAATGATTTTCAGGCCACTACCATCTTCTAGGGGCTCCGTAGAGCAACTATAGTCTTCGCCCTTCACATATACAGTATCCTTGCCACCTTTTACAACAACCGTATCTTTGCCGCCCTGAACATAAACAGTATCGATTTTGCCCGAAAGAGAAATCCATTTTTCATCGGAGCAAATGCGCGCAGAAGATTCACCCTTCACAAAAGCCTGAGCACCTTCGTTTTCAGCAGTACATTCCGGCAAATCCTTTTCCGCAGAAACAACGTCCATGCCAACCTGATTGACCTGCGTGATGTTTTCTGTAGTACTTTCATCACAGGCCGTATAGAAAGAGGCAAACAAGAGCCCTAAGGCAATCTTTCCAAGAGTCAATTTATTGTTCATTGTTTTTGTTTCCATTTTTATTAAATCATTCCTTCACGCAGCGGACCGACTAAGGATACTTTGTCATAATTTACGTTTTTCCATTCCAAAACGCAATAGAGAGCCCCCGCACAAACGCAAAAATGCCCCTGTTTAGGGGCATTTTCAAGAAAACTTTTTTAAACGTTTATCTTGTGCGGCGCGGGAGCTCGGACGCATGCTTCTCAAGCCACACGGCATCTTCGAGGGCGCGTTCCGCCTCGGTCGCCCAGTCCGATTCCGGGTACTGCTGCACCACGGTGCGGTAGCGGGTCACCGCGCTATGGAAGTCACGCAGTTCGCGGTAGATGTTGCCCATCTGGAGCGTGGCAAAGTAACGTTCGTCAGGCGAAATTTCCGTTTCGAGGAGAGCCTTGTACATCTGGAGCGCGGCCTCGTAACTCCCCGCCTTGAAAAGCAGGTTCGCGTTCGCAATCGTCGGCGTATCGGACGGTCCCTTCGCTTCGCTCGCCACAGGCGCGGGCGCAACGGAGGCGGTTTCCACCGGAGCAGCCTTCTCGGCGACAGGAGCAGATTCCTTAGCGGGCGCAGCGGCTTCTGTTGCAGGGGCAGCACTCGCCACCTTCGCAGAATCGACGGCAGCCTTCATCTCGGCAAGACGGTCTTCCGCGGGCTTGCGGAACTTGGCATCCGGAGCGGCCTTCTTCAGGTAGGCGGCCAGGGCCTTCTTTTCAAGGTCGTTCTTCTTGCCTTTCTGATAAATTAACGCAAGGTAGTAGTTGGCATCGTTGCCCTCTTCCTTGTATTCAAGGCCCTTCTTCAGGTTGAATTCCGCCTTGTCGTACTCGCCCATGTAGTAGCGCGTGACACCGGCGTAAAAATAGGCACCCTTGTCGCCGGGCTTCTTGGCGAGCACTTCGCGCCAGAGCGGGGCGGCATCCTTGTACTTGCCCTCGGCAAGCAGCATCTTGCCCTTTTCAAACGGGTCTGTCGGCACCGCAGTTTCTGCCTTCGCAGGTTCTGCAGTCTTTGCCGGTTCTGCGGCGGGCTTTGCGGGTTCGGCAACCTTCGCGGGTTCCGGAGCCTTTTCCGCGGCCTTCGTTTCGATCGCTGCCGGCGCACTTTCCGGCTTTGCAGGTTCGGCAATCTTCGTCTCGGCAGGCTTCGCAGGTTCAGCGGCCTTGGATTCCGCAGACGGAGCTTCCGAAAGTTCCACCGCCGGGGCAGTAACCTCTTCCGTAGGCTTGTTCTTCGGGTCCTTCGCGCGTTCCTCTTCGGCCTTCGCCTTCTTGCCCATCAGTTCGTAGACCCTCGCAGCACCCTCGTACGCCTTGCTCATTGTCGGGGTAAACTTGTACGCCAGGCGGTAGTTGGCAAGGGCGCGGGCCAAGTCCTGCTTGGGCATCTTGAGGTAGACTTCCGCAGCAAGGAAATACGCCTCGGAATTCTGCGGCTGTTCCGCAAGGATAGCCCTGTATTCACCGAGGGCCATTTCGTATTCGCCCTTGGCCTCGAAAATCGCCCCCTGTTCTATGCGGGGGTCGGCAGCGAAGGAAGTACCAAACGAAAATGCAAGCGCAAGGGCCGTAGCGGCCACGGAAAGTCTGATGTTCATACGAAGTAATATAGCAATTTTCATCATGGACATCGCTGTCCTTACCCGGATATACAGGAAAAGGCCGCCGAAGCGACCTTTGCATGCGCACCTTCGGTGAGGAAATCTATGGTGCGGACTTCAGGATTTTTAACTGGAGCGCAGAGCCAGCCGACACCAGACGGACCACGTACACTCCCGCACGCAGGCCCGAGAGGTCGACAACGCGGGCAGAACTCGCAAGAACCCTGGTTCCGTCCATTCGCACGACATCCACACGAAACGAGCCTGCAACGCCGATTTCAAGACGGCGGTCAGCGGCGATGTAGCGCATTGCGGGGGCGCGCAAGGATTCTGCAATGGACACACTTGTCTCGCTGTCGCTTGACTGCGGTGTGACGCTAGAAGAACTGCTGCTAGACAGATCCTCGACCGTTGCCGAGGATGACGAGGCAAGAGAACTGCTGCTGGACAGATTCTCGACCGGTGCCGAGGATGACGAAGAAGCGAGAGTCGAGGATGACGAAGAAACCGGCACAACATTCCCGTTCCAGCCCTTGTACGCTACGAGCGCATCCTTGAGCGGTTGGTTCACATCAGAAGAAGCATCATCAACAGAATTTTCGAAAGTCCACTTGAAATCGCCGCCCTGCACTCGGCCCGCATACCGGACAACGTTGTCCCTAGCCGTTGCGGCATCGTCCGCCTTGTAGCTGTACATCACGGAATTGTCGGTATCGAAGTTGTTGTAGGTGTTTGCGCCGTCATACGACTTGACCGTAGAGGGAACCTTCGTGTCGCGGCTATCCACGACGTACGCATCGAAATCCTCGGAGGTATTGATTCCCTGGCTTGCCGCCGTCGTTTCCACTCCCTTTACCTTGTACGAAGTCGCGCCATACGGAACGAACGTGTAGGAACCTTCAAAATGGTTGCCGTAAGCCTTGATGGTTCCGCCCGCTTCCTTGCTGAAAGTGCCGTTGTTCGTCGGGTCGCGCTTGGTGCCGCTCGCATACACGTCAGTCCCCTGCATCGAAGTGAGCATCGGGTACTTGCAGTTACGGAAGTAGTTGTTTTCCATGAACACCGAGGAACCCAGCGTGGAACCCGCGCCGTATTTGGCATTGCCGTCGTAGTAGTTGTTGTACACGTGGGCGCTGTAGTAGCGCACGCGCGGGTGGCGGCTGTCGGAATGGTCGTACCAGTTGTGGTGATACGTGATGTAGTAGCCATCGTTCGTACCTTCCTTAAGCCCGAGCAGGTTCGACTTGCCGTTGTCCCAGAAATGGTTATAGCTGAACGTAATGTACGTGGAAAGTTTGCAGTCAAGCGCGCCATCGCCCTTCACCTGGTCCTTGTCGCTGCCCGCATCGCCGTAGAAGAAGTCGCAGTTGTGCACCCACACGTACTGGTTGTTCTGCTGCAGGCCAACGTTGTCGCCTTCATCGCTGTTCACGTTCATGATTCCGAGATTACGGACTTCCACGTTCTGCGCGTTCTTGACGCGAATTCCCCAGCCGTTCACCGTCGCGTCGGGACCGACACCCTCCACCGTTACGTAGGAGGTTTCAGACTTGCCGAGGTCAATCACCATGTCGCCCTGCACAAGCGAATCCGAATCCGTCACGTTGCCGACAAAGCGCAGGTCGAGCGGAGTCGTCTCGTAGCCCTTCTTGTAGCAGTTCAATATGCCCTGAAAACTCTTGCAAGTCGTCTTTGTACCCTTTGAACTTGTAGCCACGTCCATCGTCACGGTATTCTTGGTGCTTTCGGTAATGTAGAGCACCACGGCGCCATCCTTGAGCGTGCCATCGGCCTTGTACGCACCGGGAACGCGGCCATTGCTAAACGCGAAACCGCTGCGGTCGTGCGCCTTCACCGCAAGCGTCTTTGTAGAGGCAGAAGCGCCTTCCTTGCCGCCCTTCACGCCCACAATCTTGAGCGTGTAGTCGCCCGCCTTGAGCCCCGGAACGTCTACGCGCCAGGTAGAGCCGTACTTGCGGACAAGTTCCGCATCGACCTTAACATTGCTCTTGCCATTACCCGAGTAATACACGTTGTAACTGTCGGAGCCGTCCGACGCCCACTGGGCATAGGCAGATTCGAGCCAGCCACCGGCATCGCCGAGGGTCACCTGGGCACCCGCCACGGCCACCAAACCGAGGCAAGCGAGAACTGTCGTACAAGATTTCATAATCACATCCCTTTTTATTGTTCTCACTAAATATAATCACAATTCAAACAAAAAGCAACAATTTTTCTAAAATTTTTACAAAAACAATGTTTTTAAGAACAATTTGTTCTCAAAATTTACAAAATTGTTGTAAAACATAACATTTTTAATTTCATTATAATCCCCGCAAACCCCCTTCGTTAAGTTATCTTTGTTGTTGGAGAAAACATTTCGGACAAATTATGAGATTAAAACTGCACCTTTTCGCGTTAGCAACGATTGTCGCAGCCGCAATTGCGGAAAATCCGTCAGATACCGCAAATTTCAACGTTCTTCACGGAAACGCATACTACACCACAGCGAGAACGCCGGGCGAAGCGCCCTCCGTATTGAGGAACCTCTACACCCCATACCTCATGTACGGAAACAGCCTGGTATATCTCGCCCCATCGGACAACCAGGCCGTTGCCAGTTACGCATCTGGCGAGCACACGTCATTCTTCGCCTACCTGAACAGCCGTGCCATGCTCGGCATCGCCACTAAGTCATTCGGTTTTAGTTTTTCGCTCGATCTCGACGAAAAAGTGGAATTTTTTGACGAAAAGGACGCCTATCACAAGGACGAAAGGACTTCTGTCAGCGGTCATGGCAACGAATTTACCTTCCGCTTTTCGCTCCCCTTCCAGACCACCGACTTCCTGGCCACCCTGCGGTACAGCCAATACAACGATTCCCTCGCCAAGGTCGAGTACGCCGACAACGACGGCAAAATAAAGAAGGAATACCATAGCCACGACCACTATATTTCCGGGTCAGTCACCTTCACAAACAAGCCTTCCGCCAAGGACTTCTCCTGGAGCACCGGAGGAACCGCCGCCCGCAACATCGAAACCGTAAGGACCTACCTGAAAAGCACCATCGACCCCGATGACAACTACAAAGAAAAGCTCCGGGGGACCTCGAACTACATCTACACGTCCTTTTTCTACAACTTCGGCTACATCGTCCTGCAATCCGCAAACGCACGCGTCCACGTAGGCAACAACACTTCCGTAAACGCCTACATCTACGACCGCGTCAAGGACAATGATAACCGCCGCAAGGACTTCTACATACAGAGCAACCTCTACCTCACTCCCCACATCCTTGCAGAATATGCATTCAACGAAAACTGGATGATTTGGGGCGGTTCCTATTACACCTGGAGCAACTCCTTCAACCGCGAAGAATACCAGGAGGCATACGTAGTCGAAGACGAGGACAAGGACTTCACGGTAAAGAATTACCTTACGCAGATTACGACAAAGACAAACACTATCGGTTTGAGCACGGGCCTGCTTTTCAAGTACAAGCAACTGATACTTGAGGCGAGCATCCAGTCTGCGCTGTACCGCAACCCCTTTAGAGGTTTCGACGGAAGTTCCATGCTTATGGACTTCAGCGGGACCGTAACATTCTAGCCGGGAGGATAGCCATGAAAAAAGCAGTCATTCTCGTTATTAGCCTGGTTTTCGCCCTTGTAATCGCATGCTCCTCAGATTCCACCATCACGGGGCCGCACAACAGCAAGACCCCGCACGGTGACACGAGCCTCCGGAGCAGTTCCTCGAAAAAGAGTTCGTCGAGCAGCGCAGAAAGTTCGAGTTCTTCGGCAAAGTCTTCGAGCAGCAGTTACTCGAGTTCTTCCAGTTCAGACGAAGAAGAAAGTTCGTCGAGCACGGCATCCTCGAGTTCTGTCAGCAGTTCGAGCAGCATCGCCTCTTCAAGTTCCGTGAGCAGTTCGAGCAGCGCTCCGGAATCCAGCTCCTCCGAAGTTGCAGAAAGTTCCTCGAGCGATATCGCAGAATCTTCCAGCAGCGATGTTACGGAAAGTTCCTCGAGCGACTTCGCGGAATCCTCCAGCAGCGACGCTATCGAAAGTTCGTCCAGCGAAGAGGAATCCAGTTCTTCGTTCGAGATAGACAGCTCCTCGAGCGATACATTTGAATCGTCCCGCAGCGAGGATGCGGAAAGTTCTTCGAGCAGCGAAGATTTCGCAGAATCCTCCAGCAGTGAAGTTTAAAACAATAACAAAAGGAAAAACAATGGATATCAAACTGATTACCTTGACTGCGGCATTCGCCATCGCGAGCGCCATGGCCCAAGAAGGCGATACGGCACAGGTAGCACCGGAACAGAATCCCGCCCCTGCCGCCGAAGTTTCGACAAGCCAGACAACCGCAGCCCCCGCAAAGGCGGCTCCCGCTCCTGCCCCCGCAGCAAAGCCTGCACCTGCAGTGGACACGGCGACCACGGCCAAGGCGCCAGCAAAACCGCATGGCATCGCCTACAACAACGTGGGTAACCCTGCGGCAAGCCCCACCATCCGCGACAACCTCGACAAGCCCTACAAGATGGCAGGCATCAACCTCGTGTACATGGAACCCACGAGCGAATTCAGCGCGGTGGCATTCGGTTCGGGCAACACGAAGTTCATCTCCTTCGAGAACTACAACAACCTCGCCATGGCGACCTTCGGCCTTGCCAGCAGGAGCCTGGGTATTTCTCTTAGCTACGCGCTCGCCAAGGAACTCACCTTCACCGAGACGAAGGACCCCTACGAGAAGGAAGACGAAGACACCTACACCGTTGGCGCGAACGACATTCTGCGCCTGCGCTTGGCCCTCCCCCTCGGAGCCATCGACTTCAACGCATCCGCATTCTGGCTCACCTACCAGAACGAGACCTCGACCGATACCGAGCACAAGGATGCCGATAGCAAGTCGACCTCCGAAGTCGAATACGACTACTGGGATCTCGGCGCAACGGTCGCCATCAGTAACGACCCCTCCGCAAAGAACATCTTCTGGAATGCGGGAGTGAACTTCACCCGTCACGAGAATTCGTACTACCGTGAAACAAAGTCCGGTTCGTCTTCCACCAAGACCGAAACCACGGGCAAGGACGCGCACATCTACATCCAGCCCTCCTTCAACATCGGCGGCACGATTCTCCGTAACGAATTCGCCCGCGTGTTGCTCGGCGTGAACAGCCGCGCTCCCTTTATATTCTATGACGAATTCAAGGACGAGAGCAACCACAACAAGGACAGCTACTTCACGATGGGCGTGTACGCCACACCGAACATCTTTGCCGAACTCAAGCTCGGCAACTGCTGGCGCGTCTTTGGCGGTGCGAACTACACCTGGGCAGTGTTCTCCATGGAATCGGAAGAGTTCATTACCGACTACAACGACGAACTCGATATCGTGAAGAGCAACATCACCAGGATGTCTTCCCGTACCGGAGTCGCGACGGCTAGCCTCGGCGCCCGTTTCCAGTACGCAAGTTTCGCCGTGGAAGCCTCCATCGAGGACAACTTCTACTCCAACCCGTTCACCGGGTTTAGCGACACGAACAACGAATTCATCGCTAACTTCGGCGCATTCATCTACTTCTAGGCAGGAGGATAAATCATGAAAAAAGCGATTGCAACATTACTCGGCTCCATGGCGATAGCCGCACTCTCTGCCTGTTCCGCCGCAGACAACAGCACCATCACGAGCCCGCGCATGGGCACAACCATCGACAGCTACTGCCATTTCTACGAAAAGGTATCTGTTTCGGGTTCGTACACCACGTACTACTGCACCGACGATGGGGAAACGTACAAGTGTTCCGCCAGCGGCTGTGAGGAAGACTAAGAGAGTCGCCTACGGCTCACAAGAGTCCGCTCGCACATACACGAGTATAAGTGAAGAACGCGCCTGAAAGGGCGCGTTTTTTTATAGGTTTTCGAGTTCTACGTAGAGGTCGTACAGGCGCTGCACGCCGTTCTCGAGCCCATAATAGTGCTTTATGTAGGGCACGAGGAGCGCAAAGAACAGCACGTCCAGACAGAAAATCGGGATTTCGGGGAACGCCACGAAGAAGAACACCCCGCCCACACTCAAAAGCGCGAACAGAATCATCACGAACTCGTGTGCGAGCCGTTCATGCTGGAAAAAGGCGATGCGGGTCCGCACCGAAAGCAGTTCGGCATCGCTCACCGGGGAGCCTTCCTCAAGCCTTTTTTGCAGACTTTGCTCGTAATCCCGCAATTTTTTCAGCATATTCAACCCTTCCGTTACAAATTAAAGTAAAAAATAACGATTTTTTATGTACGTTCCAAAAATAGAATAGTATTTTTTGGGTATGGAGCCGCTACAGTACACATCGCTTGTCTCAATGTTCTTTGCAACATGTTCCCGCGACGACTTTGGCGGGTGGTACAAGCGCACCGACGGCCAGTGGCTCCATTATTCGCGCGATTTCTTGAGGGATAGCGCCATCTACCTTTCCATAGCGCTCAACAACCGCGGGCTAAAACCGCACGACAGCGTGAGCATTATCGCCCCGAGCTCTCCGGAATGGTTCATCGCGGATATCGCGACGCAAATCAACCACGCGCAGGTGGCCCCGCTATTCCCGAACATTTCTTCCGAGAATTTCACATTCCAGTGCGACGATTCGGGCGCACAGATTCTCTTCGTGAACACCATCGCCGAACTGGACGAACCCCTCCACAAGTTCCTGCCCCGGTTCAAGCTTATCATCTGCATCAATCCGGCATCGGAACTGCCCGAAAACGGCATTTACTGGAACAACCTTATCGACGAGGGCAAGGAACTCGCCGAAAGCAACCGCTACTTCAGCTGGGTCGATGACCAGATTCAGTCCATTCGCCCCGACGACCTCTTCAGCATCATCTACACGAGCGGTTCCCTGGGTTCCCCGAAAGGTGTTGACCTCTCGCAGCGCAACATGCTGGCACAAATCCAGAACCTGGTGGAACTCTTCCCGCTAAATAGCGAAGAAGACGTCTGCCTCACGATTTTGCCGGTCGCCCACATTCTCGAACGCATGGCGGTCTACTTCTACATGCTGAACGGCGTGCGCATCTACTTCGGCGACACACCGAAAAACGTGGCCACGATGCTCACCGAGGTCCACCCCACCGTGATGATTGTTGTGCCGCGCATACTGGAGCGCCTGTACGAAAGCATGACCATGATTGGCGACAAGGCGAAGGGATTCAAGCGTCTCGTTATCCAGAATGCGGTCAAGCTCGCAAAAATCAGCGAACCTGGGAAGGGCCGGTCCTTAATGCAGCGCATTTACGACAGGCTCGTGTACCGCAAGATGCGCGATGCCCTCGGTGGAAAGTTCAAGCTTATCGTGAGCGGAAGCTGCGCACTCAACAAGTCCATCCTCAGGTTCCTCCTGAACATCGGGCTCCCCGTGTACGAAGGCTACGGGATGACGGAATGTAGCCCGGTCGTTTCTGCGAACTGCCCGAAGGTCTCGAAGGCGGGCACCATCGGGAAACCCCTCTCGCAGCTCGAAGTAAAGATTGGAGACAACAGCGAAATCTGGGTGAAAGGCGACAGCGTGTTTGTCGGCTACCACAACGATCCCGTAACCAACAAGAGAGTCTTTACCGAGGACGGTTTCTTCAAGACTGGCGACCAAGGATTCTTTGACAGCGATGACTTCCTCAACTTCACGGGCCGCATCAAGGAACTCCTGAAAACGAGTACCGGCAAGTACGTGTGCCCGAGCCCCATCGAGCTCGAAATCAGCCGGCACCCCGTAATCGAGCAGGCGCTCGTGATTGCGAACAACCGCAAGTTCGCCTCCGCGGTCGTGTGGCTCAACCCCGAAGGCGCCCGCAGGCTCTTAAAATTCCAGAAAGAGGAATTCAGCGTAGAACGCGCAATGCAGTCGGAACGCGTGCGCGAGGCCATCAACAGGCACATTACCCGCGTCAACAAGAAGCTGAACCACTGGGAACAAATCCGCAAGTGGACCCTCGTCGGTGACGAACTCACCGTAGAATCCGGGCTACTTACACCCACGCTAAAGATACGCCGCAAAGTTGCCGAAGAGGTCTACTCTCAGCAAATCGAGGCTATGTATCTCTAGAACTTAGTCGACAGAAGGGAATTACTTCCCTACGGCCTTGAACTTGCCGGTCGGCGAAACTTCACCCGGAGGGAGAATCATCATGACCTTCTCCATGCGGGTGCCGTCCATCTTGAGCACGCGGAAGGTATAGCCCTTGAGCTTGACTTCTGCGCCCGGGGAGGGAATCACGCCAAGAGTCGCCTGGATAAGGCCCGAAAGCGTCTCGACATGCGAACCTTCGGGCGGGACAAGTTCCACGCCGAATTCGTCCTCGAGTTCCGAAAGCCTCATGAGCGGGTCGAGAATGTAGCGGCCATCCTTCAACTTCTGCACGTCGTCTTCTTCGTCCACGTCATCCTCGTCGCGGATTTCGCCGACGATTTCTTCCAGGATATCCTCGAGAGTCACGAGGCCCGCCGTTCCACCGTATTCGTCAATAACGATGGCCAGCTGGTTACCCGTCTTGCGCAGTTCGGTAAGCAGGTCGTCTATCTTCTTGTGGTAGGGCACGAACACCGGCGGCATCACAATCTTCATGATGTCGAACGGTTCTTCCCCATGCTCGGTGTACCACTCCAGGAAGTCGCGGTTCGAAAGGATACCCACGATGTTATCCATCGTGTCCTTGTACACGGGCAGGCGGGAATGGCGCTCGCTGTTCAGCACCTTCACCAAATCCTCGAGCGGCGTATCCACGTCGATAGCGCACATGTCCACGCGCGGGGTCATGATTTCGCGTACCGGAGTTTCCACGAAGTCGAAGATATTGAGGATCATCTGCTGTTCCTCTTTCTCGAGGCCTTCGTCTTCACCATCGGTCACGTCGGAGAGGTCCGCCTGGACCGCATCGCGCATTTCTTCGGGCAAGAAACTCAGCTTGGAATCGTACCCGAAGAGGTCGAGCAATTTCACGAACACCACGTGGCAGAACTTTGCCGCGGGCACAAACGGGAGCCTTACCAGCCTAAACAGCGGCACAAGAACGATAGACAACGTATCGGGCTTGAGACTCGCCAGCAAATACGGGATAAACACCGTAAGCACGTACAGCACGGCGCAGGCGATAATCAGGTACGCCGCCACCGAGATATAGGGGTACGTCTCGACCAGCGCGATGTTGGAATTGCCCAGCACGAAGAACCCGAGCACGCCCGCGCTCACGTTGCCAAAAATGCGCCCTATGGACACGCACTCGTTGAAGCCGTTCCATTTCACGATTTCTGCAATTTTTTCTTCGCGCTCGTTGCGTTCCTTGGGGTCACGCTTCGCGAAAATCAGGCTGAACGCGCACTTGGTCGCAGAGAACATTGCCGAGGTAAGGATGAACACGCAAAGGAATACGATGGCAAGTACTTCGGAATTATCCATTACTTACCTTCCTTGTACAGGTCAAGCCCGAGGAATTCGCATTCGCGCTTGCGCATTACCTTGCGGTCAGCGGCCTTGATGTGGTCGTAGCCCGAAAGATGCAACAGCCCGTGCACGAGCACGCGCTTGAGTTCGGCATAGAACGTGTTACCGTACTCCGGAGCCTGGCGCTTCACCTGGTCGCGGGCGATGTAGATTTCGCCCAGAAAGTCCTCTTCGTGCCATTCATACGAAAGCACGTCTGTTACCTTGTCCAGACCGCGATAATTCTTGTTCATCTCGCGGACAAATTCGTCTGTACAGAGGACCACGTTAACATTGTTTTCCGTGCCCTCCTCGTGCAAGAGCTTACGGGCAACGGATTCGAGCCGATCCTTCCACGGGAAAGACTCGATGTTTCCTTCACAAAGGAAATCTATCTTGTATTTCTTCTTTTTACTACTAGCAGGGTCTGCCATTAAATGTTGTACCACTTCTTTAAATTCTCGATAATGGCTTCGGCCTGGGCCTTGCCACTGATATTGAACTTGCTACGGGCCTTGAACGCCCCGCCGGCCTTCTGGTAACGGCGCAGGTACACCTTCGGTTCGCCAAATTCGCCCGTTTTAGCGTTTTTTTCCTGACAAAGGAACATCATGGTCTGCCAGGCGCCCTTGGTAAGGACGGCCTTGTCCAGTTCCTTGATGACCTGTTCGCCCGTTTCGGTATCGACCATTTCGACGGTGGGTTCTTCAGTTTCCATGCTCATGAGTAACCTCTTTAAAAAAACACAAAAATTCTTATACCAAAGATACAATTATTGTACGCAAAAGAACATTATTAAGATATATTTGTATCAGGTTTACATCTTGCAAGTGAGGCAATATGTCTTTTTCTGGAAAAATCAAGGCTTCCATGGTTCTGCTCCTGGCAGTTTCGTCGGTCGCCTTCGCCGCCAAGGGAACTTCCGGCAAGGTTATTGACAAACTAGGCGACGCCAAACTCCAAAAATCGACCAAGATAGGCGTCTGGGACGAAATAAACGTCGGAAACAGGGTCAGGGAAAAGGACCAGATTCGCACCGGGATAGAATCCCACGTGGCTATCACGCTTTCTGACGGTAGTTCCATCGTGGTCCAAGAAAACTCACTCGTAGAATTCACCACGCTCCAGGCCGAAGACGGCATCCAGACCGCCCTCACCGACATCAAGACCGGTAAAGTCAGATTTGACGCGCAAAAGCAGCACTCCGGCGGAAGCTTCAAGTTCAAGACCGCAACGGCGACTGCTGCCATCCGCGGTACGGACGGTTCCTTCGGAAAGACAATCAAGGACAAGGCAACATACCTTTCGCTCGGGCGAGGCAACGCAATCTTGCGCCACAACACCACTGGACAGGAATGCGAGGTCAACGGAGGCCAAACGGCAATATTCCGGGGAGAAAAGGGCAGCTGCCTGGTTCTCGACATAAAAAACTCGGGTAACAAGGAATTGGTAAACGCACTCGACACCCTGCTCGACAACGAGACCATCACCGAAGAAAAGCTCAAGGAAACCCTCGGCAAGCTTGACGCCGACCTCCAGGAGCGGATAAGCAAGGCCTTCGAATCCATCTCCTGCAAGTTCGAGCCGCTCGAAGACACCATCACCGTGAACAAGGTAAGCACCAAGGCCACCTGCCCTGAGGGAGTGCAACTGTCCATATCGGGAATGAATTTCAAAAGCAGCAACAATACGTACGATATCACGCTGGATTGGAAAGCTGACGCCAATGGCCCAAAGAAATTCAATGCGACCTGCACCGGCAGTCTAGAAGTTCCCTGCAAACAGCAAAAGGGAAAGAAAGGCAAGCAGCCCCTTTGCAAGAAAGACGTCTCCTTTGAATGCGGCACGCTTACCACATTCTACAAGAATTCCGCCGATACGGTCAAGGCCGACACAGCGAAAACGGATAGCGCTGCAGTCGATTCTTCCAGCGTAAAGAAATTCGCCGTTACGACCCCATCGCCGGTAACCGTCTGCGAACCCGGTTCCGTGACCATCGAAGGCACGTTTGACCAGACTGACCCCAAGGGAACCCTCTACGTAAAGATGGGCAAATACAAGTCCAGGAACCTCGTGCCCCTGAGCGCAAACGGTGAATTCGCACACACGATAAACATCAGCGACATGGCCGGCAACTGGAACGAAACGAAGGTAACGGTTGAATACAGCGGCGCAAGCGGAAACCACAAAGCGACAGTCCTCCTGAACGTAAACAAGACCTGCAAGCAGGTCAACATGAAGCGTCCGGCCCTCACCTTCGCAAGCGCAAGTCCCATCCGCTGCGATGCCAGGTTCGCGCTTGCCGAAGCGACAGACGACATCGTCATCGTTTCCAAGGAAATCGACGGCAACGCATATGGCGAGACAACGTACAGGCAGAATTCGAACCTCGCCATCAAGCTAACCCCGGGCATCCACAAGTACACACTCAAGGCGACCGACCAGGCAGGGAACTCCACACAAATTTCCAGAAAACTCGGATGCTTCCCGCCGCACTCTGCTACGATCGAAGTGGTTGGCGGTACTTACGAGTACGTCCCTGCGCCTCCCCCGCCGCCGAATACACCCGACGAAATCCGCAAAACAATGCGTTTCAGGTTGATTGGAGTGTTGCAGCAAGACCCCGCTCACATCAAGCACATCAGGGTTACGCACGAAAACAAGACACTCCTGGACCTGACCGGAGACCAGATTACCGAACTCGACTACGATGTGCCGGTAACGCTTTCCCGCGGAACTACTCCCTTTATCAAAATTTATGTCGAAATGATGAACGGCAAAAAGTATAACTCCGGCAAGACTTACAAGGTCAACTAATGAAGTACGCATACAAGACTCTCCTTTCGACCATCGCCCTCGGTTCGGCAGTAATCTTCGCACAGGCACCGGCAGCGACCGAGGCTACCGCGCAGGCCACACCTGCAGTACAAGCAGCGGCCCCTGCAACGGCGGAACAAGCTGCAGCCCCTGCAACGGCGGAACAAGCCGCGGCCCCTGCACAAGCCGCACCGGCCGCCGAGGCTTCGTCCGCGACTACCGCGCCGACGACTAACGCGCCGGCAGCTCCCGCAGCAGAAACCGCACCTGCAACAACCGCAGAAGCAGCCCCCGAAACCACCGCCAAGCCCGATTCTGTTGCCGCAGCCCCTGCAACCGCAGAACAGGCAACCGCTGCGACTGCAGAACAAACCGCAGCGACCGTGCCCGCCGATACGACACAAAAGGCCCCGGACAGCACCGTCGCCGCCGTAGCACCCGCAGATTCTGCAACAGGCGGATTCGTCGCCGACACGACAACTCCCCCGCCCACACTTCTTGAAGGTACCGAGATTGCCGGAGACATTCATGGGTTCTTGAAACTTGACAAGTCGCCCTACCTCGCGACCGACATGCTTATTGTACCCCCAAACATGAGCCTCGTCGTTGAACCGGGCGTAATCATCTACTTCAAGCCCGGCACCGGCCTGCAGGTGAACAAGGGCCAGTTAGTTATCGCCGGTTCCTCAGTTTCCCCGGTCACGTTCCGTTCGGCCTACGACCGCCCCAAGGCAGGCGACTGGCTCGGCGTAACCATCACGGGCGACCAGCGTGCAGAAATCCGCAACGTGCAGATTAGCGACGCGGCCGTCGGCATTGCCGTCGAAAACGGCTCGATGGACATGAAGGATGCAAAAATCGAGAACACTTCGGTTCGCGGCGTCTATGCACGCAACGCATCCATCGCGGTGAGCGACGTTGAATTCAGGAACAACCCTGTCGCATTGCAGGTTGCAAATTACGCAGACGCAATTATCGACCGAGCCACCTTCGAAAAGAACAAGGTCGCCATCATGAATTCCGAACTCGCCGAAGCGCACGTTTCTTCCTCCAAGATCGAGGATAACGAAGTCGGCTTGCTCAACATGGCGAACAGCCTCATCACGTTCAACAACACCGAAATCACGAAGAACGGGCAGGGCGTATCTTCTGCCGAAGTTCTCGCTCCCGAAATCATCGAGCGCGTCAAGGGCAATACGCTCGATCTCGACAACCAGGCCGAAGCAACAGTATCCACACTCCCGCCCGCACCCGAAATTCCGGGCATCGAGCAAAGGCCGCTCCGCGCTTCCGACAAGATTGGCGACATCGTGGCGCAAAGGCTTGAAGCCGAAACCAGGAGCGACTCCACGGTTGCCCGCTGGAGCGTTATCGGAAACGTAATGCTCGGAACCGGATACCACTTCGTGAACACGAGCAAGAACGACAGCGACGAAACAATCGAAATTGACACGGACACCATTGCGCCGGGCGATAAGTTCAGCAACAATTTCCAAGTTCCGGGCCTTGCCTCCCGCGCCAGTGTCTACATGTTTATGCAGTCTATTGATGGCAAAACAATTGAATTCAACACAGACCTCTCCATTGATTCGTGGAACAAGTTCTCCCCGAACCCAGTCTCCCTCACCTATACCGACTCATACAACAAGGTTACTCTAGGTGATTTCCAGCTTATGGGTGGAGATACTTACATGGCGGGCATTCCTGTTTTCGGTATTGACTATACGCTTTCGCTCCTCAGGAACAACGCCGACCAGCCCCTGTTCCAGCTAGGCGGGTTCTTCGGCGAAGCACAGCGCAGCCTTGTAGAAGGCGCCCGTCACCCCTACCTTTATAACGACTACATTGACGATGGCGAACTCCAGGCCCAGCGCCTCGCCTACGGAGGATTCGTCAAGTGGGCTCCGGTGCGCCGCTTTGACGCGAAGTTCGGAGCCATCTACGCAAACGACGAACTCAAGGACCCGCTGCTCCGCGACGGTGCCAGCGAAAAGTGGACAACGAGCGACCCGATGCAGGAATCGTTCACGCTCTACGCCGACGGTAACTGGCTATTCTTCCCGGGCGATATCGAACTTAACGGGCAAATCGCCGTCGGTCGCGCAGACACGCTCGACGTCACCCGCCAGCGCGCCATCAACAAGGTGTTCAGCGACGCGAGAATCACTCCGGTTTCGTACAGCACCATGCGCCAGCTGATGCAGAACCAGAACCGCATCAACTCGCTTTCCGATGCAGAACTCGCAAACATCTTCGGCGACAACACGACCCTCAGCAGGAGCGAAATGCGCGACTCCCTCCGTGCGCTTATCCGCGAAGCAAAGGAAGTGCAGAGAGACGAAGAAGACGACCGCGACGAAGACCGCGTACTCGGGCTCAACTGGGGCAGCCAGAACTTCGCCATTGGCGCATCGCTCAACTGGAACATCTACAAGACCAGCATCAATGGCCATATCAAGTACGTGGGCGAAGACTTCTACAGTGCAGGCTCCCCGAACCAGCTTTCGGACACGCGTGAATTCGGAGGCCGCATCGAGCAGGACATTCTCGGATTCTGGGATTTGGGAATTTCGTACCAGATTAACGTCGAGAACGCAGCCAAGGGCAACAAGACGAACATCTTCGGGCTTGGCGAAGGTACCCACTGGGGCCTGTTCCCCGACGAGGACTCCAAGTGGTTCGACGAGCACGAACTTGACAACGACCGCACCAAATACATCCAAAACGCAGGCATCGACAACACGTTCAAGATCAACAAGAATGTGGACGTGAGCGTGGGCTACAACTTCGAATACAAGACGCAGTACAGGCCATTCCAGTTGCACTACAACTATACGCTCACGGACGGCATTTACAAGGACGGCTGGTTCGACGCCCGCAAGGACCGCGACACCACGATGATTATCTACGAAGGCGACACCACCTACGTGGATGCCGAGCGCTGGAACGAATACGTGGCCCTAGCCAAGGAGCCGTTCCTTGCGACACGATTCCAGGAACGCCTCTTCAAGCACACCTGGAATCTGGGAACATCGATCCGCGCATACAATTCCGTGTTCAAAGTCGGAGGACAGTGGACATACCGTACCGACGGTTCCAAGTTCCACAGGGATAGCCTGATCAAGGACATGGATCTCGAAAACACTACATGGGACAAGCTGGGTTACTACTTCGGCGGCTCTGACTATTTTGAGCAGACCTACCCCATGTCGGTAACTACGACGCTTCCGATTCTCCAGAACAGGTTCTCGCTCACTCCGCGCTTCAAGAGCTACAACCGCGACGACATGAGCGAATTCGAAATCACCATCGAAGACGAATTCGAGATGCCGTTCAAGAACAACTTCTTTGTGCTCGGCGTGAACGCAGGCTTCCGCTACATGACAACCGACTGGGAAGAAGAAGACGAATCGTACGACGAGACCGAAACCGACATCCTCGGTGGAGTGAATCTGCGCGTGAACCACAACAAGCGCTTCTACACGGAATGGTATACCGGCACGGCGATTTACTTCCGCCCGGACAACCTGAGCAACGAATACAACGATATCTACCTAGGCGTGAACGCACACTTTGTATTCTAACGAGACCGTTCGCGCCTAGCCCAGGTTTTAAATTGCTCCGGCAAGCGCTCACTCTCACTCCAAAGGCCCGTTAACACGGGCCTTTTCCGTTCACGGGGTACTGCTAATTTCGAAATCACTTACCAGTTTTTTATTTTTGACACTGATGTTCACGTACCGCTACAGAGAATTGCCTGTCGCCCTCGAAAAGAAGGGCGAAGTACGCAGTGCGCTGGCGCGTGAACTTCGCCTGAACCCAGAACAGATTTTCAACCTGGAAGTGGAGCGGTTCGCGCTGGACAGCCGCCGCAAGGGGGCTCCACACTGGAGCTACAACGTAATTTTTGAAACGGAGCGCCCGCTGCGGGCTTCGGGCAATGCGGCCCGCGGGCTAATTGCGGCTTCACGGGAACGCGAAACTCTCGAAAGCGACCCGCTTACAGGCAGTGTTCCGATGGCAAGTCACGTGGATGTTATCGGGGCGGGCCCCGCAGGGCTGTGGGCAGCCCTCCACCTGCTGCGTCGCGGATTTACCGTAGACTTGTACGAGCAGGGCAAACCCGTAGAGGAGCGTTTCCGCGACATCCGCAGGTTCTTCGCCGAACGGAAATTCAACGAGCATTCCAACGTACTGTTCGGCGAAGGCGGGGCCGGCGCATTCAGTGACGGCAAGCTCAATACCCGCAGTCGCAATATTTTCTCGGAAACCGTCCTGCGCGACATGGTGGAATTCGGCGTGGATGAAAACGTCGTGACCTTCGCCAAACCGCATATCGGTACCGACAGGCTCGTGCTGATGCTGCGCCAGATTCGCGCAGAGATTGCACGGCTCGGCGGGAAGATACACTTCAATACCGCGCTTGAGGATGTGGAGATAAAGGACGGACGCGTTGTCGCAATAAAGATGCGCGATGTTGCGGGCTCATCACCGGCGTTAAACAGCGCAGCGGGTTCGACGCACGCGTTAAACAGCGCGCCGGCATTAAACAGCGCCGCCCGCTGGCAAAAGTGCGAGGCGCTGGTACTTGCCACGGGGCATTCCGCCCGCGGGATCTATGAACTCCTGGCAGCCCGCGGGGTTGCGCTCGAAAGCAAGGCGTTTGCGATGGGCGTGCGCGTAGAGCACCCGCAGGCGCTTATCAACCTGCGTCAGCTCGGGAAAGGCGTCGACACTCGCCTCACAGGAGCCGCAGAATACTTCCTCGCCACCCCGACGCTTAACAAGACGAGCAGTGCCTACAGTTTCTGCATGTGCCCGGGTGGCGTGCTGGTGCCCTGCGCATCGGAACCGGGAACGCTCGCCACCAACGGCATGAGCTACAGCCGCCGCAACGGCCACACCGCGAACGGCGCGATTGTCGTACCCGTGGAGGCGAGCGAAACAACCTTCGGTGGGCTCGATTTCCAGCGCAAGACAGAGCGTGATGCATTCGATGTCGGCGGCAAAGATTACGCTGCCCCCGCGCAGACCATCAAGGCCTTCCTCGCCCACCACGCAGACCGCAACCTGCCCAAGACAACTTACCCGTGCGGGCTTGTCGCCTGCAACATGTGGGACTGGCTCGACAAGAAAATCTGCAGTTCGCTTGCCGAAGGTTTCCAGAACTTTGACCGCAAGATTCCGGGATTTATTGAGCAGGGCCTGATTGTCGCGCCAGAAACACGCACGAGTTCACCGGTACGCATCACGCGCAACAACGACACGCTCGAAAGCATCAACACGCAGGGGCTATTCGTGCTCGGCGAAGGCGCGGGCTATTCCGGCGGAATCGTCACGAGCGCCGCAGACGGCGTAAGACTCGCCGTGCGTGCGAAGAAGTGCAAGTAAACCGAATAACACAATAAACGAAATTCGTGAACGGCAATCCCGCTAACAATTTGCTGTTGTTTGAATGTGTGAACGTGTGAATAGACTCTTGAAGCAAACACTTTAACAAACTTTACTTAAACTTTACGGCAGTCCCGTACACGATAATTTCTGACGACCCCGCCATGACAGATGACGTCGCAAACCGCACGTTCACGACAGCGTCACCACCGATACGGGACGCTTCCTCTATCATGCGCTGCATTGCAATGTTGCGGGCGTCGTTCAGCATCTCAGTATAACCGGCAATTTCGCCACCGATAATCGTCTTGAGGCCCGCAAAGATATCGCGCACCACGTTCTTGCTGAACACGACACTGCCCTTCACCACCTGGATAGTCTCGATTTCCTTACCCGTAATAAAATCTGTCGTTACAATCTGCATGTTCCATGCCTCCTTTTTGCACGAATATATAAAATTACTCCGGTGCAGAGTTTTTTTCAGGAGCGTCGCGCGACAAGACGTTCAATAAGCACGATAAGCAGCACATCGACCGCCACAAATATGGCAAGCCACATGGCGGTTCCACCCTGGAACCCGTAACTGTGCAGGCCAACCCCAAGCAAGTTCACGCCGAACCAGCAGAGGAACGTCACGATCACGTTGAAGCAGTTGAGCAAGGCAAATCCGTGCGTATCCACCAGGCGGCCAGCACGCAAATGAAGCAGGAGCATCGCCCACAGGATTACGAACAGCGCACCACATTCCTTCGGGTCGAACCCCCAGAAGCGACCCCATGCGAAATCGGCCCACACGCCGCCCAGGAGCGTACCAAGCATCGTGAATACCGCGCCAAAGACGAGCGTGCCATACAGGAGCGAATCGAGCGGGGTGCGCGGCGATTCACCCGAAGATACCGCGCAGTTCTCTTCTGAAGATGCATCCGAGCCAGCAAATTGCCCGCGGGAACGGAACAGCGCCATGTGCGCGACAACTCCCGAAAGAATCATGCCCGCAAATCCGAGCGCAATCGTGAACACGTGTATCGTGAGGAAAACCGAGGAATTCAATACGGCAGGAATCGGCCGGAAGGTATCGCCCGGTTCCAGCACGAATTTTGCGAAGAACAAAAGAAGAGCCGCCATGAACGTCACGGGAATCATGAGCGAGAACGTGCGGCGCTTACAGAATATAAATGCCCCGGCCTCAAAAGCCATCAGGAGCATCGCCACGAGCAACACAATTTCGTACAAACTAGAAAGCGGAACACGGACAGCAACATACGTGCGCAAGGCAAACAGAACCGCAAGTATACCTGCCGTCGCGATGCAGGCCAAATTTGCGGCAACATCCAACTTCCGCGACCTGAAAATTATATTCAACGAAGCAAGCAGGCAGGCGATAAACGCCAAGATAAAGGCAATCAACGCAAAATTCGCCTTGTGGTAAAACACTTCCGCCGCAAGCCGGTTTTCATCAACCGCCACCGACTCCGAAGAAGATTCCTCGACAATGGAAAACGCAGTTCCATTTTTCACCGCTTCATATTGCAGCACATTCGCATAAAGCCGCTTCATTTCGGATGTTGCCGGATGGCTGTCATCCCGGCTCGCATAGAGTTCCAGCAAATTCCGCGATGGCGCCAACTCCGCATAACTTACATAGCGAGAATCAGCCGGCAAACGCAAGGCTTCCAGCACATCGCTGCGCAAGACCTTGAACAGCGCAAGGTTGCTTGTTTTTTCTGGTAAATCCTTTATCCACCCAACAATGTTTACGGCAGGTTCCTTCCCATCGCAAAAATCATTTTTCCGGCACTTGTAAGTCACGCGCCCGCTCAAATCATCGAGGAACCCGCGGGCAAACGAATCGAACGGACGCACTACGCCATCCACAATCACCGGGGCGTCACGCCCCACCGAGAACCGTACCAAGGCATCACTCGGGATCTCATCCGCACGTGCATTCATCGGCATTGCGAACATCACAAGTGCCAGCAGCAGCACGATTTTTGCGCCCATACAAGCCGCCGACGTTTGCGCAACGCTCTTCCGCGCACTGCGCACCTTCACCACATAATGGAACACCGCTCCCAACAAGAACAGCACCATGAATGCGTACGGCACAAAGTGCAACGGGTCGTAATAAACCTTGTACATCGAGATGACCTTGTCCTTCGACATAGGCAGGTCACCCCGGAAATGCGCGTAGTAGGGCCAACCCGCGAGCAAAACGGATTCATCCAGATTCGCGGGCTCTGCGCCCAGGCTATCGTCTGCCGCATAGAACTTGAGCTTTTGCGCAGTTCCGCTAGAATCAGGGAGTTCCACCGAATTCAAAGAAAGCACTTCGAACCCGTTGTACTCCCGCTTGATTTCACTCCCGACAATGCCACCTGCGAGCAGCACGAGCAAAGCGACATGCATAAGCCAGAGTCCCGCATTTTTCCAACCGCGAGGCATCCGGAAAACCATGTTCGCGACAAGATTCACGCACGCAAGAATCGCAATACTCTTGAACGCAGGCAACGGCACCAAGCCCAGTGCCCATATAAAGTAACTGTCAAAGAAGCGGTCTACCGCTATCGATGCCGGATAACCCGCCGCCTCCGCATTCGCCTGCGCCAGGGTTCCCCAGAACGTGAGCACCAGGAACGCGACAAGCAAAACCACAGTCACCTTCAGCGAAGCCAACTTTTTCAAAAATTCTTTCGTTCTTCGTCTTTCCACTTTCGTCTAAACAGCCTCCACCCAAACGAACTTGCTTTCGTCGAGTTTCTGTTCGCCATCAAAACGATAAGCCACGAGCCGTCCATCGCCACGGTAACCCGCCACACTGTAGTCCAGGCAACACACGTTGTCGCGTATAAGCTTCGGGAGGCCCGTAAGCCAGTAGTGACCGAAGAACACGGGCCGTTCGTTCTCGCCGTAATAGCCATGCCCAAGGACTTCCACGGGCGCATCGCAGGCCGGCAGTTCCACTCCCGGCTGGAAGGCAAGTTCCCGCAGACTGCAGCCCTTCGGGTCAATCCACCATTTTACACGCGCCCGCTTGCGGAGCACATTTTCCCCATCGCGGAATGTAATCCCGTCGGGCAAGTTCATCTCGGGCCCCTTCAAGAAGTAGTTTATCGGGTCAAAGAGCGAATCATCATATTCGTTGAACTGGTCGTTCGCGCGGGCAATAAGTTCATCAAAGTTCCCGTCGGTAAAGCTGTGTATGCCCGCTGCATCTAGCGCACGTGCGGCACCCAAGTCAAAGCAGGCGTGCTGGGCCCGGAAGGCAGGCGTATCGATAAAGAACGGGAGCGTCTTCAAGAAGTCGAGCATGTCCTCGAATTCTGCACGGCGCCCGCGGTAGCTATCTACGGTCTTCGCGTGAATCGCCACCTTGTTGAAGCTGTGCTCGCGCAGGTAGCCCCCGGGAATGCAGTGAATCACGTGAGAGCCGCCGGCGCCGTTCAGTTGCCAGAAGCAGAGCGCATTGAATTCGTGGTTCCCCATCAGGGCGACCGCCGAACCTGCGTCGCGCATGGCACGCACCAGGTCAATCACTTCGCGCGACTGGCTCCCGCGATCAATGTAGTCGCCCAAAAACACGACAGAGCGCTCTCCACCCGGATAGCGGAACGCGCCCATGGATTCCTCGTAACCGAGTTTCGCGAGCAGGAGCCGCAACTCGGTGCAGTGCCCATGTATATCGCCGATAAAATCAACTGAGGAATTCATGACTGAAATATAATTTCTATTTGCCCGCCCGTCGGCATTTTTTATCTTTTTCGCATGTTCCACCCAATACGCCACTTTATCACCATCACAAAGCACAGGAACGAGGTCGTGCGCCTCTGCTTCAAGGCGGGAATCGGGTTCCAGGGACTCTTCCACGACCTTTCCAAGTACTCGCCTACGGAGTTCATTCCGGGAGCGCGCTACTACAGCGGCAAGGAATCCCCGAACAACGGGGAACGCCGCGATACGGGAATGAGCCTCGCATGGATGCACCACAAGGGCAGGAACAAGCACCACTTTGAATTCTGGTACGACTACGAACTAGCCACCAAGAAAATCGTGCCGATGGACATGCCCGACCGCTACATCAAGGAGATGTTCTGCGACCGCATCGCCGCATCGAAGACCTACAACAAGGCGGGCTACACGCAACGTTCCCCGCTCGAGTACCTCGAGAAAAGCACCGCCAGGGAAAAGATGACGGAAAACACCTACCGAAAGCTCCTGTACCTACTGCGTCTTCTTGCCGAAAAGGGCGAAAAGGAGACACTCCGGTTCGTGCGGCACTGCAAGGTTCTGCCTCTCGCCGAGATAGCCCCGAGCACGTCCCCGTAAAATCCTATATTTTTGATGTCGCGGATGGTCGCGACCATAACCCCGCGAAATACCAAAGGCGGGCAACCGAACGGAAAGGCCAATATGGAAATCGGAAAGATTAACCGCGCGCGCGTCGATGCAGTCATGCCCCAGGGATTCTACCTGGAACTCGAGACCGGAGGCCGCGTGCTCCTCCCCGGAAACAAGAACCAGTTTACGCTCGAAGAGGGCGAAATCATTGACGTCTTCGTCTATATGGATTCCGAAGACCGCCCCATTGCGACTCTCGACAAGCCGTTCGCGCAGGCGGGCGAATTTGCGGTACTTACCGTCAAGGACGTGAACCGCGTGGGCGCGTTCCTGGACTGGGGATTAAACAAGGACCTGTTCCTCCCCTACAAGCAGCAGTTAGGCGAGCTCGTGGAAGGCGACCGCTGCGTTGTCTACATTCTTGTGGACGAGAAGAGCGGAAGGCTTGTCGCCACCGAAAAAATCAAGACGTTTATCGACTACGACACCGAGGACCTGCACGTGGGCCAGCGCGTGGAACTTGCCGCCTACGAGGTGACCCGCGAATACGTCGACTTCCTGGTCGATTACCGCTACACGGGCAGGCTCATGCTTACCCCGGGAATGCAACGCATATACATCGGCGATACCATGCCCGGATTTATCCAGCGCATCACAAATGACGGAAAGATTACGCTGAACCTCACGCCCGTGGGCTACAAGGGCGTAATCAACAGCGACGCCCCGAGCGCTATTCTGAACAAACTAGCAGAAGCCGGCGGCTTTTTGCCCTACGGCGACCACACCGACCCCGAGACCATACGCCAAGAATTCGGCATCTCTAAAAAGACCTTCAAGAAGATTATCGGCGGGCTCTTCCGCGACGGAAAAATCGTCATCGCCGAAGACGGGATTCACTCCGTCTAGGGCAGGAACCGTTTTTACTACTCGCTTTTCGCGTTCACTTCGTCCGGGTTCACCACTCGGATTTCTATACGGCGGTTCGCCTTGCGGCCCGCTTCGGTAGCATTGTCTTCCTTGGGGCGGCTGGAGCCATAACCCACCGCTGTCACACGGTCTTTCGAGATGCCCTTGCTGATCATGTATTCCATGACGCTGTTCGCGCGGTCCTCGGAAAGTTTCTGGTTAAAGGAATCGCTCCCTTCGCTACTCGTGTGGCCTTCGATTTCGACCTTCGCCTTTGCATTGCGCTTGAGGCCAGCGATGGCGTTATCGAGCGTCTTGAGCGAGTTCGGGATAAGTTCGGCGCTGCCCACCTTGAAGTTCACGCCGGTAAGTTCCGCACGCGTATCGTCAAAGAGCACCGTCACGCCGCCCGTGCTTGCCGTCAGGGAAACATAAGGTGTCGTACCGCATTCAAACGGGCCCGTAAGGCTCTCGCAGAGCACCGTGTAGGAATCCTCGCGCGGAATCATGAAGGCGGCCTCGCCGTACATGTCGGTCACCACGGTAATCTTGTTCTTGGGCTTTTTCTGGCCCTGGAACACGAGTTTCTTCCTTGCCTGCGGAACATCGTCGTAATTCGTGTAGGTGACATTCAGAACTGCGTGCGTCTTGTTGGGAGCAAGTTCACCGGCAACAGAAAGGGCCGGAGCCATAAGACCAATTGCGGCACAGGCGCAGAGAGCAGCAGTCAAGCGGGAAAAAACGGGCATACACACCTCATCCATAATCAATAATCCGCGACAAAGATAAAAAAACGCGACAAATGGGGAAAGAGGGCATTTCCAAAACAGGTGTCAAATTCTATCTTTACGCGCGGAAACAATAAGGTGCCACGGGAACCACGTGGCCATCATAGGAGAAACGATGAAAAGCATCAAGATTGCGGCAGCACTCCTGACCATGGGGCTCGCCACCTCCGCATTCGCCATCGACGGCGAGTTCGGCCTCAAGGGCAACGTGCAGACCCAGGTCACCAAGTCCATCGCCGACGAAGACCACAACTTCAGCAGCGGCTGGATCCGCGCCAACGTGGGCGGCCAGTACAAGAGTGAAAACCTCGACGGGCTTATCATGCTGCGCATCTTCGCGCCGGAATTCGGCAACAAGATTGACGGCAAGAACTACGACAAGATTCTCGCCGACCTCTACTGGGTAAACTACAAGTGGAATCTGGGCGACAGCGACAAGCTCAACCTCAAGATTGGTCGCTGGAAGACAGACTGGTCGCAGTCCACCCACTTCGGTACCTACGTAGACAAGGACCTGACCAAGCGCGGGCTCTGGATGCGCGACTACAGCCACAACGCCCTTGAACTCGGCTGGAACCACGGGCTCAGCAACCTCACTGCCATGCTCGCCACGCAGGACGGCAACGCTAACCGCGGCTACCTGCGCGTAGAAGAAGACATGAAGTTCACCTTCCCGCTCGAAGTGAAGGTCGCCTACCGCGGAAACCTCATCGATGTCCTGCAGAACACCGCCTACGTGACTCACCGCGTGGCAGCCTATGCAAGCTACAACGTCCTCCCGATGTTCCGCGTCTACGGCGAATATGCCTGCGTGTACACCCAGGATGACGACCTGAACGAGGACGCTCCCAACTACATTGCTCCCGAAACCAAGTACTACCTGCCGGGCATCTACTTCCAGCCGTTCTACCTGGGTCTCGATTTCGCCCCGAAGACCGGCATCTTGAACACGCTCATGAGCAACCTCATGGTGGAATGGGAATACATCAACAAGCGCGACAACCTGTACGCCGTAACCGAGCACACCTACGACGACTGGGCATGGACTGTTGCATGGGTCAAGAAGATCGGATCTTCCAAGCTGCAGTTCAGCGTCTACAGCGAAAACGAGATGAGCAACGTGGGCCTCGCCTTCCGCCTCACCTCCACAATCAAGTAAAAATCAAACGGCTTCTGAAAGCGTAAACACATTTAATCCCCGTGCAAGCGGGGATTTTTTGTACCAGAAGCAGACCGACAAAATGAAAGCCCCGCATTGCTGCGGGGCCTTTCCTTTAAGTATCTCTTGGATTAGAACCAGTACTTGACAACAAGCTGGAGAGTCCACATCTTGGTTTCATCCTTGAACGTGGAACCATCGAGATCCGGCATTTCGGTATCATCCTTCTCGAGCTTGGTCATGTCCATGATGAAGCGGAGACCGATATCGAAGAGCTTGCCATCGAGATCAAGAGTTGCACCGCCACCAATCACGAGGGAGGCAAAGAACGTAGCGCATTCCCAGGAGCCCTTGGCATCGCTGTAAATCGTTTCGTCGGTGTAGCTATCAACGTAATCCACAGAGTGGTTCGCAACCAGCTTCAACGTGAACTGAGGACCGGCTTCGAAATAGATCTGGTGAGTCGGCATCACGCGGAGCAGAATCGGAAGTTCGATATCGAACATGAAGATGTCTTCGTTAACTTCAACGTAGGTATCGTACCAGTAGCTGTAGTAAGAATCCAGGTTACGGATAAAGCCCCTGATTCCGAAGTTGAATTCCGGAGACACGCTCAAGATATCCATGATGCGATAGTTGAACGCCATACCGAAGGCTACGCTGTAGCCGAGCCATTCATCGTACGGATTGGAATCCATTCCGTAAGCCTGGCGCCAGGTAGCATTGTCATACTGGTCCGGAGTGCTCCAGAAAGAACCATAACCGAGAGCAATGTGTGCGGCCATGTTGAACGGCCTGTCGAAGAATGCCGGCTTCGTACCTTCGTCGCGGCTTACCTTCTTGCCTTCGTCCATGTTCTTGTATTCAACATCAGATGCAGGCTTTTCTTCGGTAGTGGCCTTGTCGCCACTGTCCATATCGGTGTAGCCGTCATCGCTGCTGGTGGAGGCTTCGGTACCGTAGTCGTCACCGTAGTCGTAGTCGTCCTGTGCAAAAGCCATCGTGCTGACAAGGCTTGCCGCAGCGAGAGCGAGGAACATCTTTTTCATTGAGTCGTCTCCTTATGGATTGTTCTTTTAGTCCAAACTCAGAAATAATCTACCCCGAACCGCACTACTTGGTCAGTTCCTTGGTAACTTTAGTTATCTCTGCCACGGCCTTGCGCGCAAAATCGACCGTCATCTGGTCGTTCATCTCGCTGCAGGAACGGAGCGTGATTTCGGTGTGCTTGCAGATGGGCTTGTACGCACGCGGGTCGCCGGAACAGCCCGCCACTATACCCGACGACATCACGCCTACGCGCACATCGGTTTTCTTCTTGACTTCGCCCGTCTTGAAGTCGAGAATCTGGATAAAGCCAGAGGTCGAGGCCTTCTTCGTGAGCGAGTCGGTAATGATTGTGGCATACACGTTGGCATAGTCATTCACGTCGTAACAACGGCGCTTGCCGTTCTTGAGAATATCGCACTGCTGGTGGCTGCCGACCTTCACTCGGGCGGCATTTTCCTTCTCTTCGCGGTCGCGTTCCACCGCACTTTCGTCGTCGGAACACACGTGCTTCTCGATGGAACCAGCGATGAGGAATTCCGCAGTACGGAGATTGCCCATCATCTCATCGCCCTCGCCTTCCTTGAAATCGCCCGAAGATGCAAGCGTCTGCTCCTCGAGAATGCGGTCCAGGTCGGCGCGCGTTAGGAACTGCAGGAATTCGGAGGCTTCCTTGTTCTTCTGGAGTTCGGCAATCAGGGCGGCATCCATGCGGCCACTGTAGTCGTTGTTGAACGGGTCAACCGCCACGCGCACCGTACCGCGCTTCTTGCAGTCCGCATAGAGTTGCTTGGAATCTTCGTAGTCAGCATGGTAGGTGAACGCCTTGCGGAAATGGACCGCTGCAGCCTGTTGGGCAGCCTTGCCTCGCCCGTTCATCTTTTCGAGACCTGCGGCATAGTGCGATGCGGCAGCACTGTCGCGCGCGACCTTGATATCTTCGGGGTCAACTTCCACGCTCAGTTTAATCTTGTCGTTACGGCGGGCAATAAGCTTCAGCTGCTTCGCGTAATCGGCCTTCTGCTCTTCCATAAACACGATCTTGTCCCAGCGCTTGGGGTTCGGGTCGTCGCGCTTCTTGAACATCGCAATCGTATCGTTCTTTGCGGCAATCACGTCGTCGAACGTCTTGTTCAAAAACTCGATGGCGGGCTTGTAGTCGGGCTTGATTTTCAGGGCCTCGAGAGCCTCGGCAATAGCCTTGTCGTCCTTGCCGTCATTGTACGCCTTCTGCGCGCGGTTAAAGGCATCCACGTGCGGGCCAGAAGAGGCGCACGACATAAATACAAATGCAGCGGAAGCGATTGCGGAAAGCCAAATCTTCTTCATTATTCAAAAACTCCTTTGCAAGTCAGGCTCGCTCGCCTACTTCAAGAATTCAAAAACGACCTTACCGTCGATATCATGCGGACCGTCGAAGGACTTCTCGTCGAAGCCGGGCTTGTCGCCAATCGCCTCGAGAATCGCCGTGCCGAGATCGCCCTTAGACCCCTTGAACGTCACGGAGTAGGTCACCACATCCTTTGCGGGCTGGGTCTGCGAATTTATAGTAACGACGCCCTTGAGCGCCTTCTCGAACGGAATCTTCTGGCTGCGGGCGGACTTCATCTTGCGGAGTTCCACCACAAACTGCGAGCCGTTGTCGGCCGCATTGATCCAAGCTTCCATCACCTGTTCCGAAAGCGTGCGGGCAGCAATGACGGCAGCCTTGTTAATGCCGCCATTGCGGGCGACTTCCTTGCTGGTAGCGACAGTGTGCACGCCGTTCGAGAACGCGGCAATCACCTCGCCCGAATTCACGTCAATCACCTCGACCCCAATCTGGAGCGAAGCCTTAATCTTGTTGCCCTTCACCTTCGTGTAGCTAGTCACCGCGACTTCACCGCGGGCAACGAAGTTCACGCCTTCCTTCTCGGCATACTTCTTGACGGCGGCACGGTCAGAAGGGTTAACGCCGGTCTTTGCGAGCGAGGGGGCCAGGGCAATATTGCGTGCCATGTCGGAAGACTTCACGTTGAACTGCTGCTTCACGAACTGCTGCTGGAACTTGTCGACAATCTGGGCGTCGGGAATCTTTGTCCAGATATCCTCGCTGTAGGTCGCCTCGGTCGTTACTGCAACCGTCTTCGCACGAGCCTTGGTGGACTTACCCGATTCATCTTCGGCAGAACTTTCCGAAACGGTTTCCTCGCTTTCGGAATGAGTCAGTTCGGTGGTGACTTCAGCGCCCTTCTTTTCCCACGTGGTGAGCACGAAGGCGATGGAGGGGCGGGCCTTCTGTACGGCACCGTAACCATTACCGGTCAGGTCGTAGGCAAACCCGAAGGAAGCCAAAGCAAAAATGGCGAAAAACGCCAGGGCAAAAACGGATATCTTTTTCACAGATAAACCTCGCAATAAAAGAATTCTACTCGACTTAATTTAACTTTTAGAGGGGGGCAAGTCAATAGGGAAATGCGACACAAGTGTCTTCGTGGGCACCTTACGGTGCTAAAAAAATATATCCCCGCCACAGGCGGGGATAAAAGATTGTCTTTATGACACCTATTAGCGGTTAATGACGCGCACCTTCTTGAAGCCCTGGATATCCTTCACCATGTAGATGCCGGACTTCTGGAACTTGGCGGCGATAGCCTCGTTAACGCTCGTGCCAGCGGAGATTTCCACCTTGCCGAGGGACTTGCCCTGCATGTCGAACACCTGCACGGTACGGGCAACGTCGTTCATGCGGACGGTCTGGGCAATCGCGGTCGTACCAGGATCACCACCTTCGGAACCCGGTTCAGCATTGGTGAAGACCAGTTTGACGTCACTAATCTTGACTGTACCTGTAGCTTGTCCCAAATTGATGGCAAACTGAGCGGCATCATCAGAATCTTCTTCCATAGCAAAGATAAATGTGTATTCCTGTTCCGTAGTGGTGATGTCAAATTCCTTAGTGGCGTATGCACCCCAGGGGTCTACGGATTGTTGGAAATTAACTTCAATCTTGCGATCTACATCAGCGCTAGCCTTAAAGGACAACTTGTACTTCATGCCCTTATCAAGAGCCAGATTGTACTGAACAAGCTGCGGCTGGTAACTTTCTGTACCAATAGTGGTAACGTCAACCGTAGCCGTGCCACCAGAAACAGAAGTCTTTGCAGCAGAGTTACCCCAGTTTGTACCCTGACCCAAGAACCAGGATGCATCTTGGTTTGTAGAAATCACGCTGCTGCTCGGGAAATCACCATCCTTAAGAAGGTTCACTGTGGTTTCGCCGACCAATTCAAACTTGGCGACCACAGACTTTTCCTTGTCCATGGTTACAGAAATGGTTTCGGTAGAGCCGGTAGCATCACCTTCCCAACCCACAAACTTCCAGCCATCGTTGGCTTTGGCGGTGAGCTGAACAGCTGTTTTCGGAGCATAATAGTTAGCGCTGGGGCTCTTTGTCACAGTACCTGCAGCGGCCGGAGATGCAGTTACATTGAGGGCAAGTTCATCGGCACTGCCACCGATTTTCAGCAGGTTCTTCTTAACTTTAGCATAACCTTTTGCAGTGCCCGTATTTCCGGTGTAGGATTCAATTTTCATGGAAGCAACTTCATACAGTCTACCCATCTTCATACCCGCATCAGCCCATGCTTTGAAGTGCTTGGAAATAGAAATGGTACCCTTGGTGCGATGCTGGCTCGTATTCGACGGGATGGACCAATACTGCTTAAAGGTGCTGGTACCCGAAAGAGAAGGTTGCTGAACACGGTCGGTAGTATAGAAATCGTAGCTAATACCATCGATAACTGCAGAACCAAACTTTTTACCGCCTGAGGTAGGATTGTAGCTTCCGCGATCCTGGACAATGTAGTATTCAATTTCATTGCTAAAACCACTGGGAATGTCAGCCTGGTCGTAATAGCCCCAGCCATAGACACTGACATACTTCACGTTGTCGGAGGAGCTCCATTCCACATCAAATTCGGAGGTAATATTACCCACATTCTGTACGGTAACATTGGAGTTAGACCCCCAACGCTTTCCGGTACGGGCCAACATGTTGATAGTACCCTGCCATTCAACTTCGAAAGCACCACCATTTTCCTCGCTTACGTTAAGCTTCATAGTTGCGGTACCGGCACCATTCTGGCTCCAGAGTTCGTAATCATAGCCACCAGCGGTACCCATTTTCTGGGATGTACCACCAGAGCAGGTAACGGTCTGTCCCCAGGAAATGGATGACGAAATTGCGGCTATGGCAATCCCCATCTTGATAATTTTATTAAAGCTCCTATTCATTTTCTAACTCCTGAATGTTTAGGTTTCTACCCTAAAGATATATCTGTACACCCCAAACTGGAATACAATCAATAAAAAGGCGTTGTTGCAAAAAACAACGCGCAACGAGCAAAAAATTGCCGTTTTTAGCGAAAATTCCCCACTTTCGCAGGGAATTTCGTTCAGGAGTATCTGAAGATTAAGCGATTTTTACGGAGTCACCTTCACGCGGAGGAATGTCTTGCCCTGCTTCACGAGGTAGATGCCCGTATTCTTGAACTTCGCCTTGATGGCAGATGCAACCGTAGAACCGGCCGGCACATCGATTGCGCCAAGAGAGCGGCCCTGCATGTCGAACACCATGAACTGGCCATCCATAGTCGCGAGAGCCTGGGTCATGAACGGGAGAGCATCCGTAGCGCTACTGCTGCGGCCCCAGTTCCACCCGCCACGGCTAGAGCTGGATTTAACACTGCCGCTGGAGCTGGACTTGGCCACGTTGGAGCTAGATTCCGGTTCCGGCTGCGGGAGCGGATGCTTGGCGTCGGTCATCTTGAAGTAGGTCACGTCGAACGAACCCGTTCCACCACCCGCTTCTACGAGTACCTTGGCTTCGTACATCTTGCCCATCTTCATGCCGAGGGATTCCCACTTCTTGAAGTGAGCCGTGATGTCGATATGGCCACACTGACGGGCACTCTTACGCACGCTGAAGTACTGCGGGAAGGTCTGGTCGCCCTTGATAGAGGGGGCGTTGTAGCGGGTATTCTGGTAAATTTCGTAGGTATCGCCGTCAACCGTGAATTCACCCTTTCTCTGGCCGAGGAGGTTTGCGCCCGGCTTGTTGAACCAGTCGTCCACGATGTAGTATTCTACGAGCGGGTCAACTGTCCAGCCGTAGATACCGATGTAGTTGTAACCGCCTGCGCTGCCCTGGTGGCTCCACTTGTAGTAAGCATCGATGGGGCCAACCTGATCGTAAGTCTTGTCCTCGTTGTACTTGAAGCCTACGCGGGCAAGGAAATCGTTTGTGCCGCTCCATTTGGCGGTGTAGGTTCCGTTGTCGTAGTAGGTCATGGAGTTGTTGCCACCCTGGTACCAGATTTCGTAATGGTAACCGGTGGAGCCGATATTGCCCGTAGAGCTTGAGTTATTGCGGCCATTGTCCGTCTTGCTCTGGCCTTCATGGCCCATAGCGTCCTTGCAGGCGTCGATGGTGCCCGAAACTGCAGTTCCACCCTTAGAAGAGCTAGACTTTGCCACAGATGAGCTGGACTTCGGCGCAGAACCGCTAGAAGTCGGCGACGACGTGGCATTGTCGACCATATTGAAGTAAGTGTAGTCCACGGAACCCGTAGCATTGCCACCCGCTTCGGTCATGAGCATCACTTCGGTCACGTTACCGAACTTGAGCGAAGCAGATCCACCGCCCTTCGAACCGCGGAGTTGCTTCTGCTGGCCGGTGAAGAGTTCATCCCACTTCTTGAAGTGGGCAGAAATGTCGATATGGCCACACTGACGCGGAGTCTCGCGAATGCTGAAGAACTGCACAAACGTAGAAGTGCCCGACTTGGAGGGTTCCTGCTGGCGGAGGAACGCGTGGATGGAGTACTTGGCGCCATCCACCGTGATTTCGCCGAACTTTTCACCCACATACTGTTCGCTCGGCTTACTGAACCAGTCGTCCACGATGTAGTATTCCGTTTCCGGGTTCTTGGTCCAGCCGTAAACGCCGATGTAACCGTACTGGGCGTTACCTGTCTTGGTGTACTTGTAATCGACTGCAAAGTTCTTTGTTTTGTGGCTGATGCCGTTGCCGTTGTACTGGTAGCCCACGCGAGTCAGGTAGTCGCTAGAACCACTCCAGTTGGCCTTGAACGTACCATTGCTGTAGTAGGTCATCGAGGCGTTGCCACCCTGATACCACTGTTCGTAGCCCCAAGGGGTCCCATTGATAGACCCCACCCTGTTGCCGCTCACTTGTGAGCCGTTTCCTGTATGACCCATGTTGTCGTTGCAGGCATCAGCAGCGAAAGCCGATACCGCTAACCCCAGCGTCATGGCAAGGCCGATACCGGCCAAAGAACATTTCTTCATGATTACTCCTATAAAGAATCGATGCGATCCCTTATCTGTAATTTATATTGAAAACGTTCTTTTCTTTTACACAAGATATACAAAGCGTTGTTGTAAATTTCAACGCCGAATTTGTCAAAATTCCGCCAGTTTTTGTAAACTTATTTCACGACAAAAGGCGCCCGGAGGCGCCTTTGTTAATATATGTTATATGTATTGCCGGAGCTATTCTTCGGCGGGAGCTTCCGGAGCGGCATCGGCGGGGTCGACCTTCTCGACGGAATCGTCATCGACTTCCACGCCCTGCACTTGGTCGAAGGTTTCCTTCGCCTCGGCGCTATCCTGCTCGATGTCTTCCACGCTCGGGAGCGCGGTGGCGTCTTGCACCATGTCGCCGTCACGCAGGCTAATCGCCTTCACGCCCTGGGCATTGCGGCCCGTAAGGCGGATGGAATCGGCCTTGATGCGGATAACCTGGCCTTCCTTACTCGTGATAATCAGGTCGTAATCGTCGGCAACGCTATCCACGAATACGGCCGGGCCAATCTTGTCGGTAACGTTGAGGTTCTTCACGCCCTTGCTTCCGCGCTTGGTAACGCGGTAGGTGCCCGGTTCACTGCGCTTGCCGTAGCCCTTTTCGGTAATGGTAAGCACCTTGTTGCCTTCCTTGAGCCACAGGAGCGAAATCACCTCGTCGCCTTCGGCAAGCTTGATACCGCGAACACCGTGAGTGCCTCGGCCCATCGGGCGGAAGCACGTAATCGGGAACGTGACAGCCTGGCCGTTGCGGGTCGCAAGCATCAGCAGGTCCTTCGGAATCGGGCGGCCTTCGAGATCGTCGGCATCATCCGCTTCAGGAACCTCTGTCTCAGGCCCTTCGGCAAGCTCAGTGGCCTGATCGTCGCCCGCACTGAGCGAGGCCTTGTATTCCTCTTCGCTCATGCCCACGAGCTGCACCTTCACGAGTTCGTCACCCTCGTCGAGGGTAATGGCGTTCACGCCGGCCTTGCGCGGGCGGCTGAACAGCGTAAGGTCCATCTTGTTGATGATACCCTTCTTGGTCGCAAACACGAGGCAGAAGAACCCGCCGAACTTGCGCACGGGCACAATCGCCTGAACCTTTTCGCCTTCGGTGAGGCCCACGAAGTTCACAATCGGGCGGCCCTTGCCGTTACGCGTGCCTTCGGGCAGGCGGTAGACCTTCGTCCAGTAGGCACGGCCCTTGTTGGTAAACACGAGCAGGTAACTGTGCGTGCTTGCCGTAAAGATCTGGTCCACGTCGTCTTCTTCCTTGAGGCCGGCACCGATAATGCCCTTGCCGCCACGGCTCTGGGTCTTGAAGGTGTCAATCGGGAGGCGCTTGATGTAGCCTTCCTTGCTCAAGGTAATTACCTGTTCCTCTTCGGCAATCAGGTCTTCGTAGTCGCTGTCGTCGACGGATTCGCCGATGGTGGTGCGGCGTTCGTCACCGAACTTGTCCACTACTTCGTCAAGGCGCTTGAGGATAATCGCAATGCGGCGTTCGCGCTTGGCGAGGATATCTTCGAGGTCGGCAACCGTCGCGATGAGCTCGTTGTATTCCGCTTCCAGTTTTTCGAGGTTGAGGCCCGTCAACTGGGCAAGTCGCATGTCGACAATCGCCTGAGACTGGATTTCGTCGAGACTGAAGCGTTCCTGCAAGTTCTGCTTCGCGATTTCGGTCGTCTTGCTCGACTTGATAATCTGCACGACCTCGTCGATGTTCTGGGTCGCAATGCGCAGGCCTTCGATAATGTGCAGGCGGGCCTTCGCCTTCTTCAGGTCGAACTGCGTAGCGCGAGTCACCACGTCCATACGGTGGTCAATGTAAATCTGAACCAAGTCCTTGAGGGTCAACAACTTAGGCAAGTTATTCACGAGGGCCAGGTTGTAGATGCTGAAGGTGGTCTGCAACTGCGTGTACTTGAACAGGTTGTTGAGGACAACCTCGCCCACCGCATCGCGCCTGAGTTCAATCACGATGCGAACATCCTTCGCAGATTCGTCGCGGATATCGGTGATGCCGTCCACGCGCTTTTCGCGAACAAGGTCCGCAATTTTTTTGCAGAGTTCGGACTTGTTCACCATGTACGGGATTTCCGTCACGATGATGCGCGGTTTGCCCTTCGAATCAATCTCGATGTCGGTGCGGGCGCGCACACGCACGCGGCCGTGACCCGTGAGGTAGGCATCGCGGATACCTGCACGCCCGCAAATGATTGCACCCGTCGGGAAGTCCGGACCGGAAACGTACTGCAAGAGTTCTTCGCCCGTAATTTCCGGGTTTTCTGCCACCGCGTGGATAGCGTTCGCGATTTCGCGCAGGTTGTGCGGAGCCATCGAGGTAGCCATACCCACGGCGATACCCGTAGTACCGTTCACGAGCATGTTCGGGAGCACGGACGGGAGCACCAGCGGTTCGTCGAGAGTCTCGTCGAAGTTCGGGCCCATGTCCACGGTGTCCTTCTCGAGGTCTTCGAGCATCAGGGCGCCCATGTTGTTCATCTTCGCTTCGGTGTAACGCATTGCGGCGGCACCGTCGCCGTCGATGTTACCGAAGTTACCCTGACCGAACACCAGCGGGTAACGCAGCGAGAAATCCTGCGCCATGCGGACGAGAGTCTCGTAAACAGCGGAGTCGCCATGCGGGTGGTACTTACCAATCACGTCGCCCACGATACGCGCGCTCTTCACCGTCGGCTTGTTGGGCACCACGCCCAGCTTGTGCATACTGAACATCACGCGACGGTGCACCGGCTTGAAGCCGTCTCGTGCGTCCGGGAGCGCACGCGCCACAATGACGCTCATGGAGTAGCGGAGATAGCAATCCTGCATGTCCTTTTCGATAAGGCTCTTGAACTGCGTTCCTGGTACCAATTCTTCTGACATTCGTTATCCTCTTGGTGATTAGCCGTTTCCGGCCAACATCTCGTTTATCTTTTTCAAACTTTCTTCGTCGGTCTGGTCGATGCGGTGCGGCGTAACCGTCGCGTAGCCCTTGTGGAGCAGGTAATCGTCCGTATAGTCGGGTTGCCTGTCCCAGAGTTTTTCGCCATCGAGCTGCCACAGGCGGCCTTCGTTCGTGTAGTGGTCCGTAAACATGCCGCACGCCATACATGCAGGCCTAACGCCCTTGAATCCGTCAACATGCGCCTTCGGGAAGTTCACGTTCCAGAACACGCCCGCGGGGATATTCCTGAACATTCCCTCGCGCACGACCCGCACGGCAAAATCAATCGATTCCTGCAAAAGCGCATCGCCGCCATGCAGCGAGAGGGCTATTCCCGGAACACTCCAGAGGGCAGCCTCGCGCGCTCCGGCGACCGTGCCCGAATAAAGCGCGGACACGCCCGAATTCTCGCCGATGTTTACGCCCGAGAAGCACACGTCGAACTTACCCGGACCGGCCCCCTCGGTTTGTTCCAGGCCAAAAGCGGCATAGTGCCCGAGGGCAAACTTCACGCAATCGGCAGGGGTCCCGTCGACCGAAAACACCCTATAATCGCCCGCAGAATGACATTCCCCGATACAGAGCGGGCGACGCAACGTAAATGCGTGAGAAACGCCGCTCTGTTCCGTTTGCGGGGCAAACACGAAAACCTCCCCACAGGGAGCAAGAGCACGCGCCAAAGCGTGCATATTCGCGCTATTCACCCCATCGTCGTTCGTGATGAGGATACGCGGTTTTCGAGGGCTTTGCATACAGCCCGAAATATAGAAAAATCCCCAAAATTTTAAGGAAAAAAACAGATTTTCAAGACCCATTTTCGGGGCTATTTTCCAGGCTATTTTCGGGTAGCTCGGAACAGCGAATCCAGGCGTTCCGAAAGCTGCTTTGCGCCCTCACGACCGAGATGGTCGGTATTGAACGCCATGCTCGATTTGTAGTCGTGATTACCCATCTTGTTTTCATCCAAGAACAGCACGTCCAGCGCCTTCGCGCGCTCCAGAAGTTCCTGCGCTACCGAGCGGCGCACCCCATAAACACCGTACGCGCCCGTTTTCGCATAACGCGGATTTTGCGGTGTCACGAGCAGCACGACTTCTATACCACGGGCACGAGCCTCCCCTACCAGTTTTTCGAGCGTAGCCATGTTGTTTACGACAGCGGGCAAATCCAGGCGGAACAGTGTAGAATCGTTCGATACCGAAGGTTCACCCCAGCCACCCGAGGGCAACAGGAATTCATCGAAACTGTAGGGCAGCATCTGGCCGGGCCTCGCCTTATACGATTTTTCAACAAGCGTTTCAAAGCCCTTCGGGAGCGAATCCACCCAGAAACCGTGAGATTCGTCGTACCTGAGCCCCGGGGAATTCTCGTAAATCGAGTTCCACGACGAATTCTCGGTTACCCACATGAAATCTGGCGAGAATTCAAGTACCAGGAACCGGAGCTTTGGCAAATGGCTGAACACGTAATGCTCCGTCAGGAATTCCATTCCGAAAATGTCACCCGAGGAGTACGCCATGTTCAGGAGCTTTTCCGACTGCACGTAAGAAGCGTTCACGCCGAACATCGCCCTCGAGGACCCGAGCACCACTGCCGTAACGCTATCGCGGGATTTCCAGAAATATTCCATCTTTACGCGCAATTCCAGCCCGTAGAATTCCATCTGCGGCGTGAAATAAACTCCCGCGCTATCGATATCCAAATCGGGATTGACGACCGCACGATCATACGCATTGACCCATACGGCGGGGTGCCAGAGTTCCTCGCCGCCCAACATTTCGAGCACATCGCCCGTGAATGCGTTCAAGGCAACCACCTTGCGATGCGCGCCATCGACATCCACCAGGGTCGCCACCACAAGGGAATCTGCACCGTATATCCATTCTGTATGGTCAAAAGTGTAGGGTGCAGGAGCCTTCGTAAAACGTTCCAGCGTTCCCGTACTATCGGCAAAAAGAATCACCTCGTGCGTCGCGTAGTCTTCCCCTACAAACTTGCGGCCCGTCGTTCCCGCAAAATCCAGGAAGAGGGTTCGTTTCGACTTATCGCGCGAAAGGCTTGCGTTGCACGCCTGTTCGCCGTTGTACCAGAGCGTATCATGCCCAGAAACGCGGGCGCGCAGGAGTCTCGCTCCGCTCACGGCAAGTTTTCCATCCCGGCTTATACCCCCGTGGTACGCGCCATCGAACAATTTCTCGGGTTCACCGAACTTCCCTTCCGAAAAACGAACTTGCCACGTGCTCGCCTGCCTAAACGCAGATTCATCCTTGTTGTTGCCTGCATCGGTCACGAAAACAACCACCGTATCGCCCGATTCAAGCACGCGCCATCGGGGAATCGCCGCATTTTCCACATCAAGCTTTACGAGCCCCGAACCTATAGAATCAAGCGTTCGTACATACACGCTTGACTTGCCCGATACACCTTCAAGCCCCGTGCAGAAAGCAACGCGGTTCCCGTCGGGCGATATATCCGGATGGTACACTTCTATAGAATCGTCAATTTCTACCACGCGCGGATTATCGCCCGAATAGTCCACGAAGGCGAGTTTTCCCGTTTCGTCATCGCGGAACGCGATTTTTACTTTATTCGTACCCAACTCATGACGCATATCCATCGAATTTGCCAAAATCGACACGATGATGCTTTTCTGCTGTCCATCCCTGTTCAGCCACATCGGACTCCTTATCGGGCCAAACGCTAGCCTAAACCCCACATACTCCGCCTTCGAAACAGACGTGACCGTGTAGATGTCGCCACGGGAATACAAATGCATCGATGCGGCAGAATTCCTGTAGCTTCCGCCCTTCACGACACGCTCGCCAAGCACACCACCATCAATCCCGCCGACATAATCCGCAACCGGTTCCTTACGGAACGGCACATACCAGTCGTTTACCCATTCCATCACGTTGCCCGCCATGTCACAGACCCCATTACCATCGATAAACGCGCTGCAGACCTCATGTGCACGGTAATCAGAATTGTCCGCATTCCAGCCCGAATCGGGCTTCCACCCCCCACTTGCCGCATACACCCATTCCGCTTCCGTGGGAAGGCGATACGCGCTTACCGCCGGCAGGAACACGAGCCCCTCCAGATTCACACACGAGCCCTCGTTATCGAACATGGCCCCGGTGTAGACATAGGCCGTATCGAACCCTTCGGCAACACTCCGGCGGTTGGCATACAGGACGGCATCGTAGTAGGTGACGTTTATCGCAGGGAGCGAGTCTCCGCAGTCCTTGCCCATTTCGGCGCAGGTAACCTCGTGCTTACCGATAAAGTAATCGTAATCAAACGACACCTGCATCGCAGGCCGCGCATGCGCAAGAGCGTTAGAGTCGTCCGTCCCCAGGGTAACGGATTCACCGAGAGCGTAAACCGGCACCATGCTGGCAAGGTCGAACGAATCCAGCAGGGACTTGCGGGCACCCCCTTCCCGCTCACCAGAAGCGCTTGCGGAATTCGAACACGCCCCAAGCACCGCGAACGCAGCAAACAGCAGAAAAACCAACACCCCTTTCATCGCAATCACTCCATCTGCCTTAGCACGTAATAGACACGCGATGTAAGAATCGCAGAACCCACGTAGTTGATGTGGTCGTAATCAAACCCTACTTCGAGCGGATAATCGTGATCGCCCATCTTGTTCTCGTCAAGGAACCTGAAATAGTCCTCGCGAGCATCGTATGCATGAATTTTTTCGAAGAATTCCTTCGCCTGGCTGCGTCTGAGCCCGTAGCGCCCGTAAGCACCCGTTTTCTTGTAGCAGGGGCATAGCGGGGCAGTCACACCCAAGACCTTCACGCCACGGTCCTTCGCCATGTTCACGAGGTTCACGAGCATTTCCAATTCCTGGTCAAGCGTTTTCGAAAGGTCGCTATCCGTGGTATCGTTCACGATTTCCGTCGACGACAAATCCTTGTCCCAGCCGTGTTCCCCGATAAGCTGAATCCACCCACGATAAGGGGCAGCATTGTTGTAATCGTTGTCCGCGCGGAAGTTGTTATCCACCATCTGTAGAAATTCATCGCTCACGCCCTCCTTCCAAAAACCGTGATAGGCATCGTAGGCAAAGCCGGGCACGTACTTGATATTGTTGTCGATATTCCATTCCGTATCTTCAATCCACCACATATCAGGGTCTATCCCGACCACAATGAATTTCAGGTTCGGGGAATGTGGCAACACATAGTTCGAGAACATGTAGTACGAAGCGTTCATGTCGCAGGGGACCGTTCCGAAATTGAACACGTAGTAATCTTCCATCTGCATGGGGTTCACGCCAAACAACATGCGGGAATTACCAAACACAACAACCTCAATGGAATCGTGGTTGTGCCAGAACATGTGCATCTTGCCGGCCAACACGTGATTTTCCTTGCCCTCCACAAAGTAGAGGCCGGCACTGTCCGGATTGAGCGACGACTCACCCGAAACGTCCATCGGCAAAGCCCAGAAGGCGGGGTGCCAGATTTCTTCGCCTTCAAGGAGAACGACTGACTTGCCACTGTACGAATCAACCATCGCGATACGGGCATGCCTGCCGTTTGCATCGGTAAGCGAGGCGACAAACATGTGGTTTGTCCCCTGCATCCATTCGGTATGGTCAAAGGCATAGCCCTCGGGAGCCATCACGTAGCGCACCAAGCGACCCGCACTATCCGCCACGAAGGCGACCTCGTGCGCACCGTAGGATTTCCCTACAAAGTCAGTACCCGTACGCGAGGCAAAATCCAGGAACAGCGTCTGTTTAGAATTGTCCTTACTGAGCGAAGCATTGCACGCCTGTTCGCCGTTGTACCAAACGGTATCGACCCCCGCCACGCGCGCACGCAATAATCTCGCACCACTTACCGCAAAGGAATTGCCATCGCTCACGCCTCCGTGATAAGCACCGCCGAATAATTTTTCGGGCGTGCCGAACTTTCCTTTCGAAAAGCGAACCTGCCACGTACTCGCCTGCTTAAATACAGATTCGTCCTTGTTGTTGCCCGCATCGGTTACGTAAACAATCACCGTATCCCCCGATTCAAGCACGCGCCATCGGGGAATCGCCGCATTTTCCACATCAAGCTTCACAAGCCCCGAGCCTATGGAATCCAGCGAACGCACATACACGCTAGACTTACCACGAACGCCTTCAAGGCCCGTGCAGAACGCCACCCAGTTTCCATCGGGTGAAATATCCGGATGGTAAACATTGAGCGTATCCTCAATCTCGGTCACCACGGAACCACCCTGAGTATAGTCCACAAACGCAAGGTTGCCCGTTTCGTCATTACGGAACGCGAGTTTCGCCTTGAACGTGCCCGCCCACCTGCGGATATCCATCGCCCCCGCAAGCACCGACACTACCGAATTCACCTGCTTGCCATCCTTGCCCAGCCACACCGGAGATTCGATTGCACCGAACGCAAGCCTGAACCCAACGTAATCGGACTGCGATGCCGACGTGACCGTGTAGATGTCACCTCGCGAATAACGGTTAATCGAGCCAACGGCGTTCCTGTAACTGCCACCTTTCACGACACGTTCCCCGAGAGTCCCGCCATCAGGGGCTCCAACGAAATTGTGGACTGTCGTATCGCGCAAGGGCGTAAACCAGTCGTTCACCCATTCCATCACGTTGCCTGCCATGTCACACAGGCTATCCTCGCCAACAAACGACGTGCACACGTTCTGCAGTTCAAAACCGGAATTGCCGTTGTGCCAGCCTTTCTCCGGATTCCAGTTGCGTTCCGCCGCATAGACCCACTCCGCCTCTGTCGGCAAGCGATACGCCATCACCGAAGGCGAAAACACCAGCCCGTCCAGATTCATGCACGAACCGAACGCGTCGAACGTAGCCCCGGTATAACTGTACGCAGTATCAAAGCCCTCCTCGATACTGCGCTTGTTGGCATAAAGCACCGCATCAAAATAGGTAACCCTCGTTGCAGGTAGAGAGTCCTCGCAGGGGCGGCCCATTTCGGCACAAGTAATCTCGTGGGTCCCGATAAAAAAGTCGTAATCAAAAACAACGCGCATCGAAGGGCGGTCCTTCAGCGACGCAGACGAATTGTCCGTCCCGATAGAAACCTTCTTCCCGAATGAACGGACGAGCGACATATCCTTGAGTTCAAAGGAATCGAGCGGAGAAATCCTGTTTTGTTCTTCGCGTTCCCATTCAGAAACGGAATTGGAACAGGAACACAAAAAGCAAAGACAAAAAACAACAAACGGAACTAAAAAACGCATACCCTAAAATATACAAAGAATAGGGGCAACAAAGCAGGCGGGAACACTCCCGGCATTCTCATTTTTTCTAGTTTATTCCCCGATGTATACGGAACCGAAATTCCTCGCGATGAAAGAGACTTCCAAGGCCAAGCGCATGGCGGAACTCCTGCGCGTCATCATCTTGCAACTGGGCGACGACGTGCCCCGCGCTAGGCGTGAATACGAGACATACGCTGGATGGATGAAACTCCCCGAAGCAGAATGCCTCACGGGCAAGAACCAGGCGCAGATGATTGACCTGTACAAGACATTCCGCACGCGGGCGGGCCTCGGGTTCGAACGCGATGTCTACCTGGAGCAGGAACCGGGGGACCGCGATGTCGCGAACGAAAAACCGATACAGTTTGCCGTGCTGGTACATAACCTGAGGAGCGCCTTCAACGTAGGTTCCATCATCAGGAGCACGGACTGCTTCGGGCTCGAAGGAGTCCACCTGAGCGGCTACAGCTGCGGGCCCGACCACGTGACCGTCAAGAGCGCTGCCCGCGGGTGCCAGGAATGGATCCCGATCAAGCGCTGGGACAGCCCCTTCGATTGCGTGAAGTGGCACAAGGAAAATGGCTACGAGATTATCGCGCTCGAAACCGGCGAAGATATCCCGAGCATAAACGATGTCAAGTGGCCCGAAAAAGGCCTGATTATCCTCGGGAACGAAGAACTGGGAATTGCCCCCGAGATTATGGCAGAGGCGACGATGAAGGTGACCATCCCGATGGCTGGCCGCAAGGCGAGCATGAACGTCGCCGGTGCGTTCGCCATTATGGCATTCTGCCTACGGAGCCGTTGCGGCAGGGGCTGACGATTTCTCGTTGTTCAACGCCTTCACCGCTTCGGTCAGACGGTCAATGGCCTGAATAAGTTCATCCATCTTGGCTTCGCTCACGCCACCCGCAACGGCGGCAGGCACATTTGCAACAGTTGCAGCGGCTTCGGCAGCGGGCTTCGGAGTTTCTTTAACAGGGAGTTTGCCGAACCAAATATCGGGCCAGCGGTCGTTACCCGTGTGGTAGGTAATGCGGGTCGCGGTTTCTACCGGTTCGCCAATCTTCCAAATGTAGAGTTCGTAGTCGAACATATCGTGGTCGTGGCCCTTGTCGGTAGCTCCCCACACGAGCCACTTACCATCGGGCGAAAGGCGCGGGAAGTATTCGTGACTGCGGCGGCCGGGCAAGTCCATCAACTTCACGTTCTTCGGTATGCCGAAGAAACCGACCTTCTCGATCTGCTTGCCGTCCTTGGCAGAGAACCACAAAATTTCGCTCGGGGCTGCAGTACCGCCGTTACCCGTCGGGTTCACGCGGTAAATCTTGCTTCCGTCGAAGTTCCAGTCAATCTGGCAACCGTCGCCGGACTTGGTCCACTGGGCCTTTTCCAGGTCCCACACACCCGTCTCACGCATGGAACCGCGAAGCGTAATCGCCAAATGCTTGCCATCGGGGCTCATGTTCGGTTCCTGCAGAATCACGCCAGACTTCTTGAAGGCGGCCTCGCCATCCAGAATCATCTTTTCAGCCTTGCTCGCGAGGTCCATCGTAAAGACTTTCCCTGCGCGGCTAAACACGATGGACTTGCCATCGGGCCTCCAGGTGCCCCACGTGGCATTGTCCACCACCTTGCGAGCATTTTCGCCGGAGATGTCGACCATCCACAGGTCCCACTTTTCGGGATAGTTCGCGTCGTTTTCGGGAACCCAGCCGCCCTTGCTGCGGTTAAACATCACCGTGGCGCCATCCGGAGAAATCCTCGGGAACCAGTCCACATTATCGCCCTGCGTCAAGGCACGCGGGTTCGTGCCGTCGGCATTCATAATCCAGATATCGTGATGCGAGTTTGCACGGCTCGTCGCCCAGACAATCGCCCCTTCGAGTTTTCCCTTCAAGGCATTGAGGGCTTTCTGCTCATCTGCAGTCGGGTCAACGGCAGCCCCTGTCGGGGCGCCCTGCTGGGCAAAAACAGAAGTTGCAGCAAATGCCGCACAGGCGCAAATCTTCACAATCTTATTCATGCCCTAAAAATACGAAAAAAAAAGCGCCCGCCTTTACGGCAAGCGCATTTTTTCTTTGGAATCGGCAAAATTCCTAAGCAAGTATCTACTCCAGGCGGATTTTTTTCATGTGCGAGCCATCCGCAGTCTGAACGCGCAGCACATATATGCCTGCAGGGATTCCCTTGAGGCTCATCTCCATACTGCCAGAAACATTCCCGTTCCAGAGAGTCTTTACCGCGGTTCCCGTTACGCTGAACATATCCACACGCACGTGGCCCACAGCATTCACATGCAATGTGCGGCCCTGCTGCGACATTCCTACCGCCGAGGGCAAGCGGGCCTCAGGAACAGCGACACTCCCGTCGGAACTGGAACTCAAATCCACGTTCATCTCGCTCGAACTGGAAGACTGCGGAGGTTCAGCGCTCGAGGAACTCTGCGGCGGCGGATTCGAGCCCGCCGTCATGAGGTTAGGCATGTTGCCCGAAACCAAGAGGCCGTTCAAGAGCTTGAGCGACTGGTTAAAGTAATTTTCGTCACCGAGCGCCACCGCTTCTTTCCAGTATTCGTCAAGTTTGGACTGGTACTTGGCATCCGAGATGAGAGCCGTCATCAAGGATGTCACGAACGTACTGTTGTGATCGTTGCCGAGACTGCCGGAAGAACGAAGTACAGGCCCCTTCATGTTCGATGCGGGAACAGTCGACACGAACTCAGCCATCTTCTTGTCTATTGCAAGAGCACGCTGGTCGCCATGCCAGCAGACAGCCTTCGCGTTACGCCACGGGGCGCGCGATGCATCGTAGCTGTAGTAATCGTCTTCACTCTTGCCGTTCTTGTCAGTCCAGTCGTCCACAAGGCCCGTATTCACTTCGCCCGAACTCGCCTCGTAAAGCTTCATGTTGGCGTCGTAGGCGGTCTTGCTCCAGAACTCGGCGTTTTCCGTATCAACGGCGGCGAAAAGCGGCATGTAGGCCGGGTCGAAGTAACCCGGGTTCTTGCGGTTTAAGGCGGCATCGCCCCACTTGTCTCCAGGCATATGCAAGCCGTTGCTTTCGAATTCGGACTTTTTCATGGCCTGAATCAGTTTCTTGGCGTCTTCCTTGTACTTCTCGTCGCCAAACTGGTAGTATGCCATCACCAAGGCTGCTGCGGCATCGATATCGCCATCCAGAGCGGCACCGTTGCCCGCATCCCACGATTCCGAAAGATTACCGATTTTCCAAATCATGAGTCCGTTTTCGTTCTGGAACTTCTTATAGAAATTCCAAATCTTGTCGAACTGGCTCTGGTAACTCGTAGTATTGTCACTGAAATAGACCATCAGGAGCATGCCGTAGCCGACACCTTCCGAAAAATACTGGTTGGACCCAGGATCAGAACGCACACCGGCGATATCGCCCTGTTCGTTGTACATGTCCCTCATCCAGGCAGCGAACTGCGTTTTCAGCTGTTCCGAGGCGGCCGCCTTATCGACTCAAAAGAGTCGCGTTTCCGCCATAATCCGACATCTGCGGGAACGGGAAGTTCACCGCCGCCTGCGAAAGTCCAAAAGCCATAAGGCCCGCGAGGCCCATTTTCACCAAACAATTCATAAACACTCCTTGTCGTTACGCGACTTATCTAAATTACAAGTTCTCACCTTTTTTTGCAACCTATTTTTTTGTGATTCTGTCAAAATAAAGGGCAAAATGTGATTTAGTTCAACAAAAAACTTTCCTCCGGAACTTCGCGAATCACTTTTTCGCATCAAGTTCCGCCCGAAGCGAGTCCAGTTTTGTCAGAACCGAATCTAACCGAGCCGTATACTGCCTTGCACCGAGTTCGCTCAGGTGCGTCGCATTGAACGCCATGTCATCGGTATAGTCGTGTTCGCCCATCCTGTATTCGTCAAACACGATAAACCCGCTTTCCTTGAACATCGATATGATGGATTCCGCAACGGCCCAGCGCGGGCCAAAGTAGTCGTAGGCTTCCGTTTCCCGGTACATCGGGCTTCGCGGGGTAATGTTGACAAAGAACTTTATCCCAAGAGTTTCCATATTCTTCTTGAGGCCCTTGAACGTTTCAAAATCCACCTTGAAATGCGAATTCGTCGTGTACATCCACGCGATGTCATCGATGTACGTCGGTTCCTTCCAGCCAGCCGAGGGCAACAGGTATGTTCCCTCGATATACGACGACGAGAGCATGTCCTTCGTGAATTCCTGTTCAGTAGCACTCTTGACTATGGCATCGAACTGCGCGTCCAGATGCTTTTCGTCGTAGGCAAACCCGGGGGAATTGTCGTAGAGGTCTTCCCACATATCCTCTTCCAGATGGAAAAGGAACCCGGGAGTCAGTTCCATCGACACGACCTTCAACGAGGATGCGTACGGGAGCACATAGTTCTTCAGCAGGTAAATCGCCCCGAATACATCGCCCAGCGTGTAAGACATATTGAGCGTCTTGTAGGTTTTCACCGAATCGTCGATAAGCGCATTCAGCGTCATGGAACTGCCGAATGCCACGTACTCGACATCCTTGTACACCGACCAGAACTTAGACATCTTGCTTGCGAGTTCTACCGCGGAGGTCGCATACTCGTAGCCCCCCTCCGGGTCATAGTAGACGCCAGCGCTATCCGCCGAAACGGAATCCCTCTCCGCATCAGAACTCCCGTACACCCACATATTCGGATGCCAGAGTTCCATTCCCGAGGCAACCTCGAGCAAAGCAGAATCGGCAAGATTAAGGAGAGCAATCTTGGAATGAGCCCCTTCCCCGTTCACGAGCGTCACGACCGCCACGTCAGAGGAAAGCTTCGGCGAATTGTCCGAGCGGGCCACCCATTCTGCATGGTCAAAACTGGTCCCGGCCGGAGCGGGGATTCCCCGAACGAGCGTCCCCGTACTGTCTACGACAAGGAGCATCTCGTGCGTACCGTAATCAGTGCCAGCAAATTCCTTGCCCGTCTTCCCGCCAAAATCAAGGAATAGGGTGCGCTTGGAATTGTCCCGCGAAAGGCTCGCATTGCAGGCCTGTTCCCCGCCGTACCAGACAGTGTCGAGCGCATCGCCGGCATCCGCCGAGCCCGAAGGCACTACCCGCGCACGCAAAAGCCTCGCCCCGGTAACGGCCAGCCGCCCGTCCTTGCTCACGCCATCGTGGTAAGCGCCGTCAAAAAGTTTCTGTGGTGTGCCGAACCTATTGTTCGCAAACTTGACCTGCCACGTACTCTGCGACTTAAACGATGCATCATCCTTGTTGTTGCCCGCACTGGTCACGTAGACAATTACCGTGTCGCCGTTCTCGAGAACGCGCCAACGCGGGATTGCCGCAGATTCCGCGTTCAACTTCACGAGATTAGAACCCGACGGATTCAGGTGACGCACATACACCTGCGACTTCCCATCAATTCCTTCGAGCCCCGTACAGAACGCGACAAGTTTCCCGTTCGGGGAAATTTCCGGATGATAAACCGTCAGCGTATCCCGAATTTCAACCGCAGACGTGCCTCCTATAGCAAAATCGACGTAGGTCAGGTTTCCGGTAAGGTCGTTGCGGAAGGCCAGTTTCGCCTTGCTCGTGCCCAAAACCGTACCGAGCGTAGAAGCCTTCGTGAGCACGTTCACGCGGCTGCTGGTAAGGGAACCGTCTCCATTCACCCACAGCGCATCGGGAATCTTTCCGTACGCAACGCGAAAGCCCACGTAATCGGCCCGGGAACTGCCGGTAACCGTATAGATATCCCCGCGGTTATATATCTTCATGCCCTTCGGCTTGTCGTTATAACTGCCACCCTTCACCACCTTTTCGCCAATCGAACCGCCATCGGTACCCCCGACATAGTTGACCACCACAGAATCCACGAACGCGCCCATCCAGTCGTTCACCCATTCAAGCGCATTGCCTGCCATATCGCAAAAGGCGCTGTCCCGCGCAGCGGAATCCAGTTCGGATACTTCGTCCGCCGTACAAACCACATGCAGTCCGTGCCCAGAATTTTCAGCATTCCAGCCCTTTTCGGGATTCCACCTCCTGCCTGCCACGAGCACCCATTCCGCCTCGGTCGGCAGCCTGTATGCATCCAGTTCCGGATGGAACACGAGTCCTTCAAGACCGGTGCAGTTACCTTCTTCATTGAATGTCGCCGACTTGTAGGTGTAGGCTGTATCGTACTTTTCGAACTTGCTTCTTGCGTTCACATACAACACGGCATCGTAATACGTGATGTTTGTTACCGGATAGTTCAGCGAATCCAGCGTGAACTTTCTTTTCTGGTTCCACTTGGCAGGCACTTCCACCGAATCCATCATCATCTTGTATTCGCGACGGGTAATCTCGGCTTGCCCCATATAGAAATCATAGGTCAGTTCAACCTTCATGGAGGGGCGCTCCTTCGCCGGAGCAAGCGTATCGTTCGTGCCTAAAGCAATACGACCTTCACCGGGCTTTACAATGCGCATCCCGGAGAATTTTTTTGAAGTTGCACTCTGTTGCGGGCGGGTGATGCTATCCGCCCCATGGCTACGCCCCGAAGAATCACAAGAGCACAGGATAGCAAGAAGGCTACCCAGCACAAAAAGCACAATCTTGTGACCCAGAGAAAAAGTCATGAACAGCGAACACTCCTAAATACAGTCAAACCAACAGAAAGAATATAGCAACATAGAAACCGTATTTTTGCTAAATTTTTCCTGTCAGCAAACAAAACTTCAAGAAAAGAGGTACAACTATGCCCGCACAAGGTGAACACAACAAATGGATTGCCCTCGCCCTCTGCATTCTGCTCGGTTATCTGGGCCTGCACCGCTTTTACGAAGGCAAAATCTGGACCGGCATTCTCTGGCTCTGCACCGCAGGCCTCTGCGGGGTGGGCGTCGTCGTTGACGCCATCCTCATCGTCATGAAGCCGGAACACTACTAACTGGTCATTGGTCAATAGTCATTGGTTGCTAGTCATGAGCCAGTGACGAGCAATTAACTACGAACAATCTTTATGAAACACTTATTTGTTATCGCGACGGCGAGCGCCGGCAAGATTAGGGACTTTGCGCACATCCTCGGCACCGACCACTACGAATTCAAGACCCTGAAGGACATCGGATTCGACGAAGAAATCGTGGAAGACGGAAACTCGTTTGCCGAGAACGCCATCATCAAGTCGAACACCACGGCACGCTGGCTTGCAAAGCGCGGTATCGAAGCCACGGTACTTGCCGACGATTCCGGGCTCGAGGTTTTCGCGCTGAACGGGGAACCGGGAATCTACAGTGCACGCTACAGCGGCGACCACGGAAACGACGGCGCGAACAACGACAAACTGATGAAAAAACTTGAAGGCATCGAAGACCGCAGGGCACGCTACTTCTGCGCACTCTCGTACCAGACTGTAAAGCGGGTTGACGCCCCGATCTTAAACGGCGCAACATTAAACGGCGCCGGAACTCGGGTCGGCGACTTCGTCGTGAGCGAGCCGCAGATTTTCGAGGGCGAATGCCGCGGCAACATCAACTACGCTCCCGTAGGCGACATGGGATTCGGCTACGACCCGCTATTCGTCCCTGACGGCGAAACCCGCACCTTCGCGCAGATGGAACTCGAAGAGAAAAAGGCCATCAGCCACCGCGGAAACGCCATCCGCGCCCTGAAAAAAGCGCTCGGGAAATAAAGGCCTCGCCACCTTTTCAAAACGTTCGCAAGAATTGTGCCATAATGAGAGTCTTATTCGCACCGTTACAAGGTTACACAACGGGCATTTACCGTAAAGCCCATGCTGAAATCTTTGGCGGAGTCGATGCATATTACGCGCCCTTCCTGCGCATAGAAAACGGGAAGCCGCGCGAAAAGGACTTGCGGGATTTGGAAGTTTCCAACCCGCAGCATTCCAACCCAGAAAAGCCGGCATGCGCAATTACCGTGCCACAGATTATCGCGAACAGCGTAGATGAATTCAAGGTTCTCACCGAAGTCCTTTTGCAAAAGGGATTCACGCAAATCGACTTCAACATGGGTTGCCCATTCCCCATGCAGGTCAACCGCCATCGCGGTTCTGGTTTGCTAGGCGACACGCAAGCCGTCCAAGCAATTATGGGCGAAATCGCGCGGCAGTCTGCAACAGAGACCGCTAGATTTTCCGTCAAGATGCGACTCGGGCAAAGTTCCCCAGACGAGGCATTCGCGCTCCTCCCGATTTTAAACGATACTCCGCTCACGCAAATCACACTCCACCCGCGGCTCGGCAAACAGCAATACAAGGGCGCAATTGATATCAAGTCATTTGAGAAATTTTACAGCGAATGCCGCCACCCACTCGTCTACAACGGAGACATAACGAGCATTTCGCAAATCTGCGAAATGGAACGCCGCTATCCTAAGCTCGCAGGCATAATGATCGGCCGCGAATTACTTGCGCAGCCAAGCCTTGCGGCGGATTACAAAGCAGGGAATGCGGACATAACAAAAAAAGAATTTACAGACAAGCTTCTCCAAATGCACGAAATCATTTTCGAGAACGCTTGCAAAACATACCAAGGCGACAGCCAAATTCTTTCGCACATTCAAAGTTTCTGGGAATACATCGAGCCCAACATCCCCAAAAAAATCTTCAAGAAAATCAAGAAAGCCGGCAAACTCAACGAATACCAAGAAGCAATTATTGAGATGAGGGCCCTCTCGTGAAAAGCGTTTATATCGAGATAACGGACGCCTGCAACTTGCGTTGCAGTTTTTGCCCCAGCAGTGATTGCGGGCACGAGGCCGGCTCGGGCTCGTCGCACACGTTCATGCCGAGTGCACTCTTCAAGAAGTGTATCGCGGGAGCGGTAGAAGCGGGCATCGAGAACGTATATCTGCACGTTCTGGGCGAACCGACGCTACATCCCGGTTTTGCGCTCTTCCTCAAGGATATAAAGGCCGCGGGCCTTACCGCGACGCTCACCACGAACGGCACGACCATCAGGCGAGTCGCCCACCACATATTGAACTGCCCCGCCGTGCGCCAGGTAAACTTCTCGACGCACGCATATGCGGAACTCCCGCCAAGCGACGCCCGCGAGCACCTCGAAGACGTTCTCGACTTCTGCAGAATCGCGCTTATCGCAAGGCCCGACATGTACATCAATCTGCGGCTCTGGAACATCGGCGCCGCAACCGCCGGAGACTGGAACGAGTTCGCGATTTCTCGCATAAACGAGACATTCAACACGCAGGTCGCTCCGGGGAATTTCTGCAGCAGGCACAAGAGTTTCCCTATCGAGGGCTGGCTCTACCTGCACGAAGATTCAAGATTCGAGTGGCCCGCTCGTCATATCAAAAGCGAAAGAAGCGAGTGTCATCCTGAGCAGAGCACCGACAGGTGCGTCGTCGAAGGATCTACGAACAAACCGGTCGCAGGCACGTGCCACGCCCTCGACACGCACGTAGCAATACTCCACGACGGGCGCGTAGTCGCCTGCTGTCTCGATTACAGCGGGCAAATCACCCTCGGGAACATCGCCGACCAGGGCCTCGCCGAAATTCTCGGCTCGCCCCTCGCCCGCAAACTGCGCGAAGGGTTCGAAAAGCACGAATTGCGCCACCCATTCTGCCAAAAATGCACATTCTGCAAGCGCTTCAAGTAAGAAACACGCCACCAAAAATTTTCCCTTGTTTTGTATATTAGGGACATGCCGCAAACTAATCGCATCATCCAGGACTTCACCGGAGTCTACGCCGAGCAGCCCTTTATGCAGGGGTTGCGAAAAGACGCGGTTCAAAGTTCCGCAGGGCCGGACGCAAAAATCCGCTGGATAGACTGTTCCGATATTCCGGGCACCGACTGCTACTGCGACGACGAGGCAGTCGAAACCATCCGCAAGCGCATTGCAGACGCGGGCATTAAAGATGCGAGCGGCATTCACTTCTTCGACAACGGCAATTACCACTACATGAGCAAAATCTGGACCGACATGGTCCAGGAACCGTTTTCGCTTGTCGTTTTTGACCACCATCCCGACATGCAGGCCCCGCGATTCGGGAATATCCTCAGTTGCGGTGGCTGGGTCAAGAAGGTTCTAGACGAAAACCAGTTTATAAACAACGTTGTCATTATCGGGGTTGCCGACCACCTCGTAGACGAAATTCGCGCAGAACTTTCGCAGGCAGGTGATGCTAATATTTTAGACAAAGTAACATTTATCCGCGAAAGCGAAGTACGTGAAACCGGCACACCCTCGTCATTCTCGCGAACAACCACGTCATTCTCGCGAATGCGAGAATCTTTAAGATCCCCGACCGAGTCGGGGATGACAGAAGGCCGAATCTACATCTCCATCGACAAGGACGCCCTCTCCCCCACATACGCGGCCACGAACTGGGATCAGGGTTCGCTGGACGTAGCATCACTCAAAGAAATCATCGCCGGCCTCGCCACAAGCCACAAAATCATCGGTGTTGACATCTGCGGGGAACGCGCCCGTGACTTTGCTGGCGACGAGTACCACACCGTGCAAGAAGCGGACGCCCTGAACGACCGCATAAACCGCGAATTGTCGGATTTTTTAACTTCCCTCGCGTCGTCCCCTACTTAATTTCCAATTTATAGAAAGTATCGTAGTGGTCTGACGTGTAGTAGATTACGCAGTCCGGCTGATACACGAGCCGCTTGGTTCCGCGATTTGCACCGGAATAATCCACATCGGCTTCGTGGTAAGAACCTTCGGGCAACGTTTCGTGAAAGTTCTCCGGATTCGAGGCTAAATTGTCAAAGTTGTCGCCGCCAATCATCACGCCGATTGTGGTCCACGGGTTGAAATTCCACTTTTCAAAGGTGTTGCCCGTCTTGGATTCGTAAAGCTTTTTGCCTTCGTTCTTGCCGACATAGTTCGCGGGTAACTTGTCAAACTTGCACAGGTATGCCGCAACGGAATCCTTTGTCGTGTACAAGCCAGATTCTTCCACCGCTTCGTAAACCAAAGTTCGTAGAATACTATCTTGAACATGGTGAAGGCTGTCTATTACATCTTGTGAGGCACATGTGGGATTTCCGCATTCATCATTCGGACCATACGCCTCACACATAATGCTCACACGCTCATCGAGACACGTATTTTCTGACGATGATGTCGTCGTACATGCCGCAACGAAAACTGAGACGAAGCCGACCAGGAAAATCTTAAAAAATCCTTTCTTCATGCCAGAAATATACATTTTAAAAGGCAAATGCAAGTCAAACGGCAGGGCCGCCACCGTCAAAAGAACTATATTATGCAAAAACAGGAGATTCCCGCTCGGAGGCGGGAATGACAAATCACTATCAACTGGCAACAAAAAAAATGGACATTAACGAACTCGCACAAAAGCACATCTTGAACCAGCCGCTCTACGTGACCGGCAAGCCCATCGCCTATACCGCCCGCGAATTCGGCCTCGACCCGAAAGACATCGACAAGCTCGCGAGCAACGAGAACCCGTTCGGCCCGAGCCCGAAGGGCATGGCAGAAGCCCGCAAGGCCCTGGAAGAAGTGAACCTCTACCCGGATGGCGGTTCTTACGACCTCATCGGAAAGATTGCTGAGTTCCGCGGCGTGAAGCGCGAACAGATTGCCGTGGGTAACGGCAGCAACGAGCTCCTGGACATGATTGCCCAGGTATTCCTCGGCCCCGGTACCGAAGCCGTGATGGGCAAGCACTCTTTTGCCGTCTACAAGCTCGCCACCATGGCGATGAACGCGAAGATTATTGAAGTCGACATGCCGGCTCCGGCCTACAACTACGACCTCAAGGCCATGCGCGCCGCCGTGAACGAGAAGACCCGCATCGTGTTCCTCGCGAACCCGAACAACCCGACGGGCTCCGACCTCACCGCCAAGGAAATCATCGACTTCGCCGACAGCCTCCCCGAGACCTGCGTGCTCGTGATGGACGAAGCCTACACCGAATTTATCGAAGACACGCCGGAACTCGTTCCGGATTTCAACAGCCGCATCGCCGAAGGCAGGAACATCATCTGCTGCCGTACGTTCAGCAAGATCTACGGTCTCGCCGGGCTGCGCGTGGGCTACTGCATCACCCGCCCCGAAATCGTGAACCTCATCAACCGCGTGCGTGAACCGTTCAACGTGAACAGCATCGCCCAGGCCGCCGCCATCGGCGCCATCGACGACCAGGAATACGTGAACAAGGTCCGCGAACTCAACAAGAAGGGCCTCGACCAGCTCAAGGCCGGTTTCAAGGAACTGGGCCTCGCCTACGTGGACAGCCACGCGAACTTCATCGCCGTCAGCGGTTTCAAGGACCCGATGGACGCGTTCAAGTTCCTGCAGGCCAAAGGCACCATCATCCGCCCGCAGCCTGCAATGGGTGACGTGCTCCGCATTACTGTGGGTACCGAAGCGCAGAACAAGAAATGCCTCGACAACATCAAGGCATACTTGGGCAAGTAAAGGCTCACGGAGTCGCGCGAGTCATCTCCAAGCGCGGGTTCTGTAGCCGTAGCGTCGCAGAAAACCTGGTCCGCGAGGGCCGGGTTTCTTTGCGTGGTAAAATCGTATGCGACCCCGATACTCCCGCTTACAAGAATGACGAAATCGCAGTGGACGGGAAGCCCGTCGAGGCCGCCCAAAAGTTCTACTTCGCGATGAACAAACCCCGCGGCATCGTCACTACCGCAAGCGACGAAAAGGGCCGCAAAACTGTGATGGGCCTGTTCCGCGAGCAGTACGCCAAGCTGTTCCCCGGCAAGTCCGTACCGCACATATCGCCGGTGGGCCGCCTCGATACCGCGAGCGAAGGCCTGCTCCTGTTCACCAACGACACGCAATGGGCCGACGCATTGCTGGACCCGCGCGAACCTAGCAAGCACATCAAAATCTACCGCGTTCAGGTCGCGGGCAAGCCCTCCGCAGCCGACCTTGCGAAAATGGAAGCAGGATTCAACGTCCCGCCCCGCGTCTTCGGCGAGAGCGAGGAATTCATGCACGCCGAGCGCGCGGTTCTCCACAGCGAAGGCGAAAAGAACTGCTGGCTCGAAATTACGTTATCCGAAGGCAAGAACCGCGAAATCCGCCGCATGCTCGCCCACCTCGGCTACGAAGTCATGCGCCTCGTGCGCATCCAGTTCGACAAGTACACGCTCGGTGACCTGAAACCCGGCGAAATCCGCCCCCTGATTCTCCGCTAAAAATCAGATTCCTTACCTTTCAGCATTATTTTATCCTATATTTCCTTCTAGGAGAAAATCTATGGATTTCATCAAGCGGATTTATACAGCATCAATCGTCCTGTCCTTGGCCTTCTTCGCAGCCTGCGGGGATTCCGAATCAACCGACATCACCACCCCTAGCGACCCCTCAGGGACCGACATTGTGGATTCAAGCAGTTCCTCGTCCACCAACAGCACCTCGTCAAGTTCGGGCGCCCGCGACGTATCTTCGTCAAGTGCAAACAACAACGTTTCCTCATCAAGCACGGGCAATAACAACACATCCTCGTCAAGTTCAGGCAACAACAGTACAATTTCATCCAGTTCGGATATAAACTGCACATCTTCATCATCCAGCATCAACGGCAGTGAAATAGCCGAAGGATGCTTCGTAAGCCTAGATCCTGTAGACTGGCGTATCGTAGGTAAAGACACCGTATATATGCGTTACATTATTTCCTGCGACGGAGTCTCCTTGGGCTATATCTATAACGAAACCAATGAAAATCTTCCCATCGCAGCCGGTGGTCAAAAATGCACCTTGGACGACCACCTCGACGGCACTGTCGATGTTACCTGCGGCACAAACACCTATACAGCAAACAAGCCTAGCGACATGGGCGTAGGCCTTTTTTCTGCGCCCGAGCTCGTTTCTTGCAAGGGCACGGATTTATGGTGCTATAGCCCAATTATAGACGGAGCCGACAAGAGCCCCATCACTCAAATGACCTACAGAGAAAACGAAGGCTTTTTCTTCGCCAGCACGGGCACTCACGACCTGACAGACTGGAACGGAATTTGCATCACCTATACATCCGATACTGCAGCATATCTTATCATGGACCTTGGCGAAACAAAGAACCTGGAACTGAACAACAACCTGCCGCAAGTTACGCTCAAGAACAAGGCTCCGCTCCCCACAGAAAGGTGTTTCGGTTGGAAAGCATTCAAGCAGCCTCGCTGGGCTAGCCCCGCCATATCGGGAAATGACGCCGCCAAAACCATCGCCAGTTTCAAAATCGATCAACCATCAGAAAGCAATTTCAACCTCATCCGCATAAGAGCGTATCGGAATGAAGATCATTCCTTTGATCGGACCTGCGGTGATATGTGGTGTGCCGAATATGCAGAAGAAACGGTCATTACCGACTGCGGCAACGATCCTGTTGGAGTTTGGAAATCCACGACAGACGCCACCTCATCCGTGATTTGGCCCGCAAAACTCGGGCACGAGTTTAACCCTATATCTCTACTTCCGGTTATTGAAATTTATAACAGCGTAGCAGGGACTTTCAACTTAGGCAATGGGGAAAATCCATACGCAAAGGTTGGTTTCGACATGAGCTACAATTCCGATCAAAATTTCGACATCACCCAGTGGGGTGGATTCTGCATCACCTATAAATCCAGCCACGACTTCTTTGCAGAATTAACCCCGTCCAACGCCACCGAAGGCCAAAAGATTCCTAGAGTTCTAGTTCCCAGATCGTTGGAATACAAGACCATCGACTTGCCCTGGTCTTCGTTCAGCCCGTCAGACGCAAGTACCGTAAACCTTGTCAACTTCGTGTTCAGCGAGCCCGCCGGAGCTACAGGCTATTTTGCATTCTATACCGTAGGCAAGCCGGGAACCTGCACAAAATAAGGGCAATCAAGCCCCGTTAAAACAGCGCTACTTCCAGGCGGCAGTCAGCGAAATCCCTAGATGGAGGTTATTTATTTCTTCAACAGGGTCGCGTTTCGGGTTCTTCCCTATCCGGAAGTTCTCGTCGCCGTATTCGTAATTCGAGCCAGTCGCGTTTTCATATATTCCCATATTCAGGGTAAAGCCGATGAAGTAATGTTCCGACACCTTCCAGAGTTTGCCTACCTCGAACTTGCCGCCAACCTCAAAACCACAGTATGCCATTCCGTAGTCTTCCCATAGGTTGTCGGTAAACATGAACGAAAGTGTCGCCCCAATAAAAGTCCCATATAAAAATGAAGATTCTGTCTGGAAGGGGTACACCTTTAATCCAAAGCCAAAAATCGGGCGGACCATGACTTCGGTCCTATCGTATTCCTCCTTGTCGCGGGAATAGAACTTGTAGCGAGAATCGCCTATCGATACGGCAAGGCCCAAATCAAAAAGGAAAATAAACCGCTTGGCTAGAGAAAGCCCCGCCTGCACATCGAGTATCGGGCCACCCCCTTCAAACGAGTAAATGTCGTAAGTGAGGTCCCCGTCATAGACCATCTCGTCGCGGTCCTTGTCGTGATACCAGTGGGTAGAGGATTCCGTCTCGTAACTAGATTTCGTATAATGGCCACCCAGGGATACTTCGAAATACGGGAGTACCGAATCGTCCGAAATGGCAAGCGCCGCACAGGCCAAGCACGCTACTAATTGCACCATCCGTTGGAACATTTCAACCTCAGGGCTGCGTAATTCACGAACTTGCCACAGGATGTATCCTCCGGCGGCAGGAACTTATCGAACTCGTAATCTCCGGCGATACTGCGCTCGTCGAATTCCACAAAGCGAAAATTGAGGTCATCCGGTTTCCAGTATTCCGAATGGCTATCAATCTCGTACGTGGGCAGCGCAACAACCTTGTCGCCGCAATAGAAAGAAATATCGACAGAAACTTTATTCTCGCGGCCAAGCGAGAACAAACTATCGCAGAAAGACCTACAAGTAACCCCGATTGAAGAGTCCGACTCTATGGACGTATCCGCCCAGACGATATCTCCGGCCTGGTACGTAATCCGCAATTCCAGGGAATCTACCTTGTCGGGCTTATATGCAGCAATGTCGGTCGAGTATTCAGGGTCAGTTTCCCAATCCGGGTCACAAGCCATGCAACAGAATGCAAGCCACGCCAAAACAAGCGCGTAAAATATCGCAAATCTGGACCTGATAGACATCATCAAGTTCTAATATATAAACAAATTAAATGTTGTGCAACAGGCGCCGGTTAAAAATTAGCAGCAGAAACTGAGTGCAGCAACCAGCGGGGCATTCCAGTTGATGGCGGTCTCGTTACTCGCAAAGGAGCAGCGCTCATCCGTGTACGAGAATCCCGGCTGCGGGCCCGGATAATGCGGGAACCTGTGCATGTCCTGCCTGTCGGCATTGATACCCCCCACGACAAGGCCCGGAATCGGGGCCTCGATACCGTCGGAATGGCAAATGCGGTGGTGCGGGAACTTCGGGGAACTCCACGCGGCACCGGTCACAAAGCAGCGGTTCACCGGATTCTTTCCATAGACAAAGTCAATCATGCGCTTTGCGCAGTCCGCATAAGTAGCCGACGGGAACCATTCATCCACAAGGAACAATGTAAGGGCGTGATTCGCAATCTCGCCGTTCGAGCCCCATACGAACTTGCGGATAGAAAGCCCGTACGGATCCTCGCCCGCAAGTTTCACGATTTCATCGGCAACACCCTTAAGCGTATTGCGGGCACGCACCTGCAAATCCATATCCTGCGACTGCAGGGCAAGCGCTATCCAGCCCAGGTTCTGCGTATCGCGCCAGCTCATGCCCAGATCGGGCGGGCACTTTTCCATATCGCGGAGGAGCAGATCCTTAAGGTCTGCATCGGCGGCCTTCTGCCCTTCGCGGAACAGCGCCGCACGCGCCCAGAAGAACTCGTCATCGTAGCGCTCGTCACCGTAGCCGCCGCTACCCTCGGTATTGTGCGGGTAGGTCACCTCAGGGTTCTCGATGGCCCAGCGGTAAGCGCGGAGGGCTGCATCCAGGCATTTTTGCGCAAATGCCGGGTAGACTTTCGCAAACACGCGATGCGCCTGCGCGAGTGCGCCTGCAAAATTCAGTGTTGATGTGGTCGATTTCCCCAGAATCTGGCGCTTCTGCAGGGCATCGGACTGCGACGGCGAAACAAATCCATCCCAGCGCACCGGCGACACCTTGAAAAACACGCCGCCGTCTTCGTCCTGCATACGCAGGAAAAACTCGAGTTCAAACCGGATTTCCTCGAGCAGGTTCGAGCGGAACGACCCCACATCGAAAAAGTCCGCATTGCTAGAAACCATCGGGCGGTCATCCGCAAATTCCGCCGCCAGCAGGAGCGTCGCCAGCGATACGCCGCCATTCACTATATACTTGCCGTAGTCGCCAGCATCGTACCAGCCGCCATGCGCATTCCAGGTTCCCCCGCGCGCCATGCTCGGGTGAAACTCAATGCAGTCATCCAGGTGCGCGGCAGGCCTAGACCACTTTCCCGCACGATCCGGAGTCAACTCCACACCACAGCGCTGGAAATAGAACGACTTGAGCGTCAGCGAAAGTTGCTCCAGCGCGAGTCTGTCCGACACTTCAAAAAACTTTGATTCGGCAAGGATATTCCCCTTCGCATCCATCACGCAGATGTGGTACTTGCCCGGGGTATCAAGCAGCGAAAAGTCGCCTTCCCATACAAATTCGTCTGTATATGAACAGGCGCCCTTCTCGGCCATCGAGGCACCGAACACGCGTTCTCCCCTCTCGGTATATACCTCAAACCACGGCTGCATTCCCTTCAGGGGATTATCCGCCACATCGCATGCAAGCAGGAAAACCTTCGGCCCCTTGGGGGCATAGCCGACATGGTTATAGCGAATCGAGAATTCCATGCCCTAATTCTAGATTTTTAAGACCGTCAAGGCACGCCTTTTCGCACAATTCCCGTTTACAGGAATAAACGGCCCCGTATACAGTGGGACTCAAGGCATTCCAAAGGAGAAAAACAAGCCGAGATTCAGCATGGAGCCCCGTTTCGCATCGTACGTATTCGTGACCATATAGGAGTACGAAGCAGAAATCAAAGCAAAACCGGCATACACATTCAAACCCACATGCGGCCTGAAATAGAAATTCATATCCGGGCTAAACAGGAACCAGTCCGCCTTATACCCAGCCGCCACAGATACAGGCACAAACTTTTTCCACAGGAAAAACTCCAGAGTCGGGTTCAATGCCGTAAGCAAGCCGAATATAGAATTTGCCTCGTCAAAAAAAATAAACGGGAACGTCGCTATCGACACGAGGCTTGCAAGCCCTGTCACGCGGCTCGTGGAATCAGATTCATCGGAAACCATATGGATATTGAATGCATCGAAATTCAGACGTATCCTGTCCGTCAAGTCAGCACTCATGGAGACTACAAAACTAAAATCAGTCATGTCCAGGAACTGGCCTTCCCACACCGCGACATCGACACCCATACCGAAGCGCTTAATATGTCTGTCCCAATCGGAGTCAGCAAAAGAGAATGACGCCCAGAGCAGCAGGCAAATCAATAATCTGTGGAACACTAGATCAAGTCTCTATTCAGGAGTTCGCCGTGATCAAGCACCAAACGGCGGAAGGGGCTATTCAGGTAAAAGTCCGGGTTATGCGTCGCCATTACGACGGTCGTTCCGCGGGCATTGATTTCCTTGAAAATCTTGAACACCTCGTCAGCGTTTTTCGGGTCAAGGTTACCAGTCGGTTCGTCCGCAAGCAGCAAGTACGGGTTATGCACCATCGCGCGGGCAATAGCCACACGCTGCTGTTCACCACCGGAAAGCGTATAGGGCATCGCAAATCGTTTCTGGCTTATCCCCACCAGGGCAAGCGCGTCAAACACGGCCGCATTTATCTTGCTGCTCGGGGTCCCTACGATGCGCAGTGCCAGCGCCACGTTCTCAAAAACATTCCTGTCGGGCAACAGCTTGAAATCCTGGAAAATTATTCCCATCTTGCGGCGGAACGCCTGTATCCTGTTGTCCGGGGAACTCTTGCTGTCGTAAATGCAGTCGCTGGTGAACTTAACCATCACCTGGCCGCCACGCTCCGTGTCGGGGCGTTCATCCATATAAATTAACTTCAGCACGGTCGACTTACCCGCACCCGAATGCCCCGTCAGGAACACGAACTCACCCTTATTGATACGGAAGGTGACATTGTTCAGCGCCTTCCAGTTATCCTCGTAGGACTTTGTCACGTGGGTGAAGTGAATCATGATGGTCCGTGCTCCTCGCGATAAACCGGAGAACTATTCCGTCATGCGGATTTCGATGTGGACTTCCTCGCGCCACTTCTTGAGGAGGGCGTTCAGTTTCTCGTTTTCCAGGTGGTTTGCCGCCATAGCCTCAATCTTGCCGTAGTCTTCCTCGAGCGTAAGTTCGCGAATCTGGCGAGAATCGTCCAGGCGGAACAGGTGGTACGAACCGTCAATTTCCACAGGCTCTGAGACTTCGCCCACGTTCAGGTTAGAAACGGGGTCAACGTACGCGGGTTCCATCTCGTTCTTCTGGTACCAGCCCAGCAGGCCGCCTGCAAAGTTGCTCGACTTGTCGGTACTGAACTTCTTCGCAGCCGCAGAGAAATCGTCCTTCGTCTTGATGGAGGCACGGAGAGAATCCGCCAGTTGCAGCACGCGTGCATAATCCGCTGCCGTCGGAATCGTGCGGAGCAGAATGTGTGCAGAACGCACGCCGTCTTCCTTACGGCCAATCACACGGACAATGTGCCAGCCGCGGTCCGTCTTGACCGGAGTGGAGGAATACTGCCCATTCTTCAGCAGGTCGAGCGTGCGCTCAAAAGCCGGGTCCAAAAGTCCACGCCTGTAGTAACCGAGGTCACCTCCCTTTTCGGCAGAGGAATCCTGCGAATGGTTCTTCGCAAGCAGTTCGAATTTGATACCCAGGTTCAGGCTATCCACCAAGGCTTCGGCCAGGCGCTTCACGGAATCCACGATGGCGGAATCCGGTTCAATCTTCAACTGGATATGGCTCAGCTGCACGCAGTTGTACTGCCTCGGGAGCGAATCCTTGTACGTCTGGTAGAAAAAGTCCACTTCCTTCTTGGTCGGGCTTACCGCACCCACATGGCGCTGGCGCACGCGCTGCGTTTCCACATGGCTCCTGATTTGTTTCGCAAGCTGTTCGCGATACTGCGCCATGCTCACCCCAAGCTGGGAACGGATGGCCTTCTCGAGCGTCGCCATGTTCACGTTCTGGCTTGCCGCAAGCTGGCTCAGGTGTGCCGTCACGCGCTGGTCGATTTCCGCATCGCTCACCACGATGGAATCGCGGTCAATGCGACTCAGCAAAACCTTTTCTTCAATCAGCTTGTCGAGCACGTACTGCTTCTGCTGTTCCTCGGTCATCGCAGCGCCTTCGGGCGTTTCCTGGAAATGGTACAGGTTGTTCAGGAACTCCGAGCGCATAATCGGCTTCCCGTCAACAATCGCCGCAATCCCTTCCATGAGGACCGGGGCAGAAAAAGCCGACGCGACAAGCCCCGCAAGGGCGACAACAACTAGATAAAACTTCTTCATTCGCTTTCCTTTTCAGAGAACACGGTAGATTTCGAGAAAATCGGCCGCTTCATTTTCCATTCTTTCTTCAGGCGCTCCATGACCGTATTGCGGTGCTCGAGCCAAACCATGTTCGAAACATCCTCGGCAACGTCCTTGTAGGGCCTCACCTCCGCAGAATCGAGCCGTTCCGTAACAATCGCCATCTTCAGGGCGCCACCGCAGTAGCGCATTACCGAGAGCTTGCCTATCGGGAACGTCTCGATTTCCTTGATCATGCACGTATCCGGCGAGGCGGTCACTGTATCAAACTTCACGATTTCGCTTATCAGCGGGTTTTCCGCAGGTACCACGTTCAGGGCCCGCGACTTCATTTCCTTGTAGTACGCATCGGCATTCGCCCACGTCTTAAAGTAGAGAATCGCACCCGAGATGGAGGTCTTGCCACGCAGGTAGTTTTCGCGGTGCTCCTGATAGTAGTTCAGTTTCTCGGCATCGCCAATCAGCATGGTATCGGCAAACGTCTGCAGGTAGTAATCCACCACCAGCTTGCGCACGGTACTCTCAATTTGGCCCGAAAGCACGGAATCCGACATAATCCCGGCATCCATGGCCTCCTGGTAGGCAACCTCCTCGTCTATCCAGTGTTCGAGGAAGGCGAGCCGTGTGCGGTCATCCAGCGAGTTCCAGTTCGGGACCATGCTCAAGAGTTTGGACTGCGTCAGGTTCACCTTGCCCACGGAAACAACGACCGGGTCTTCCTTGCCAAAGGGCAAGTCGAACGGCAACTTGAACGGCAGGTCACAACCCGTCAAGGCAACAAGCGAACACAGGCTCAATGCAAACAATAAGCACTTCACAAATTTCATCGCGCTATAATTTAGAAAATTCACGCCCCGCATATTGCATCGTACACCTCCGTTTTTTCCCTTTTTATCAAAAAGAAAGCCTCATTTAAGCGGTTTTCGGCATTTAATCAGAGCGCGACCCAAATAACACGCCACAATTATACGTACGTTCCCAATTGTAAACAAAAAATGTATATTCAAACACAGAAGATGCCCCAAAGTTAGTTGAAATTTCTGCAACCAAAAAGAAAAAGGTGGTCTCCAACTTGTAAATTTGGTTCAGCAAAAAAACACCAAGCAAGAGGATAACCACCATGATGAAAAGTACAAAAAGAACCCCCAAACTGTCAATCGTCCGCCGCGAAGAAATCGACATTTCGACCAGTGTCGGGGTGGTTCTGGCCGACCTTGCCGAACAGGGGAAAAGCTGCCTTGACGCGCTGTCGAGGGAGATGGGCGCAAGGCTCGTGGAGGCGATACTCCTGGCCGAAAGGGAACAGCTCGGCGGTGCAGCATACCACCCCAGGAAGGGCTTCAAGAAGTGGTCCAGCCAGGGTGGTTCCGTGTACATCGCGGGTGGCAAGGCGAAGGTGCGCGTACCCAGGCTCAGGGACGAAAACGGCGAGGTCAAATCGCGTATCTACGCCCGTCTGAAAGACCCCGACGCGTTCTCCGAGCACCTGCTGCACGCATGCCTCTCAGGCCTGTCCGGGAGGCGTTACGAGGATGTGTTCTCGACTGCCGGGGAGGCGTTCGGCGTAAGCAAGTCGTCGGTGTCGCGCAAGGTCGTTGCCGCATGCACAAGGAAACTGAAGGAACTGAACGAGCGCAGGCTGGAGGACTTCGAGGCGGTTGCCGTCTTCATGGACGCAATGCATCGCTGCGGCGAGGTCGTGATGGCCGCCATAGGCGTTGACGCGGAAGGCTACAAGCGCGTGCTTGGCCTCTGGCAGGGCAGTTCGGAAAACACCGAAATGTGCCGTTCGTTCCTTTCCGACATGGAGAGCAGGGGCCTCGCCCTGCACCCCGACATCATCTTCGTGACCGACGGCGGGACGGGCCTCAACCGCGCCCTCAAGGACCGCTTCGGCAAGGACCTCAAGCACCAGCGCTGCGTGATCCACAAGAGGCGCAACGTCGAGTCCCATCTGCCCGAGATGTACCGGGCCGAGTTCGACAGGCGCTACAACAACGCCATCGGGATGGTGGGCTACGAGGACGCGAGAAGGGAACTTCTCAAGGTCCACGAGTGGCTCGAAGGCATAAACACGAGTGCCGCCAAATCGCTTTCCGAGGGCGGCGAGAGGCTGCTTACGGTCCACCGGCTGGGCATCCCCGCGCTCCTGCGCAAGTCGCTCATAACGACCAACATAATCGAGTCCACCTTCAACGGTCTCGACGCCATCGAGAAGAACGTGAAGCGCTACAGGGACATTGGAATGTTCAAACGCTGGATGGCCGCTGAGGTCCTCCACCGCGAAAAGAACTGGAGACGGTTGGACGGCTATGCGGAAATCCCCGAACTTGTCGAAAAACTTCGGGAAAAGAGCATGAAATTACTTGACAATGAAGCGCTAATAGCCTAGATTTACACCAGTTGGAGACCTGGATTTTCAACTAAAAAAGGGACAAATTCTCAAACACAAGAACAAGCTGGGATATCATGAAGTATCTATTGACAATACTTATATCACTATTCGTCATTTGCTGCAGCAATAGTGAACCAACCCATCCAGCCGAATTATCATCCACCATAGTGGATGAAGTTGGAAATGAAGATGTTTCACAAAAAGACTCTATACCCTCTGTCATTGAAATAAAAGGCATGATTCATCTCAATGGTGAAAGAATCACCATCGGCACGAACAACACGGGCTTTAAAACCAACGAACGCCCCGCCATGGAGGTGATCCTTGATTACAGTTTCTACATGGGAATCCATGAAGTAACATGCGGTGAATATGCCAAAGCCATCAAGAACACCGACCTCAAAGTCCCAGAAAAGTGCGACCAGGATAGCCTCCCCGTTACCGACATTACCTACTACGATGCGGTTCTATACGCAAACGCCAAAAGCAAGCTCGAAGGGTATGATACTGCCTACACCTATCGCAAGGCCGTATTCGATAGCGAAGGACACTGCACCTACCTGGAAGGCTTTTCGTTCCACGCCGACACAAAGGCTTTCAGGCTTCCGACCGAGGCGGAATGGGTCTACGCGGCAACCCGCGCTTGGGATACAAGTAAGAGTTGGAACAACGGCAATTCCGAATACAAACTCCACACCATTTGCAGCAAGGAGGCCGATTCTGCAGGATTCTGCGACATGGCCGGCAACGCCATGGAATGGGTGAACGACTGGATGGGGGCCTTCCACGACACAACCATTACCAACTACGTCGGCGCCCCCGACGGCGGCGACATGGAAGAGAGGGTTGTCAAAGGCGGATGTTACACCTCGTCGGAAATAGAAACCAACCCTTACAGACGCGGTGACGTCTATACGGTCACATCATCCACAAGAGCCGAATATGTCGGATTTAGACTCGCGTTCGGAAACATCCCCAACGCACTTTGGATGGGCGACAACGGGATTTCCCAGACAAGCATTATCACACCTCTCGCAGGGAACGAGACCGTCAAAGGCATCACCGGCTCCTACAACACAAAGTTAGCCTTCCGCAATGATGTTTCCGGGAACATCGCCATCATCGACTACCTGAACGGTGCAACCTCCGTCAAGGAAATCACCAAAGACATTGACGCCTACCATCCCGAAATATCGCCTGACGGGAAGTGGATAGCCTACTGCACCGGTTTTGAAGGCGTATCCGGCAAGTCGACGGTCTATGTCCAGAGCCTCGAAGAAAAATCGACCACTCCAATAAAGCTCGATGTCGAAAAGGCCGCCATACCACGCTGGAGAGTCCTCGAAACGGGCGACACAGTCATCATATTCGTCACCGATGCGGGCAACAACAAAGACGAAGCCTCTTTCAAGGCAACATCGACATGGCAGGTTTCCTTCTCCGGTGGAAAATTCGGCATATCTCAAAAACTGTTCGATGGAGCGTACCACGGCGGAATCAGTGAGGACAACTCACTCGCAGTCACAGGAGCAAGGCTTCTCCGCGCACATGTGGACGGACGCGACACCGTCTGGTACAACGGGGAACAGGCCTGCAACGTATCGCTCGCCATGGACAGAAGCAAGCGCACCGCTTTCCTTGACTTTAGCGGGAAAACCGGAAAGGACTTTGTCGGAAGCAACTACAGCACCCATCAGAGGATTCTAATCGCGGACAGCACCGGAAAACTCATACAGTCTATACAGGCTCCCTCCGGATACACATTTGACCATACGGAATGGACAACGGACAACACCAAGACAAACATTGTCGCCACCCTCACCAACATAAACGGAGCACACACCAAAATCGTTCTCGTCAATCCGCTCGACAGTAGCGTTACGGATCTTGCCGAAGGTGAAGAACTATGGCATCCAAACCTTTGGGTAAAAAAGAAGACGGTGAAGCGGAGCTCGAGCAGCAGCGCGATCAGCAGTAGCAGCAGTTCTTCCATTACTAGTAGCAGCGTCATTTTCAGCAGCAGTTCTTCTGAAATTCCAGTCAGCTCCGGTTCAAGCGACGAAATCAGCAGTTCTTCGGAGATTCTGATCAGTTCCAGTTCAGAAGATGTGATTAGTAGTTCAAGCGAACCCATGGTTCCACCAGAACCTGGCTTCGAGCTTGACCTTGATAGCGCGGGTATATATTACAATATGTCTGGAGGACATAATTATGCAGATGAGTGGCGTTATAAAATGGAATTCTTGTGGCAGTATAAAGATGAAGCAGATGTATTCATCTTGGGTTCATCACGTGCACTGAGGGGGATCAATCCTCTCCTTATCAGTCAACCATTATACGCCATTAATTTAGCAGTATCTGCAAATACAACGGGAGGTGATTACTTTCTTCTGACAAACTACTTACTGCCCCATATGAAAAGCATAAAAGTCATTATAACGTCAATTGATATAGACCGATGGTATATAACGGGGGCGGATATTTTTGAATTCAGATACAAATCCTACCCTGGATACGTTTATGACAGAAACCACAATTTTTGGAAAGACAGCTATCCTGAAGGGCTAGCAGAAGCAACATATGATTCTCCAGGGAGATCTGAAACCGCAGCAAGCCTCCGACCAACACGTGGTTTTTCAACAACATCCCCAATAACTTGGGGTGCCCCCGTCATTGCAGAAGACAGTTCATGGAAAAGCGCTCTGCCACAAAATTACGAAGCAAATTTCAACAATCTTGTTAAAACCATAAGTATTTGTCAGCAAAACGACATTATAATGATAGGCGTGATTACACCACAAAACCCACGTTATAAAGAAACCGGTTCACTAGGAAAATATGGCATTTTGAGAAGCGAGGCCCCAGCACTCATTCAACAAATAGCAGACCTTAGCACAGAATATCCCAATTTCATTTTATTGGACGAAAACAAAATGGGAGACCACGACTATGTAGACAATATGGCATATGACAGAGACCATCTAGCAGCACCAGGGGCAGCACAGCTAACAGCCCGAATAGACTCCCTCATTAAGACCTTGAATATTGAGCCGTAGATTCCATTTGAGCGAACAAAATGCTCAAATTTTTCTAAATTTTCCGCGGAATTTGAAAAATACGGCGCAAATACGCCCTAAAAGGATTGAAAGATGAAAGTTTCTTTGAATTGGCTCAGACGTCACGTTGATCTTCCGGAATCTGCGGAAGAAGTTGCAAAGGCGCTCACCTCTATTGGCCTCGAAGTCGAAGGCATGGAAGAACCGGGCAAGGTCTATGAAAAGCTCGTTGTAGCGAAGGTTCTTACCTGCGAAGCCCACCCGGACAGCGACCACCTGCACATCACCACCGTGAACGACGGCAAGGAAACTCTCCAGGTCGTGTGCGGCGCCCCGAACGTGGCCGCTGGCCAGACCGTGGTTCTCGCCCCGATTGGCGCAGAACTCCCGCTCCCCGACGGCGGCACCCTCAAGATGAAGAAGTCCAAGATCCGCGGCGTTGAAAGTTTCGGCATGATTTGCGCCGAAGACGAAATCGGCCTCAGCGACGACCACGCCGGCATCATGGTGCTGGATGACAGCATTCCGGCAGGTACCCCGTTCGTGAGCCTCGGCATGTACGACGTGTGCTACGAACTGAACGTGACCCCAAACCGCCCGGATGCACTCAGCCACCGTGGCGTGGCACGCGAACTCGCCGCGAAGTTCAACCGCCCGCTCAAGCCGCTCGCCTACGAACTCAAGGAAGATGCCGAACCGGCAAGTTCCGCCATCAGCCTCGAAGTCGTCCCCGGCTGCGGCTGCTCCCGCTACGTGGGCCGCGTCATCAAGGACGTGAAGGTCGAAAAGTCTCCGGCTTGGCTCGCCAAGCTTTTGCACGCCGTGGGCATGAACAGCATCAACAACGTCGTCGACATCACGAACTTTATTTTGATGGACGTGGGCCAGCCGCTCCACAGCTTTGACATGGACCAGCTCCACGGCAACAAGATCAAGGTGCGCCGCGCAGTGAAGGGCGAAAAGATCGAAACGATTGACCACACCGCTCACGAACTCGTCGAAAACGACCTCGTGATTTGCGACGGCGACCGTCCGGCCTGCGTTGCCGGCGTGATGGGCGGCGTGGAATCCGAAATCGTCGATGCTACCAAGAACGTGTTCCTCGAGAGCGCCTGGTTCAACCCGACAGTGGTCCGCAAGCAGGCCAAGCGCCTCTGCATCTCTACCGACTCCAGCTACCGCTTTGAACGCGAAATCGACTTCGCGACCCAGGACGAATACAGCAAGTACGCCTGCGCCCTCATCCAGGAAGTCGCGGGTGGCCGTATTCTCAAGGGCACTGTCGAATACACCGGCGACGACCACAAGAAAGAAAATAATGTCGTCACGCTCCGCATCGCACAGGCTGAGCGCGTTATCGGCATGAAGCTTGAAATGGCCCAGGTGGAAAAGTTCCTCACGGGCATCGCCCTCGAAGTCGTCTCCAAGACGGCAGATTCCATCACGTTCAAGATTCCGAGCTTCCGCCCGGACCTCGAACGCGAAGTGGACCTCATCGAAGAAGTCGCCCGCCTCGTCGGGTTCGACAACATCCCGTACACGCTGCCCTCCTTCAAGATGCAGCCGAACGAGCTCCCGCCGATTGAAGTTCTGAACAGGAAGATCCGCAAGACCCTCTCTGCGATGGGCCTACATGAATGCCTGAGCCTGCGCTTCACGAGCAAGGCCCGCACCGAGGCCCTCTTTGGCCCCGAAAGCGACGACCGCCGCAGCAAGCCCGCACTGCTCCTGAACCCGCTCTCCGAAGAACTCGGTGCAGTCCCGACGAGCCTCCTCCCCAACCTCCTCAAGAGCGTTGCCGAGAACGAGAAGAACCGCCCCGGTTCCGTGCGCCTGTTCGAAGTGGCCAAGGGCCAGTTCAAGCGCGACCGCAAGGACGTCCGCGATCCGGGCTTCGACGAATCGAACCTCGTCGCCCTCACGATTGCAGGCAATTTCGACGTGAACCCGCTCAACGACAAGCCCGCCCAGATTGACTTTGCCTCCTTCAAGGGATTCGTGCAGAGCTTCCTCAAGCGCGTGGGCCTCGTCGTGGAATTCCGCGTGCCTGCCAAGGCTGAAATCTTCCTGCACCCGGGCAAGCAGACCGAAATCCTCGCCGACGGCGTGGTGCTCGGCACCATGGGCGAACTCCACCCCTCCGTGATGGCCGCGAACGACATCAGCTACACCACCTACGTGATGGAGCTGGACATGGACAAGATGGAACACGCCACCCACAAGAAGATCGTGTTCGAAGCCTTCAGCCGCCAGGTGCCGTCTAGCCGCGACATCTCGCTCGAAGTTGCGAAGTCCATGACCCACGAAGACATTGTCGCCCGCATCAAGGGGCTCAACCCCAAGAACCTCGCGAAGATTACCCTCAAGAGCATCTACGAAGGCGACAAGATCGAAGCCGGCAAGAAGAACATGGTCTACAGCCTCACCTACCAGGCCATGGACCGCACACTTACCGACGACGAAGTCAACAAGGCGCACAACAAGCTGCGTGACAAGCTCGTCGCGAACGGCGACATCGCACTCCGCTAAACTGCGCCTATATAAAGATTAAAACCGCTGAGGCATCCTCGGCGGTTTCTTTTTTTACAGGCGTTTTTTTTTATTCCAGCGCTTCCCTAATCTGCTGGATAAAGTCCATTTCCTCGGGCGAAACGTTGGTCTCGTTGTCGTTTTCGCGCGAAGCGTTCGCTACACGGAGCATCGATTCCAGGACCTTGCTACGGAATTCGCCGGACTGCCCCTTGAGGACCTCGACGCAAGCCGCCGCACGCTCCTTCGCCGTCTTGAAACTCGCATACGTGTCGTTAAAATCGTCCCACGAGACATCCGGGGTCACCTCGTCGTGAATGGCATCGAGCGCATCGCTTTCCGCCTCAGTCGCGGAAGTAGAACCAGGCAGCAATTTCTCTGTCTCGGATTCATGGTACAGGCATGCCACCTGCCAAGAAAGAATCAATAACGCCAAATTCGGATTCATCGTGTACCTCGTGGTTTTATTTGAAAAGATACTAATTTAAAAATAGGTCATTAGTCCTTGGTCAATAGTCAATAGTTTTAAAAATAGGTGGCTTTATTTAGCCAATGACTAACGACTATTGACTAATAACCCCTTTAATTATTTTTTCTATATTCAAGCGCATGGCATACGTAGCAATGGCCCGCAAGTGGCGCCCGCAGTCCTTTGACGACATGGTCGGGCAGGAACATATCGCACAGACCCTCAAGAACGCAATCGAAGGGGGCCGTCTCCACCACGCATTCCTGTTTACCGGGACCCGTGGCGTAGGCAAGACCACCAGTGCCAGAATCCTCGCCCGCACGCTCAACTGCACCGGCGGCGACCCGCTGCACCCCTGCGGAAAGTGCGAAAGTTGCAAGGATATCGCGGGCGGCAACCCGATGGATATCTACGAAATAGACGCTGCCTCCAACACCGGCGTCGACAATATCCGCGACGTGATTGACCGCGTGCAGTACCCGCCCGTTATAGGCAAGTACAAGATTTTCATCATCGACGAAGTCCACATGCTCTCTCCGGGAGCGTTCAACGCGCTCCTGAAGACCCTCGAGGAACCCCCTCCGCACGTGATTTTCATCTTCGCGACCACCGAAGTGAACAAGCTGCTGCCGACCATCCTTTCGCGCGTGCAGCGCTTCGACTTCAAGCGCCTGACCATCAACCAGATTGCCTCGCGCCTGCGCTACATCTGCGAGCAGGAACACATCAACGCCTCCGACGAAACCCTCAATATTTTCGCCGAGAAGGCGGATGGCTCCATGCGCGACGGCCTTACCTTCTTTGACCAGGCATACGCGTTTACCGGCAGCGAGATGGACGCCGATTCCGTGCGCTCCGTGCTCGGCATTCCGCCTACGGAACTGTTCTTCGAGCTCATCCAGGCCATCGAGAACCACGACCTCAAGGGTTGCTTCCAGATGGTCGACAAGGCCGTCAACCGCGGTATCGAGTTTGCCCCCCTCCTCGACGGGTTCGGCAAGTTCCTGCGCAACCTCATCTACAGCAGGCTCGACGCCTTCACGCCCGACGAACTGAACATTTCGGCGGAACTCTACGAGAAATTCAAGGAAACCGCAAAGGGCCTCTCGAACGGCGACCTGCTGCGCATATCCAAGATGCTTATCGACCTGCAGGCGCAAATCCGCTACAGCACGAACCCGCGCCTCCTGGTAGAAACGACTTTCGCGCGCATGGCATGGCTAGACCGGCTGACCGATCTACGACGCGCACTAGCCGCCATAAACGACCCCAAATCCGCCGCCGACGAGGCGACAAAAAAAAAAGTAGGTAAAATTCTCGAGGTACTCCCCCAAGAGGAGGAATCCGCTTCATACGAGACGTTCCCCGAATCGCCCGCACCGTACACGCGGTACGAGATTACCAACGCATGGCCCTCCATATCGGCATCGCTCGCGAACTGCGGCGACCTGCAGTTCTCTGCCGCCGTAAACGGTTCCGTTCTTGAATCGGGCGACCAGAAGCTGACCCCGTTCCCGCTGTTCCTTACCTACGTATGCGAAAACGAGCAGAGCGTTCCCTGGGGCTACCAGCAAATACAGGAACAGCCGGAATACCTCGCGCGCCTAAAGACGATCCTCCAGGACAAACTCCAGACCCAGGTCGATCTTAGGCTTCGGCTCAGGACTTTTACCAACGAAGAACTCATCGCCCGTGCAAACGCGCAGAAATCCCCCTTCGAGCGCGACCTGGATAAAGACGCCATCCTCAAGAAGATGGTCGAAATCTTCGGCGGAGAATGTATATTTTCTAAACAGTTAAACAAGCAGATTGACCTCTCGACAAGCGAATCAGGCGAAGAAGTCAACGACAACTAGAAGGAACACCACTATGGACATGAACAAGATGCTCAGGGACCTCCAGAAAATGCAGAGCAAGATGCTCAGGGCCCAGAACGATCTTAAGACGCAGAGTTTTGACGCCGAAGCCGGTGGCGGCATGGTGAAGGTGGCAATAAACGGCCAGGGAATCCTCACCATGATAAAGATCAACCCCGATGCAGTCGACAAGGACGACGTGGAAGCCCTCGAAGACCTCGTCATGGCTGCCATCAACGCGGCCATCAAGAAGAAGGACGAAGCGGCCCAGTCGAGCCTCAACGACATCACCGGCGGCATGAAAATTCCGGGCCTGATGTAGTTTTAGGGAACCTCCGTAAAGTTTTTGTCATCAATATAATAATTCAGGTCGCCCGCATCGCCCTTATATTTTGCTGTATAGTAATAAATGGTATCGCCAATATCATTTGAATAAACTGGCTGGACTTTTGTCCAGTCAATATTATATTTTTTTCTTTCCCTATACGAATCAATTCGGGAACCAACAAATATTTGAGTGACTAATATCGTACTTGGAAATGCATTCATATCTATCATTTTTTCCCCGACGCAGAAAATTTTCCCAGTTTTATTATTCTTCAAATACACATCAACGCTTATCACGTCCCTCAGAGGACGTCCACAATTAAAAAAAGATTGCTTCATATAAACATTACAAAAGCCATCCGTAAAGGCTTTTAGATATCCGTTTTTATTCCATCGAATTTCAGAATTATAATATTCAACTTTAGAAATAACAGTTGTATCACCATTAAAAATATAGAGCAAATCATAATCCTCAACATTTTTTCCGTCAACAAGCCCCATTACAAGCATTTTCTCGGCACTTTGATAATAAAAACATGAAGATAACAAAGCCGATGTTACAAGCAAAAAAATTTTTCTTCTCATAAATACCCCCAATAATAAACATATCTGTTTCGCCATGGAATAAAAATGTTTGGCGCACCACCTTTATAAGCAGGATTAAGTGTATGGACCGATTGAATAATTTAGCGAAAACGAGGTTGAAACGCTCCCTGCCGATAAAGTCGCAATCGCGACGCTAAAACTTACTGTTCCTGACAGCGGGTTAATCCCGGCATCCGGTGACATATACTTATTGAATGCGCTACCCGATTCTACAGATTGCGAAAATGCAGTCGAACACGCAACAAGCAGCGTTATTATGAGGGAGCGGAACATAAAATAAATATAATCATGCATAACCAAAAGAGACCGTAAAAATAGCGTAACACATTTCACAAAACATCAATAGCAGTCCTTTTTCACAATTTTGCTCAAGCGAGCACCATTTTTTATCAAAATGTACCCTTTGAGGGGCATGTTTGCACCTCAAAGGGTGCATTCCTTTCATCGCCATAATTGGTCATTTTATCTAGAAATACGACCTTGCTCCCTTATTATATAGTGCGGTTTTTGCTAAATTTGGCGTAACCTTGTAGTATAGGAGTACTAGATGTCAAGGAATTTCGCCCTTTTATCGGCACTTGCCCTGAGCCTCGCGATACCCTCGTGGGCGGGCAAGACGTACACCCGCGAAGAAGCGATCAATATTGCTCTTGAAAAATCTTCGGACGTCAAGTCTGCCGAAGAAGACCTGAAAAGCGCCAACTCCCAGGTAACCGCCGGCTACGCCAACGCCTACCCCACAATCGACCTGAGTGCAACTGTTACCCGTATTTTCGGCCTGGACGATGTCGAAAAAAGCACCGACCTTACCGATGCCGCCGCCCAGATGGCAGCAGGTACCGACGAGAACGGCAACCCCATGGCAAACGCCTACGACCAGCAGGTTATCGGCCCCGCCATGGACGGGCTCATTTACGGCATGAAGTCACAGGGCTACCGCTGGCAATCCAGCGTAGGCATCACGGCCACGCAGATTCTCTACGCCCAGGGCAAGGTGGGTACTGGCATCGAGATTGCAAAGGCATACAAGCGCGTAAGCGAAGTGAATCTCGAAAACAAGAAGGCCCAGGTCCGCTACGATGTCGCGAACGCATTTGACCAGCTCATCTATCTCGATTCCGCAATCAGCATCATGTACGCCTCCAAGGACATGCTCCAGGAAAACCTGAACTTCGTGGAACAGTCCCTCAAGAGCGGGCTCGCCACGGAACTTGACCTTATCCGCGTGCAGCTCTCGATGGACCAGCTGAACTCCAAGATTGCAAGCACCGAAAAGAAGCGCATCCTCGCCCGCAACGCCCTCCTGAACACCATGGGCCTTGAATGGGAAAGCGACGTGCAGTTCCAAGGCGACCTGCGCGACCCCGCGGCAGGCTACACCTACCCCGATACCAGCATGGCGAACGTGAAGAAGCGCCGCAGGGAACTCGTGATGCTCGAAGAAACCGAGAACATGAAGACCCTGAACATCGAAATCGAGGAAGGCGGCTACAAGCCGACAGTCGTGCTCCTTGGCGGCATCAAGTATGCGAACAACAAGAACGACTTCTTTGACTGGGACGCCCCCAAGTGGGATAAACTCAACAAGTACGTGGCACTTAACGTCACGATGAACCTCTTCAACGGCATGAAGACCCGCGAGAGCGTCACGCAGGCCAAATCGAGCCTCCGCAGCACGCAAATCCAGAAGGAAACCGCCGAGCGCGGGTTCCGCATGCAGATTGAATCCTGCGCGAACACGCTCGAAGACGCGAACAGCCAGATTGAAATTGCAAAGCGCCAGGTTGACTTGGCGCAGAAGAATTACGACCTCACGAACGACGCCTACAAGCTCGGGCGCGAAACGCAGTTGAACCTCCTGACGGCAGAAAACAGCCTGCGCACCGCAAAGCTCGACTACATGAATTCCATCGTCGAATGGAACAAGGCATACAACGCCCTCCTGCAGGCCACCGGAGAATATTAATAGGAAGCAGAATATGAACAAGATCACGAAAACAGTCATCACCCTTTCAGCCATTTCGCTTCTTCTTGTCGGCTGCGATCTCAAGAAAGACGAAAAAGCCGAAGCAAAGCCCACTACCATCGAGGAAATCCAGAAGGAAAAGGGCAAGCCCGCACGCGTCGTGAAGGCGACCGCGGCAAAACTCAGCGATGTCCGCAAGTTCAGCGGTTCTATCGAAGGCATGCAGCAGTCCTACGCCATCTCCAAGATGAGCGACCCGCTCGCAAAGATTAACGTGCAGGTCGGTTCCTCCGTGCAAAAAGACCAGGTGCTCGCCGAATACATCTTTACCGGCGACAACACGCAGTACCAGCAGGCGCAAGAACAGGTGGCCCTCCTCGAGAAGGCGACCGAGCGCATGCGTGAACTCCATGCCAAGGGCGGCATCAGCCAGCAGGACATGGACACGCAAGAGATGCAGCTGAAGATTGCCAAGATGAACCTCGAGACCGCCCGCCGCGCCACAAAGATTCTCGCACCGGCTGCAGGCGTGGTGACCGAGCTCAACTACAAGGTGGGCCAGACTCCGGGACTTGGTGGCGTGTTCTGCACCATCGCGAAGCTCAACCAGGTTATCCTCAAGCTGAACGTCACGAGTAACGACATCGGTTACTTCAAGAAGGGCGCTACCGCAACGGTCACCGTCGCCGGCGAAAAGATCAAGGGCAAGGTGACGCTTATCCCGCTCGCCGCGAACCCGCAGACCCGATTCTTCCCGGTGGAAGTCACCTTCGACAACAAGCACAAGAAGCTCCTCCCCGGCATGTACGTGACCGCGGAACTCGATGCCCGCGAAGTGAGCGGCATCGTTATCCCGAACGAGGCGATTGTCTACCGCAATGGCGTGAACGCCGTGTGGACCGTCGACAACGAAGGCAAGGCCCGCCGCAAGATTGTGAAACTCGGCGTGCAGACCAAGGACGACATCCAGATTACCGAAGGCCTGGAAGACAACGAGACCGTCATGGTGGAAGGCCAGAACCGCATGAGCGACGGCGACAAGGTCCTGATTGTCGAATAAGGGAGTTTTGCTGAATGATTAAGGCCAGTATCTACAAACCGATTACCATGCTCATGGTCATCTTGACCGTGGTGGTTTTCGGTCTCTACACCTACAGCATGATGGTGGTCGACCTGATGCCGAAATTCGACGTCCCCGTGGTCACCGCAACCATCATCTACCAGGGCGCAAACCCCGAAGAAATCGAGTCCACCATCATCAAGCCCATCGAAGACCAGGTGGAACTTGTTGACGGTATCGACTACGTGCAGTCCATATGCCTTGAGAACTACGGCATTCTCGTCGCCATGTTCAACATGGGCATCAACGTGGACGTGGCCGCAAACGACGTGCGTTCCAAGATTGACCTTGCATCGGTGAACTTCCCCGATGCCGTGCAGGCCCCGATTATCGCGAAGGTCGATATCAACGGCGCCGCAATCATGTCCATCTCTTTCACCGGACCGCTCAACTCCACGGAACTCCGCCAGAAGGTGGAAGACGATATTGAGCCGCTCTTTACCGCAGTTTCCGGCGTGGCTAGCGTCGATGTGTTCGGTGGTACTACTCGCCAGATTTCCATCGAGATTGACAAGGACAAGATGCTCGACCGCAATGTCGATATTGCGACCATCATGGGGCTCTTCGGGCAGTCGAACGTCAACTTCCCTATCGGTGAAGTTATCGGCAAGCACAAGAACACGAGCGTGCGTACTTCGGGCAAGTTCCGGACCCTCGACGAAATCCGCAACATGGATATCCCGACGGCGAAGGGCGTCATCAAGCTCTCCGAAATCGCAGTCGTGAAGGATACCATCGAGACCATCACTTCCGCATCGCGCTTCAACGGACACAACTCCGTATCGCTCGATATCAAGAAGCGTTCCGACGCGAACGTGGTGAAGGTTTCCGAAGGCGTCATCAAGCGCATGAACGAAATCCAGAAGACCCTCCCCGAAGGATTCGAACTGCACCTGGTGTACGACAAGTCCGAAGCCGTGAGCGAATCTATCGACAACGTTATCCAGAACATCATCATCGCCATCGCGCTTACCGCAGGCCTCCTGCTTCTGTTCCTCGGCAAGTTCTCGACGATGATTATCGCTGCCCTCACGATGCCTATCTCCGTGATCGGTGCTTTTACCCTCATGTACTTCGCGGGCTTCGGCATCAACATGATGTCCCTGATGGCCCTCTCTTCATCGGTGGGCCTGCTTGTCACGAACTCCATCGTGGTGCTTGAAAACATTAACGAAAAACTGAAACTCGGGCTTGAACCTAAGGAAGCCGCCTACAAGGGTACCTCCGAAATCATGGTCGCCATTATGGCATCGACACTCACCAACGTTTGCGTGTTCGTGCCTATCGCATTCATGAAGTCCATCGCCGGTATCTTCTTCCGTACCTTCGGCCTTACCATGGTGTTCGCCACGTTCGTGTCGCTCCTCGTGACCTTCACGCTGACACCGCTCATGGCCGCCTACCTGTTCAAGGGCAAGAAGAAGGATGAATTCGGGAACATCATCGAAGAAAAGCCCGGCATTATCGCAAGTGCGTTGGGCATCTTCCCGAAGGTCCTGAACGGCGTCCGCTTCATCTACCTCAAGACGCTTTCGTTCTGTCTCTCCATTCCGGGCGTGATTTTCCAGGTCCTCGCTCTCATGGGCACAATCGCTGTCGTCGGCTTCCTTGCCAAGAACGCCCTCACGGTCGAAATTATGCCGAAGCAGGACCAGGGCATGATCAGCGTCAAGCTCGAAATGCCCGTGGGTACCAACATCGAAACGACCGACAGCATTGCTCAAATCATCGAAAGCCGCATCAAGGGCGTCCCCGAAATTGTGCACTACAGCATGAACGTCGGTGGTTCCAACGGCATGACGACGGTCAACCAGGCAACGATGCGCGTGAAACTCTTGAAGGACTGGGAAGGCCGTACCCGCAGCACCGACCAGATTGTCGATTCCCTGCGCCCCTACCTCGCCGACATCCCCGACGCCTACATTTCCATCAAGTCTGCTTCCGCTTCCGAAATGAACAATAACTCCGCGGGCGACGTGGTGCTCGAAGTGAACGGCCTGCATGCGGATTCCGTCGTGAAGGCGTCCAACCTGATTATGGACCGCATCAAGGATTCCATCAGCGGCATTGTTGACCTCAAGACGAGTTACGAAGCGGGTAAGCCCGAAATTCGCCTCATTCCGAACCGCCAGGCACTCGCCGACTACGGCGTTACGCTCCAGACCGTCGCCACCTACAACTACATCGCGGTGAGCGGCTACGAAGCGGGGCAATATACCGAAGATGGTGAAGAATACGACGTGTACGTGCGCATGATGGAAAAGGACCGCCAGAGCCATACCGACATCGAAAACCTGCCGATTATGACCCCGAAGGGTTACCTGAACGCAAGCGAACTCTTCTACATCGAAGACGGTGCGGGCCCGACCCGAATCGACCGCAAGCGCAAGCGTACCCGTGTCGACGTTTCCATGAACCTCTTGCCCGGCCACACTACCGGTGAAATCATGGGCAAGGTGGGGGCGCTCGCCGAAAGCATGAAGAGCGAACTTCCCGAAGGCATTACCTTCAGTTTCGGTGCACAGGCCGACATGCAGAACGACATGGTGGCGGAATTCAAGGTGGCTATCGTTATGGCTATCCTCCTCACCTACATCCTGCTTATCGCGCTCCTCGAAAGTTTCGCACAGCCGTTCATTATCATGATGACCATCCCGATGGGCGCCATCGGCGTGCTCCTCGCCCTCGTGTTTACCGGCAAGGCGCTCTCGATGATTGCCCTCATGGCCATAGTGATGCTTATCGGTGTGGTGGTGAACAACGCTATTCTATTGCTTGACGAATCGAACAGGCTGCTGCGAAGCGGTGCCATGGGAAGGCGTTCGGCAATGATGACTGCCGCAAAGAACAAGTTCCAGCCGATTGTGCTTGCAACGTTTGCGTCCATCGTGGCACAGCTCCCGCTCGCATTCGCGCTCGGTGGTAACGTGGCCGCCATGACGCAGCCGATGGGTATCGCATCCGTGGGTGGCCTCCTCGTGTCGGCAATCCTCACGATGTACCTCGTGCCCACGTTCTTCTGGCTCCCGAACGCCATCTTCCACAAGGCGAAGAAAGGCGCGAACAAGATCAAGAAAAAGATGAACAAGCACGCGACGGCATAAGGCTTTCATCTCCTTGTTATAATTCCCCTGCCTTTAGGCGGGGGATTTTTTTATTCGCTACACCGTCACACCGCAATAGCGTAACGACAAAAACGTCCATAGATGCCCTTGCGCCTTTGGCGCTGCGGCATGACGCAAGGCAAAACGTATTATTGGTCTTTCGCAGTATATTTTTGTACATTCTCCCCCATGACACCACTTATTTATTGGGGAGTGTCACGCGAGGCAGGCATATATCGCGTGGCGGTTCCAGACATATACGATGAACTTGCGCTCGAGCGCATCCGCATAGAATCGGGGTGCCGGGTTATACCCGAACAGCACAGCGAAAAGGAAATCCGCCAGATGATCAAGCAGGCGGCATGCGGGGCCGCGGACTGCATAAGCATTCCCGAGGCACCAAAACCCGGAGGCATCAAGAGCAATAGTTGGGAATCGGAGCCCATCATCAACCTGGTGGATTCGCTTATCGAGAAGGCGCAGGAACTGAAGGCGTCGGACATCCACCTGGAACCCGGTGAAAATACGTTCCGCGTGCGGTTCCGCATCGACGGAATGCTCGAGGACTACCGCGAACTGCCGGGATGGCTCGCCGAACCCGTGCTTATCCGGCTCAAGCTACTCGCAAACGTAGACATTACCGAAAGGCGGCTCCCCCACGACGGGAGCTTCACATTCCAGGGAATCTACCAGAACGTGAATATACGACTGAGCACGCTCCCCATACAGGCGGGCGAAAAATGTGTACTCCGCCTGCTGCAATCGCAGGATAGCGGGCAGACGCTCGACAACCTCGATTTTACAGGCGAAATCCTGCACGCCTTCCGCGAGATATTCAACAAGCCGCAGGGACTATTCCTGATTACCGGGCCCACGGGAAGCGGGAAAACCACCACGCTCTACGCAGGGCTCCGCGAGATACTGCACCGGCAGGTGAACGTGACGACCATCGAGGACCCGGTAGAATACCCACTGAAGGGGGCGAACCAGGTGCAGGTGAACGCGAAGTGCGGTTTCACATTCGCGACCGCCATGCGGTCGATACTGCGCCAGGACCCGGACGTTATCCTCATCGGGGAAATCCGTGACGAGGAAACCGCGCGAATCGCCATACAGGCAGCGGAGACGGGCCACCTCGTGCTTTCTACGCTCCATACGAATAGCGCGAAGGCGGCTATCGACAGGCTACGCGACTTGGGCGTATTGCCCGAAGCCATCCGGGAATCCGTTCTCGGGATTGCCGCCCAGAGGCTGTTGCGCAAGAAGTCGCCCGGCGGATACAAAGGGCGAATCGCCGCAGTCGAATTGCTCCGGCCCGACGGAACGTTCGTGCAGGGTTCATTGCACGAATATGCAGACAAACTAGCGGAAAGGGGATTTACCGACGAGGCTGAAATCCGGCGGGTACTCGGTTAAGCAACCGTTACCGCTTTTCGGTTTCGGGTTCCTTCACGTAGCGGATATTCTGGTGGATGACGCTACGCCTGCGGACCATCGTGGAATCTTCCGATTCGGGCTTGTACTTGCAGGGCGCTACAAGCATTGCCGCGAGGTTCAGCGCCTGCGTGCTATCGAGTTGCGAGCAGTGCACGCCGTAATAAGCCTCGCTCGCCGCCTCGCACCCGAAAATATCCTTGCCCCACTGGGCGTAATTCAGGTACAGTTCCAGAATGCGCTTTTTCCCGAGATCGTATTCCATCAGGAACGCGTACCCCAGTTCGCGCACCTTGCGTTCCCACGTGCGTTCGCCCGTAAGGAAGAGGTTCTTCGCGAGCTGCTGCGTGATGGTCGAGCCCCCGTAGCGCAACTTGCCCGAAGTTACATTCGCGTCGACTGCGGTAACGATGCTCCGGATATCGATTCCCGGATGGTAGTAGAAACTCGGGTCCTCTACGGCAATGACCGCATGCTGCAACTTTTTGCTGATGGAATCCAGCGGGACAAAGCTGTGCTTGATTTGCACCTTCGGGTTCGAATCCACAAGGTCGAGCATGAACTTGCTCATCTGCGGTTCAGACTCGCGCATCGCATGGATTTCGTCTATCGCCCCGAATATATAGGAATGCGCCTTGATGACGAATACCGTCCCCACAATCGAGAACAGTACCGAATAGATAAACAATACAACAACAAATATACGGGCGACAATCGAAATCTTCTGGAGCATGGTCTTTACAATATAGATAAATTACTTTTTCCCGCCGAACCACTCATTCACATCTTCGCCTTCTTTCATGTTCGCAGGAATGTTCTCGAGTCCATCGCCCAGGATAATCGTGCGGATTCCCGCATTCCCAAACACCTGCTGCAGGTATTCCATGCCCTTGCGGCCCGCTTCGTCGTGATCGAGACACAGCACCACGTTCTTTTCCTTGAACAGCGGGAGCCACTGCACCTTGAAACTGCGGACGCCGGGAATGCCTACCGCCTGCAGACCCTGCTGCAGCATCGTGAGCGTGTCGATAACGCCCTCGCACAGGTAAATCCAGCCACGCTTCTGGTCGAGCGCAGACATGTTGTACGGGAACGGGATTGAGCCTTTCAGGTGAAGTTCCTTGGGCTCGACGCTCGAATCGACGGCGCGCGCCTGGAAATGCGAAGCCCTACGGAGCGTATCGAGGTACGGGAAAATCAGCGGATGCTTGTAATAGCGCAGGTTACCCTTCTCATTGAACAGCCCTACGTACTGGAGCACTTCCAGACTGTAGGTTTCCTTGAGCTGACGGTTCAGCGCATTGTAGTCGGTAATGGTCCGGAGGAGCATCCTATCCCACACAGGCTTGTATATGCGACGCTTCATGAGGTAGGCCGCCGCGGGCGTACCGTCCACCGGCGCAAGCATCTTTAAAAACGAGAGCACCACCTTCTTGCGTTCGTCCTCGGGAATGAGTTCCTTGGGCTTTTCTTCCAGGAGCGGCTGCAAGTCTTCTTCGCGAGATTCCTGCCCACGGGATTCCTGAACGCGGGAACTGCGCTCTACCGCATTCGCCGCCTGCACCGTGCGTTTTTTCGGGGAACCTTCCTGTGCCCTTTTTCCACCGGGCAACAGGAACGGGTAGGTTTCCTTGAGCCAGTCGAGCGCCTCCATAAAGGAGCAGCCCCTGTACAGTTGCACCAGGTCAAACACGTCGCCACGGATATCATCGCACACCCAGCAACGGAACAGCCCGCGGTCCTCGGATATCGAGACCGAAGGCGTACGGTCGCCGTTCGCATGCCGTTGCGGGCAAAAGCAGTGGAACCTGCCCCGCTCGACATCGATGCCCAGAGCCCCGGCAACCGAGGTAATGGAAAGCGACGCCTTGAATTGTTTCAGTTCTTCGCTGGTCATTTGCAGGAATAATAGTAACTATATTTACGGCATGCACGTTCTTGAAAACGAACCGATGAGCAAACACACCTCATTCCGCGTGGGCGGGCCCGCTCGTTACTACGTGAAGGCGGAATGTGTAGCCGACCTGCAAGAGGCGCTCGCGCTTGCCCGCAGGGGCAATATGCCCCACTTTATTCTCGGGAACGGCACGAACGTCCTCGTAAGTGACGAGGGATATGCCGGCGTTATAATAACGCTTGCGGGGGAATTTTCGGCCATCGATTCGCCAGACGGCAGAACCTACCGGGTCGGTGCAGGGTGCCCGCTCGGGAAATTCGCCCGCGCGACTCTCAAGCAGGGGCTTTCCGGTATCCACAAGCTCGCGGGAATCCCCGGGACCCTCGGGGGCGCCATCTACATGAACGCGGGCGCATACGGGCAAGAAATCGGGACTTGTTGCACGCAGGTCACAAGCCTCGATACCGCAGGCAACACGCGCGTGCGTACCGCAGGCGAATGCGCCTTCGGGTACAGGCACAGTTTATTCCAGGAACTTGCCGGGAACGGTTCTGCAGAAACAATCCTTTCGGCGACGTTCGCGTTCGACCCCGCCACCGCGGGCGACAATCCCACAGGTGAATCGCAGGAGCAAACCGTCGCGCGCCTCGAGGCCGAGCTTGCCGAATGCATGGCAAAACGCAAGGCGACACAGCCTCTCAACATGCCCAACGCGGGTTCCACCTTCAAGAGGCTCGCGCAAGGCGCCGCAGACACGCCTACACAAATCGCCCCCGGCTACTACATCGAGGCGGCAGGCCTCAAGGGCACACGCATCGGCGGCGCCGAAGTCAGCACGCTACACGCGAACTTCATCGTGAACGCAGGCGGAGCAACCGCAAAGGATATTTCCGCACTTGCAGAACTCATGCAGCGGGCTGTCCGCGACAAGTTCGGGATTACCCTCGAACGCGAAATAGTCCTGCTGTAACGCACTAGAAGGCGACTGAACCTCCACGCAAGGTCGAGCCTCCCCCAGGGCAAAAAATTTGTGCTTTATCCCCGTTTTCGCTTGACGAATCAGGCAAGAAAAAATATATTTGGCACACAATCGGGGATATAGCTCAGTTGGTAGAGCGACAGGTTCGCAATCTGTAGGTCATGGGTTCGACTCCCACTATCTCCACGCAAAAGAGGCCGGTATAAACCGGCCTCTTTTCGTCCCTCACTTTCCTGCATCTATAACCGCATACGCTTGCGTATGCGCGAGGCAAACTCCGTTTGCCGAAGTTTATTCTCTTAGAACTCTACTTTTACTCCCGCCTTAAGCGAGGTCAGCAGGCAAGTCTCGGGGAAATAGTCCTTGAGCGAATTCGGCAACACGTACCGCAAGTACGTCTGCTCCGCCCCCAAATAAAGCGTGAGCCAGTTCGGGTTCCAGTTGAACACGAGCCCCCACTTCCCCGAGAACTTCCCCATCTTTTCGTATTCCGCAGAGGCTCCATCCACCAGGAACGCATAGAACAAGTCAAACTTCGTCTCTACGGAAATCTTCGTCTTGAACACGTACGAAAGCCTCAACTGAAACGATGGGCCTATCCAGCGGCTCCAGTACCTGTCAAAAGACAAGTCTTCCGTTTGGTCCAGTTCGGCATACGCTGCATCGATATACGGCTGGAAAACGTTCGGATCCCAGCAAAGCGAATCCCCGTTTTCGGCCACGCACTTCGCCACGACCTCTTCAAAATTTATTGTCGGGAAAGTCTGGTCGATGCAGTTGCCCCACGCATCGCGTTCACAATCTTCTTGCGAGCTACCGACATAGTCCAGAATGTCGAGAAGGTAGTCGGCCTCGTATTTCGCCCCTAGGTAGGCAGAGCCGTTCAGCCCCTGGTTTCCGGAACGGTGCCAGGAACCAAACAATCCCGCAGTCGCCGGGCCATCCTTCCTGTAGTAAATGGATCCCGCTACACCAAAGCGTTGCGACGAATACCGTGCGATGTCAAATTCCACCCAGCCGTAACCCGCCGGATTGAAATCCCCTTCGCTCGTAATATTGAAATCCACCCCGATATCCAGGAGCAGGCGCAGCCCGACAAGCGAATACTCCAGCCCCGGAGCCATCGTCCAGTCGTTTGTATCGAGCACGGGCATGTCTTCGTTCGTCACAAACCAATCCGAAACAAACGCAACGCCAATGGAATGAATCCAGTTGCCCGTAGAAAAATCCAGGTACCCGCTCACCGAGGCGAACAAGTCGCCGCCATTTTCGGAAACGTCTTTTGTAGAACCATATTCGGCATAGTGCAGACCGTAAAAGCCCAAGTTGCCCAAGAAACGGAAAGACACCTCCGAAGTATCCGCATCGCCCCCCAGGGCCTCGTAGTATTCTGCCAGAATCTCGTTGATTTCTTCGGTGTACTCGCCACCCGCATCGCGGGCCTTCTCAAACAATTCAATAGACTTGGAAACGTCCCCCGCCTCTTCGGCTTCAAGTGCCTGCCTATAAATGTCTTGTTGCGTCTGCGCAAAGAGCGCAGACGCTAACAACACGAGGAATAATGTCAGGGACCGCATTACGGCTGAGGTGGAACCGGCTGAGGCTGCCACCACCAGGGGGGCGGCAGTACAGGCGGAGTGTTACCTCGCATCGGATTCATATTCGGAGAATCGGGTCTATCGTAAAACGGTTGACGCTCGCGAGGTTCATTCTTTTGCGGTTTTCCCTCAAAGCGAGATTTTTCGTTCCGTTTTTTCGAAACGTCTTGGCGAATGCCCTGTTTTTCGACATTGGACCTTTCCTTCAGCTTGGAAAGGATCTGTTCGCGGGCCTGTTTGCGTTCTGCACGCATCTTTTGCCATTCTGCGCTTTCTTTAGCGCCTAAGTCCGGAGTCTGATTAGAAATTTCCGCACTTTCGGCAGGGGTCGGAACACTGGATTCCGGCGCTGCAAAGCCCTGGGCGAACGACAGCGTCGCCATGAGGCCTATAATCGATATGAAAGTTGCGAATTTCATACTCATTACTCTGCAAAAACCGTGCCAGTTTTCCTTCGGGCTTTGTTTCCGGCTCGTTTCGAGCCTTCTAGCAATTAATATACATAAAAATCGCTTTCGCCCAAAGTAAAATTTCGAGACTTTTTGCTCCTATAGTACTTTTTGTTCCGTTTTTTAGTTTTTAAGGCCCTTAATTCTTGAAATCTTCCTTTTTTATACCCAGGCGTTCCATGATTTCGCGCAAAACCTTGCGGTCGATGCCCAAAATCGTGGCTGCCAGCGTGAGGTTCGCACCGCTATCCTGGAGAGCGCGGCCAATGACCTCGCGCTCCACCGCCTCGCGGGCTTCCTTGAGCGTGCGGGGGCTATCCTTCGCCTCCTTCTGCACCTCGTCGAGCCCGATATCCTTGGGCTGTATAACGCCGTGAACCGCCTGCACCAGGCCCTTCTGGATGCGGTTCTCGAGTTCGCGCACGTTGCCCGGCCAGTGGTAACCGAGCAGCGCCTTTTCGGTATTGCGGCTCATCTTGAACCTGCCACGACCATACTCGGCACCGTAGCGCTTGATAAATTCTTCTGCAAGCAAAATAACGTCCTGTCCGCGTTCACGCAGAGGCGGCAACTGCAGCGGCATCACCTGGATGCGGAAGTACAGGTCCTCGCGGAAACGTTTTTCACGCACGGCCTCTTCCAAGTCCACATGCGTCGCAGATATCACGCGCACGTTCACCGGAATCTCGCGGTTATCGCCCACGCGGGTAATGTGCTTCTCCTGCAATACGCGCAGGAGCTTCACCTGCATGTTCATCGGCAGTTCGCCAATCTCGTCCAGGAAAATCGTGCCGCCGTCGGCCTCCTCGAAAAATCCCTTGCGGGTATCAATCGCCCCGGTGAACGAGCCCTTCGCATGCCCGAACAGCAGGGACTCGATCAGGTTCTCGGGAATGGCCCCGCAGTTTACCGCAATAAACGGGCGTTCCGCACGCGGGCTGTGGTTATGGATAAAGCGTGCAAACACTTCCTTGCCCGTACCGGTTTCGCCACGGATAATCACGGGTAGCGGAAGCGTGGAAAGCTTTTCGGCCAGGGCGACAAGGTCTGCCATGGCCTTGCTCGAATAGACAATCCCGTCCTTACGTACAACGTTCTTCAAAACGTCAAGCGATTCCTTGTCGCGCAGGCGGTCGTAGGCGGCAAAGGCAAACTTTTCGCATACTGCCACGAACGAATCGAACAGGGCGCTATCTTCTTCGGTAAAGGGTTCCTCGCGTGCGGCGCGCTGCAGGTACAGGTAGCCGGATTCGCTATCGGGAGTGCGGAACGGGGAAACCATGATGCTCGTGAGCTGGTTCTGCACAATAGACTTCGAAAGGTCTGCGGTATCGTCGTCGAGCTGGTTCCACACCACCGCCCGCCGTTCGCTCTTCGCCTGCCTTACCGCCGAAATAGAAATGCTCACCTGCTCCGGGTTCGAAAAGTGGAGGGGCGTCTCGCCCGAAATATCCAGCACAGCGGCATCCGCACGGAGCACGCTTTTCGCCACTTCAAGAATCTTCGAGAAAAGACTTTCGGGCTGTTCCTCGTCAAGGAGGGTCTTCACCACGTCCAGCATCTTTTCCGTTGCAAGCATCGTTTCTGTCTTCATACCTAATTACTCCATTACGTCATTCGGTCTGTTCCGGCACAGGCAGGGATTCCAGCACCTCGCCCGAAATCCGGCCCGCATCGCCCGAAGAATCCGCGACCAGTCCGGTAGCGCCTTCGAGAGACCTCGAGTTGGAAAGTATCTTCGCGCCCGTTTCATCGATAGACGGTTGCCTGGGAGCAAGCGCGAAAAACAATACCAACACAAACAATATAAATCCTAACACCCCCGCAAAAACAGCGTATTTGCGGTGACCTGTGGGCTTCGTCACTGCAAATTCGGGAGGCAAGCCGCATTCCGCACCCGCGTCGCGACAATTCGTTCCGATTTTCGCGGCAATGTTCTTGGTAAAGGCATCACGAATGGTTTCCCAAGTGACCGACCCGCGGGAGGCGGCGTCAAAGGCAATCTCAAGCAGTTCGTCGAGTTCCTCGAAATCTTCGGCACGTTCGGCAGGGTCGGCACGTAGCGTCGCCTTCCACAAGGGAGCTAGTGTGGAAAGGATTTCCGCATCCATTCCCTTGCCGTAGAGGAGCGCGGTCACATCCACCGCATCTATTTCCGCCGCGGCCTGCGCAAAGCCATCGAAGCAGTCGCAGTGCAGCAGGTCCTCGCCTGCTACAAGCCGGTAGAGCAATAGCCCCAGGCTGTACATGTCGCTCTTTACCGTGGCGGGCTTGCCCTGGATGCGTTCGGGCGCGGCATACGCGAGGGCACCCGGGCCCACTATCCCGCAGTCGATAAGCACCGGAGCAGCGTCCGCCGTCACGAGCACGTTGGAGGGGCTCAGGTCCCCGTGGTGAACGTCGTTTCTTGAAAGTTGCGCGAGCGACTGCGCCAGGTTACGTACAAGCGAAATTGCTACCGGCGCGGGAACGCAACCATCCTTTGCTGCGAAGGCGCCCGCAGGGAGATTGCCCGCAGGTGCATTGCTCGCGAGATCCGCAACCGAAACGCCTTCGATAAACTCGTACACCAGGTAGTGGCGGCCCGCCTTCTTCCCCGCTTCCATCAGGCGGTAGACGCCCGGAATGCGTTCGCGCAGGAGAACTTCTACCACACGGGAATCAATCTGAACGCCATCGGCATACCACTTGAGCGCATACTTCTTGCCATCCGATTCAAGCGCGTAGACCTGAGCCTCGCCGCCCTCGTGCAACAATGCACAACGGTTCACTCCGGCAAGCACGCTCATAGTTCACCCGCAATGGCAAGAGCCTTGAGTGAATCTTCTGCAACAGTCGTCCAGTGCGCAAGTCCAGCATTTTCGGGCAGCGCCTCGTGCCCCATCGACCATATATCCCACGCGGATTCTATGTCGCCCTCGGTCCAGTAGATATTGCCCAGGTTCAAGTAGGCCGAGGCGAACTTCGGGTTCTTCGTCACAATAAAGACGAAAATCTTCTTTGCTTCCTCGGTGCGCCCGAGATTCCCGAGCACAAGCGCCTTCAGGTTGTAACTGAAGTAGTTCGCGCTATCGAGGGCAATAGACTTGTCGAGTAGCGGGAGCACATCGGCATGCCCGTTGCTTGCAAGCGTCGCGCGCGCCAGGTAGAACAGGCTCGTGGAATACGTTCCGGAGATTCGCCCGCTGGAATCCACGCGCGAAAGGATGCGGAATTCGTTCACGGTGCGCTGCCAGGTTTCAAGAACAGGGACCTTCAGGCGTTCGTTCTCTTCGGCAATGGAATAGTAGGCCAGCGCAAGGCCGTAACGTGCGTCGCGATTCGCCGGCTGCATGTCGAGCGCCTTCGAGAAGTTCGCCACGGCACGGTCGTAGTCGCCAATGCGGAGCGCCTCGTTCCCGCGATTCACGTCATCTTCGACGCACGCGCAGAAACAGATTGCAGTAAGCAATACCGCAACCAAGCGTCCAACTTTTGCAAAACGCCTTGCCATACCCCCAAAATACATTAAAATTCAAGAAAAAAGCGGTTTACAACGCAAAAATTGCACTTTTTATTAAAAAACAGGCCAATAAGCGGTATAATGTGAGCCATAAGCGGCACGGCGCAAGCGTGCCGTGTTGGCGACCTTTGACCACTTGGCACTTCAGTGCCTATGTGGGCATGGCCACCTTTAGGTGGGAGCGAGTGAGGAACCGGAGGTTCTCAACCCAAGACGACGAACGAGCGGTTATAAAAAAGAATCCCCGCCGCAAAGGGCAGGGATTCCAAAACATTTCCGAAGTAGAAATTACTTGGCGATGTCGTACTGAGCAACGAGGTTGCCTTCGGCGTCGAGAGCGCGGACAACGTTTTCGTCGCGCTGGAGCGTGAGGCTAGCCTTTTCGCCAGCAGCAGAGGTGAGTTCAACGCTCATGGAGCCATCGGCGTTCTTCACGGCAGCGATGGAGTTGCCCTGGGCATCCTGTTCGAAGTAGGAGTCACCAGCAGCGAGCGGGTTGGAGCCAGTCCAGAATTCGATGGTGTTGAGCACGAGGCCGTCGATGAGGCCAAGGCAAATCCAGTACACACCGAAGATCTGCAGGAAGAAGTGAACGATGGAGTTGAGCCACTTGTTGCCAAGCGTGCCGTTCCACTTGTGAAGCTTTTCGAAGCAAGCGTTGCTGCCATAGCAGCCCGTGAGGGTGATCATGCCAGCGCAAACGAGAGCAGCGATACCTTTTTTCATTTTTTTACTCCTTAAGGATTTGGTTTTATCGTAATTACGACTGAGCAGAAATATAAATAAAAAATATGTTTCTGCACGAATTTTCACGAAAAATTTTCAATTTCTTTGACTATTGTCACACTGTCGGGGTGCAGCCGAAGCCTACAAAGTTTCTCTTTTCGCACCCAACGGGCATCTTCGTAGCCATTTAGGCTCATTTTTGTTTCAAAAAAGTTTACCTTGAATGTAAAAAGCCGGCACCCGGACACACACGCAGAATCGAACGCGAAAATGGCACGATTCTCTGCCAAAACAGCCGAAATACGGTCAAAAAACGCCGTTTTTACGCAATTTTCAAGAGTTTCCCCTTCCGCGAGTTCCTCGGAAGGGAACTCCCAGGCACCCGCGTAAGGCACGCCCGAAGGCCTTTTGCACACAAGCAACTTCCCTTCCCGTTCAGCAATCCCGCAAGCAACAAGCATAAACGCTCCCCTTTTTACGAATTTTTTGCGAAGAAAGTACAAAATTTTATTTAATTTGAACAAGGGTACACGCATTTATCGGGGCATTCCCGAAAAAAAAGGATAGGAGTATGAATTTTTCCCTTAAAGGTACGGCTCTCGCACTTGCCTTATCGCTCTCGCCGGCCATCGCCGCCGATACGCTCAGCATCTGGATTATGCCCAACGGCGCCACCCCGCAAGAGAAACTGGAACAACAGCTCGAAAAGTTCACGCAAAAGACTCGTATCCCGACAAAGGTGACCGTGCTCGACTGGGGAGAAGCCTGGAACCGCATTTCTACCATGCTCGAAACCGGGAACGGCACACCCGACGTACTGCAGCTCGGGTCCACGTGGGTCCCGTACTTTGCCGCACGCGGCGAAATCAAGCCCCTGAACGCCTACCTCGACAAGATTGATTCAAATCGGTTCTTGCCCGTCTCGTGGTACACGTCGCACATCGATTCCGACACGAACATCTATTCCGTTCCGTGGTTCATAGACATCCGCCCCGTGCTCGGCAACAAGCGCATCATGGAAAAGTACGGCATTTCGCCCGCCGACATCGAGAGCTACAAGGGTTTCACGAACGCCATCCGCAAGGTGAACGAGGGCAAGGAAATCCTCGAAGACGGTGCAAAGATTCGCGGTTACGCGCTCCCCGGCAAGAGCGACTGGAACATTCCCCACAACTTCGCCCCCTGGGTGTGGAGTTACGGCGGCTCCTTTGTCAAGAAGGACAACAACGGCAAGTGGTGCTCGAACATCCTTGCACCGCAAACGCTCGAAGGGATAGCCAAGTACATATCGTTCGTCATCGACTCGCTGGTCTCTACCGACGCGCTGCAGGCGAACTCCGCGCAAATCGCGCAGCAGTTCAACAACGGCGAGCTTGCATTCATCGTGAGTACGGCAGAAGTCATGATGCAGACGCGCATCCACAGTTCGCAGGGCGGGCTTTCGAATTCGCGTATCGGGGCGGACGGCGTAATCGCGCTGCCTTTCCCGAAGGGAAGTGCGGGCAGCGTGAGCTTTATCGGAGGATCAAACCTCGCCATTCCCACAAAAAGCACGAACAAGGAAGCAGCCAAGCTGTTGCTCTACCTGACCGAAGACAACAGCCTGGACGACTACACTAAGCAAATCGGGTTCCTACCCACATCCAAGGCGGTTCTTGCATCCTGGGCCGAAGACGAAGCGTACAAGAGCCTCGTAACGCAGCTGGAAACCGGCAAGACCTATCCGGCACTCCCCGAATGGGGCGAAGTCGAGCAGTCGCTCGTCTGCATGTTCAGCGCCGTATGGGACCACCTGGAACTCCCCGTCCCCTACTCCGAGGAGAAGCTCTACCAGATATTCAAGAGCTACTCGGATACCATCAACAACCAGCTCGGCTATACGCCTACAAGCACGACGACCTACGCCGAATTCCAGGAAATCTGGGCAAAGGCAATGAACAAGGGCGCCCCAAGGGACACCTCCGACAAAAAGGCCGAGCAGGCCGAAGGGAACGGAGTCAACCCGACCTTCTTTATATTCTTCTTTGTACTAGTCCTGAGTTTCCTTTTTTCGTACACGCGCAAGAGAAAAAGTTAAACTAGAACCATGAGCGAAAAGAAAATCCTAAAACTCTCCAAGAGCATCATCGTCAAGAGCCTGCTGCTCCTGGTAAGCACAATGGCGGTCGTCACCATCGGCGGCACGTACTATTTCGCGAAGCGACAGACCCAGATGACGCTCGAGTCCGCCGACGAGACCAACATCATCCACCTGCAGCAGATGTCGTCGACCCTCCACAACGAGCTGTTCCAGTTCGGCAACCAGCTTACCCTGCTCGCCAAGGCATCCGAAATCAAGAGCATGGACCCGGCCATATCAACCAGCTACCTCAAGAGCTACAACATTTCCCCGCTATTCATATCGGGCGAAAAAGTTTCTCTGTTCGACCGCAACGACAGCCTCATCTGCGACAACGCGATGATTGCGTCCGCCCCCACCAAGTATCCCGTAGACTTCAGCAAGATTACACCGCACAGGCCGTTTATTTCGGGCTGGTACCGTGACTCGGACAACATGCGGCCCAAGCGCGCTTTCGCGACAGTCGTCTCGGACAACGCGAAGGGCAACGGGAGTCTCGTGGCCAGTTTCTCGGCGCAGAGGCTCTGGAGAATCCTTTCCGAAAGCAAGGTGGGCAAGAAGGGGTACTACATCGTCATCAATTCCGAAGGCGAAATACTGTTCCACCCCGACCTGGAAACCTGGCTTACCGAGCCTCACAAGATTGCAGAAATCGGAATCAAGGGGTTCGACCCGAAGGCAGACGAGACAAAGGGAATCAAGTTCTACATGCTCTCCGATAACCGGGCCTACCTTGCAAACTACGTGTACGACGCCTCGTACGATTTCGGCCTGCTGTCGCTGCAGCCCAAGTCCGAAATCGACGAACAGGTGGCTTCGCTCCTGCTCGTGAGCAAGGTCATGCTTGCCACGGCGCTTATCGCGATACTGCTCATTTCTTTCTGGCTCTACCGCAAACTAGTGCTCCCGATGGGGCGATTCGTCCAGCACACCATCGAGATTTCGGAAGGCGACATGGAGGCTCCGGATATCGACGTGGGCAACAGGCAAGACGAAATAGGAATCCTCGCGAAGCACTTCAACATAATGCACCACACCATCAAGCGCCAGATTGCGGAACTGAACGCGCACCGAGAAATGCTTGAACAGGAAGTGCAGGAACGCACGAAGGAACTCGAGGAAGCGAACAAGAAACTCGACCTGATTTCGCGGACCGACGAACTCACCGGACTTCCGAACCGGCGCGACATGTTGCGGACCATCGACAACGAGATACAGCGCGTGACCCGCTCCAAGAAACCTTTCTGCTTCATATTCATTGATATAGACCATTTCAAGAACGTGAACGACACCTACGGGCATGCCTGCGGCGACGAGGTTCTCAAGCACGTCTCGGCCACAATCCGCAACCTGCTACGCAAGTACGACGTGCTCGCGCGTTACGGCGGGGAGGAATTCCTCACGCTGCTCCCGGAAACCGACCTCGAAGGAGCGAAGATTGTCGCCGAGCGTTTCCGCAAGACAATTGAGGACACGACCGTCATATTCGGAAAAATTTCCATCAAGGTGACCATCACGCTCGGCGTCGCGCGATACGACCACGCGCTCGGGGCGGACAAGAGCATCCAGATGGCGGACCGCGCGCTCTATGAAGGCAAGGAAACCGGGCGCAACAAGGTGATTGTCTGGAAACCGGAGTCGTAGGGCCGCGGTTGAACTGCTGGTCGAACTGCTGGTTAAAGAACCGCGCGGATCAGTAAAAAGAAAAGCGCCGCTGAAACAGCGGCGTTTTCTATCGGGATGACTGAATTCGAATCAGCGACCTCTTGAACCCCATTCAAGCGCTCTACCAGGCTGAGCTACATCCCGAGGTCTCTCGTAAGAGTATGCCAAAGTTAGTTAAACTCGGGGCATTTTTCAAGGCAAAAGCCCGAAAAAGGCAAAATTTTCGCCATTTCGGGGCCGGACTACTCGTTCCAGTAGCCGACGATGAGCACTTCCGGAGTCGCCTTCGGGTACTTCTTGCTCTTGAAGGAGACTATCTTCCGGATGCTCTTCTGCTTTAATTCCCAGCCCTCGCGGGTAAGCCCCTTCGTCGAGAGAGTCACCTTGATTCCGGGAACCTTACCGCCTTCCTTGATCTTGTCGAGCTTGTCGACATTGAGCATCACGGGTTTTGACTTCATCGCGAACTGCTTCGCCGATTCGGGCGAAAGTTCAATGTCGGGGCGAGCCTTCTTGTCGGTCTCCCACACGTAGAACGTCCATTCGCGCTTTTCGCCCGCCTTGTAGAAACCAGCATCGAACAGTTTCTCGCCGAAAAACACGGGAGCCTTCACCACGCCCGAAAGGTTCGCCGTATAGGGCTTACCGCCGGCGGCAACAAGCACGACCGTCGGGTCAATTTTCCCTTCCATGCCAGCGAAGTCCATATCGAACTCGATGGTGACGGTCGCATTCGGGGCAATTTTCTGCGGGAACTTGAAATTCGACATGCCGATGCCCTGCCCGAACACGTTTTCGAGCACGATCTCTGCACCTGTGGTGTTCGCGCCCTGCAGCACGTAGTGTTTCTGGTCGCCCTGAGCAACCTCGCCCATCGGGAAAACCTCGGGAACAAAGCGGATGGCCTCGTCGGCAAAGGAGGCCGCGGCAAAAGCAAGCGCCGCGATGAATGCCGGTTTAAAAAATCTTGAAATCATAGGCAAGAATATAGCAAAACACAATCTATGCGGGCCATTGTCTGCGAAGGAATTCCATCCCGAAAACATTCTTATTTCAGTCGCGCCCTGAGCGAATCAATTTCATGCTGTTCCAAGCCAAGCGAGAGCAGGTACTTCTCGGTGGCGGCCGCCAAATCAGCATTCTCGAAATCCGAGATGTCGACTCCCTCCACCTTATACGCATTCCGCATGAGCCTCACGATTATCGCCTGAATGAGTTCCGCCTGCTTCGCGGTCAAGGCGACCTGCCTGCCGCCACTCACGCTGTAGAAATTCTTGTGCGTCGCAGCGTAATCCGCCTTAATTTCTTCGGCGGTCGCTCCCATCAGGGCCTCTAGCACGGCAATCGTGTACCCGGTGCGGTCCATGCCGTACGTGCAGTGCCATAGGTACGGGCCATCATGTTCTACCATGTAGCGGAGCCCCTTCACGAAGCCCTCCTTGAACGGCGTGTTCGCAAAGCCCGGCAGCACATCAAGGTAAACAACGTTCTGCGTCGCATAATAGGACTGCGCAAAGCCGTTGTACGATTCCGCATATTCCTCGCTATTAGCAAGATTCACGAAGGTCTTGACTCCCGCGACCGCCGCAAGTGAATCCGCATACTTGTTGCGCCCAATCGAGGGGTCCACCGGGCTCGACGAGCGGTAAAGCCGACCCTCGCCCATTCCCGTCGTACGCACCATCCTGAAATTCGCAAAGTCCGCGACGGAAAGCTCCGGATACGCCTCAACGGAATAGGAAATTGCAAGTGAGTTCAAGTTTCCCAGATGTTCCGCATATCCGCCCTTCTCCTTCATCCGGATGGTAACTTCTATCGGGAATTCTGCACCACGCCCGAGACCAATGACCTCCGCCATCTGTCCATAACGGGCTTCAAGCTTGAGATAATTCAATCCCGAGGTAACATACAAAAAGAATTCGCCCGGAAACACATCGCCATAGCTCGCAACCACGGGAACGTCCAGCGTATCGTAACCAGGCACCATCACCGAAACAACATCGCCGTAATCGAACTTGGTCAAGAACGAATCCGCGACAATATCGATATTCAACGACCCAAAGGCAAACACCTCGAAGGTATCCGTCACAAGCACCGTAACTGAGACAATTCCTGAGGAATCTAAGGAACTTGAGGAACTGGAAGATGTCACCCTGGAGTCGTCAGACGATAGGGTCCACGACGAACTTGACGAGGCTGCAATCGATGAACTCGAAAAGGTTTCTGACGAGGAATTTTCTTCCGAAACATCCGCAAAGAAACTATAAGAATTGCTACAGGCGACAAGGCCGAGAGCCATCACCAATACGAATGTCATGAGGCGTAAAAACTTATAAAGCATACCAAGCACAACTATACAATTTTTTACAAGGCTGTGCGAAGGCGCGCCCCAAAACAAGAGCGTCAGCGCGTTAAAGAACAAAGTAATTCGCACATTTCGGCGTAGCTTTCGACCACATTCTCCGGGGCAAGCGGGAGCAGGTTCACCGGCTTTCCGAACCCGCAGAGGAGCGTAATGCAGTCGACTCCGGCGTTGCGGGCAGCCAGGATGTCGGGCTGGTCGTCACCCACCATCACGGTTTCGGCGGGAGAAACCCCTGCGGATTCCATAATTTTCAACAAGCCCGCGGGGCTGGGTTTGCGTTCGGGCGTAGTGTCACCGCAGAGCACGAATTCAAAGCGGTCGCGAAGGTGGAAATGTTCCAGCAGCTTGAATGTCGGGCGCTCCGGCTTGTTGGTAAGCATGGCCACGCGGGCAGTCGTATTACGCAGGAATTCGACAACGCCCGGATTCGGAAGCGTGCGCTCGGTGCAGTGTTCCCAGTAAAAATCCGAATAGACCTTGTGAACCATTTCGACTGTAACGCCCGTGCGAGCAACATTTTCAGGGAGAGCGGCCTCCCTCATACTACGCTCGATCAACTTCATAGAGCCGTTCCCGATAAAAGTCCGCACCCGCTGTTCGTCATGTTCCGGCAAGCCAAAGTGGTGCAGTGCAAAATTCACCGCCACGGCAAGGTCGCCGAGGGTATTGAACAGCGTGCCGTCCAGGTCAAACACGATCAGGGATTTCTTTTGGAGCATAGCGCGCCCAAATGTAGAAATTTACCGCAAGAATTCCATTTCCACAAGGAATCGGTAAAAGCAAAGCGCTGACACGCCCAAAATGAACACAAGCACGATTACGAACTGCACCGGATGCTCGCGGAAACTGTAATCCGCCTTGCCGTAAGAGAACTGCCCACGGACAATCGCACTGATGAAAAGCGCCAGGAATATTAATGCTAGCAGAAGAGACATAGAAGCGTGCGTTATCGGGATTTCAATAGTAGCTTATTATTTTCCTGAAGGCCTTCGTTATCGAAGCGAACAGTCGGATTCTCGCCGTTCTTGAAAGCATCTTCACTTTCGTAGAGGGAAAGTGCCACGGAAACGCCCGGCTGGGTTACAACATTCGCCACACCAGGTGTCTTAAAGAAGAAAATCTGCGAACTACCGTCCTTGAAGGTCCCCTTGGGAATGAGGAGGGGCACGCCAATTTGTGCGAGGGCCTTGCCCGTACTATCGACAAATTCCGCCACCATGTAGATATCGAAGAAACAGGGCGCCACGCCGGTGTTCTTAACGGTAACGTTCAGCATACTTGTGATATCGGTGGCGTTTCCGGAGGCAGGTGTCGCGACAGTCACCAGTTCCGCTTGCGTCACGGTAAAGTTGTAGCCGATGACCTTGCTCATGGAATCCGCCAGCGCCTTGTTGTCCTTGTAGAAATAGTAACCGCAGTCGTTATCCTGGTCCAGAACGTAGTAAGTCAGGTGCGCCGTGGTAATCGCATCCACCCAGCGTTCCGCAGTCCACTTCTGGGTGCCTCCGGGAATCAGGTCGTCATTGGCCAGCATCGTCCTGTAACCGGCGATATTCTCGGCGATGGTCGGGAGGTTCGCATTGTACGCCCGCAGCAAGGTATCGGGCCTGCCGGGAATGCCGATGAACCCGTCGTCGCGCTTGGTAATGCCGAGGTCGAGTGCATGCGTATAGACATCGCCAAAACCGTTAGAAGGCAGCACCAGCTGGGTCTTCTTGAACACGGACGCATAATAGTCCAGCATGTCCTTCAGCACCGAGTCGGCGGGCATCACGCTCCCCAACATGTGCGAGGTGTGCCATTCGCCCCATTCGCCAAAGGTGCGGACATCGATGTATTCGATACGCGGGTCGCCGTCGTATTTTTCGGCCAGGGCCTTCGCGAAATCCTTCGCCGCTTGCAAATAAATCGGGTCATCCCAGACGGGAGCATACGCATGGAAATCCGTCCCCCGCAAGTCAATCTGGATTTTTTTCGCGCCCATCTCATAGACAAAGGGCGGAGTCCAGTCGTAATCCTCTTGGGGCGGGAAGTCGCTCTTGATAAACGAAGGCGTGTACGGCAGCACGCGCAGGGCGTAAGTCATATTGTGCTCGGCAAGTGCGTTCAGCAGTTTTTCCAGTTCCGTCCAGTCATAAACGCCCTTTGCGGGGTTCAGCTTGTTCCACTGCTGGTAGCCGGAACCATACGAGACCAGGTCCCACGCCCTGTTGTTCAGGGAACCGTAAGGACCGTATTCAAATTCCGGGACAAAAGTCCACGCGCCACCCGTCGGCACCGTGAAGCCCTTGTGCGGGTTAGAAAGCGGCCCAGCGAAAGGCCTGAGCGCGTAGGTGATTTTGGTAGTGTCTGCAGAAGGAACCGAGAATGTGTCTTTCTCGTCATTGCGAGAACTCGAAGAGTTCGTGGCAATCCATGACGAACTACTTGAAAAAATGTCTGCCGACGAACTCGACTCTTCAACGGCGCTGCTTTCTGTATTCTCGGGTCCGGAGCCGCTCGAATCATCGCCACAGGCGACAAACAGTGCCACTGCAGCCATCAGAGCAATTTTTCCAAGGTATTTGCTGAAGGGTTTCGCCATATTTTAAGTATAATAAAAAAAAGTCAATTTTTTTAATAATTTTTATTGGAAAAGGTAAATTTTTTGATTATTTTTTATAGAAAAAGGTAACAAATGCTATACCGTAAGAATGAAATTTTGATTAAAAATTGGCTAAAAAGCGATAAAAAAGCCATTTTACTGACGGGAGCCCGCCAGACGGGGAAAACATTCCTTATAAGGCATGTTCTTGAGTCAAATAGTCAAAATTTCGTCGAAATCAACTTCTTGAAGAGTCCCGAACTGCTGGGGGTACTCGAATCCGCCAAGAACAAGGATTTTTCGGCATTCTTTACACGACTCCAGTTTGCCACGCGGAAGGAACTCACCAAGGGGAATACAATCATCTTTCTGGACGAGGTGCAAGAATACAAGGAAATCCTGACCGCCATAAAATTTCTTGTGGAGGATGGCTCGTTCCGGTATGTCCTCAGCGGCTCGCTCCTGGGCGTAGAACTATCAGACCTTCGTTCGGCTCCGGTGGGCTACTTGCCAATCGTCGAGATGTGCCCGATGGATTTCGAGGAATTCCTTATTGCACAGAAGATTCCTGCTGACGCTTTGGCTCGGCTGCGAGAAAACTTTACCGCCAAGACCCCAGTTGATGAATTTGTCCACAACAAATTTTTAGACGCCTTCTATACCTACCTGATTGTCGGGGGTATGCCAGCCGCCGTGCAGAAGTTCGTTGATTCGAACGACCTGAACGCAGTCACGCGAATCCACAAGGACATTCTCAAACAGTACAAGTGGGATTTTTCAAAATACGAGAAGGAACGCAAACTTCACCTGATAAACACTTACGACTTGATTCCTTCCGAATTGAACTCCAAGAACAAGCGTTACATGTTCGCCGACCTGGGAGCCAAGCAGAAGTTCGGCCGTTACGAGAACAGTTTCAACTGGCTCATTGACGCGGGCGTCGCAATACCGACTTTCAATACGACAGAACCCGTAGTCCCTTTAAAGATCAACAAGCAGAACAATTTGTTCAAGCTGTTCCTTTCGGATGTGGGGCTATTGACAACAAGCTACGGGCGGGCTTCGCAGATGCAGCTGCTACAGGGCGGACACGATATGAACTGCGGTGCCATTTTCGAAAATGCGGTCGCCCAGGAACTGCACACCCATGGTTACGACGGCTATTATTTCAACAGCAAGAAACTCGGTGAACTCGACTTTATCATCGAATACGAGGGCAAGTGCCTCCCCATCGAAGTCAAGAGCGGCAAGGACTACACCAAGCATTCCGCCTTGAATAACGTGCTGCAAATAAAAAATTACGACATTCCTCAGGCTTTCGTATTCGCAAACACAAACGTCTCTGTCCGGGGAAACATCACCTATTTCCCCATCTACATGATTATGTTCTTAAACGAAACCGCCACGCCATTGCCGACAATGCCGCGACTGGACTTGTCAGATTTGTAAAACTAGAAGGCTCATGCCGAAGGCCGAGCCCTTGTTCGCGTGCGGTGCAGGCAGAGCCGTGGCTGAAGCGACCTTTGGACACTTGGCCTTTAGGCCTTAGTGTACATTCCCCCCTTTAGGTGGTGCGGGACCCCTCCCCCTTCAGTTATCAATAAAATCGACCCTATTTTTGTAAAAATAAGAAACCCCTTGCGTTTCTTAAAAATTTTTATTATATTAAAAAATAGGATTTTTGATTAACGGCGGAGGTTTCTTGAAAGTTGACTTGTGGGCAACCGAAAAGGACAATGGGCATGCGACCTTGATCAGCCATACCGATTGATTATTTGGGGCGCAGAACCGAACAAGGTTGTTATTTGGGCGGAAGTTACCGAAGCCGAAGTCGTAGAAATTGTAGATTATCATAAATAGAGAGGAATAACATGGCCGAAGAAAAAGAACTCATTTTGTGGGGGGCAACGTCCCCTGGAGAAATTCTTGAAGAAAAACTTCAAGAAATGAATGTGGATGTTAACGATTTCGCCGCCCGAATCGGCTACACCCCCAAGACGGTGAACGAATTGCTCAAAGCCAAGTGCAGGGTGACGGTAGAAATGGCCTACAGCCTTGAATTTGGGACAGGAATTCCGCAGTATTTTTGGCTAGAAGCACAAAAGCAGTACGAACGGGATCTCTGGCGAGAAAAAATCAAGAAATCCCTCAAGAAAAGTGTTGTTTGGCGCAAGTTCTTCCCTATCGCTGAACTCAATCCGCGCACATGGATAAAGGACTTCAACAACAAAGAAGACGGCGTGACGCCCATCCTCAAGTTCTTCGGGGTGGCTAGCCCCAAGGCGTGGGAAAATTACTATTACAAAAACCGCCTGAAGGTGGCCTTCCGCATTTCGCTAGCCGAAACTGAAGACCCGTATGCGGCCTCCGTGTGGATGCGCCGTGGCGAAATCCTCGCCGACGAAATCAAGATGGAAAAGCAGAACGACAAGAAAGTGCGTTCCGCCATCAAGAAGGCGATGCCGCAATTTGTGGAACTGGCCAAAAACGATGTTGCCGCGTGGGAAGATTTACGCCACAAGAAGGCCTTGCCCAAGCCGAAGGTGGGCGAAGATTTCATTGACGACGGCATGCACAAGTTGCAGGAACTGGGAGCAAAGCTCGGAATCAAGGTGCTCTACGCGCAGAACTTCAAGTCGGCGCCGATTCATGGCATGGCCCGCTGGTACAAGGACATCCCCGTCATCCAGCTGCACGACCGTTTCAAGGACCGCAACGCGTTCTGGTTCACGTTCTTCCATGAGCTCGGGCACATCGTGCTCCACGGCAAGAAGGACATCTTCATCAAGAACGTCTATTACGGCAACAAGAACCAGCAAAAGGACGACGAGGCAAACGCATTCGCACAAAAATACATGGTGCAGGCAGGGCTGGAAGATTCACGGATTCCTTAAAAACCCGCCTATTTTATTAGATGTGAGCAATCATAGATGTGAGCAATCATATCTATTGGTAACGTTGAAGGCTATTTTGTTTCCTGTCTGCAATAAAAGACGCGCAATATAACGACGATTCGTTTGTTATGGTCGACATGGTAAAACAGTCGGTAATTGTCCACTGACATCGATCGAACTTCACGTAAAATCCAGGGTTCGTCTTGACATAAGGCGAAAGCTTCTGGAAAATCGGACAATGTATTCACCGATTCCTGAATTTTTCCCATTAGATTCTTTGCCGCGATAGGCGAACAAAGTGCTACGCTGATATAGTCAAAGATTTGATCGATATCATCCTGTGCTGCGGAAGAAAAATGGACTTCGAAATTCATACCTTGTATTTTTTCTTGACATCGGAAAGGACCATCGCGGCTGGGCGGGTGCGACCTTTCAGCATGTCATTGTAGCCTTTCTCGAGTTCCGCATCGAGGCGCTCTTTAGACCATTTGGCGGAGTTTTCGGGAGCCTTGGGTATTTTCACGTCAAAGGGAATACCCTGTTGCAGAATAATCTGTTTATAGAACATGTTGATGGCGCTGGAAACGGATATGCCGAGGGTTTCCAGGACGTTTTCGGCTTGTTCCTTGACGTCGGGCTCTATGCGAGCGTATAAATTTGCAGTCTTGTTCATGCCACCCAATATACATTTTTGTGCGTACAAAAGCAATACATTTTTTTTGATAAAAATTGAAACTTGGCAACTTCAGGACAAAAAGACTCTAAAAAAAGTTAATCAACTATTAAAAAATATCGAGCGCAGCAATTTTGAAGGTCTTGGTAAACCCGAGGCGCTTAAAGGCAACTTGAGCGGATTTTGGAGCCGCAGAATCGACGACGCAAACCGTCTGATTTATCGAATCAACGACGAATTTATCGACATTCTCTCGTGCAAAGGCCATTACGAGAACGTCTGACTAGGAAGGACGGAGCCTTTAAGTCAGATTGTTGCTTTTTTGTCATGCCCGTGCAAGCGGGCTTTCTTTTCCCCAAAAAAATTATATATTTATTCTTGAAAATAGAGTTTTCTCTTATTCTCAGCTAGAAATCTCGACAGTTTCCAGATATAGAGGATAGGACGAACGCTCACGTCTGCGGCAATTCTGTTGCCGTATCGTTTTGCTATAGGCAAATTGTATTTGCCTTTTAGTTACGCGACCTTTATTGGGGCGTGAGTTGTTTGTGTTTATTTGTATCGGGCAGTCGAGAGCCTCTAGCTGGTAAATACATTCAACTCCACGCCTTTTTTATTCAAAAAAATTGGGTTGATTGCTGAATAAGGGTGAACTCGTACCGGAGTTTAACTCTTGTTCTTAGCTAGAAATCTCGACAATTTCTGATACAAAGAATAAGACTTATACTCGCCAACGCCTATGTAATACATGGGTGAAGTGTATCCTGAGTGAATAATATTCGCTCGGGTTATATTGGTCATACCGTTGCAAACCTGTAAAGGCGAAGCAATCTCTTGACTCATATTGCGAGTTTTGTTCTTTGAAATGTCGTGCGTTTTGGCACTTGCGAGAGTGACTCGTTCACTTTCAGTAAGGAGTCAAATAAAATGCCCGCCATTTTACGAGCAGCCAATCCATGGACACAAAAAAGCATCGACTACGCAGCAAACCGCCCCTATCTAGATGATTTGTACACAGTCTATCCTGTGGTACACGAAAATGTACGCAAAATAGACGAAAGAATCATGTATCGCGTTGAAATGTACTTTAACGAGAGAGATAATTTCAATCTAATAGCCTCTCTGTTGGATTTAGACCTGTTTCCTGTAAAAGACAGTTATATTCCCTTCTTACGAAAATCAAAAGACGCCATTAGAAGAAATCCGCAAATAATCAACCGCATCTGCGGGGATCTCTATGAAATGGGATTCAGGGAGCTCTATAAAAGATGCACCGAACCCAAAGAAGCCAATCGCCAAATGGGTCCCATGTTTCGCAATTGGCTTAATTCTGGGGCTTTAGGAATTAGACCTGTTCCTGAATCAGTTTTTGTTCGTAGTACAGGAAATGCAATTCTTGATGGATCCGACAGTTCAATGATGGATTTTGCTAGACGGAATTTCGGATACAACCGAGAAAAAGGGCTTGATTTCATAGCTCGATATAACGGCCGTTATGTTATTGGCGAAGCAAAATTCATTTCTGATTTTGGTGGTCATCAAAATGACCAGTTTGTGGATGCTATTGCGACAATTGAATCTCCCCTTAGAAATAACGATGTCGTAAAAATCGGCATAATTGATGGTGTTCCTTATATACGGAATAACGGGAAACTTTTCCTTAATTTGATCAGGACAGAATACAACATCATGTCGGCTCTTGTACTTCGTGATTTTCTGGAGTCGCTATGAAAAACACTCTCATAAAAGGCGACAACATAGATTCACTGGTGTATATCCGTGATAAGATGAAATTACGCGAATCTATTGATTTGGTCTATATTGATCCTCCTTTTGCAACGGGAGGTGAGTTTAAAACAGATTCTAATGGACGTGTAGCTACAATTAGTAGTTCGTCATCCGGTAAAATAGCGTATTCTGATAAATTAACTGGTTCGGCTTTTATTGAATTTTTGCGCGAGAGGGTTCAAATTATATACGATCTTCTTTCTTCGCAAGGTTCATTCTATTTACACATAGACTATAAAATTGGTCATTATGTAAAGTGCATGCTTGATGAAATTTTTGGAATTGAAAATTTCAGGAATGATATAACAAGAATAAAATGCAATCCGAAAAATTTTTCAAGAATTGGCTATGGCAACATAAAGGATATGATTCTATTCTACACAAAAGGAAAGAATCCTATCTGGCACGAGCCAAGAATTCCTATGTCAGAAGAGGAAATTGCAAAGTTGTATGCAAAAGTTGACAAAAACGGAAGACGCTATACAACTGTTCCAATCCACGCTCCTGGCGAAACAAAAGATGGAAAATCTTCGCAAAAATTCAAAGGGATTTTACCCCCTCCAGGAAGGCATTGGAGATGTAGTGTGGAAGAACTAGAACAATTAGATAAAGATGGTTTAATTGAATGGTCTGCATCGGGAAATCCGCGTAAAATCAACTACGCCGATGAACATCTGACCAAGAAGTTGCAAGATATTTGGACTTTCAAGGATTCTCCTAATCCTATTTATCCGACAGAGAAAAATCACGAAATGTTGCAAACAATTATTAAGGCGTCCTCCAATGAGGATTCCATCGTGATGGATTGCTTTGCCGGCTCGGGAGGCACTTTGGTTGAAGCAAGCAGGTTGGGACGCAAATGGATTGGCGTCGATAAATCGGATATAGCAATTGAAACCATTAAAAAGAATCTTGAGAATAATGGTTTCTTTGCTAATGAATCAATGTATAAATACATCGAAATTTAGCTTGTAAGTTGTTAGATAATTCGTGGGCATTGCAAAAATCCCTGTGGCTCTGCCATGACAATTCGCGCAAGCACGATTGTCACGGCATTCGCCTTCGGGGTTTTAGGGGCGGAGCCTCCTAGGAGAGAGGGTAGCGGCCCTTCGACAGGCTCAGGGACCTTTGTCACTGGGACTAGCGATGGAAGCGAGGGGGACACCTCCCCCTTCTTAGCACTCTTGCTTTTTTGAAGCAATCTTTCGTCTTTCGTCTTTCGTCTCTCGTCTAAAAAGTTATCTTTACCCGCATGAAAAAATACCACTTGGCCACATACGGCTGCCAGATGAACGAGTATGACTCGGCGATGATTGCCCAGGAGCTCGACATGTGCGGTTGCGTCGAGACGAGCAACCAGGAAGATGCCGACTTTATCATCGTGAACACCTGCAGCGTGCGCGAGAAGGCCGAGGAAACCGCCATCGTCAACATCAGCAAGCTCAAGTACTTGCGCAAAAAGAATCCCGATGTGAAAGTCGTGGTATGCGGTTGCATGGCGAAGAATCGCGGGCCGGAACTTTTGAAGAGGCTCCCGAACGTGAGCTACATCGTGGGGCCGGACCAGTACAAGAAAATTCCGGAGCTGTTGCTGGGCGATGCCAAAAGTCCGCTGCACCTGACGCACCACAAGATGTTTATCGACGAGGACCTGAGCGAGAACTACCTGGGCGAATACGCGAAACTCCAGAACGACTTCACCACCTTCGTCGCCATCCAGCGCGGTTGCAACAAGCGCTGTAGTTACTGTATTGTGCCGTATCTGCGCGGGCCGGAAAAGTACCGCGACATGGAAGATGTTCTTGCCGAAGTCCGCAAGGCGGCCGACAAGGGCATTTCCGAGGTGACGCTCCTTGGCCAGACGGTGAACGCCTACAAGACGGAAGGCGGCAATTTTGCCGACCTGCTCACGAAGGTTTCTGAAATCGGTGGCATCCGCCGCATCCGCTTTACGAGCCCGCACCCGAGGCATTACACGAACGAGCTCATCGACGTGCTGCTGAACAACCCGAAGGTCTGCCATTACGCGCACATCCCTATCCAGAGCGGCTCCGACGCCATGCTCAAGAAGATGCGCCGCCAACACAACATGGAGCAATACCTCTCGATTATCGAGCTGCTGCGTAGCAAGGACCCGTTCTACGGGATTTCAACGGACGTAATCTGCGGATTCGTGGGCGAAACGGAAGAGGATTTCGAGCAGACGCTCAAGGCTTTTGAAACCTGCCAGTTCGACTCCGCCTTTATGTTCATCTACAGCCCGCGCAAGGGCACGGAATCGTACAAGGAAGCGGAGACGCTCACCGAGGCCGAAAAGAACGAGCGTCACACGCGCCTGGTGGAACTGCAGAATGCCATTACCCTCAAGCGTAACCAGATGATGCTCGGCCGCACCGAGGAACTCCTGGTGGAAAAGAATTCCGCTCGCGACGAGACGGAACTGCGAGGCCGCACCGACAACTTCAAGAAGGTGGTGTTCAAGCCCGAAGATGGCCGCATCGTGAAGCCCGGCGACTACGTGAAGGTGAAGCTGGACGACATTCGCGGGTGGACGATTCGCGGGACGCTGGTGTAAGATGTGGGGTGTGAGGTGTGGGGTCGCGCCTTCGGCGCTTTGAGGTGTGAGGTGTAAGATGTGGGGTGTGAGATGTGGAATGTGGAATGAAAGGTTTAAGGTAATGAAGATGAAGTTTTGGAATGTTCGCGGGATTGCCGCTATTTTGTTCTTGATTTGCGGCACAAGCGCTTTTGCGCAGACGATTGCCGATGCGCAGAAGGCCTATGTAGCCGGCAAGTGGAAAGAAGCCGCGCGACTCTTTGAGCAGGCATGCCCGAACGAGCCCGACTCCGTGCGCACGGAATGCTACCTGTGGAACGTTCTCGCGCTCTCGCAGATTGGCGCCGCAAAGGAATTCAGCACCGCGGGCAAGAGACTCGACAGTCTCATCAAGAAGACGAACCCGCAAAAGGCCGTATACGCCGACCTCATGATGACGAAAGCGCAGTTCCAGCTGTACATGGGCCGTAACGAGAAGGCCGCCGAGGCCCTGATCCACGCCATCGAGACTTCCCAGCCGCACCAGGCCATAGTTCTGCAGAAGGTTTGTGCCGTAGTGCAGTCGAAGGTGAAGAACCCGACCCTCGACGAAACCTGCAAGCGCCTGAGCGAGCCCGCCGTGGATGCTTCGACACCCACGCCGGATCCGACCCCTTCGACCGGCTCAGCAACCGAACAACCTGCCGCAGTTCAGTCTGTAACCGAGCAACCCGCAACTGAACCGAAGGCAGCAGCACAACCGGCCAACGACGCAACCACGGCACCCGCGGCAGAACCCGCGAAAACTGCCCCCGCCGACACTGCCGCAAAGGCGACACCGGCACCGGCGGTCCAACCTGAAAAGCCCGTTCCCGCAGCCGCACCCGCCCCGGAAAAAGAATACTGGATTCTGCAACTCGGTGCGTTCGGCGTGAAGAGCAACGCGGAGCTCCTGGTCAACAACCTCAAAAAACAGGGCATCAAAGGAACCATCGAAGAACGCGTAGGCGAAACCAAGACGCTCTACCTGGTGCAGACCGGCAAGTTCGAGACCAAGGAAAAGGCAGTTGACTTCGGAGCGAGCAAACTCACGCCGCTCAATGTCGAATTCAGGCCCATTTTGAAAAAATAATGCAGCGCATCGGCACGTTTTCGCCTGAAAATTCGCTTATTTTGAGCAAATATCGCCTTTTTCCCTACAAAAAAGGCAAAAACTGTGCTATATTTGTGTTACCCCTAAGCCGGGGTGGTGAAATTGGTAGACGCGCCGGACTCAAAATCCGGTACTCGCGAGAGTGTGAGGGTTCGATTCCCTCCCCGGCATTACGGATAGGAGTAGGTAAAACATGTCTATTTGGAGCAAGATTGTTCTAGCAGTGTTCTTTGTCGGTGCGATGGCTTTCGCACAGTTCGACGATGAACCGTCAAATGACGATTCTACCGAGCAGTCCTACTCATACGGGGACGACGAATCTGCAAGCGACGAACCCGCTGGCGAGGCCAAGGCCTCCGGTGACCAGTGGGAAGGTTTCCGTTACGAAGACCTCGGACTGACCCAATGGGAATTCCAGCAGGCCAAGGAAGAGGGCATCACCCGCGACAAGCTTACCCGTCTCGTTGAACTCGGCGTCCGCATATCCGAATACCTCCAGAAGCCCTGGAACAAGCTCGGCGTAAGCGAAGAGGACTGGCTCGCCCAGCGCTCTCAAGGTATGGAAGATGCCGACATCGACCGTTCCTACCGCCACCGTTCCGGCAACCAGAGCCTTGCATACGTATCCCTGCTCCTCCCCAGTTACTACCAGTGGAAATCCAGCCAGGCCACGAAGGCTATCTGGATGGACGCCCTGTGGGTAACGAGCGTCGGTGTCACCACCTACCTCTTTATTGACGGCAGCTCCGCCTGGTGGTACGGCCTCCTCGGTGTCGCAGCAGCGCACATCTGGTCGTTCGCCGACGCATTCTTCGGCACGCAGTGGGATAGCAACCCCGACGCAAACCGCTTCAGTTTCGGAATCATCCCGACCCCCGAAAAGGGCGTGCTCGGAGCATTCCAGGTCAAGTTCTAAGCGCATCATGCAGCTGGAATTACTCAAAAGCAAAATTCATAGAGCCACGGTTACCGATGCGAACCTCAATTACGAGGGTTCCATCACTATCGCCCGTGACCTGATGGATGCCGCGCACATCCTCCCCTTCGAGAAGGTGGGCGTGCTCGACGTGAACAACGGGAACCGCCTCGACACATACGTTATCGAAGGCCCTGCTGGTTCCGGCGTCATCTGCCTGAACGGTGCCGCAGCTCGCCTCGTGCAGCCCGGCGACCTCGTGATTATCGTTGCCTACGCGACCATGAGCGAAGACGAAGCCAAGACGTGGAAGCCCACTGTTATCCACGTGAACGCCAAGAACGAAATCGTCTAGTCATTAGTTTTTAGTTATTAGTCATTAGTTTTAAAATCGTGGCTTCGCCACCCGGTTGTTTTATTTCAAAAAGCCTTTTCTAAAGACCATTGACCAATGACTAGTGACTGTCCTAAATGCTATATTCATTGTATGCGGTTGATATTCGCACTCATATTTGCACTAGCAGTTTTATCTTTTGCAGAGACTCCTGCAAAGGCTGATTCCGCCGTAGCCGAGCGCGACACTACTGCGAAATTAGCAGGCACCGCCAGCGATTCGATTATCGACACCGTTTACCTGATTCCCGATGACGGCATTCCCTGGAACCGCTCGTACTTCCCGCGAGAACGCCTGCTGCGCAAATCCTCGATAGACCAGGCCCTGAGCGTAGGGTTCACCTATTCTGCAAGCTTTACCAGCGGGCCATTCGGCAGTTTTGCCCAGCAGAGCTACCTCGCCCACCTCGCCTACGAATTCACACCCGACCTTCACCTGTATGCCGATCTCGGGTTATGGATGCCACTGTACGCGAATTTCAGTTCCGGAGCGCCCATCGCAAAAGAAGACGTGCGCCAAGGCAAGGTGGAATTCGTGCTCCCCGCAATAGCGCTGGAATACAAGCCCACGGAGAATTCCTACATCCAGTTGATGCTCGTGAACGAGAACGACGCCCGGAAGGCGTACGGCCCGCTCCGTTACTACTACGGATGCCCGTGGAGAACGGGTTATTATTGCAGGTAGAAGGTTCGCCCTATTGAAAATTTCTATCTTTGACGCGTGCATTTACCACGTCACGACATCTTTAGAAAGGGATTGCGCCCGCTCGTTTTTGCCGCGCTGGCAATAAGCGTTTTGCTGCTTTCGGGCTGCGAAGAAAAGAAGGTCGTCGTGAAGGAAAAACGCACCTACAAGGGCGATGTCGAAGTCCTGAACAGTTGCGGGATACCGGGTGCCGCCGTAAAGATGCGCACCTTCTTGCGCGAGAACGGCTTCGACGTGGTAAGTTTCGGCAACGACCGCCTGCAGAATAACGACGAGACCATCATCGTGCTCCGCAACCCAGAATGGGAAGGCGCACAGGCGCTGGCACAGACCCTCAAGACAAAGAACGTGCTTACCGTCGTGAGCAAGAGGGCGGTAGTCGACGTGGCCGTTTACATCGGCAAGGATTTTGAACAAATAATAAAACCCGAACAGGAAGAAACAGATGACAACTAAGAAGCAAGAACTTCCCCAGTCCGTACAAGTCGGCGCAAGCATTTTGTTTGAACTTCGCGCCCAGAACGTGCAGCTGATGGACCTCCGCGGAGTCAAGGACGTGACCGACTACTTCCTTGTGGCGACCTGCGAGAGCGAAGCCCAGATGCAGGCCATTCTGAACGAACTGCGCAAGGAATTCAAGGCGAACAAGCTCCCTTCTGTAGGCGTGGAATACAAGGAAGGCGTGCGCTGGGCAGTGTTCGACGCGGGCCTCGACCTGATGGTCCACCTGTTCGAAGAAGAAAAGAGGAGCGAGATTTCGCTTGACCGCCTGTACGCCGACGGCAAGATTGAAACCCTCGACGAAAACGACTTTGTGAAGAAGACCACCAAGAAGAAGAGCAGTGAAGATGAACTCGTTTGAGCAAGAAATCGCAGAAGCGCTCGCCGCCACCGGTTCCTTCGAGAAGGAAGCCGCACTCAAGCTTATCTCCGTGCCGCCTGACACCAGCCACGGCAACTTTACCATCCCGTGTTTTTCGCTCGCGAAGGTGATGCGCAAGGCCCCGAAGATGATTGCGGAAGATTTGGCCGCACAGGTGAAACTCCCCGCAGGCCTTTCGAAGGTGGAAGCCGTGAACGGCTACCTGAACTTCTTCATCGACCGCGGATTCCTCGCGAAGTCGACTCTCGAAGAAATTGCCGCGAAGGGCTTGGAATACGGGCACGCCGCCCCGAACGGGAAGGTCGTGTGCATCGACTTCAGTTCCCCGAACATCGGCAAGGAACTTGCCTTCCACCACCTGCGCTCCACGATGATCGGGAACTCGCTTTCCCGCATCTACAAGGCAGCGGGCTACAAGGTGGAACGCATCAACCATCTCGGCGACTGGGGTACCGCTTTCGGCAAGCTCATCGTGATGTACCTGCGCGAAAATCGCCCGACGGACGACGCCACGCTCGATAGCCTCACCGTGAAGGAACTGAACATCCTTTATGCAGCCTTCTCCAAGGCCAGCAAGCAAGAGCCTGGTCTCGAAGACGAAGCGCGCGCCGCATTCACCAAGCTCGAACAGGGTGACGAATTCTACCGCAAGCTCTGGACCGCCTTCCGCGCCGCAACGCTGAAGGAACTCATGCGCATCTACGACATGATGGGCGTGGGCTTTGACCACTACACCGGCGAATCCTTCTTCGAAGACAAGATTCCCGCCATTCTCGACGAACTCCGCGAAAAGAACCTGATGGTCAAGAGCCAGGATTTGGACGTGGTGATGCTCGACGAATTCGACCTGAACCCCTGCCTTATCCGCAAGAGCGACGGTTCTACGCTGTACGCGACCCGCGACCTCGCCGCCGCCTGCTACCGCAAAAAAGAATACAACTTCGACAAGTGCCTCTACGTGGTGGACCTCGGACAGGCGCTCCACTTCAAGCAGGTGTTCCATGTGCTGAAGAAGATGGGACGCGAATGGTACAAGGACATGTACCACATTCCGTTCGGCGTGATTCTGCAGCTGGTAGACGGCAAGTGGGAAAAGGGCAAGACCCGCACGGGTACCGCAAGCCTGCTTCGCGACGTGATTGAAGCCGCCCAGAAGAAGATTCTTGAATTCATCGACGAGAAGAATCCGAATCTTGAAAACAAGGAACTCATCGCCCGCCAGATCGGTATTTCTGCACTCACCTTCAACGACCTCAAGAACAGCCGCCTGAAGGATGTGCGCTTTGACTGGGATGCCGTGATGAGCTTCGAAGGCGATACCGGTCCGTATGTGCAGAACGCCCACGTGCGCCTGTGCAGCATTATGCGCAAGGCCGGCATTGAACGCGCGGACCTCGCCGCCGCAATCAAGGACGTGAACTTTGCCGAACTCGGCGACGATGCCGCTTACAGCCTCATCAATATTCTGTCGAAGAAGGGCAAGAAGATTCTGGATGCTGTCGCCGGTGACGAACCGAGCGTTCTCGCCCAGTACGCCCTCGAAATCGCAGAAGCCGCCCACAAGTTCATCCACGAAGACCGCGTGCTCGGTTCTGCCGAAGAAAAGTCCCGCCTGTTCCTGGTTCAGGCCACGCAGATTGTGCTCGAAAATGTGCTTGACCTGCTCGGACTCTTCCCGATCAGGCAAATGTAATATACGCCCCGCCCTACGGCGCGACGCATTTTGATACATACAAGAAGAGAGCCTTTTTAGGCTCTCTTTTTTAGATCCTGCTCCTTCGAACCTAACTCAACTAAGGAAACAAGTTTCCTAGTTTCGTATATCGACTCCGCTTGCGCTTCGCTCAGGATGACACTAAAGTGTCAATTTCCGTTGATGCAGCGGACGGAGTAGGCGTTGTTCTTCGAATTGTTCGGCACGAGCTGGCGCACCATCTGGTCGCTCATGCGGCCCATGGACCAGAGCCAGATTGTTTCGTTGCGGCCGTTCTGCGCGCTCCAGAAACCGGCATACTCGCCCATCTCTTCATAGCGCACGATAGACTTGCCAATCACCTTGCGGTAACCCGAAGAATATACGGAGAAACCGTATTCATCCGTACCGCCACCACCGTGCCAGCCGGTAGTCGCCTTCATTTTTTCCGCAAACTTTCCGCACTTGTCCACGCCCTCGTAGCACTTGGTAAGCCCAACGAGCATATCCATCCATTCGCGGTCTCGCGGCAGGTGCCAGCCTTCGGGGCATGCCTTGCGGGCGCCTTCCAGGTCGTAAAGTTTTCCGCTGCGGGTGCAGTAATTTTCCTTGTCCTCGTAGCACCAGGAATGGCCCGGCACTTCGTAGTTCACGTTCTGCGCAAACCATTCACGGCCTTCCACCTTGATGGTGCGGTAGGTCTGGCCGTCGCGCGGGTCGGTAAACGAGCCCGACATGCTGCGGATATCGGCGTGGTGCTGCTGTTCGGCACGGCGGAGTTCCGCCACCTGTTCGCGCTTGTACTTCTCGTACTTTTCCATGTTCGCGGCCCAGTATTCCTGAGCCTTCGGGTTCGTGAACTTTATACGTAAGTCGCTCAGTGCATATGCATCGTCACCGCAGGCTAGGTCAACGCCCGCGATATGCACAATCTGTTCTTCCTTGCCGAATGTCATCGGCTTGTTGAAGTAAGAGACCCAGGCTTCCTTCGACTTGTCGCACTGCTGGTAGAAGTTTTCCTTCTCAATCTTGTTTGCGGGCACCACCATGTTGCCCGAAGCCGAGAACGAGAACATGCCGTCTTCGACCTTGAACGACACGGGCTGAATTTCCTTGTAGTTGGTGTACTTGCCCATGCGGATATTGCCCACAATCTTTACCGCGGTGTAGTCACCCTCGCCTTCCGCCTTGTAGATTGCATCCCATGCCTTGGGAGGAGCCGCAAACGCCATTCCTGCAAGGACGGCGAAACATACAAAAAACTTTGTTTTGGAACAGAACATTCTCTGCCTGCTTTTAAATGGTTGATATCGCAAACAATGTTAGCATTTTTTAGACAAATGCACGGGCGATTCAGGCACAATTATCTACATTTTAGGCATGGCTACAACCCGTTATATACTGCAAATTCACTGCCCCGACCAAAAGGGGCTTATCGCCGGCACCACGCAAGTCCTCGCGAAGGCGGGTGCAAACATTATCGACCTCCAGCAACATACCGCAAAAGATATCGAGACGTTTTTCCTGCGCGCCGTATTCGACATGGATTCTGCGGATATCCAGGAAGTGTACAAGCACCTGGAAACGCTCGCCCCGCGCCTGGAACTCAACTGGAAACTCTTCGACACCTCCAAGACGGAGCGCGTGGCCATTTTCGTGTCCAAGACGGACCACTGCCTGTACGACCTGCTTTTAAAGCACCGCGACGGCGACCTCCCCTGCGAATTCAGTTGCATTGTCGGTAACCACCCCGACCTCGGTCCCGTCGGGGGCACGTTCGGCGTGCCGTTCTACTACGTGCCGAGCAATCCGGACAAGAGCATTCCCGAGAACCGCTTCCGCGAAATCATCGCCGAAACCAAGACAGACACGGTCGTTCTCGCCCGCTACATGCAGATTCTGAGCGAAGCCTTCACCGAGGAATTCAAGTACCGCATCATCAACATCCACCACGGGTTCCTACCCGCATTCAAGGGAGCAAAGCCCTACCACCAGGCGTGGCACAAGGGCGTGAAGATTATCGGTGCAACGGCCCACTTCGCGACCGAAGACCTGGACCAGGGCCCCATCATTTGCCAGGATATCCAGCGCGTGCCCGAAACGGCCAGCATCGATGAACTGGTGGAACTCGGCAAGGATATTGAAAAACGCACGCTTTCTGCAGCCCTCAAACTCTGGCTCGAACACCGCGTATTCGTGTATGCCGGCCGCACGTTCATTCTATAAGTTTTAAACCTAGGAGACAACCATGTCCGAAGAACTCAATAACGAAAACGTTGAAAACGCTGCCGTCGATGCTTCGACTGATTCGGCAAGCTCATCAACCGGCTCTGCAACCGCTCCCGTCCAGGAATCCGCTCCGGTTGAACAGGCCGCACCTGTCGAAGAAGCCGCAGCTCCGGCCGATTCGACAGGCACCGAAGCCCCCTCCGTCACCCAGACCCAGGTTATCGTGCAGCGTGAACGCGGCTTTGCCCACTACGTTGGCTTCGCGCTGCTCTGCGTGCTGTACATCTGCTTCTTCTTTATGCCGGGCATCGCCCTCACCTTCGGCGTGAGCAGGCTCGTTTCCCTGAACGGCGCTGCCGCATGGATTTTCAGCGCCATCCTGAGCTTTGTCATCTGGCTCATCTTCAAGCTCAAGATCAAGGGTTTCAAGAAGTCGTTCTATTTCTACATCGGACTCTGCGTGGTGGTTCTCGCCGCCCTTATCGCAATCGAAGTCCTGACAGAAAATCTGAACGTGTTCTCCAGCATCTTCGCGCTCCTGACCGGGGCAGCAGGGTAACCATGAATATCAAAGACCAGTTTGTCCATTTTCTCGTTGAAGCCGGCGCCCTCAAGTTCGGCAACTTCGTGACCAAGAGCGGTCGCGAGACCCCGTATTTCATCAATACCGGAGAGTTCCGCACTGGGGCCACACTCTCGAAACTCGCCGAATACTACGCGAGCACCTACATGGTCCACTTCGACGGCAAGGCACAGAACCTCTACGGCCCAGCATACAAGGGCATCCCGCTCTGTGCCGCCACTGCCATGAAGCTCAGTGACGTGTATGGCCAGAACCTCACGTTCACCTACAACCGCAAGGAAGTCAAGGACCACGGTGAAGGCGGTTCGCTCGTCGGCTACAAGTACGCCGAAAAGACGAACGTCGTGATTATCGAGGACGTGATTACCGCGGGAACCAGCGTGAACGAAACGATGCAGGCGCTTTCCCAGATTGAAAACGCAAACGTCATCGGGCTCCTCATTTCTGTCGACCGCAAGGAAAAACTCGAGAACGGCAAGTCCGCACTCCAGACCGTGCAAGACGAATACGGCATCGAGGCACACTCCATCATCGACATAAACGACATCATCGCATTCCTCGAAAAAGAAGAGAACCGCAAGGCGATTAACGCACCCGAGGGCATTCTCGAACGCGTGCACGCCTACCGCGAAAAATGGGGTGCGAAGTAGCCCCACAGGCAATAGGTGAGCGTTGTTTAGGGGTATTGCTTTAGTTTGTATGGTAGCCTGCATCCTTACCGGGTGCGGGCCATCTTACCATTGGAGCAAGGCCCACCCGCTCTACCGGCAGGTGCCGTACAGCACGCTTTCCATTACCGGAACGAGCAACGCGTTTATCCTCACGCGTTCGAAGTGGTTTGCGAAAAAACTGGAAGTCGCTCCCGAAAGCGCGCAGGTGCAGTTGACATCGTTCTCCAGGCAGGCGTTCCTCGACGAGATGAAGCGCGCCTACCCCGCACTCCAGGAGATTCCCGACACAGCCGTCTTGAAGTTCCCCGAAGAAAGCCAGAAACTCGACGACAAGATATTCATCAAGGGGCATTTTCCGGAACAGGGCGTGAGCGTCAAGGATGCGCAGGGCAACATTCCGCCATACATCCTGATTGTACACGAATTCATCATCGGGACCGACATCAACCGCGAAGTCTTCTACGACTACGACCTCATCCGGCAGGAAAGCGCCGAGAAGAAGACGTCGAAGAACCTGAGCGTCATACTTTCGTACACGCTCTGGGATAACGAGAATCAGCGCCCGCTGTTCAGCGCCGTGGACGAAATCCAGCGCCCCATCGTGAAACTCACGAAGGAAGACCTGCGCGCAGCGGCTGCCGAAGCCGCAAAGAAAATTCGCATTAATTTGTATGAGGGAGTCCAGAAATGAAGAAGTTCTCTCTCGTCATAGCGTGCATTTTCGCGATTGCAGCCACGAGCTTTGCGGGCAATATCTATTTCAATAAGCGCCCGACCCTGTGGCAGAACCCAGACATCCTGATATGGACTCCGGAAAGCGAGAGCCCCGTTGACCCGAAAGAACTCTGCCTTTCGCTCAAGCGCAACAACCCGAGCATCGGGGAACCCAAGTGCCGCCTGTTCGGTGAATGGGAACGCGATTCCATCGCCATGCACTATGCGGTCTGGCTCAAGAAGAATATCGACCCCAAGCTGAACGAGGAATACCTGCATATCCGGCACCCCGCCCTCATGGCAAAAGTGCAATCCATCGAAGACAACATCGTGCTGTACCTTGCCGACAACGGGAACACGATTAGCGTTGCCATTTTTGACGAGACCTCGACAAACCCGAAGGTCGCAGGGAGCGTCAACAAGACGAACGACAAGATTGCGCTCGGCGACGAGATTGCATCCACCTTCTTTGGCGGCAAGACAAAACGCAGGCTATCGAAGGAAGAACGCCAGAAGATGCTCGAGGAGCCCGACGACTTCTACAAGGAAGTCCCCAACTTCCGTGCATGGGCGGGCATTTCCATTGGCTACTCGCAGGCACACATCCCGCTCACTCCCGACGACTGGACCGAAAGCCACACCAAGAGCCAGGTGCGCAACTACCGCATTACCAAGGACTCGGTAAGCCTCTGGAACTTTATCGAAGATGATGACCCGCTGCTTTCGGCATACGTGGGTGGCATCTGGTACGGGTTCATCGGGCTTGAACTCATCTACCGCTTCGCCAAGCATAGCGTCAAGACCGACCCGCGCGACACCGTGTACGAAGAACTCGACTACTGGGACTTCTACCAGCACGAAATCGGGCTCAATGCGATGTTCGCGAGGTCCTACAACATCAAGAAATGGCTCGACATCGACCTGTTCGCCTTCCTCGGGTTCCAATACAGTTTCTTTGTGGAAGACATCGCCCTCAAGGATGATGTCGACAAGCCCTCGAAGGCATACAATGTCCGCATCAAGTTTGAAGAGGCCTACAAGGGCGGGCTTATCGGTGGCGGAGCACAATTCGTATTCTTTGGCCACTATGGCGTAGGTATCCGCACGGGTATAGCAAGCCGCGGACGCGACATGTACGTAGACCCGACCCCCGATGCGGCCGCAGCCCCCACAGTCATCGGCGGCTCTACCATAGACTGGTTCATAAGTCTCGGGCTCGAGTACCACTGGAGCTTATAGCGACACAAACTTCGACGAACATAGTTCGCCTCGCGCACACGCCTTGGCGTATGCGGTAAAAAATTGCTAAATTTGCACTCCTTTGGAGTGCATTTAGCTAGGCTCGGCCATGATAAAACAATAAATTGTTTTATCGCGGCGCTCGCCATTTACTAAATTTGTGTCCACTATGAGCGATATTATAGCAGAAGAAAAGAAAGAAGAAGTCAATCCGTTCCTTACCCCGGTCAACATCATCGAACCGGAACACAAGCTCCCCGACTACACATTTGACATGCTCCCCGAAGAACAGAAGATGGTTCTCGCGGAACACGGCTGGACGCAGCTCATGCCGGTCCAGAGGAAGACAATCCCCTACATGCTCGCCGCCCGCGATATGCTGGTGCAGTCCAAGACAGGCTCGGGCAAGACAGGCGCCTACGTGCTCCCGCTTTTGCAGGTCATCGTTCGTGACCACATATTCCCGCAGGCCCTGATTCTCGTGCCGACGCGCGAGCTCTGCATCCAGGTGCAGGACGAAATCGAGAAACTTGCGAAGGGTACGGGTATCCGCTCGGTCGCCATCTTCGGCGGCGTGAGTTACGAACCGCAGCTCAGGGCCCTCAAGAACGGCGTGCATATCATCGTCGCCACCCCGGGCCGCCTCATGGACCACGTGCAGCGCGGGAACGTCGACTTCCTCGACATCCGCGACCTGGTGCTCGACGAAGCCGACGAAATGCTCTCGATGGGTTTCTACCCCGACATGCAGAAAATCCGCAAGTACCTGCCCAAGATGATTTCTTGCACCATGTTCAGTGCCACCATCCCGCAGACGGTGAAGAGCCTCGCCCGCGAGTTCCAGCGCCCGAGCGCCGAATTCCTTTCGCTCAGCTACGACAAGGTGATTGCGAACAACCTGGAGCACCGCTGGTACCCCTGCGACGTGATGGACAAGGATTCCATGACCATCAAGGTGCTGGAATACTACAACCCCGATAGTTGCATGATTTTCTGCAACAAGAAGAGCGACGTGAGCTACCTGGAACAGGTACTTTCGGGCTACGGATTCAAGGTGGGCGCCCTCAGTGGCGACGTGGCGCAGGCCATGCGCGAAAAGACGCTGAACGCCTTCCGCGACAAGAAGCTCCGCATTCTCATCTGCACCGACGTTGCCGCCCGCGGTATCGACGTGGACCACGTGACCCACGTGATTGTCTATGACCACCCGGCCGACCACGAGGTGTACGTGCACCGCAGCGGGCGCACCGCCCGTGCCGGCCGTAGCGGGCTCTGCATTTCGCTCATCACTCCGGTCGAAGAAATCGAAATCAAGCAGACCGCGGCGGACTTCGGCATCAACTTCATCAAGATGGAACCGCTCACGAACGAGGAAATCGCGAAGAAGGTGAGCGACCGCACCCGCGTGAGTCTCGAACAGAAAAAGAACCACTTCGGAGGCCAGAAGGCTACCGAACGCATCAGCCGCATGCTCCCGCTCGTGAAGGAACTCGCGAACGGCCCCGTAGAAGACCAGATGCTGCTCGCATACCTCGTCGACCGATTTGCATGGAAGAAGGCATAAAATGGCAAAAATCAAGGTTAAATCCGCAAAGGAAATCGAACTCATCCGCGATGCCGGCGCACTTGCCGCCGAAACGCTTATCCGCGCGGGCGAAATGTGCAAGCCGGGTGTTTCCACACTCGAAATCGACGAGTTCATCGGCGACTACACCCGCCAACACAAGGGTATTTCGGCCTGCATGGGCTACCACGGCTACCCGCGCTACGCCTGCATCAGCATCAACGAGGTCGTTTGCCACGGCATCCCGAACGCGCAGACCATCCTCAAGGACGGCGACATCGTGAACATCGACATCACGACCATCCTTTCGGGCTACCACGGCGATACATCCGCCATGTTCTGCGTCGGCAAGGTTTCTAGCCTCGCGCAGGAACTCGTCGATACGGCAAAGTTCTGCATGGAAGAAGGCATCCGCGCGGCAGGCGAACCGGGTGCGCGATTCTCCGACATCGGTTGCGCCATCCAGGACATCGCCGACGAGCACGACTTCAGCGTGGTAGAAGACTACTGCGGGCACGGTATCGGGCGCGGTTTCCACGAGGAACCGACCGTTCTCCATTTCCGCAATTCCGAGCGCACGCCCTACATCGAGGTGGGCAACGTGTTCACGGTGGAACCCATGATTAACGTGGGCCGTCCGGGCACCAAGACCCTCAAGGATGGCTGGACGGCAGTCACCCGCGACGGCAGCCTCAGCGCCCAGTGGGAACATACCATCGTCAGAACAAAAGAAGGCATCGAGATTCTCACGCTTCCGCGCTAATGTCCATCCTCAGTAACATACGCGACAGGGCCGTTGAATCGTTCATCCGCAAGAACGAGACGGTCCAGCGTTTCGGTGAAGTCGACGAAGTCTCCATCGACGCAGAATCGCGTATCGCTACAGTAAGGATTACCCTCCGCGGAGAATCGCAGACAACGTTGTTCAGGGGCTACTACGGATTTGACGAAGGCGAAAAGGGCACCGAGCTCGTGTTCGAGAAAATCACCTGCGAACGCGCCTGGATAAACGAGATGATCAAGTACGCCCTGGGCAACAAGGTGCTCCGCTTCCCCATCGCCGACTACAGCGGCGAAAAACTTGCAGGCATCACCGGCAGGTTCGCGAAAATACTGTTCTAGAGTGCGTTTTCGCCTTTACGAACTGTTCTTTGCCGCATTTTATGCGGCATTTTTTTGCCATAATCCAAAAGATTTGTTAAAATTCCAAGAAACAGGAGTACCGTATGTCCGAAAGCAAGAACGAGACCATGGATAAACTGAAGGAAAAGGCCATCAATATCATTTTTGACCTGATTACAAACATTCCGGACTCCCTGCACGTTTCGGCAATCGACCCCGAGAACCGCGCGAACATGCTCACCCAGCAGGCGGCGTTCAAGGCAGCGACCGTCAGCGCGACGCTCTCTATCCCGGCAGGCTTCACGGGCATCCTCACAGCCATTCCCGACATTGCCGCCATCTGGCGCATACAGGCGCAGCTCGTTGCAGATATCGCCGCAAGCTACGGGAAAATTGCCCTCCTGACCCGAGAGGCGATGGTCTGGTGCCTGTTCCGGCACAGTGCGGCACAGCTCCTGCGCGATATCGCTGTCCGTACCGGAAGCCGCATCGTGGTACAGAAGCTTTCCACCACCGCCCTCAAGAAGATTGTCGAAAAAATCGGCATCAAGATTTCTTCCAAGTTCGTAAGCAAGTCGCTCCTGCGGGCAATCCCCGCGTTAGGCGCCATCGGGAACGGTGCGTACGCGTACTTAGACACGAAGGAAGTCGGCAAGACCGCCATCGCCTATTTCAAGGCGCTCGCCGACCAGGACGGCAAGGACATCGCCGATGCCGAAGTCGTTGACGCCGATAGCACCGCAGGACAAGGCTCCAAAGAACAGGGCGCAGACTCCTAATAGTCGTGAAAGAATCCGCGAAAAAGAACCTCGCAGCAAAGGCGACCCTCGCCCTCCTGACGATAGCCCTTCTGGTCCTCGTTGCGATTTCCGTATTCGGGGAGACCATCCCGGTTAACGACGGCGCGGGGTTCGACGGGGAATTCTACCGCGAGGTTTTCCGGGACTTCACGGGCACGTTCTTCACTGCGGGCTACGACAGTTTCCGCATCCAGCGCATTTTCCCCTTCTGCCTGATGAACGTTGTCTACAATCTGGCAGGCATTCCGCTCGACAATGCGCACATGATTGTCGGAATGTACGTGCTGCTCTTCGTGAATCTCGCGTTCCAGCTGTTCCTGTTCTTCAAGTTCGCGCAGTTCCTGAAATGGAAACCCATCACTACGGTCATCCTGTTCGCGCTTTTCTTCCTGAACTTCGCGACCCTCAAGGGCTACGGCTACGAGCCCTTCCAGACTGACCCCTATGCCATCACCATCGCGTTTGCCAGCTACTACCTGTTTATAAAGGGGAACAAGCGGGGCGCCTTCGCCGTTTCGCTTATCGGGCTTGTCACCTGGCCCACCATTACCTACGTGATGGCGCTCCTCCTGCTGTTTTCGCACCGGCTGGGCACATCTACCGCGACACCGCCTGCAAGCAAGGCATTCCTCCCGAGGTTCCTCGATACTCCGTTCCCCAAGGTTTTCCAGATTCTCCCGATTGCCTACGGGCTTGTTGCCGGAGCGCTGGTGCTGCTGTTCTATGCATTCCACAAGCAGGCAAACCTGGAGGGGCTCCTGCTCACCGCGCCTAGCCCGCGGAACATCGCCATAAGCCTGATTCTGTTTACCCTGATTTCAACCCTCTTTGCAGTTTGCCTCAAGATTCCGACCCTACCCTATCCGGCGCGTTCCTACATGAAGGCGTTCAGCCCGAAGGCTTTTGCCGGCGTGGCAATCAGTATCATCGCGGTATCCCTGCTGCTCCGTATGTTCACGAACAACGAGTTCTTTTTCGACAGCAAGCTATTCCTGCTCCAGATAATTGCCCGCCCGCTAAAGTACCCGCTCATAAGCCTCGCGGGCCATGTCGTGTACTGGGGGGCACTCATTCCGGTCATTCTCGCCCTCGCGAAAGGCTTTACCCGGAATTTCGCCGAAAAATCACCCGGGCATGCGCTCGTGCTGCTCGCTTTCGTGTTTTTTGCCCTCGATAGCGAGGCAAGGCACATCGCCACGTTTGTCCCGCTGCTCCTCCCGGCCCTCGGGAAGGCGCTTGACGACGCGAACCTCACGGTGAAGCCAGCCGTCTATATCGTGATTTTGCAGTTGCTCCTCGCCCATTTCTATATTACTATAAACGTACCCGGCCTAGCCGAAAGCCTCGAATCTGCAAAATTCACCACCCGGGCTGCCCAGCGCTACCTTATGAATTACGGTCCCTGGATGACTCACAGGAATTACATGGACTGGCTTGCGATCGCATTTTGCACCTTTGCAAGCATAAATGAAGTTTTTAAGCGCAACAAACTCCCGCAAAAGCCGTAAATAGCCCCCTGTAAAGCCCTGAACACCCCCCGCACCCTTGAGAACGGGGGTATTTTTTTCTATCTTTGGGCGCAAACTTTAAAACATCAACTCCATTAGTGGAATAAAATATGAAAAACATAGAAAAGCACAGAAATATTGGTATTTCTGCCCACATCGACTCCGGTAAGACTACCCTTACCGAACGTATCCTCTACTTCACAAAGCGTATCCACGCTATCCACGAAGTTCGTGGTAAAGACGGCGTCGGTGCCACGATGGACTCCATGGAACTTGAACGCGAACGCGGTATCACGATTCAGTCTGCCGCTACGTTCGCAAACTGGACCCACACCAAGAGCGGTGAACAGGACTCCATCAACATCATCGATACCCCGGGGCACGTGGACTTCACGATCGAAGTGGAACGTTCTCTCCGCGTGTTGGACGGTGCAATCCTCGTTCTGACCGGCGTCGAAGGCGTCCAGTCCCAGTCTATTACCGTTGACCGCCAGATGAAGCGCTACCATGTGCCGCGCGTCGTGTTCGTCAACAAGTGCGACCGCTCCGGTGCAAACCCGCTCCGCGTGGCCGTCATGCTCAAGGAAAAACTCAACCACAAGCCCTGCGTGATGCAGATTCCTATCGGTCTCGAAGACCAACTGAAGGGCGTGGTCGACCTCGTCGAAATGAAGGCCTACTACTTCGAAGGCGCCAACGGCGACGACATGATCGAAAAGGAAATCCCGGCCGAACTTGTCGACCAGGCTAACGAATACCGCGAAAAGCTCATCGACTGCTGCGCCGACTACAGCGACGAAATCATGGAAAAGGCCATGGAAGGCCAGTACGGTGTGGACCAGATCGACAAGGCCCTCATCAAGAAGACCATCCGCGAAGCCACCATCCGCCTCGACATCACCCCGGTGTTCATGGGTTCCGCCCACAAGAACATTGGCGTGCAGAAGCTCCTCGACGGTGTTATCGACTACCTCCCGAACCCGAAGGAAGTCGAAAACAAGGCCCTCGACCTCGACAACAACGAAGCCGAAGTCGTGCTCAAGAGCGAAGACAACGAACCGCTCGTCTGCTACGCGTTCAAGCTCGTGAACGACCGCTACGGCCAGCTCACCTACGTCCGCGTGTACCAGGGCACCCTCAAGAAGGGCGACATGATCACCAACATGGCCACCACCAAGAAGGTGTCCGTGGGCCGTCTCGTGCGTATGCACGCTGACGAAATGGTGGACATCACCGAAGCCGGCGCCGGCGACATCGTTGCACTGTTCGGTATCGACTGTGCTTCCGGTACGACCTTCACCGACGGCAAGAACCACTACAACATGACTTCCATGCACGTGCCGAACCCCGTGATCGAGCTCGTGATCGAAGCCAAGAACCGCGACGACCTGGACAACATGTCCAAGGCCCTCAACCGCTTCACCAAGGAAGACCCGACGTTCCAGGTCGAAGTCAACAAGGAATCCGGCGAAACCATCATCAAGGGCATGGGCGAACTTCACCTCGACGTGTACATCGAACGTATGCGCCGCGAATACAAGGTCGACGTCCAGACCGGTGCTCCGCAGGTGGCCTACCGCGAAACCATTACCCGCGAAGCCAAGTTCGAATACACCCACAAGAAGCAGACCGGTGGTTCGGGTCAGTTCGCTAAGATGTCCGGCGTGATGCGCCCGATGCCTGTCGAAGGCGACTCCGAAAAGGTCTACAACTTCGTGAACTCCGTCGTCGGCGGCCGTATTCCTAAGGAATACATCCCGTCTTGCGACAAGGGCTTCCAGAGCTGCATGCAGGCCGGTTCCCTCATCGGCTTCCCGGTCGTGGGTATCGAAATGGAAGTTCAGGACGGCGCGTTCCACCCGGTGGACTCCTCTGACATGGCGTTCCAGATTTGTGCCCGTATGGCCTTCCGCGAAGCTTTCGCCAAGGCTGGCGCCCAGATTCTCGAACCGATCATGAAGGTCGAAATCGCCACCCCGACCGAGTTCCAGGGCAACGTTGTGGGTAACGTCTCCCAGCGTCGCGGTACCATTACCGGTACGAGCGAAGAAATGGGCACGACGACCATCACCGCCGAAGTCCCGCTTTCCGAAATGTTCGGTTACGCCACGGACCTCCGCTCCATGACTCAGGGCAAGGCCGAGTTCACCATGGAATTTGCAAAGTACGCTCCGGTGCCGCGCAACATCCAGGAAGAACTCATCAAGAAGTACGGCGACAAGGTTAACCAGAGAGGTTAACAACCGCTCGCGGTTACTCCCTAAGCCCCAAAAACTTAAAAGGCTCCGGCAATCGCCGGGGCCTTTTTGTCATTCATAGTAGTCGCGCTTGGGCATCACCGTGAGCAAAAAGCGACCGGTATTAACCGGTCGCGATTGCGAGAGCGAGCGCATTCCGGAGAAGTTATCCCCGAGTCTAGCGCGAGCGGTCTCAATAGAAGTTCATGTTGAACCACGCCTTCTTGCCGTCCGTACTGTAGGCAATCCCGCAGGCGAGCGACTTGTAGCTCGTGTTCTTCATGTTCAGGTAGTGCCCGATGTAGGGGTAGTCGTCCTTGCTATCCGGGTCGCGTTCCCCGCTGGTCACGAGCTTCTTCTCGTCGTCCCACATCATGTTCACGTAGGTATCGACAATTTTCTTCTCGGTACCATACCATTGCGTATTGATGTCGGGGCCGGTATTCTGCGCAAACTCACCGCAGTCCCCGAAATTCGCGTGGCCCTTGCCGGCCGCCATGTCGTCCATCGCCTGCGTCACCACACACTTTTCGCGTTCTTCCGTCGCGCGCACCAGGGGCGGCAAGTCTTCCGTCGCGCGCTTTGCGTTCACCACCTCCAGGCAGTAGTCACGCCAGTCTTCCGATGCAGTCTCGGAACTTGCGGGTTTGCTATCGCTCGAAGCCGGCTCTGCTGCACTTGATACAGGTTCTGCGGTGCTCGATGCCGCAGGCGACTCACCGGCAGATGAACTTTCGGGAGCCGTTTCGCCCGCACTGCTCGCAGGCGTCTTGACACTCGAACTCGATTTCGCCTCGGTCGATTCGGAACCGTCGCCGGTACCGCCCTCGGTATCACCACCCGGAATGGGAATATCTATGGTATCGCCGCTATCGACGCAACTCCCGGCACAGCTCGCCGAGGAATCGTCGGAACAGCCCGCCGTAAAGAAAGCCGCGACCGCAATCGCAGCGCACATTTTAAACAAACTAGTTTTTTTGTTCATCAGTTTAGCTCCGTTACGCATCTAACATAAAGACCTTTCTGCACATTCTGGTCGGTACGGTCAATGCTCTTGGCCTGCCGCCTGAATTCCCAGGAACGTCCGGTGTTCTTCATAATGGAAGTCGAGGACCAGTAGTGCCCGGTCAGTTCGCTGTTGCAGTAACCGTCCCAGTCCTTGCAACCGCCGCGACCGATGGTTTCCCAGTTGAGCTTTTCACGGTCCTTCTGAAAGTCGCGCCACTCGCCGTCATCGGGCAGGTGCCAGCCCGCGGGGCATGCCTTCTTGGCGTCGTTGTAGTTGTAGAAACGTCCGAACTTCTTGCAGAACGTGGTGTCCTCGAGCAGGCACTGCCTTGCGCTCGTAAGGCTGAACTTGAGGTTCGTCACCATCCAGAGCCTGTTGTCGCGGAGTTCCACCTTGTAGTTCTTGCCGTCACGCGGGTCGGTAAGAATCATCTTCTTCTCGTCCACGTTCTTTTCGGCGTAGAAGTTTCTCTCGCTCACGCAACGCACCGTAGTGATTGCACCCGCCGGGAGTTCCACCATTTTCGCATTACCGCGCTTCACGTCGAGCATCATCGCGCGCACGCCGTTGGGGTCACTCACCGCAAAGTAGGCGGCATCCTTACCCTGAATCTTCTTTGCATCTTCGCTGCCATAAAAACCGCGAGTCTTGCCCGCAAAGGACTTCACGTTCGAAAGTTTGCGGGGGCCGGTAAAGCGATCCTTCGCAAAAAGGGTCCATTCCTGAATATCGGGCACGTGGGTCCCGACCGGGCATGCAGCTTTCCAGGTCGACTGCTTGTAATACGGCGCTCCGCCTTTATCAGTAAACGAGGCCAGTTTTCTGTAAGAGAGATTGTCGGTAAACCAGTTCAAATTGCCCGACGCAAGAGTCTTGTACATTTTGCCATCGCGGTTATCCTTGATTACGGTATCCGCAAGCGAAAATTCTGCAACAATAAGCAAGGCCACAGCCACACGGCCAACAAGTCTAAACATCAATACACCTCTGAGGGTAACAAACCTTTTTCCATAATATATATAAGCAAATGAAAAAAGGAACGTTTTTGAAAAAAAATGTGTTTTTTTTAAAGAATGCGCTAAAACGCGAAGGCGGCGCCGGCGGAGGCGGGCCCGGCCCAGAGCCCGGAGAGAGCGACCGGGCCAAATCGTACCGATTTTTTGTGTAGCCTTATGACAGCAAGGCTTATCCCGGTACCCGCAAGCGCTCCCACAACCACGTCACTCGGGTAGTGCTTGCCTGCCGCGATACGGAGCGCGCCCACAAAGCCCGCCAGCGAGAGCGTTCCCGCCCACACAAGCGGCCTGTAGGCTGAATTCGGGTACATTTCCGAGAACCACTCGCCCGTAAACACGGCCACTGTAAACGCCGCCGAGGCATGCCCGCTAAAAAAGCTCCCGTAGGCCTCGCCCTCGGCACTTTCCGCGGCCCGCGCCCCCGCCCCATCCTCGGCGTAAATGTAGGGACGCGGCCAGAACTTCATGGACCGAAACGTAAGGTTGAGCGCACTCTGCAAGGCAAGCGCCTGCGCAAACATAAGGGAATATACGGCAAGGTCGCGCCCGCAGGCATCGCCCCGGTACCACGACGCTGCCCCCAGGGCTAGCGGCATCGCCCCGAGTACGGCAAACCAGTCGCTCACGTCATCGACCGTCTTGTTGTAACGGCCCATAACGGCGCGGTCCCAGGGCAAAAGATCTTCACGCGCCGGCAAGTCCTCGCGGGCCGTCACCGACATGTGCGAAAGCCTGTAATTACCGTAGATGCTCCCGAAGGCGGCAAAGAACGTGAGCGGCAGGTCTTTTTCGAGCGTAAGCACGTAGTGGCGGGTCCCGGCGCCACCCTTATCAGCAGGCATCGGGGCAGGTTCACCCGAAGGCATCGGCGCAAGTTCACCCGAAGGAGCGGCCACGCCAGCCACAGCCAGCGCCACCAACGCAAAAAAAATGATTTTCGAAATCCGAACCGGCACAATCCAAAGTTAAATAATTATATTGCATAGCGTATGCAACGCGAACCGATTACCCCGACGATGGATTTGTTCGGCGCCATTTCCGACGAAATGCGCCTCAAGATTCTGATGCTCCTCGACATTGCGGAATTTACCGTCAACGAAATCAAGGATATTCTCGACATCCACCAGAGCAACGCGAGCCGCCACCTCTCGAAGCTTTCCGCCTGCGGCCTCCTCAAGGACAGGCGCGATGGCATCAAGGCCTACTACCGCCTGAGCGAAGAACTCCTGCTCAGCAACCGCGTGCTTTCCGTAATCCGCGACGCCTACGGCGAACTTCCCGACAAAGATATCCTGCGTTGCCGTGCCGAACAGGTGCTCGAAGAACGCACCGACCAGACCAAGGGGCAAATCCACAAGCTGAACCAGGCGGGCGGAAGCCTCAAGGCGCAAATCAGCCTGTTCAGCAAGCTCATGATACCTTTTGAGAACGCGGTCGATATCGGCTGCGGCGAAGGCGGCGACCTCTCGCTCATGCTCGCAAGCCGCTGCAAGAACGTCACCTCGCTCGACTACGACCCGAAGGTCATCAGCGGGCTTACGAAAATCCTGAAGCAGAAGGGCATCAAGAACATCACGCCGAAAGTCGCCGACATGACAAAGACAGGGCTCCCCGACGACTACGCCGACCTCGTGCTCATGAGCCAGGTGCTCCATCACGCGACAGACCCGCGACTCGCCCTCAAGGAGGCTGTGCGCATTCTCAAGCCGGGCGGAACGCTCGCTTTCCTCGACCTCGCACAGCACAAGGAAGAATCGTTCCGCACTACGCACGGCCACATCTGGCTGGGCTTTGACCGCGGCCAGCTCGAGTTCTTCATGAAGGAATTCAACTGCAAGATTCTCGAGAGCGAAATCATCCCGAGCGAGAACGAGGTGGACAAGAAACTCCCCGTCATCTGCATGATTTTGACGAAGGATTAAACATTTTTTGAAAAAACAGTTGCTTTTTACCTAAAAAAAGGTATTTTAGAATAGGAATTAAACAGGAAGTCATTATGGGAAAAATCATCAAGATTGTCGTGTTCGTCGCCGTATGCGTGATTTCCGCATTCGGTATCTACAGCCTCATCAAGTACAACAAGGTCGACGAAAACACCGCCGACTAGCCAAGATGTACATAGCGCAGTCGAACCGCAGGTTCGACGTTTTTCGCCATACCGCAAAGCATACACGCCTGCGGTATTTTTATATTTCCACGCATGAATTTCCTGAACAAGAAGCCCGTTTTCTTTGCGGCGATGGCCGCGCTTTTCTTCGCAATTCTCCTCATCGTTTTCCGCGGTTTCGCTTTTGACGACAGCCAGCTGATGCTCAACAGCGACCAGCTGAACGGCATCGGCAGCCGCATACTGCGTGCCGAGAACGCCATCGTCACCGAATGGGACGATAGCCGCCTAGGAGGAGTCCCCACCATCGACGCCCTGTTCGCCGATGCCTACCACCCGCTCGTGTGGACGCAGTTCCTGATGGACCCGGCACGTGCGGTGGGCTTCAAGTTCATACTCACCGTGTGGGTCGCCTTCATGAGCGCCATGCTTTTGGCCTGGAACCTCACGGGCAACCGCTGGTGGGGCGCCCTCCTCGGGTTCCTCTACGCATTCTCTCCGGAATATTTCACGTATATCTACGGCGGTCACGACGGCAAGATGATGGTTTTCGCCATCGCGCCGCTCGCCCTCCTCGCCATCAGGAAGGTGGTCCGCTGCGGGAGCCTCCCCTACCTCATCGTGCTTGCGGCAAGCATCGCGTGGATGATTCTCGGAAGCCACCTGCAGCTCACGTACCTGTTCCTGTGGGGCGCCGGTTTCTACACGCTGTACGAGGCGTTCTTCCACTGCGATTCGTTCAAGACCCGCGGTAAGCGCATCGGGCTCGCCGCCGCCGGCCTCGCCTTCGGGCTTGCGCTCAGTTGCTTCCAGCTGGTACCGCCCTACCTGTACACTACCACGCAGTCCGTGCGCGGCGAAGGCGACCATACCAATATCGGACACGCCGCCAGCTGGTCACTCCACCAGGAAGAACTCGCGCAGATGGTCCTTCCCGGATTCATCGGGGTAGACGTCTACGAGCAAAACCCGCAGAGCGGAGATCTCGAGGGCAGTTCCTTCGTGAACGTTTCCATGCAGGATTACCGCAAGATGGCGGAAATGGGAAGCCACGGAAGCCCGTTCTACTGGGGCCACAACAGCTTCAAACTTGACCACAACAACGCGGGCGCACTTCTCACCTTCCTCGGGTTCCTCTGCCTCTTCCTGCCGGGCAAACGCCGCTGGGCCGCGTTCTGGCTTACGGGCGCAGTCGTCGCCCTCAGTTACGGCATGGGGGCGCATTCCCCGCTGTTCAAGCTCTGGTACGCGATTCTCCCGGGTGTCAAGAATTTCCGCGCGCCGGGCATGGCAATGTTCTGGCTCCCGCTCCTGCTCGTGATGATGGCGGGCCCCGTGCTCAAGGCAATCTCCGACGACGCGGCCGACCGTGCACGCAACATGCGCGCCCTCCTGCACGGCTCCGCCATGTTCGCAATTCTCCTCGTGATTTTCGTGTTCGCCCGCTACAACTGGACGCTCTTCATCGGGCCGTTCGGACTCGTCGCAAGCGTGCTCTACGCCATCGCATGCCTCGGAATCATGAGCATCGACGACCAGGGCAAGGAATTTTCGTTCGACAACTTCATCGGTGCCTTTAAGGACAAGCTTCCCGGTACACCGCGCATAGTGCAGGCAAGCCTCCTCGTATGCTCTGTACTTGTGGGGCTATTCTTCGCAAGCGCGCAGAACCTGCTCAACGATCCGGTCATTGCACCCTACTTCAAGCCGCTGAACGAAATCGTGATGAACGCTACCGCAGGTACCGTGATTCCGGGATTCATCCTGATTCTCGTGATTGCAGGTGCAACGCTCGCCGTATTCAAGTGGAACGGTTCCATCGTGTACAAGGCTGGCATTCTCGCTGTCGCCGCCGCGGTAGACCTATTCTTCATCAACGCGGCGTTCATCCAGAACGTGCCCGCGGGCGAATACCTGCAGCCGAACAACGCTATCGTTGCCGCCATCAAGGCCCCCTACAAGGCCGATACCCTCAATGTTCCGCGCGTACTTTCGCTCTCGCGCGACAAGGCTGTCGGCGGCAACATCTTCCCGCAATACCACATGCGCAATGCCGACGGTTTCCACGATAACGAACTTGCATCCTATCGCGAGTTCCGCGGCGGCCAGCAGAACGCAAACTACCTCCTGAACATCAACAATCCCGATGCGGCCCACCCGTTCCTCGACCTCATGAACGTGGGCGCAATCATCTTCGACAGCCGCCAGGGTACCACGTACATGCCCATCAAGACGGCCATGGGAGAAGCCTACATCTACGGGCAGTCCGAAACGATGGACGACGCGAAGGCAATCGAATCCCTCCGGAACGGATATGCCTACCGCGAAAAGGTCATCCTCTCCGAAACGCCCGAACATGCAGGCGAAGGCGGACTTGCGAACGGGTACGCGAAGCTTGTCGCTAGCCCCAAGATGGACACGCAGGTATTCCAGGTAGAAAGCGACCGCGCTGGCTTCATGGTCGTCGCGGGCAACTACCACCCCTACTGGAACGCGACCGTGAACGGCAAGCCCGCGAAGGTCTACAAGGCATTCGGCACGCTACGCGCCGTCGAAATCCCGAAGGGCAAATCCGAAGTGCGCATGGAATACCGGAGCAAGCCGTTCCACGCCTGCATCAAGGTAAGCCTGCTCGCGGCAATACTGCTTGCGGGGCTCGGTGCATTCGCTTTCGTAAAGAGCAAGAAGGCGGGCAGCCAGAAGGCCTAACAAGAACAGGCCTAGACGCGGCCGTCAAGAAAGGCGTCAAAATCGATATCGCGGACGCTTTCCACAACAAACTCGGGCTTGGTCTCGAGTTTTTCTACATCTTCGCGCTTGGTTTCGCCACATAGCGGGAGCACGAACCGGCAACCGCTGCGCTTCGCCAGTTCAAAATCCGTATAGAGCCTATCGCCCACGAAGAGGATTTCTTCAGGTTCGAACTGCTTGAACACGCCCGCAAGCATCGCGGGGTTGGGCTTTCCGAAACTGCGCTCCGGTTCTACACCGTATGCCGTTTTTAAAAGCGCCATAAAGCTTCCGATATCGGGCACGGGGCCGTTCGCATCGGGGCACACGAAATCGGTGTGCGTCACCCAGAACGGGATTCCGCGCTGTACGCGGAAACTGAGTTCGCACAGTTCGCGGTAATCAAAACTGTTGTGGTAGGCAACAAGAACGAGTTCCGTATCTTCTACCGACGGGCGCAGGTTCAGGCTCGGGTCCTGAGCCGCAAACCACTCGTAGACTTCGGGGTTCGCAAAAAAATACACGTTCCTGATACCCTTCTCGTGAATCGCGTCGAGCGAGAGGTACAGCGCCGAGATGATGGAATCGTCGCGAAGCGGGAGCCCCATCACGTTCAGGCGGTTCTCGTAAAAAACGGGCGACTTGCTCGTGTTGTTGCTCAGGTAATAAACCGGCACGCGGGCGGCCACGCGTTTTACCGCATCGACAGCACCCGGGTACGGGCGTCCGCTCAGGTAGAGCGTGCCATCCAGATCAAATACGACTGCCTTTACCGGTTTGTGTTTCACGATGCGATAAATGTAGCAAACACCCGCAAAAAGTTTTATATTCTATGCCATGAGAACCCCAGACAGCCGTTTTTACTGCCCGCAAATAGGTGAAGGCACATTCACGCTCGACGAAAACGAGAGCAGCCACGCCGTCAGGGTATGCCGTGCCACCGCAGGCGACACGCTCGAACTCTGCGATGGGCTCGGACACTTTGCCGACGCGATCATCGTGAAAGCCGACCCGAAAGCCTGCGAAGTCCGCATCGACAAGTTCGACACCGTATCCACGGAACGCCCGAAACTGAACCTCGCCATCGCATGCCTCAAGGACGACGCCCTCGAAGAAGTCGTGTTCCATGCAGCACAGACAGAAATTGACACCATTTATTTTCTGCGCACGGACTTTTCGCAGGAGCCCAAGAACTCCGACCTGCACAAGCTTGTCCGGCGGGCCGAACTCAAGAGCCTAGTCAGCCTCAAGCAATCCAAAAAGCCCTGGCTGACTCGCATCGAAGGTCCCATCGAATTCGACCGCTGGCTCGACACCTACGAAGGCAACCTGGTGCTCTGCGATATAAACGGAGCAAAAAGCGTTCCCGCCCTCGAGCAAAGGACCACCCTGCTGGTCGGACCCGAAGGCGGCTTTTCAGACAAAGAAATTTCACGAATAAAGTCATACCAGCGGGGGAAAACCACACTCATCAATCTCGGAAACACTCGTCTGCGCGCCAGGACTGCGGCAATTATCGCCCTTGGAAAGTTCGTTTAAACGCAAATTTCGCCAATTTAACCCCCAGAATTTGATTTTCATCATATTTTTGTAAGAAATCTTTTTTTCATCTTGACTTTATCCGTTCTTTAAGATATTTTTGTTACAGACTTCAATTCAACCCCAATAACGGGGACAACTTAAACAAGGAGTTTATTATGAAGAAGTTGATCGTCGCCGCTCTTGCCGCGTTCCTCATGATCGGTTGTAGCTCGACCCCGCAGGAAAAGTCTGCAAGCGCCCTCGTCGAAATGCAGATGAAGAAGAAAGCCTACTTGAAGGACCACGTTCCTGCCGGTATGGGTATCGGTGTTTCTACCGATGAACAGATTGCCATGGAAAAGGCCGACCAGAATGCTCGTGTTGACCTCGCCAAGGAAATCGACGCCCAGACCAAGGCTCTCATCAAGAACTTCAAGGAAGACGTGAACGACCAGGTTGTTGAACACTTCCAGTCCACCTCCAAGACTGTCGTGAACACCCACATGAGCGGCGCTACCCTCGTCGACGTGAAGGTTGAAACCACCGAAGACGGTCACTTCAAGATTTACGGCATCATGACTCTCGACGCCAACCTCGTCGAAGAACTCATCAAGAGCCTCCAGGCTGCCGGCCAGTACGACGACGCTGTCGCCAACAAGATCCGCGCTGCCGCCAACAAGGCCTACGCCGAACTCGACGCCGAAATCGAAAAGCAGTAATCTCTGCCCAAGCGGTTTTAACGCAAAAGAGACCCGGTCGCATGACCGGGTCTTTTCATACCGTTCGCTCGTCGTTTTGGGTACGGAACATCCTGTGTCTCGCTCACTCTCGCAAACACCCCAGCTTAACGCTTGGGGCTTGCTGCTCACGGTCATACCGTTCGCTCATCGTCTCAGGAGCTAAACCTCCGGTCCCTCGCTCACTATCGCAACCGCCCCAGCTTAACGCTTGGGGCTTGTTGCTCACGGTCACACCGTTTGTTCGTCGTCTTAGGTATTATAAAATAAACGGCGCCGGAAGGCGCCCACGAAAATAAACCGCTCGAACCTGAGAACTGGGACCAGATGTAGCGGTTTATTGAGTGTTAGGTACTACTTGCAGGCCTTCCCGAACGTGTCGTGCAGGCGGGTCGCATTTACCTTCTTCACGGCAGTCGCCTGGGCGATGCCCTCGTCGCGGCCAACGCCCTGAGCCTGCTCGGAGATGGACTGCTTGCCCGCCTCAATCGCAAGCGTAATGCGCGACGTGCAGAGGGTCTTGCTCGAGTTCATCTTGTCGGCAGAGGTAATCGTAGCCTTCATCTTCGGGAGATTCGCCTTGTCCGAAATCGAGATGCCAGATGCAATCAAATGTCCACGCAGCGCACCGCAGGCCTCGGTCGGGCCAACGCATTCCAGCGTGTAGGCACAGGCAGCCACGTCGGAGGTGTAATGCACCGACTTGGAAATCACCGCGGACTTACGCACGTACTTGAACGAGAGGTCTGCATGCACGGTCACATCGCCGCTCGGGTGGAGTTTCTTCACCTGGGCGAGCGAGAACACGGCCTCGCCTTCCTCGTTCGTTTTCTCGTGAGCGATATCACGGCTATCCTGCGTAAGGGCGAGCGGGAACCCGATTACCGGGCCGTTGAAGTCCGTCACCGTCACAATCAGGGCTTCGCTCGTGAGGTCCGTTTCCATCTTGAGGCTTTCCATACCCGAGATGAGGTATTCCGTCAGTTCGCCAATCGTGCTTTCGAGCCGGAGGTTATCGGGAATCTTCTGCACGCAGCTCAAGTCCTCGAGGTTCTCGTTGTAGCGGTCAGCCAGCTTTTCGAGCGCGAGCATATCGACGCCCATCTTGCGGTAGTCGCCGTCCACCATGTCCAAGCGGATTATGGAATCCTTCGCGTGCATCTCCTTGCGGATAGATTCGATATCCACAAGAATCTTCGATGCCATCTGTTCGGTATCCATCGTCGCAGTGGACTGGAACTTGCCACCCGACTTGGGGCCCGGAGTCACTTTCGCGCCCTTGAGCACCATGTTGGTCGAAGTGTTCTTGGAACTCTTGGCGGTCGACGTCACGTTGCCTTTCGCATCTTCCTTCACTTCGGTCGCGAACTCGCTCGAAACCTTCGTGCGCAGCTGCTTCGCAAGCCCTTCGAGTGCAAGCGCATCCGCTTCCTTCTGGGACTTCTTGGACGTAGCCGTGTATGTCAGGATTTCAGCATTCGCATAAGAGGCAAACACTGCAAGCGACAACAGCGACGCGGTAAATAGTTTATTCATAATTCCGCTCCCGCGTGGTTACTGGATTTCGAGAATAATGAGCTTCTTGGTGATGTTCTGCTTACGAACCTTGGCCAGGCCTTCGAGGCTTTCCACAAACTCGCCGTAAACCATCTGGGCGTCCTCGTACTTGTTCGGGTCCACGTAGATGAGCAAATCGTAAGTGTTGCGGCTCATAGAAATCACCTGCATCTTGTTGAACTTCTTCCTCATCTTGATGGAGACCATGTTCGAGATTTCTTCGGCCTGGTCGTCGGTAAAGTCGCCCGTCAGGTGGGCAACCACCTTATAGAGAGCGCCCTTTTCCTGCTCTTCGGCAAGGCGGCCACGCACCTTGTTCTCGAGTTTCTTGATGGCAAGCTGGATAGCCTTCTGCACGAGCACGCGCTGGCTTTCGCCGTTATCCTTGAGGCGAATCGATTCGCTCGCCAGGAGGTTTGCGGTAGAGGCCTCGCTTGCGTTCAGGTCGATTACGATGTAGTCTTCCTGGATGCTGCCCGCATAGGTGATGTTGATGTCTGCACCCACAGAGAGGCCCGCCACGTAGGCCAGGTCTTCGCTGTTGCCCGCGATATCGGACTGGAGCTGCACCACCTCGTCGAGCTGGGACTGGCTTTCGAGCCCGATGACCGTATAGTCACGGCTGGTGAGGTAGGCGTTGATGACTTCCATCGCAGTCTTCGCAAGCGGATTCCTGCGAATCACGTCGATGCTGCCCGCCATCTTCGCGCCCATCGCCGGGGCAACAAGCACCGTCGGACGGGTCTTGAAATTCACGGTCGAAACAATGATTCCGTCGTCTTCGGCAGCAGAAGCAGCCGCACCGGCAGATGCAGTCGCCGCAGGAGCATCTTCTGCAACGGTTTCACCCGTCTCGCGCGAAATTTCACGCTGGGCGGCATCGGCGCGGGCACGAATCTCGTCCGAGTTGTCTTCCTTGGCAGGCGGGTTCGAGGCACAGGCGGCAAGCATGCATGCGCACGCGAAAACGCCCATCAGTCCTTTCAGTTGAATCATGTTCTTTTTCATGGTTATCCCTTTGTATAAATTTTTCTTGGCTAATCTTCCTTCAAGATGCCATTATCCTTGACATACTGGTATTCTTCGGCATGGCTTTCATCACAGCCACCGCCATCGACCTTGTCGTACTGCACGCAGTTACGCGCCTTGCCCATGTGGTTGCGGCGGAAGCAGAACACCTCGTAGGTCTTGGTCATACGAATCTTCTTGCCGCTCTTCAAGGCAATTTCGATATCGAACTTCGCAATCGTGTTCAGGTCGATAGAGACGGGGACTTCGTAGTTAAGTCCACTTATATTGTTAAACGACTGGACCACCTCGCCCTTGCGCTTCACGGTAACGCTAGCAATCTCGCTTATATCCGCATCCGTGATGCCGGCAAGCGAGAACTTGAGGTTCGTCTTGTACTCGGTCGCAGGCGGGTCAAGATGCTTCCTCTCGGTCTTCCCGCCGACAAGTTTCAGCGACACGTTCACGCTCTTGGTGGTCTTCTTTTCGTTTGCGGCCGAAGCATCGGCCTGGTCGGCCTTCTTGCCGGCAGCATTCTTGCCCGCGGCCTTTTCCGCAGCAGCCTTATCCGCGGCGGCTTTTTCGGCAGCAGCCTTTTCAGCAGCGGCGGCCTCGGCGGCAGCGGCTTCTGCTGCAGCGATGGAATCAGCCCTGGCGGCAGAATCCGCAGAAGCATCTTCACCCGCAGGCTTGCTTGCAGGCGTGTAGTTGGACTTCCACGTGAAGCACTCAATTTCGATATCGCCTTCGCTACAGGTAACCGAGAAACGCTTGGGGCCGTAAGAATCGTCAGCCCATTCCACCGTACGCTGGTAGATACCGCTTTCGGGCACCGTATCGGATTCGCCCATCACGGTAACGACGATACCCGGGTTCACGCGGGCCTGCAACGTCACGCTCGGAAGCATGAGGGTGTCGGGAAGCGGGTTCGCCCTGAAGTTCACCTTCTTCGCGAACTCTTCCCTGCGCTTTTCGTAATCGTTGTCGAAGTCGGTAAGAGCCTTCTCAAACTCTTCCGATTCAGGGCCCATGCCCCAGATGTTCACGTTGGCAAGCTCAATGGAGAGCGCCTTCGTACCCGAGCTCTTCAGGTTCAAATTCTTGATGACACCGTTCTTGCCGACAATGAGCGTCTGGTTCTGGACGACCTCGCCCGTATTGCCCGCGATACTGTTCACGCTGACCAGGCCCTGCTTAAGCGATGTGACCATCTGGCCGTTGACGCTTGCGACAAAGCCCGCCGTACCACGGATGGCAGCCGTCGCCACGCCGGTAGTGAAGTTGACCGTACGGCCAGTAGGCTGCTTCTGCACATCAAAGAGCACCGCACCGTTATTCACGCGAACAGATACCTGATGATTGAGCGAGTCAAAAATCTCTGCATCGAGAACTACGTCCGAAAGTTCCGTAATCCACAGCGAGGAACCGTCGTTGATAGCCATGACAGCCTCGGATTATGCGCCGGTACGGATACGATCCTTTTCCGCAACCGTCTGGCCAAACCGGAGTTTGCTCCATTTCTCGGTATTCTTGCGCTGCAGGTCCGTTTCGCCAAGAACCTTGCGCACCTTCGCCTTGATTTTACTTGTATCGACCGCTTCGGACTTATTGTCGGCAACCGTGCGGGGGTCGGGTTCATCCTTGCAGGCCCAGAAAACCGTGGCAGACAGGGCTGCCACAAGACAGAGAGAGAGTTTGTGTGATTTAATCATGCCTAAAATATAAGTTTGTAATAATCTTATATGTAAGTTTTTTAAAAATTATTCGCACAATTTATGACACTTTATCTATATTTGCATATATTCAAATATCCGCATAGACTACGCATGGTGGTCCGGACAAGAAGAGTTTAAAAATGTGAGGTTATATGAAGATTATCGACATCCTCAAGCTAGACAAGATGAGCCTTTCGTTTGAAGTGTTCCCGCCCAAGAAGGAAACGAGCTTCGAAAACGTGAAGGCGGCAACAGAATCCATCGCGGCCCTCGGCCCCGCATTCATGAGCGTCACCTACGGTGCAGGCGGCGGCGTGAGCCACTTCACCCTCGATATCGCGAAAAACCTCAAGGAAAAGTTCAACATCCCGATGCTCGCCCACCTCACGTGCGTCTCGAGCAGCAAGGAGACGGTGCACCAGCGCATCGATGACATGAAGGCGGCGGGCATCAAGAACGTGATGGCGCTCCGCGGCGACCTCACCCCGGAACTCATCGAGAAGGGCCGCGACAACTGCGACTACCACTACGCCGTAGAACTCATCCGCGAACTCAAGGCTGCCGACGCTGACTTCTGCATCGGCGCGGCCTGCTACCCCGAAAAGCACCCCGAAAGCGCGAACCAGGCCGAAGACATCAAGCACCTCAAGGAAAAGGTCGACGCGGGAGCGGACTTCCTCACCACGCAGATGGTATTCGACAACAACCTGTTCTTCAGTTTCCTCTACAAGCTGCGCGATGCGGGCGTGAACTGCCCCGTGCTCCCCGGCATTATGCCCATCACGAACGCGAACCAGGTGGAACGCGCCATCAAGCTTTCGGGCTCGTTCATGCCGCAGCGTTTCAAGTCGCTGGTCGACAAGTTCGGGAGCGATCCCGAGGCCATGAAGCAGGCGGGCATCATCTACGCGAGCGACCAGATTATCGACCTGTATGCGAACGGGATTACAAACGTGCACGTGTACTCGATGAACAAGCCCGACGTGGCGGAAGGCATCTTAAAGAACGTCTCTGCTATACTCGGGAAAAGCTTTTGAGATTAGGGAGGGGCTCGCACGGCGGCCCCTCCCTAAGACCCTCCCGACACGCTCAAACACACATCGCCTATGTTAAACTACGTGTCAGTGTGTTAGAGCATGCGCACCTTCGGTGCGTGAAAATTAGGGCAAGGCTCGCACGGCGGCCCCTCCCTAAGACCCTCCCGACACGCTCAAACACACAGTGCTTATATTAAACTACGTGTCAGTGTGTTAGAGCATGCGCACCTTCGGTGCGTGAAAATTAGGGCAAGGCTCGCACGGCGGCCCCTCCCTAAGACCCTCCCGGCACGCTCAAACACACATTGCCTGTGTTAAACTACGTGTCAGTGTGTTAGAGCATGTGCACCTTCGGTGCGTGAAAATTAGGGCAAGGCTCGCACGGCGGCCCCTGCCGGTACATAGAAAAACCTTCCCGCGGGGGAAGGTTTTTCGTTTGTCCAAAAATTTTAGACTAGACTAGCGGTCGTGGATACGGACGCATTCACGCACGTCGCGGGCATCGAAGAAACGGCCACGGCGCGGGTCAAGGCAATCCACGCGACCCGGGCGGTTGCGACGGAAGTCAATAGACATCCAGCGGGTACCGTCGTTGCAGTAGTAGTCCCAACGGCCGTCGGCATCGCCGCGGTAGCATTCACCTTCAACCATCGGGCGACGGTTGCGGTAGTCCACACGGTAGTGGCGGTCACGCGGGCGGCAATCCGGCTTCTCGAAGCGGCATTCCAGGCGTTCACGCGGAGGAGGAGGCGGATCATTACGACGTTCGCTCTTCTTGTTGTTATCTACATGGATGGAAAAACCAGCCCATGCGCCAGAAGAAAGCATGAGAGTCGCAGCGAGGGCGGCTAAAACGATTCTCTTCATTTGTTCTCCTTTCTAAAAGGTTCGGATTTATTGTTTAACTAAAATATATTCTTTTTTACACAAGCGCAAACGCCATCCACGCGAAAAAACGGATAAAATTCCGTCTTACGCCGACAAACGGCACAATGGCTAAATCAGTTCCTCGGGAGGCAGATGCTCGGCGCTTTCCGGTTCCTGGTAGAAGGTTTCCGGGACCTGCACCTGGTTCTGGAAGTAGGCCCTGTGGGCGGCAATCACGCGCTCGCGGGCAAACGAGGCATCCTGCCAGTCGCCAATCTGCACGTCCTTGCCTTCCAGTTCCTTGTAGTTCTGGAAAAAGTTCTTCGTGATGCGCAGGAACATCTGGTCAACGTCGCCGATGTCCTTGATGGGGCGCGGGTTGAACACCGGCACGCCCAGCACCTTGTAGTCCTTCTTGCCACCGTCGGTCATGTCGAGCGCGCCAATCACGCGGCAGGTGCAGACCGTACCCGTCATCATCGAGGCGGGGCTGTAGATAAGCATGTCGAGCGCGTCGCCATCGTCGGCCTTCGTGCTCGGGATAAAACCGTACGTACAGGGGTAGCTCATCGAGCTGAGCAGGCAGCGGTCCAAGCGGAACACGTGCAGGCGTTCGTCATATTCGTACTTGAGGTTGGTGTCCTTGCCGATTTCCACAACGCAGTCGACCTCGTAGGGGTACTTGCGTCCGATAGGGAGATCCAGGTAGTTAATTGCCATTTATGCTCCAGAGGGCCCACCTTGAGCCCATTGCATTCATATGTTTTTCGTGGAGGTAAATTTAGAATTTACAAGCGATTTTTCAAGCCCCGGGGCTTATTTTGTCCAGAGAACAGACGGCCAGTCCGAGCCTTCCTGCCCCACCATAAACACGGGCTTTGCTGCATTGTCCACGACAAGCGTCATGGGAAGCGCGATATTTTCGCCCTCCTTTATGAGCCCGATACCTTCCGAAAGGCGCTTGTAGGGGTCGAGCACCACAGGGAAAACCGTAGCCCCAAGAGTCTCGACCATCTTCTTGATTTTGGCCTCTTCGCGTTCACCCGCATTCACGAGGATAACCTTCACCCCGTTCTGTTCGAGTTCCTGCCGAGATTCTACAAGCTTTTTCATGCCGGCGCGGCACGGCACGCACCACGTGGCAAAGTACACGAGCGCCACGCGGTTACTCCCGGCAGCAACCTTCGCAAGGTGCGCACGCGTAAACGGCATGTTGGCCCCGCCCATCTCGCGGGCGGCAAACCAGTTGAGCGAATCGGCCACAGCCGGGGGGAGCGGCTTGATTTCGGAAGGTGCTGCCACCTTACCAGTCTGGGCCTTTGCCGTAGTCTTGGCCGAAGGGGCGGCAAACGAACTTGCAAAAAGGGCAAGCAGAAGGCAGGCAATAACTTTCAAACGCATATTATTCCTCTCAGGGCAATTTTAAATTTTTTATCCACTCGCGCATGGCAAATACCGACACGCGTTCTTTCAAAGACTGTTTCGCAATCCTGCTCCCGAAACCGGTCGCCATCTTTTCGGGATCGAGCGGGATCCCTACCCTGCCCAGGTCGAGCCTGTCGGCATCGTAGCAGCAGTCTATGGTCGGGTCTCCGTTTTTCGGTTCGTGCGTGTGGAACTTGCAGGCATGGTAAAGCTTGTCGAAGCGCTCGTCGTCAATCTCGAAGAGCTTAGCCTCGCGGCATTCCTTCGCGAATTCGGCACCGCGTGCGCCGTGCTCAGGGTCGTGACCATCGTCAAAGCGCTTGCTGTCGTGGAATATGGCAAACAGGCGAACGACATCGACATCCACGCCGACAACGCGGCCAGCAAGCAGGAGCCCGTTGGCCTCCACCTGATGCCAATGCTCGATGCCGTGAACGTCCGAAAGGTACGGACGGTTCGCGAAGGCATGTTCCATTATGGCAGCAAAGTCTATCATACTACATCGTCATCCCCGCGAAGGCGGGGATCTCCTTGCACGGCAGTTATTTCCCGTAATTCTCCTTCAGTTCCATCAAGCGCTGGAGCGCCTGCATCGGGGTCATTTCCTCGGGCTTGAGCCTGCGGATTTCGTCCTTCAACAACTGCGTGTTCTCGTCGGGCGGCGCAAACATGTCCAGCTGTGGGTGTTCCTTCTGCTTCTTCTTCACGGCGCCGTCGCTCGGGTCAATCTTTTCCTTCTCAAGCCGGAGAAGAATCTTCCTCGCCCTGCGGACAACGTTGTTCGGGAGGCCCGCCATCTCGGCCACATGAATGCCGTAGCTCGAGTCGCAGGCGCCCGCGAGAATCTTGTGGAGGAACACCAGCTTGTCGCCTTTCTCCTGCACGGCCACCTGGAAGTTGCCCGCATGCTCGAGGCTTTCCACGAGCCCGGTGAGTTCGTGGTAGTGCGTCGCAAAGAGGGTCAGCGCCTGCCGTGCGGGCTCGTCGTGGAGGGTCTCCACAATCGCCCAAGCGATGGAAAGCCCGTCGAAGGTGCTCGTGCCGCGCCCGATTTCATCGAGCAGCACAAGGCTGTGCGGAGTCGCGTTCCGCAATATATTTGCGGTCTCTATCATCTCGACCATGAAGGTACTGAGCCCGCGACTCAGGCGGTCACTCGCCCCCACGCGGGTAAATATGCGGTCCACTACCCCAATGCGGGCAGATTCCGCAGGCACGAAGCTTCCGATTTGCGCCATCAGAACGATGAGTCCGGTCTGGCGCAGGTAAGTCGACTTACCCGCCATGTTCGGGCCCGTGATGAGCATCAGGCGCGTGCCATCGGGCGAAAGCGAAACATCGTTCGGGATAAAGTCCAAATCCGGGTTCACGGCGACAATCACCGGATGGAAACCGCCGCGGATTTCTATACCCGAGCCCTCGAAAACCTCGGGGCAGGCATAGTTGTACTTGCGGGCCGCCCGCGCGAAACTGTAGAGCGTATCGACCTTCGCCACCGCGTCGGCAATCTCCTGGAGTTCGGCGCGCCAGCCGTCCACGCGGTCGCGCAGGCTACAGAATATGCGGTATTCCAGCTCGTGGATATTCACCTCGGCGTTGCTGATGATGGATTCGCATTCCTTCATCTCGGGCGTAATGTAGCGTTCGCCGTTCACCGTCGTCTGCTTGCGGATATATTCCTCAGGGATCGGGCCTGTCGCCTTCGCCATCTGGGCCTTGGTAATCTCGATGTAGTAGCCGAACACGCGGTTGTAACCGACCTTCAGACTCGGGATTCCGAGGCGTTCGCGCTCGCGGCCTTCCAGCGAGGCAATCCATTCGCGCTTTTCCTTGATGTCGGCGTTCATTGCGTCGAGTTCCGCATTCGCGCCCGGGCGAATCATCCCGCCCTCGCGCACCGTGAGCGGCAAGTCCTCGTTGAACTGCGCCAACAGTTCCTCGCCACGCCCGCGCGCATTTTCCAGCGTATTGCGGAGCCCTTCGAATATGGAGGAGCGCAGGCCCTCGAGCACGTCGGCCACTTTCGATGCCTGCGAAAGCGAACGGCCCATACCCGCGAGGTCGCGCGCGTTGGCACGCCCACTCCCCACACGCCCCATCAGGCGTTCCATGTCGAGGATGCTCGTGAGCGATTCCTTCAGTTCGTCAAGCGCCACCGGGTTCTGTACCAGTTCGGCGACAGCCTCCTCGCGTTCCTGGATGCGCGAAACAGAAATCAGCGGGTGGCTCACCCAGTCCTTGAGCGTGCGCCCGCCCATCGCGGTCACCGTATGGTCCAGCACCGAGCAGAGCGTGCTCGAGTAGTCGTCCGCATTCAGCGGGCGCGTAAGTTCCAGGTTCCTGAGCGTACTCGGGTCAAGCGTCATGTAGTCGTCGAGATTCAAGATCTCGAGACCCGTAAAGTGCGAAAGTTCGGACTTCTTCTGGTCCATCAGGTAGGCCATCAGGGCACCCGCGACCTTCGTTTCCGCATCGCGGCCATCGAGCCCGAGGCCCACCAGCGATTCCACCTTGAAGTGGCTAAACAGGACGTCGCGGCTCTGCTCCTCCCCGAACATGAATTCGGGAATCTGCGTCACCAGCACGTTATCCGCCTTGACCATGTCCATGATGCTCGAGGGAATCTCCGCCCCCTCGGGCACCACGATTTCCTTGGGCATGCGGCGGCTGAACTCGCACTCGAAAGCCTGCACGCTGCTCCTGCACACGGCGAGGTAGCCCGTCGTCACGTCGGCGACGGCAAACGCGGCCTCCTTCTCGGCAGGCACGTAGGCAAACAAGTAGTTCGCCTCCTTCGCGTTCAGGTTCGATTCGTCCATCGCGGTGCCGGCGCTGATAATCTCCACGATATCGCGCTTCACGATACCCTTCGCGAGCTTCGGGTCTTCCACCTGTTCGCAAATCGCGATGCGGTAGCCCGCCGCCACCATCTTCGGCACGTAGCGGTCGGCGGCATGGTGCGGGAACCCACAAAGCGGGGTTGCTCCCGAGGCGCCATTGTTGCGGCTTGTGAGCGTAAGTCCAAGAATCTTGGATGCTATGACGGCGTCGTCCTCGAACAGTTCGAAGAAGTCGCCCATGCGGAAAAATAAAATGCAGCCCGGGTTCTGTTTCTTGATCTCGTAATACTGCTGCATCAACGGGGTGACAGCCATTACAGGTCTCCCATCGACAGTTCAATCTGCTCCGGATTCTCCTCGGGGGGCGTCAGCTCCGTCGGGGCGGTCTCGGGCTTCGCGTACTGCGGCACGAGCGTACCCGCTTCCAGGAGTTCGCTGAACTCGCGCAGGCGCGGCAGGTCCTCGGGAATGCGGTTGATGCCGAAATACTTCATGAATTCCTGCGTCGTCACGTAGGTGTAGGGGTTGCCGACCGTCTCGGCGCGCGCGCCCAATGCAATAAAGCCCTTGTCGAGCAAGTTCCTGATAGGGCCATCCACAGAAGACACTCCGCGCACCTGCTCGATGGCTGCCTTCGTGATGGGCTGCTGGTAGGCAATCACCGCGAGGGTCTCGAGTGCGGCCTGGCTCAGGCGGCGTGCGTTCGCCTCGGGGAACAGCTTGCGGACCCACGGGTAGTACTTCGCACGCGTGCGGAAACGGTAGCCGCCCGCCTGTTCCACAATCTCGAACGGCGAGTTGATCTTGTTCAAGGAATCATTCGCGGCGATAAGCGCATCCGATACGGTACGGGCATCCAGAAAGTCGCCCAGAATCTCGCGCAACTTCTTCAAGGTCACGATGTCGGGCGATGCAAATACGATAGCCTGTATAATGCGGGCAAGGTCCTCGCTGCTTTCCACTTTCGGGAGTTCTTCTTCGACTTCCTCGGCCTCTTCTACATTCTGCGGGTTTTCACTCATATTCGGTAAGATAGTAAAAAAAAGGCCGGATTTTCATTTTCTTGGGCGTTCCCGCCCATATATGTGCGGTCGGGCTATATTTTAGGGGCAATCCGTGGCGTTCCGTCCCCGGCTCGCCTCCTAAAACGGTGCCACAGCACCGCCCCAAGGGGTCACTATCCCTAACGCATTGTTTACTTTATCTGTAAACGCAGGTTTCCATCTCAAAACGTCATCCTGAGCGTAGCGAAGGATCCAGCCCCCAATTGTCATCACCGGCTTGACCGGGGATCTCCAATTCTTATCTGAACATTCTTCTTGATAGTTAGTTTGCTTCGAGGGACATTTCGCACGCAAACACATTCACTTCGTTCGAGTGTTTGCTTAGCAAAACGCCCTCTCTCCGCAAAGAAACACGAGAGTGTCTCCGGAGCAAGACTGTTTATCGCAGGAACGTTTCGAAGCGGGTACTGCGAAAGCCTCGTGGCTGTTAGACACTTCGGCCTTCGCGAATTGCGGGTCCGCATTAAACTGCAGGAAGGTGTTTTGAAAATTTGTGGTTATTCTTCTAGCTTAACACAACGGACAGAACTTCCTGAAATTTTCGATTGAAAACCAGAAGGATCTTTTCTAGTGTCAGAACTAGTCATTCCCACAGCGGATGCTCTATATTCTTTACCCTCTTGTTCTGTAGGATAAAACCACCCCGTATATTCATTCAGCATATCAAAACTGCCCTCACTATCACGCACTCCAGCACCGACAAGGCTGAAACCAGTATCATTACTACCACCGAACCCAAATGTAGAACGAGTTCCCTTTACGCCATCCTTATTTCCATTACTGTTTATGATAAATTTGAAATCATCGGCAGTCATCAAGCGCCAGCCATCCGGGCAGATTCCCTGGTGATTCGGCTTAATCTGATCGGCGCAGCTCTTGGTGTTGCATTCGCTAGGCAGCTGCATCATCTCGGCCCACTGGTACAGGGCTCCGTAATAATAGCAGTTGAGCGTATCGTCATCATAGCAATAACGCTCGATCTTAGAGTCATCTTTCTGGTCTTTAAAACCCCAAACCATTTCACCGATGTTAAGGTTTTCGACCATTGCATAGATAAAAGTCGAAGAATTGTTATTTTCAAATTTTAAGTACTTATACGTCCGATTATTGCGAGTGTCGGTAAATTCAAGACATCCACCATGAGCGTTACAACTAAAAGGCCACCATTCCTCATCAGTTCCCCACGGATTTTCAATACTGCTACTGGACTCACTCGAGCTCAATTTCGCAGAACTGCTCGAAGCAATGCTGCTACTTGATTTCACCGAGCTGCTACTGGACTTTGCAGAACTGCTCGATGCCACGCTACTGCTCGATTTCACCGAGCTGCTACTGGACACACTTGTCTCGCTATCGCTCGACTGCGGCGTGACGCTCGACGAGGATTTCGCAGAGCTGCTGCTGGCATCGTCGCAGTCTTCGCAAATGGACGAAGATGAATCCTCGTCACGCGGGGCGAAACTGCTGTCGTCATCGCCGCATGCCGCGAGGAATATGCCGAGAACAATCGACATGGAGACATTTCGGCTCCACTTCGCTACGTTCATGACACGTTCATTCATTTTCTCACTCCTTGTCTTTTCGGATGGAACTACCCAACCAGGCTATTGAGTTTCATGCTAAGCATGTCACTTGCAATTATGTCAATATCGCGCTTAAAATCGGCATATGTCAGTTTGCATTTCCATTTGATATTATCAAATGCAGTCTGCGTTATCCCCTGCATTATTTGAGAGACGTCCAACGGCTCTACACCTAATTCCTTTTCACGGACTTCTTCAAAAATTTGACTCCATTCAAATTTTTCATTCAAGCATATTCGATGGATATCCACGATGTCTTTTGCCGACATCCTAAAAATTGCAGTAACTTTGTTCGATAGTATATTCCGGACGGAATCAGTTCTATAGAACAGCGCAGTATCGCATATTTCGCCATAGTGGGCAGCAACGTCATTTACAAAATCAAGTTTCAACCCCATCTGATAATCAGGATGTTTCAGAACGAGAGTCCTGAAATCCGGCGACTTGACAAAACCCGTTTCAGTACTCCAACTATACCCTTCTTCTTTAAGGGCTTTCAAAACAATATCAACATATTGATTAAAAGCGCTGTCGCTGTTGACAAAGAAATCCAAATCATCCGAATAACGGTGGTGATAATATGCCCGGCTAAGGGCGGTTCCACCGGTCAGATACAAAGGTACGTCTGAGTTTTTCACAATACTCAGAACCCCATCTTGGAGCTTGTACAGGTTCTCCTCGTAGAATTCCGAATGCGAAATCGTATTTTTGTCTGAAGTCGCCATTGCGAAGCCCCCTTCGTACCTTTTCCGTATAAAGTTTGGCACAATTTTCAGCCCCATTCCACAACACAATCAGGTTGTGCCAAGGCACGCGTTCAAGAGTCCTCAAAAACAGGGATTCTCGCGAAAAATCACCAACCGAGGAAACGTCTCCTTCCACCAAAGGGAGGAGTTCTTCGGCCTTCACGCTGGAATCCCAGCAGAGGGGTTCAAGAATGCTGATTTTCGATACAGGCTGAACCATGACGATAATATAATATTTTTTTTCGGACATCAATCCGACAAAGCACAAAACATCCCGCTAGAACTGGAAATACAGGAACGGGTTGTAGCTCTGGGTAAAGAGCGCAAGTGTCGCGAGCACAAAGAGCCCGAGCGCGACCGCGGCCTTCCAGGGTTTCACCTCGTTACACCAGTCGAAACTGCGGAATTTCCAGAACGAAAGCAGGGCCGCCACCGCCATGAACACGATGCACGTGGGCGTAAAGATTTCGGCCGTAAGGATGGCGTCGGCAGCACTCACCGGCATGAGTCCGAGCATAGCCTTCCACATGCGCCACGCCTCACTGATGTTATCGGCACGGAACAGCACCCAGCCGAACAACACGAGCACCTGCGTAATCAGGATTTGCACCACGCGGGGCGCCTTGTAGTAAAGTGCGTTCTTGTTGTTCGCACGTTCCACGATCATGAAGAAGGCATGGTACAGGCCCCAGCAAACGAACGTCCAGTTCGCACCGTGCCACACGCCGCTCAGGAACATGACCATGAACAAATTAAAATACAGGCGCTTCTTGCCCACGCGGTTTCCACCGAGGGCGATGTAGAGGTAATCGCGGAACCAGCTCGTGAGAGAAATATGCCAGCGCTTCCAGAATTCGGTAATGCTCCCCGAGCGGTACGGGCCGTTGAAGTTGCGCGGGAAATGGAACCCGAGCATCAGGCCGAGGCCAATCGCCATGTTGCTGTACGCCGAGAAGTCGAAGTAAATCTGGAACATGTAGGCAAGGCTACCCCACCACGTATTGAGTACGCCCGGAGCGTCTGCCGCAAACACGCGGTCGGCGATGATGCCCACCTGGTTCGCAAGGAAAATCTTCTCCGCAAAACCGAAACTGAAGAACATGATGCCGCGGACGAAATTCTCGAGCGTATGCGTGCGGGTCGCAAGTTCTTCTGCGACCGTATTGTAACGCACAATCGGGCCCGCCACGAGCTGCGGGAACAGCGCCACGTAACAGGCGAACGTCACGAAGTCCTTGACCGGAGGGGCCGTGCCACGCCACACATCAATCGCGTAGCTCATGGACTGGAACGTATAGAACGAAATGCCCACCGGCAACAATACCGTCATCACCGAGAACGGCTCGCAGCCAAGCTTCGCCACCACATCGTTGATGACGCCCATGCCGAACATGTAGTACTTGAAGAACCCGAGCGCGCCGAGATTCACGACAATCGCTGCGAGGAGCGCCAGGTTACGCTGCCGCTTGCTCGCACCAGGCGCGGATATAAAGCGCCCGCTCACGTACACGACGAGCGTCGAGCCGAACATCAGGAATACGAGCCACGGTTCGAGCCAACCGTAAAAGATGTAACTGAAAATCGTGATGAAAAAGTTCAGGCCGGAATGCTTGACCCCGGCACGGAACAGCACAAAGTAGCCGACCAAGAACGTCGGCAAAAAGTAGAACAGAAAAATCTGGGAAGAGAAGACCATTTTAGACGAAAGACGAAAGACGATAGACGATAGCCGATAGACGATAGACGAAGCCGTTCTCTCGTCTAAAAAATCACTCATTCACCTCGATGGCCAGGTAGCGCGGGGATTCGTCGTCAAAATACTCGTCTTCCACGGCGCCGTCCCAGTTGCCCTCGAGCGGCACAATCTTAAGTGTGTGCTTGGCCTTCGCCTTGAACTCGCCCACGTTGCCCTTGCTCTTGTCGGCCATCTTGTCCTTGACCTTGCCGCGAGCGATAAGCGGGTTGTACACGCCCACCAGGATTTCCTTCGCGTCAAGCTTGCCGGAGATAACCTTCTGCACCTTGTACTTGAACACGTACACGTAGCTGTAGAGGTCGTTGCTCGGCATCTTGCCCGGGATTTCGGTAAGGCGGCCTTCAATCGTGATAGGGTCTGCCGCAAACGTAAAAGCCGCAGCAGCGAGAATAGCGATAAGCAAGTTCTTTATCATAGGATGAAATATACAAAAAGGAGGACCGCGACTAAACCGGGGAAGACAAGAATGATAGCGGGGATGACAAGAAAAGAAAACAAAGAACCCCGCTCTTTCGAACGGGGTTCTAAGCTGCTTCACTTGGACTCGAACCAAGGACAACGCGATTAACAGTCGCGGGCTCTACCAACTGAGCTATGAAGCATCGTCTGTTAGACGCCCCCAAATATAGATTTTACTCGTCCGTTGTCAAGGGGCTTTTTTGGAAAAAATCATAAATTTTTGCGTTTTTTACGCATAAGGGCGATTTCAGCAGCGTATCCGGGGAGTTCGTTCGGGGTTTCGAGGTAGAACGGCAGGTCGCGGAGCGCCGGATGGTTCACCACCCGCACCAGGGCTTCTTGCCCGATGAAACCCGCACCGATGACCTCGTGACGGTCCTTGTGGCTTGCTAGCGGGTTCTTGCTGTCGTTCAGGTGCACCGCGCGCAGCCTCCCTAGCCCGACAACCTTGTCGAACTGTTCCAGCACCCAGTCCAGGCGGTTCACGATGTCGTAGCCGCCATCATGCACGTGGCAGGTATCGAGACATACCCCGACCTTGTCCGAAAGTTCCACACGGTCTATAATCGCACGCAATTCCTCGAAGGTACGGCCAACCTCGCTTCCCTTCCCCGCCATCGTCTCGAGGAGCACAAGCGTCTTCAGGTCCGGGCGCAGTATCGCGTTCAGGTGCTCCGCAATCAGTTCGATGCCCCTTTCGGCCCCCTGCTTCACGTGGCTCCCGGGGTGGAAGTTGTACATCGCCCCCGGAAAATGGTCCATGCGCCACAGGTCATCCTTCATCACGTCGCGGGCATAGTCGCGCAACCCCGGGTCCGCCGCACACGGGTTCAGCGTGTAGGGAGCATGCGCAAGCGCGGGCCCAAACTTGTTTTCGCGCATCAACTGCACCAGCGCGTCGGCATCGGCCTTGTCAAAGGGTTTTGCACTCCCGCCGCGCGGGTTGCGGGTAAAGAACTGGAATACGTTGGCCCCTATGGAGAGGGCGTCCTCGCCCATCGCCTTGAAGCCAGCAGCACTAGAAAGATGGCAACCTATAAGCATATTTCCAATAATAAAAAATCCCCGCGCATGGCGGGGAGAAATATTGAAGGTCAGCGATTGCTGCGGTTACTTCTTTTCGGGGCGCTTGTAACCGAAGTTCTTCAGCATGTCTTCCTTGACAGAGCGTGCCGAGCCCACCTTGTTGGACGGCTTTTCCGGTTCCCAGCCACCCTTTGCGTTCTGCGTGAACGGAGGCACGGAGCAGCGCAGCGTGGACTTCATTTCGACCTCGGTGCGGTAGACATACGCGCCCGTACCCAGGAGTCGGCCCGAAGCCGTGCGAACGTTGCCATCCCTATCCGGTTTCATTTCGAAGTACAGCGTCAAGAGGCCTGCATCGCTCATGTAGTCCGGATCGTCGAGTTCCTGAGTGAACGTATAGTAGTCCACAAAGTCGCCCAGGGTCGTGTAGATCCAGATCTTCACATACATCTTGGTCTTGTAGAGGTTCACGCGAGAAAGGTCAGAGCCAACATTCTCAGCGAACTCGTCAGTACAGTAGTCGCGAACATATTCCTCAACACTGACCTTCTTACTGGAGTTGGCTTCAACACCTTCGAGCGGAACAAGACCATCCTTGCCGATGATGTCGTCGAGCGTGGCAAGGCCACCCACAGCATTCACGGTAGGCACCTTCGTCTCGATTCCGAGAGTCGGGCCAAGGTGGCCCGTGAGGCCCGGATACGGTTCATCGCCGGTACCCGGCTTGTTATCGAACCCACCACCGATAACGGTTTCGACTTCCTTGTCCGTCTTCGGGTTGTAGATGGTTACAGCGAAGGTCTGGTTGTCTTCCGGCTCGTGAGTAGCGTAGTACTCGGCCACAAGATCCTGCGTAACTTCGGTAACCGGCTTCTCGATAGCGATATCCACATCCTTCGCATTCTTCATGATAACGCGGATGGTATCGCTAGCTTCGTTGCCAGCCTTGTCGCGGTAGAAGCGAACGATTACATTTCCACCCTTGTTAAGGCTCTGCGTAATGAGGGTATCCTGAACAATCGGGCCCTTGCCGTCGCCAATATCCACGGTCCACTTCACGTCAACAAAGTTCGAGTAGATGACCTCGCCTTCGGTCGGATAGAGAATCTTGACCTTCGGCGGCACCTGGTCGAGCACGATGAACAGCGACTGCGTACCGGTATTGCCGAACTTGTTCTTGTAGGTGTAGGTCAGCAGGTAACCGATGTTGCCGTCTTCGTTACGGACGATGTTGCCTTCGGCATCCACGCCGTAAGAAACAGTCATCGCATTGCCAGCCTCGTCAACCGTCTCGTAAGACACGGTGTAAACCACCTCGTTTTCGAACTTCTTGTCGCCGCCCTTCGAAGAGCTGGACTTGTCATCCTTGCCCGAAGAAGAGGAGCCGTCCTTGCCCGAACTGCTGCTTTCGATAGCAGAATCTTCCGGCTTGGCGTAGCCGCCAGAAGTCTTGATAACAGCGCCCGTAACAGCGTCGGCCTGGTAAGAAATCGTCACCTCGTGGCCACCGATAGTATCCTTGTAAGCAACCGTCATCTCGACAACGCCATCGGCATTGGCAATCATCTCGCCCTTGTCGTCGGTGTAGTAGGTCACGGTCACCGTGTGGCCGTTCACCACTTCGGTGTAAGAGACGGCAACCTTCTCGCCGTTCACGGGCGTGCGGCTCGTGCCCGAAGACGGATTGTCGGTAAGCGCAAGGCTAAAGTCGGTAATCTCGGACATCGTGCCCGTAAAGGTCTTCTTCGGCACGCTCACGGTATCGAGTTCAATCTTCGTCGTGAAGGATTCCTTAGAGCCAGACTCCGGATCCGTCACCGTCACGATGATTTCGTTCTTGCGTTCGTTCACATAGAACGCCGTATCGGCCTGCGCGGATTCCTCCACCACCGTGAAGATGTTCGGCACGCTGGCATCGTCTTCCGCCTTGCGGATAGAGACAACCGGAGTAGCCTTGCTCACGTAGACCACGAGCGTATCGTAGCCCGGGAAGTCCATCGACGGGTCTTCGAACTTCTTAACAATAATGTTCTCGCCCTCTTCGAGCAGCATGCATTCGGTAGTATCCTTCAGCGTAGCGCCGCTCTTCTTGTTACGGGCTTCCCATTCGACGCAAAGGTCGGTTGTATTGATGTAGAGCGTATCCGGGCTCTTCCAGGTCGAATCCACCGTCTCGGCAATCGTAATCTCGACTTCAGGCGTTTCGATGACGTTGCCAATCTTGATAGTGACAGTCGCCGTATCCGAAAGTTCGCCGTCGGTCACACGCACCTTGATGGTGTAGATAGAATCCTTCTCGTAGTCAAGAGAATCCTTGAGGATAATCGTACCGTCTTCCTTGACCTCGAACGTCTCGCTTTCTTCCACGAGCTCGTAGGTCAGAGTACCGTAGGCCTTCGAGGTATCCGGATCCGTCGCCTCGATTTCGCCCACCTCGGTACCAATCTTCGCATCTTCCGAAACCGTGATGGTCTGGTCCGGGATATCCGGCTTCTCGTTCACGTCGGTAATCTTCACGATAATCGTCTTGGTATCGGACAAGGTATTATCGCCTTCGCCGTCGGTACCGTTGTCGGTCACCTTCACCGTAATCGGGAGTTCATGGTTCTTCTCGTAATCCAGAGCCGGGCAGTTGTCCACCTTGACCGTAATTACGCCACGTTCGGAGACCTCGAAGCAGCCGCTCTTGTCTTCGACCAGAGTGTAGGTCAGCACAGTGTCGTACACATCGGGGTCAGTAGCCTTGATGGTATCAACAACGGTGCCCTTCTCCACATTTTCCTTGACATCCACAGAATCCGTGGTGATCTTCGGCTTCTCGTTCACGTCGATAAGCTTGATAGGCACATCCCTCGTCATCTTGATGGTCGTATCGTTCTTGTCGAAGTAATCAATCACTACGTGGAATGCGCTATCCAGGCCGCACTTGTCCTTGTACGGTTCAGATTCGCAGTCGAACACGACCTTAGCCACAAGCGTGATGTTCGGGCGGCCGTCAATCGGCTCGTCGTACCTCAGGTCGAACAGGGCCGTATCGCCACCGACCAGCTTGAAGCGGTTGTCGTAGTAGTCGACAATCCTGGACATCGAGTCGATATCGCTCGGGTGTTCAACACGGCCAAGAGAATCGCCAATCTGGTTGTTCTCGGCAATTTCACATGTTTCCACAGTGAAGAGCGGAGATTCGTTCATATCGCGGATTTCAATGACGCGGATAATCGTATCCTTGAGCTCAGCCTTATGGCCATCCGGTTCCGACACAATCACAGCCACAGTGTACTGCGGTTCAGGATCGCTGCTGGACTGCGCGGCACGGAGTTCTTCGTAGTTGAGAAGGTCGGAATCCTTGACCGTCACGACAATCTTCCAACGGTCACCATCCTTCACCTTGTTGATTTCAAAGATGTCGTCAACAGTCACGCCAGTCGTCACATTGGTACCAATCAGGCCCAGCGACGGGACAAGCGAATCAACATCGTCGGCATCTTCGTCGTACACGAAGTATTCCATAACAACCGTACCCGTCGGGGAATTTTCATTGACGCCCACGGTCAAGATATTCTTGCCGTGTTCGTCGCCCGAGCCGCGGTTGGTCGTATCGCAATGAGCAATGCAGAGCGTATCGGTATCGTCGTCGCCATCGTCATCGTCATCAACGATAATCTTCGGCGTTTCGTCAGTATCCTTGAGCTTGATAGTCACAAGGGCCGTATCGGAAAGGGTGCTGTCCGTAACGCGGACCTTCACGTAGAACACGGAATCCTGTTCGTAGTTGAGACCGGCATTTTCGGCAACCGTAATCTTTCCGGTGTTATCGATATTGAACTTGCTTGCCGCGCCCACGGTGGAATCGAGCAGCGAGTAGTAGAGCGTACCGAAGGCCGGGTTCAGCACATCCGGGTCGCTAGCCACAACGACACCGACAGAGTCGCCCTTCTTGGAATTTTCTTCCACGGCAAACACGGCATCTTCAACAGTCGGAGCCTCGTTCACGTCGATAACCTGGATTCTGCGGACAATAGAATCCTGCAGGCTATCCGGGTCGGTAACATACACAGTCACCTCGTGCAGCGGCTTGACCTTTTCAAAGTCAAGCTTCGAGCCATCGGGCACAATAACGGCCAACTTGGTCTTGCCGCCTTCAACCACCATCACGGCCTTGAAGAGGCTATCCGCGCCAGTCCCGTTATTATCCTTCAGGCTCGGCGTGAGGTTAGCCAAATCACCTGCGTCTTCGTCAGAAACCACGTAGGCAAACACCTTAGCGCCGTCTGCACTGTTCTCGTTGATAAATACGGTAAGGGTGCTATCATCGGTGTGGCCACGGCTGGTCGTATCGCAGAACGCGACACAGAGAGAATCGGTATCGTCGTCACCGTCGTCATCGTCATCAATGATAATCTTCGGATTTTCATCAACGTCATTGAGCTTGACGGTAACAAGTGCCGTGTCGGAAAGTTCATTATCCGTCACGCGAACCTTCACGTAGATGACCGGAGTTTCTTCGTAATTGAGCGTTGCATTTTCGGCAACCGTAATCTTACCTGTGCTATCGATATCAAACAGGCTTGCCGCACCCACGGTGGAATCAAGCAGCGAGTAGTAGAGCGTACCGAAGTTCGGGTTGAACTTATCCGGATCGCTGGCCTCAACCACGCCAACGGAATCTCCCTTCTTGGAGTTTTCGTCAACAGCGAATTCGGCATCCTTAACATCCGGCTTTTCATTCACGTCGCTGACGTAAATCTTCTTCTCGAGCGTAACCTCGTTGCAACCAGCGGCTCCGTTCTGGTCCTTCAAGGTAAGCGTCACGTTGAACAGCGTATCACCGTTAGCTTCCTTAATCGCTTCAAAGTCCGGAACACTGGCAACGCGAATCACCGCGAAGGTAGAGTCGTTTCTCGTTTCGACCTTGATGTTGAACAAGTTCTGTGCCAGGATGGCGTTCTGCGTATTGTTGTCCACAAGGGAAACCTTCAAGCTTGTCGCAAAGTTGGCGTCAACCGCATCCGGATCCTTGATCTGGTAACGGGCAACTTCCGTGCCAGCGGCAGTATTTTCTGCCACCGTATAACCAGGCTTGCCATCGTCAATGAACTCAGGAGGTTCGTTCACGTCGGAAACCTTGATGGTCACAACAGCCGTATCATAAAGGTCTTCGAATCCCCTAGAGGAACCGTTATCCTTCACAACGACCAGCACCTGGTACTCGTTACGGTCTTCGTAATCGAGCGTGCTATCCTTCGCGACCTTGACGACGCCATTACTATCGACAGTGAACAGCTTTGCCACCTGGTCAGTCGTGTTCACGTCGGCAAGGCTGTAAGCAAGCTTGGACCACGTATCTTCATCCGTTGCAGGAACCTTACCGACAACCGTACCGGCCGTCGAGTTTTCGGGAACCGTCAGAGTCTTGTTCTTGATTACCGGCCTATCGTTCGCATCCTTGATATTGATGGTCACGCGGGCCGTATCCTTCAATGTATTTACATCGGACGGATCGCCATCATAAACAACCACGAGAGCGTAGTAGACCTTTTTCTCTTCGTAGTTCAGCGTACTGTCCTTAGCAACCGTAATCTTGCCCGTGGAAGGATCAATCTTGAATTCCTTATAGTCGTTTGCGTTTGCGGCAACCGTATCGGCAATGAGCATGTAGGTCAGAGCTGCGCAAGTGTTATCCTTGCAGTCGTCGTCGGTCGCAGTCACCGTGCCGACATTCGTACCGGCCTTGGAATTCTCGTACACGGAGAATGTCGGGTACTTGTCGTCAAAGCCCGGCTTTTCGTCTTCGTCGGTTACCTGGATAGTAATGATAACGGAATCGGAAAGATCCGTGAATCCCTTCGAAGAGCCGTTGTCCGTCACGACAACCTTTACCCTGTATTCGTTCTTGGTCTCGTAGTCAAGATTGGCGTTCGCAGCGACGGTAATATTGCCGTTGTTATCAATCTTGAAGAGGCTTGCCACATCGCCTTCGCCCTGGATGTTCACCAGTTTGAAGGTCAATGCAGACCAAGTATCTTCATCGTAGGCATCAACCTTGCCGACAGAAGTTCCCGCAGCGGAATTTTCCTTGACCGTGTAAATCGGGGTTTCAAGAATCACAGGCGCTTCGTTGATGTCACGTACCGTAATCTTCTTCGGGAGAGTTACCGACAAGCTTCCATCAGCACCCTGACGGTCCTTCAAGGTAATGGTCACATTGAACAAGGAATCCAAATTCTTGTTGAGAATATCTTCAAAGTTCGGTTCACTCTTGACCTGAAGCACGGCGTAGGTCTTGCCGCCTTCAGTCTTGACAACAGTCTCAAACAGGTCCTGAGCCTTAACAGTGTGCGAAGCGTTATCCGTCAAGAAAACCACCAGAGACGTTGCAAAGTTTGCATCGATGGCATCCACATCCTTGATTTCGTAGCGGGCAATTTCTGTACCAGGAGCAGTATTTTCAACCACCTCGTAGTCCAGGCCGTCATCAATGATGATAGGCGGTTCGTTCACATCGGTGAGGGTCACCACAACCGTTGCAGTTTCTGTATAGTGCTTGTCGGTCACGTCCACATGCAGCGTAATCTTGTGGTTCGGAGTCGTTTCGTAGTCAAGTACGGCACCAGACTTCACGCGGATTTCACCCGTAGCCTGGTCGATAACGAACTGATCCGTCGTTTCCACAAAGCTGTAGTAGAGCGTTCCGAAATCGGCATTGGCCGTATCCGGATCAGAGGCTTCAACCGTACCCACGACCGTCCCTGCCGGGGAATTTTCAGCAATGGTGAAGTTTCCGTCCTTGGCAGTCGGCTTTTCGTTTTCGTCATCAACGCGAATTATCGTTTCCACAGAAACTTCGTTCTGCCCACCATTACCGTCATGGTCCGTAATCGTAAGGCGAACCGGGTACTTCACATCCGAGGCGCCATTCTTGAGCAGGGCTTCGTAGTCAAGCTTTTCGCTATCATTGACCGAAATAACGATTCTCAGGGAGTGATCATCGTTTTCCACAATGGTCGCTTTGAAGAGCTGGGTTGCAGCAACGCTAGAAGCCGTGGACAAGTCCGTCAAAGTCACCGTCAAGGCATCCTTGTCATCAGCGGCATCTTGGTCAGTAATCTTGATAGATGCGAACACGACGTTATTCGCTGTATTTTCGACAACGTTGTATTCGTCTTCAGGGTCTTCAATAACAGGAGGTTCGTTCAGGTCGTTGAGGTTGATGGTAACCTTAACCGTTTCCGTGTACGTACCATCCGTAACTTTCACATTGATTACCCAAGTGGGCTTCGTTTCGAAATCAAGCGCGTCATCGACAGAAACCGTAATGGTTCCATCGGGTGCGATAGAGAACGGAACATCGTCTGCATTGCTGCTATTCGTATTTTCAACAATGGTGAAGCTCAGCGTACCGAAATGCGGGTTCCTGATATCCGGATCAAACGCTTGCAGTGTACCAACTTCAGTACCAGCAGGAGAGTTTTCATCCACAGTGAAGGTCGTGTCACGAACAACCGGAGCCTCATTCACATCGACAACCTTGATGGTCACATCGGAAGTATCGGCAAGTTTGCCCGAACCACTGGTCGTGATTGCTGCATCAGTCACAATGACCTTGATTACCATCGTGGTATCGGCGTTCAGAGCTTCGTAGTCCAGGCCTGCGTTCTTTACGGTAATTGCACCAGTAGTTGCATCAATAGCGAATATGCTGTTGACGGTGGTGTACTTCGGATCGTTCGTATCAAAGGCATAAGTGAACTTCGTATCGTCCACGTCTTCCATGCGAATCTTGCCTGCAGCAGCCGTACCTGCAGCGACATTTTCGTTAATCGTGTAAACTGTATCGTGAGCAATCGGTTTGTCGTTCACCGGATTTACCTTAACCGTAACGGTGTAAGGCTTTTCAGACACGACATTATCCGCATCCTTCATTTTGAAGGTAAAGGAAGTATAAGCCGGAGAAACTCCATATTCATCCTTTGCAGCAATGAATTGCAAATCTATGTTTGTCGTTTCATTAATCGGAATAAACTTATCCAAGTCAGAGCTTGTAAGCGTGTCGCCATTACTCAGCAAGAACCCCTTTTCGGGAAGCGACGTAATCACGACGCCCTGTTCGACCTTATCAAAGGCAGATTCATACTTGAACATGGAAGAATCAAATATAAAGACTTCATCTTCCGTTGCAATGATTTCAAAGTCTTCGCTAGTCGGTTCAACATTCGCATCGACAATAATCAAGTCGAAATAACCATCCAACTTATTACCCGGCAACACTGCACCAGAAATATTCGTGATTTTCAAGCGAAGAGTTTCATTCGGCCTTTCAACCAATTCGTCCTTAGCGACATTAATCCACACGCTAACATCAGGAGCATCTGCAGGAGTTTTTGCATCTTTAAGGATTGTCACCTTGCCCATGTTCTGCCCACATATGGGGAACAGATGGCCCTTCGATTTGGGATACGAATATCCATCTTCCAGCTTAAAGTCACTTTCCTTCGCCGACGAATTCTGCAAATCAAAGCAGTAGTCAATGAACACATCTGCTGGAGCAGGGGTATCAAGCGCAATGGGAACCTTTACCAGCAAATCGTTTTCAGGGAATTCAAGCGGAGTATCGGCCTGAGGCTTCAAGTCCAAGACCGGCGGATCAATCGGAACAAAAACAAAGCTTCGGCCATCAAATTCGTTACCAACTACCAGTTCATTAGCAATCAACTGTCCAGCAAAGTTAATGTTACTCTGCAAGTAAATCCTTCCGGTAGAAACATATGTTCCCAGAAGGATACTGTTGTCCGTATTTTTAATGTTTATGTCATGATCTGTATAGAACAACAGATTACCCACATACTTTTCAGCAGGAACTTCAACAACAGAACCATCTTCTTGCGGAGTCCTATAAACGATTTGAATAACAGTATGGTTTCCCAACTGTATCTGATGTACAAAGATACGTGTCACACGACCACCTGCAGGCATACTCACTGTAATTTTAGCACCATCTGTACCGCCAATACCCGTAAGGATACTATCCATATATATGTCATAAGGAGCCTTGCTCCCATCTACGGGATCAGGCACAACGATTCTTTGTTCACCGTTATTCGCACTAATTTTAATATCAGCCACAGTCGGAGAAGCCGGCCACTCAAGAAGAGGTATGCTTACAGCCGTATTAGGAGACGGTTGATCAGGACAGTTACTAATTGGTTGTGCCTGGAATCCAGCCGTTCCACCACCAGTAACCGATGTGTTATCCAAGCATATAGGAGCAGCATAATAACAATTATTACAGTTCTGACCAGACTGAAAAGAACCACCACGAATAGGACCCGTCGTAAACTTATAACCATCTCCGGTCGTTATTTGCCCCGCAACGACAATGGGACCACCTAACTGAGTTCCAACCGACGCTCCCTGCCCATCCGGTTGTTCAGCTTTAAAATAACCATTGGATCCGGTCCAGCCCGATTCATCGTGAATGATAACGCGGTTTCCGGTCTTTACAAAATCGTTCCCGAACAGTTTATACTTGACGAGATAATTCCAGTATTCCTGCTGCAGGTTTGCCGCAATACGGTTCCCTTGGGCATCAACGAAGTAAAGCGGAGCCACATCCATTGCAAATGAAGCGCCTATTCCAATTAGGAATATTACAAGACCAAGTATTTTCTTCTTCATATTATCCACCACAGGATAAGGTTACACCAAATCCCCACACAAGAGTAAAAATACTAAAAAATCCTTACATTCAAAGAGCGAATGCAAAAAAATTGGAACATTTCGAACCGATTTTCGGGACGCCGCATCCCGAATGTGACACAACTCACATATTTTTGTAAAATTTTCATTTACAAACATAAACTTTTACATTTTTTTGCGGGACGAGGCCTCTATATAATAAAAGATCCCCGCCTGCGCGGGGATGACATTTGGCTATAGCGGGGATGACTTTACGCCCTCCCTAATCTTTTACTTCATGTTGGGGCGCTTGTAGCCGAAGCTCTTAAGCATGTCTTCCTTGACGGAACGAGCCGAGCCGACCTTGTTCGTGGGCTTCTCGGGTTCCATGCCGCCAGACGTCTTCACGAACGGAGGCAGCGAGCAGCGGAGCGTCGACTTCATCTCGACTTCCGTGCGGAACACGTACGCACCCGTCGCATAGAGCCTACCCGACTCGGAACGCACGTTGCCATCCTTGTCCGGTTTCATCTCGAAGTAGAGCGTCAGGAGGCCAGCGTCGTTCACGTACTCCGGATTGTTCAGGTCCTGGGTAAACGCGTAGTAGTCCGCGAACTGCCCGAGGCTCGTGTAAATCCAGATCTTCACGTACATCTTTGTCGAGTACAGGTTCGCCTTCGAGAGGTCGGCACCCACATTCTCCGCGAATTCCGTCGAGCAGTACTGCTGCACGTACTCTTCCACAGTCACCTTCTCGCTCTCTTCGGCATCGACGCCCTCAAGCGGCACAAGGCCGTCAGAACCTACGATGTCGTCGAGGGTCGCAAGGCCACCCACCGCATTTATCGTAGGCACCTTCGTCTCGATTCCGAGAGTCGGGCCCAGGTGTCCCGGGAGTCCCGGGTACGGTTCTTCGCCGCTGCCGGCCTTGGTCTTGTATCCACCACCCACGAGGGTTTCCACTTCCTTCTCGGTCTTGGAATTGTAGATGGTAACGGCGTAGGTCTCGCCTTCCGCGGGTTCGTGGGTCGCGTAGTACTCAGCCACCTTGTCCTTGGTGATTTCGGTTACCGCCTGCTCGATAGCGATATCCACGTCCTTCGCGTTCTTCATGATAACGCGCACCGTATCGCTCGCCTCGTTGCCCGCCTTGTCGCGGTAGAAGCGCACGATGGCGTTGCCGCCCTTCACGAGGCCCTGAGTGATGAGGGTATCCTGCACCACGGCGCCACGGCCGTCGCCGATATCCACGGTCCACTTCACGTCCACGAAGTTCGAGTAGATCACGTCGCCTTCGAGCGGGAAGAGGATTTCCACCTTGGGCGGGACCTGGTCGAGCACGATGAACACGGACTGCGTGGCAGAGTTGCCGTACTTGTTCGTGTAGGTGTAGCTCACTTCGTAACCGAGGTTGCCGACCTCGTTCTTCACGAGATTGCCCTCGGCATCCACGCCATACGCAACGGTAACCGTGTTGCCGGCTTCGTCCACGTAGTCGTAGGTAACGGTGAACACCACCGCGTTCTCGAACGTAGCGGACTTGCCCTCATCCTTGTCACCGGACTTGCCCGAGCTGCTGGACTTGTCGCCAGACTTGCCCGAACCGCTGGAAGAACTTTCCTGCTTCGCGTAGCCGCCGGAAGTCTTCACGACCTCGCCCGTCACGGCATCCACGTTGTACGAAATCACGACCTTCTGGCCCTTGACTTCGGTCACGTAGGCAACGGTCATCACCTTCACGCCGTCGGCACTTTCGATGATGTTCCCATCCTTGTCGGTGTAGTAGGTCACAGTAAGTTCCTGGCCGTTCACAACCTCTGTGTAGCTTACCGCCACCTTGTCGTCGTTGACAGGCGTGTGCGATGCGCCGGAAGCGGGATTCTCGTTCAGGGTAAGGCCTGCACCGGTAAAGCCCTCGAGCGTACTCGTGAAGGTCTTCGCCGGGATATTCATCGTATCGAGGTCAAGTTTCACCACGAACGAATCCTTCGCGCCGGACACGGGGTCCTTCACCTTCACCAGAATGTCGTTCTTCTTGGAATTCACGTAGAACGCCGTATCGGCTGTCTGCTGTTCTTCCACAATAGTGAAGATGTTCGGCTTCTTGCCGTCGTCGACAACCGCCGTCACCGTCACGACAGGGCTCTGCTTGCTCACGAACACGACAAGCGTATCCACACCCGGCACATCCTTGCCCGGAGTCTTGTATTCCTTCACGATGACGTTCTCGCCCTCATGGAGATCGAGGTTGCAATCGGGGCCCATGAGCTTGCCATCGGCCTTCCACTCGATGCAGAGGTCTGTCGTATTGATGAACAGCGTATCGGGATTGAGCCACACGGAATCCTTCGTCTCGGCACGGGTGATTTCCAGTTCGGTCTTCTCGACAACGTTGCCCACCTTCACCGTCACGAGGGCGGTATCGGCAAGGTCTCCGTCGGTCACGCGCACCTTGATCACGTACACGGAATCCGTCTCGTAGTCGAGTTCCTTCTTGAGCACGACCGTACCGTCTTCCTTCACGCTAAACTGTTCGCTATCTTCCACCAGTTCGTAGGTCAGCGTGCTGAACGCCTTCGCGGTATCCGGGTCGGAAGCCGCAATCTTGCCCACGTCGCTGCCCACAACGGCATCTTCCTTCACCGTGATGGTCTGGTCCGGAACATCCGGGGCCTCGTTCACGTCGTTCACCTTGATGGTCACCGTCGCCGTATCGGTATAGCCGTACTTGTCGGTCACCACCACGGTCACCGTGTACTCGTTCTTCGTCTCGTAATCGATGGTGCTGTCGGCCTTCACCGTAATCTCGCCGGTAACTTCGTCGATAATGAAGGTATCGGTCGGGTCCCCGATGCTGTAGGTGAGCGTATCGTCGTCATCCACGTCAGATGCGGTCACGACACCCACAAATGTACCTGCAGGAACATTCTCGTCAACAGCGAACGTGGGAGTCTTGTCGTCAAACTTCGGCGGTTCCGGCGTATCGTTGAGGTTCACCGTAATGGTGGCGGTATCAGAGAGACCGTCCTGGTCGGTAACGACCACATGGAACGTAAACACGGAATCCGTCTCGTAATCCAGCGTGCCGGATTCCTTCACCCTGATGATGTTAGAATCCAGTTCAAACGGCACATCCGTCTCTATAATCGCGTAAGTGAGGATGCGGAACTGCGATGCAGTATCAAGGTCAGACGCGGTGACAGCACCCGCGGAATCGCCCTTATGGGAATTTTCGTCAATCGCGAACACGGCATCCTCGATAGAAGGCGCCTCGTTCACGTCGTTCACCTTGATGGTCACGGTAGCCGTATCGGTAAGGCCATCCTTGTCCGTCACCACCACCTTCACCGTGTACGTGGCCTTGGTTTCGTAATCGATGGTGCTATCGGCAATGACCTTGATTTCGCCCGTAGAAGGAACGATCTTGAACGTACCCGTTTCATCGATAATGGAATACGTCAGGTTTTCCGTACCATCCACGTCACTTGCAGTCACTACGCCAACATGAGTGTCGGCAGGAGCGTTTTCGTCCACCGTGAGCACAGGAATGTTGTCCCCAAAGTGAGGAGGTTCGTTCACGTCGGTGAGTTTCACCGTCACGACCGCAGTATCGGTGTACTGACCGTCGTTCACCACCACATGGAACGTGAGCACGGAATCCGTCTCATAATCCAGCTTGCTCGGATCCTTCACCTTGACGATGTTCGAATCCATCACGAACGGCACGCCGCTCTCGACAATCGTGTAAGTAAGTTTCGTGAACGCAGCAGCCGTATCACGTTCCGTAGCGACAACCGGACCGACAACCGTACCGGAATCGCAGATTTCAGGAACCTTGAGGTTCGCATCCACAATGGTAGGCTTTTCGTTCACGTCCGTCACGCGAATCGTCACAGCGACATTGTACGAAAGCGTATCGGCAAGCGTCGTCGTTGAAGCCATGTCACGCACATGCACCGTCACCGTGTATGTCGATTTTGTTTCGTGGTCAAGAACGGCCTTCTTGACGGTAATCTCGCCCGTAGAAGAGTTTATCTGGAATATGTCGGTAGCACCGCCCACCAGGGTATAGACAAACGCATTGTCATCCACATCCTTCACGACGAGCGACCCGGTCGCTTTTGCACCGACTGCAGAATTTTCGGCAACCGTAAATTCGCTCGCCGTAGCACTCGGAGGATCGTTGACCGCAGCAAGATTTACCGTCATGATAGCGGCACCCGAGGTGGAGTTCATCACGTCACGAACCTTGAACTGGAACGTGGTAGCAGGAGTCCCGAAATCATCCTTCTTGCCCGTGTACTTGAGGTCGCCGATGGAATCCACCGGAATGAACTGGCCCGCGGTAACATTGCCGCCCTTGTAAGTCAAAGTACCCTTGTTCGGGAGCGTCGCTACTACCACACCCGTTTCCGCATAGCCCTTGCTCGAAGAGTACGCGAAGTCGCTCTTCTTGAAGGTGTATGCCACGTCTTCGGTACCCGTCACGCTAGAAGCACCAGCAACCGGCGGGTTGTTCGAATCCACTATTTTCAGCGTGAAGTGACCTTCAAGCAAGTTGCCCGGGAGCACTGCTCCCGCGAGGTTGAATATTTTCATGTGCAGATATTCTTCACCTTCGTCAAGTCCATCAATGAGCACGTGCAAGTACGCCTTATACGCATCGGCAGGGACCAAATCGCCAGCCGCGATTTCTACATAGCCGGAATCCTTAGTCACGGTAACATTAGCCGTACTATCCGTCTTCGTCACGCCGTCTTCTTCATACTCATAGGTCCAGGTTGTATCGCGCCATTCGCAAATCGGGAATTTCGACTTCGTAGTCTTCTGGAAGTCGGCTGCACCCGCAGTCGAAAGCGACGGATTCAAGTCAAAGCAGTAATTGAATTTGACTGTCGTGAGCGAAACCGTATCTAGCGATATCGGGATTACAGCATCGTCATTGTTTTCGGGGAAAGCGCCATTCTGGAGCACTTCCGGGTCAATATTCAGTATGGGTGGGTCAAACGGCACGTAACGGAAATCGCCCGTAATATCAGCGTCAAATTTCAAATTGTTCGCAATGACCTGACCGGCCAGCTTGAAGTGACCACCCACCTTGATTGTACCCTTAGAAATCCAGGAGCCCTGGAAACTAGCACTCACCCAATAGTTCCAATCAATACTTTCTTTTGTATAGAACAGAAGATTACCCGCATACTCCTTATTTGAAAGCACATGGATTTTCGCATCATCCAGGAATTCCCAATAAGAACCATTCGCAGGTTGATCCGGATAACCCGTCTTAGAGGCAGGTTCAGCGACATCCCACTTCATCGTAGTGCGATCAAAGGTCAATCCAGGTTCTACATACGCCACGACGATTTTCATATCATTCGCGGAATTGCTGAAATTGTAGCCGTTTTGGGAATAAATACGCGTCAACTTGCCTCCCGGAGGCATCAAGATATAAAGAACCTTTCCGGTGCTTCCACCTATTGTGAAATTGGTGATGTACTTATCATAGGTTCCATATTCATTCGTTTCAACAGTATCAGGAGGAACGTGAATAAAGGCAACTTCCTTCGGATAGTTACTGTTCATCGCTATTGCATCAAGCCCCTCCAACGTGGCAGGCTCCGGCCATTCGGGAACAGCCATCATTGTTTCCAACTCAGGAACAGACGACGGACATTTGCTATACACAGCGTTGGCATCCTCCCCTGCAAGCCCATCGTTGTAAACGTTTCCCGTAACGAGATTTAACCATTTGCCAACATTAGTCTGTGCCGGATTGGGATTATTCGGACTGTATTGGTCAAAAATGCTTCCGCCTACACACCAATCTCCTTGCATAACATTTTCTGTTTGCGTAGAAAGTTGAAGGTCACCAAGAACACGCACCGGTCCTGCGGAAAGCGTATCATGATCGGAATTCACAAACGTAAAATTTCCACCGACCAAAGTCGGGCCACCAATGTGATGCCTATTATAATACATCAACAAATTGCCATCAGCAGTTCCATTATAGCCCACATCATCGGCAATCGAAACCGTATTGTTCGAAAAATCAAGGCTATGCGTTCCCCACAACTTATATTTCATCAAAGCTTCCCAGCGCTCTTGCTGGGCAGCAGAATCTTCCGAAGTTTCATTTCCGAGATTTTCGAAATACAGCGGGGCAACCTTGGCGGCAAAAGCACCGCCAAACAGGCCGAGCACAGCCACGGCCAAGTATATCTTATTTATCATCCCTTTCAACATAATCGCCTCCTGGAAAACAGGGTTCGTTACATCAAAAATCTTTTCCAAATACGCCAAGAAACGAATTTTTTACAATTCGCTATAAGTAATATATACAAAATTTTACACAACAGGTAACGATATTTTTACCAACCGGCTTTATCTGTTGTCTAAATCGCATCATTTTGCAAATTCGGGGCAAAAAACGCCCCCTTTCGGGCTTTTTTCATTCCAAATTGGACTATCCCGGCTTCCAAAAAATGGCTTATTTTACTATATTTTAGGGTCCTAGGCCCTGCGCAATGACTATTTGCGGGCAACTCGCCAGGGCGAAAGCAGCAACGGACTTGTGAATTTTTATGTGCTCAGGTCGCCTAGGATTTCTTTTTTTGCAACCCTCGGGTTGCACTTTTTTTAACTAAAGATCCCCGCCTTGGTTCGGCGACGCTCACCACAGGTCGCGGGGATGACGAAGCAGCAATGATTCTTTGGACTTTTCGACACACCAAGCCCTACAACCCGAAAGACGTCTGCTACGGGCGACTCGACTTTGACGTATCCCCCTCATTCGAAGACGAGGCAAAAAGCGCCATCGATGACTACCTGAAGGCTGGCGCCCACCCGACCCGACTCTTCAGCAGCCCGCTCCTGCGGTGCATGCGACTCGCCGAGAAGGTTTCGGGGGCCACCGGGCTTGACATCGAGAAAGACGACAGGCTCATGGAGATAAACTTCGGCACGTGGGAAGGCCAGAAACTCACGGCGGTTCCCCGCAACGAAATGGCCGCATGGAAAAGTGACTGGCGCGGATTCCGGTTCCCCACGGGCGAAAGCTTCCACGACGTGGACAAGCGCGTAGAGTCACTTCTTGACACGCTCGACGACAACGGAGAATACCTGTGGGTAAGCCACGCGGGCGTAATCGCAGCCCTCCAGCACTTCGCGTGCGGACTTCCGGACGAGGTCTTTGTCGAAGGGATGTTCAGCTATGCGATGGTCACGCGATTCGAATTCACGCGCAACAGCGAAGGGCATTTCCGCGGGAAGTTCACGACCGTGCACGAAGGCATCAAGATGCCCGCACTCGTGATGGGTGATTGATAATTGATAATTGTCGCTCCGCGACTGCGGTGTGACGAAGTCACGACGAGGGCGACAATTAGAAATCTAGCGTAAAGAGGGCCTGCGCGCCACCGGTAAGGGTCGGCAACAGCGCAAAATGCGTCGGGTTATCGAAGTCACTCAGCAGGGCATCGACAACCGCATCGCCCAAAGAATACAGGTAGATAAGCGCTACACCCCAGATATACTGGTTCCTGTTCTTGCGGTAATACGTAACGCGCTCGGTCACGCGGTCAAGTTCCTCAGAAGAGGAATTCTCTTTTTCCAGAAAGTGCTTGCGGTCGAGGTAGTACTCCACCATGTTCTGCGAGGTGCGGATGCTCGCCGCCGCGCCGATGAGTCCCATATAAAGTAACCCCGCCTTGCCGAACTCGCCATTGTACATCTGGCCGAGCCCCGGGATAAGCCCGAGCAGCAGGGCAGTTTTCATATCGCGGAGTTCCACGCTCCGGTAATTGTTGTTGTACCAGATGCCGAACGCATCCATCATTCCGTACAAGTGAAGGCCGAACAGCCACGCATTCTCGGCGTAGCGCAGGTCTTCCTGTTCCATTTTCTTGTCGCTCTTTTCACGCACGCGGTTCGCATACTCGTTTCGCTTGCCCTGATAGTAGGCAATGCTGTCGCGGTCCTGCGTTTCGCGGATAAGCTTGGAATACATCGACACGGTATCGCGGAAAGGCTGCGCCTGCTCCAGCACGCGGTCCTTCTGCCACGACTTGTTGAAATAGACCTCGTAAACCAGGAGGAGTTCGATACCCGTAATGAACCCGCCGCGCACGTAGTGTTCCGTATAGTACTGCCCGCCACCCGGGAAAAGGCTCAGGAGCATGGTAAGCCCGAGCGAGTTGCGCTTTGTCGGGATGTCCCATTCGTTCACGGGGAGCGTGTCGATGGAGCGTATGCCCGTCTTGCCCTTTACCAGCGGGTCGCCCTGGAACGCCGTATCGGCAGGCACTTCTTCTGCCTCCTCGCCAGGATCCGCCTCCGCCGATTCAGCAGCCGACGTATCTGCGGGGACAGTTGCCGCAACCGTCGAATCGGCCTGCGCCACGGCCACGCCCGCAAAGGCGAGGCACGCAAACAGGAATATGGCAAGCAGACGGTTTAACATTTGTTTGAAATATAGTAATTAGTTGATTGATAATTGATAATTGATAATTGATAATTGATGATTGATGATTGACGATGGTTCGCGGGAAGGGGCATGCACTGGAGCTTCATGATAATTATATTTTGCAAAAAAATTTCACTTTTCTTTTGCAATGTCATTTTTTGACACAAATAAATTCTATATTACGGAGTATGAAAATGAAGAGCGTACAGACCATCAACGAAGCGAACATCGAAGGTATGGAAATCGACAAGAACCTTCTTGAAGAGGCTATAGCCGAGCTGGTCCACGCCATCAAGGAAAAGCTTATCGCCCGCGGCGAGATGATGGCTACCGCGGAATCCTGCACGGGCGGGCTTGTCGCAAGCAGCATCGTGAACGAGGCGGGCTCATCTGCAGTACTTGCAGGCGGAATCGTCGCCTACCAGAACGAGGTCAAGGAAGCGCTCCTCGGGGTAAGCCACGAAACCCTCGAGCAGTTCGGGGCAGTGAGCGAGCAGACCGTAAGGGAGATGTCCGCGGGTGCGCTCGAAAAATTCGGCTGCCAGTGGGCAGTTTCCACCTCGGGCATCGCGGGCCCCGGCGGGGCAGAACCCGGCAAGCCCGTCGGCACCGTCTGGATGTCAATTTCGTGGAAAAATGGTAACAACTCGGTGCAAAACGAGGCTTTTTGTAAAATTTTCGCAGGGGATAGGCTCAAAATAAGGCTCAAATCCGTTTATATGGTGTTGTGCAGGCTATTTGTTTTGTTAAATAAACAAAAAAGCACTTGCACAAGTGAACACTAAATAGTATATTTAGACAAGAAAAACAAAAAATGGAGTCCAATATGGCAAAGAAGAACACGACACCCACCAGCAACCTTTCCGCCGACAAGGCAAAAGCGGTCGAGGCAGCAATCGCCCAGATCGAGAAGAATTATGGTAAAGGTTCCATCATGGCTCTCGGCAGCCAGCCCGTCGAAGAAATCCCGGTAATCCCGTCCGGCTGCATCCAGCTCGACATGGCGCTCGGCGTGGGAGGTTTCCCCCGCGGTCGCATCATCGAAATCTACGGACCCGAATCCTCCGGCAAGACGACCCTCACCCTGCACGCCATCGCCGAAGCCCAGAAGCTTGGCGGCGTTGCGGCCTTCATCGACGCTGAACACGCCTTCGACGCGGTCTACGCCCGCAAGCTCGGTGTCGACATCGAATCCCTCCTCGTTTCCCAGCCCGATACGGGCGAGCAGGCCCTCGACATCGCCGAGACCCTCGTGCGTTCCGGCGCCATCGACATCATCGTGATTGACTCCGTGGCAGCACTTGTCCCGCAGGCCGAAATCAACGGCGAAATGGGCGACAACCACGTTGGCCTGCAGGCCCGCCTCATGAGCCAGGCCCTCCGCAAGCTCACCGGCATCCTCTCGAAGTCCAACACCTGCATGCTGTTCATCAACCAGCTCCGCATGAAGATCGGCGTGATGTTCGGCAACCCCGAAACTACTACCGGCGGTAACGCCCTCAAGTTCTACGCCACCCAGCGTATCGACATCCGCCGCATCGCCGCCATCAAGGACGGCGAGGAGGTCATCGGCAACCGCACCCGCGTGAAGGTCGTGAAGAACAAGGTCGCGGCCCCGTTCACCCAGTGCGAATTCGACATCCTCTACGGTTGCGGCATCTCCCGCGAGGCATCCATCCTCGACCTCGCCTGCGAACTCGACATTATCCAGAAGAGTGGCGCGTGGTTCAGCTACAACAACGAACGCATCGGCCAGGGCCGCGAAAACGCCCGCCTCTTCCTGAAGGACAATCCGGAACTCTGCAACGAGATTGAGCAGAAGATCCGCGAAAGCATGAAGGACGTTGAACTCTTCAAGCTCGGCGAAAACGAAGCCCTCGAAGCCGAAGACGACGGCGAAATCAGCGCCGTCGAAGAAGGCTAGCAGAATGCGGGCCCTCGCCCGCTGCAGAAATTCTTCCTGTTGAGAAACAAACTCCGTGTCCTCCTTCAGCCATTGTGAGGGTACGGAGTTTTTTTTTCGCACGGAGTTTTTTTTTATTGCAAACCGCCTGCAAAAAATTTGCGACCATACTACGCTCAAAAATTTTGTTATTTTAGACGCATGAACTTATCCTTCGCGCATATCCTGACAGCGCTTACGACCCTCGTGCTGGCCGTAGCACCACACGCGCAGGATTTGTGCCCTCACAAGCTTCTCGACAAAGACATGATTGTGAACCTGGAGGGCTGGTTCATCAACCCGGAACATTCCCGCGCGAGGATAGACCTGGAGTGGCGCCACCACGAGACAAAGGAACTGGACACGTTCTTCGTGCATATCCCGAACAGGCCCTCCTTCAAGTACATCACGAGCAAGACCGGCAGGTATCTTGAATTCTCGGAACCCAAGATTAAACGGCAGATGGCGATGCACCACCTGAAAGAAGACATCGCGAACACGCCCGTCAAGTACGATGACCTTGAACTCCTTGCCCACGGGTACTTCATGTGCAAGGACTCGAGCATCCAGAAGCCGAATATTCTTTCGCCCGCATACTCGAACATGTGGTGGAGCGTCACGCTGGACTCGCTTGCAAGCCCGCACCTGATTACCATGCGGGGGGCAGCAAAAGAGAAGCGCGAACTGCGCATTGACGATTGGAAGGACTATTCGGGAATCACGCTTCCCTCGCTCATCACGGTCGCGGGCCTCAACTACCGCGGCAAACTCTGGGTGCGCTCCGTCTACCCGGTCGAAGAAATCGACACGGACCCCCTGCGCGAAAGTATCTTGAAATCAGGCCACGACTACCGCACGTTCTGGTGGATCGGGAACGAGAAGTAGCCCTGATACTTCAGCTGAGCAATGAATTCCTGCCCCAGGTTGCCGTCGTAGAAACGGTCTTCCTTGCGTTTCCAGAAACCGAGTTCGAACGTCAGGCTCCGCATACCGTCTTTCCACGAAAAAAGCGGGCCAATCTTCGCCATCATGTAGCTCAGCGCTTCTTTTTCCACGGTATTCCCGTTGCGTAGCGTGCCCGTCCGGTAGTACGAAGTCTCAAACAGGGCCGCAATATTCTTGTTGAAACTGAACATCCCGTACAGTTCAAAGTCCAGCACGAAATCGCGGCTGAACACAGGCATATTTATCTTGTAGTCGTAACTCTTGCCTTCGAAATCGGTACTTATATCAGAAAGGATATAGTGCATATTGAACCCGATAAACGAATTCTTGGGCAGGAAATACTCGATTTTCACATAGAAATCAAACAGCTGCGCGTAGTCGAACTCGTCATCTTCGCCCCAAATGTTATCGACAATGTAATCGGCATTCCAGGTTTCAGCGATTCTACCACCCTCTACGGCATCGACGGTCACCATTTCCTGGTTACTCAGCAGATAAAGGTAGCTGCGGTAAATTGTCCCGACCTCCACCTGTGGGTTGGTCTTGAAGGGGCGTAACCCGAGGCCGGCCTCGTAGCCCGCAAAGAACGGGGAAAGTTCAAGGGCGCCTTCCATCCTGAGGAATGTAGGCGACTTTTCCATCGGCGCACCGTAGTCGAGCAGCCCGATTGGCTCCAGCCACGTGTAGCGGAGCGACCCTTCCAATTGCGGGAGCCACTGCCCCCACACGAAGGGGGTATTCCCCATCACGCTCCAGGAAAGGTTCGGGCCATAGCGGAAGCCCTGCTTGACACTCGCGTCGAACCCGAGAGAGAACGAAAACGAGACCGCAGAAAGCAGCAAAAGGGCAAAAACCCTCGTATGGCGGCCAAAAAAATTCATTTCATTGTAAAATCTAAAAAATATTTCATCTATTTGCCCGATAAATTCTTATTTTGTGGACACAAAATCTTATAGGAGTCCCTATGAAACTTTCTCATCTGTGTGCACTCGCCCTCTGTGGCCTGCTGTTTTGGGGTTGCGCAAACAAGACTTCGTCCCCCATCCTTATCGAACGTGGCGTAGGCCAGAACGAATACGAACGCGAATACTTCGTCACGAAGGAAAGCATGGGTATCGACAAGCGCCTCAAGGACGTGTTCAAGCAAGGCTATATCGAAGAAGGCATGACCAACGACATGGTGAACCTGCTCTGGGGCCCTCCTGACCACGAAGTCGAGACCGACACCAGCAGCGTGTGGGAATACTACACCGCCGAAGGCAAGCTCATCACGCGCCTCATCTGGAAGCACCCCGACCAGGCACGTTTGAAGGGCTACGAGAACGAATGGATCTTGGAAAAGATCGAAGGTGACCGCTATGGTGGCTCTCCGGCCCCGACTTCCAGCCGTTCCAGCAACTACAACTAGCCTAAATCTGGGTTAGACAAGCAAAAGCCACCTTCCCAAAGGCGGCTTTTTTGCTATATTTACGCCCGTTAAATTTTAAACCTCTCAAGGAGTTAATTATGCGTCAGTATATCATTGCTGGTAACTGGAAGATGAACAAGACCGTTAGCGAATCCATTCAGCTCGCTAAGGATATCGTGGAAGCCGTCAAGGACGTGAAGAAGACCGAAGTGGTCATCGCCCCGACTTACCTCGCTGCCGCCAAGGTCGCCGACGTCATCAAGGGTACCAACGTGAAGCTCGCCATCCAGGACATCCACTGGAAGGACCAGGGCGCATTCACCGGTAAGGTCTCCGTTGACATGGTCAAGGAAATCGGCGCCGAATACATCATCATCGGCCACTCCGAACAGCGCCAGTACTTCCACGAAACCGACGAAACGGTGAACCTCAAGGTCAAGAAGACCCTCGAAGCCGGTCTGAAGCCGATCATCTGCATTGGCGAAACCCTCGACGAACGCAACGGCGGCAAGCTCGAAGCCGTGCTCAGCACCCAGGTCAAGGGCGCTTTCGCTGGCGTTTCTGCCGAAGACGCTGCCAAGTGCGTGCTCGCTTACGAACCGGTCTGGGCAATTGGTACCGGCGTTACCGCTACCGATCAGCAGGCTCAGGACACGCAGGCTTTCGTCCGCTCCGTCGTTAAGGAAATCTACGGCGAAGCCGTTGCCGAAGGCATGCGCATCCAGTACGGTGGCTCCATGAAGGGCGCCAACGCTGCCGGCCTCCTCGCTCAGAAGGACATCGACGGCGGTCTCATTGGTGGTGCAGGCCTCAAGGCTAACACCTTCAAGGAAATCATCGACGCTGCCGAAGCCAAGTAATTTTCAACCAACCAAGGAATCGTCACCATGACAACACTCTTTTGGGTTCTCATCGTCATCCACGTGTTCCTCTGCCTGTTCCTCTCCCTCCTCGTTCTCGTGCAGAACGACAAGATGGGTGGCCTCGCAGGGCTCGGCGGCATGACCTCCCAGTCGGCATTCTCTACAGCAGGTGCTGCCACCTTCATCCAGAAGCTGACCCGTGTCGTAGCTGTCATCTTCTTCATCGTCGTGTTCGCTCTCGGCCTCATCACCGCGAAGAAGAACGTTACGGTCGAAGAATCTGCCATGCAGAAGGCGACTCGCGAAAACGCAGCCCAACAGCAGGCTCCGGTCCCGGCTCTCCCGGGTGACTTCGCCGCTCCGGCAGTCGATGCACCTGCAGCCCCCGCTGCTGACGCCGCACCGGCCACCGAAGTCCCGGCTCCGGCTGCTGAATAAGTTTGGCAGGCAGGCCCCAGTGCCTAGCCAGCCTGACCGCATATTGAAGTCCGCCCTGCATTTTTGCGGGGTGGATTTTTCATTGCGCCGAAGGCGTAATGAAAATGTGGAGTGCGAGATGAGAGATGTAGAATTTGGAATTAGTCATTACACATTCCACATTTCATATTAAACAACTCTCATTACACACCTCACACCACACATTTCAAATTACACACCCTTTTCTACCTTTTTCTCCAGAGGTATCTAATATGCAGAACACATTGGTCGCACCCGTAGGCGTTCTCGGCTTTGGAGTCGAGGGCCAGAGCACTTTCAATTACCTGGTTCGCAGTGGCGTCAAAGACATTGTCGTAATGGACAAGAACCCGGTGAGCTTGCCAGAAGTTCCCGCGGGAGTGAACGTAAAAACATTCAGCGGCGAAGGCTACCTGGACGGACTCAAGGACTGCGTGACCGTAGTGCGTTCGGCGGGCGTTTACCCCATGAGCCAGGACCTGTTCAAGTTTCAGATGAACGGCGGCATCATGACGAGCCAGATCCAGCTGTTTTTAGAACAAACTAAATCCAAGAAGGTCGTAGGCGTAACGGGAACGCTCGGAAAGGGCTCGACCGTGAGCATGATTAGCCACATCTTGACGAAATGCGGCGTAGAGAACGAAATTGGCGGAAACTTCGGCGTGCCCGCACTTGACCTGCTCGAGACAGAGACGCCCGACCGCATTAGCATTCTCGAACTTTCGAGTTTCCAGCTGATGACTCTCTCGCTTTCGCCCGATGTGGGCGTTGTGCTGCGCGTTTCGACCGAGCACCTGGACTGGCACAAGAGCGTGGAAGAATACCGGGACGCGAAGGCCAACCTGGTGCGTTGGCAGAAGCGTGCCGGGACCTGCGTGTACTTGAAGGACGCTGCACCCTCGGCAAAAATTGCGGGGGAAAGCCCTGCCAGCACAAAGTATGCCGTATGCCACGCCGATGGCGACGGTGCCGGTGACGGGGACGCCGTGATTGAAGGCGCCACCCTCGCCATCGACAGCGAGAAGCTGTACCTTGCGGACTGCAAGGTGCGCGGCATCTACCAGCTGGAAAACATGGCGGCGGCGACCCTCGCGTGCAAGGCACTCGGGATTCGGGTGGTCGACGCGTTCCAGGCGCTCAAGACCTACGAAACCCTCCCCTTCCGTATGGAATTCAAGGGCGAAAAGAACGGGATTGAATTCTTCAACGACAGTTACGCCACCCGCCCCGACGCGACGATCGCCGCGACTGCCAGCATGAACCGCCCCTTCGCGCTTATCCTCGGCGGCTCCGAGAAGAACGCGGACTTCACCGAACTTTCGAACATCCTCGTGAAGGAGCGCCCGAACCTCAAGCGTATCGCCCTCATCGGCGCCACCGCCGAACGCATGCTCGAATCCCTGAAGCAGGCCGGGCTCGATTCCGCGGGTATCACGGCAAAAATCTTCCCCACCCTCGAGGAAGCCTTTGCCGACAGCCTAGCCATAGGCAAGGGCGGAACCGTCATCATGAGCCCCGCCTGCGCAAGCTTTGGCCTGTTCAAGAACTACAAGGTACGCGGTCAGGTGTTCGACAAGCTGGTCGCGGGCGTTTAATTTTTGATTTTTTTCAAAAATTTTCACCCCTACCCCTTTACAAACGGCACAAATCAATCTAAATTTGTTGCCGTTCCGCTAAGGACCACGCGGTCGTGGTGGAATTGGTAGACACGCTAGCTTGAGGTGCTAGTGGGAGCGATCCCATGACAGTTCAAGTCTGTCCGACCGCAGAAAGAAACCCAGTCGAAAGACTGGGTTTTCTTTTTACCTGAACAATTGCGTTTAGCGGCCCGCAGTACCGCGCTTTGCGGCAACACGCGCCGACAGCCACTTCCACAACTTGAATATTGCAAACGGCCCGAAGAATCCGGTCACCATGGCGAGCGCAGACCCGACCCCCCAGTGCGCCCCCGTAACCGAAAGAAACACCTGCTGGCTTGCCACCTGGAAAAACCACGAGAACAGGTATATCGCATACGTTGAACCGTAGAAAGGCCTAAAGAACCGCAGCCCCATCTGGCAGTAAAGCCCCGCGAGGCACAGGCTCATTATGATTCCCGTAAACCCGTAGAACGGATGGTTCCAGTCATGCCCGGGATACACGTAGAACGCCATGCTCATCACTACGCCGAAGGCCATTGCAGGGACAGGCTTCACACGGTTATCCTTCAGCAGCTGGGCACGAACAAACTCCACATCAAACGCGTAACCCAACACGAAATAGAACAGGAAGGCGATAACTCCGGGATAGTTCAGGATTTCTAAAGAATATCTCGGAAAAAAAATCGCCAGAAAATACGACGCCACCAGCACCGGCAGAATCCAGTAGCGCGACTTCAGCACCAGCGAAACCTTCCCGCCCACATACGCAATGCAGAACACGAGGAACAAGGTCGGCAGGAACCAGTATATGGAAATGACGTTGTCGTTCGGGTAGAAGAGCATGTGCGCGTACCCCGCCCACGAAAAATCGACCTCACGACCCGCGAAATTCCCGAGAAACGCCTTCGGGACAAATACGAGCGAACTGATGAGCCAGTAGGGCAACAGCAACCGCCTCGCCTTTTTTGCAAGGGCGCGCAGCCCAAAGTACTGGCCCAAGGGCTTGCCGGAACGCTTTACCGAAACGTGCAGAAGGTGGCCCGAAATAAAGAAGAAAAGCGGCATGTGGAACGAGTATATCCACCCGTACACGATGTTATCCTCGTGATGGTAAAAAGAGTGCCCGATTACCACCAGGATGATGGCAAAAACCTGCAAAAAAGAAATCCACTCCAGCCTGTCGGAAGATTCACGCATCTCTAACCTACTCAACGAGTTACGAGCAAATATACATATTGTAAAAAACGGTTTTTGCGGCTTTCCGTGACATAAAACACGCGATAACCGCAAAATACTACAAAAAAGATACATAACATCATTTTTTTGAGAAAAATTGTGCCAAATGGGGGTAAACCTAACTAAATTTACACCCGTTAACACAAAACCAATCTCTTCCAAGGAGACACAAATGAAGAAGATGACGCTCTCCGCAATCGTGCTCGGCCTCGCTGCCGCTGGCGCGTTTGCCCAGGCTCCTGCCGCCGCTCCGGCTGCGGCTCCCGCAGAACAGGCTGCCGCCCCGGCTGATTCCGTGAAGGCTGCCGAAGAAGCCAAGAAGGCTGAAGAGGCCAAGGCCGCTGAAGAAGCTAAGGCTGCCGAAGAGGCCAAGGCTGCTGAAGAAGCCAAGAAGGCAGAAGAAGCCAAGGCTGCCGAAGAGGCCAAGAAGGCCGAAGAAGCTAAGGCTGCTGAAGAAGCCAAGAAGGCCGAAGAGGCCAAGGCTGCTGAAGAAGCCAAGAAGGCAGAAGAAGCTAAGGCTGCTGAAGAAGCCAAGACCGAAGATGCCAAGCCGGCCGAAAACACCAATCCGGGTGAAGTTGCTAACGCTGCCGGCAACGCTTTCGCGATGCTCAAGGCCAGCATGAACGAAGAAACCTCCGCTGCCCAGATGGAAGTGAAGTTCTCCGGTTCTGCCGAATTTGATATTTACTCTGGCGACGTCCTCAACGACGACGACTTCAACCACAGCTACTGGACCACCTTCGACTTCAATATCGACGTGAAGTTCAACGACAAGTGGTCTGCACACGTCGGTCTCGAAGCTGACGGCCCGATTAACAATCCGGGCGTCGGCTACAACGGCGCATTCGTCCAGTACAAGCCCGCCGACTTCTTTGCTGTGAAGTTCGGTGACCTCACCTTCACGGAAGGTGCATTCAAGGCCTACTACGGCTACGATGACCCGCAGTACAATGCCGCCGGCATGAAGGAACACGACATTCGCGGTCTGCAGATTGACCTCGCCGGTCTCGAACTCGGCTTCGGCTTTGGCCGTGGCGCGAACGACCGCCGCGCTTGGGCCGACCCGGCCGAAGATGACAGTTGCAAGGTCTACAACGCTCACGTCGCTTACGAATTCGACTACGCCGGTCAGCACCTGCGTCCGTTCTTCGATTACAAGAGCTACCAGGAAGAACAGCACAACGAACTGCATGCCGGTATCGACGCTGGCATCAACATCGGTGGCTTCAGCTTCCGCGCTGTGTACGGCTTCCATGCTGACTACCTCCTGGATGACGAAGACATCGTCGACGGTCAGGACTGGACCTCTACCGCCCACGCTATCTTGGCTGAACCCAGCTTCGACGTGGCCATGTTCCAGATCAAGACCACCTTCTTCTACGCATTCATCAGCGACACCGACGCTCCGGCTAGCGATGCTTGGTCTACCGAAATTCCTGAATACTTCTTCGTGTATGCAGAACCCGCCCTCAAGGTCGGTGGCTTCATGAAGTTCGGTATCCCGGTTGAATTCCACACCAACACCCTCGACGACGATCGCGACGACACCAAGACGATCGACGTCGGTGGCCGTCTCTACCTGACTCCGGTCGAGAACCTCGACATCACCGCCTTCGGCATGGTTGACATTCCTATAGGCGACAACGATGACGACACCGCTCTCCGCTTCGGCGTTGAAACCGTGTTCAACTTCTAATCGAAAGGTTACAAGTCTTAAAAACCGTCGGGTACAAGCCCGGCGGTTTTTATTTTGCCCCGCAGGCGGCCCGCAAAAATCTATCTTTACGTACAAACCATGAACCGTTTCGAACTCCTGAAAACTTCCAAGAAATCGAAGGCACGCCTCGGCGTGGTCCACACCGACCACGGCGACGTGACGACCCCCATCTTTATGCCCGTGGGCACCGAGGCGACCGTCAAGGCGGTCACGCCCGCCCAGCTCAAGGACATCAAGGCGGAAATCATCCTCGCGAACACCTACCACCTGTACCTGCGCCCCACCACGCCCCGCATCGCGAAGGCGGGCGGCATCCACAAGTTCATGGCTTGGGATGGCCCGGTGCTCACGGACAGCGGCGGATTCCAGGTATGGAGCCTGAAGGATTTGCGCAAGATTACACCGGAGGGCGTCGAGTTTAGGAGCATACTTGACGGTTCAAAACACTTCTTTAGCCCCGCAAGCGTCATGAACGCCCAGCGCGAAATAGGCGCAGACATCATAATGGCGCTCGACGAGTGCACGCCCTTCCCGAGTACGGCGAAGGAGGCGGAACACAGCCTCAAGTTCACCCTCAAGTGGACCGCGGAAGCCATGCAATGGCTCAAGGAGCACCCGCCCATCCACGGATACGACCAGCAGTTCTTCGGGATTATCCAGGGCGGCATGCACAAGAACTTGCGCAAGCAGGCGATTGAACGCATTGCGGAACTCGGGCCCGACGGTTTTGCGATGGGTGGCCTCTCCGTAGGCGAGCCCACCGAGACGATGTACGAGATTGCGGATTTTTGCACCGACATTCTGCCGCAGGACCACGCCCGCTACGTGATGGGCGTGGGCACGCCGTGGAACCTGCTGGAGCTCATCGAGCGCGGCGTGGACATGTGTGACTGCGTGATGCCAACCCGTAACGCGCGCAACGGCATGCTGTTTACGAGCGAAGGCGTGCTGCGCTACAAGGCGGCGCGCCATGCCGAGGAATTCGACAAGCCGGTGGACCCGAATTGCGACTGCTACTGCTGCCGTAATTTTAGCCGCGCGTACCTGCGCCACCTGCACCACGCCGGAGAATCGCTCGGGTTCACGCTGGCGAGCATTCACAACCTGCATTTTTACCTGCACCTGATGCGGGAGGCCAAGCAGCATATCGCCGACGATGATTTCGAAACTTGGAAAAAAGCCAAGTGCGAAATACTCCAAAGAGACCTACAGTAGTCTTTAGCTTTAGGGAAGGGAGGGTGTTAGGGAGGGCGGAGCCTTCCCTTGTCTAAGATGCCTTGCGATAAGCAAGGCATCAAACAGGAAGCGCGAGAAGAGCGAAGTGCTGCAGCGCGATTTACAGTAAAAAGAAGATCTCACCAAGTGTAAATTCCACTTTCAGCAGACCAAATGAAGGTGTGCGTCCGTTTTGGTCTGTCCAAAACACAAAAACGCATACTTTTACCACAAGCAAAAGCTATTTCAGCAGACCAAACGAAGGTGTGCGTCCGTTTTGGTCTGCTCAACAATTACAAAACCAATGCTTTTGTTACAGACAAATGAAATTTCAGCAGACCAAATTACAAACTGCAACCAGTTTGGTCTGCCAAACGGCGCAACGCATTCCCCCGGAGGACCGGAGCCCTCGCTTATTCTTGGCGAAGGAATATGGCTCGCTAAGCGAACACTTAAACGAAGTGTGCGTGTGAGCGTGCAAGCCATATCCGAAGCCAAGTATATATCAGCGCTACAACAAAATATAAACCTCGTTCAAGCATCCCTCCCCCTAAATAGAGAACTGCAGTTTAAAGGAAAGCCGCAGGGACTAACAGTCACAAGGTTTTCCTCCCGGTATACACATCCCGTTTTTTGCGTCATAGCAATAAACAAATTTCTGCCGGAGCCCTCGCTTATTCTTGGCGAAGGAATATGGCTCGCTAAGCGAACACTTAAACGAAGTGATCGTGTGAGCGTGCAAGCCATATCCGGAGCCAAGTATATATCAGCGCTACAACAAAATATAAACCTCGTTCAAGCATCCCTCCCCCTAAATAGAGAACTGCAGTTTAAAGGAAAGCCGCAGGGACTAACAGTCACAAGGTTTTCCTCCCGGTATACACATCCCGTTTTTTGCGTCATAGCAATAAACAAATTTCTGCCGGAGCCCTCGCTTATTCTTGGCGAAGGAATATGGCTCGCTAAGCGAACACTTAAACGAAGTGTGCGTGTGAGCGTGCAAGCCATATCCGGAGCCAAGTATATATCAGCGCTGCAACAAAATATAAACCTCGTTCAAGCATCCCTCCCCCTAAATAGAGAACTGCAGTTTAAAGGAAAGCCGCAGGGACTAACAGTCACAAAGTTTTCCTCCCGGTATACACATCCCGTTTTTTGCGTCATAGCAATAAACAAATTTCTGCCGGAGCCCTCGCATATTTTTGGCGGAGGAATATGGCTTGCTAAGCGAGCACTTAAACGAAGTGATCGTGTGAGCGTGCAAGCTATATCCGAAGCCAAGTATATATCAGCGCTACAAAAAAAACACCCGGCTCTTTCGAACCGAGTGCTTTTTGTTAGGAGGAGAATCTTTATCGGCGCTTCGACAAGCTCAGCGACCTTTATTACATCATGCCGCCCATGCCACCCATGCCCGGGTCCATGGCCGGAGCAGCCGGCTTGGGTTCCTTCTTCTCGGTAATCACGCAGTCTGTCGTGAGGATCATCGAGGCGATGGAGGAGGCGTTCTTGAGGGCCGTGCGGGTCACCTTGGCCGGGTCGATGACGCCAGCCTTGATGAGGTCTTCGTAGGTGTCGGTCTTCGCGTTGTAACCGAAAGCGTCCTTGCCTTCCTTGACCTTGTTCACGACCACAGAACCTTCGAGGCCTGCGTTCTGGACAATCTGGCGGAGAGGTTCTTCGATAGCGCGGCGAATGATGGCAGCACCGGTCTTCTGGTCGGCGTTATCGAACTTGAGGGCGTCAATAGCCTTTTCGGCGCGGATGAGGGCAACGCCACCACCCGGAACGATACCTTCTTCGACGGCAGCGCGGGTTGCGTGCATGGCGTCGTCGACGCGGTCCTTCTTTTCCTTCATTTCGACTTCGGTAGCGGCACCGACCTTGATGACGGCCACACCGCCGGCAAGCTTGGCCAGGCGTTCCTGGAGCTTTTCGCGGTCGTAATCGCTGGTGGTGGCTTCAATCTGCTTCTTGATCTGGGCGATACGGCCCTTGATAGAAGCGGCGTCGCCGGCACCTTCCACAATCGTGGTGTTGTCCTTCGTGATGGTGATGGACTTGGCCTGGCCAAGAACGGTGACCGGAGCATCTTCGAGCTTGGCGCCCGTGTCTTCGGAAACCAGCATACCGCCAGTGAGGATAGCGATGTCTTCGAGCATGGCCTTGCGACGGTCACCGAAGCCCGGGGCCTTGACGGCGGCGACCTTCAGGGTGCCACGCATCTTGTTCACGACGAGCGTTGCGAGAGCTTCGCCATCGACGTCTTCGGCGATGATGAGGAGAGACTTGCCCTGCTTTGCCACGTGTTCGAGCATCGGGAGCAAATCCTTCATGGTAGAAATCTTCTTGTCGTACAACAGGATGTACGGATTCTCGAGGGAGACTTCCATGCTGTCGGTGTTGGTGACAAAGTAAGGAGAGAGATAGCCGCGGTCGAACTGCATACCTTCGACAACGTCAAGGATGGTGTCGGCGGTCTTGGATTCTTCGATGGTGATGACACCGTCGTTGCCGACCTTTTCCATAGCGTTGGCCAGGAGGTCACCGATTTCGGGGTCGTTGTTGGCGGAGATGGTAGCGACCTGGGCAATGTGTTCCTTGCCGTTGATCTTCACGGCCATCTTGCCGATTTCCTTGATGACGGCGTCAACCGCAGCGTCCATGCCGCGCTTGATGTCCATCGGGTTTGCACCGGCGGCCACGTTCTTGAGGCCTTCGCGGGTGATAGCCTGGGCCAGCACCGTAGCGGTGGTGGTACCGTCACCGGCGGCGTCGCTCGTCTTGTTCGCGACTTCCTTGGCCATCTGGGCGCCGAGATTTTCGTAGGCGTCTTCCAGTTCCACTTCCTTAGCGACAGTCACGCCGTCCTTCGTCACGTTCGGGGCACCGAAGGAGCGGGCGATCATCACGTTGCGGCCCTTGGGGCCGAGAGTTACCTTGACAGCGTTGGCGAGCTTGTCCACGCCCTTCATGAGGGATTCGCGAGCCGCCACATCAAACTTGAGTTGCTTTGCCATTTTGTTTTTCCTTTTTTATAAACTTTTTTTGATTAGAGCGTCGCGATGACGTCCGGTTCCTTCACGATGAGATAGTTTTCGCCATCAACGGTGACTTCAGTGCCGCTGTACTTGCCGTAGAGCACCACGTCGCCCACCTTGACTTCCATCGGGACGATTTCGCCCTTGTCGTTCTTGCGGCCCGGGCCCACGGCCACGACCTTGCCCTGCATGGGCTTTTCCTTGGCGTTATCCGGAATGAAGAGACCCGAGGAGGTCTTCTGTTCGGCTTCTGCCGGCTTGACAACGATTCGATCTGCTAAAGGCTTGATCATTTTACTTTTCCTTTTTTGCGGACGGCCGCTTTCGCGGGGCCCTTTGTTTAAACCTTGGTCCAAACTGGACTATTTTTGTTCGCCCAATTATTAGCAAAAGGTGTGCCAAACCTAGTTTTAGGCACAATGTTTGCATTTATATGGTAAAAAGGCGCCTCAAATCGCCAAAAAGCAGGCAAAAGAGTGTTTAAAAATAAAACATTCTGTAGCAACGTTTCAAAATTATACGCATTTTGCCGAGTTTGCGCTCTCTTTCGCGTTTTTCACATACTCCAAAGCCATATTTATATTCCTGACATCTGGCCTTGCAGCATTGGATTCCACCTCGCAAATCCGTTCCAGCCAGTTCATGAGTTGAGCCGGAGTCAGCCCCACCCCCTGGGCAAGTTCACAAAAGCCTTGCAACGAAGGCAACCGCTTGCCGCATTCCATCATCGATATCGCCTGCCGCGTAACACCTACACATTTCGAAAGGGCCGTCTGCGAGCACAGCATGTTCTTACGCAATTCAAGCATCAATTTCCGGAACGCACGGTTGAAAACTTCTTCATTCTTGTAATTCATGGTCCAAAAATAGGAAATTAACGTAAGATTGCACACTCATACGTTTTCATTATTTTTATTTGCTTATATTTTTCGTACACAAAATGTCAATAAAAGTTACTTTACCTACCCTTTGAAATTTTTGTATACCGGTTATTTTTTTAGCGGTTCCCTGGGGCAAACCGCCCAAGCAATCACCGCTTCAGATTTTTAAGATTTTCAAGACGGTTCAGCGCCTCATAAAGGGTTTCGTCCTTCTTGGCAAAGTGGAGGCGCACCAGGTGGTCCACGGGTTCCCTGAAGAAGCTAGAGCCAGGCACCGCGGCAACGCCCACCTTCTGCGCCATGTCGATGCAGAACTGTTCGTCGGGCAACTTGCCGCCATCAAGAAGAACGTTTGACCCAGCACGGGAATTGCGCGTGCCATATCCAAATTCAGAAATATCAATTAGGACAAAGTAAGCACCCTGCGGTTCGGAGAAGCGGAGCCCCAGGTTCCGCAAACCATCCGTAAACAGCCGCTTCATGTGCGTATAGTGCGCCTGCAGGCCCGCGTAGTACGAATCATCGAAGCGGAGTGCTGTCACGGCGGCCTCCATGAGCGGGGCGGCGGCGCCGACCGTCAAAAAGTCGTGGACTTTCTTGACGCGGTCCATCACGGGGGCCGCGGCAAGCACGTATCCGAGACGCCAGCCGGTAATCGAGTACGTCTTGCTCAGGCTACTGCACTCGATGGTGCGTTCGAACATTCCCGGAAGCGTCGAGATATACGTGTGACGGTGAGGCGCGTAGATGATATGCTCGTACACTTCATCCGTAATCACGTACAGGTCATACTTCACTGCCAGGGAGGCGATTACCGAAAGTTCCTCGCGGGTAAAGACCTTCCCGCTCGGGTTCGCCGGATTGCACAGCACGAGAGCCTTCACGCCCGGCTGTTTCATGGCGCTTTCCAGGACGTCGGCATCGAAGCTCAGATCCACCGGGGAAAGCGGCACATATACGGGAGTCGCCCCGCAGAGGATCGTGTCGGCAGAATAGTTCTCATAAAAAGGCGAGAACAGCACGACCTTGTCACCGGGGTTGCAGACCGACATCATCGAGGCCATCATCGCCTCGGTGCTGCCGCAGGTAATGACGATTTCCGTTTGCGGGTCGTAACGCAATCCGCTAAAATGGAACTGCTTGTCGCTCAGCGCCTCGCGAAAATTCTGAGCACCGAAGGTGATTGCATACTGGTGCGGGCCCACAGGGGCAATTTCGGCCAAGCGCCTCGTCAGCGCCTCCGGCGGGTCGAAATCCGGGAAACCCTGCGAAAGGTTTATCGCCCCGCAAGCGTTCGCGATGCGGGTCATTCTGCGGATAACGGAATCGGTAAAGGTCTCTGTGCGCTCACTTAACGGCTTCATGGCTGGCAAATCTAGCATTTATACCGGCAACTCTATCGTCTTTCGTCTATAGTCTTTCGTCTAATATTCTATATTTGCGCTCACTATGTTTTCACAGCTGACCGACTCTCTAGAATCTACCCTCAAGAACCTGCGCGGGCAGGGCAAGCTCACCGAAGAAAACGTCGCCGAATCGCTGCGCGAAGTGCGCCGCGCCTTCCTCGAAGCCGACGTGAACTTCAACGTGACCCGCGACTTCGTGAAGGCCGTCAAGGAAAAGGCCCTCGGGAGCGAAGTCCTGAACTCGGTGACCCCCGGTCAGCAGATTGTGAAAATCATCCACGACGAACTCGTCGCCGTGATGGGCGGAGAAACGAAGGAAATCAACCTCTCCGGTCCCGCTCCGGTGGGTATCATGATGGCGGGCCTCCAGGGTTCCGGCAAGACGACCTTCGCAGGCAAGATTGCCCTCTGGATGCGCAGCAAGAAGAAGAGGAAACCGCTCCTCGTGGCAGCGGACGTGTACCGCCCTGCAGCCATCAAGCAGTTGCAGGTGCTCGGCAAGTCCATCGGCATCCCGGTCTATGAAGAAGGCCAAGGCGACCCGGTGGAAATCATCAAGCACGGTTACCAGTACGCAAAGGACAACGGCTTCGACCTCGTGATTTACGATACCGCAGGCCGCCTGCAAATTGACGAAGAGTTGATGCAGGAACTCGAGAAGGCGAAGGAAGCCGTCCACCCCGACGAAATCCTGTTCGTGGCCGACGCGATGATCGGTCAGGAAGCGGTGAACGTGGCCGAGACCTTCTGGCAGCGCCTCTCGTTTACGGGCGTGTGCCTCTCGAAGATGGACGGCGACACCCGCGGCGGTGCGGCACTCAGCATCAAGAAGATGACGGGCGTGCCCATATGCTTTATCGGCGTGGGCGAAAAGCTCCCCGATATCGAGCTGTTCCACCCCGACCGCATGGCGAGCCGCATTCTCGGCATGGGCGACGTGGTGAGCCTCGTGGAAAAGGCGCAGCAGGTCATCGACGAAAAGGATGCGAAGGACCTCAAGAAGAAGATTCTCAACAACACGTTCGACCTGAACGACTTCCTGAACCAGCTCCGCACCATCAAGAAGCTCGGCCGCATCAAGGATATCCTCGGGCTCATCCCGGGTTTGAACAAACTACCGCTCGACCAGATTGACGAGAAGCAGTTAGTTTATGTGGAAGCCATCCTCAGTTCCATGACCCCGAAGGAAAGGAAGAAACCGCAGATTCTGGACGGGAGCCGCAAGAACCGCATCGCGAAGGGCTCGGGTACCGAAATTTCGCGCGTGAACGCCGTGCTCAAGCAATACGACGACATGAAGGAAATGTTCAAGAAGGTGGGCGACATGGCCCGCAAGCAGAACAACGGCGGCCAGATTGGCAGCAACTACACGCCGCCCAAAGTCAAAAAGAAAAGAAAATAAAGACTAGGGAGGGGTTCTCCCTCGTAGGCACCTATGGTGCTGTTTTACGAAAATAATTACAAAATGACGTAATTTTACACTATATGAAAAAATTTTTCGTATAATGCTTTCTTTTTTGTAAGAAAAATGGTAGATTGTAGACAGTATTATTTCCAAAAAGTGAAAAAACAACAAAAAAAAGGAAAATAAATGGCATCTACCTCCTATTCCGCTAACGCGCTCGTCACGGCCCTCAAGAAACCCCGCGACAAATTCACCAAGGAAGATATCAAGAAGTACATCTTCGACAACGGCATCCGCCACCTGAACTTCATGTATGCAGGCGGAGATGGCCGCCTGAAGACCCTCAACTTCGTCATCAACGATGCCGACTACCTGGACGAAATCCTCAGCTGCGGCGAACGCGTGGACGGTTCATCGCTGTTCAGCTACATCGAAGCCTCTTCTTCCGACCTCTACGTGGTGCCGAAATTCTCCTCCGCATTCATGGACCCGTTTGCAGAACTCCCGACTCTCTGCCTGCTCTGCAGTTTCTTCAACAAGGATGGACAGCCGCTCGAATCCTCCCCGGAATACACGCTCCACAAGGCATGCGAAGCCTTCAAGAAGGAGACCGGCATGGAATTCCAGGCCATGGGCGAACTGGAATACTACGTGATTGCCGACGACATGGGCGAATTCCCGGCCGTTGACCAGAGGGGTTACCACGAATCTGCACCGTTCGCGAAGTTCAACGAGTTCCGCCAGCAGTGCATGCTCTACATCGCACAGGCCGGTGGCCAGATCAAGTACGGCCACAGCGAAGTGGGCAACTTCACGCAAGACGGCAAGCTCTACGAGCAGAACGAAATCGAGTTCCTCCCCTGCCCAGCAGAAGACGCGGCCAACCAGCTCACCATCGCCAAGTGGATTATCCGTAACCTCGGCGCACAGCTCGGCCTCGACGTGACGTTCGCCCCGAAGATTACCGTGGGCAAGGCGGGCTCGGGCCTGCATATCCACATGCGCATCATGAAGGACGGCAACAACCAGATGCTCAAGAACGGCGTCATCAGCGAAACCGCCCGCCGCGCCATCGCCGGCATGATGAAGCTCGCCCCGTCCATCACCGCGTTCGGCAACCAGAACCCGACATCTTACCTGCGCCTGGTGCCCCACCAGGAAGCCCCGACCAACGTGTGCTGGGGTGACCGCAACCGCTCCGTGCTCGTGCGCGTACCGCTCGGCTGGGCTTCGAAGACCGACCTCTGCAAGATTGCGAACCCGAACGAGAAGGGCACGAGCAACGACACGCACCAGAAGCAGACCGTGGAAATGCGTTCCCCGGATGCCAGTGCCAACGTGTACCTGCTCATGGCCGGTCTCTGCGTCGCCTGCCGCTACGGCCTCTCCCTCAAGGACGGCCTGAAGGTGGCCGAACAGACCTACGTGAACGTGAACATCCACAAGAAGGAAAACGCGAAGCTTTTGAGCAAGCTCGACACGCTGCCCGACAGCTGTTCCGCATCCGCCGACTGCCTTGCCAAGCAGCGCAAGGTGTACGAGGAATTCGGCGTGTTCAGCCCGGCGATGATCGATGGCATCATGGCACAGCTCAAGGCCTTCAAGGACAAGACGCTCCGCGCCCAGGTCACGAAGTCCAAGACCGCCATGCAGAAGCTCGTGAAGACGTACTTCTACTGCGGCTAACACATCGTGCGCAATTTCAAAACAGGGTTCCGGTTTTTACCGGGACCCTTTCTTTATTCGATTTCCACCTTGATATCTACGCCGGGGAACACGGGTTTCGGCGCGTTCACGACAGGCGAAAGAATACGGCGCACCGCCGAGAGGTCGTTCGACTTCAGGTACAGTTTTACCCAGCGAACGTTCTGCACCACGGGGATAAACGCATCCACCGGGCCCATGACCATCAGGCTCTTTTCGGCACGGCAAAGCGCTTCCACGCGGGCGACAGCATCGCGCAGGGCGCCCTCGTCACGGCTCCCGAAGGAGACCTCCACCATCTTGCAGAACGGCGGGTAAAAGGCGTCCTTACGGTCGCGGGTTTCCATCTCGGCAAAGCCCGTAAAATCGTGGTGGAGCGCGAAGTTCATCACCGGCTCGTTCGGGTTCTGCGTCTGGATTAGCACGCGGCCCGTCCCCCCGGCACGGCCCGCTCGCCCCGCCGTCTGGCTCAGCAACTGGAACAGCCTCTCCGTACTGCGGAAATCGGGCATCCCGAAACCGCTGTCGGCACCCACGACGCCCACGAGCTTCACGCCCGGAAAATCGTGGCCCTTCGCGACCATCTGCGTGCCGAGCAGGATGTTGTATTCGCCCTTCCGGAACGATTCCAGAATCTTCTCGACCGAGCCCACGTTCTGCGTGGTATCGCGGTCCATGCGCACAATCTTTGCATCCGGCACCCACTCCAGGATTTCTTCCTCGAGCTTTTCGATGGCACCGCCAACGAACTCGTATGTTTCGGCCCCGCAGGCACGGCACGGCGTGTTCACCGGGTAAAGCAGCCCGCAGTAGTGGCACAGCAGGGAATTGTACTGCCTGTGGTAAACGAGCGGCACATGGCAGTTCTTGCAGTAGAGCGTCTCGCCGCATTCCCCGCAAATGCGGACCTTGGAATACCCGCGGCGGTTCATGAGCACAATCGCCTGGTCGCCATCCGCAACGCACTTCACGAGGGCGTCGCGCAAATCGGGCGACATGAGGATTCCCTTCTGCTGGCGCACCTTCCCCATATCGACGATGTTCACCTCGGGCAGGCTCGCCGACGTCGCGCGCTTCTGCAACTTGAGGTATTTTAATTTATCTGTACTTGCGTTATGGAAAGTTTCGATGCAGGGGGTCGCGCTCCCGAGTACCACGAGCGCCCCGTACTTGTAGGCCAGGTGGAACGCGAGTTCGCGGGTATGGTAGCGCGGGGCGGGGTCCTGCTGCTTGAACGAGGAATCGTGTTCCTCGTCGAGAATCACGACATCGAAATCGAACGGTGCAAGTATCGCGCTCCGGGTCCCGAGAACCACACGCGCGCTCCCTTCCAGAATCGAGACGAAGGATTCGCGCCGCTTCGGGGCAGAAAGCGCCGAGTGCAGCACGTGCACGGGCACCTGTAAAAAGTCCTCGAACCGGCCCGCCGTCTGCGGGGTCAACCCGATTTCGGGAACGAGAATCAAGACGCGCAACCCGCGGCTCAACGCCTCGTAGGCAAGTTCCTGGTACACGCGCGTCTTGCCGGAACCGGTCACGCCATGCAAGAGCGAGCCCCGGAAGCCCGTACCCGAAAGGTCGGACACGAGCGAGTCGAGCGCTACCCGCTGTTCGTCGGTAAGCGGAGGCACGTCGGGGCGCGCGGGCATCTGGGCAGCCGCACCTTCCTCGCCCGAAACTTCGCCCGCCTCCGCTTGCCTTGCCGCAAGCGCATCGAGATACTTCCCGAAATCGGCAGGCCAGAACACGTCCAGCGCCTTCATCGGCGTGCTTATGTAGTAACGCGCCACCCATTCGAGCGATTCCATGTACCGCTCGTTAAAAACGTAGCCCGACGCATGCGGGTAGGCGCACCGCACGTTGAACGCGGGGCGCTCAGAATGCACCTTCGCGACAACCGCAAGCGATGGCACCTTGCGTGTGGCAAACTGCACCCAGACCACGCTCCCCCGCCGGATTTCAGGGCCGGCAAACAGCCCGGAAGGAACCCCGTAAGTGTAGACGGAGGGCGCCTGCGGGATATACACCTCGCAGAACCGCTCCAGCGTTTCCGGGGCGTGTTTCACCCGAATTTGCTCGGGCGCTTCCGTTTTGGGTATGCGTTTTGCCATTTTACCCCCAAAGATAGGTAAACTGCACCCCGTTTCTACCCGTTTATTTGCCAAAAAAACAAGATTTTCTTAAACCACTTGTAATCTTTTTATTTAGATTATGATACACGGACCTTATCAAGGCCCGCCAACTTACTGGAGATTCCTATGAGCTTATTGGATGCATTGAGACCGAAATGGCAGAATTCCAACCCTGAAAAGCGACTCGAAGCTGTCGAAGACATGGACGTTCGCGAACAGAGCACCTTGGAACGCATTGCCCTTTCGGATGAAGATAGTAGCGTTAGAACCGCAGCCGTTAAAAAACTTACCCTGATTCCGTCCCTTTCGGCAATTTCGAAGAAGGACAGCGAGGCAGGTGTACGTCGCTTGGCTGAATCGCGTTATTTTGAAGAAGTCACCAAGATGCTCAAGGACTATCGTGAACCGGCAAACGAGGAAGTACTCAAGTACGTAGACGACATCAAGGACACCCGCTATGCCGAAGAACTTGCAAAATCCATGCCCAACTCCGAGCTCCGCCTGGAACTCATCAAGAAGACGGGCAAGGTCAACGTGCTCACGTACGCCGCCAATAAGGATGCCAAGGAAGAAATTGCAAAGACCGCAGTGGACCGCATTGAATCGGAATCCTCGCTCACGGATATTTCGAAGAGCTCGAAGCACTCCTCTGTAAGGAAAATCGCCATCGAAAAGATCCGCGCCAAGAAGGAAGTCGAAGACGGCGGCAAGAGGGCCGAAGCCCTGCTCAACGGCAAGAGGAACGCGCTTATCCAGCAGGCGCACTCGCTCGCCGGCAAAAAGAACCCGCAAGAGGTCAAGGACCAGTTCGAAGCCCTGATGAACGAGGCGAAAACCCTCGGCATGGGCGACAAGCAGGCAACCCTTGACGAAATCTACGCAAGCTACAAGAAGTTCCTCGCCGAAGCCGATGCCGAACGCGCTGCCGCCGAAAAGGCGAATGCCGAGAAGGAGGCGAGCAAACAGCAGCTTTCTGCCCTCCTTGAAGAATTCGAGGGCATCATCGCCTCTGACAATGCAAGCGAAAAGGCAGACCGCATCGCCGAAATCGTTGCCGAGTGGAACGAGAAGAAGTCCATCATGGATGCAGAATCGGTAAAGCGCTTCAATCTCGCACTCCTCAAGAGCCAGGAACTCAAGAAGGCCGACACCGCAGTTACCGAAACGGAAGTTGACACTGCCGACGAGGACAAGGCCCGCAAGCAGTTGCTTGACATGTTGCAGGCCATCGCCGATTCCGAAGTTTCGGAAACGACCCAGAAGCACGTGCACTCCATCGTGCGCGAATGGGAAAAGCTCCCGCTCCTCGAAGGTTCCGACCTGAACCTCCAGAGTTACAACGCCCTGCGCAACAAGCTCAAGGAAAAGATTGCGGCCTTCGAAGAGACCGCCCAGAAGCGCTACGAAGAAAACGCCGAAAAGCTCCGCAAGCTTATCGAGCGCGTAAAGGGCTTCGACGAGAACGAAGACTTCAAGAACCTGAGCCAGAAGCTCCGCGACACGTTCGCCGAATGGAAGAACATCGTGGGCGAACAGAAGTTCAAGTACCACGACCTGTGGCTCGAGTACAAGAGCGCTACCGAGCGCTTCCAGGAAATGCGCCAGTGGGAATCCTGGCACAACGAGAAGGACCGTGCAGGCATCCTCGAAGAGATGGAAATGCTCGCCAAGGAACCCGGTAGCCAGGACGTGCTCAACAAGCTGCGCGAATTCAGCAACAAGTGGAAGAACATCGGCCCCGTCTCCCCTGCGAAGTTCGCGGAATTCCGCGACAAGTTCCAGGCCCTGTTTACCCAGATTCGCGACAACTGCTCGCAGTTTATCGAAGAACGTGAAGTCGAACGCCAGAAGAACCTCGAAAGCAAGCAGGAACTCTGCAAGAAGATCGAGGACCTGGTCGCCGACACCACAATCTTCTGGAAGGACAAGTACAAGGCCATGCAGGAAATCCAGGAAAACTGGAAGAACATCGGCATGGTGCCCAAGGAAAGCCTGAACGCGCTTATCGAAAGGTTCAAGGCCGCATCGAACGCATTCTTTGCCCAGTACAAGGAAAGCATCAAGCAAGAAGACCAGAACCGCGAGACGAACCTCGAGAAGAAGATGAAACTCATCGAGGAAGCCGAAGCGCTCAAGGAATCTACCGACTGGAACGCGACATCCAACAAGCTCAAGCAGTTGCAGGATGCCTGGAAGTCCACCGGCCCCGTGCCCAAGAGCAAGTCCGAAGAAATCTGGACCCGCTTCCGCAGTGCGTGTGACGCATTCTTCGACAAGAAGCGCAGCCACTTCGAGGAGATGGACAACGAGAAGCAGGCCAACCTCGCGAAGAAGGTCGCCCTTTGCGACAAGCTCGACGCGATGGATACAAACAACGTAACTGCAGAAGCGACCGAAGCCATCAAGGCCATCCGCGAGGAATGGAAGGCCATCGGCATGGTGCCGAAGGAATCCGTCGAGGCTATCAACGAGCGGTACAATTCCAAGATGAACCTGTTCATTACCGCCATGGCAGCAAGCGACGAAGGCCTCAAGAAGCAACTCGAAAAAGTCAAGGCCCGCAAGCTGGAACTGATTGGCAAGGTGAAGCAGTTCGCCGAAAGCGCAGGTTCTAACCAGCTCGCCGATGCCGTCCGCGACATTCAGAAGGAATGGCGCGAGCTCGGATCTTGCGGCGTCGAGGATTCCGAAATCCACAAGGAATTCCGTAGCGCCTGCGACGACTTCTTTACCCGCCGTCGTGACCAGCTCGACATCCAGGAACAGGCCCGCGAGAACAACCTCCAGAAGAAGCAGCTCCTGTGCGAACAGGCCGAAGACCTGCTCACCGACCTGAGCGAGGCCACCGTCGCCGCCGCGATGAACAAGGTGAAGCACCTGCGCAGGCTGTGGAAGGAAGTCGGTGCGGTTCCCCGCGAACAGTCCGACAAGATCTGGAAGCGCTTTAACGGAGCATGCGACAAGGTGTTTGCGTTCGGCCGCAAGGACGAACCTGCAGCACCGAGCAACCCGGCATAACGCCCTAGGGCTCGCGCCCGGCAAACATCACTACAATATTTAATGGATGGTAGAAACTTACCATCCATTTTCTATTTTTGGGAATGCAATGAAATTCCCTCCTTGGACAAGCGTTTCGGAAGCAGCCGACCTGCTAAAGGCCGGCGAGGTCGTCGCCATCCCGACAGAGACCGTCTATGGGCTTGCGGGGAACGCATACAACCCCGAAGCGCTAGCGAAGATTTTTGCCGCCAAGGAGCGCCCGACGTTTGACCCGCTTATCGTGCATATTGCCGACATCGCGGAACTGGAGAACGTCGCCCGCGACATTCCCAAAAGCGCATACCGGCTGGCGGAAGCCTTCTGGCCAGGCCCGATGACCATCATCCTCCCGAAGAAGGACTGCATCCCCGACCTGTGCACGAGCGGGCTGCCCTCGGTGGCGGTAAGGTTCCCGAGCCACCCCGTAGCGCAGGCGATTATCAAGGAATCGGGACTTCCGCTTGCAGCCCCGAGCGCAAACCTGTTCAAGCACGTGAGCCCCACCACCGCAGAGCACGTGGCCGCACAGCTTGCGGACCGCATCGCGGGAATCGTCGATGGCGGGCCGTGCTCCGTAGGGGTCGAAAGCGCCATCATCTCGCTTGCAGGGGACATGCCGACAGTGCTCCGCCCGGGGGCGATTACGCCCGAGATGTTCAAGGCGGTGCTCGGCGAAGTCGCCGTCAAGGAATCCACAAGCAAGCCCGGGCAGGCCATGCAGGCGCCGGGCCAGTGCGATACGCATTACCGCCCGCAGGTGCCGCTGTACTTCGGCGAAGTACCCGCAGGTTACAAACTGCCGGAGCATACCGCACGCATCGCGTTCGGGAACCAGGCCGGAGCGATTCCTGCCACAGTGAACTTGTCTGCAACGGGTGACATGACCGAGGCGACCGCAAGGCTATACGCCTACATGCACGACCTGGATACGCCCGATTACGATTTGATTCTTGTGGACCCGATACCCAACAAGGGAATCGGCATCGCCCTGAACGACCGCCTCAAGCGCGCCAGCATCAAGACATTGCCCCTTACTGATTAAAATCCATAAATCAGTGATTTAAGCGATTAATCAGCAGGTCGCACTTCCTGAGAATGCCGTTTTTCGCACAAATTCGCCATTTCTTGATTGGCACGCTTCTTGCAATTATAGGGGCATGGAAAAGACTCGCCAACAGAAAATTAGGGAGAAGGAAGCGGAGATTCGCAAGCAAAAGTTCTTCGACCCGACATACGACCCTGTATTCAAGAAAATCTTCAAGAACAAGAAGAACCTCATCCACTTCTTGAATGCGGTCTTGCACCTTGAAGGGGATAGCAGGATAAAGTCCGTAGACCACCTCAAGCCGACAGTCAAGTTGCGGAACCAGGCTGGCAACGAGAAATCGGGCAGTTTCGACATACACGCAAGGACAATGTGCGGGAAGTTCATCGACGTAGAGATGCAACGTGCAATTCAAGAGGATTTCCTAGATCGCATCGAACTATACTCCATGCTGCTTTCTGCCAACGCAAAAATTGCGATGGATGCCGAGGCAACCGCGAAACAGCGGGAAGAACATCCCTACCTCATGCCGACGGTGTATTCCATATGGATCTGTAACTTCAGGGTGCCGTTCTGCAGGCATTTTCGCGAAGAACTGGCGCTTTTCCGCACTGCCGACGTGGGAAAGCCCCACCCCTTGACGGTCTATCCTAAGAAAAAGTATATTATCATAGACTTGACCCGGTATGTCCCACAGGAGGGCGAATCACTGGAAAACCAGTGGATAGAACTCTTCAGGAACATGCCGACAGCAAATGCCATGCCGCACGGCGTAGACAAGGTCGTGAGGGCAGTCTACAGGCAGTTACTGGTCAGCAAGGCGAAGGCAAGGTTTATTACGGAGGTCGCGACGGGTATGATTGACAGGGATGAATACAACGCATGCATGAGCTACGCACGCAACAAGGGCCGCGCAGAAGGACTAGAGAAAGGTCTTGCAGAAGGGCGTGCCAAGGGCCGCGCAGAAGGACTAGAGAAAGGTCTTGCAGAAGGGCGTGCCAAAGGACGCGCTGAAGGAGAAAAGCGCGGAGAAGCACGAGCAAACAGGAAATTTGCGACCGAAAAGAAAAAAATTGCCCAGTTTCTCCGGTCAAAAGGCGTTTCCGTCAAGTTGCTAAACGCGGCAATGGCGATAAAGTAACCCGTATTATAGGCGAACCATTCAATAGCCGGTTTACATCGGGAACAGCGGGTAGTGTTCCTTGGTATAGGCCCGCGTGTAGGCGTTAAAGTGCCACCATTCGCTTGAAAGCGAAACCCAGCCGGCACGCTTCATGATGCTGCGCAAGAGTTTGCGGTTTTCGACCTGCTGCTGCGTGAGTCGCCCGCTATTGAGGGCATCGGCCTCGCCCACCTCGCCCGCACAGCGCTCGAACGAATCGAAATCTGTCCCCATGTCGAGCAAAGCGCCCGTGGAATCAGCCAGCGAAAGGTCCAGCGCGAGGCCGTAATTGTGGAGCCCGCCCGTCTTTCCCGACGATACATAATTCGTGTAAGGCGTGCCCACGACCGCCTGCTTGAGCACGGATTGCGCGTACATCGGGCGCGCCGCATCGAATATCACGAGCGTGTAACCGGGCAGTTCCTTCGCGATAAGTGAAAGCGAACGCTTCAACTTCGGCAAGGCATCGCGGTGCACAAACGCCCGCTGGATTCCGCAGTACATGTCATGCCCCGTTACGTTGTTAAAAGTCCCGTAACGCAGGTCCATGCGCAGCCCCTTCATGTTCGTGATTTCTACCAGGTTCGTATCCTTGCTCGCGTATTCTACCCACTGCTTGGCTGCGGTACAGAACCGCAAGGGTTTCTCGGGTTTCTTGGGTTCAAACGGGATGTCCGTCTCGTAGGCAAAGCAAAAGGCAGCCCCCCATAAAACTGCAATTAAAAGAAACGCAATAGATGTCCTTGCCGAACAAGTGCGGCTGCGACATGACGACACCGAAAAAACACTTTTCATTGCCGCTAAATTCCCAGCTGGACTTCGACGCCAAACTGGAAGTAGAGTCCCATGCCCTTCGCCATGAAGGGTTCTAGCCTGAAGCCGTTCTCCGAGTTCTTGTCGTTATCTTGCGTGACCCACGAGCGTTCACGCGCATTCTCGGAACCGAGGAACTTCAGCGCACTCACATCGAGTTCCGAGAACAGGTTGTCCAGTTCCAGGTAGAAACGCGACTTGCGGAAGAAACCCTTCTCGCGAATGATGTCAAGATTCACGCGGATGTCCGTCCTGAACATGTCAGTAAATTCGTTCAGGTCACGAAGCATGCGGGTTCCGTTCTCGCGTGTCATCGGGTCTGACGGCGTTATCCGGTAATAGTACAGCGGGCGGTGCAACGCGGCATGGTGCGTGAGGATAATCGAGAACAGCGAATCCTTGCGCGGGTAGAACCTGAAGTGCGAAATGATATCCAGCCTGGAGTTCGCTTCCCACGGGAGCGAGCCCTCGTCCAGTTCGTATTCTCCGTAGACGGAACTCACGTTCGTCGCCATCGAGAAGTGGTGCGAGGTCTTCCATTCCATACGGGCATTCGCGCCGAGCACCCAGGCATAATTCACCGGCGTAATATCCTTATACTGCGCATAAGCCTTGGGCAGAGGCATCACCGGGTCGAAGTAGTAACGGCCAAAGCCGCTCGCCTGCGCAATCAAGTACTTGGAGTTGTAGCCCATTCCAAGCTTTGCAGACGCACCCGTCTCAAGGCGCCCCGTAAGGTCACCGTCATCGTAAAGGTGCTTCCAGTCGCTACGGTACGCGGCATTACCGAACACGCGCCAGTACGTGGTATCCTTTTCGGTCAGGTTCTTCTCGAAATCAACAGACGCCGTCGGGCGTGCATTGTGGTCCATCGCATCAGCTACCGCACCAAGCGAGAATATCGTCTGCGAGTAGTCGCCCTTCCAATCAAAACGGCTCACTCCCGAAAGTATGCCCGTCTGGTAGTCATCGGGCTGCGACCCGCCAAAATCAATGTAGCTGCGGTCAAGGAGATGATGTTCGTAAAGCAGCGCCCCGCTCACGGCAGAACCGAGCAACTTGGTCTTAAACTGCTTGTCGGCGCCCACGCTGAAGGTCGTATGCGTTTGCTCGTAGGCATCAATAAACGCGGCCATCTCCTTCGTCGAGGCGTTGCTCCTGAAACCCGTAGTGTCTTGGATTGTATCGCTCAGGTACTCGCGCACAACACCCGCATGCAGGCTCGTGCCGAACTTGGAGGCGTATTCCGCACCCACGACAAGGTAGGTCTGTTCGCCCCTGATAATATCGACCGAATTCACCTCATCGTACGCTGTCGAGGTATCCTGGCTTATGGAATATTCGTCCATGCTGTAGAGGGCTCGCAGCGCCCACGTGTTGCCCATGGAATCAGAACCGTTCAACTGCGTGTAGAAATCCATCGCCGTAAGGTCGAACGGGTCCGACGACTTCACGCGGCAATCGCTCGCGCAGTCACCATCGCGCTTCTTGAATTCGGTAAAGAACTTCTCGCCCAGGTTCTTGAGCATGTCGCCATCGAGCCTGCGGAAGGCGAAGCGGAAACTGTCCCAGAACAGGAACGGGGAATCGAACTGGATTTCCTGGAGCGTAAGGCCCGCAGAGCCCTTGAGCCCCCACTCGCCCTTCGTCTGCTCGGGAATGTACTGCACCGAGGTCGCAAGTCCCTGACCAATCGGGCCGCTACCGTAGTGGTCGTGAATTTCGATGCCGCTCAGTATGTGCGGGTTCACAACCGAAAGGTTGCCCGGGAAACCGATATCTAGGTGACGCATGTTGGGTATGCGAAGCCGCCCGAGGTGGTACGCCACGTCACCCGCGCGGGAACCCTCGTAATAGAGAGCGCTGCTGAAATCCTTCTGGCCCGAAATACCGGGCATCTGGCTCAGGTGTTCCGTAATATCAAAACGCATGCCTGCCGCATCCTCGAGCTTGTCGAGCGACACCTTGCGTTCCGGTTCCCACTTCACTGGTTCACCGCCACCGACAATCGTACTCGAGCCCAAGTCGCGCAAGTCGCTCGAAAGCGTCACGACCATATCGAGCAAATCCGCATAATCCTGCAGGTCCACGTACACACTGTCGTAACCCTCTTTCTGGAACACGAGGGAAGCGTTCTTGGAATCTACGGTAAACTCGAAACGGCCATCCGAAGAAGTCTTTGCAAGTTTCTTGCCCGAACGGTAGGTAATCTGCACGCCATCAAGCGGGAGGTCGGACCCCATCTCGAGCACAACACCCACGACAGGCGTAGGCGTCGCCGCAAAAAGGGATGTCACCAGGAACAGTGCAATAAGGAGCAGGGAGCGGAATCTCATGTGTACTAAATTAGAATTTTATAGGGTGGTGCGACCACCGGAAACACGCTGCAGTTCGGGAAAATTTATATTTCTCGCGGTATGCTTGAGATTTTTCTAGTGCAAATGGAAGTCGCGCCGAACGACAAGGCGAAAAACTTCGCCAAGGTCGAGGCGCTCACGCAAGGGATCCGCATGGAGGCCGGCTCTTTGGAAGGCAAAGCCAATGCGGGACTCATCGTGCTGCCCGAGATGTTCGCCACAGGCTACCTTCCGCTGCACCCGGAAAGCGCCGCCGAGGATTTTTCATGCGATAGCGCAGGCGAAACCGCACATTTTTTGCACAAACTAGCAAACAGGACTGGATGTGCCGTCATGGGTGCAGGGATTTCTGGTGCGGATGCAGCTTGTGTAGATGCCAAATCTGGTGTTAGGACGGTGCCGCATTGCGATGTTAGGACGGCACCTCTCACGAATCACGCGAGTATATATATGCCCGGCAACGCCACGGAATACGCGGGCTACGACAAACGCCGTCCCTTCTTTATGGAACAGGGAAAGTTCCGCGCAGGCGACAATATTAATTTATTCAAAATCAACGAATGGACCATCGCGCCGACAATATGCTTCGACCTGCGCTTCCCGGAACTCTACCGCGATGCCGTAAAGGCAGGCGCGAACCTCTTCACCGTGCAAGCCGCTTGGCCCGAAGCAAGAATCAATCACTGGAACACTTTGCTCAAGGCTCGCGCCATCGAAAATCAGGCGTATGTCGCCGCAGTGAACTGCGTTTCGCCGGATGGAAAGTACACAGGAAATTCACAAATTATCAACCCGCAAGGTGAAGTTATCGCGCAAGCGGAAGCGGGTAAAGAATGTGTAATTTCGGCGTCGTTCGACATGGAATCCCTGCTAAAATATCGCAAGGTTTTTCCAGTGCTCAAAGAGATTTAGACGACACCGAAACAAATCGGCGTGACAAAAATCACGAAAGTTTGAATGAGGCTAAATTCCGCAAAAAAACGCAATTTTTTGTAACTCATTATCGCACAATTAATTACAAAAATGCTACAAAAAAGTGTAATGTGAGCAAACATACACTCGCAAAAAACCTGCTCAAAACACTCTTCTTTTTTTGAAAAAATAAACTATTTTCTGACTAGAAAATAAGTTCCACAATCAATTTCGAGGTTCCTATGACTTCTCCCGATATGAACAAGCTGAATTACGCTAGGGCCCTCATCCGTGCAGGACTCGCGCGGGATTTGATTCTCAAAATCACATCCATTTCTGGCTACCAGTATTCCCAGATCCAGCGTGAAGTTCTCGCCGCATAACGCCTGCGCCGAATGCAACTCGTTCTGACTATTCCTGCGCAGCCCGCCACTCAGATGAAAGAGAGGCGGGCTGCGCTTCTTGCATGTTATAAGGACGGCTCGCTCCTGCTAGACGCCCGCGATTTCGAGAAGCCCGCACGCTTCTACCTTGCCCCTGCCGACGTTTTCCCGTGGGACGAATTCGTCGGGAAACTGCTTTGCGCATGGCAACTGTGCGACTACAGCGATGTGCCCCCGCAGTTCAAGCCGCTCAAGCGGATTCCGCAGTACGTTATTGACGGGTTGCCCGCAGAAACGACTGCAAACAAACTAAAAGTTCTCGCAACTCTCCGTTCGCAGGGGTACTTTAGCGCATTGACCGCACGGAAATAGGCTGGCGGGCATATAAATCGCAAAAAAAGTGCATTTATACGCCCCTGTTGGCTGAAGAAAAAAGCGCGGGGCATATAAAAACAAGGATTATCCCCTTCTTATATGCCCCCGAATGCAAAAACAATCCAGATGAAGCCTCTTTGCTCTTAAATAGCAACTGAAGGGGCGTATAAAACAAAAGATTCAAGCGCATTTATATGCCCCGCAGTCGAATTCGGGGCTTTTTTCAGGCGCGGTTTCGCGATTATTGCTATTTTCATGCACATGGATAGCATGCAAGATATCGCAAGCAAGCGCTGGTTCATGGGCAAGGGCCGCAAGATCGAATCCATCGAGACCGAGGACCGCGTCGCCATCGGGGAAACGTTTCTCTCCATCGTCCGCGTGAACTTTGCCGCAAGCGAAAACTGCGAGCCCGACCTCTACGCCATCATTGAAGACGAGACCCGCACTGCCGACTTTTTTTACGACGTGTTTTCTTGCGAGAAGGCAAGATACGGAGGAACGTCCGGCGAGTTCATGTTCATGCAGACAGAGAATTTTCCCGTAGATGTTTCCCTGCACGAGCTTTTCGATATAGCCCCGCTCGATGCCGAGCAGAGCAATTCTGCATTCGCTTCCGAACACTTTTTCTTCAAGCTGTACCGCAGGCTTTTACCGGGCATTCACCCCGAAGTCGAAATCATGGAGCAACTCGACCGCAAGCGCTCCGGCGTGAGCCCGCAGCTCTACGGCACATGCTACTACGCAGATGCCACGGGAAAACGCTACACCCTCGGGATTCTCGAAGAACGTGCAACCGGCATGCAGGATGCGTGGGCGTATTTCAACGGCGTGATGGACGCGCCGTGCGCCGAGGCTCTCGGGACAGCGACCGCGAAGATGCACCGCGCCCTTAGGGGACTCCCGGGCACGCCCGCGCAGAATCCCGAAATTCCATTTGACAAGCTGGAACATCTTTTGAACTGCGCAACGGGCAGTGAAATGCGCGAACTCGCCGAAAGGGTGAAAGCCACTTTGCCGAAACTCAAACGCATGGCGAAAGATGCGTTCGGAGCGCCAACCGGCAGCGAGTTGTCCGCACCGCAGCGCATCCACGGGGATTACCACCTGGGGCAAGTGCTGGTTGCCGCCGCAACGACCGCGCAGTCTTTAGCCAAGCAGGCATCAAGCGCGCCGGCCTTCAAGATTCTCGATTTTGAAGGCGAACCTACCCGCAGTCTCGAATACCGCAGGGCACTGCGCTCCCCGCTTGTCGATGTCGCCGGCATGCTGCGCAGTTTCCAGTATGCGGGAACTACATCCGGGTTCGACAGCACCGCGTGCGAAAAGGCCTTCCTCGAAGGCTACGCGCAAGCCGCGCACGTAGATGCAGGCAACGCGCAAATCGACCTCGACACCCTCGAGCGCGCAGTCACCCCGTATATTCTAGCGAAGGCCGTTTACGAGGCCTGCTACGAACTCGAGTTCAGGCCCGGATGGTTCCACATCCCAGCCCGCGCGCTCATTAAACTCGCCGACTAGCCCGCCTTCCCGTTTTAAATGTTCTTTCCCACAAAAACAATTGCAGATAAGTATCTTTAGCAGATATAAATTTTTCCTGCTTTTAGAAATTCTTTATAAGAAACAAACAGTCTTATAAATGGAAGGCGTCGGCCACAACCGATCAAGGCGAGTGCCGCGGCCATACTTGTATGGCCATGGCTGAGCCGTAAGGTTGGCGCTTGCGCCAGGATGGGGAGGGTGCAGGGAGGGGCCCGTGCGGCCTTCGCAACTCTGAGCTGGGGCCCCTCCCGCATCATTTTAAACCGGATTAACATAATACGGCACGCAAATTTCTATATTTGCTTTCGCTATGACAGTCGAAGAAATGGAAAAGCGCCTCCGCGACGAGGCCTCGGAACTAGCCGCCAACGAACCGCTCTCGAAGCTCATGCTCGAAGAGCAGGTGTTGAACCGCAAGAACTTTGCCGACATGCTATCCGTAACGCTCGCCTGTCAACTCGCGGGCGAAGTCATCGACCGTGCGGAACTCGAGAAGATGTTCAACGCGCTGTACATCAAGTACCCCGAACTGCTCGTTTCCGCCTGCAAGGACTTGAACGCGACCGTACTCCGCGACCCCGCCTGCACCAGCTACCTCGAACCGCTCCTGCTGTTCAAGGGGTTCCAGGGCCTGCAGGCCTACCGCGTGGCACACGCCCTCTGGACAGAGAACCGCCCGTTCCCCGCAAAAATGCTCCAGAACATCATCAGCCGCAAGTTCGGCATGGACATCCACCCGGCCGCAAAAATCGGGCACGGCCTCCTGATTGACCACGCGACAAACATCGTCATCGGCGAGACGGCAATTGTCGGGAACAACGTGAGTTTCTTGCACGGTGTGACGCTTGGCGGTACCGGCAACGAGACCGGCGACCGTCACCCAAAAATCGGAAACGGCGTGATGCTCGGTGCACACGCCCAGCTGCTCGGCAACATCCACATCGGCGACTGCGCGAAGATTGGTGCGGGCGCGGTGGTGCTCTGCGACGTTCCTCCGCACACGACATACGCAGGCGTCCCCGCCGTCGAAGTCGGCCACCCGACCGACGACATGCCCAGCTTCAACATGCAACAAGACTTCACGCGCGATTGCGACTAAACTAGACGAAAGTACGCTGCGCCGCAATGCGGCTCGCTACAGACGAAAGACGAAAGGAGGCGCAGGACATGAAAAAAACGGACAAGATCAAGTTCATCGGCGAAAAGCTGGACGAACTCTTCCCGAACCCGCCGATTCCGCTGGACTACTCAAACGCCTACACGATGCTTGTCGCGGTCGTATTGAGTGCGCAATGCACCGACATCCGCGTGAACCAGGTAACGAAGGTGTTGTTCAAGAAAGCGAAAACGCCCGCCGCCATGGTCAAGCTCGGCATTGACGCGATTGCAGAAATCATCAAGCCGTGCGGATTCTTCAACACGAAAAGCAAGAACATTTACAACCTGTCAAAAACGCTCGTCGAGAAATACGGCGGCGAAGTCCCCCGCACCTTCGAAGAACTTGAATCACTCCCCGGCGTAGGCCACAAGACAGCAAGCGTCGTGATGAGCCACATCTTCAAGATTCCCGCCTTCCCCGTCGATACGCACATCCACCGCCTAGCCAAGCGCTGGGGACTATCGGACGGCAGTAGCGTGGAACAGACCGAGGCCGACCTCAAGAAGATTTTCCCGAAGGATGAATGGGAAAAGCGCCACCTGCAGATTATCTACTTCGGGCGCACGTACTGCAAGGCAATGGGTCACAAGCCCGAAAACTGCCCTATCTGCAAAGTAGTAGGCTGTAAGTAATCCTATTAAAAGAAATAAAGTTGCCCGGTCAAGCCGGGCATGACAAGTCCTAGTATCTGCAAACTGCTAGCGTTCGCACTTGAGCAGTTCCTCGAAGTAGACAATTGTCTTCTCGAGACCCTGGCGCAGCGGGATTTTCGGTTCCCAACCGAGGGCAGACTTCGCAAGATCAATGTTCGGACGACGCATCTTCGGGTCGTCACCCGGGAGAGGCTTGTACACAATCTTGCTCTTGGAGCCGGTGAGGTCAAGCACTTCCTTCGCAAGTTCAAGCATCGTGAATTCACCGGGGTTCCCGATGTTCACGGGTCCAATAATCTTGTCCTGATTCATCATGCGCACAAAACCTTCGATGAGGTCATCCACATAGCAAAAACTGCGGGTCTGGCTGCCGTCGCCGTAAATCGTGAGATCTTCGCCCTTGAGCGCCTGCACAATAAAGTTTGACACCACGCGACCATCGTTCATAAGCATGCGCGGGCCGTACGTGTTGAAAATACGCACGATGCGGATGTCCACGTTATTTTGTCTGTGGTAATCCATAAAGAGCGTTTCAGCAACGCGCTTGCCTTCGTCGTAGCAGCTGCGGATACCGATGGGGTTCACGTTGCCCCAGTAGTCTTCGGTCTGCGGGTGCACCGCCGGGTCGCCGTAGACTTCGCTAGTGCTCGCCTGCAAAATACGCGCCTTCACGCGCTTCGCCATGCCAAGCATATTGATAGCGCCCATCACGCTCGTCTTGATGGTCTTTACCGGGTTGAACTGGTAATGAATGGGGCTCGCGGGGCACGCGAGATTAAAGATGCGGTCCACTTCCAGCAAAATCGGTTCCGTCACGTCGTGGCGAATGAGCTCGAAGTTCCGGTTATCGCGCAGGTGAGCGACGTTCACCATACGGCCCGTAAAGTAGTTGTCAAGGCAAATCACCTCATGACCGTCATTCAGCAGACGTTCACACAAGTGACTACCCAGGAATCCTGCACCACCGGTAACTAAGCAACGCATTGATGCCTCCTAGACGAAAGACGAAAGACGAAAGATTGATTTTATTCATCAGAATCCTTCTCCAGTTCTGCGGCAGAATTGCCATGGAGCGCCACCAGGCGCACACCGTTCAGAGTCAAATACGGGTCGTAGGTATCGATAACCTTGCTGTGCCCCATCACCATGCGGCCCCAGCCACCCGTCGCAAACACGGGTACCTTCTTCTTGCCCATCTCGGCCTTGATTTTTTCGACAAGCGTCTCGAGTTCCGCCATAAAGCCATACAGGAGGCCCGCGCGGATGGCATCGTCAGTATTGTTTGCAATAACGTGTTCCGGCCACTCGATGCTTACCGGCAACAGGCGCGCCGCCTTCTCGGTCAAGACATCGAGGCTTGCGCTAATGCCCGGAATAATTATACCGCCAGCGAAGCCGCCGTCCTTCATCACGTCAAATGTCGTTGCCGTGCCCATATCCACCACGATGGCATCCTTGTAGCCACGGTCACGGAGTGCGATAATGTTGCACAAGCGGTCGGCACCGAGCGACGCCGGGTTCGGGTAGGCAATCGGGCAACCGAGGCAGTTCTTGGAACTTACCACCTGCACCGGGCGCTTGAGGAGCGTCTGCAGGGCCTTGATCCAAGGGCGCTCATGCGCGGGCACCACCGTCGACAGGCCCACGTGCGTAATTTCTGCCGGCTTGATTTTCGAAAAGCGCACAAGTCCGCCAATGCGGTTCATCACTTCGTCGCTAGTCGTTTCCTTGCGGGTAGTAAGCCTCCAGTGGTCCACCACCTTGTCGCCCTTGAAAATACCCAAAACCGTGTGGGAGTTGCCCACATCCACGACGAAGCTAAAAGTTTCGCGATTCGACTTCCGTACAGGTTTATCCAAATTCTTTTTCATGTGCAAATCAAAAAACTAAATGCGCATCGAGATGTCGAGAGCCTTCACGCTATGCGTTAGCGCACCGACAGAGATGTAATCGAGGCCGAGTGTCGCGATTTCCTTCGCACGTTCGAGCGTCATATTGCCCGAGCCTTCCACCAGGCACTTGTCACCGCTTTCCTTGATAATCTTCAGGGCCTCGGCCATCATCTCGTTGCTCATGTTGTCAAGCATGATGACGTCTACGCCCTTGTTCAAAAGAGCGCGCAGCTGGTCGAAGTTTTCCACTTCCATCTCGACCATCAGGCCCTGCGTGTTGTTCTTCTTCACCACTTCGAGTGCTTCGAGAACGCCACCTGCAGCAGCGATGTGGTTGTCCTTCACCAGCACCATGTCAAAGAGGCCCATGCGGTGGTTGGAACCGCCACCGACGCGCACGGCGTACTTCTGCAACGTGCGGAAACCGGGAACCGTCTTGCGGGTATCGAGCACCTTGGTTTTCCCGCCCTTCAAGGCTTCCTGGAAGGTATGCGCGACTGTCGCCACGCCGGAAAGTTGCTGGATAAAGTTCAGGAGCGTACGCTCGCCCGTCAGGAGTTCATGCGTCGTGCCGTCCATTTCGGCAATCAGGTCGCCTTTCTTCACCACGTCGCCATCTTTCTTGTGGAGCGTTACCTTCACATTTGCCTTGAGTTCCTGGAACACGAGTTCAATCACCGGGAGGCCCGCAAGCACGCCATCTTCTTTTGCAATCAGGCGGGCATGCTGCTTCTGGTCGGCAGGGATAGTCCATTCGCTGGTCACGTCGCCCGTGCGCACGTCTTCGGCAAGCGCGAGGCGAATCATCGTGAGAGCATCGTCGGTAGGGAAAACAGGTGTTGAGCAATCTCCATACATAATTATACCGCTTTTTTTCTTTCGTCTTTCGTCTATAGCAAGCACCGCGAGCGTTCTTTCGTCTCTATTGCGCTCCTTTACCGGTCAACACAACGTAGACCGTCCGCACGAGAATCTGGAAATCCAAGAGCAGGCTCATGTTCTCGTAGTAATACATGTCGTACTGTAGTTTAATCTGCACGTCCTCGATGCTCGTATCGTAATGGTGACGCACCTGCGCCCAGCCCGTAAGGCCCGGCTTCATCTTGAGGCGGCTGATGTAGAACGGAATCTGTTCGCGAAGTTTGCTGATAAACACGGCACGTTCAGGGCGCGGGCCCACCATGCTCATGTCGCCCTTCAATACACAAAGAATCTGCGGGAGCTCGTCGATGCGGGTCTTGCGCAGGAACTTACCCACCTTCGTAATGCGCGGGTCGTCCTTCGTTGCCCACTGGGCGCCGAACTTTTCGGCATCGGTACGCATGGTGCGGAACTTGTAGACCGTAAAGGGCTTGCCATACAGGCCGATGCGTTCCTGCGAATAGAATACCGGCCCGCGGTCCTCGAGCTTGATGGCAATAGCCGCTAGCAGGCAAACCGGCAGGGAGCAAAAACCCAGAAACGCGCCAAACAGCACGTCGATAATGCGCTTCACCCGCACCTGCCAGGGCGGCATGGTAAACGCGAAAAGTTCCTGCAGTTCAAACCCATAGACGAGGTTACCCTTGAACTGCCCGTTCACCACCGGGTAGAGTTCCGGTACAATATAGATATGCAAGGGAAGTTCACAAATCCACACCAGCACGCGCATGATTTCTTGCGGGGAGGAACTTTCGTGCGCAATCACGATACCCGTAACCTTGTACTTCTTTACAAGTGCAGCGAGGTCGGAATACTTGCCCAAGACCGGGAAGCCTGCAAAGTCGTGCGATATGACCTGGTAGCGTTCATCCACAAAGCCCACCACCCGCTGGCCACGCGCCGGAGTGTTCTTAAGGTCTTCGGCCACCTTGCGGCCCGCCTCAGTCGCGCCGAGCACCAGTATGTTGTTCGCGCCATAACCCAAGCGGAGCAAGCCACGCAAGCAGAAGTAAATAAACATGCGGAAACCGGCCACAAGCACCATCGCAAGCCCGCCGTAGATAAATATCCACGGGAATCGGGAGCCATACAGGTAGCCTTCGTTCAGAGGCTGGTTCGTGAAAACCTTCCCCAGGAACTCCGTACCGAAAAGCCCGATAATGATAAGCACCACACCGATGACTACGGCACGAAGTACACGCAGAATCTGGTGAGTTCTCGAAAGGAGCAACCATGAACGGTACAGGCCCGCGCAGGTAAACAGCACGAGCCAACCGATATTGAGGGCAAGCCCCATGGTCCAGTACTGGTCGAATGTCTTAGTCGGGTCGAACTTGTCGACAATCCAACCACTATGGAACTGCACCCAGAACGCGCCAAGGAAGCAAATCGACACGGCGACAAAATCCGAAAGGACTAGGAGGATGCGCTCCAATGTAGTTGCACGGAACATACGCCAATAAACTACAAAATTCAGGTTTCAGAAACCACGCCTTAGGCGAGGAAGCGGATAACCTGGCTCTTTTCGACGATTTCGGGCAGGGCGTCGATGGCGTCCACCGCCTTCGAGGCCTTGCAGTCCTGCGTCTTTTCGGTGATGACCACGATAGAGACCTTGCCCGGGTCCTTCACGTTCTTCTGGATAATCGTCTCGATGGAGATGCTATTTTCGGCCAAGACGCTCGTAATCTTCGCGAGCACGCCGCAGGCGTCACGGGAAGTGAAGCGCAGGTAGTAGCGGGCGCTCGTCTCGGAGATAGGCACGAGAGTTGCCGAATTGTCGACGTTGAACCAGCCCATCGGGAGCGCCTTGCGGCTACCCGTATCCACAGAGCGGGCCAGGGAAACGAGGTCGGCCACGACGGCGGATGCGGTCGGGAGGCGGCCTGCACCGGCGCCAGTCTGGACCGTTTCGCCCAGGTTGTCGCACTTGAGGTAAACCGCGTTGATTACGCCGTTCACGTTCGAAAGCAGGTTCTCGTTAGAGACGAAGCACGGATGCACGCGGGCATCCACGCGGTCGCCGTCGCGGTGGTAGATGCCGAGGAGCTTCACGCAGCAGCCAAGTTCCTTGGCGAACGCGATATCCTGGGCGGTAATCTTCGAAATGCCGGTCACGTGAATCTTTTCGAAGTCCACACGCTTGCCGCTGCAGAGGCTAGCGAGCAAGGCAGTCTTGTGGGCGGAGTCGATGCCTTCGATATCGAAGGTCGGGTCGGCTTCGGCAAAGCCGAGCTTCTGGGCATCCTTCAAAACCACATCAAAGTCGAGGCCTTCGTCGGCCATGCGGCTCAGGATGTAGTTGCAGGTACCATTGATGATGCAGCTCAGGTGTTCCACCGTAGAGCCGAGCAGGCCTTCCTGGAGGCTGCGGATGATAGGAATGCCACCGCCCACGGCTGCTTCGAACAGCACGTGCAGGCCCTTTTCGGCAGCGAGCGGGAAAATCTCGTGGCCGTACTTGGCAAGGAGGGCCTTGTTCGCGGTCACCACGTGCTTGCCCGAATTGAGGGCAGCGAGAATCCACTTGCGCGGCATGTTGTAGCCACCGGCAAGTTCCACAAGCACGTCAATACCGTCACCGGCAATCATCTCGTCGGCGTTTGTGGAAACCTTGTAGCCCTTCGCCTTGTACGGGGCAACTTCTTCCTCGGACTTCGCGCAGATGCAGGCGAGTTCGAGTTCGACACCGAGCTTTTCCTTGTACTCGGCAATCTTCTGTTCCAGAATCTGAATGACACCGCCACCGACGGTTCCAGTACCAATTAAGCCAATACGCAACATAAGGCGTCTCCATTTTTTGATTTTTTCGGAGACACAATATAGAATTTTACGCTAGTAGCCTACAGCCACCTTGCGGATTCCATACCCTATCCAGAGCACAAAATAACTATATTTTTTTACATGGAACAGGAAATATCCAATCCGGCGATAAGCGACATTCTTAACGAGCAAAGGCTCAAGAACATTGTCTATCCGGCACGTCTCTTCAGGACGCGCCTCAACGAGGAATTTCTGAGGGCGAACCGCACCCGCAGGCCGTTCCTGTTCATCAAGGTTTACTCGCACCAGTACGACTTCTTTGGCTGGGGCCGCCCCTCGCGCATTGTGGAAAAGACTTGGCGCATCAGCGTGCTCACCATGTTCTCGCACCTCCGCTTCATCGACGTGCTCGGGTACCTGACCGACGAGAGCGGTATCGGGATTATCCTCCTGAATTCCGACATGAACACGCTGGAATCCATCCGCAAGGAAATCCTCCACAAGCTGAACGACGCGGGCCTTATCCAGGCTCTCCGCCACAAGCCCAAGAGCCCCATATTCCAGGCATACATCTACACCGGGCTCCAGGAAAAAGACAACCTGGAAATGGACGAAGCCCTCAAGAAGTTCAACAGCACCAACGGAAGTTTCTTCTCGCTCGAGCGCCTGAACCTCGACCATATCTGGCAGCACCCGCACAAGATTAAGTACCGGCACGCCATCAAGCGCCTTGTCGATGTCAGTTGTTCGAGTCTAGCCCTGATAGTCCTTTCCCCCATTCTCCTGTTCTGTGCCGCAGCAGTCAAGATTAGCGACCACAAGGGGCCGGTCATTTTCAAGCAGACCCGCGTGGGGCGTAACGGCAAACTGTTTACCATGTACAAGTTCCGAAGCATGTACGTGGATGCAGAAGAGCGCAAAAAGGAACTGATGGCCCAGAACGAGACTGGCGGCAAGACGTTCAAGATGAAGAACGACCCGCGCATTTACCCGTTCGGGCACGTGCTGCGCAAGTTCAGCCTTGACGAACTCCCGCAGCTCATCAACATTATCAAGGGCGACATGTCTATCGTGGGGCCGCGCCCGCCGATTCCTTCCGAGGTGGCGGAATACGAACCCTGGCACCGCATGCGCCTGTCCGTGACCCCTGGACTCACCTGTATTTGGCAGGTAAGCGGTCGAAGCAACATCTCGTTCGAAGGGCAGATGCGACTCGACAACGACTACATCCGTCGCGACGGCAAGCTCGGAGACGATTTCAAGCTTATCCTCAAGACGTTCAAGGTCGTGTTCAAGGGCGAAGGAGCTTACTAGTTAATTGATAATTGATGATTGATGATTGATGATTGATGATTGATGATTGATAATTGATGATTAATGGGTTTTGGGGTTGGGGAGTAAAAAAAAAGGATGTGTGTATGTTTAAGAAATCCCTGACAGCGGCCTCGGTCGCCCTTGCTGCGGCATCGCTTGCGACAGCCGCAAATATCACGGTAGATCCCGCCAGCACGGCACAAAAGATTGTCGGATTTGGTGCGGGTGCAGCCTACTACCAAAGCTGGATTACCGCCATGAGTTCTTCGATGCAGAAGGACTTCTACGACACGGCATTTAACGGACTCAACCTCTCGCTGCTCCGCATCGGCAACTGGAAGCAAGAAGACTCCAAGAGCATTGCAGACGATGCCGCCATCGTGAAGGCCGGCAAGGAGCGCCTCGGCAACCGCCTCAAGATCGAGATGTCCAGCTGGTCCGCTCCGGGCAACCTCAAACCGAGCGGCAGCGTGAACGGAAGCGATAACGGGCAGAAGCATTCCAAAAGCGAAAACACGCTCAAGACTTCGAGCAGCGACCCGTACGGCAAGTTCGTCTACAGCGAATTCGCCGGCTGGTGGAAGAAGAGCCTGCAGGCCTACGCTGCCGCAGGCATCACTCCTGACTATATCAGCCTGCAGAATGAACCCGACATGGAAGCCGAATACGAAGAGACCCTCTTCGAGCCTACCGAAAGCAACGGGATTGCCGGTTACAAGCAGGCACTCCAGGCCGTACGCGATTCCATCAGCACGCTTGCAAACCCGCCGAAGATTATCGGTCCCGAACCGCTCGGCATCGGCTATAGCAACTTTGAAAAGTACGCGAAGGCGCTCGACGACAAGAACCTCGACGGTTACGCCTACCACCTGTACCATGCGGGTGACGGCAACGACAACTCCGGCACAAACTACCTGAATCCGGAGAACTTCCGCAAGGCGATGACCGCTATCGGCAAGAACTACGGCAGCGACAACAAGCCCATCATCATGACGGAATTCTGCACCATGGAAAACGCCGTGCGCGAGCAGGACATGCTCGGCCTCGCCCATATTATGCAGGTCGGCTTTACGAGCGGCAAGCTGAACGCCTACATCGCCTGGGAACTCTTCTGGGGTGAACAGAACGGCCAGCTCATCGGCGTTTGCCCGGGCGAAGGCTGGAGCAGCTGCACCGAGGCAAAGCTCTATATCAACCCCGAATACCACGCCATGCGCCACTACTCGAAGTTCGTGAACCCGGGCTGGCGCGTCGTGAGCAGCACCGCCGACGGTAGCGACATCTATGCAGTCGCCTTCCGTAGCGCCGACTGCGATTCCATCTCCGTCATCGCCATCAACAAGGGTTCCGCACAGAACCTGAACTTCTCCGTGAACGGTTACAACCCGGTTTACGCCGTGCAGTCTACCGAAAGCGGCGAAAAGAGCAAGACCGTCACCGCAGGCGCCATCATCGACGCCCCGGCAAAGTCCATCACCACGGTTGTATTCACCACGAGCAACACGGCAGCGCTCCAGTGCGAAGACTCCCCCATCGACGACCCGTACATTGACCCCAACCAGAACTTCGGTGATTCTCTCGTGATTGTGGACTACGCGAACGAAACTTCCGCAGCGGGCTGGAAGAGCGACGAGACCCTCGGCAAGGTCACCTTCGAGACGACCGCGCTCGACGGAATTTCCAAGTACGTGAAGGTTCCGCTCGCAGGCTGCGCGCAGGATGACTGCGGCTACCAGCACGCCCTCTTCACCATTCCCGATGCAGCAGCAGTGAAGGAACCGCTCACCAAGTGCACGGACCTCGTGTTCACCATGCGTAGCATCGACGCCGAAGACGCCTCCGTGAACATCGGCGGCGCGGGCGGCAGCACCTGGAGCAACTACCAGTACGGCAACTCTGCCCCCGCGGGCTCCTGGGCCGAAGTATCCGTCCCGCTCGCAAACGAAATTGACTCGACCGGAGCCCCCTTCGGCTCCACGCAGCTCTCGTTCAACAGCGACAACGCCGGCATCTACATTGCAAAGATTGTGGCTACCGGATGTGGAGGCAGTTCCACCATCAAGGGCATGCGCACGAACTTCGCCGCAAGCGACCTGAACAAGGAAGCGAAGGTGTTCGACCTGAACGGCAACCTCCTCTGGAGCGGGATCAAGGGTCAGGCCCTCAATGCCGACGGCACGCTCCGCCTCGACCTCAAGAAGGGCATGTATATCGTGAAGACGAAAGCCACGACCGTGAAAATCGTGAGAAAGTAGAAGCAGCAAGCCTGTAGTTTAACCCCCACCCAGCATTTCATAAAAGCCCATAGTGACTAACAGTCGCATGGGCTTTTATAGTTCCAGTTTTTTTACACACCCCAGCAACAAACATCTCGAACTCAAGCACACTCCGTTTTTTTTTTGCGTAGAGCGGCGTTTCGCAAAGCGAACACTGGAACGAAGTGATTGTGTGAGCGTGCAAAGCGTCGCTTGTAGCAAACATTATAAATACGAAAACACCGGCTTAAAAGCCGGTGTTTTTGATGCATCAGTGACGCAATTACCCTTCTGCGAGGGCTTCCTTGAATTCGTCGACGATGGCGATATATTCGTCAATCTTGTCTTCCTTGGAATCCAGGAACGAGAGAATCTGGTCCAGGTGTTCCTTCTGGAACACGGCCTTGAGCTGGCGGCTCGCATGGCCCTTGTAGCCCCATTCCTTCAGAATTTCGTCGGTCACAAGGAAGGAATCGTCCATCGAGACGAAATGCATCGGGCCGTAGACTGCCCAGTTGTGTTCCATCTGCATGCATTCCGGTTCCTGAAGTTCCGGGTTAGACATGAAGCGCTGGATATGGCGGGTACGCACGTCCTTGATCTTGTCGATGCGCATGTAACCCATAATGAGGTACTTGTTGCGCTTTTCGGAATCGCTAAGGCCTTCGTAGCGGGTGCCGAAAAGGATGTAGCGGCTCTTGGCACGCACAATGGCGTTGATGTTCTTCACATTGTAGCAGCTCATGAGGCCATAAGTGCTGGTTTCGTAGTTCGGCTCGTAAAGAAAACCCTTTTCATTTTCGTTGAGCTGGTCGCGCACCGGCATTTCGGACTGACGGCTGGTTTCCACGTAAAGCAGGCTTCCGGCGGCATTGCCACGGTAGTCCTGCCAACCTTCGAGATTGATCTGTGTCTTCGGCATGTTACTACTCACTATGATAAAAAAAACACAAGCGGACCTAAATAGGTTCGTTAGTTACATTTGCAATGTACATTTTTATAAGTTACAGGACTACTGATTCTGCCGAAATTCTGTCAATTCCGAACAAAAACGCCCCTTTTTCGAAAAATTCGGCAGTATCCGAGGTCAGATACGTCGTTTTTCCGCCCTTCGTGAGTCTGGATTCCATCTCCGGGTGGCGCCTGAGGTAGTCTAGCGTCTTGCCCGCGACAATATCGCCCTGGAAAACGAGCCGAACCTGCGGTGGCAGTGCGGCACGAATTTCTCGTTCCAAAAGCGGGTAGTGCGTGCAGGCCAAAAGCACCGTATCGATTTCAGGGTCCTGTGCCAGCAGGGCGTCGACATCCTTCTTCACGAAGAATGCCGCCCCCTCGGTACCTGCCTCCCCGCATTCCACCAGCGGCACCCACATGGGGCAGGCATGCTGTGTCACCTTCATGTCCGGGAAGAAGTGGCTTATCTCTATCCCGTAACTGTTCGAGGAAACCGTACCCGCGGTAGCAAAAATCCCGATATGGCCCGTCTTGGTGAACTTACCAATCTCTTCGGTCGTGGGCCTGATAATGCCCAGCACCCGCCTGTCCGGGAACTCGAACGGCAGCACCTGCTGCTGGATGCTCCGGAGCGCCCGCGCCGACGCCGTATTGCAGGCAAGTATCACCAGCGGGCAACCGCGGGCAAAGAGCGTGCGGACCGATTCCAGCGTATAGCGGTAAATCGTCTCGAAACTGCGCGACCCGTAAGGCGCCCGCGCGTTATCGCCCAGGTACAGAAAGTCATAATCCGGCAAGGCCTTCTTCAGGTCGCGGAGTATGGTAAGCCCGCCAAATCCCGAATCGAAAACGCCTATCATACCGCCGCTTCCATCCGTTCGCGAACAATGCGCATCAAGTCCTTGCGGGCATCAAGTTTTGCGTTTTCGGCAAGCATCGCCTTCACGTCGAGCGGCTCGAGCACCTTCACCGAAACCTTCTTGCGCTTTGCATCCTTGCGGTGTTCCCACGCAAATCCGGAGCCCTTGATGAACACAGGCAAAATCGTCGCTTCCGCCTCGAGCGCCAGCCTGAAGCCGCCGCTCTTGAACGGCACCATGTTTTCGTCCTTGCCACGCGTTCCTTCGGGGAATATAAAGAGCCTCGGGGCACGGCCATGTGCCATAGCCTCGCGGATAAGCGCAGCACCGCCACCCTTCTCGCGGTTCACGAACACGCAGCCGATTTCCTTCATCCAGAAGTTGAGGAAGGGAATCATGTGCAGTTCCGTCTTCGCGATAAACCCGATGGTGCGTTCAATTGCGAGGAAGATAATCGGGATATCCGCATACGAATTGTGGTTTCCCATCACAAAGACAGGGCGGGTCCAGTCCACCTTTGAAAGGATTGCCTGGTCCTCGATGGAAAGGTCGATGCGGAGTACCTTCATGCAGAACCTGCCGAAGCTCTGGATTTTCTTGTCTATCCAGAGGCCAATCTGACCCCGATGGGCAATGCGCACGAACGGCAGAGCCAAGATGTGGATAAACATGTACGAAAGCACCACAACGACAACGTATATTTTGAACAAAATAACAGGCATTTTCAATTCCGGAATAAGGGTGTCTTTTCGGGGCAGGAACCGGGACTTTCTGTAGTTACGGAGTCTGCCCTTCCAAAACCGCTGTTTGCAATATAACAAAATCAGGTATGCTTCGGCACGGGTAACGCCCACATAATAGAGCCTGCGTTCTTCGTCCAACTGCTTTTTGCGCTGTTTTGCACTGCCAGTACATTCCCCCGGAGTAAGCCCCTCGGCAATGCCCGCGTAGAACACCACGGCGTACTGCAAACCCTTGGATGCATGAACGGTCTCTATATGGATACCGTCTTCCACCTCCTCCCCATCGCTGGTTTCGTCCCCCGCCACCGGGAGTTCCGCATCGCGCAGAACTTCCTCGTAATAGGCACGCTGGCGGTTATAACGCACGAGAATCGCGAAGTTTTTCCAAGCGAAATCGTACGCTTCACGCAGTTCCTTGATTTTGCAGATAATCTTCATCATTTCCTCGATGGGGTTTTCCGACACCCACACCTCGGGTTCACGGTTTTCCCTGAACAGCGGGTTTCCGCCCGAGCCGTTCGGGTTGCCCGCGCGCAAGACCTTCCGCAGCCGGAGAGGCTTGTTCTCGAATATCGCGTTCGCAAGGTGCAATATGTTCGAGGTCGAGCGGTAGTTCCACTCCAGGCGAATCAAGGTACTCTCCTTGAAGTCGTCGCAGAAGCGGTTGATGTTCCCGATATCCGCGCCGCGGAACCCGTATATCGCCTGGTCGTCATCGCCCACCACGAACAGGCTTTTCCTGTCACCCAGGAGCGCCTTCACCATGCGGTACTGCGAGGGGTTTATGTCCTGGTATTCGTCGACAAGGATTTCGGTCCACTGCCTGTGGAAATATGCACGGGCCTCTTCATGATTTTCAAGCAGGCGAATCGCAAGGTAAATGAGGTCCTCGAATACGACCTGCCCGGTTTCGAGTACGGAGGCACGCAGTTTGTCGAGCCTAGAACTGAGCGACGACGGGAACGCATCGTCAAAGAGGCGCTCCCGGTCGAGTTCCTTCGCCGGAATTTTCTGTCGCACCAGGTTTTCCACAAAGTCTTCCGCGGGGCTATCCTGCGGTACGGGAGGTTTCTTAAGCCCCACCATCTCGTAGGCGAACTTGCCTCCGATGTTTTGCTTGAGCATGTAGAGAGCAAGCGAATGGAACGTACACAGCCGCACAGGCGCCCCCGGAAAAAGTTTCTGCACGCGCTCCCGCATTTCAGACGCCGCCTTTGCGGTAAACGTGAGCGCGAGGATGTTTTCCGGATTCACGCCCATCGCAATGCGGTACTGGATTCGCTTGGTAAGCACGGAAGTCTTACCCGACCCCGCCCCCGCAAGTATCAAAAGTTGTGCATTTTTTTCGTGGTCGTGCAATACGGCCGCGCGCTGGTCTGCATTCAGGCCACGCAAGATGCCTTCGGCATCCATAATTACCTCGATGGATTGGGTGCTATTTCCCCTGCACCCTACCTAAATCAAATCAGGATTGTTTGTCCTGACAGCCTGCACTATTCGCATTTCCTCCCAACAGGAACACGAACGCGCCAAATAAACTCAAGACCAGGCTCACGAAATATGCGAGCAACTGGATGACAACCGATTCAAGACTCGCCACCCCGGCACGGGCAAACAGGGACTGCGCCAGGAGTTCACGCGGGCCGAACCCGCCAATCGATATCGGGAGAGCGCTCACGATGGCAACCAGCGGAATGTAGTAGAAATACCACGAAACCGAAAGTTCCACGCCCACGGCGATACCGCAAAAGAAATGCACCAGAATGCGGAGCGACTGCGTCGCAAAGGACAATGCAGAAATCTGCGCCCAAAGTTTTACCGAACGGAAATGCCGGAACCTCTCGAACATGCGCACCAGCCTCTCACCCACGCTCTTGGGCAAAAAGCGCGACATGAGGTTGGTCGCAATGCGCCCGAGCCGCTTGCTGCAAAGGCCCGCAAACATGGCGCAGAACCCGAGGAAAATCCAGATGGACGGCCACACGAAGGCTCGTTGCGCATCGTCGTGCACAAAGAACAGCGCCCCCATCGCAAGCGCGAACAACGTCACAAAGAACAATCCGAACAACCTATCAAAGAATGTCGCCGTAAGGCCCGCACCCACAGTGTCTTGACCACCCTGCATGCGGATATCGTAGACCTTTTTCACGTCGCCGCCAACATTCCCCGGCATAAAATTGTTGAAGAACAAGCCTACGTAGTAGAGCTTGAGCAGGCGGGCATAGCCCAGGTGAACTCCCTGACGCTCGAGCAAAAGTTTCCACTGCAAGCACGCCGTGAAATTCGAAACCGCAAGGCACACCAACGCCACCACGAACGGCAGAACGCTCTTGGCCGAGAACAACCGGTACAAGTCACCGCTGTCCCAATCCGGCGAACCGACGATGTTCCGGTACACAAAGTACGCAGGGACAAGCGTCACCGTGAGCTTGAGCGCAAAAATGAGCGCCGACTTTATTTTAGGGTTGAGCGCCATAAATTAGGGTTTGCGGCCAATGACTCCAATAGAGAGCTGCGTGTAATGCATTACCGGCACAGACTTCAGCGCATCAAGGATAGCATCCTTCGCCTTCTGGTACGCGGTGCCGTTGAGCGGGTACTTCGGGAGTTCTACCCCGAGCTTGAACCCGAGTTCGCGAAGCATGCGGTAGAACAGGTTCGGGCGCATCCAGTCGCCGTAGGCATATTCGCACTTGAACCCGGCATCGACCATGAGCTTTTTCAACTGTCCCATGGTAAACTGCTTTTCCCAGCCGGCAAACCACTTGTCCATCGCAATCAGGATATGCTTGATGACCGTGTAGGGGTGCACCGTCTGCGGCACATCGCAAAGGCAGCACCCGCCATGTTTCAATATACGGTAGTTTTCCTTGATGAGCGGGAGCGAATCCTTGAAGTGTTCGGCCAGCCCTTGATGGAATACCAAATCAAACGTGTTGTCCGGGAAGGGCGCCTTGAACGCATCGCCACGGACGAGTTTCAAGTTATCGTAAAGGTTTTCACGCGCACGAAGCGCATCGACAATCTTGAGGCTGTTTTCAGCAAAGTCGAGAACGTAGACATCCGCCCCCAGCTTCGCAAGTTCCGCACTGTCTCGACCCGTACCCGCACCCACCTCCAGGATTTTTAGCCCCTGGAGCTTAAAGTTCTTCTTAATAGCATTCAGCACCGACGGAGACGAGGGATACACCTTGTCCATGTCGTTTTTACGCTGCCAAAAACGGTTCCATACGGATTGATCGGGTTCTTTAATTGACATAACGGGCAAAATATACGAAAATAGAACAGAAGGAGAGTATTGTATGAGATAGATTCTGCTCTATTTACCGCCATCCCTATTTACAAAATTCGTGACATTTGTTACATTTTGTAACCAAATTCTAGAAAACAGGACAAGAAATAGTCAAAAACAGGTCCCTAAACCGTCTTTTTTCGCGCCAAATAAACATTTTTTTAAAACCCACGAAAATTTTACACTTTTGGCACGTTACTTGCTAATAAAAAAAGCGATATTTAAGGGGCAAGGAAATAAAATGCATATAGATTCCACCGATACCACACTCAAGCGTTACCTTGAAGATATTAGAAGGACCGCTCCCCTTTCCCGTGAAGAAGAGCAGATTCTTTTCCAGAAAGCAAAAGAAGGTGACAAGATAGCCCGCAAGAAACTTATCTCCGCGAACATGCGTTTCGTGCTGAAGGTCGCCATCCAGTACCGCGGCTGCCCCATTCCGCTCCCGGACCTGGTGAGCGAAGGCGCCATGGGCCTCGTGCGCGCCATCGAGTCGTTCGAACACACCCGCGGTCTCAAGTTCATCAGTTACGGCGTGTGGTGGATCAAGGCTTACATTACCCGCGCCATCAACGAGCAGGGTAACCTCATCCGCCTGCCGGCAAACCAGCACCTCCGCGTGCGCAAGGCTTTGCACGAGCAGTCCCGCGGTAAAGAGATTAACGAAGAAATTCGCGAACTCATCCAGATTGGCCAGCGCGGCGTTTCCTTCGATAGCCCGCTGAAGGCCGACTCCAAGGCGACGTACGCCGAAGTTCTGCCCGATACCGGAGCATCGAACCCGGAAGCGGATTCCGAAATCCAGAGCGTCGAAATGCTCGCCCGCGACTTGATGGAACAGTTGCCCGAACGCGAAGCGAAGGTCATCACCGGCATCTTCGGTATCAACCAGGAAGCCCCGCAGACCTTGCGCGAAGTGGGCGAATCCATGAACATCTCGCACGAACGTGTTCGTCAGTTGCGTGACCAGGCCCTCCGCCGCATCCGCAAGTACAACAGCAAGGAATTCCTCCAAGAAAAGAAGGACGCGTTTTTGGCTGCGATAAATAAATAATTGCTCGCACTTGGAATAAAACGTTTATAGCCCGCATCGCTGCGGGCTATTTTTTTGAGTTTAGCGGACTTCGCAGTAGTGCGCAAACGAGGGTCGCGACGGTCTGCTTGCAGGCCGGCATGACCGAGTGCAGCCACGGACGCCGTAGGCGTCCACTCCGAGCTGGGGCCCCTCCCAGCAGCAGTTTATACAAGCATTTCAAAACTTGTTTCACGGGCTTTTCTTTTTTCGTTTTACGAAAAAAAGAAAGAGCCCCGTGAGGGGCCCTTTCCTAAGAAGGAGAAAAAATTGAGCGGTTTCCGGAACCTTAATCCCATCAGGAGGGGAGCTATGATGGAAATAGATAGGATTTACCTTTCAACCATCCCAACATTTACAAATATAACTAAAGTTCAGCGCGATTTCAAAACTTTTTTGTAAAATTATTCTTCGCGGAACACTATCTTGCACTTCGGGAGGAACCTGAACCCACCACGGCGGTGACGTTCAATTTCGAAGTACTTCTTGACGCCTTCGCTGTTGCCGTCCTTCTCGTCGGTGCCGTTGATATGCGCAATCACGCGGTTCAGGCGGCTTTCGAAGTTCGGGCGGAGCGGGTCCATGCAAATCGACGGATCGCGCTTGAATTCGCGGTTTTCGTATTCTTCGCAGCCGGTCGCGGTGTATTCGCGGAGCAAGTTGCGCAGGATCCTCGCGGGCACATTGCGCATCAGGTGCTTGCGGTTCACCGAAATGGAGTCGTCGCTCTTGTAGTAAACCACTTCCACGGAATCGTTCATGGCTCCAAGCAGCTGTTCCTGGGCCTTCTGCACCGGCTTCCAGGCATCAAATTCCTGCTTCACCACAGAGCTCATCAACTTGAGGAACGGTTCCGAGGTAATCACGTTCGCCTTGAACCGCACATCGAGGATGTTGCTCGGTGTACCATAGTAGCAGCCCTTACGGAGCAGTACGGAATTCGTCTTTTCGTCACGCAGGTCTTCAAGAGCCAGCACACAGCCCACATCGCGTTCAGGCGTATTTTCCCACTCAAATCCAAGCTTGTCGAGGCACTCACCGAAGGTGGCGGTCCGACCCACAAGTTTGTTTCCAATGTAGACGTTGCCATCCTTCATTTCTGCTTCGACGCGGCCTTCAAGGGCCTCGATAAACGAAGTCTGGGTAGCCTCGTATTCCATGTATTCGTATGCAGGCGTGTTCAGGAGGAGCGGGCCTACACGGAACATGCCGAGAATCCAGCGCATGGGGTTCGAGACTAGCGCACCCGGAGTTTCAAACCGGAAGGCGAGGAACATATTCCTCATGTCGTTTTCGGTTGAATCCTTGAGAATAGAGGCGTGCGTGAGGAACGGGTAACGCTTCGGAATAGTTTCCAGGCAAAGCGCACGGACGTCCTGGGTCTGGTAGAACTGCGACACGAACGGCAGGTAGGTGCGCAACACGCTACGGGCCGGAACAGCCTCAAAATCAGCACAGCGCTTTACAATCCGCTCAATAAACTCATCCGGATTTTCGCCACGCTCATACAGCCACGAAACGATATTATCGGCAATAAAGCGGTGCGAATTTTCATCGATAAGGGAACCTTCAAAAAACAGGTCGTTCACCAACTTGACATCGAACCTCGGGTCACGTCGCATAAGCGTGAGCAAATCCTTCACAGAATATGAAGTCAACAGTTCGATGTGAATCAGTTGCATGAAGAAATTCGAAATCACTATTCTAACCTCGCTTTTTGTTAGACCCTCTAACCGGAATCCAATGACAATTTAACAAAAAAACAAGCACTAAATAATGGTTTTGGCTATATTTGTGCCATGAAACCCGCTGAAATACACCTTTTACCGGATGAAATAATCAATAAAATCGCTGCGGGCGAAGTTATTGAGCGTCCGGCGTCGGCTGTAAAGGAACTTATAGAGAATTCCATCGACGCAGGGGCCACCCGTATACAGGTGCAAATCGAAGAAGGCGGCAAAAAAAAGATTCTCGTTGTAGATAACGGCAAAGGCATGGGCAAGAAAGACCTTGACCTGTGCTACCTGAGGCACACGACTTCCAAACTGTATACGGCGGACGACCTGTTCCACCTGCAAACAAATGGATTCCGCGGGGAAGCCGTCGCATCGATTGCCGCCATCTCGAAAATGACCATTTCGACCTCTACCGAAGACGGCGACGGAGGAAGGCTTATACTCAAGGGCGGGCAAGTCGAAAGCGAAGAACCCTACGCCGCAGGCCATGGCACCACATTCCTTATCGAAGACCTGTTTTTCAATACGCCTGTGCGCCGGACCTTCCTCGGGAGCGAAACCTCCGAGGGAACAAAGATTCTCGATGTAATCATAAAAACATCCATCTCACACCCCGAGATACGTTTTGATTACAAGGTGGGCGAAAAGAGCGTGTTCATAGGCGTCCCCGGAGAACTGCGTTCGAGACTTGCCGAGGCAATAGGCTCCGGGATTGCAAAGAGCCTATTGCCGGTCGACTATACCGAGGCGGGCATCCATGTTACGGGATATATCTCCCCCACGACCGAAACCAAGGGGAAACGCCACCACCAGTTTTTGTTCATGCGAAACCGCCCGATTGAAAACAAGATGATTGGGAAAGCGGTCTCGCAGGCTTACGAACCCTACGGTGCGCAGTGCAAGCCGGTAACGGTCTTGTTCCTCGACATGCCCGATACCGAATTCGACGTGAACGTCCACCCAGCAAAGCGCGAAGTGCGATTCGCGAACCAGAACCTCGTATTCCTGGTGGTGAACCACGCCATTCGCGATACGTTCCAGAAGGACTTGGAGGCAAATTCCCCGTTTATTGACCTGAGCGGAGAATTTGACACCCCAAGTACAAACAACGTAAGCGCAACCACGCCTCCCGGTTCGGCGGGCGATACACAAAATTTGCCGGACAATTCGTTCGCGCAACCTCTCTACAAGCCAGTCGCTCCGAATTACAAGCAAGGCATACAGGAGACCCGCAAGGCAACCCGCTACGATGTTTCGGATGACGTGCAGGACCTGTTCTCGCAACCCGAGGCGGGGAAAATCATTTCGCTGGAACCAAGTGAAGGGAACGTCCCTGCTCCGGAACCAGAACCGCAACCGTGGAAGGCTCCTACCCTGTTCCAGATTGCGGACACCTACATTGCGGGCGAAGACGCGGAAGGCCTGCTGATTATAGACCAGCATGCGGCGCACTCGCGCATCTTGTACGAGAAGGCGCTCAATATTCTACAAAAGGGCGCAGACCTTGATTGCCAGGAACTGCTTTTCCCCGAACTGATTGAATTCAGCAAGATCGAAAAGCAAATCTTTGCCAGCGTCGACGAGCAATTGCGCAAGTTGGGATTCTTCGTAGAGCCTTTCGGCGGTGACACCTTCCAGATTCGAGCTATCCCGAGCGCACTCAAGTTATCTAGAGCCGTAAAGGCGGTTCACGAATTTCTGGACAGTTGCGCCGAAAGCGGCGACAAGGGCGACGCTTCGGTGGTACAGGATACTCTTGCAAAGGCCTGGTCCAAGACGAACGCGTACCAGGCGGGCGACAAACTCAAACCCGAAGAAATGGCGATGCTTGTGGGGCAGTTGATGGCGACCGAAAATCCGCTGAAGTCGCCTTACGGCGCTCCTACGCTAATGCGTATCACGCTCGACGAACTCGCAAAGAAATTCCGTCATTAACGATTCGGCGCTCGTTGAAGCGGCGAAGGTCTTTACCAGGTCTGCTACCGTCGAGCGTGGCGGATTTTCGAGTGCCTTCCGGAGAGTTTCCGCAACACGTTCGGCACTATCTTTTTTGCGGGATGCACCCCGCGTGAAAAAAAATTCCGGATATGCGGAACGCCCGAGCAGCACGTTCGGTAGGGCAAAATAATCCGTTTTCACGAAATGTTTCCCGATGAAATACGTGAGCGGGTCAAGCACATCGGCAACTACGAGCGGTACGCCCGAAAGTGCAAGTTCCAGCGTGGCGGAACCCGGCATGCAGAGCGCTGCCGCATGGCGGGCATAGAAGGTAGCGCGTTCGCGGGCTTCTTGCGGGGCAACATCAATGCGCAACCAGGCAGGGACACTCCCTGCAGGGGACAATTTTGCCGCCGCACATTCAAACTGCATTTTGAGCGATTCGCGGGATGCGACAAGCACGAAGTTCCTTTCGGGGTGAAGCGCGTGTACCCGCGATACAACCTCCATAAAGAAGGGCAAGTTGCGGAGAGCCTGCGACTCGCGGCTACCGGGCAATACGACTACGTCTTGGTTCGGGCGGGCTTCGCGCGCGTCCGTGCCATTCAAGCGGGTTTCGCGCACATCCGGGCTGATTGCCTGCGAATTCGGGCTGATTGCACGCGCGCCCACCGCCCGCAAGAAGGGGTGCTCCAGAATCTCGGCACCCAGCCCGAGGGATTCATAAACATGCCGTTCAAAATTAAAGAGCACCGCGAGTTTCGCTCCCCTCAAGCGGCGGGCGCGGTGCTTTTTCCAGGCCCAGACCTGCGGGGGCGCCACATACAAGACCGGCTTTTTTAAAGCGAGTGCCCTGCGGCACAACTTCATGTTGAACCCGGGATAATCAATGCAGACCAGCGCTACGCAGGAATCTTCCCGCAGAAGCGATTCCAAATGCGAGAATATTTTCTTCAAGCGAAAGACCCGCGGGAGCACGTCACCGAAACCCGATACGGGCAAGGTTTCGTAGTCCCCTACCGGCACAAGGCCCGCACGCTGCATGCGCGGGCCACCTACTCCAAGAACGTTCATTCCGCTTTCTACTGCGGGGCGGACAAGGGTTTCGCCTAGCACGTCGCCGGAATCTTCACCCGCGCAAAAGAGAACGAACGGTCTGGCCTGCATTTTACCGATTCTCTTTCGGAGATGCCCAAATCTTCGTGAGTCCCATATCTTGGCGGAGCCAATTCAGCAGTTCCACCGTATAGTAGACCTTGTACTTGTTCAACTTTATTATGTGTTCAAAGCCCGATGGCGTTTCCACATGGCATACCAGGCGGCACCCGTGCTCTGTTTCTTCAAAGACTTCAAAACCGGCCAGGCCTTCTTCCAATTTCTGGAGGAATTCCTCCGTTATCATTCCGGATTCCATGCTTATATGGACAAAATTTACCATGCTTTTGCGCACGGTGTCGAACTGGATCGCCTCTTCCACAGTAATCTGCAGTTCCTCGGTAGGCTTGCGCTCCTTGTCACGCTTGAATTCAAGTTCACCCTTCACCAAAATGCGATCGCCTTCGGAAATCTTGTCGCGGAAACGTTCCCAGTCATCTTTCTTGAAGAAGAGTTCCACATCCCCATGGAAATCACACATCATGCCGATTCCAATCGTATCGCCACGTTTTGTCTCGATAGAGCGCATCTGCGTGACAACGCCGCCGACCGCCACGCGCGACCCGACCTTTTTCCGCAGGTCATCGTAATTCAGCGAAACAGTCGTAAATCCCTTCAGTTCGGGGCGGAATTCATCCAGCGGATGCCCCGAGAGGCACATGCCCAGCACGTTGCGTTCCTTGTCGAGCATTTCCATATCGCCCCAAGGTTCCGCTTCTTCAAGGACTTCTGCAGTATTTTCCAATCCCGCACCGCCAGCGCCCCCCAAGTCAAACAAGGACATCTGCCCCATCGACTTGTCTTCCTGATGCTTGGCGGCCACTTCGATGGCACGGTCGACGGTAGCCATTAACGCAGCACGGCTACCCGGCAACGAATCAAGTGCACCCGCCATGATAAGGCATTCCAGCACCTTCTTGCTCAAAGGCGGATGCTTTTCGCTGAACGAACCCTGGTATTCCGCGACACGTTTGCAGAAATCAAAAATATCCTTATAGGGGCCATGTTTATCGCGCTCGGCAACAACATCTTCAACTACGGCAAGCCCAACGTTACGGATACCCGCGAGCCCGTACAGAATCTGGCCTTCGGGATTCGCCGTAAACACACCGTACGACGTATTGATATCGGGAGTCAGCACCTTGATTCCGAGGCGCTTGCTTTCCTGAATAATCGTCACGATATCTTCGGTCTTGCCCATTTTTGAGGTCATCGATGCAGCCATGTATTCCGCACCGTAATGAGCCTTGAGGTATGCCGTCTGGTAAGCCACGTAGGCGTACGCTGCGGCATGGCTCTTGTTGAACGCGTATCCGCAGAACGGGAGCACCGCCTTCCAAATCTTATCGATAACCGCATGGTCGTAACCACGTTCTTCACACTTCCTGAAGAACTCCGGCTCGAGTTTCGCCATCTTTTCGGGCATCTTCTTCGCCATGATACGGCGAATATTGTCAGCACCACCCAGGGTATAGCCGCCCAAAATCTGGGCAAGTTTCATCACCTGTTCCTGGTACACAATCACGCCGTAAGTTTCACCAAGAACTTGTTCCAAATCCGGGTGATAGCAGTCAATTTCTTCCCTGCCGTTCTTACGTGCAATAAAGTGCGGAATCTGGTCGATAGGCCCCGGGCGGTACAGGGCGTTCATAGCGATCAAGTCAAAAATTCGCGTCGGCTTCAGTTCGCGCAGGTATTTCTGCATACCCGGAGATTCAAACTGGAACACCGTTGTCGTCATGCCCTTGCCGAGCAGGTCAAACGTATCCTTGTCATCCAGTGGAATATGGCCCATATCAAGGTCTATCCCACGGTTTTTCTTGACCATGCTCACCGTGTCCTGAATGATGGACAAGTTAATCAGGCCAAGGAAGTCCATCTTCAAAAGCCCGATGTCTTCGGCGTAGTGCTTGTCGTACATCACCACAGGCGTATCGGCAGGGGCGGCACGGTAAAGCGGAGCCAGGTTGTAAATCGGAGTCGGCGTAATCACCACACCACAGGCATGCACGCCCGTCTGGCGCGGTAAATCCTCCAACTTTTTCGCAATTTCCCAGAGGTTCTGGTAACTGGCGCGGCTGTTGACGAGCGCCTGCAGGGGTTCCGAGCTATAGCCATCTTCAAGAGGATCCTCTCCCCCCTTCTTATTTTTCTTTTTACCCGTCCAGGCCTGTTCAAGGCTAAAGTTCAGCGTTCTCTGCGGGAACAGTTTTGTAATCTGCTTTGCCTCGGCAGGCGGGAGCCCCAAGACGCGGGCAACGTCAGTAATCACCGCCTTCGACTTGAGCATACCGTAGGTAATAATCTGTCCCACGCAATCGTAGCCATACTTGTCGGTCACGTACTGGATAACGCGCCCGCGGTCCCTATCCGCAAAGTCCGTATCGATATCAGGCATGCTCACGCGTTCCGGATTCAGGAATCGTTCAAAGAGCAAATCAAACTTGAGCGGGTCAATATCCGTAATGCCGATGATGTAGGTAACAAGCGAGCCTGCAGCGGAACCACGTCCCGGGCCTACGGGAATTCCGTTATCACGCGACCAGTTGATGAAGTCCCACACAATAAGCAGGTAGCCCGCCACGTTCATGTTGCGGATACAGTTCAATTCCTTGTACATGCGCTTGGCCACATCGGTCTCGCGCGCGGGGAACTTGAAGTTTTCGTCGGGGAATCGCCATTTGAGGCGTTCGTTACACAGGTGCGTGATGTAGATATCGGCGTCGCCACCCGGTTTACACCAGCGATGCGTATTCTTTTCCCAAGCCTTGTTGTCTTCGTCAGTAAAGGGTTCCTGCGAAGCCTGGTTCTGGAATTCGGCCTTTTCCTCATCGGTCAAGGATTTCTCGTCGACGCCCTTTTCGGCGCAATAGGCGGCTATCAATTTTTTCGCCTTATCCTTGATTATCCCCAACCGTTCACGTTCATGAATTTCCGGGTACTCCGCATCGTATTCGGCCTTCATGATTGCTTTAATATTTTGGTATTCCTCGGACGCAAGGAAATCTTCCGGTATCTTGAACCTGGGCCAGAACTCATCGCCAATACCGGTTTTGACAGTAAAGTTGCAGCGCTCGGCAATCTTGACCGTATTCTCAATAGCCCCTGGGATATGCCCGAAGAGTTTGACCATTTCTTCTTCGGTACGGAAATAGAACTGGTCGGTCGGGAAGCGCGCATCCGTAAAGTCATTCAACGTGCACTTGAGCGAAATGCAGCGCAGCACCTTGTGCGCGGTGGCATCTTCGGGCTTAATATAGTGCACGTCGGCAACCGCCACAACCTCGCGGCCCATCTCCTGCGCCAACTTCACATTGAATTCATTCACACCACGCTGTTGCTGGATTCCGTTATCGCAAACCGAAAGATACAGGTGTTCGCGGTCAAAAATCTTGTCAAGATTGTCCATGTACTCGCGAGCCTGGGCTTCGCGACCCGATGCCACGTTCTGTCCATAACGGCTAAAGTAATCGCCCGCAACGGCAATCAGGCCTTCCTTGTGCTGGTTCACTACATCCAGCGGGACCGAGGGAATTTCCGCCCAGCGGTCGCTTTCCTCATAGCGGTAGCTCACAATACGGAGCAGGTTGTAATAACCCTTCTCGTTTTCGACAAGCAGGGTCAGGCGTTCATAAGTGGTCGGGTCCTTCGCACTTGCACTCGGGGAATCCACGTACACGTGGCAGCCGTAAATAGTCTTTACCGGAGGGAGGCCCTTCTCCTTGCGAGCCTTGTTCATGTCCTTCCCGCGCGTCTGTATTTCAAGAATGCCGAACATGGCGCCGTGGTCTGTAAGGGCTACGGCGGGGGCATTTTCGGCTGCGGCCGCAGCCAAAATGCCATCAAGGCGAGCAGAAGACTTCAATACGGAAAATTCGGAATGAACTTGCAAATGAACAAAAGCCATACCTGCAATTTAGTAATTTCATATTTATTTATATTTAACCATATGAAACGCGCACTTATTACAGGCATTACCGGTCAGGACGGTTCGTACCTGGCTGAATTCCTTCTCGAGAAGGGTTACGAAGTTTACGGACTTGTCCGCCGCAAGAGCAAGCTCGACTTTAACAACGCTGAGCACCTCAAGGGCAAGGTTACATTCATTTTTGGTGACATGACCGATTCCGCATCGCTCCTGCGCGCCATGGAAATCGCGAAACCCGACGAGATTTACAATCTTGCCGCTCAATCGTTCGTGACTACATCGTGGGAAACGCCGCTTTCTACCGCCGACATCAACGCCATCGGCGTCACCAAGCTCCTGGAAGCGGTTCGCCTCTGCAAGCCTGACACGCGCGTATACCAAGCATCCACCAGCGAAATGTTCGGTAAAGTGCAGGCCGTTCCGCAAAACGAAACGACACCGTTCTACCCGCGCAGCCCCTACGGGGTTTCCAAACTCTACGGGCACTGGATTATCAAGAACTACCGCGAAAGTTACGGTATGTTTGCCTGCTCCGGCATCCTCTTCAACCACGAATCCGAACGCCGCGGCGCCGAATTCGTGACCCGAAAGATTACCATCGCCGTTGCAAAGATCAAGGCAGGCAAGCAGGACGTGCTTGAACTCGGCAACATGGATGCCAGCCGCGACTGGGGCCATAGCGCCGACTACGTACGCGCCATGTGGCTCATGCTTCAACAGGAACAGGCCGACGATTATGTAGTTGCCACAGGCGTAACCCACAAGGTTCGCGAATTTGTACAACTCGCCTTCAAGGCCGCCGGAATGGAAATTGAGTTCCACGGCGAAGGCGAAAACGAATACGCCACACTTAAGGGCACCGACAAGGTTGTCGTGAAGGTGAACCCGCAATTCTTCCGCCCTGCCGAAGTAGACCTACTTATCGGTGATGCAAGCAAGGCAAAGAAGGTTCTCGGCTGGAAACCCGAAATCAGCTACGAGCAGCTGGTCAAGCGCATGGTGGATAGCGACATCAAGCTCCTTGCCGAAGGAAAGATTTGATGAAGGTCGTCATCGTCGGGGCATCGGGATTCGTCGGCAGGTACTTAGCCCGCGAACTTGAATCCGCAGGGCATTCCACCGTGAAGGTGGACCTTCCCGAAGTGAACCTGCAGAACGTAGGCCAGGTGGAAGCGCTTATTGAAAGCGCCAAGCCCGACGCCGTCGTGAATCTCGCCGCCATAAGTTCGGTGGGAGCCTCGTGGAAAAGCCCCACCGATACAATCAACGTGAACGTGAACGGAACACTCAACCTGCTGGAAGCAATCCGCAAGCATGCTCCGCAGGCAAAGACTCTTTTAATCGGGAGCGCCGAGGAATACGCCATTCCCGAAGGCAGATCCCCGCTCAAGGAAACAGACCCACTCGAAGCGAGCAACCCCTACGGCATCTCGAAGATTGCGCAAGAAAACTTCGCGCAGCTCTACCGCAAGAAATACGGGATGAAAATAGTGTGCACGCGCTCATTCAACCACACCGGAGTCGGGCAGACAACTACGTTTGCGCTCCCGAGTTTCGTGAAGCAGGTCGCCGCAATCGACAAGTCGGGCAAGCCCGGCAAGATTTTCGTGGGCAACCTGAGCGCCTGGCGCGATTTCTCCGACGTGGAAGACGTCGTGCATGTCTACCGCATGCTGCTCGAGAACGAGAACGAGTTCGACATCTACAACGTGGGTTCCGGCATCGCGAATAAAATCGAGGACCTACTGAAAAACGTGATTCTAAAATTCACGCCCGTCGAAATCGAAATCGTCGTGGATCCCGAGAAGGTTCGTCCGGTAGAAACACCATACCTCTGCGCAGACAACTCCCGCGTGAAAAAGTACTGGAAAGGCACCGACATCCGCACGACACTCAAGAAGATGTTCGACCACTTCAGAGCCGAATCGGGTACATCTCAAGAATAGCGCGCACCTTCGCGCCGACATCGCCGAACTGTTTGCGGTATTTCCTGCGAATACAAAGTTCCTGCGGGAGCATTGCCAATGCCTGCAACCAAGCCTTCAGTAGCGCCCCGCAAATGGCAACCTTCGAGAGTTTTTTCCCGTCACCCGATTGCCCGGGAACGCCGCCCTTCGCCATGTTCAGGTAACGCACGAACCCGCGGAACGGCAACTTCACGATATCTGCAAATGGCAGCAAGCGAATCGCAGTACGCAAGCGGTTCCTCTCGGAATAGAACAGCTTGCGCGGGGAATAGCGCACCGTCGTCATCGAGCGTTCATGATAGACATTTGCCTCGGGGCAAAAGACCGTCTTGTACCCCGCGAGGTTATGCCGGAAATACCATTCCGTTTCCTCAAAGAACAGGAAGAAGCTTGCATCCATCTTGCCGGCCGCTTCGGCGGCGGCCCTGCGGAAACTCATCACTGCGCCGTAGCAGCCAAAGACTTCCTTCTCGCGCACATCGGCATCTCCAATGTTCAATCCGCTCGCCTCGTTTTTCGCAAACAAGTCCGCGCCGAACTGCACGCCAACCGCATTCACTACCCCGCTCTTTTCCATCACGAGGCTTGCAACCGAGCCCGCTTCCGGGTGGCGTTCAAAACACGCAAGCAAGTTTTTTGCCCAAGCCGGGTCGAATTCCAGGTCCATATTGCAAAGCACCTGGATGTCGGCATTCATCTTTTCGAGCAGTCCATTACAGGCTCCCGCATATCCAAGATTCTTGGGGCATTCAATTACGGTGCAGTCTAAGTTTTGTTCCTTCAAAATACGTATGGAATCGTCCGCAGAAGCATTATCAAAAACAAGCACACGCACAGGTTCAGATTGCGCAAGCAAGCTCCTTACACATTCCAGAAGTTCCGTGCCACCATTATAGTTGATAATACCTACGTCGATTTTCATATTCACCCAAAAAGGAAAGGGACCAACAGGTCCCTTCAAATATAGATTAAACGTCTAACAAGGTATTACAGCCCGTAGTAGCGGATGAAGTCGATTTCGCCCACAAAGAAGCGGTCGTGTTTCGCCTGCATCATGGCATCGAAACCGATACCGATGTCGTAACCGAGCTGCGAGATATCACCCGTCGTCTCAGCTTCAGCCGTCAGTTCGCCATTCTGGAACACCTTGATGGATTCGGCACCACGTTCCACGCGAATGTCGGTCCATTCATCCAGGGCAAGCTTTTCACCCTTGAGAATATTCCAGGTAATGCCGTCAGTATCCTCGTCGCGGAAATGCACCGTCAGCACGCCATTGTCGAGGCGGACAATCCAGCCGTCGCCATAGCGTCCAGGAGGCTCGGCAACAATGATATTCTGCATTTCACCAAACTGGGTCGGCTTTACGCGGGTTTCAATCGCAAACGTATTGCGCTGGAATACCTTCGAGAGGCCAACTTCCAAGCCAGACCTGCCATCAAGCGCAACCGTCGTATCGGCAACCTTCGGGCTACCCACCAAATCGTGCGTAGAGTTGTTTGCCATGCGGTCAAGGCCAATAAACGTAGGTTCATTGAATTCCCAAGCAACAAGAAGCCTCTTGGACTTCACCGGCAACACGCCTGCGCTAAAGCCGTTAAAGGCTCCAAAGCGGACATAGTCCATTTCGCCGATGAAGTAGCGGTTGTGGAAAGCCTGCTGCATACCATCGAAACCGATGCTCCAGTTGTAGCGCATCTGAGTCAGATCACCCGTATAGGCGGCAGCAACGGTAAGTTCGCCATTCTGGAAAAGCTTGACACTATCGGCACTGCGTTCCATACGAATGACATTCCATTCGCCAAGAGTCATACGCTTGCCCGGGAAGATATTCCAGTCGTCACCGTTGAGATCGTCATCACGCAGGTGAACTGTCAGCACACCCTCGTCAATGCGGAGCTGCCAGCCATCCACACCACGTCCGGGGGGCTCGGCCACAATGATGTTCTGCATGGTACCGAACTGAGTCGGCTTCACGCGAGCCTCGACAACAAACTCGTTAATCTTGATATCGTCAGCCAAGGCCACGGTAAAGCCAGACTTGCCGTCAAAAGCGGCAATTCCATCTGTGGAAGCCACCGAACCTTCACCGATGGTCGCGTTGTGGCCGTTACCAGTCACGTCGAGGCCGACATTCTCGGCATCATTGAAGTCCCATTCGGCAATCCAGACCGTCTCGGGAACAGGGTCGCTCCCGTCGGCGATAGTATCGATAGGCGTTTCAACCGGTTCAACCACTTCGATAGAATCAATCGGGGTATCCTCAATCTCGTTGACCGTTTCCACATCGACCTGTTCCACATGGCCGTTATGGCAATGGCACTTTCCCATATCGAATTTGTCGAAACCAACCGTGAACAAGCCTTCCATCGTGAAGGAGCCGAACTTTTCGTTGCGGAAGGCGCCTTCGATTTTGCCGTTCACAAAAATGACAACGACCTTACCCGCAAGTTCGACGCGGACATTGTTCTTTTCGAGTTTTTCAATGCGCTTTTCGGTCTTGAACTTCTGCCATTCGCTTTCGGCATTTTCGCGCCAGGAATAAACGACGGCACCGTTTTCAACCTGGACCATCCAGGCAAAACCCTTGCCGTCGACACCGGCAGAAGCAACCGTATAGACAGAATCGTCTTCGACCGTCACATCAGCATCAACTGCGAAGTTCGTGTTCTGGAGAACAGAATCGACTCCCGTAGAAGCGCTATCGGATTCAGTAGATTCAAACTGCCAGGAATCCACAACAGAACGCCTGAACATAGCCATGTGAGCCTTCGCATCCGAAGCACTCACAAGAGTAATCTCGCCGGACGCCCCTTCCACGCCCTCTATTGCAACCGGAGATTTAGAGTCCGTCGAATCCGACGAACATCCAAACATCCCAACCATCGCCATCGAAGCCACGGCAGGAACCATAATCCATTTTTTCATTATTTCCTCCTTTCCCTTCATGGGAAAATCCTACAACTGAATATAATATTTTATATTAGGCTTATGCAACCCGACAATCGAAAAAAATTGACAAAAATGCTTTTTACGGCGATAAAAGTCATCGTTACCGTCGGGGGATTGGCGTATATCCTGAACAAAATCCCGTTTTTTGACGCAATTTCGAACTGGAAGCCGTCGGCTCTCCCCTGGTTGCTCTTTATTTTGTTCTTAACCGTCGTTCTCATGGCAATCCAGGCAAACCGATGGCGCGGTTTATTGCTTGAGGACGGGAAAAAAGTCAAATTTCGCACTTTTTACGCCTACATTGCGCTAGGTTACTTTTTCAACAACCTGCTCCCCAGCGGTTTCGGTGGAGATGCCGTCAAGACGGTCGCATTCGGGCGCAAATTCGGGAACACGGCGAACTCCGTTGCGGCAATTGCGATATCACGTGTCATGGGGCTTATCGCGATGTTCCTCAGTTTTTTCATCGCAATCCCGTTCGTCTTGATTCGCTACCAGGTTCCAGCCCATTACACCATCACCGTAAGCGCAGTTGCCATATTAGCCCTGGTTATCATTGTCGGTAGCCTATTTCTGGATAAAATCAAGATTCCAGACAAACTTGTTCAAAAAGTTCCGTTCCTGCTGAAGTTGCAACAGGCTTTCGCCATCTACCGTAGCCACCCGAAGGCGTTCTGGTTATCGGGACTGGATTCCGTATGGTTGCAGATTGTGACCATCATTATCCACTACGCCTACTTCCGTGCCGTAGGAATTGATGTCGATATCGCCGTCATAACGGTATTCACCACCATTATGGTTACATTTACCATGCTCCCGATATCCATAAACGGAATCGGTATCCGCGAAAACGTGCAGGTCAGCCTTTACACGGGGCTTCTCGGAATCCCTGCCGACGTAGTACTTGCATCCACCCTGCTCAGTTACCTGCCACTGCTATTCCAGGCAGCCCAGGGAGCAATCGTGCTCCTAAAAATCCGTAAGTAACCACATTATCGCCTTGAACGCGCCGTCAATCGGCAATTTTTTACGTCACATAAAAAAATAGTGGCACATTCTATTCTTTTTTTATATTTTCATGGAAACAAGGAGAACCTTTTTTTATGAACAAAGTCAAATTACTCTCAATCCTTACACTTGGCTGCCTATCAATTCTCGCCGGATGCGGCGACGACTCTAGCAGCAGTCCCGAAAGCAAGGACATATCCAGCGACCCCATCGAAACCAAGGTCGAAGTCACCGCCGGCTGCCAAGAAATTACGGACGAAGCGGACAAGGCGACAATTGAGAAAATCAAGAGCGACCTCACCGACGTCTATTCCACCTTCGGGGATGGCGACCTGAGCAAGGCGCAAGAAATGAGCGCTTCTACAAAGTCCTCCGTCGAGGCAATCCTCAAGAAGTATCCCGGCAACTGCGAAGCGCAGCTCGCCTACACGGCATCCATCATCTCGGATATCGCGAACAACAAGAAAATCAACAACCTGGTCGATACGCTGCTTGCCCGCACGGGTAAGCCCGGTGCATCACTCTTCTCGCGCGACATGATGGGTTCTTCCGAGGTTTCCTTCAACCTCGCCTTCCATTCCACCGACGAACTCCGTGGCATCTTGGTGAGCGACGCGCAGGCCGCCATCGCAACCGCTATCCCTTCGCTGGATTCCGCCATCAGCTACATGACGAACATCGCGAACGACGACGCGTTCACCTGCACCTACAACATCGACGAACGCAATGTTGAACTCGACCGCGGTGAATTTGCCCCGGTACTTGCCGCATTGTACGCCGCCAAGGCGACACTCACGGCAGTTGCCAGCATTAACCTCAACATTGACGAGAACGGCAAATACGACTGGATTGACTCCCTTTTGGACTTAGAAGCCAAGGTTAACTACTATGACAACCATGGTTTCGAGCACCTGTTCAAGTTTATCGGGAAAGAGAGCAAGTTTACAAGCATCCATGATTCCTGGAAAAGCGAATACAAGAACATCCCGAACATGATAGACAGCGCAATTAGCTACGTGCAGTTCGGCCTGCAGTACGGGCTCGAAGAAGCAAAGAACGGCCTCAAGACCCAGGAGAACGACCTCTACATCGTGGGGGACGACGAAGAAGCCGACCTGAGTACCGCCGACGCCCAGAAAATCATCGATTCCCTGAGCACCATCAAGACGCAGCTCCGTACCGGCTTCGACATTCACTACGGCAAAGACAAGACCATCAAGTTCGTGCCTTACAAGTGGTTCGAGAATACCGACGGCATCCAGAAGTTCCTGCCGTACCACGTGGTGAACGACAAGTCCGAATGGGTGAACCCGGACGGCGGTTTCTACTGGTCCGAAAACTTGGAAGAAGAAGCATATGCCCAGAGATTCATGCAAGGGTATGTGGCACAGGAATACTACAAGTTCAACCCCGACATTGAAAGCAATCAAATCTACGGATGGGATGACGACGAGACCTCGGGAACAATCTTCATGGACATCTACGAACCTGAACGTATCGAAGCAGAAATCGGCTACGTTGCTGACGGTTGCAAGATCAAGTTCGTCGTCAACAGCTACGTGGAAGGCGACCCCTGGGCCATGCTCAACAGTGAAGAGCCCACAATCCAAACCGAATGGAAGATTCCTGACGTGACGCTCCCCGCAGGAATGTGCAAGGACGACAAGGGCACCATCAAGTACGCCGTCGCCTTCTACGAGAACGAGGTTCCCAACTTCGGTTACTTTACCGACAAGGACGGCAACAAGACCGAGACTATCCAGGGCCTCCTCAACGGCAAGATGGTCGATTCCGAAATCGAGAAGTACACCTTCGAAGACCTCCGCAAGATTATCATCTTCCCCGATGTCACGTTCGGCGGCATCTTCCCCGACATGACCGTAGACTCCTTCTGGGATGAATTCATCAAGGGCGCCATCGACGACGATTTCGATGAATACTACGAAGATGAAGAAGACTGGGACGAACAAGAAAACGAATTCGCCATTGATTAATCAGCAGTGAATGCTTTCTTTAAATCGCTATGCGCCATAGGCTTGACAAGTCTCCTTGCAACGCCATTGGCGTATGGTGAAACAAAAGGCCTCGCCCATTGTGGCGGGCTTTTTTTGCTGGATGCCGATACCAAAGAACTGAGCGGTTCTTTCTGCAATGTCGCGGACACGGCGCATGCCGACAAGTATTCCGTTTTCGCCTCGTTTTCGCATTACCACATAGACGGGCTCTGGAAAGACGGCTGGGAACTTTCTTTAAGCAGCAACCGTACAATCGGTTCAGCGGGCATCCAGGCCAACTTCCGGAACATTACTTTCTCCGTAGCGGCAAGCGGCCTGCCGGCGCTAAAATCAAGCGTCACCATACACACAGCGGATTCTTCGCTGTACGCGGCAGCACTTGTCGAGCGTGGGGCTCCGGAACTTGCAACCATCCGCTGGGAATCCGAAAACGAAAACGACGAGGTCCACCTTATCGAAGGCGACTGGAATTCGCAATACCTGCGCAAGGGATTTACTGCCGGAGCAAGGTTTGCAGGCAACGAACTTGCCGCAGGCCTGCAGCACATCGGCACGACTCCGTACAACGCAAAGCGGGAATACTTTATCAAGGATTCCTCGCGCATCTGGCTCTGGGATGCACAATACGCGCACCATTTCGAAACGAGCAAGCTCGATTTCTACTATGCGGGAGCCTCTGCCGACGTGAACATTTTCGGGAACACCTGGCGCGACAACAGCACCAAGCGTTTCATGTTCGTCCCGCTAGACGCAAGCCTGCATTACGGCAGTATTCAGTGGGAAAAGGAGACCTTCGGGCTCGATGCACGCGGCATCAAGGCCGATATTCACATGGAGCGGAACAAGAAGCGGTTCTTCGAGACGTTCGCCCCGAACCGCCTGCTGCCCGTGTCCATCATGCAGACGCTTTCGTTCTCGTTCTTGCAGAAGAACTTCCTGGTGGATGCGGACGTCGACCTTTCTGCCGTCACGCTGGGAGGGCACGTTAACCCGAGTTTCAACATCACGACGCACACGAAGGTTTCCCCGCGCATCGACTTGCACGGATACTACACCCACGACGAAATCGAAGTTGACAGGACATCTTCAACGACATCGTTCATAGGCTACAGCGCGCAAAATGATTCCATGTCGTGGATGCTCGAGAGCTACGGGCTCGTCGCCGGGCTCGGGATTACGCTGGAGCGCGAAACCCAGGGAATTCTCCGCAATCTTTCGCTTTTCGCCAGCGCGACGCAAATCGTCCCATTCAAGACGGATTATACCGAGCGCACGGAAACTCCGGAAAGCGCCAGCACGGTATCGCCGGAAGGGGCTTCGCCCACCAAAAACAAAAACGCCGGACTTGAATCCGGCGGAATATTCAGAAGCGGGTTTGCCGCCCACTTCGGCGCATCAATCCGTTTCTAGTCTCGCGAAAAACTTTCGTCTGCAGGAGCGAAGCTCCGTTCTTTAGTCTATCGTCTTTCGTCTATAGGAGCGAAGCTCCGTTCTTTCGTCTAAACTAGCCCCAGACTTCTTCCTTGAGCTCGCGGCCCCACATGTCCTTGATGACATCGTCGACCTTCTTGCCTTCGAAGAGGAGCGCATGCACGGAGTTCACGATGGGCATCTCGACACCGAGCTTGTCGGCGAGCGCCTTGGTGCTCTTGCAAGTGGGCACGCCTTCGGCCACCATTTTCATGCCGGCAAGCACCTGCTCGATGGTTTCGCCACGCCCGATGTGTTCACCCACATAGCGGTTGCGGCTGTGCTGCGAAAGGCAGGTCACGATAAGGTCGCCCATGCCGGCGAGGCCCGCAAACGTTTCGGACTTTGCACCGAGAGCCTTGCCCAGGCGGCACATTTCGGCCTGGCCACGGGTAAGGAGGGCTGCACGCGTGTTGTCGCCAATCTTGTACTTGCCGCTCGCCTCGAGCCCGTAGAGCACGCCAGAGGCAATTGCAATCACGTTCTTCACAGAACCGCAGAGTTCCACGCCCACGATGTCGGTAGAGCTGTACACGCGCAGGTAAGAACAGCTCATCACCTTCTGCACGAGCTTCGCGGATTCCTCGTTCACGCAGGCGGCCACAATCGCGGTAAGGATATGGCGGCTAACCTCTTCGGCATGCGAAGGCCCGCTGAAGGCGACCATCTTGTCGTCGGTAAGCCACGGCACGTTCGAGAGCAGCACTTCGCTCATCAGCTGGTTCGTACCTTCGAGAATGCCCTTGGTAGCGCAGACCACAATGGGTTCCTTGCCCTTCGCCGGAGTCCACTTGCCCAGGTTCTTCGCGACTCCACCCATGAACTGCGACGGCACCACGATAAGCACCATGTCACAGCCGTCGAGGGCTGCATTCATGTCGGTCGTGTACTTGAAATCCGCCGGGAAGATTACGCCGGGGAGCTTGTCCTTGTACTGATGTTCCGTCGAAAGCAGATCAACTTCGGCCTGCGAGTTTGTCCAGAACGAAACTTCGCACTTATTTTCATAGACCACCTGACCGAGAGTCAGGCCCCAACCACCAGTACCTAAAACTGTAACCTTCATATTATCTTTCCTAATCTCTTGCGTGTCACCCTGAGCGAAGTCACTTCGTGGCGAAGTCGAATGGGTCTTTTTAGATTCTTCGACTCCGCTTCGCTGCGCTCAGAATGACACTGACAATCATTCTTACAACAATCTACAATATTTATGCCTTCGGAGTCTTGCGCTTGCTGCCAAAACCGTTCTCGGTGCCGTTCAAAAGGCGCTTGATGTTGGATTTATGCTTCACAATCACGAAAACCGCTACCAGAAGGCAGGTAATCATGAGCCCGAGGTTGATATCGTCGGGCGGGAAGGGCAACTTGAGGTACCCCATCACGCCCAGGGCGCCGAGGGCAACGCAGGCACCGATGCTACCTACCGAAACGTACTTGGTCGAAGCCGTGAGGACAATCCACACGCCAAAAGCCGAGAGAGCGGTAATCGGGCAGAGCGCGAGGAACACGCCAAGCGCAGCAAGCACGCCCTTGCCACCGCGGAAACCCGCGAAACAGGTAAAGCTGTGCCCGAGAATCACGAGGATACCCGCGACAAGCGGAACCCAGTGGGAATAGTCCGCACCGCCGGCAGCGACCTGGGATTCGCACATGCGCATGGCAATCCACGGGCCAAAGAAGCCCTTGAGCAAGTCCATGAATACCACGGGGAGCGCCGGTTTCCAGCCGAGCACTCGGAACGTGTTGGTGAGGCCCGCATTCTTGGAGCCGTAATCCCTAATGTCGAACGACTTTCCCTTTGCGAGTTTTGCGATCCAGATCGCGCTGGGGATCGACCCCAGCAAGTACGCTATTGGAAGACTCAGTAAACTGTTCAAGTTCTTCATCCTTTCTGAGGGTTAACTTCTGATCGAAATTCAGGCGCAGGGGCGCACCCTGCAACTGGAATTCCTCATAAAACTTCTTGAGCAGGTAGCGCTTGTATGACTCGTCCACGAGTTCGGGCGTGCGCGTCTCGATAGCGATGACGGGCGGTTCCACCATCACCTGGCAGGCACGGGTAAGCGACACCACGCGGGCATTGTGGCTCGGGGGCGCCTTCTCTTGCAAGAAGTTCGCAAAACTTTCGGCGACGCGGTCACGGCCAAGCACGCGGCGGCAGTTGGCATACACCGTCTGGATGGCCTGCACAATGCGGTTCACGCGCTGGCCTTCCTTGGCGCTTGCAGAAATAATCGGCACGTACTCGAGCATCGGCTCGCGTTCGAGCATTTCCTTCACCATGCGGTCGAAGGACTTTTCCGTCTTGTCCGGATAGATATCCCACTTGTTGAGCACGAGCACCAGACCCTTACCCGCCTTGCGGATTTCGGTAATGATGCGGAAGTCCTGCACTTCGAGCCCGCGGGTGCAATCGACCATCAATACCGAGAGGTCGGAGCGGCGGATGCTTTCGAGCGTGCGCATGTTACTAAAGATTTCGACTTCGTCCTCGACCTTCGCCTTCTTGCGGAGGCCCGCAGTATCGGTCACCACAAACTTCTGACCATCGACAATGAAGTCGCAGTCGATGGAATCGCGGGTCGTACCCGGAATGTCAGAGACCACCGCGCGGTCTTCGTTCAGCAGGCGGTTCAACAGCGTGCTCTTGCCCGCGTTCGGGCGGCCGAGAATCGCGAAACGGATGGGGCGTTCTTCCTTGCGTTCGCCACGCACCGGCGTCGGGAGAATCGAGACAACCTCGTCCAGGAGCGAGAGGCAGGCATAGCCCGTAAGCGCACTGATGGTGCGGGGCTGACCAAAACCGAGCTTGAGGAACTCGTAGCTTTCCTGGCGGTCGCCCTGCTGCTCGCTCTTGTTCGCCACAAGAATCACCTTCTTGTCGAGCTTGCGGATAAGGCGCGCGAACTGCTGGTCGAGCTTGGTAATGCCCACGCGGACATCCACCATGAAGAGCACGAGGTCGGATTCCTCGACCGCATTGAAAATCTGCGCACGGACGCTATCGGCCAGCACGTCGATGGAATCGTCGGGCAAGAATCCGCCCGTATCGACCACCGTAAACTCGTGGCCCTTGTAGTTCGCCGTCTGGTAATGCCTATCGCGGGTAACGCCGTCACGGTCAGAAACGACAGCGGCACGCCGCCCCAGGATGCGGTTGAAAAGCGAGGACTTGCCCACGTTCGGGCGCCCGATAATGCATACGACAGGTAATTTCATTAGGCGAAAATATAGAAAAACATTAGGCGAACGCCTAGAGCGTAAAGCCGCGCCTGCTGAATCTTTGCAATCTCGTTTTTAAATTTAGCAAGCAATGATTGCTGAATTATTTGCCGCACGAAAAATCATTTTCCGCTCAATCAATTCTCCCCCATGTCCACCCCTTGTCTTCTTGCACATCTTTTTTGTATATTCTACCCTGCAAACATAGTGGGCGGGCAATCCCTGCCAACGACCGTATTCATATAATCATCAATTCTCGTATTTGAGGATTATATGGATGCGGTCTTTTTTTGTTTAAACGAGGAAATATGGACAAAAACAAAGAAAAAATGGGAATTGCAACGGCAAACCCGCTCGTGGAGTCAGGCGTAGGAAAGATGATTCAAGTCATTCGGGGCAAGCAGGTGCTGCTTGACCGCGATTTGGCGACGCTTTACGGGGTGGAAACGAAGCGTATAAATGAGCAGGTAAAGCGCAATATCGAGCGTTTTCCTGAGGATTTCTGCATACAACTCTCTTTAGAGGAATCGCAACTTCTAAGGTCGCAAAATGCGACCATAGAGAAAAAGGGGCAAAATTTAAAGGGAAAACACACAAAATACCGTTCTTTAGCCTTCACCGAACAGGGCGTAGCGATGCTATCTTCAGTCCTAAAAAGCGAGTCCGCAATCAGGGTCAACATCGCCATCATGCGGGCGTCCGTACAATTGCGGCATATTATGATGGGTAACGGAGGTCTCGTCAACCGGCTTTCAAACGTGGAAGCGAAACTACTCGACCAAGATCGTAAAAACGTTGAATATGACCGCAAGTTCGACGAAGTTTTTGAAGCAATGGACCGCGGTGAACTCAAGTCCAAGGGCCTTTACTACAACAATCAAGAGTTTGACGCCTATGTTTTCGTGTGCGCATTAATACGACAGGCTAAAAAGCGAATCGTCCTTGTCGATAGGTATGTGACCGAGAAGACTCTGACCATGATGCTCAAGCGGGAAAAAGGCGTTTCCGTGACTATTTACACCTATGACAAGAGCAAGGTTCTTGATGTAGACTTGGCAACTTACAACGAGCAATATCCCGACAGCCCGATGCAAGTTTTGCCTAGTTACGGAATGCACGACCGATTCCTTTTTATCGACGATACGGCCTACCACTTCGGAGCCTCGCTCAAAGACTTGGGCAAGAACACCTTTTTCTTTACGCAGGAAGATTTTACGTTGGACGAGGTGTTGAAGGAATCGCAGAAAATTCGGGCAGAAAAAGAAAGCCAAACACTACAGAGTGACAACGCAGATTAGAGTTCTGCGGTGTTATTCCAGCGTAAATCCCCGCCGGAAATTCTCTAAGGGCAACAGCGACGCCGTTGTCGAGACTGCCGATGCGGTCTATATGTTCGAGTTCAAATTAAACAAGAACGGCACCGCAGATGACGCTTTGAAACAGATTGATGATAAAGGATATTTAATCCCCTATACCGCAAACCAAGCCTTGGACGGAATGCCGAAAAGGCTCTTCAAGATTGGCGTGAGCTTTGACGCCGAAAGGCGCACCCTCGGCGAATGGAAAGTTGCGGAAGAGTAAAATCGGGCTAGCAGCAGCCAAAAATTTGCTTGAGCATGTCGCCGGAAGGGGAAATGCTTACTTTAAAGGCCCCTGCGGTTATGAGCATGGCTAGCAGGAAAATGCCGCCGACTTTCATGTACTTGCGTGAAGTGGCCCAACAGCGTGATTTTAGTTTATTCGATTCGCTGTTGACAAGCGAGCGAGCGGCACTTTCGGCAATGAGCCTGTATTTGATTTCGGATGCAAGGTCATGGCTTTCGGAATCGGGAATTTTTCGACCATCGGCATCCTTGCCCTGCAACAGAAACCTTACGCCGTCATCGGCGGAATCGGGAATCTTGTATGTAAGCTTGAACGATTCCAGCAAGAAGGTCGAAGATACGACAATGCAGAACAGCGCAGGTAACGCAACCGAAAGGAACAGCACAAAGAACCCAATGCAATCCATATACATCAGTTGCTTTGCGAGGTAGATAAATGCCGACACCATGCCCAAGAAAACCGCCGTCATCGAGAAAACGGACTGGTTTTCCTGACCTCGAAGGTCGAACGAGTTCTTCAGGTTTTCGCGGGCTTCCGAAAGGAGCGTATCCGTAGGCGACTGCCCTCCCTTGGAAAATCGCCAACCGAAGAAGTTCCGTTCCTTTGGAACTTTCGCATCGGCATCGCGCATAATCTGCACGAACTCGTCATTCCGCTTGCGGGCACTTTCAAGCCTTCCGTCGAAGTCGTCGTGGCGGATATCTGAAAGCAGCTTGAAATCCATGGAGACACCGTCCTTCCCGTAAACAAGAAGAATGAGAATGCCGGCCCATGCCACAGCAACGAGAATGACGAATAGCGGTGTCATGATTTACTCCTTTTGTTAGGGTTCTGTGGGGTAGTCTTCGACGCAACGGACAGGGTATGCATTGTTGTAGATTTTCCTCGTATAACCGAATGTCGAGGTATCCGCTTGCAAATACCAACGGCCTATATCATCGCCGTTGATTTCAGAAGAACTCCAGAACATGCCCCAAAAAATCGGCAAAGCAGAAAAGCCAGAGGCATCAGTCGCCCCATCCCAAACGTCGCCGTATGATTCACTTTTCCAGACGCCCAAAGCAGCCTGTAGCGATGTCGCAGCGTTAGATTTGCCAAGGTTTATCCATTCAGTGCTGTCAGGAACATGCCATCCTACAGGGCAAATTCCCCTATGCGGATGTTTAACAACAGAACCTGCGTGAGCGTCTCCACGGACCCATTTCGAATCAATATCCATTGCTGCAGTCCAAACGTAACCTACACCACCAATTTCACAATTATATTTAATACCAGTATAGAGACCGCCAGAACAAGAGACTCCGCCTTTTAGATTTACCGAGTGCAAGCTATCTACATAACGCAGATTTTCCGCCATCCAGCGTTTGCCGTCAATTATCACCGTCTTATAGACTTTACCATCGCGGTCATCAATCAGGTCTTCACCATAGACGGCATCTGGATGCTTTTCCGACGTGTAATACAAGGCCTTCTTTTTATTCCATTGTTCAAGAGTATAGTCATAAGGACTTTCCACAGGGTGCCATCTATCGCCCTTACACACATAATCTATTTCAATGTTTCCAACACTTTCGCAATTCCATACAACAGAATCTTGCAACACTTGATAGTATCCTTCAAGTATATAAGAATTATAATCAAAACACGCAATTCCTACTTTTTTCTCGGCACAATTTGTCTCAAGCCAATCATAATCAGCACATACATAGATAATTCCATCTCGTTCATCAAAAATTCCGCTCTTTTCATATGTACAGTAATTTTCAGCTTGACAAGTACCATTCGTTCTGCAATTCGTTTCTTCTTCAATTGTCGCCTCGCGCCATACATTAAGTTCACACACAAAATAAGCGTCATGCACCAAGCCGGCTTTAATTTCACCGTCATTGCTATCCAGGCAATCCCAGCCATTGGTATTGAGCAAAATGCGGTCCTTCACCTTTGTCCATGTTTTATTCGCACAGTTGTAGTAGTCCCCCGTTTCCGGCGACTTGAGCATACGCCCCGCACGACCGTCAGTGCACCCAAGCAAGCCAAGAGAACAGTCGTTATTCGTTCCCGCGCGCCAACCTCTATATGCCGCACTCGTATCATAGACATAGCAATTCTTGCTACCAGGTGTCACCACGCCGATGGAATCCCCCCACTTGGCATAGCCGTCCTCGCCTTCGCTCCACAACTGCGTATCAATCATGATGTCGTTCTTGAACAGCACCCAGTCGTGCGCCTGTTCCTGACACTGGTAATAGCCGCCCTGCTTATTGTCATAGCGGAATGCTCCATACAACTTCTTGTTGCAGCCGCCATATAAGCCTTCAAGGTAGGCAGCATCGCGCCAGCCCTTCACGCCGCCGTTGCGCACTCCGGTCGAGTCGAACACGTAAGTCTTCCCCGTAATCGCACCCGCCTTGAGCGCGCCGTCGGTAGAGTCCTTCCACTGGTAGGTATCCTTCTCGAAGTCGCTAGCCACATGCCACAAGCTATCCGCGCGGCAAATGTATCGGCGGGTCGCAATACCCTTGTTGGCGGCAACCACCTTGCCGATGTTCTCGTCGTTGCATTCGCCCATGCCGAATTCGGTCGTCCAGAACTTGCGCACATGCTTCTCGAAGTTCGGCACGATGCTCGAAAGTCCCCAGCCTTCCACGTTTGTGCGTATTCTCTGAATGCGGTCGCTGCTGTCGATGGCGGCGGCAAAGTCGGCCAGTTCGCTACGCCGGGTTTCATCGTCCCAAACGCCGTCCGTCTCCATGTCGGTTGCAATCTTCTGCAAAAGTTCAGAAAGTTGCGACACGCTGCGGTCGCCCTGCAATATGATGGAGAATGCAAGCAGGGCAGCGTCTTCGTCGCTTGCCCCTGCAATATTCAGGTCTTCGGAGTTGCTGAAGTCCGTCGCGTCAATGTTCAAGAGACCGAATACTTCCTTTTGCGCCTGTTTCTTGGCGGCACGGACCTTCATCTTCTTCTGCGTCACCAGGTAAATCACGCGTTCGTATTCCAAGTGCGTCAGCAGGTTCACGTTCACGATGTTTCGGTCGTTCACGTCCGTTATCGCAAACAACGTAAGTTCCGAGTTCGAGTTTTCACCGGTCACTTCGTTGCGGTAGTAGCCCGACGCCTCAAGCATCACGTACTGGCTCACGAGCATGCGGGCGTTAATTTTAAATTCGCCATTGTCGTTCAAAATCTTGCCGTTAAAGCTGTTACCCGTCTGCGTCAGGGTGCGTCCGTCTTCCATTTCGCGCACGAGCACCTTTGAACCGCTCAGGAACGGGCCCTTCTGCGTTACGCCGGAAACTTCGTCCAAAGAAATTGCAATCTTTTCAGAGTCAAGGACAACCTCGCCCTGCCCCGTGGTATCGGGCAATTCGCCGACATAAAGGACAGTCGATTCCGTGCCACAGGTTACGCGGACAGACAACTCGTCAATCTTTTCCATTGAGCAGCCCGCACCTGGAGCGCCATCGTTACCATCTGCACCATCTTCGCCGTCCTTGCCATCGGCACCCGGCGCACCATCAGCACCATCCTTACCGGCAACACCCTGCTTGCCTTGAACGCCCGGCTTCCCCTGGATGCCTTGCGCACCATCCTTGCCGTTGAGCACAACGCCAATGGAATCGCCGCCACAAAGGATCTTCACGCCGCCACCATCGAGCAACGGCTGAGTAGAGCAAGTCGCAGCCACGCTCCCTTCGGCAATGGCATACCACAAGCCAGCAGAACACATGCGCGGAGTAGCCTCATTCCTGACCCACACCAGTTCGCCCTCGTTAGTCGCAGAACAGGGCGGCAGCAGCGACACATCCGTCACGACTTCAACGCCAGAGCCCGCGACTTCGACAATTTTTTCGGTCGTGGTATTCTCGCCGCAAGCGGAGAGAAGGAATGCAACGGATGCTATCGCCACTATCATTTTGGACTCTATCGCCTTACGGCTCCAGAGTGACATAAGGGTGTTTTTTATGGGGTTCATGGTGGTGTTCCTTGTTTATTAAGGTGAGTGGAAGAGTGTTAAGGTTCTACGGGGTAGTCTTGGATGCAGCGGATTGGCAAAAGGTCTCCCTTGCCCCATTCATAAAATGCTGCTGTTTCGTTTTCTATCTTCCAGATGTAGACATTTACGTTTTCATTTTCGGAAATACTCCAATAGGAACTCGAGCAATCACTATAGTAACAAGACGGCAGAGCAGAAAAGCCGCTTGCATCCGTAGCATTATTCCAATAGCGGAAGCCCCTCATCTGCAAAGCAACAGCGTCGATGTCCCCTAATATTTTCCATTCCGTAGTATCAGGAACATGCCAGCCTTCCGGGCAAATTCCACGATGCGGAGCCTGCATCAGAGACGAAGGGGTGTGTTCTGGAAGTGTGGGCGAATCTATCCATTGCCATTTAGAATCAATGTCCAATGCTGCGGTCCAGCTGTATTTGCATCCTTGATTATCTTGATTATCGCAAGAGAATTGTTTGACATCATCAGAATACCAGCTACTTCTGTGTATAGACTTCATATTCGGCGTTTCGACACTATCGGCATACCGCAAGTTCTCTGCCATCCAGCGCTTACCGCCAATAAAGACTGTCTTATAGACATTTCCATCGCGAGCATCAACTAAATCATCACCATACACGGCATCGGGGTGCATTTCTTGCGTGTAGTACTCCGCCCTTTTCTTGCTCCAATTTGCAGGGGTATAAGCATCAGGATTAGATACAGGAATCCATTCACCCGCACAGAAATAGTCAATCAGGAAACTGCCATAATCCTCGCAAGCCCAGACCAAATCGTCATTCACACACTTTTTTTGACCAGTCTTTATCTCAGCACAGTTGGCAACTTTCCACCCATACTCATTTGCGTCCAAATAACTGCACACCTGTTGTTTTCCATCGATTTCCTTGAACTTGCCTTCCTTTCTCTGTGTACATCTGGATATATTGCAGACGCCATTTTCGCGACATTCGCGTTCTTCGTCCGTTGTCGCCTCACGCCATGCATTATCTTCGCACACAAAGTAAACATCTGTCTTTTTACCCAAACGGACTTTGGATTTGTAGTTTTTTTAATAGTGGGTTCATGAACGACCATATTCATTACCGGTTAAGTTAAAATATATCCTTTTTTCTTGTTAAGTGGTATACCCTTGTGGTCTAGGCAGCCTGTTTTGACAGCCTATATTCCACCGGTGTCATGTAACCGAGCGAACTATGGAGCCGTTTCCGGTTGTAGAACAGCTCGATGTACCTGAAAACGGCCTCCCGCACGTCTTCGATGTCCTTGAAGTCACGCCTGTAGGCCATCTCCTTCTTGAAGCTAGCGAAGAAGCTTTCCATGCAGGCGTTGTCGTAGGGGCAGCCCGGTGCGCTCATCGAGGGCGTTATCCCGTTCTCCGAGAGCATCGTGCGGTAACCCATGCTACTGTACTGCACGCCGCGGTCGGAATGGAAGATTAGTCCGTCGTGATGGCCGCGTTGCATGATGGCATTGGACAACGCGCGCTTGACAAGTTCCGTGTCGATGTTCTTGCTCACGGCATAACCCACCGCCTCCTTGTTGCATAGGTCAAGTACCACGGCAAGGTACACCCAGCCAAGCGTAGTCTTGACGTAGGTGATGTCGCCGGCCCAGACGGCGTTCAGACTGTCGGGATCGAACTTCCGCTGCACCAGGTTCTCGCTGTACATGGAGTCACATTTGCCCTTGCGGTAGGGTTTCCATTTCTTGAGCGTGACCGGATAGAGACCGTTCTCGCGCATGATGCGGCGCAGTTTCCACACCTTTACCTCGTCACCCTTGTCATGGAGTGCCGCCTGCATCTTCGGGCAACCGTACACGCGGTGGTTTTCTTCGAAGGTGTCGCGGACCTTCTGGACAAGCCGTTCTTCGCGGGCCTTCTTCTCGGCACGTTTTTCCTGCTGGCGCGACCACTGGTAGTAGGAACACTGCGGTATTCCTAGGGCTCTGCACATCTTCCTGACTGAGTATTTCTTGCGGTTCACGTGTATCGCCTCGCATTTCAGTCGTGTGGTCGCATAAAGATGTGCAGGGATTTTTTTAGGATCTCTACCGTCTCCTTCTCGTCCGCAAGCTCCTTTTCACGCTTCTTCAGGAGTTTTTCCAGTTCCCTGTTCTTGGCGGCGAGTTCCTCGACGGACACCTTGCGGATTCGCCGTTCCTCGCGGTAGCTCGGCAGGTTGTGTTCCTTGCGGTACTCGTTTACCCACCGACCGACTGTATTGGGCCCGATTCCGAGTTCCTTGGCTATTTGGTTTGCTGACTTTTCGCCTTTCAGGACCAGCTTGATGACCTGTTCCCTTGTCTCGGAGCTATAGTTGATTTTTGCCATTGTTTTACCTTTTGGGGGTTGCGCAATGAATATAGTAGCTTATGCTACCCTCTTATTAAACTCCTGCATGGTCCACAACGACTTTTTTTAAAGACCCGCCCATTTTCTGCCGAAATTATTACATTTACCGCAAAATAACGGAGGAATCCATGAATATATCCAAGATTATCGCGGCAGCCGCCCTCGCCACCTCGCTCGCAGTCGCACAGGAAGACGCCTGGCCCGCAGACGAGCAGACCGATGCTTCGACAAGCTCAGCAACCGAAGCTGAGGAAGCCGAGCCCGCAGAGGAAGCTGCCGAACAGTCCAGCGAGGCCGCAGAACCACAGAGCGAAACTACCGCCCAGACGGCCAGCGAACCCGCCCCCGCAGCCAGCGAACAGGCCGACACCCGCACCGCATACGACTCAGGCGACAATGCCTACGCAGAAAACACGGCAAGCGCCCCGCAAAAAACAAACACGCTCAACTCCAAGATGGGTGTCGGCGCGCACATCGACTTCAACTACAGTTTCTTGAACGGACTCGCCCAGGACTGGAACATGGGTGACGAGACGGACGCCCCGGCCGGCTTCGGCTTCGATGCGGGTATCCGCGGACGCATCCCCATGGTGGACTACCTCCAGTTCGTGCCCGAGCTGAACTTCCACTTTGCGGCCCTCACCCAAAGCGACGAGGCCGCCGAGCGCGTGTTCAAGCAGATGGACCTTGAAATCCCGCTCACGATGCGCGCAACTATTCTGGACATGCTCTACATCGCGGCTGGCGTGCAGCTCACCCTGAACCTCAGTTCCAAGGTCACCTTGGAAGAGGACATCGATATGGGTGGCGGACTTGGCACCACGAGCATGGAATTCAACGAGAAAATCGAACAGGCCGGGTTCACGTTCGGGCTCCTCTTCGGGGCAGGCTTCTTTATTATGGAACGCCTCTCCATCGACGCAGCCTTCATGCTCGGACTCAGCGACATGTACCCCGATTGCGAAAGCGACCTGATTGAATCGATGGACGGCGGCAAGCAGATGACCTTCAAGGTCGGCGTCGGCTACTGGTTCATGTAAGCCAATATCGACCCGTGACCCTTCGTCATACCGAAGCACCGAAGCTGCAAGTGTATCCATAGACACACTCTTGCCAACGGAATGATACAGAAAAACCCGCTCGAATGAGCGGGTTTTGTTTTCAAGTAAAACTAGTATTAGCCCTGCGTTCCCAAGCCACACTTGGCAGATTCAGCGCCGGAAAGCGTAATGCAAACATTGTTGTATTCGATTGCGCCAGCCTGTGCCTTACCCAAAGGCATGGTGATGTTGTTGACGCCATAGGCTCCAGTTCCCGTAACAGGAGTTGCAGAACCATAGGTAATCTTCAGGGACACATTGCTACCGCTTGCATCACAGACAACCGTTATGGTCGGTGTGTAGTACTGGTTGTCCCACGTACCCTTGACCGTAATGCAGCCTTCATTCAGGACTTCAATCTTATCCTGCGAAATCTGACCACCAGTCACTTCCAACAGATAGTCCGGAGAGGTGATGTCAATAGCCTTGGCATCTTCACACGCGACAGTCACCTTAGTATTGTCGTCATTCGCCACCGTGAAAGAAACACCAGTAACAACATCGCCCTTAGCCGTAACAGGTGCTGTTGCGACAAGACCCGAAGCATCGGCAGTTGCGCCCTTCCATGTGTAACCGGTAATATTAGCCGTTGTCGTGCATCCCGAAGCAGTCCACGTAGCAGATTCGCCCTGCGACACATCAGGCTGTATGTTCGTAGGCATGCACTTGCAACCCGTAATCGGGGCTCCGTTTACGTTCAAAGGTGAGCAAGAGACTTCCTGCGTAGCTCCACCAGCCGTTACAGAAACAGTCGTGGTTTTAGGTCCCGATACAGCATATTTCGTCTTAGCACTCTTCTGACCCGTAGCCGATTCCGGTGTTCCGTCAGGCATAGCCCAGGCAAAGCTCGCATTCATAATATCCGTAGGCTGCAACCCGGAGCCCTGCGTATTGAACGTAAATGTCCAAGTCACTTCTTCATTCAGTTCGGCAGTCGCCTTACTTGGAGCACACGTACCATACTGTCCCGCCGGCACTTTCACTTCCGACGACGAAGACTCGACTACGACCGGAGCTACGGACGACGAGCTCTGCTGGCCGATGGGGCCCCTTGAGGAGAAGTTATTGAAAAAATCCCTTGAAGAAGACGAAGATACCGGCTGAGGGATTCCGTCCGAAGATTCGGGGGTCGGGGCGGCAGACGACTCAATCAGGATAGCCGAACCCTGCGCCTTCGCCATCTCGTTTTCGCAAATGACATCCGCGGCACAGTTCTTCTTGGCATCGGCAACCTGGCTAGCGAAGTCGATAGACTGCGTTTCGAGCATTGCCCTGACATATCCGTCAGTTTCTTCGTTCAGGGGTTCCACGGTACCATCACCGCAGGCCCAAAATCCGGCCACCAAGCCGAACGACGATAAACTTATCAAAAGTTTCTTCTTCATAAAAAACCTCTTTTTCTACCTAGAAAATTACATTATTATTTGCAAAAGGGGTAACGGAAATCCTTTTTTTGTGAACGAAAACACGCAAAAAAGCCCATTTTTTCCCCAAAAACACGCACTACTGCTCCTCGTCCACCGAAATCTTGCGCTGGCCGGTAATAAACTGGTGCACATAGGGGTTGCTCGTGTTCTTGATTTCGTCCACCGTACCCACCTCGATAATGCGCCCGTTCAGGAGCATCGCGATGCGGTCGGCCACCTTGAAGGCGCTCACCATGTCGTGGGTCACCACCACCGAGGTCACGCCGAGCTTGCTCTGCATGTCGAGGATGAGGTCGTTAATCACGTCGCTCGTGATGGGGTCAAGGCCGGTCGTCGGTTCGTCGTACAGGAGGATTTCCGGGTTCAAGGCAATCGCGCGGGCAAGCGCCACGCGCTTGCGCATACCGCCCGAAAGTTCACTCGGCATCTTGGTGCGGAACTCGGGCACGAGGTTGATCATCTGGAGTTTCTCGGTCACCACGTCCTGGATTTGCTTCTCGGAAAGTTCCGGGTGGTGCTCGCGCAACGCGAACGCGATGTTCTCGCCGGTGTTCATGGAATCGAAGAGCGCGCCCATCTGGAAGAGCATGCCCATCTTGCGGCGAATCGTATGCGTGTCGAAGAACTTCGGGGTACTGATGGTCACACCGTCGACGGACACTTCGCCACCATCGGGCTGCAAGAGGCCAATCATGTGCTTAAGAATAACCGACTTTCCACCACCGGACTTTCCGATGATGACCATCGTCTCGCCGCGCCGGATATCGAGGTTCACGTCCTCGAGAACGGTCTGCGGGCCGAAGGATTTCTTGAGTCCCTTGAGCCTGATGGCAATGTCGTTCGGGTCAATCTTTACGTTTGGCATATATCACCTGCAAAACTAGAAGAACATGATGGCATCGAGAATGAAGTCAGAAATCAGAATCATGAGGCAGCTCGAGACCACGACGTTCATGGTCGCAAGCCCCACACCGCGGGCGCCGGCCTGGGCGTTAATCCCGTGGTAGTAGCCCAGCACAAAAATAATCACGCCGAACACGAGCGACTTTATCATGCCCGACCAAAGGTCCATGGAATCGAACAGGTACTGCATGCCGGTAGTGTAAGTGTACGTAGTAATATCTAGGCCAAGCACGCACACGATCCAGCCACCGATAAGCGCGAGAGCATTCGAAATCGCGGTAAGGCACGGGATCATCGTCATGAAGGCGACAAAGCGCGGGAGGGCGAGGTAGCGGTAGGGCTCAAGACCGAGCACCGTGTAGGCCGCGAGTTCCTCCTTCTCCTTCATGCTGCCAAGTTCGGCGGCAACGGCACTGCCCACGCGGCCCGAAAGCACGATAGCCGTAAGCAGGGGTCCAAGTTCGATAAGCACCATCTTGCAGGCGGCAGTACCCACAAACTTGTCGGCCACCAGGTTCTGGAACTCGAACTCGGCGCAAACGGTCGCCACCATGCCGGTAAAGATGGACGTCACAAACAAAAGCGGAAGGCTAGACACGCCGATGGAAACCATCTGCTTCACGACAAGGTCGGGGTTCTTGAACACGTGAGGCATCTGCTTGAGCGTCAACAGCAATATGCACAGCACCTCGCCAATGCTCGAGATGCCGTCCACGATGACGCGACCTATCCACGCAATGGGCCTGAGCAGCAAGGGCATCGCTAATACCCTCCAAAGTCAGAGGGGCCCGAGAACGAGGCGTCGTCGCCGTAACTGTAATCCTGTTCCTCTCCGCCAACCATCCCGGAATCGTCGAAGCCGTCCTTGAACGTAGTGCATTCGGGAATGAACGTGAGCGGGATATCCCTCACCGAACCGTTACGGTGCTTCGCCACGATGAGTTCCGCCTTGTTCTTTTCTTCTTCCTTGTGGGTGCGCACGTAGGGGCGTTCCACGAACCACACCATATCGGCATCCTGTTCGATAGAGCCCGATTCGCGAAGGTCACTGAGCTGGGGCCTGTCGCGGCCCTTCTCTTCGACCTTACGGCTCAACTGGGCAAGCGCGATGACCGGAATCTGCAGTTCCTTCGCCAAAATCTTGAGGCCGCGCGAAATTGCACCGATGGCGACGGCACGGTTTTCCTCGTTGCCCGTCTTCATCAGCTGCAGGTAGTCGATAATCAGCATATCGAGTTCGCCCTTGCGCTTGAGGTCTCGGGCCTTGCTCATGAGTTCCATAATGCCGAGGTCGGCATTGTCATCCACGAACAGCGGAGCCTGGTTGATCGGCCCCACGTGTGCCACCAGCTGGTTCATCTCGTCCGAGTTCAACTTGTTGTTGCGGAGCTTACTCTGGTCCACGCCGGAACGGGAACACAGCAAGCGCTGGGCCAGCTGCACGCCATCCATTTCGAGGCTGAAGAACGCCACGTGCTTGCCGTAATCGATAGCGGCGTTCGCGGCAATCGTGAGCGCGAACGACGTCTTGCCCACACCGGGGCGCGCCGCCAGGATAATCAGGTCCGAATTCTGCAGGCCGTTCGTGAGTTCGTCCAGGTCCTTGAGGCCCGTGGGCACGCCGGTCATGCCGTCCCTACGGGTAGTGAGGCGCTCCAGGAGCGGGCTCATGAACTTCTCGATGGGGCGGAGCGTGTTCTTCACCTGCTTTTCGGCAATCGCGAACACGGAACGTTCGGCAGATTGCAGGACCTCGTCCGGCGACGATGTCGCATCCATCGCCTGCTTTATGGTTTCGGACGACATCTTGATGAGCTTGCGGAGCACGTGCTTGTTGCGCAGGTGCTCGAGGTTCCACTCCACGTTCGCCGCAGAAGCGACGCTTTCCATCAGGTCAAAAATGTATTCGCGGTTACCCGCCTCGCGGAGCTTGCCCATCGACTCGAGTTCGGCCGGGAGCGTGAGCATGTCGATAGCCGTACCGCGACTATAAAGGTTCTTCATGGCACGCCAAATCAACTGGTGGCGTTCCAGGTAAAAGAAGTCGTCTTCCGCAATCATCTCGATGGCGGGCGAAATCGTATTCGGGTCGCGGAGAATGCCACCAAGCAAGTAACGCTCGGCATCGGTATCCATCGGGACCTGGCGACCTTCGTAAGTATTATTTTCCTTTGCAAATTCTGGCATAACAATCAACAGGAAATATAATTTTTATCGGGCTTGCGGTATGCGGGCTACGCCTTGAAGTAACTGCTCTTCGGGATATGGACCTTCCAGGTAACCCACTTGAGCTGCTTATCCTGCGACATGGCGTAGGCATCGACCAGCGAGCACGTCTTGACGCCCGAAAATTCCATATCGGTACCGGCGTGCTCCTCGAAATTCTTCCCCTTGCCGAATACCTGGTGAAAGAGTGGTTCCCCGAACGTGACCATGACCGAGGGGGCGATGAACGAGAGTTCCTTCGCAAGCATCTTCTTGAGTGTCGCCTCGAGCAGGGCGGGAATGTTACGCGCGGTTCTGCCCTTGTAGAAGAACGTGACCCCGATCGATTCTGCCGGGATGGAGAGGCTACCGAAGAGACGCACGAGCATCTCGCCCGCGGGGGTAGCAAAGAACGGGCCGCCTTGTGCCGGAGGAGCGGGCAGCAGGAGCAGGATCTTCGGGTTCGCGGGGCCCTCGTAGAGCGCGAGGTCGCCGACATTCGCGTAGACCACGTCGGACTTGATGGCCGCATAGAAGGCGTCGAGCGATTCCGCAGATTCGAACGCGGAGGCTGTCTTCTTCACGGCCGGGCGGGCGGCCGGAGCCGCAAGGCCGCCCGTCGGGGCGAACAGCGAAGCGGCGGGAGATTCGCCTGCCAGCGAAGCGCTTGCGGAAGGCGCGCTTGTCGCAGACGTGTTTATCGCGGAAGGCGCGCTTGTCGCAGCGAAAGAAACGTTTGCCGCGGGATTGTTTGTCACGGGAGAGAACTGCGCAGATGCGGGCACGGAGGGCGCCACGTTTCTCGCGGGCACGGAAGGCGCGGTGTTTATTGCCGGCCTGGACGGTGCCGGGGCGGCCCGCTTCACGAGGGTCCACGGTTCATCGAGGAACACCTCGGAATCCCCCATGTCAATCTGCCCACGGAGATACTTGCGAAGTTCAGCAAAGTCAAATTCTTCCGGCATTTTCCCTCACCGCGATACTCTTAGTTTATCAATAACAAATGCGACGATTTCCTGGGCCAGGTCGACCTTGCCGCCCATCTTCATTTCGGGCACATCCATGCCGGGGCGCACCAGCGTGTAGCGCACGCAATCGTGCCCGAATCCGGAATCGCTTGCGACCGGGGCGTTCAACAGGAGGGCGTCGGCGCCGCTCTTCGCGAGTTTTTCGGCGGCATGCTCTTCGAAGTGGTCAGTCTCGAGCGCGAACCCCACGATGACCTGTTGTTTATTGCAGGGCGCTTCTTTGCCGGTATGGGATGCGCCGGCATTCTGGCTGCAAGATGCGTTTTGGTCGCAAGATGAATTTTGGTTGCGAGATGCGCGGGCGGCGGTGCAGTCGCGCAGAATGTTTGGGTTCGGCACGAGCTCTATGGTAAGCTGGCTCCGGCTGTCCTTGATTTTCGCATCGGCGGCGTGGGCGGGGCGGTAGTCTGCTACCGCCGCGCAATGCACGACGGCGTCGGCCTGGTCGAGTCGTTCCATCACGGCGTCGTGCATCTCCCGGGCGCTCTGCACGCGGGTCACCTGGACTCCGCCCGGGAACGCCGCCTCCATCGGACCCGCAACGACTTCAACCTGAAAGCCGTTCGCGTAGAACACGGAAGCAAGCGCCACTGCAGTCTTCCCGCTGCTGCGGTTGCTGATGTAGCGCACCGGGTCAATCGCCTCTTCGGTGCGGCCCGCGGTCAATAGCACCTTCTTGCCATGACCGGGGAGTGTTGCATCCAGAGTCGGGTCGATATCCTGCGCGACAGGGAACGCGGGCGGTTCGGAGGCGTTGCGGGGGTGTCCCCCGCTAGAAGGGGTAGCGGAAGACGCGCGAGCGGCTGCAGAGAGGGGAAGGCCTTCCCCTTCAATATCTTTCGTCTTTCGTCTTTCGTCTTTCGTCTCTAAAAACGCAACAATCTCCGCCGGTTCCATAAGCCTTCCCTGCCCCACCTCGCCGCAGGCAAGTTCACCCGCGGGCGATTCGAGCACGGTCGTATTTTCGAACCCACGCAATACCTCGAGGTTGCGTTTTACCGCGGGGCTGTTGTACATCGCGACGTTCATCGCGGGCGCCACGACGCGCGGGCACGTGCAACTCATGAAGCAGAGGCTCACCGGGTCGTCGGCGATACCGCAGGCGAATTTCCCGATAACGTTCGCGGTTGCGGGCACCACCAGGTAGAGGTCCGCCCACCGCGGGAAATCAATATGCTGGAAAGGCCGCGCCTCCACGGCACCGTTCTTCAGGTACACGGGGCACTTGCTGAGGCTTGCAAACGTGAGCGGCGCCACGAACTCCGTCGCGGCCTCCGTCATGCACACGCGCACCTCGGCGCCCTTCTTCTGCAACAGGCGCAAAAGTTCGCAGCTCTTGTAGACCGCGATACCGCCCGAAACACCCAGAAGGATTTTCTTTCCAGCAAGGTTCATGCCCCCTAAGATAGAAATTTCATTCCGTGAGCAAAAAGCGACCGATATTAATCGGTCGCGGTTGCACCCGAGACGACGAACGAGCGGTCATAAAAAAATCCCGCAGGCTAATGCCCGCGGGACTTTCAATACGAGTAAGAGATCTTACTTGGCTTCTTCAGCAGGAGCGGCGTCTTCGGCCGGCTTTTCTGCCTTCTTCTTGGTAGCCTTCTTCTTCGGAGCGGCAGCTTCGCCAATCGTCGTACCCGATTCACCCGGCTTGTGGGAATCCATCCAAGCCTTGAGTTCTGCGGATTCGCGGTTCTTGAAGTAGTCCACCACGGAGAGGTAGATCTTGCGGTTGTTCTGGTCGATCTCGGTCACAACAGCCGGGACTTCGTCGCCAACCTTGAATGCATCGGCCGGAACCTTGATGTATTCAGCGGTGAGCTTGGAGACCGGGATGAAGCCTTCGATACCGTCGTTGAGTTCAACCACGACACCGCGGTCGAGCATACGGACAATCTTGCCCTTCACTTCGGAATCCACCGGGAACGTGGTTTCGATAGAATCCCACGGGTCTTCGGTGAGGTGCTTCATGGACAGAGAAATGCGGCGCTTTTCCTTATCGACAGCGAGCACGACGCATTCGACCTTGTCGCCCTTCTTGACCATTTCGTTCGGGTGAGTGATCTTCTTGGTCCAGGACATGTCGGACACGTGAATGAGGCCATCCACACCTTCCTTGATTTCGACGAATGCGCCGAAGGAAGCGATGTTGCGGATTTCGCCAACCACGCGTGCGCCCGGAGGAAGTTCGGTCTCGATGGAATCCCACGGATCGCTTTCGAGCTGCTTCATGCCGAGAGAGATGCGTTCGGCATCTTCTTCAACCTTGAGCACAACGGCTTCCACTTCCTGACCCACGGAGAGGATCTTGGAGGGGTGCTTGCCGTGCTGGGTCCAGGACATTTCGGAAACGTGGATGAGGCCTTCGACGCCAGAATCCAGTTCGACGAATGCACCGTAATCGGTGATGGAAACGACCTTGCCCTTGACGATAGCGCCTTCGGGGTAGCGTTCGGCGATGTCCTTCCACGGATGCGGCTTGAGCTGCTTCATGCCGAGAGAAATGCGTTCCTTCTTGTCGTTGAAGTCGAGCACCATGACTTCGACTTCCTGGCCGAGCTGGACCATTTCGGTCGGGTGGTTGATGCGCTTGTAGCTCATGTCGGTGATGTGGAGGAGGCCGTCTACGCCGCCGAGGTCAATGAACGCACCGAAGTCGGTGATGTTCTTGACGAGGCCCTTGCGGACCTGGCCCTTCTCGAGAGTCTCGAGAACGTCGCCACGCTGCTTGTTGCGTTCTTCTTCGAGAACCACGCGGCGGGACACGACGATGTTGCGACGAGCCTTGTTGACCTTGATAACCTTGAGGTCGAATTCCTGGCCGATGAGAGCGTTGATGTCCGGGATCTGACGGAGGTCGATCTGGGAACCCGGGAGGAAGGCGTCGATGCCGAACAGGTCGACAACCACACCGCCCTTGATACGCTTGGTGAGCGTACCGCGCACGACTTCGTTGTTTTCGAATGCCGCATGGATGCGATCCCACACGCGCACGAAGTCGGCCTTCTGCTTCGAAAGGATGAGACGGCCGTCTTCATCTTCGAGCTTCTCGACAAACACTTCGATTTCGGAACCGATTTCGAGGGAGTCCGTGTCCTTGAATTCAGCACGATCAATGACACCTTCGGACTTGTAGTTCACGTCGATGAGCACTTCCTGGTCGTTGACCTGGCTGATCTTGCCCATGACGAGTTTGCCCTGTTCGAGGCAGCCCATGCCGGCATAGATATCGGCGTTAGCCTTGCGGAAGTCCTGGCTGCATTCGCCCTGAGCGGCGAGGATTTCGGCGAGATCTTCCTGAGTTCCGAATTTGAGATTTTGAGACATATTGTTAATTGGGGTTGCGGATCAAAGGACTCGGGACTACGCCACTACACCTACGTAGTCGAGAATCTTTTGAACCTGTTGTTGGATTGAGATGTGTGTAGTGTCAATTTCGATTGCGTCGTCCGCCTTCTTGAGGGGGGCGTTCGCGCGAGAGGAATCCAGGCGGTCGCGTTCGACCAGGTTCTGGAGAACCTCTTCAAGAGTTACCTTCTCGCCTTTTTCAAGGAGTTCCTTGTAGCGGCGTTCGGCGCGGACCTTCACGTCCGTCACCATGAAAAACTTGTACTTCGCGTCGGGGAATACCACCGTGCCGATGTCGCGGCCATCCAGGATGCAGCTCTGCTTCTTGCCGATGTCGCGCTGCTGCTTGGTCATCGCGGCGCGGACAGACGGGAGGGCGCAGTAGATGCTCACGTTGCTCGAGACCTTCATCCCGCGGATTTCGCTTTCGCGGCAAACGCCGTTGATGAGGATATGGTTTTCGGAGTCGAACCCGAGGGTGAGGTTAGAGAGCAGTTCGTCCATCGCGGGGCCTTCCTCGGCCGGCAGTCCCTTGTCGAGGGCGGCAAGCGTCACCGCGCGGTACATGGCACCCGTATCCAGGTAGGTGATACCGAGGGTCTTGGCCACAATCTTGGCCGTGGTGCTCTTCCCGGTACCCGAGCCGCCGTCGAGGGCGATGACAAAATTTTCAGAACTACTCATGAGTGGAGGCAAAGATAGAAAATATCTGCCTAGTACTCAAGGTCGTAGAGGTAGACCGTGGCCGTATTTTCGCGCGTATCCCAGAAAATCAGCTGCGAACCGTTCTTGTACAGCGAAAGCTCGTAGTCGTCCTCGTAAAAGTAGTAGTACGAGCCGTCGTCGTCGTGGCCCGAGCCGTACTGCCTTTCCGTGTAGTAGAAGTTGTTGCGCCCGTCCAGGTTGAGCGAGGCGAACCCGTCGGAATCAATCCGAAGCGAAGCCGTGTAGGCGGGGCTCACCGGCTCCTCGTAACTGCAGTCGTACAGCCCGAAACTGTCGTAGCGGCAGTCCATCACGTAGTAATAGCGGAAAGACCTGTTGAACAGGGCCCCGTCCGCATCCGGCGAACCCGCGGTCCAGTCCCCGCCACAGGCGGCAAGGAGCAGGGGCAAGAGCGCCACCAGGAAAATCTTTCTAAAGAATAAAGCCATGCTTACCTAAAAAAATACCCCGACCGGAGCCGGGGAACAAAAGATTACAGACAACTTATCAGTCAGACTCGTAGTCGCCGTTGAAAATCTTCTCTTCGGCTTCCTCGGTGTTCTCGTCGTGGAACTCTTCCGGAGCCTGGAGGTCGCGGGTACTGCCGTACTTGCGCTTTTCTTCGTCGGTCAGCTTGTTGGTGAACACTTCAACCTGCTGTTCCTGCTCGGCTTCCTGTTCTTCTTCCTGCAGAATCTTCTGGCCTTCCTCAAGACGGCGCTGGATGCGCTTCTTTTCCATCTCTTCGAGGTTCGTGCCGACCTTGGCCTGTTCCTCGGAAACGACGTAGCGTTCATTGGCTTCGTCCATGGCGGCCTTGATACCCACGAGGCGGCCCTTGCCATCGACCTGGAGACCGGCCTTGCGGAGGGTGGAAAGCGGCAGGCGGCGAGCGGCCACCTGGTATTCCGGCTTGAAATCGTAACCGTCGGGGCTAATCTGGTTAGCCTCGTCATCTGTCACATAGGCCAGTGCTTCCTGCCAGCGGGAACTCTGTACACAGGACGTAAAACCGACAAGGGCGTTGTCCAGCGCTTCGGGATCGTCCGAAGTGCCTGCGCAACCGACCAGTGCCAAGGCCATAAATGCTATACCCATCAATATCTTTTTCATAGGGAGAAACCTCCGTAAAAAAATTATCCCACACATAATATATAACAATTTTTTCGGCAAAATATCCAAAAAAAGACAAAAAAATTCATAACTTCGTGCTATAAAAGCACCTACGACCCCTAAAAACAGGTCAGATTTGCTATTTTCTGGCCCAATATGAGTGAAAACGCAGATATTTACCGCATCAAGACCTCCGATGACCGCGAAATAGTCCTTATTGGCACGGCCCACATCTCGAAAGTATCGAAGGAACTTGTGCGCGAGACCATCGAGAACGAAAAACCCGACACCATCTGCGTCGAGCTCGACGAAGGGCGCGCGAAGTCCATCCAGGACCCCGAACGCTGGAAAAAGACCGACCTGAAGGAGGTCATCAAGAAGAAGCAGCTCGCGACCCTCATCGCGAACCTCGTGCTCGGGTCTTACCAGAAGAGGATGGGCGAACAGACCGGGGTGAAACCCGGGTCCGAACTCAAGGAGGCGGTCGACCTCGCAAGCGAAAAGGAAATCCCCGTGGTTCTCGCCGATCGCGACATCAAGATTACGCTCCGCCGCACATGGGCCTGCACGCCCTGGTACCGCAAGTTCAGTTTGCTGGGCGGGCTTTTCGCAAGCATCTTCGACAAGACGGAAATCAGCGAGGAGGAACTCGCGAAAATCAAGGAGCAGGACGCCCTCAACTCCATGATGCAGGAATTCGGCAAGAGCTTCCCCGAAGTGAAGCAGGTGCTTATCGACGAGCGCGACCAGTTCCTCGCGAGCAAAATCAAGAACGCTCTGGGCCAGAAGGTCGTCGCCGTCGTGGGTGCGGGCCACATGAAGGGTATCGCGGGCATCATTGAAGGCGACAAGGAACTCCCGAGCGAGGAATCCATCAGCGTTATCCCGAAGGGCGCTCCCATCTGGAAGATTATCGGGTGGGCCATCCCGCTCGCGATTGTCGCAAGCATCATTTTCGTGGGGTACAAGGCGGGCGTCGAGAAGGCGGGCGAACTGAGCCTGCAGTGGGCGATGCTTACGGGCGGCGGCGCCATGCTCGGCACGATTATCGCGGGCGGGCACCCGCTCACAATCCTGGTGGCGCTGGTCGCCGCACCGTTCACGGGGCTCACGCCGCTTATCGGCGTCGGGTTCTTTACCGCGCTTACGCAAGTGTACATGAGGCCGCCGCGCGTGTCCGAGATGGAGACGCTCTCCGACGACATCTGGCAGGTGAAGCGCTGGTGGAAAAACCGCGTGACCCGCGTAATCCTGTGCTTCCTGTGTCCGGGCATTCCGGCGATTATCGGGAAGATTCTCGCGATATTCCAGATATACCAGGCATTCTAGAGCGCACTCTCTTCGAGAGAGGGATAGGACAACAAACTCATTACATTCGTTTGTTGCCCTATGGGTTACGGCCCATGGCCGTAATCCTTGACTGCGTCTGGTTCGCTTCGCTCACCCGCAGTCAATCGAACCCTCTGCGAGGGTTCGACCCATTGCCCTATTGAAACAAAAACGAGGCCATTAGGCCTCGTTTTCGTTTCAAGGAGAGAGAGGGATTCGAACCCTCGGACCTGTGACAGTCTCCGGATTTCGAGACCGGCCCAATCGACCACTCTGGCATCTCTCCAAGGTTCGCATAATGTAGTAAAGTTTTAATCTTTTGTCTACCCTTTGAAACAACCAGCCTTATTTCTACATTTGGCCCCGAATCCATAAAAGGATCCAACAGACTTCAGGTTTATGAGCGCGAGTGCGCTTCGGGGCTTTTCAAGGTTCAGCCGGGTAACCGGCACAAGAACCAATCGATAGTGCGGCATGAGCCGCAGATGAAGTTTACGGGTCCTGAAGGCGCATCATGACTAAGAATACCGAAGAACGTATTCCCGAAGAAGATATTAACCCGAATTCCAAAATAGCACGTGAAGCGGACGCTTTCCTAAGCGCCCTTGCTGGCGGTGCGGACGAAGACGAAGCCGACGAGGCAGCATTCCTCGCACTGAACCCGAACGGCGTAGTCGTCGATGAAGAAGGCGACGTGCTGAAGAAGGGTCCCAAATCCGCCATCGATGTCGGCACGAAAGTCGAAATCGAGGAAGGTGAAGTCGAACAGGAACTGGACGAAGACTGTTCGGCAAGTTCACCAGCATCGGACGAAGAATACGCCGTGTCGAAGAAGGACTGCGCGGATCAGACTGTTGAAAAGGAGATGTCCGGTCAAGCCGGACATGACAACGCTACTGCCGAGGAAGACAACACGGATATCGAACAATCTTCCGACGATGATCTGAGCGACGAAGCACTCGTAACCTTCGAAGATCTCGGACTTGCCGACGAAGTTCTCGAAGCCATCAAGGCGATGAACTACGAGACTCCCTCCCCCATCCAGGCGAAGGCGATTCCGGCACTGTTGCAGGGAGCAAACCTGCTCGGTACGGCTCAGACCGGCACCGGCAAGACGGCAGCGTTCTCGCTCCCGCTGCTTTCCAGGCTCAACTTCAACGGGCACGAAACATCGATGCTCGTACTCACGCCGACGCGCGAACTTGCCATCCAGGTGGCGGAAACTATCCAGCAGTATGCGGTGAAGATGCCGAAAGTACACGTGGTTCCCGTCTACGGCGGGCAGGATATCGCAGTGCAGTTGCGCGCCCTCAAGCGCCAGGCGAACATCGTGGTCGCAACACCGGGCCGCCTCATCGACCATATCAAGCGCGGTTCCATCGTGCTTTCGAGCGTGAAGGCCATCGTGCTCGACGAGGCCGACGAAATGCTTGACATGGGATTTATGGAAGATGTGGAAACCATCCTGAAGGAAATCCCGGCCGACGCACAGCGCGCACTCTTCAGCGCCACGATGCCTGCAGACGTGAAGAAGATTATCGACCAGCATTTGGGCGAATACGAGGAAGCCCGCATCGAGGGCAAGACGACGACCGTCGAGAACATCCGCCAGCGTTACCTGCTGGTGAAGAACGAGCACAAGATTGAGGCGCTTGCCCGCGTGCTCGAAGGCGAAGACTTTGACGGCGTTTTGATTTTCGTACGCACCAAGCAAAACACGACCGAAGTTGCCGAGAAGCTTGAAAGTCGCGGGTTCAACGTGGCCCCGCTCAACGGCGACCTGGCGCAGTCCATGCGCGAGCGCACCATCAACCGCCTCAAGATGGGCAAGCTCGATATTGTCGTCGCCACCGACGTGGCCGCCCGTGGCATCGACGTGGACCGCATCTCGCTCGTGGTAAACTACGACATTCCCTACGACACGGAATCTTACGTGCACCGCATTGGCCGTACCGGCCGCGCCGGGCGAAGCGGGAACGCAATCCTCTTTATCACCCCGCGCGAAAAGCGCATGCTCAAGACCATCGAGAAGGCCACCCGCCAGCCCATCGAAGTGATGGAAATGCCTACGGCAGAAGTCATCAGCGCCAAGCGCGTCACCGCCTTCAAGGAAAAGATCAGGAGCGTGATTGCCACTGGTGAACTGGACAAGTTCAAGGAACTCGTGGAAAGCATGGTTGCGGACGGTTCGACAAGCTCACCGACCGAGGTCTCTGAGCCCATCTCCGCCATCGACATCGCCGCCGCCGTCATCAAAATCTGGCAGAAGAAGCAGCCGCTGTTCCCGGAACTCAAGCCGCTTGACGCCCCGCGCGAAAAGAACCGTGGCGGCAGGGATTTCCTCGGGCGAGATTCCGATAAATCCGCCGGCGACTTTACGAACGAAGAAAAGAGCCGCCTGCGTAAGGAACGCAAGGAAGGCAGCAACGGCGTGGAAGAAGGCTTCCTGCGCTACTACATGGGCGTGGGCCGCATGGACCGCGTGACCCCGAAGGATATTGTGGGCGCCATCGCCGGCGAAGGCAACATCAGCAGCAGCAACATCGGGCGCATCAAGCTCTTCGACAGGTTCAGTACCGTCGAACTGCCCGAGACGCTCCCGCAGGAAGTTCTTGATATTTTGTCTGGAATGACAATCCGCGGGAACGATTCCAAGTTCCGTCTCATGACTGACGAACCGCCCGCAGGCCCGCGCGAAAGCAGGGAAAGCCGTCGCGGGTTCCATCGCGGTGGTCACGACTTTGGCCGCGGCGAGCGCCATGGAAAAAAATTCGGCGAAGACCGTCCGTTCGAAAACCGCAGGGCGCGCCGCGAGAAGATGTTCGCCGACCGCAAGCCGGGCAAATTCGAAGACCGCCCGTTCCGCAAGGATCACGACGAGCGCAGCTTCGGCGACAGGCCTTTCCGCAAGACAAGGCGATTCGGACGCGTATAAGTTTTTCGAAAAAGAATTATATTAGTCTCGCAAATGAAGCAAATCGTTAAAAAGACCGTTCTCGATAACGGTATCATCGTTCTGACAGACTACATGCCGCACGCTTACTCGGTTGCGGTTGGTGTTTGGGTGCCGCGCGGATCGCGACACGAAGCAAAAGACGAATACGGGCTGAGCCACTTTTACGAACATCTGGTATTCAAGGGAACCGAAAAGCGAAGCGCCCTCGAAATTGCGCACGCCATCGAGGACAAGGGCGGGAACCTGGAGGCCTACACCACAAGGCAAGAGACCGGGTTCTACGCACAGATTGAACGCAGCCACCTTCCGCTCGCCGTCGACGTGATTGCCGACATGCTCATGCACCCGCGCATGGACAAGAAGGAGATGGAAAAGGAACGCCGCGTCATCATCGAGGAAATCCACAGCTACGACGACATTCCCGAAGAAATCGTGGGCGACGTGTTCAATGCAATCCACTTCAAGGGTTGCGGCATCGCGCATTCCATCACGGGCACCGTCAAGCAGGTGAAGGCGCTCACGCACAGGCAGATGCTCAAGTATAGGGAGCAGGTCATAAGCGAGATTCCGCTCCTAATTTGCGCTTCGGGCAAGGTGGACCACGAGGAACTCGTACAACTTTGTGCGGAAAAGTTCGCGCAGAAGAAATGCTCCGGCGTGTTGCCCGCGGATGTCTACCGGGCACACAACAGCGTGAAGGTCGTGCAGAAGCAGGACATCGCGCAGTCGAACCTCTTCTGGGGCTTGAGCTTTGACCGCAACCTGATGGACGAGCGCGGGCGTTGCGCCCTCTCGCTTTTCAACGTCGCGATGGGTGCGGGCATGGCAAGCCGCCTGTTCCAGAAGATTCGCGAAGACAAGGGACTCGCCTACTCCGTGTATTCTACCGCAGATATCTACTGCGACTGCACCGACTGGGGCGTATCGCTTGCGACCGAGCCGCACCAGCTCAAGACTGCCCTCGAACTTTCGCTGAACGAGACCCGCAACTTCTTGAAGCGCGGGTTCAGCAAAGGCGAGTTCGAGCGCACCAAGACGAACATTCTGGGAGGCATGTACCTCGGTGCCGACAGCCCGGAGAAGCGCGTCGTCCGCATGGCGGAACAGGTGCTGCACCTCGGGGAATTCCACACGATGGAACACTCCGAGAAAATCATCAAGTCCATGACCGAAGATGAAGTCGTCGTTACGGTGAACCGCCTGTTCGGTGCTGCAAAGTTCTCCGCCGCGGTCATCGAGCCCGCCGGCCGCAAGAAGACCGTACTGGACGTCGACTTCTTTTAAGACGGTTTGCGCCTCCGCGCATTTTCTAACAAGCGATATACAGCAACTGAATCAAGACGTTGCGCATTCAAACAAAAACGCCCCACTCGCAAGGAGCAGGGCGAATTTCTCGCGTTTTCGCTAAGTCAGCTAATTAGGCAGCCTTCACGACTTCGACGACCTTGGCAAATGCTTCCGGATCGGCGACGGCCATATCGGCGAGAACCTTGCGGTTCATCTGGATGTTGGCCTTGGAAAGCTTGTAAATGAACTGGCTGTAGCTGATGCCGTGTTCACGGACGGCGGCATTGAGGCGGACGATCCACAGGGAGCGGAACGTGCCCTTCTTGTCGCGGCGGTGAGCGTAGGCATACTGACCGGCGTGAGCAACTGCGTCGATGGCAAGGCGAAGGTTCGACTTGCGACGGCCGTAGAAGCCCTTGGCGGCCTTGAGGATTTTTTTGCGGCGTTCGCGGGAAGGAACTCTGGTTTTAGCGCGTGGCATTCTTACTCTCCTTATGCTACTACAAGCAGACGCTTGACGTGATAGGTATCGACCTTCTTGACGAGTGCACCCTTACGAAGGTTGCGCTTACGCTTAGTGGTCATCTTGGCTTGAATGTGGCGCATACCAGCGCGCTTGAACTTGACGTGGCCGGAACCCGTCACGCGGAAGCGCTTCTTAGCACCGCTGTGTGTTTTCATTTTAGGCATTTGTACCTCGTAGGTTAATGTTAAGCCTCACCTGCTGCCTTTGGCTCGGTTGCGGGCTTCGGTGCCTGGTCCTGCTTTTTGGCAGAACCCGCACCTCGTTTAGGACCGTAGATAGAAAGCATTGTGTTGCCTTCCACCCTGGAGTCCATTTCCAAATCGCCGAATGGTGCCAGGTCTTCCTTGGCGCGTTCCATCAGGCGTTTGCCGTAGTCCATGTGCGCCATCTCGCGCCCACGGAACTGCATGATAAGCTTCACCTTCATACCGTCCTGCAAGAACTCGGCCGCCTGCTTGATCCTGTACTGGTAGTCGTTCTCGGCAGTCTTCGGGTGCATCTTGATTTCTTTCAGCTTCACCACGTGCTGCTTGGCCTTAGCGGCCTTGGCCTTCTTGACCTGCTCGAACTTGTACTTGCCGTAGTTGATGATGCGGCATACGGGCGGTTTTGCATTCGGAGACACTTCCACCAGGTCCAGTCCGGCGTCCTTTGCCATCTGCAATGCCTTGCTCGTCTCGATGATGATGGCCTCGCCATCTTCCTTCACAAGACGAATCGGGGAGATATGGATATCTTCGTTGGTACGGGTCCCATCGCTGGGACGGTTGGGCATGCGGCGATCGCGCGGATTAGGGAACAAGTATACTCCTTGGGTATGATTGTTAATGTGGGCGAAAATTTAGCAAGTTTTATGTAAATTTCAAATATCTTTCGACAAAACCCTTTAAAAAATGCCCGATTTTTGTATAATTGGGCTTGTTGCGGCGGTAGCTCAATGGTAGAGCCTTAGCCTTCCAAGCTAATGGTTGCCGGTTCGATCCCGGTCCGCCGCTCTAGGACCCCTCGTTCGAGGGGTCTTTTTTTTGTGCTTTTTCATCTTGGTGGGGGAAGCCTCCCCCTGGCTTCCATCGCCAGTCCCAGTGACAAAGGTCCCTGAGCCTGCCGAAGGGCCGCCACCCCCTCGCCTAGGTGGCTCTGCCCCCTAAAACCCCCGAATGTCATCCCCGCGCAGGCGGGGATCTTTTCAAGCAGGTCCAGACCTGCTTTTCGTTAAAGAGTTTGCTCCGAGGTCCATTTCGCACGCAAACAAAATCACTTCGTTCCATTGTTTGCTTAGCAAAATGCCCCTCTCCGCAAAGAAACACGAGAAGGCCTCCGGACTAAGACTGTTTATCGCGGGAACGTTCCGAAGCTGGTACTGCGAAAGCCTCGTGACGATTTGTCCCTTCGGCCTTCGCGAACCGCGCGCACGCATTAAACTGCAAGGAGATGTTTCTAGGCATCCATCATCAAGCGAGGCTCGAGAGATTCGATCTTGTAATTGTTGCGGGTGGACTTTTTAGCCTTGAAAGCAGACTTATTGGTGTTCTTGTTGTTGGACTTGACGTTCTTGGACATGTTTTTTGCCTTTTTAGTTAAAACTTTTCGTGTGGAATTTGTGAAAAATTCCGTTTAGGGTAAAACAACTACAGCGCACCTCGAGGTGCGTTGTAATTATTTTCAAAAATTTCGATTATTCTTCTAGTTTAGTACAGCGGACGGAGAGTCCTAGCTTTTTTAAATCCCTCAGATCCCTAGATGGAGCATCATTATCCGAACCAGAAACATATCCTGTATAGATATACAAATTTTTATCGGACTCATGTTCTTCAGGATAAGCCCATTGAATAATTTTTTTCAATTGAGTAAACCCACCCTTTTTTGTTCTAACTCCCGCTCCGGTCAGGGAGAATCCGCTGCTATTCGTTCCGCTAAAACCATATGTAGAGCGCAACCCCTTTACGCCGTCATTATTGATATCCTCATACCCCATCACAACACAATAATCATCATACGTGAACAGCCTCCAACCATCGGGGCAGATTCCCTGGTGGTTCGGCTGAATCAAATCAGTACAACTTTCAGTATTGCAGCGACTCGGCAGCTGCATCATCTCGGCCCACTGGTAGAGGCCACCGAATTCGTCGCACTTGGTGGTATCATTGTTGTAGCAGTAGCGTTCGATTTTGGAATCGTCGTTCTGGTCATTTTCGCCGAGCACCATCTCACCGACATTCAAATTTTCCGCCATCACGGTAACAGAATATCCCTTATATTCCGAATAAATCGTTATGTAGTAATAACTGCGGCCATTACGCGGATCCGTGAAAGTTTTGTATCTATCCTCACCTATACGCCAAGCACCAGCCAATGTTTGGGAATGATCGAATGGCACATATTCGCTGCTGCTCGACTTCGGTGTAACGCTAGAGGAAGACTTCGCACTGCTGCTGGATTTCGCAGAACTGCTAGATTTTGCAGAGCTACTCGACTTCGCCGAACTGCTACTCGACAGATCCTCGACCGGAGCCGAGGATGACGAACGCACGGAACTGCTCGAAGCGACGCTGGATGACGAACGCACGCTGCTGCTTGACACACTTGTCTCGCTTTCGCTCGACTTCGGTGTGACGCTCTCACTGCTCGACGAGGTGGGTTCATCGTCACGCGGGGCGAAACTGCTCTCGTCGTCACAAGCGGAAAGCGCCAACAGGGACGTGACAGAAAGAGCCAAGAGTTTCGCGTGTAAATTGAAAATCATGATTGTCCTCCTTTCGTCTAAATATAAATAATTTCTAAATTTGCCTCTGTAAAAACGGCCGACATGGAGGCAATCATGTTTTTCGAACAAGCCATCGCACACCAAATTCCGGGCTACACCAAGGAGGCTGACTCACTCCACGGCGAATCGCTCGCCATGCTTGACTACAAGGACGAACTGAAGGTCAAGAACGACGCCATCCAGGAATTCTGGGACGTGAACCGCCTTGCCGGCAACCCGCAGAAGGTTATCGCGAGCCCCATGCCCCGTGGGTACCGCACCACGAGCAAGCGCCGTGTGTACATGCAGCCGGGCAACCTGCAGTTCGACCGCCAGGAATCCATGCTCGAACCCGAAGAGCACAACAAGATTTACGACTTCCTGTTCGAAAAACTCATTACGCCCGCGTACAAGCCGCTCGCCTACGCGCTCAACTGGATTATCATCCGCGGCACGTACCAGTACCGCGTGGTGATTTTCAACATCAAGAAGATTGACGCGAGCATCGTACGTAAACTCAAGTTGATTTCGGACGCACTGAAGGAATCTCCGCTCCACGTGACCGCGGCGCACGCCTACGTGGACACGACCGAATCGGACTACTACCTGGAATCGAAGCGCCCCGCCGAAGGCCTGAACTTCAAGCAGCTTTACGGCCCGCGCGAACTCAGCCTGAATCTCGGGCACTTCAGCCTGCGCTACCCCGTCACGGGATTCAGCCAAATTAACGAGAGCCAGATTCACAACCTCATCAAGGCGGCGAGCCGCATGCTCAGCCTCGGCAAGGAAGACCACTTCCTGGACCTGTACTGCGGTTACGGCCTGTTCAGCTTTGCGCTCGGCGAAGCCGCCAAGGACGTTCTGGGCGTGGAATGGGAAGGCCCGTCCATCGACTGCGCGAAGGCTTCTGCAAAGCACCTGAAGAAAAACTACCGCTTTATCGCGGGCAAGATCGACGAAATGTTCGTGCAGACGCGCCTCCCGAAGCCGGTACTGAACGAGCCCGAAAAAATCCTGCTCGACCCGCCCCGCAAGGGCTGCGAACCCGGCGTGATTCATGCGCTCGCGATGAGGAAACCCATCCGCGTGTGCCACATTTTCTGCGGCACCGACGAGATTCCCGCATCGCTCAAGGAATGGGAACGTTACGGCTACCGCGTGCGCGAAGTGCAGCCGCTCGATTTGTTCCCCGGCACCCCGCACCTCGAAACCATCGTGATGCTCGAGAGGAAGTGACGCAAAGCGCCATCCTGAGGCGTGAATCACGCTTTTTCAATAAACCTGCATTTTGGATAACCGCTGCATCCCCAGAATTGGTTGCCAGCGTTCTCCCCTTTTTTAGCAATCCGCAAAACCAAGGCTTTTCCACAACGAGGACAAGTCTTTGACGTCCCATCTTTTTCGGCAGATTCAGTTTTCTTTTCTAGAACGCGCTTTGCCTTGGATTTGTAGTTTTTTTAATAGTGGGTTCATGAACAACCATATTCATTACCGGTTAAGTTAAATATATCCTTTTTTCTTGTTAAGTGGTATACCCTTGTGGTCTAGGCAGCCTGTTTTGACAGCCTATATTCAACCGGAGTCATGTATCCCAGCGAACTATGGAGCCGTTTCCGGTTGTAGAACAGCTCGATATACCTGAAAGCGGCCTCCCGCACGTCTTCGATGTCCTTGAAGTCACGCCTGTAGGCCATCTCCTTCTTGAAGCTTGCGAAGAAGCTTTCCATGCAGGCGTTGTCGTAGGGGCAGCCCGGTGCGCTCATCGAGGGCGTTATCCCGTTCTCCGAGAGCATCGTGCGGTAACCCATGCTACTGTACTGCACGCCGCGGTCGGAATGGAAGATGAGCCCGTCGTGATGGCCGCGTTGCATGATGGCATTGGACAACGCGCGCTTGACAAGTTCCGTGTCGATGTTCTTGCTTACGGCGTAGCCCACCGCCTCCTTGTTACACAGGTCCAACACCACGGCAAGGTACACCCAGCCAAGCGTAGTCTTGACGTAGGTGATGTCGCCGGCCCAGACGGCGTTCAGGCTGTCGGGATCGAACTTACGCTGCACCAGGTTCTCGCTGTACATGGCGTCGCATTTGCCCTTGCGGTAGGGTTTCCACTTCCTGAGTGTGACTGGATAGAGCCCGTTCTCGCGCATGATGCGGCGCAGTTTCCACACCTTTACCTCGACACCCTTGTCTTGGAGTGCCGCCAGCATCTTCGGGCAACCGTACACGCGGTGGTTTTCTTCGAAGGTGTCGCGGACCTTCTGGACAAGCCGTTCTTCGCGGGCCTTCTTCTCGGCACGTTTTTCCTGCTGGCGCGACCACTGGTAGTAGGAACACTGCGGTATTCCTAGGGCTCTGCACATCTTCCTGACTGAGTATTTCTTGCGGTTCACGTGTATCGCCTCGCATTTCAGTCGTGTGGTCGCATAAAGATGTGCAGGGATTTTTTTAGGATCTCTACCGTCTCCTTCTCGTCCGCAAGCTCCTTTTCACGCTTCTTCAGGAGTTTTTCCAGTTCCCTGTTCTTGGCGGCGAGTTCCTCGACGGACACCTTGCGGATTCGCCGTTCCTCGCGGTAGCTCGGCAGGTTGTGTTCCTTGCGGTACTCGTTTACCCACCGACCGACTGTATTGGGCCCGATTCCGAGTTCCTTGGCTATTTGGTTTGCTGACTTTTCGCCTTTCAGGACCAGCTTGATGACCTGTTCCCTTGTCTCGGAGCTATAGTTGATTTTTGCCATTGTTTTACCTTTTGGGGGTTGCGCAATGAATATAGTAGCTTATGCTACCCTCTTATTAAACTCCTGCATGGTCCACCTCTTGAGTTTTGCATTCAGCAAGCATCTCTTCGTACTTTTTCGAATAATCCGATTTATTGGGAAGGCTCTTGTCAAGGAAATACTGAATCGTTTCACGCATATCAGCATCAGTCCAACAAACATCCTTCGAAGTGTCATCTTTCGCTTTGATAAAAGCTACTAGCTGATCGGCACGAATAACCCTGCTCTTAATTTCTTTGGGTGCGTTCTTATTGTTCAACACCGTCTTAGGATTCGCAAGGACAACAATTGACTGATAATTTTCTGCAAAAGTATTATCAAATATTTTTTCAGATAAGCCCAAAAAACTACCAGTTTTCACCTCTCGACGGACTTCTTTCAAAACATTCAAGTGGCGCTGATTTTGCGTAATTGGCGAATAAAGTCCTTCCTTCTTGTAGGCCTTGCCAAAATTCATATGTCGGATAAAATTACCTTTTGCATCAATTTCAATATTTCCAAATAGATTCTTACATTCTATAACATAGAGATGCCGTCTTGTAATCAGCAAAAAATCAATCTGCGCCGACAAATCACCCTTTTCAAGATAGATATCGTGAAGAACATACATGTCTATTCCACTGTTCTTCAACTCAAAAACAATCTGCTTTTCACCAAGCAAACCAGCTTCGGCATATTTTATTTGTTCTTCAATTTTTTCTTTAATACTACCGGTAGCATTTGTCAGTAAAGAATTCATTTTCACAATGAAATTTTCAGAGTCACTTGATTCTTTTAAGAATACCGGTCCAATACGCTTATTTAAGAACGAATCTAAAAGTCCCATAAAATACCTCTAATCTGAATATAACCTTTTTCCTCAAAAAAATGCTCAAACCTATTGACAATCCCCTTTTCTAAAGCTATATTGTAGTGCACAAATGTGTAATAACTAACTCTCAAGGAGCACAATTTTAAAAGTATTTGCAAGAATATACAACCAAACACTTGCATTTGCAATTAAAATGAGGTATATTTATGTTCATGGGCACCATAGCTAAAAATTTCCGCATCGACTCCGAGCTGAGCAGCCAGGCCAACAAGCTCCTTGAGGGGCTTGGGCTTTCTATGTCTCAGGCAATTTCTATGTTCCTGCGGCAGGTGGTGCTACAGCAAGGCCTCCCCTTTGAAGTGAAATACCCGAAACGTTCCGGCGAACTCCTAGACGCAATCGAAGAAGCAAAGCGACTAGAAGCCGACCCGAAGACCAAGCGCTATACGGATATGAACGAGATGTGGGCGGACCTTGACAAATGATTTACGAAGTAATCTGGACCAGCCGTTTTAAGAAAGGCTACAAACGTTGCCAAAAGCGTGGACTTCCTCTGGAAGAACTCAAGTCTGTCGTCGAGATGCTTCGGACGGATCAAGTTCTTGACGAAAAATTTCATGACCACGAACTGTCGGGAGCATTCGCAGGAACGAGAGAACTCCATATTCGCCCAGACTGGCTTTTATGCTACCGAAAGAACAACGGCGTTCTGACACTTACCCTTGTGGACACAGGGACTCATTCTGATTTATTCGGGAAGTAATTTCTATCTTTGGCCTCCGGGATATTCAATATGACGGATACAACTCAAAAGCCTGCCCTCTGGACGCGGAACTTCACGACCTGCGCGGCGGCGAACTTCTTGCTGTTCTTCAGTTTCTACCAGCTGTTGCCGATTCTGCCACTCTACATTATCGAGAAGTTCCAGACCGACAACGCAACTGCAGGGTTCATCATCTCGCTCTACACCATCGGGGCGCTCGCCTGCAGGCCCTTCGCGGGTTTCCTCGTGGATACGCTTTCCCGCAAGCCGCTGTACTTCTGGACGTTCTTCGCGTTTACCGCATGCTTCTTGGGCTACAAGACGGTGGCCTTCCTGCCGATACTTGCCGCAGTGCGCTTTGCCCACGGCCTCTTCTTCGGGATTTCGAGTACCGCGAGCAACACGGTGGCCATCGACGCGCTCCCCGCAAGCCGCCGCGGGGAAGGCATCGGTTATTTCGGGATTAGCGTGAATCTCGCGTTCGCGACCGGCCCGATGACGGGTATGTTCCTGTACGAGGCCTTCGGCGACACCATCGTGTTTATCATTTCCATCGCGCTCTGCATCATCGGGCTCGTTCTCGTGCAGACCCTGAACGTTCCCCGCAAGGAGAAAAAGCCGCACGCACCGCTTTCGCTCGACCGGTTCTTCCTCACCCGCGCCATCCCGCAGTTCGTGAACTTCATCTTCGTGGGGTTCGCCTACGGGCCCGTCACGAACTACATCGCGCTCTACGCGAAGGAACTGGGCATCGGAGGTTCCGGCTGGTTCTATGCGCTCATCGCGGCAGGGCTCATCTTGAACCGCGTAATGACCGGGCGCCTGATTGACCGCGGCTACCTGATTCACCTGGTGGGCACCGGCATGACGCTCAACATCGTCGCGTACTTCCTGCTCGCCTTCAGCCACTCGTCCGTCACCTTCTTCGCATCGGCATTCCTGATTGGCACGAGCCTCGGGCTCATTTTCCCCGGCTACCAGACCATGTGCGTGAACCTCGCCCGCCACGACCAGCGCGGCACCGCGAACAGCACGTACCTGAGCGGCTGGGACATCGGTATCGGTGCGGGAATCCTCGCTGGCGGTTCGATGGCGGGGCATTTCGGCATGCACCAGCAGGTATTTTTCACCTGCGCCGTGGCACTCATTGTCGCAGACATTTTATATTTCACGTGGACCGCAAGGCATTACCTGAAGAATAAGCTTGAAGGATAATCCCGGCGGAAAGCATCATGATATGAAACCCTGGAAACTGCTCAAGACGGAATACCTGGTAGACGCCCCCTGGCTCAAGGTCGCGAAGGAAACCTGCGAACTTCCGAACGGCAAGGTCATCGACGACTTCTACACGCTATGGCAACCCGACTGGGTGCTGATTCTCGCGCGTACCGCAGAAGGCAAGTGGGTCATGACGGAACAATACCGCCACGGCACCGGGAAAATTGCGCTCGAATTCCCCGCAGGCATCATCGACAAGGGCGAAACGCCGGAACAGGCCGCGCTCCGCGAACTGCAGGAGGAATGCGGGTACTGCATAGATCCTCGCCTACGCGAGGATGACAATGGGGCGCGCGAGGATGACGATGGGGCTCGTGAGGATGACGATGGGGCTCGTGAGGATGACGAAGGCAAGTCAATCCGCTACCTCGGCAAGTTCCCGGTGAATCCGGACAGGCATCGCGGCGTATTCCATGTGGTATTCATTGACGGGGTCGTGAAGGCGGGCGCAACGCATTTCGACAGCACCGAGGACATCGAGTCGTTCGAACTTTCCGACGAAGACCTGCAAAAGAAAATGGCGGATGGCACGTTCAACCATCCGCTACAGATTGCGGGTTACTTTAAATTAAAACTAAGCAAGAATTTCTAATAGATCCTCGCCTTCGCGAGGATGACGACATGCTGCGCGAGGATGACAATGGGGCTTGCGAGGATGACTAAAGCAGGTATTAGCGCACTAGCACGCGCTGTGCGTCGCTACCCACGCGAACCAGGTACATTCCCGGCACAAACGTTCCCATGCTGAACGAGCCCGCACTTGCCGTAGCCTTCGCCACGACATGCCCGCGCATATCGTACACGACTACACCCGAGCCGGCACGTACACCCGAAATTTCGAGCGAACGCGCGTGCGCCACCACACTGAAGCGGGCAACACTCGAACCCGCGACAGTGGGAATGGCATCCGGGTCCACCCGCCAGTGCGGGTAAAGCACCACATCTGCATCGGCCACATAGTCCACGCCCAGCCTGTACACGCCCTTGCCTCCATCTTCGGTAGACCAGCCATCCTGCAGGTAGCCCTCGCGCGTGAACACGGCATCTTTCAGCTTCAGCGTATCGCCGAACACCTTGACCTGCGGCTCGACAATCTCCAGAGCGAATTCGCCACCCATGTAGGTAACCGTGAACGTCTTCACTTCCCACTTGGCGTACAGCTTCACCTTGCCCGTAGAGCCTTCGGTAATTTGGGTCGCCGCATTCACGAAGTCGGCATCGTAGTACCAGCCGTCAAAATTGTAACCCTTCTTGGTAGGCGAGCGCAACTTGATGGTCGGAGTCTCGACATTATACGAAACCGGGTTCACCTCGTTGTTCGCGCCCGAGCCCATAAGGTACACGATATCGTATTCCTGCAACTTCCACTTGGCATACACCACGACGTTTTCTTCAATCACCTTGCTGGTATCGAATTCCGAACCTTCCGCGAACGAGGAATCGGTAAACCAGCCCACAAACTTGTAGCCGGCAGCCTTCGGGGCTTCGGGCAGCACCACCTTCTCGCCATCCTGCACGTAGGCGATGTTCACGCCAAATCCGCGCGTATCGAACGTTACCGTCCAGGTCGGAGCCTCGGTCCACACTGCATACAACGTTGTATCACCCTTCGCCTCTCCGAGCGTTGCCAGAGACGCTTCCGCATCGGCCGTAAACGCCCAGCCTTTGAAGTAGTTCTTCACTTCATCTGCCGTATAGCTTTCCGGCAGGCCAATGCCCTCCACACTGATCACCTCGCCTTCCGCGACCAGCTTGGACATCGATTTCACGGTACCCTCGCCCGGGAACGCACTCCCGTTCGCATCGAAGGTCACCTTGAACATCTTCTTCCACACGGCATAAACCGTCTTCGCCTTGTCGGCAACACCCAGCACGCTATCCGGCTTCGTGGCATCGCTTGTAAGCGCCCAGCCAGCAAATACGGTATCGCCGCGGGTCGGCGGAATAATTTCCGTCGCCGTAATCTTGTCGCCGACCTTCAAGAGCTTGCTCGTCTTGTCGCCATCGCGGAACACGCCACCATTCGCGTCGAACTTTACTTCGAACATTAGCGCACCGCTCTCGTTACGCGATACACCGTTCACCACCAGGTGCACTTCGCCCACGGACCAGACTCCATCCTCGCTGCAGGCGCCATCTTTAAGTTCGCCACCGTTCAACGCGCACATAACCTTGCCGACATTCAGTTCTTCTTCACTCAACGTCGTGCCATCCACCTCGAGCGAATCCGTCTTTTTGCCAACGCCTTCCGAAGCGACATCCTTGTCAAAGTAAGCGGCACCGACATTCAAGACGCCGTACTCGAAATTGCCGACAATACCGCCCAACTTGCCGTCTCCACTATTGACAAGGGCGGATCCATCGTATGCGCAGGATTCAACAGCCACCTTATCATTTTCATTTTTACCCCTAATGAACCCGGCAATGCCGCCGATATAGGTCTGGTTTCCGCTGGCATAAATAGAAACCGAGCTCAGGCTGTTCTTGATTGTACCATTCCAGGCATTGCCGACGATACCGCCGACACCATTACCGTTTCCGCTCGTAAGGATCTTGCCCGAAACGGTACAACCCTCAATAGTGCCGCCTTTCTGCCAGGCGACAACGCCGCCGACAGAAACCGGCTGCTGGGCACCGAGAATTTCGCCGGCACTCGCCGATGCGGTAATATAGAGGTTATTGAAATTGAGGTTCTTGACCGTACCTCCCGACATGACCGCAATAAACGCAGCGTTCTGGGCGTTGCAATTCGCAACCGACGCATCGCAGAAAGGATTCTTGATTTCGGCAATCTTGCCCGCATCGATATAGAGGTTCGATATGGTAAAGCCGTCACCGTCAATAGTTCCGGCAAACTGGTTGCGCCCCATGCCCGCAGAAATCGGCATAAAGAGCTTGCCTCCCATATCCAGCGACCTCGTGAGTTTCGCGTTCAACGTAGCCGTTCCACCCGCGCGGTAAATTGAATCGGTAAACCACGCCAGGTTCGCCTCGTTACAGATAAGGTAAAAATCCTTGCCGTCAATCTTCTGCGATTCAGGCTTTTCCATGGACTTGCCGTCCCACGCGGCAAACGACTGGCCGGCGCCCGCCAAAAACAGGAGCGACACAAACAAAATAAAATGGGATTGGACTGCAATTTTCATCGTAATTCCCTTTTTTTGCCTAAAATAATTAAAAAAAAGACCTTTTGACCGGGTTCAAGAGTGCACTACAAAAAAAATATGCACTATATCACAAGCGCATATCGGTTCGGTTTTGTAAAAAAGCCTTTTTTGGCGTTTAAAACACAATATTGCAGGTAACCACGCCCAATCTAGAGCATTCCAATTTGGATTATGGACGGAGTTACCAGCTAACTATTCAGCGTCTTTTCGCGCAAAAACAGCCTTGCAGGCATCCGCAAAACTGACCTTGAACCCCTCAAGCGGGCCCAAGTCGACACCATTCTTGAAGTGCGGGATGAACTCCGCCAGCTTCGCGCGCGAAATTTCGGACCAGTTTCCTTCCTTATCAAGGCAGAAAAACTCGTTATCGATGTATGCCTCGTAGTTGAACTCGCTTGTCGTAGATTCCAGGCCAAAGTCGCTGTAACCTTCGGGAGCCTGCTTTTCGGAATCCTCGATGGACTCCTTAACTTGTTCCAAATCTTCCGCATATTCATCGTCCACATCGGCAAAGGCATCCACACCGATGCTCAGCACGCCTTCTTTTGCGACAATGGACTTGTTCTCGCCGAAGGTGGCCTCGTAGGCGCTGGAACTCTCAGGTTCCGCAGACGAAGAGGATTCTATCCAGTCGTCATCTTCCGAGGAACTGGACGCATCTTCAGCGCCCGAAGAGGAACTGCCTTCCTCAGAACTGGAACTTCCGCCAGTTTCGGAGCTCGTGGCAACCGAGGAACTGGACTGCTTCGTAGCGGCGGAGGACTTTATCACATGACCGGTCTTGTCCATCTTGCCCGACGCCACGAGAGAATCGTACTCATCCTGGCTGTAGGTAAAACCATCCGGCGCAATCGCTTCGGGCGAAAGGTCCGAGGTACACGCCACAAGCAGGAATGCAGCGAAAATGCATGCAAATGCAAACAAAGACTTTCCGATCGAAACTTTCATTTCAAGCCTCCGGTTCTACGACGAAAAAGCAGAACAGTCCCACAAAGGGAATGTTCTGCCGTTAAACATATAATTTTTTTGTGCAAGTGGACTACAGCGCGTCAATTACGGCATTAAATTCCGCAACCGGGCGCATCCACTTCTTCAGGAGTTCGGCCTTGGGCAGGTAGTAGCCACCGATGTCGGCGGGTTTGCCCTGCTCGGCGGCAAACGCGGCGACGATTTCGGCTTCGCGGGCCTTCAATGCGTCGGCGACCGGGGCGAACTTCTTGGCAAGTTCCGCGTCGTCCTTCTGGGCGGCAAGAGCCTCGGACCAGTAGAGGGCCAGGTAGAAGTGTGAGCCGCGGTTGTCGAGTTCGCCGATCTTGCGGGCGGGCGTGCGGTTGAATTCGAGAATCTTGCCGTTCGCTTCGTCGAGCGTGTCGGCGAGGACCTTCGCCTTCTTGTTGCCATCCTTGAGGGCGACTTGTTCAAAAGCGGGCACCAGCGCGAAGTATTCTCCGAGGGAATCCCAGCGGAGGTAGTTTTCGGCGAGGAACTGCTGCACCTGCTTGGGGGCAGAGCCGCCTGCACCCGTTTCGTAGAGGCCACCGCCCGCCATCAAGGGCACGATGCTGAGCATCTTGGCAGATGTTCCGACTTCGAGAATCGGGAAGAGGTCGGTGAGGTAGTCGCGCATCACGTTGCCGGTAACGCCGATGGTATCGAGACCGGCTTTGGCGCGCTTCATCGTTTCGACAATCGCCTTGCGCGGGCTCATAATCTTGATGTCGAGACCATTGAGGTCATGTTCGGGCAAGTAAGCTTCCACCTTCTTCTGGATTTCGCGGTCGTGGGCGCGTTCTGGGTCGAGCCAGAAAATCGCAGGCGTGTTGCTGAGGCGGGCGCGTGTGACGGCGAGCTTCACCCAGTCGCGCACCGGAGCGTCCTTGGCCTGGCACATGCGGAAAATGTCGCCCGCTTCTACATTCTGCTGCAAGAGCACTTCGCCCTTGCTGTTCACGGCACGAATGACTCCCTTGCCCTTTGCGACAAAGGTCTTGTCGTGGCTGCCGTATTCTTCGGCGCCCTGAGCCATGAGGCCCACGTTCGGCACGGTGCCCATCGTCTTCGGGTCGAATGCGCCGTTCTGCTTGCAGAATTCAATCGTCTCGTCGTAAATGCCGGCGTAGCAGCGGTCCGGAATGCAAGCGACAACTTCTTGCAGCTTGCCTTCCTTGTTCCACATGCAGCCGGAATTGCGGATCATCGCAGGCATCGAGGCGTCGATAATCACGTCGCTCGGCACATGCAAATTCGTAACGCCCTTGGCAGAATCGACCATCGCGAGATCCGGGCCAGCGGCAAGAGCGGCGTCAATGGCTGCCTTAACCTCAGCCTCGCGAGCATTGCCTTCCAGGCGCTTGTACAAGTCGCCCAGGCCGTTGTTCGCGTCAATCCCGAGTTCCTTGAACAAGTCGGCGTACTTCGTGAACACGTCCTTGAAAAACACGCGCACAAATGCACCGAACAGCACCGGGTCAGAGACCTTCATCATCGTGGCCTTCAGGTGCACGGAGAACAGCAGGCCCTGCGCCTTCGCCTCGGCCATCGCATTGGCGATGAACTTTTCGAGCGATGCCACGCGCATCACGGTGGCGTCGATGATTTCGCCCTTCAGGAGCGGCTTTGCGGCACGAAGTTCCGTAACGGCACCCGCTTCGTCGACGAATTCAATCTTGAACGTGTCGGCGTCGGCCAGGGTGATGGACTTTTCGTTGCCGTAGAAGTCGTCGGCCTGCATGCTTGCCACGTGAGTCTTCACGGAGGTGTTCCACGTGCCGTTGCTATGCGGGTTGTTGCGGGCGAAGTTCTTCACCGCCTTGGGGGCGCGGCGGTCGGAGTTGCCCTGGCGAAGCACCGGGTTCACGGCAGAGCCCTTCACCTTGTCGTACTTCGCGCGGATTGCCTTTTCTTCTTCAGTAGCCGGAGCGTCCGGATAGTCGGGCACATCGAAACCGTTCTTCTGGAGTTCTGCAATAGCGGCCTTGAGCTGCGGCACGGATGCCGAAATGTTCGGGAGCTTGATGATGTTCGCATCCGGTTCAAGCGTAAGCTTGCCGAGGAAAGCGAGGTCGTCGCTCGCCTTGCCGAAGGCGGCCAGAATGCGGCCCGGCAGCGAGATGTTCTTGGTTTCCACATCGATGCCCGCGGACTTTGCAAAACCGCGAACGATGGGGAGCAGGGACTGAGTCGCCAAAAACGGCGACTCGTCAGTCAGCGTGTAATAAATCTTCGTACTCATACAAAAGTAAAGATAGAAAAAGCATCACCACGAAAAATGCCCCGAAAACAAGTTTCGGGGCATTGGGTGTATGGATTAGGATTTCTTTTTTGGCTTAGCGGGTCACGCGGACGCTCTGCATTGCACCAGTAAAGCGGTTGCGCAGGTAGTAGACGCCGGAGGTCTTCACCATGCTGGAAGAGCGGAGCATGTCGGCTGCGGCGTTGAACCCGTAGGCGCTCATCAGGCCGAGGCGCACGCCGTTCTGGTCGAACACGTAGTAGTCCTGGAGTTTGCCCGCATCAAACTTGACATCTGCAATGGAGGTCGTACCCGGGTCGTCTTCACCGACAATCGGTTCGGGGTCGGTCGCGTCCTTGCCCTTCACGAAGGTGAAGTAGTCCACGTCGAACCAGGCGCCGGTCACGTCCATGCGCAGGATATGCTTGCCTTCCGGGAGGGTCACGTTGGCGCTGACCTTGTTGTAGTCATCGTAATTCTCTTCGCCGGACTTGGCGGCAGGAACCGTAATCACATCGGTAAGAGCCTTGCCATCGAGAGAAAGCTGGAAGCTGGAGGTAGAACCTGCGGCAGCCACGGCGGCAAACATCGTGTAGTCGCCCGCTTCCTTCACATTCACGGTCCATTCGAGCCAGTCGCCTTCACTGTTGTAGCCCACGATCACGCCGGTAGCCTTCTTGTAGAGGTCAACGCCCGTATCCTTGCGGTAGTCGCTATCGCCGTGATTTTCGGAATCGTCGCTATAGGACTGGTTGCTCGTGCCGTCATCATTGACGCCCTTGCCCGGGATGTCGAAGTCTTCGGCTTCCACCTTGCCCGGGAGCGCAATCGGCTGTCCCTTGAACGGAAGCTGCGGTTCGGGCTCGACCGGCGTGAAGGTCACTTCGTTCTGGCCCTTGTTGAGGTTGTTCGCAAAATATTCCTCAAGCCAGTTCATGGAAGCGCGCTTGCGGCCATCCTTTTCGATAAGGCCGGTGTTTGCCACCCAGGTAGAGCCGTTGATGTAACCCCAGATAGTGATACCCGCGACCCAGGGAGTTTCCCACATGAAGGGAACCTGGTTTGCATAGTCATTTTTCTGCTTGGTATCGTCGGCTTCGCCGATATCGTATTCCGAAACGAGGAGCGGAAGGCCCGTCTCGTTATGGATGCGAGTCATCTTGCTTTCGAAATCGTTCTTGCTCATGCCCTTGCAGTCGTGAGCCTGCTGGCCGTAAGCATCGACCGGAGCGCCATTCTTGACGATGGTCTGGATGAGTTCGATACCTTCGTTGATCTGCCAAGAGAGCGTGTTGTAGTCGTTGTAGATAAGCACAGCCTTCGGCCAGCGTTCGCGGGCCATCTTGAAGGCATTCGTGATAAAGTCGTACTGGTGCTTGCCATTCACCACACGGTCGCCACCGAGGGCCTCGATAATGTAGGAGCCGCCACATTCGGTATCGTCGGTGCTGTGGCCTTCGGCACCTGCAGCAGGCTTGCCGTAACCGGAGTGGTAGTTGTCGCCCGCCCAAATGGCTTCGTTCACCACGTCGATGTATTCGAGGTCCGGGAACTTGGCCGCAACGGCATCGAACCATTCAGTAATGTACTGCTTGGTCTTTTCTACCGTGATGCTCGGATTCTTCTTCTTGCAGAGGAAGTTCGGGTACTGGGAACCCCAAACGAGGGCGTGGAACTTAAAGTGACGCTCACCGGGTTTTTCCTTGGCCCACTTGTAGGCGCTTTCGCACTTGTCGAAGTTGTCCCAGGCGAACTTGCTTGTACCGCTGTTGCCGTTAGAAAGGGAATGGATGGAACCCCACTTACAGCCGTTTTCGGGAGTAATCTGGTTCCAATATTGAGCAAAGTCGCTACGGATCTGGCCACCCGTAGTAATATTGCCCAGGAATTTTGCGCCACCATCGGCCAATGCGGCATTCGCCACGGTTGCAAGGCCAGCGATGGCAGCGACAGCAAGAGAAAGAGAAAGTTTTTTCATACACCACATCCTTTTTATTGTCTATATTCCAAAATTACCTTGAAAAACGCCAAAAAAAGCATGTCGGGAGGGTGTTTCTATGGATAGATTATCCATAGGAATAAAAGAAACAGGTCCCGAAACTTTCGTTTCGAGACCCGTCTCTAAAATGCTAAACCTTTTGTTTGCGATTAGCGGACCACGCGGACCTTCTGCATTTGGCCGGTAGCACGGTTACGCAGGAGGTAGATTCCCGAGGTCTTCACATCGTTGGAAGTCTGGAGAATCTGCTTTGCTGCATCGAAGCCATAGGCAGTGAGTATGCCCATGAACATGCCGTTCATGTCGAACACGTGGTAGTCCTGACGGACGGAAGGATCGTCGAATGCCACGGTCTGCTCGATTGCGTCCGTACCCGGGCCCGGACCTTCGCCAGCCTTCGAAATCTGGAACCAGTCGATATCGATATATCCCTTGGCAACTTCCATCGTGAGGATCTGTTTACCCTTTTCAAGCGTGATGGAACCAGAAACCTGTTCAAAGGTAGTCCAAGAAGAACCGGTGTACGTCAGCGAATCAGATACGACCTTGTCGCCAACCTTGAACACCAATGCACCACTACCGTCTGCAGCGACCATTGCAGCGATATCATACGTACCAGCTTCTGCAACGTTTATGGAGTACTCGAAAGTGTTTCCTGTAGGATTGCAACCGAGGACAAGGCCACCGTTCTTTTCGCCAATGCTTACAGACGTGCCCTTTCTGTATTCCGTATTCCAGGTATCGTTGCATTCACCGGTAACAGAGTAAGAGTTGTTGTTCGTTCCATCTTCGTTACGACCCTTGCCCGGAACGTCGAAGTCTTCAGCTTCAATCTTGGCGGACAGATCGAACGGCTGGCCCTTGAACGGAGTCTGCGGTTCGGGCTCGATCGGGGTGCTGTTCAGCAAGCCCGTCGAGTTGTTACCCGGGTGAGAAGGCAGGTAGGACTTGAGCCAAGTCATGGCCGCACGGTCCCTGTTTCCGTCGATGATACCCGAGTTGTCCAACCATGTGGCGCCATTGATGTAACCCCAAATGGTAATGCCACCAATGTGTTCATTTTCCATGAAGTAGGAAATCTGTTCTTCATAGCACCTCTTCTGGGTATTGTCGTCCGAGGTGTTGATATCATATTCCGAAATGAACATCGGTGTCTGGGTATTGTTCCAAATTTTTTCTATCGCGCTCTTCAGCGAGCTGAGAGCCAGGCAGTTACCACCGCCACCGGTACCGTTGGCACCGCCACCCTGGGTCATCATGTCGTGGGCCTGGAGGCCATAGGCGTCAACCGGAGCACCATTTTTCTTGATGGTCTTGATAAGGTCAATACCCTGGTCCAAGTTCCACTGGACCGTGTTGTAGTCATTGTAAATCAAGACGGCATTCGGCCAGCGCTTTCTTGCTTCCTTGAATGCATTGACGATGAACATGTAGTCACCATTATTGTCGCCGCCCATAGCCTGGATAATCTTGGTCTTCGGGTAATTGGAATGGTACTGGTTATTGCCGGTACGGATAGCCTCGTTCACCACGTCGATCATGTCAAGTTCGGGGAAATTCTGCTTGACGGCATCGAACCAGTCCATGATGGCCTTCTTGGTATCGTCAACGCCCAGGCTTTCGAGCCAAGTCGGATACTGGGAACCCCAAAGCAGGGCATGGAACTTGAAGAGGCCGCCGTTCTGTTTTGCCCAGTTAAAGGCCGCCTTACAGCCACCGAAATTGCGGTTGCCACGAGAACCTTCAATGGACTGCCATTTACATTCGTTTTCGGCAGTAATCTGGTTCCAGTACTGACCGAAGTCCGAACGCACCTGACCGCGAGTGGTGATGTTTCCGACGAACTTGGAAGCGTTTTCAGCCAACCCAACGCCGAAAGAGAGAGAAGACGCTGCAAGTGCAATCGCAGCGACCTTCGTTGCTGTTGAGAGAATCTTTTTCATATCCACATCCTTTGGTTTTATAACCATCTGGACATTAAATTATCCTCAAAACAGCACATTTTCTCCCGTTTATAGACATTTCCCATTGACAAAATGTCCATAACACCCCAAAAGGCAGGTTCCGGAGAATCCCGGAATCTGCTGTTTTTGAGGAAATTTCACCAATTTTCGGTGTTTTTACTTGATTACGCGAACCTTCTGCATTTCACCGGTGAAACGATTGCGCAGCAGGTACACACCCGAGGCCTTCACATCGGCAGAGGTGCGGAGGATTTCCGCGGCGCCGTCGAAACCGTAGGCACTCATGACACCCATATTGACGCCGTGCATGTCGAACACGAAGTAGTGCTGGAGAGCATTCGGGTCGTAGTTGATGTTCTGGCCGATAACCGTCGTACCTTCATCCGGTTCTTCAGACACGATCGGTTCGGGGTCGGTCGCGTTCTTGCCCTTCACGAAGGTGAAGTAGTCCACGTCAAACCAGGAGCCAGTTACCGTCATGCGGAGGATATGCGTCCCCGCAGTGAGGGAAACGTTGGCAGAAACCTTGTTGTAGTCGTCGTAGTTCTCCTCGCCCTGCTTGGCAGCCGGAACGCTGATGACATCGGTAAGGGCCTTGCCATCGAGAGAAAGCTGGAAGCTGGAGGTAGAACCGGCAGCAGCCACGGCAGCGAACATGGTGTAGTCGCCCGCTTCCTTCACGTTGACCGTGTATTCGAGCCAGTCGCCTTCGCTGTTGTAGCCCACGATGATGCCGGTAGCCTTCTTGTAGAGGTCGACACCCGTCGTGTCCTTACGGTAATCCTTCACGTCGCCGTGGTTTTCGACATCGCTTTCGCTGTAAGAGACGTTGCTTACGCCATCAGTTTCGCCGACACCGGAAATATCGAAGTCTTCGGCCTCAATCTTGCCCGGAATCTCGAATGCGGAGCCCTTGAACAGCTTGCGCGGCACAGGTTCGACCGGAGTGAGCACGCCAGTCTTGAGGCCGGTAGTGTTCACGCCCTTGTTGGAAGCCAGATATTCCTTCATCCATGTGAGTGCCGGACGATCCTGACCATTTCTCACAAGACCCGAGCAACCGTTCGCCTTACCATTACAGTTAAGCCAGGTCTGACCGTAGATCCATCCCCAAATGGTGATACCGGCAACATGGGGGTCTTCCATCCAGTACTTGACCTGTTCCTGATAGCACTGCTTCTGGATGCCATCGTCAGTAGACGGAACGTCATATTCAGAGATGAGAACCGGGAAATTATTAGTTTCCTTATGGATCTTCTGCATGGTAGAAACGAAGTTATTGTAATTCATGCAGACGCCGCCACCGCCAGTACCACCAGCCTGACCACCGTCACTCATCAAGTCGTGAGCCTGGAGGCCGTAAGCATCAACAGGAGCGCCATTCTTCCGGATGGTGTTGATCAGGTTAATGCCCTGATCCACATGCCACTGGATGGTGTTATAGTCGTTATAAATGAGGATAGCCTTGGGCCAACGTTCGCGAGCCATCTTGAACGCGGTCGTCAAGAAGGCGTAATCGCCGTTGTTATCGCCACCCAATGCAGGAATAATCTTGGTTCTGGTATAACCAGAATGATACTGATTGTTGCCAGTACGGATAGCCTCGTTGGCCACGTCGATCATCTCGATATCGGGGTAATGTGCCTTGACGGCATCGAACCAAGCGGTAATCGCCTTCTTGGTTTCGTCAACGCTCAGGCTTTCGAGCCAGCTAGGATACTGGCCGCCCCAAAGGAGGGCGTGGAACTTAAAGTGACCGCCATTATTCTTTGCCCAGTTGTAGGCTGCGTCGCAACCGCCCCAGTTGTAGCGACCGCGAGTACCTTCGATGGAGCCCCACTTACAACCGTTTTCGGCGGTAGCCTGGTTCCACAACTTGGTAAATTGGTCGTTGGGACCAGGAGAAGTGTTAGACTGAGTAATGTTGCCAATGAACTTTGCGGCGCCATCGGCAATGCCGGGACCCGCAAAGGAGAAAGAGGACGCCGCAAGAGCGACTGCAGCAACCTTCGTTGCCGTTGAGAGAATATTTTTCATAACCACATCCCTTATGTGTTATGGCCGACTCACCAATACCGGCCTAATCTAAAGATATCTCCTCCGGTTACAAAAATCTCACACCGACACACCTATTCCATTGACGTTTTATCCACAATCAAATGTTTACGTTCAAGCATTATCCAAGACACCTGTATTTTTCACCATGGCACAAAATGGCGATTTTTACAAAAAAAAATGGGATTAATCGCCCCATCAAAAATGAACCTTTTGCAAAAACGGCTTTTTTAGCGAAATTTTCCGTTACCAAAATGTAAATAACCAAATCTTTACAAACAACAATTCACCACACGGCAAGTTTACAAGATTAAATTTGTCTATGGAATGTATGTGGTGTTTGGGAAAAAAAGGAGTCAAATATGCATTTTCCCAAACTTTTGGGCATTGCCAGTGGGTTGGCATTGTCTAGTAGCCTGGCGTTCGCCTGGAGTATCGACGGGGTTGTAAAATCCAAGGTATCCGGCAGACTGCTTTCGGGCGTAAAAATCAGCACATTCAATATCGCTGGTTACGAAACTACCAGCGGCACGGACGGCACGTTCAGCCTCAATGGCGGTACGGACGCATTGCCCGGCATGAAGGTCGCAAACATGGCTATCCACATGGAAGGTGGCATGCTCACCATCTACAATGCGGACGCCAACAACCTCAAGGTTTCCGTAATTGACGCCCTGGGCAAGGTCCTTGCACAGAGCAACCCCGGGCACGTCCAGGGTATCGTCACTCTCAACTTTGGCAAGCTCGCCCGCGGCGCCAAGTTCATCCGCGTCAATGCCGATAGCGACAAGGCTACCTACATGGTGACCAACAAGGGCGTAAAGGCTCTCAAGAAAGAGGGCGACCTGTTGCCTATGCTCCAGTTTGCCATGGACGGCTATGCAAACCTGGTTTACCAGATGAAGGACGAAATCGAAACCGGCGTGACCATCGAGATGGTAAGGCCTTCGAGTTCCAGTTCTGGCGGTAACGACCCGGTTGTAACTTCATCCTCCGACACCCCGGTCGTATCTTCCAGCAGCAAGACCCCGATTGATACCCCGGTGGATTGTTCTGGCAAGACTATGAAGGCCAGCACATCCATCACTGTAGACGGCCGTAAGATTGACATTAAGTTCCCGAGCGGCTACAAGGGCGACAAGCTGGTACCGCTGCTCGTATACTACCACCCGATTGGAGGTAGTTCCGGCAACGCTGATGGTTCTTCTACCGTAAAAGCAGCCCTTGCCGACGGTGCAATCGTAGCAGCACCCAACGGTGGGAAAACCCCCGCAGGAGGCATGATGGGCAGCGTCCAGGCTTGGAACGTCGGTCCCTGCTGCACCGATGAAGACGACGTCACTTTCTCCAAGCATTTTATTGCAGAAATTCAAGAAAAAGCTTGCGTCGATCCGAAGCGCATCTATGCATCTGGATTCTCGATGGGCGGAGGCATGTCCAACTATGCAGGCTGCTTCATGGCCGATATTTATGCAGCCGCGGCACCTTCCGCATTCGACCTCGCCAAGGAAATCGTCGATGCAGGCAAGTGCAAACCGGCACGTCCCTTCCCGATTCTCAACTTCCGCGGCACCAGCGACAATATCGTGATGTACGACGGCGGACTCTCCCAGGTTGTTCAGGGCAAGCCAATCACCTTCATGGGCGCAGTCAACAACATGAAGGAATGGGCCAAGATGAACGGCTGCAGTGGAAGCCCCAAGCAGAACACGCCGGGTAACGGTTGCCAGATGTACGAAGACTGCGAAGGCGGCGTCAAGGTCGGTCTCTGCACCATCCAGGGAGGCTCGCACGCTGAAGGCGACGGACAGACGGGCTGGAATTTCCTGAAACAGTTCACGCTCCCGTAACAAACTTCTTTACTAACTCCAAATCCAAAAGGCCTCCGCAAATGCGGAGACCTTTTTCATACATAGCCGTTCAAAAGAATCAATGCAGGTTAATGCGAATCGCCTTCTTGCTGTCGAGCCCGCGGACCACGTACATGCCGGGGTTCACGCCCTTCGCGGAGAGGGCCGCCTTGATGCCGCCCGCGGCCGCTACGCCTTCGATTCTACAGACAAACTTGCCGTTCATGCCGAACACGTCGTAGCCGCGTTCGCCGAGGTCTAGGCGCATTCCGGAAACCTGACGAACGGGGGTAAGTTCCTCGGCAGTGAGCGCAAACTTTATCCAGTCAAGATTCACGTAACTGCCGGTGAACTGAATTTTCAGGATGTGTTCGCCCTTCGCAAGTTCGCTAGTTTCGCCGTCAATTGTGGCATAGGTATTCCAGTCTTCGCCCTTCGGCACAGGAATAGTATCCGAAACCGCCTTGCCATCGATGAACAGCATAAAGCTGCCGCCCTCGAGCCCGGTCGCCACATTCGCGCGGAACACGTACTTGCTCGCCGTAGTCACATTCACGCTATATTCGAGCCATTCGCCCGCCTGCGTGTAACCGATGGCAAATCCCTTGCAATCCTGGGTATTGAGCGTGTCGGAGCAGCCGAAGCCCACCACGTCCACGCCGTCTTCGCGGTAGGTATTGCCCTCGTTCACGAAGTCCTTGTCGCTGTAAGAAACGCTCTGGCCGCCCACATCGTAGTCTTCGGCCTGGATGGTACCCGGAAGGGTCGCCACGGCCTTGAAGGCTTCCTGCGTCACGGTGTTGCTGAAATCAGCCAGCGGGATTTCCTTGATGTCGCGGATGTAACGGAAGGCCTTTTCGATACCGGCATTGTTCACGACTTCGTCGCTGTAATAGTTGTTGGACTGCTGGAGATTATTCTGACCCGCCTGGTTCTGACCCACACCTGCGGGAGAATTCTTGAACACGTTCTCTTTCACGGTAAAGCCGCTGGAGCCTTCGTCCAAGTAGATGGGCACATTCCAATAGTCAGCCCACTTGGAAGTTCCGTTATCGTGGATATAGTTGTGCTGGATTTCGCTACCGGTGCCCTGGTTACTCAAGGTGTAAATCGGGCCGGAGTCGCAAAGCAGGCGGGCAATATGATGAATTTCGTTCCAGTTCACATGGTTGTTGGTCATGGCCGTCTGAGCCTTTGTCCAGCCAAAGCCAATGGAAATGCCGGAGTAGTAAGCGTAAGAGACCTCGTTATGTTCAATCACCACATAGCGGGGATAACCAGCACCGATACCTACGGCACCTTGATGTTCATTAGTCGTGTTGGTGACCAAGTTATTCTTGACCGTATCGCGGGTGCTGATTTCGTCCTTGTCGCTGGGATTATAGGCGATGTGGATTTCGGTCGTGGAGTCCTGATAGAACTTGCCGAGCATAATGCCTGCAGCGCCAATTTCGAAGAAGGCGTTGCCCTGAATCATGTCGTCATTGGTGCCGGAGACAAAGTCGAGACCCGTAGCCGCAATCTGCGAGAATACGTTGCCCTGCACCAAGAAATGATGTGCGTTCTCGACACGGAATGCAGCATCGGGGCGCCACAGCAAGTACTTGTTGCTGTTCAGCTTTTCCCAATTTCCGCGGCTAGGATCCGGCAGAACGTCAACATTGAAGTTCGCTGCCTGCAAATCCAGAAAGCCTTCTTCGCTGGGGCGTGTAAAGTTGGAATGGGCGAAGGTCAGGCCCTCGAAAGACATGTAGCCCACCTTGTTCTTGGTATCTTTACCCAAGACGCTGAACAAGGTATTGAGGCGAGGTGCAACCACGTTTGCGGTAGCCATGCTTTCGCCTTCACGGGGCTTGTAATAAAGCGTTTGATTCTTTTCGTCCAGGTACCATTCACCCGGAGCGTCAATCAAGTCGTAGGAATTTTCAAGATAGAAAACCTGCTGCTTGGGCGGATTGCTCGCGAAAGCGGTGCCGAGCATCGGGTAAGCGCGGTGGAACAGCTTGGTGCGTTCAGGATCCTTGGGAATGAGCTTTGCCGTACCGCCGTTCACCTGGGCCTTTTCCAGGCGCAAGATGTTTTCGGACCAGGCAATCATCAGGTGGATTTCGACATCCTCGATGTTCTTGATATTCTTGACGTAGTCGGCAGAGACATCGAAGGCGCGGCCCGTAGAGTCCACCTTCGTGAGTCGCACGAAATCGTGGTCGAAACCGCCGTTGCCTTTTTCCTTTGCGTCAATCACGTTGGGGAAACAAGCGCGAACCGCCTTGCGGTTGTTCACGTAAAGCTGGCGGAAACGGCCTTCTACGCCTTCGGCTTTCCAGATGTTGTTAGCCTCGTCGTGAATGGTCCAACCCGTAATGGGCATACCGCCAGTAATCAGCGGTTTTTCGCCATCGGCCGCTTTATAACGCACATAATGGCCGTCCTTACCGCCGTCGCGTTCATCAAATGCAATGGTTGCGGGGAGCGCGTAGGTGCCTTCGCGTAAAATTACCTCGATGTCACCCGTCATGGAGCCGTTAATGGCGCGCACGGCCTTTTGCGCCTGCGTAATCGTCTTGAAGGGTTCGGCTTCCGTACCCTTGTTCGAATCGTTGCCCGAGGGGGCCACATAGAAGGTTGCCTGCGTCGCGGCAAGAGACATGCCCGACATCACCAAACAGAAGGAGAGTAACGACTTCGTTCCCATAATTTCCTCTTTTTCCCGTTTTTACACCAAGGGGGAATCCCTATCCCGAAAATTACCATTTGCATGTAAAAAAAGAACCCCCTCGAAGGGAGTTCTCGTTGACAACTTATCAATGATTCGACTTAGGTCACTGAGCTTGCCGAAGTGCACCAACCTGGTTTACTTGATGCGGTGGCCCGTCAGGTCGAAGCGCATGCCGTTCCTTTCCACAAACAGCTGGCCGCCCTGCTTGCGGAGGCGCGGGGCCGAAGTCTTGGTAACGGAGGCGGGCATGATTTCGCGGATTCCCGTAGTCGCCTCGCAGGCCTCGCCTTCGCAGAACTTGAGCCAGTCCACGTTCACGTAGCTACCCGCAATGGCAAGTTTCAGGATGTGTTCGCCCGCAGTAAGGTTCGCGACACCGACATCGACTTCCTTGTACACATTCCACGTGGTATCGACCTTCTCGAAAGTCACCGTATCGCCAATCGCCTCGCCATCGACAAACAGCTGGATTTTCGAGGTCTCGGATGCGGTCGCCACATTTGCACGGATTGCGTACTTGCCGCTCGTAGCGACCTTCACGCTATATTCGAGCCACTCGCCCGCTTCCGTGTACCCGATGGCATAGCCCTTGCAGGCCTCGCCGCCACAGGTTGCGCCATCGAGGGTAACGACATCCACCGCATCTTCGCGGTAGGTCTCGCCCTTGTTCGCGGCATCCTTGTCGTAGAAGCTGAAACGGTTCCCGCCCTTGTCGTAGTTCTCGGCCTCGATCACGCCCGGAATCGCCGCAGGTTCGCCGCTATACGCTTCGCGCACGAGCGGAGTCGTCTCGACCGTATCGGCCCAGGCCATCTTCATGCGGTCTACGCCCGACTGGTTCACGATTTCAAGCTTGATGTTCGCCCCTTCGCCGGTGCGCTTGGTCATGCTGTACCAGTCGCCATCGCGCAGGCCCGGCCAGTAAAAACTGCCCATCTCCCATTCGCGCAACTGGGCAGACATGCCGCGGATGTAGGCCATAAAGTAGTTGGTCGGGTTGGCATTGTAGTCCATGTAGTCGTAATGCACACCGTTCTTTTCGCCGGGGCTCATCGCGCCGCCCCATTCCGTACACACGGTGCGGTCGGCATACTTGCCCACCTTTCCCTTGAAGCTGTTTTTCCAGCCCTGCTCGGTAGTGATGCTCATGTTCCAGAAGGTGTATTCGTGCACCGCAAAAAGGCACCCTTCAAAGCGCGGATCGTCGGCAATGTCGGGCACGTTCCATGCAAGGCCCGAGCCGTCGAGCAGAATATGGTCGCGCGGCACATTCGGGAATTTCTCGAGCCATGTGGCATACAAGTTGCGCAACTCGTCCTTACTATACATGTGCGGTTCGTTGAAGATTTCAAAGTAGGCGTTCGGGTGGTCGCCGTATTTTTCGACGATTCTCGCCCACATTTTCCACCAGTCGTCCATGTTCTTGGGGCCGGAGGGCTGCGCGGGGCCCCAGTAGCCCATCACGATGCGGCCCTTGGAAAGGCCCATGTCGATAACGCCCGTGTAGGTGTCCCAGAACGTGAGGATTGTGGGTTCGTTCACCGGAATGCGCACGCTGTTGGTGCCGAACAGTTCCTGGAACTGCCCGATAACGCGGTCTGCCACCACCGATGCCGACTGGTAATTGTCCGAAAGGCTCATGCCCGAAAGAACGAGCACGCCAGAGACGAAATTGTCGCGTTTGTCCGCCCAGTTCACACCGCGGAACTGGCTCGTGACGGCGAAGGAACTCACTGCCGAAAGTGCGGTTGCAGCAAGAACAGAACAGGCTACACGCCTGAAACCATAACCAAACATCATAAGAACTTCCTTGTTAACACCAATAAGAAAATTACTTGAAAAAAGCGTAAAAAGGAACCCCCGCTAGGGAGTTCCTATGGACAGAATGTCAAAAGCCGCCCTTCCTGAAAATCGTTGAAGCATAACTATAGCCATCCCGCTGGATTTTCAGGATATACGTACCGTTACCAAGACCCGCAATCCCGATGCTAAAGTTGGACTGCCCTGCCGGGAGAGCCTCGGATTTCACGAGACGGCCATCCATCGCGTAAATCCTTGCGGTAAAGCCCTGCGAGAGCGCCGTTCCGGAAGCAATCTGCAGTTCGCCGCCCATCACACGGGCCTTCAAGTCGGGGCGCGCGGGCATTTTCGCGGGTGCGGCAAACGTCGGCACAGTATCCTGCACTTCGGGCTTCGGCTTGTTGCGGAGCAGTCGCACGCCGTAGATGCCGCCTACCATGCCGGAAGTCGCCGTAAACGAGATGCGCACAATCTTCTTGCCCTTCACCATGTTGTCCGGAATCGGGTAAGTCACGTTCACGAACTCGTTCTTGTTCCAGCGATTCGAAATCGTCTCGGTCACGAGTTTTTCGCCGTCGATATCGATATCGAATATGCGGGTGCAGCCCTCGTTGCCCCAGTAGCGCACCATGAGGCTCAGGGAATCCTCGCTGTTCGTCTCGAATTCATAGCTGATAAGGCCGCCATCGCCACCGCTGCACTTGCCCGCATCGCGGTAGAATTCCCCATTCGCCGTGCCCGAGGTGGAATTTTCGATTTTCATCTTGTGGTCCGCTTCGGGCTGCTGCTCGCCCGGCGCCACCTTGTCGACAGTCTTCTCGTCGAGCGCAAGAGCCTCTTCCTGTTCCTTCTTCAGGCGTTCCAGAATGGAGGGGTCGGTAAGCACCATCCAGTACATCATATAGCGGGCATCGTGCACCTCGTAGAACGGCTCCAGCAACAGGTTCGCATCCTTCTTGGCCGCAAACAGGTAGGGCGCCTTGAAGTGCATCGGCTCGCCCTTCACGGGCTCCACCTTCGAGGGAATATCTTCCTTCTTGCTCGCAAGCATGGGGGCCTGATCCAGGGATTCAAGCGCCCCCGACGCGATATGGCTCCAGCGTCCGTCATCGGCAACGAGGCCGTTCAGGTTCGCCGTCCCCGTCTTTGCGGAAAGCACGATCGGGCCATGCATAAGCGCCACGTAGTCAGAAACATTCGGGAGTTCTTCCACGTGCGTGTACATCGGGAACAGCACCTCAATCACATCGCCGGACTTCCAGGACTTACCCGCAGACACATAGCTCGACGGATCGGATTTTTTCACGACGGTATCGCCGTTCACGATGACCTTGAACTCCCCTTCCTTCACCCAATACGGATGGCGGATTTTCATATCGAAACTGCCGCTACCCGTAACAGTAAACTTCGCACTTTCGCCCTTCGGGAACTCCGTCTCCTGCTTGATTTTTACGCCCTTATCCTTCCAGTTCAAAAGCGATGCCGCAAACAGATTTACATACAAACTAGATTCATCCTTCGTGTAGATAAACTGGTTGTACTTTGCCGGGTTTTCCATGCCCGAACCCACGCAGCACCACATGGCGGCATTTACCTTCGAGTAGACGCGGTAATGGCGCGGGCGCGCCGGCGTAAAGTACACGTAACCGCCGTGCTTCGGGTGAATCGTAGAAAGGATGTGGTTAAAGAGCGCACGCTCGTAAAAGTCCGCCTGCTTGGCGCTATGGTCCATGTTGAACAGGCGTTCCGTCAGCTTGAGCATGTTGTAGGTGTTGCAAGATTCCGGGCCTTCGCGCTCTTCCACGTACTTCTTGTGGTTATCGAAAGACGGGAAATGTTCCGAAATGCTGTTACCGCCAATCGCAATGCTACGCTTGTTCACGACGCGGTCCCAGAAATACTCGGAGCCCTTCACGTAGGTCTGGTCGCCGGTAAGTTCTGCAATACGCGCAAAGCCCACCACCTTCGGGACCTGCGTATTCGCGTGCACGTTCGTGAGGTTATCGTTGTTTGCCGCCATCGCATTCAAAAGCCACTTGTGGGACCAGCGCTTGGCCTCTTTCAGGTACTTATCCTGCTTGGTGAGCGCATAGGCATCGGCATAGACTTCCGCCATGCCGCCGTGTTCCGTACCGAGCATCGATTCCATGGCGTTGTCGTTGAGCCCACCCGTAATCGTGAGGCCCCAATCGCAAAGAGCAAGGAACATCGTTTTCGCCTGCTCGTAGCCCGCATAGATATAGGCATCGCGCAAGCCCGCATAAAGCTTGTGGATGTTGTACCACGGCACCCAATAGCCGTTCTGTGCGCCCGCATTGCCGCTCTTGAATTTGAGCCACATCTGCTTGCCGTTGGGCACGCCGCTGATGTACCCCTTGAAATTGTTATCGCGGGAATTGTAGTCCTGGATGGTCTTGAGTTCGCTCAGCACGTATTCCAGGCGCTGCTTGACAAGTTCGTCCCCGGTATCCGCAAAGTGCATGGCAAGCGCGCTCAGGTAATGGCCCAGCACGTGACCGTCGAGGCCCGCCCAGTTCGAGAACTTGGTCGCCTTGGGTTTCATGCCCGCTTCTTCATAGAACGGTGCAATTAGTTTGTCCGTATCATAGGAGAGCAGCGTTTCCACGTTCAGTTCCTGACGTTCCTTCAGGGGGCCACCCAGCAACTGCACGTCGCCCAGCGGGAACATGTCGGAGTAGAGCAGGTCCTGCGAAAACCCCTGCGTGAACAAGCCGCAAACCGCAGCGAAAGTAATGGCGGCGAGCCGCTTCGTCTTAATACCAAACATCTTGTACCATCCTTTCCCTATACCATGCACCATCATAAAAATTAGATTCGCGGCACGGCAAAAAACACCCCCTTACACAAAACACTTTTGCTAAAATTTCAAAAGCCCAGTGTAAAAATTTCCAACAAAAAACGCCCCGCTATTGCTAGCGAGACGCTTTTTGTTAGGAGGAACTTTTGAAGATCCCCGCCTGCGCGGGGATGACGTTAGCGGAGGCGGTGGCCGGTCAGGTCGAAACGCATGCCGTTCTTCTCGACAAAGAGCGTATTGCCCTTCTTGACAAGGCGCGGTGCGGTGGCATCGCCACGAACAGTAGGCATCACCTGGCGGATAGCATCCGTACCCGGACCCGGTTCGGTGCTTCCCGGTTCCGCGAACTCGATGAAGTCAATGTCCATCCAGTCGCCGGTTACCGTGAAGCGGAGGATGTGTTCGCCCTCGGTCAGGCTCACGTCGGCCTTGACCGTATTATACTCGTCGTAGTTTTCTTCGCCGGTGGTTGCGGCAGGCACTGCGATTTCTTCGGTAATGTCCTTGCCGTCCATGGAGAGCTTGAAGCTGGAGGTGTTGTTGGCAGAGGCAACGGAAGCCTTCATGGTGTAGGTCCCCGTCTTGGCGACCTTCACGGTGTATTCGAGCCATTCGCCCGCCTGGTTGTAGCCCACGATAATGCCCGTAGCCTTCTTGTAGAGGTCTACGCCGGTACCCGGACGGTAGTCGCTATCGCCGTGGTTTTCGGTATCGTTCTCGTTGTAGGTGGTGTTGCCCTGGCCCACGCCGTTAATGTCGAAATCTTCCACTTCGATCTTGCCCGGAATGGCGAGAGCCTCGCCCTTGAACGGCTTGCGCGGAACCGGCTTGAGAACCAAGCGGAGCAGTGCAGAGCCGTGAGCCGGGAGTTCAATAGAAACGTGAGAAACCGGGCCCAAGTCCTTCTTTTTCCAGGCATCGCGGACTTCCACTTCGCCTTCTACGCCAATGTCTGCAAAGTTGCATTCAACGGTCTGGGTAGAGTTGTTATTGTTGAGGAGGGCCACGGCAAGGTCGCCATTCTTCAAGGGCTTGGTCCAAACCTGCTTACCCTGCTTGTCAGAGATGCGATGGCCCTGAACGCCCAGAGAATCCTGGTTAATGGCAATCATGTCCTTGTTCAGGTAGAGTTCCTTGGTCTCGTTGCTCATGTTGCGCACGTCGGAACTGATCATGATGGGGGCAGCCATGATGGACCACATCGTCATCTGGGAGCGCTGTTCTTCGTAAGAGAGGCCCCTGTTGCCTACTTCGAGCATGTCCGGGTCATTCCAGTGGCCGGGCTTTGCAATTTGCCAGTACTTGTTGTTGGCATCGATAATTTCGTAGACGCCGCGGTACCAGGAGGTAGAAATCCATTCGGGGCCGATGTCAAACGTAGTACGCCAGAGGTTAGCGATTTTCGGCATCCAGTCCTTGTATTCCCACATGCAAATGCTGAACACGATATCGCGTCCGGAATTGCGGAGAGCGTTGGACATGGCAGTGTAATCTTTTTCCTGGGTTCTCGGATCGGAATCGCAGTTATCGTACTTCCAGTAGTCCACTCCCCATTCGGCGAGTTTCTTGGCATCCTGTTCTTCGCGGCCATTGGAACCACTTTCGCTCTGCCAGTTGCTATTGTAATGGTGGCAGGTACGTTTACCGCGGTCGCCGTAAAGACCGAACTTCAGGCCCTTGCTATGCACGTAATCGGCAATGGCCTTCATGCCGCTCGGGAAAGTCTTCGGGTTGTTCTGGAGGTTGCCCTGAGCATCGCGCTTGGTATCCATCCAGTTGTCGTCGAGGTTCAGGTAAATGTAGCCCGCGTCCTTCAAACCGGAATTGACCATCGCGTCGGCGATTTCCTGAATCTGCTTCTCGTTGATATTTTCATGGAACACGTTCCAGCTGTTCCACCCCAGCGGGGGCGTAAGCACCAGGCTATCGGGGTGCGCGAAGGCCTGAGAGGCCAAACCACAAAAGGCAAGGGCAACAGCCCCGCCAAGCGAGCATTTTTTTAGACCAAACATCTGCATCTCCACTTTTTTGATTTACTGGTTTAAAAAATACTCTCCAAAAACGGTAAAATACCCGCCAAAACAGAAGGCGCCATTGATTTTTTGTCAATGGCGCACTATGCAAAAATTGGCGTTTTTTGCGATTTTTAGCGGGAAACGGGCACCAGAAGCGATTTTTCGCCCTTCAGGCCGCGCAGAAGGTAAACTCCCTTCGTGTAACCCGCACGCAGGAGCGTTTCAGCCTCGGTCGCATCGTGCATTTCGATTGTCCCGAGCCTGTGCCCGCGCAGGTCGAACACGGCATACGACACCGGCTGTCCATACCCAAACTGCACCCCGCGCAGGGCGGTCGTTCCCGTATCGGCGGGGGCTTCCGTCTTCGCGATTTTCACGTTATCGAGCGTGAGCGTGCCGGTGGCGGCGCCCGCATTGAAACTCAGGCGGCTGTTCGTATCGGTCGCGGCCGTCATCTGGAACTTGAACGTGAAGGTCTTCGAGGTCGTTCCGAGTTCAAAATTCTGCTTTTCCTTGAGGTAAGATGCCCACGGATCGTTGTGCTGCTCCACGTTCACCTCGAGCGTACGGGCCGCACCCGCGCTCGCGTCAAAACTGATTTCGTACCACTGTCCCTTTTCAAGGTGCAGGTCGTGCTGGATAAGTTGCACTTGGTAATTCTCGGTACCGATGGCAGAAATATCGAGCTGGTACTTGCCGCCCTTGGCCTCGCCCGTCGCCTGCGCGTCACCATGCACCTGCAGGTCCCATGCCACGGATGTGGAATCAAACCCGCCGTTAAAGATGCTGTCGCGGTTGGTGGGCACCACAATTGCGGGAGGCGGCGGCGTGATGCTGGAACCGTCCAGAGAGTAGTTCTTCACGAAGTTCCAGATTTCCACGCTCGTGTTGACACTCACGGCCTCGTCCATAGAATACCAGTGACCCTTGCCGTCAATCGTCAGCAGGCGAACTTCGACGCCGTCGGTGCAGCCGCTCCAAATTTCGAGCGATGCGGCAGAACCCGGCTTGGTCGAGGGATACGGTTTGATTTTCTGCGAATTGCTGGAGCACTTCTGTGCATTGACCCAGCCCTTGAGGGTATTCACGGTGCTATTGTAGTTCACCACGTCGTCGGTGGTACCGTGCGTATGCATAATCGGCATGGCGCGCTTGGGCGAGTTCACGCCGCCGCCACCCGAAACAGGCGCGATGGCCGCAATCTGGTCGCCCATCTTGTTTGCCACGTGATAACTCATCATGCCGCCCATCGAGAATCCCGAAACGTACACGCGGTTTTTATCGATGCCGTACTTGTTGTACATCTCGTTGATGATGGCCTTGATAAAATTGAGGTCCTTGTTGCCGGAGATATCCCAGGCCTTGTTTTCGCCGTTCGGGAACACCACCACAAAGCGCGCGGTATCGGCAATGGATTCCCACTTCGCAGCGTTTTTCTGGTAGGGCGCATCCTGGTTCATACCGTGCATCTGGATAATGAGCGGGCGGTTCTTCTCGATGCCCGAGGGCGCATACACAAGCATGCTGCGGCTCTTGCCATCAACCGTTATGTTGTCTGCAAGTGCAGGAACCGAGAAAGCAGTCGCTGCTATTAGCGCAAGGGCAGAAACCGCCTTCGCAGAGGAAATTTTAAGACCAAACATATTGACTCCTTAAGGGCAAAACACCAAACTGCCCTACCATAATATATACCCCGCAGGGTCGAAAATTACCCGCGGGGTATAACAAATCATTGTCATTTTGTAAAAAGCGTTACTTTGTCACAAGGACGCGGCGAGTCATGCCAGTCGCGGTCCTGATCAGGTACACGCCCTTCTCAGAAACCATCGCGCGCACCTTGGACTGGGCCTCGTACGTGCTTGCAGCATCTACGGTTCCCACGAGCGTGCCATTCAGGCTGAACACGCGGTAGGTCTGCACGCCCTGCACGCCGAAGCGCACCTTCTGGGCAATATCAGTCCCAATAGGTTCGGGGTCCGTGGCGTCCTTGCCCTTCACGAACGTGAAGTAGTCAATATCGAGCCAGGCGCCAGTAACCGTGAAGCGGAGCACGTGTTCGCCCTCGGGGAGCGTCACGTTGGCCTGCACCTTGTTGTAGTCGTCGTAATTCTCTTCGCCGGAGCTTGCCGCAGGCACCGCGATTTCTTCGGTAATGTCCTTGCCGTCCAAGGAGAGCTTGAAGCTCGAGGTATTGCCTGCAGCAGCGACAGCCGCGAACATGGTGTAGTCACCCGCTTCCTTCACGTTCACGGTGTATTCGAGCCAGTCGCCTTCGCTGTTGTAGCCCACAATGACGCCGGTCGCCTTCTTGTAAAGGTCAACGCCAGTGCCCTTGCGGTAATCGCTATCGCCGTGGTTCTCGGAATCGCCGTCGTAGTAAGAGGTACCATCCTTACCCTTGCCCGGCACGTCGAAGTTTTCGGCCTCAATCTTGCCCGGGAGCGCAACGGCGGGGCAGTTTTCACCTGCGGCGCAGAACGGAGTCTGCGGAACAGGTTCAGAGCCAGCGCCATCGAGGTAGATTTCATCGTTCACGTCGGTACCGACCTTGAACCAGTCAAAGTCCGCATAGCCGCCAGCCTGCTTGGTCGCGAAATTGAAGAGACCCCAACGCACGCCCACGAACATGTGCAGGTCGTAATTGAGCTTCACGTCGCTACCAATCTTTGTCCAGGTATTGCCATCGGTGCTGTAGTAGAAGTATGCGGTACCGCGGTCAATCGGCAGGTCGAAATCAATTCGCAGGTAAACCTTGGAACCCGAAATCGCCTGGCTTGCAGCCTGTTTTTCACCATCCTTATTACCGGTGTACATCACCACCTTGTAGCTGCCGCCATCTTTAGCAAGCGCCACAAAGCCCTTGTCATCTTGCAGGGCAACGAGGCCGGCCATATCGCCATCCTTCATGCCGGTGCCATCGACAAGCGTACGGCCAGAGCACTTGGGGCCAAAGGAACGCTGGGTCAGGGTGTTCTTCGCATTCACCACGCGGCTATCGGTGCGGCTCGTAGTAATGCGGTAGAATCCCGGATTTGCAGAGAGGCTCCAGTTCTTGTTATCGGGATTGTGGTTGAACTGCCATTCAAGAGCAAGTTCGCTGGATTCAAAATCATCGCTGGTGACCATGCCATAGCCCGGAAGCGGGGATTCCGGCAGGTCAATTGTGGAGGGAGCCTTGGTGCCGCTCGTAGGTACGGGCCAGCCGTCCTTCCATTCCATCGGGACCAAGTGCGACATGCGGCCGACCGGGCCGGAATCGCGGAACAGGAGGGCATACCACTTGCCATCGGGAGTATCGAAGATGCCGCCCTGCGCAACACCGTTATCGGAAAGGAAGTACCTTCCGCTAAATCCGGAGAGCAGGCTCTTGGAACGGTAAACGATTTCGCTACGGCTCTTGCCGGCCGGCCAAGAAATAGTGAACAGGTAGTATTCGCCGTTCACCTTCTCCATGTGCGAGCCTTCCTGCTGCACATAGTAGTTGCTGGTACCGGTCACCTGGTTGACGCTCACGCCACCGAGTTTGCCACTCTTACCGCCCTGCTTCACGCCGCTTGCATCGTCGTTCAGCTGCACGTAGCTAATCTGGTCGCCGCTGCCGTAGAACACCCACACGGTGCCATCGTCATCGAAGAAGAGGGACGGGTCGTGGTAGAACGGGAGCTGCACCTCGCTCCACTGGCCGCTTTCCACGTCGGCGGTCTTGTACAGGTGAGTCTTGCCCGTCGTGTAAGACGGGGTCAGCACGTAGAAAAATCCCTTGTGGTAACGGATGCTCGATGCCCAGGAGCCCTTACCGTAGGCGTCCTTGCCGCCATTCAGGTTTTGCTGGTCGTTGTTGGTGAGCGTCTGGTAGGCATAGCCCACCGTGCGCCACTGGGCCAAATCCGTGCTCTTGAAAACGGGCACGCCTGGCGCAAAGTGCATCGTGGTGGTCACCATGTAGTATGCGTCGTCAACGCGGACAATCGAGGGGTCCGGGCTATCGACGTACATAATCGGGTTATTGACCGTAACGGCAAAAGAAATGCCGGTAAAAGCAGCTGCAGTGAAGGCTGCGCGAGCCAGAAGTTTGAAACATCCCATACAGAAACTCCTTATAACCCTAAAATTACCCTCTAAAAAGGCTTTTTTATAGGGTTCCGATATGTTTTCCATTGATATTTTGTCAATAGGAGATTAGGGAGGGGCGCGCAAAAAAGCCCCGGCTTAGCCGGGGCCCGATATATGATTAGGAGAAGACTATCCGTAGATGAAGCCGAGGGAAACGGCAATCACCATAAAGAAGACTATCTGCTTCACAATCCTGATTTCACTACTTTGCATAAACGCCAACCTTCCTGGAAACCATCCCGTTTGCCGTGTTGCCGCGGAGCATGTACACGCCGCCGCGAACCTTGAGCGCACCCGACTTCACGTAATCCATCGCGCTAGCCATGCCGCTTGCACTAAAGCGAGCCACGCGGTTGCCGCGAAGGTCGAACAGTTCAAAGTTGCTCTCGGCTTCGGTCATGCTGAAGCGGACATCCTTGATTCCTGTAGTCGACACCGCCTTGAATTCCACGTAGTCGATGTCAATCCAGTCGTTGGTAATCTCGAGCTTCAGCTCGTGTTCGCCCTTGGTAAGCGTGGCCTTGCCGCCGCTTACAACTTCGAACGCATCAAAGCCGTTTCCGGTATTGGCCATCTCGGTACCGATAGGCTGGTCATCCATGTAAAGCGTCAAACTACCGGTTCCGTTCTCGCCCGCCACGTTGGCAGAAATCTCGTATTCGCCATCGGCAGCCACGTTCACGGTGTACTTGAGCCATTCGCCCTTCTGGTTGTAACCCACGACAATGCCCATGTTCGGCTGGTAAATGTCCACGTCGTCCTTGCGGAGCTTGCCACCCTCGTTACCCTTGTTCAGGTCGTAGTAGGCAACACCTGCACCGCCCTTGTTGTAGTTCTCGGCCTGCACCTTGCCCGGGATTTCGATCGGGTCGGTATACGGGCCATATTCCTCGGGAGGCTCGTCGGGAACCGTAGACTGGCTCGGGTCCACCAGGTTTACAGGAGGAGCATCCGGGTCAATAGTCTTGTCGATAAGCTTGAGCATCTCGGAGCAGTAACGCCTGCCGAGTTCAATCACGCCCGCACGGCCAAAGTGGTACGGGTCCTTGCCGTTGCCCTGCAGGCCCTTCGAGGATGCAAGCCCGAACTTCTTGAAGTTGTTCTTGAGCTGGGCAATGCCGCCATTCTTGCTTCCGCAGCAGTTGTTACCTTCCTGCAGCAACTCGCCCGCCACGAACGGGACTTCGTTCTCGTCGAGATCGAGCGCGTCGATAATGTCCTTGTAGGTCTTGTAGACGGTGCGGCGCCAGTTGTCGTCGGTACCGTCACTTTCGCCCTGGTGGAAGATGAAGCCCTTGATGACGCCCACTTCCTTAGCCTTCTTGGCGAGTTCCAGGATGCGTCCCGGAGGGTTGTTGTCATAATCCTTGGGCCAGCCCCAGCTCATGATGTCCTTGCCGTCACCCTTGAAATAACTCTCGTACTGGTCCTTGTCAAATGCGCGAATGCTCACCGCACCAATTGCCACCGGGATAATGCCCACGGTCACGCCCGGGAGGGAATCGACCATCGCGCGGCCAAAGTAGTCGGCCGGAGAGAGGTTCTCGAACGGGTGGAACATCGGGGGAATCGCGGTGTACCACTCGCCAGTCTTGATGGACTGATTCGTCTTGCCGCTGCGCTGGCTCGCGTTTGCGTTATGCGAGGCGAGCATCAGGAACTTTTCCTTGTACTTGTCCTGGTCTTCGGAAGGAACGATATCGCCGTTACCCGCCATGTTGGACTGCCCGTAGGCAATATAAATATGGAAATTGGGGTTCGGGGCCGCAGTAGCGACCGTCGCAAGCATTAAAATTCCGCCCACGAGCCACAGCGCGATAGTCAGAATCTCGGAATACTTTTTCACATCCATAACACACTCCTTTGTCTTCTCTAAAATTACCTCCGAAAAAGGCGGAAATTTCATCAAAAAGGGGTGTTTTTATGGACAAAAAGTCAACAAGAACGCAAAGATTTATTTACGGCAGAGGGTTCTTGCGGGGGCGGCCACGCGGGCGCTTTACGGGCTGGCCTTCGGCATCCACGAGGGGGCCGGGGCCGTTCCTGCGGGCAAGTTCGGCACGGATTTTCTTGGCACGTTCTTCCATGCGGATGCGGCTCAGTTCAGCCGCGGAATACACCTGCGCCTTAGTGGTCTCGCTGGGTTTTGCCCCGAAGGAACCACGAAGCACGCGGCCCGAGGGCGGGACAGCCGGGGCAACAGCCTTCGGGGCTTCCGGCTTGGGCTCGACCCGAGGGGTTTCGGGTTCCACCGGCCTGCGGGTAACCGAGGTAAACAGCGATTCCAGCTTCTTGCGGGCCACGGAAAGCTTCGATGCCGGGCGGGAGGGCGCCTGTGCCGGAAAATCGCCCGCAGGCTTTACAGAAGCTGAAAAACTCGCGTAACGACTCTTTTCTACGCGCGGGGCCCTCTTTTTGGCGTTTTCGGCGTAATTTGCGGCAATTTTCGACATCTCCGCACGCGAAATCCCGAGTTTTTTGTCCATGCGTTCACGCTTGGAGGGCCTGGCAGCCGCCCTGCGACGCCTGGGGGTGTCTTCACGCCCCTCTTTTTGCAGGATTTCTTCATTGGAAGGGCCCCGAAGCTCCGGCGGAACCTCGATAACCCCACTGTCAAAAACCGTTTTTTCAGTACCCATATAGCCCCAAAAAATCAATTTTTTCGCTTGTCAAGAGTAATTTTTGTCATTTTTTTGCAAAATTGCAGAGAAAATTTAAAAAAAAATGAAAAAAAGTTTTGTCAAGGTCTAGAAAAATATTTTTTTTAGGACTATTTTTGTGGGGTCATGTTAAGATTCACGCAAGATATACTACTCGCACTACGTGCCATCGCGAACGAGGAAGAAGCTCACGAGATGTCCAAAAAGACGCGCGAACAGTTCGATTTTCTTGGAGTCCGTCTTGTCCCCCGCCGCGAAGTCACCTACCCTATTTTCGATAAGAACCCGCCCAAAAACGATACCGAGCTAGTCACCCGGGTCGAAGACATGTGGTCGCAGCCTTATCGCGAAATACAGTATGCCGCTTGCGACTACCTCTTCCGCCATAAGGAAATGCTCGGTGGCCAGCACCTCAACTTCCTCAAGAAGTTGATCAAGACCCGCGCCTGGCGCGATACGGTCGACATCCTTGCATCTTGCATCCTGGGCGACCTCGCCCTCCGCCTCCCGGCTCTCCGCACCAAGATTACCTCTTGGATCCGCGACCCGAACATCTGGGTAAGGCGCAGCGCCATCATTTTCCAGGTGCAGTACAAGGACCGTACCGACTGGCCCCTGCTTAGGCAGTTCTGCCTCACCTGCGCGAAGGAAGACGACTATTATATCAGGAACGGAATCGGGCGCGCGCTGTCGGAATACGCGCGCATCAACCCCACCGAAGTGCGCCGCTTCGTGCAAGACAACAGTTTCGCCGAGCAAACCACCCAGGAAATTCTCAGACTTATATAATAAAGAAAGCGCCGAAGGCGCCCGCACAAATATTCCGCAGTCATCCCCGCGTAGGCGGGGATCTTTTTTATATGCCTAGTCTTTTTTCTTCGGACTTTTCTCGGGTACGTCTGTGCGCAAGGGAAACACAAACCGCCCTTCAAGCACGCAGCCCTTCGCTCCCGGGCAGCATTCCTGTTTCCGCTTATCGCAAAACGTCTCGCGCAAGTATTTGCATTCCCAACTCATGCCATTAATATACATTAAAAATGGAGAAATATTAAAGTTTCCCATACAGTTTGTTTATCTATATTATATAGCATGGCTAAAGTAGTACAGATTACCGCAGAAAATTTTGAGACCGAGGTCATCCAGGCCTCCGAGACCCGCGCCGTCGCGGTGCTTTTTTCCTCCGCAGAATACCCTGACTGCGCCCCCTACTCGCAGTTGATGGGCCAGCTTTCCACCAGCATGGACTTCACCCTCGGGGTGGTGAGTTGCGACGAGCGCGAAAACATGCAGCTCATCCAGGCGTTCCGCGTGCAGTCCGTGCCGGAGGTGCACGTGGTGGACAAGGGCCAGATTGCAGATGTCATCGCAGGCGTGTTGCCCGAAGCCGACCTGAAGAAGCGACTCGAGAAGTTCTTTATCTCGGACGAGGCCCGGTTCCAGACCGCCCTCGAAGATGCGATTGCCCAGAAGAACTTTGACCAGGCGCTCCCGATGCTCGACGAGGCCCTCGCGAAGACCCCCGACGATAAGAAGTTGCAGTTATTGTGGGCGAAGGCGAGCCTCGGCATGGGCGACACCGAGAAGGCGAAAGCCGTGCTCCAGAAGTTCAACGAGGGCGACGACCAGTACCGCGAGGCGAAATCCCTGCTGGAACTCCTCGACTTCCACGCCGAAGCCGCGAAGAAGGACGTACAGGGCAAGGAAGCCATCGTGTACCACGAGGCCTGCAAGCTCGCCTGTGCCGAAGAATTCGAAAGCGCACTCCAGGCGTTCCTTAACTTGTTCGTAGAGGCACCCGAATGGAACGACGGCGCCGCAAAGAAGGCGATGCTTACCTTGTTCGGTGTGCTCGGGCCCAAGCACGAACTCACGTGGAAATACCGCGCCAAGCTCAACACGATGATGTTCATTTAGCCTGCTTGAGGGCGAGGCAAGGAGGAGTCATGGGTAAATTGGGTATAGTACGTTTTCTCGCGGCAATGCTGCTACTTGCGGGCACCGGGAACGTATTCGCAGAAGGAAGCCTTAACTGCATGTTCGATGCCAAGCCCTGCGAAGACCTCGCAGACTCCTCCCTCATATACCAACTGCCCGATTCCGTCAACACGACCCTGCAGGTGGAACTCGACCGCGACACCTCCTTCGTGTTCTACGGCTCCATCGAGAAATTCGACATCGAGGCATACCTGAGCCCGTACACGCAGCAGTCCCGATCGGAGCTCGAGCGGCAACAGATAGAGCAATTCCAGCACAGCAAATACGGCAACACCGTCTTTGGCGACAGCACCAGCGAGCAAGACAAGGAACGCTTTGCCGCATGGGCCATGCCGCATATCGACACCATAAATGCAAGGCTCGAGTCCTCGCCGAAGGACCTGCAGACCACCTTCCGTGCGGTAGCCCCGGACATTGACTACGCCTTGCTCAAGTTGACCTACGACGTGAAGAAGGTCTATGACCGCGGTACAAAGAAGTGGATCGCACCGGCAGATAGCCAGAAGACATACACCCGGCGGATTTTTGTCCGGAGGGGCGTATATGTGGTCACCGACCCGATTGGCCTACGGGCGAACAGGTCCGCCATCAAGACCTACTCGAACTTCGATAGGATATTCACGAGCAACGGTAATTCCACGATTGTCGACGAGAAAAAGTTCGATTCCCTCGATGCGTTTGCAAGCAGGCGCGGGACTTTCGTACCGCAGGCATTCGTCGTGGAAGTCATCAAGAACATGTCGCCCATCTACATGGCCCGCATACAGCAGGCTCTTGTAGAGGGCAACAAGGACGTTCTCCGGAAAACCGTCACCCTGCTCGACTCCTTCTCTGTCAAGGCAGAGGGATCGTTCGTCATCGGCCCGGTACTGAATCTCAGTTGCCAGACGCGCCAATTCATGAACTTCTACCTGGGCACATACGACGACAACCTGCAAGGCAACCTGGATTGCATATCCACTTCCCTTGACAACAGATCGAACGACGGCCTGATATATGTAATGCTTCGCGATTCCCTCAAGGCCATGCACCAGTCCGGAAAATTCGAGAATGTCATTGCAGACCTGCCTTCCGGAGAAAGGGCCTTCTGGCGAATCATCGTCGCATCGCTTTCTGCAAACCAGGATACGTTGAACACGGTAATAAAGGCGAACGTCGACAGCATCAAGAAGGTGGAACAGCGCGAATTTGTGCTCAAGAACTACTACAAGGAAATCACCCAGAGCAACCTGACGGCACAAGTCGGCGTAGGTGCCGGGCTAAGCCTCCCGCTAGGGGACGCGCGCGACTACTTCCCCACCGACTTGACTTTCTACATGTGGCTCACCTTCACGTACAAGCGGTTCGACATCGGGTACTCCATGCACAGCATGGTTAGTAAGAACCTGACCGACACCACGTTCGCGAATGCGATGTACATGGATTTTTCCGTTGGTCTCAGGACATTCAGGACAAAGTATTTTGAGCACCGCATTATGGCAGGTCCGTCTCTCATCTTTACCGATATCAGGGTGAAGGATTCCCCCGATTCGAAGGACGAACTTGAAGACGAGACCACCTGCAGGTACAATGTCTCGACGGCCCTGGATGTATACTTTAGCGGCATCAAGTACGACGACGTGAACGACAAGCGAGCCATAAACAAGGGGCACGCCCGCCTTGGCCTCCGGCTGCTGGCCGGCTACAGCGGCTACGCGACAAGCCTTCTCAAGAACGCTGACGGCGGTAACTTCTATGCGACCCTGAGCCTAGTCATCCAGGGTTACGGAAGCAGCCTCAAGAAATACGGGGAGTAAAATGACGATGCGATTCATTCCCTTCCTAATTCTCGCGATATCGTTCACGCACGCCCTTGCACAAGATGCCGCCAGCGAAGAGAACTGGGGCTGGGGCGGCGAGGAATTCCCGAAGGAGTCGTTCCGCACGGTTGCGAACAACACCCCGAGAGTCCCGCTATTCGACGAGGCTATCGGGGAACACCTGCTCAACAAGGACTTCAAGTTTCTCGCGGATGCCGACTCCGTAAGGGATGCCGCAGAAAAATCCCAAATAGCATACCGGTACGCTAGCCAGTACCAGTGGAACGCAGAACGGACAGAGTTTTTCAAGAACGTCTTTGCATACCTCAATAGCGACGCCTGGGAACAGGACCTGGCAAAACTCCCCGAAGGGGATGCCGCGTTCATCAGGGTTGTCGTCTACGACGCATTTTTCGGCAACGTAGACAGGCGTTACGCACAAATTCAACTTTCCAAGATTACGGATGAAAAACAACTCAATTACCTGAAAAAAATCTACCACATAAAAACCGAAGCAGAAGAACTCCATAATGGCCGCCTGCTATTGGGATTCGGCATCGGAGCGAACATCTTTAGCAACGGTGCAGACGATATTATCAAGAATGCGCCCTCGGTCGACATGAACGTAGGCTACTGCATTTACGGAAGGTACTGCGTGGACTTCCATATCGGGGGAATCTTCCAGCGGGGCCTCAAGGAAGATGTGGTACAGGATGGCTACACCTATTCCAAGAAGGACATCTCGTACACCACCGTCGAGGCCCTTTTCAAGGTCAACGTGTTCACCTCTTACGACTACGACCTTGCAGTCTTTGGCGGGCTCAGGCTCCACGCCCTCGAAATCGACAGCAAGACCGACGAGAAGTACAAGGAAAAGTTCGGGCGCACCATGGACGACTTCTATTCGTACGGGTACACCACGGGCATTATGGGCGCCAAGTATTTCGGTGGAGGCAATGCCGCGCCTAAAATCTTCGGCCTCGGCGCACGCATAGGCGTCGCCACCTTCGGGGATACCGACCTCAACATTACCGGGTACAACTGGTACGCCACCCTGAACGTGCTCCTGCGGGTCGGAACGTCCGAGATGTAGGCCAGCAGGCTTATTATAAAAGCAATTATTATAAAGACAATTATTATAAATATAATAATCATCATTTTAGGTCTACTAGCGCCCTTTTCCAGCCCATTTTTCCCTCATTTCCTAGTAACGAATAACCAGTAACTAGCAACTATTTCTATCTTTTCGCCCGTATTTTATTGTACAGTAAAACAAGGGATTTATCCCACAAGGAAACACTATGAAAAAGATCAAGTTCCAGGACACCTCGTTCCGCGATGGTTTCCAGTCTATTTTCGGTGCCCGTGTCTTCGCGAAGGACTTCATGCCCGCCGTCGAAGCTGCCTGCAAGGCCGGCATCACCCACTTTGAAGCTGGTGGTGGCGCCCGTTTCCAGGCCCTTTACCAGAACTGCGGCGAAGACGCCTTCGACATGATGGACGAATTCCGTCGCGTTGTGGGCCCGAACGTCCGCCTGCAGACCCTCGCCCGCGGTATCAACGTGGTGGCCCTCGCCCCGCAGCCGCGCGACATGATCAAGCTCCATGCCGACATGTTCAAGAAGCACGGCATGACCCGCATCCGTAACTTTGACGCCCTCAACGACGTGAACAACCTCATCTACTCCGGCAAGTGCATCACCGACGCCGGTCTGGAACACGAAGTCGTTGTGACCATGATGGAACTTCCTCCGGGATGCGACCTCAACGCCGCCCACAACCCGGAATTCTACGAACGCATCCTCCGCAACATCCTGGACGCGGGCGTTCCGTTCGCATCTGTGTGCTTCAAGGACGCTTCCGGTACCACGAACCCGACCAAGGTGTACGAGACCTTCAAGCGCGCCCGCAAGCTCCTCGGCGACAAGGTGGAACTCCGCATCCACAGCCATGACACCTGCGGTACCGGTGTGGCCCAGTACAAGGCCGCTATCGAAGGTGGCGCCGATGGCGTCGACCTCGGCCGCAAGCCGCTCTCTGGCGGTACGGCTCAGCCCGACCTGTTCTCCATGTTCCACGCCCTCAAGGGCACGGAATACAAGCTCGCCCTCGGTGAAGACAGCATCGTCGACGATCACATTCCGGAACTCATGGAAGCGAACAACGTCGCCGTTGAATGCCTCAAGGACTATAACTTCCCGCCTGAAGCACGCCAGATTACCACCGACGTGATCTTCAGCCCCATGCCGGGTGGCGCTCTTACCGCCAACACCCTCATGATGCGTGAAACCAAGACCTTCCACCTGTTCCCGAAGGTTATCGAGAACATGAGTGAATGCGTCCGCCGCGGTGGCTTTGCCTCTTCCGTGACGCCGGTTTCCCAGTTCTACTTCCAGCAGGCCTACATGAACACCCTGAACCAGGCTGCAGGCCGCGGTACGTGGTTCAAGATGACGGAAGGCTACGGCAAGATGCTCCTCGGCTACCAGGGCAAGACCCCGTGCGAACCGGATCCGGAGCTCGTGAAGATCGCCGCCGACCAGTTCAACATGAAGCCGTTCAAGGAAGCCTATCCGGGCATCCAGTGCGCCGAAGAAATCCTCGAACCGGGCATCCCGGCTGCGAAGAAGCTCCTCGAAGAAAATGGCCTGCCGGTTACCGACGAGACCATCTTCATCACGGGCTGCCTCCAGACGAAGGCTGGCAACAAGGGCATCGAATTCCTCAAGGGCAACCGCCACATTGGCGTGCCGAAGAAGGACCCGAACGCCGCTCCGGCCGTGGACACCAAGAACATGAAGGCCGGTGCTGCAAGCACCTACCGCATCGCCCTTGGCAACCAGAGCTGGGACGTGCAGGTCAGCACGCTCAAGTAAGTCTTATAGACAAATTAAAGGGAGCTCCGTTGACGCGGGGCTTCTTTTTGTTATAGCGAAGAATTATGTTTACGCCCTATTAGAACGGCTCGCACAAAGGAATACTTGCATTACATTTTTTGCCTTCTGCGTAATTATAACGGACTTGATTGTATTCGCCTTTCACTTTTAAGCAACTGTTACTGTCAACAACCTGGATATTCAACATGCCATTCGGCTTCAGTTCAAAGAAACTACTGTCTTGGAAAGATACTCTAATAGCTGATGAGGAAATACTTTTTTGTGGATTTGGAAGCCTCCAAATCATACTGTCGCTACAAGTTTCAAATATATCTAAGGCCATGTGATAGTGAATTACTCTTTTGAATGTTCGTCTAGACAACGATAATTCATAAATACCATCATCATCAACAATAAATAATTCCCCCGCAAAGCGATTCATTATAGGATCTACAATCATTCCATAATCAATCATTTTTCTAAGCCGGTTTTCGTTGTCCATTTTTTTGAAATCCGTTTCTGATTGATATCCCATTATGTCTTCATATATTTTTTTCAATACATCTCGTCTGTTTTTTTTTCAAATCCGTTTCTGATTGATATACCGTAAAGTCTTCATAGAAATCTACAATGCTATCCACTTCATATAAAGATGAATCTGATAATTTGACAAAAAACAGCGCATCAGGATAGTTGGAACGATACAGGAGAGCATGATACCCATCGTCGAAAAGTTCTGCGTAGGTGACGGTCGTGTCCCTGCTTTTGAATGCTTCGGTAATTTTACCACACCATGTATTAACGTTCAATTTATCGAAGCCACTACATATTTGAGCGGCACCATTCGAAAAAGTAATATACGGCAATGAGTCGTGGCCGATATAGTAATAGTAGTTTTTATTGTCTTGACCATATATCCACCAGTCACCGGAGCCCTCGTTCATCTGGTTCACATCAAATTGGAAGATATTCGATTCTTTTGGAATGATGTAATTAGGCTCAATCAAGAGCATCCAACAGTTTAAAAGAGCATTCGAGAAGGCCATCAACAGCACGACAAGACACAACGGCACAAGCAGAAAAAGGAATTTGATCCATTTCCGTTTAGCACAGCGAGTTTCTTTTTGACGGGGCATATATTCCAAGCCGAGCGATTCAATTATCGCACGCATTGACGATTCGTCAGTAATTTCAACATCTTTAAGAAGAGCTTTTAACCCATTGACATCTTTGGCACGAACCAGTGCGTCAAATTCATCCATCCGTCCGCTTAAAAACAGGCGCTCGTTTACTGTCATGCCTTTGTATAGGGTCATTCTTGATCAAAATCCTTACAGATGTCCTCAAATTTAATTTCAATATTTCCTCCAGAGCTACGGTATTTACCGTAAAAATATAAAGCCTTTTCACAATCATCTTTTGATGGTTTATATCCGTAAAGATTGCCAAGAGCAGAATAATAATATGCTTCTGGATATAAAGATGCATAGGGGTTCAATAGATTATATGGAAATAGAATCCAATTTTTTGAATCGCCTGCTATTGTTCCATTTTCAAGAGACAATTGATATATCAACATGCTAATAAAAAAATCAAAATTTCCCAATTCCACATTTGAGCGAGAATAATCTTTCAAGGCTTTTAAAACATTCTTGTCATTATCTTTAGCCACCATTTTTTTGAATCCATTTTCCATAACATCAACATGGGCTGTTTTGCAATTATTCAAGCGAAGGGCTGTGTTCGGATAAATCGAAATAATCAAGGCTTCGACGAAACACTGGACATCCGTTTTTTGAACTTTAACAGAATCAATCTTATTTTCCGCCACACTCGATAAATTAATCGAAGGCGTCTGTATTTTATTTTTTGAAGAATCGAGGTTTGTCTGTTGGCCCAAAAGAAAGCCAAGCATCAAGGCAACCATAAAAACTATGGCGAAAGCTTATACAGTTTTTCTGGAAAACGCTTTACAATCGGCTTTTTTCATTTAGGCTTGTCCTTGGAAGATGCCCCAAAGTTAGTTGAAATTTCTGCAACCAAAAAGAAAAAGGTGGTCTCCAACTTGTAAATTTGGTTCAGCAAAAAAACACCAAGCAAGAGGATAACCACCATGATGAAAAGTACAAAAAGAACCCCCAAACTGTCAATCGTCCGCCGCGAAGAAATCGACATTTCGACCAGTGTCGGGGTGGTTCTGGCCGACCTTGCCGAACAGGGGAAAAGCTGCCTTGACGCGCTGTCGAGGGAGATGGGCGCAAGGCTCGTGGAGGCGATACTCCTGGCCGAAAGGGAACAGCTCGGCGGTGCAGCATACCACCCCAGGAAGGGCTTCAAGAAGTGGTCCAGCCAGGGTGGTTCCGTGTACATCGCGGGTGGCAAGGCGAAGGTGCGCGTACCCAGGCTCAGGGACGAAAACGGCGAGGTCAAATCGCGTATCTACGCCCGTCTGAAAGACCCCGACGCGTTCTCCGAGCACCTGCTGCACGCATGCCTCTCAGGCCTGTCCGGGAGGCGTTACGAGGATGTGTTCTCGACTGCCGGGGAGGCGTTCGGCGTAAGCAAGTCGTCGGTGTCGCGCAAGGTCGTTGCCGCATGCACAAGGAAACTGAAGGAACTGAACGAGCGCAGGCTGGAGGACTTCGAGGCGGTTGCCGTCTTCATGGACGCAATGCATCGCTGCGGCGAGGTCGTGATGGCCGCCATAGGCGTTGACGCGGAAGGCTACAAGCGCGTGCTTGGCCTCTGGCAGGGCAGTTCGGAAAACACCGAAATGTGCCGTTCGTTCCTTTCCGACATGGAGAGCAGGGGCCTCGCCCTGCACCCCGACATCATCTTCGTGACCGACGGCGGGACGGGCCTCAACCGCGCCCTCAAGGACCGCTTCGGCAAGGACCTCAAGCACCAGCGCTGCGTGATCCACAAGAGGCGCAACGTCGAGTCCCATCTGCCCGAGATGTACCGGGCCGAGTTCGACAGGCGCTACAACAACGCCATCGGGATGGTGGGCTACGAGGACGCGAGAAGGGAACTTCTCAAGGTCCACGAGTGGCTCGAAGGCATAAACACGAGTGCCGCCAAATCGCTTTCCGAGGGCGGCGAGAGGCTGCTTACGGTCCACCGGCTGGGCATCCCCGCGCTCCTGCGCAAGTCGCTCATAACGACCAACATAATCGAGTCCACCTTCAACGGTCTCGACGCCATCGAGAAGAACGTGAAGCGCTACAGGGACATTGGAATGTTCAAACGCTGGATGGCCGCTGAGGTCCTCCACCGCGAAAAGAACTGGAGACGGTTGGACGGCTATGCGGAAATCCCCGAACTTGTCGAAAAACTTCGGGAAAAGAGCATGAAATTACTTGACAATGAAGCGCTAATAGCCTAGATTTACACCAGTTGGAGACCTGGATTTTCAACTAAAAAAGGGACAAATTCTGTCCTTGCTCAATAAACCTAGTTTATAAATATAACCTATTCCGCGGAAAAGGTAACCGGCGAGGCCGCGACAACACATCCCCCGCAGAGGATTTTTTTGCTTATCAGGGGTTATGAATTCATCAAACCCTTGATGAATTTTTCTGCATCGACGACCGGTGCTCCGTTATTGATTTCGGAGATGGCTTTGGAGAGTTTAGCATACACGTCGTTCCAAGGCGTAACACGACCGTTCAGCATATCATTGTAGCCTTTCTCGAGTTCCGCATCAAAGCGTTCTTTTGACCATTTGGCAGAGTTTTCCATCTTGTTCATATACTAGAAAAATTTAGACAGGAATTGCCCGGGTTCAATGGCAGGAACGGCGGATGTCCCGAAATCGTCAATATTTCGCGTAACGATGTAATCGAGATTTAAACGGGCGGCGCACTGTTGTTGCAAACCATCTTCCAAATCTTCGGTATCCGGATTTTCTGTGACAGCCGCGAAATCCGAAGCAGTTTCCGGAATAACAGTAAAGAACTGGCAGAACATATTTACCAGTTTCAACCTTTGCTCGGCAGACATATCCTTGCGGAGGATGTAGTAGATGTCGCAAAGGGAATGCGCCGTCACAAAACCGAAATGGCTCTGCCTGATACATTCTGCGATGATTTCTTTTGACTCGCGAAAAAACGGTTCACGATGTTGAACCATGTCAAGAATGACATTTGAATCTATCAGCAGATTCATTTAGAAATCCCTGCTTTCTTCGCGTTCTTTCTTGTAGTCAATTTCGCGTTCTACTGAACCAGCGAATTCGTCAAGCAGGGCAAGACCAGCGGCCACGTTAGTCGCTGACTTTTTGCGTTCCAGAATGCGGTCCAACTTTTGCCGAAGGACTACGATCTGAAACAGGGGGAGTTCTTCCACCTGAGATTCGAGTTCTGCAAAAGCTGTATCCGACATAATTGAACCTCTTGTCTATCTTAAATATACTCTTTTCTTTGCCGAAAAGCAAGCGAATGGCGTTGCAATATGGAGTAAAAATTTACCTGCTGCGGACAATCCGTTAATTTTTCGGTATCGGCATCGTGAGAATGGTGGCTTCTCCCCGTTTTTGCTTGTAAAACTTGTCAAAGCCAAGAACAACAATTTTATCTTCCGTTACAGCCAAACGTTCAAATGCGAAAACAGGCATTTTCTCGTTCTGCCACGTTTTTCCACCATCAATGCTATAATACAGGTAGTGAATCATCTGAAATGTGCTCACCTGAAATTGAAGAATTCCCGCCATCACGTCAGCCTTAGCATAGAAGTCAGACGGTTCCAAATCATAAACGGCCCCAATTCCCCAATGCCATTTATACGAAAAACGGCTATGCACTCTATACTCATTTCCTAATTTATGTAAAATACGGACCTCTTTCGTTTTGTTGTCACCGCAAATAATCCAATTTCTATCATTATGGGCATACGTTCGCCCATCACTACTGCAAAGGCGTTCATCAAAATATTCTTGGTGGGCGTTTCTTTCTAGCAAAGCCATCTTTTCCGATGACTCGTCTTTGTTTAGATAGTATAATCCTAATTTAGGTGATTCCGCCATTCCAACGTATTCCCATTTTTCAAAATTTCCATTAGGAACATAAACCGGACTGATTGCAGAATCGCCGCTATCAATGGAACCGACCATATAAACGCAATCATCAATACGATCAAAAGAGGCTGCATGAAAATCCAAGTCGATTTCAGTCTTCTTCCAATTTTTACCACCATCCGTTGTTTGCAAAACGACGGGTTTGTTATTATCGCTTCTAAGTCTATTCTTTGTTCCAAATATAGTGACTTTTTTTTCATCCTCAATTACGGCACTTTCAAAATAAAAATCCGTCTCGACCGTATTTTTTTCCATTTCAAAAGAAGACGAAGTCCAATCATTTATCCACTTTTCGTGAATATCAACGTACGCGAAGAGCAGCATAATAAGAAACACTATGCCTACGGGAAATAGGCAACCAATAGCAAAGATGAATTTGCCTAGTTTTGTCTGTCTAATTTTAGAGAGTTTCGTCATACGCAAACATCTTAATTACAAAGATTGCAGTTCCTTATAAATATAACCTATTCCGTGGAAAAATCGACCGACGGGGCCACGGATTGGACTTTTTTCGGGAAAATGTCGTGCGAAAAGGGCAATTTTGCGGAAATTGGGGATTAAACGAGATGTTTCGAGGCTTTTCAATCCCCAATTTTCAGAACAAAGTAATAGTTTTTGGTATGAATTAGGGAGTTGGCCCCTCAAAAAGAGCCTCCAGTGGGGATTAAAATGCTTTTTTTGCGTAGTTCCATCCCCTTTTTTGGCTTCTTATGAAGCCCGAAGTACAAACAAACTAAGATTTTGGGGATTAAAGTATGCCATTTGAGGCGTTTTTATCCCCATTTTCGCCCCAAAATGCTTTTTTTGCCTGGACCAACTATAAAATAAAAGAACCATTCTTTCGAATGGTTCTTTTATACCCTTTTATGGTTGGGCTTAGGCTTTGCCTAAGCCAACCGGGTATACAAAAAGGAACTCACTACTGTGAGTTCCTTTTCGTACCTGTTTGGGTTGGGCCTCGCCGCTTCGCGCCAAGGCCAACCACAAAATAAAAGAACCATTCTTTCGAATGGTTCTTTTATACCCCCAAGCGGTTTCGAACCGCTGTTGCGGGAATGAAAATCCCGAGTCCTGGGCCACTAGACGATAGGGGCGTCTTATGTAGGGCCAAATATAGTTATTCGTGGATTTTTGTAAAGGGGGCCAAATGACTTTTTTTGTATTTTTTGGGGGTGAACATCGAAAAAAGGCTAAAAAAATCCCTGTTTCGCGGGATTTTGCGGTTTTTGCCGCTCGCTCTCATGGCCAGCATCGCCGATGCGGGCATGCTGTGGGGCATCCGCTCGTTCATGGGGCTGCTTTCGGGGCAATCGCCGTTCAGCCTCTGGGAATGGGCCGCCCTGATGGGGCTCCTGGCCGCGCTCCGGCTCGTGTTCATGTTCGCGAAGGTCCGCAATTCCGAGACGTTCCTGTTCAATACCGGCAAGCGCGTGACGGAATGGTTCCTCGGGACCCTGCGGGGGCTTTCGCCCAGGCTTTTCCATGATGGTTCGGGCGATGCGAAGGTAGAGGCCGCCTACGAGGCGACGCTTTCGCTCCAGAGCAACGCCGGAGCGTATTTCCAGCTGGTGCAGGCGCTTTTGCAACTCGCCATCTTCTTGCCGGTGCTCCTGTACATTTCGTGGCCGCTCACGCTGTTCCTGTTTGCGGCGGTGGTGCCGTTTGTCGCCTGGATGCAGCGCAGGCTCCATGCGCTCGGCCCGCAAGAAGAATCGCTCCTGTACGCGCGGTCGAATTTTAGGCTTTCGCTGAATACCGCCCGCAGGCTATACCGCAACTGGAGCGGCAGAACCGAGATCGAGCACCTCGCCCACGAGGTTTCGGAAGAGGCAGGCATGCTCAACCGCAAGGGGCTAGACGCGAGCATCCGCAAGAACGCGCTTTCCATCGCGATGGAGACGCTCTCGGTGGTGGCGATGGTCGCGGTTCTCGCATTCTGTGCGATGCTTATCGCCCGCGGGTGGATGGACGGCACGGGGCTCGTGCTGTTCTGCTCGGCGCTGTTGCTCTGCTACAAACCGGTGAAGGAATGCGCCCGCGCCGTGCCGCAGTTCCGGGCCGCCGCGAGCGCCTGCGACGTGCTGGAGGAATTCGAGAGGTTGCCGATGCGGACGGCGTGTGAACAGGATACGCGCGGTCTTGAGGCGGGCGACCCGCGCGGTTCTAATCAAGATTTAAACGGCGCCGCCCAAGATGCCGGCGCATCTCGCACACAAAATGCCGCCGGGCTTGAAATCGCGCATGGAAACTTCACCTACGAGGGGAGCGGGACGCCGGTCTATCACGACTTCGGGATTACTTTGTCCAGAGAAAAACCCGTACTCTTGCGCGGGCAGAACGGCATCGGGAAATCGACCCTGCTGCGCCTGCTCGCAGGCCTCGAGGAATGGGACGCCGCGACCCGCGATACACCCGCGCAGTCACTGCCCGAAAAAAACGGCCAGCCCGCAAACGTATTCTTTATCCCGCAAGACCTGGAACTCCCGCCACGCCGCCTGCTTCTAGAACAACTTAACAACGTGAAATCTGCGGGCATCCCTAGCCCCGCGAACTCATCCGAACCCGAGCGCAGTTCGACACCCGAAAGCAACAATAAGCCCACAAACATCCCGAAAGCAGACCTTCTCGCAAGCTTCGCCCGCACCGCCGGTACCGACCGCCTGCTCGAAAAGCAAGGCCTTTCGGGCGGGGAACGCTCCCGCATCGCCCTCCTGTGGGCACTCGCAAGTGACTCGCCCACCGTCCTCCTCGACGAACCGATGGCGGCCATCGCGCTCGACGACCGCGAACGCATTCTCCTCGCATTCCTCGATACCGCAGCCGCCCTCGGCAAGTGGGTCATCATGGCGAGCCACGACCCATTCAGCGCTACGGCGCAGTCCCGTTTCAACGTAGTGGAGATGGAACATGCGAAAGGCTAGCGAAATTCTCTACCGCTTCCGCGGCTACATCCTCGCGCTTTTCGCCGTGGCGCTCCTCGCCTGCCCAGCAGCGCCCTTCCCGCAAAATTACTCCCGCATGGCGGAAGTCGGCCCCTACATCGGCACGCTTCTCTTTTACATCCTGGGCATCGCGCTCCGCATCAGGGCCCGCCAGTTTATAGGCCAGCACACGCGCGGCAACACGCACGAGGCCGCCGTACTCGTTACCGCAGGGCCCTACGCGCACATGCGCCACCCGCTGTACACGTCGAACACCTACATCGCGCTGGGCGCAATCTTTTTCCACCTCGGCGTGAACGGGCTCTTCCACATCTTCATTATTGCGATTGCCCTCTTCGAATACGCGCTCGCCCGCGCCGAAGACCGATTCCTCGAAGAAAAGTTCGGCGACACCTGGCGCGCCTGGGCCAAAAAAACGCCGATGTGCACCGCGAATATCGAGGCGCTTTTCTGCCGCAACTCCGGCGGCAGTCCAAAACCCGCAACAAACGGGGCCGTTCCCGAAACAGGCAGCCCCGCGCGCACCGTTTTACAGGCTTTCAAGGCCGATGCATCGACGTGGTTCTGGTTCGTATTTTTTAATTTGATTATCGTTCTACTTAAACTACACGGCCTGAGATAAACATGTTTAACGCGATTGATTTTGCACGATTCGCCATTGGCACTGCCGCCAAGGCAGTCGCTAAGGTCCCTGCCGTAAATACACGGTTCCATATCGGCGACCGCCTGAACGGACCCTGGCCCGAAGGCCCCTTCCTATGGATGCACGGGGCAAGCCTCGGGGAATGCCGCATGCTCCTGAACCTCGCAAAGTTCCTGCAAGAGGATATCGCGGGCCTGCCCAGGATTCTCATCACCACGCAGAAGGTGGAGGTGCTCAAGTTCCTGCAGGAATCGGGCGCGCACATCGAGGCAGCCATCGCCCCCGCCGACACGCAGACTGCCATGAAGGCCTTCGCCAAGAAGGTCAAGCCCGTCGCGCTCGTGCTCGCCGAGAACGAACTCTGGCCAGGCTACATCTCGACAATGCGCACGCTCGGCGTAAAGCCCTCCGTCGCCATCGTATCGGGCCGCTACCGCAGTTCGCTGCCGGGCATAGACTTTTCGCCCGTCGGGTTTGCCAGCATGCAGACCGGCGGAGACCTCTCGCGATTCCTGAACGTCGCCTCCAAGGCAAACATCGAGAACACCATGATAGGCGGCGACTGGAAGATTCTCCCCTGGGTTAGGGCAGGCAAGGATATCGCGCGCAACGAGAACCCGACCATCGATACCGTATTCGTGTCGATGCACATGGCCGAATGGGCAAGCCTGAGCCGCATGATAGTCTCTTCCATCAAGCGGCAGGAATCCGTGGTGCTCATCCCGCGCAGGCTCACCGAGGTCGACGCGTTCCGCAAGGCGCTCATCGAGCAGGAACTCCTGGTCGTGGACTGGCCGCTCGTGCAGAAGGGGACCGTCTCGATAGTGACACACTTCGGGCTCACCAAGGACGTGTTCAGCAAGGCCCGCACCGCAATCGTGGGCGGCTCGTTCAGCCGCGGGATCGGCGTGCACGACTTCTGGGAACCCCTGCAGATGGGCGTTGCCACCTGCATCGGGCCGTTCGCTACCGGGCAAAAAGAAAACGTCGCGGCGCTCGTACGCGAAGGCGTGCTGACGCAGCTCATGTCCACCGCCGGGTACGCGAGGCGGAACCTTCCCGACCCGAAACTCGTGAGCACGTTCCTCACCCACGAGAAGGCGAAAATCCAGGATTCCTACCGCCAGTTTGTCGAATACATCCGCAGTATAATTCCGCAGGGAGCGGTCTAAATGAAAAAACTTGTACTTGCCACCCCGCGTGGGTTCTGTGCCGGCGTCGACCGTGCCATCCACGTGGTCGAAAAAGCCATCGAAAAGTTCGGCACCCCCATCTACGTGCGCCACGAGATAGTGCACAACAAGTTCGTGGTGGATACCCTCAAGGAGAAGGGCGTCGTGTTCGTCGACGAGGTCGACGAGGTTCCGGAAGGCTCGGTCGTGATATTCTCTGCCCACGGAGTCGCAGAACACATCTATGCCGATGCCGAAAAGCGCGGGCTCAAGGTGCTTGACGCAAGCTGCCCGCTGGTGCTCAAGGTGCACTACAGCGCCAAGAGGCACTACGCCGCGGGACGCCACATCATCCTTATCGGGCATGCGGGACACGCCGAAGTGGAAGGCACGCTCGGGCAACTCCCCGAAGGCGCCATCACACTCATCCAGAACGAAAAGGACGTCGAGAAGGTCTCCGTACCCGAGGGCAAGGAACTCGCCTACATTACCCAGACGACGCTCTCCGTGGCCGAGACCCGCAAGATTATCGAGGCCCTCAAGGCGAAATTCCCGAACATCGTCGGCCCGAACGCGGGCGACCTGTGCTACGCGACAGGCAACCGGCAGGCGGCGGTCCTCGACCTCTGCAAGCAGGTCGACATGCTTCTCGTGGTGGGGGCGAAGAACTCCTCGAATTCCACCCGTCTCATGGAACTGGGGCTGGAGCAGGGCATCAAGAGCCACCTGATCGCCGGCGTGAACGCCCTCGACCCCTCCTGGTTCGAGGGCATCGAGTCCGTGGGCATTTCGAGCGGGGCGAGCGCACCCGAGATCCTGGTCCAGGAGGTGGTGGACTGGCTAAAAGCCCGTTTTAGCCCCCTAAATACCGAAAATTTCATAAAATTGCTGGAATCGACCAAGTTTAACCTGCCCAAAGAGCTGCAGGATTAACTTTAGCCTTGACAATTCAGTGATTTTTATCTAAAATTGGTGTCCGAAAAACAACGGAGTTTATTATGAGCCGCATTTGTGAAGTTACCGGTAAGGCCGGCCTCGTGGGCAACATGGTTTCCCACTCCAACCGCAAGAAGTTGATGAAGCAGCTTCCCAACCTCCAGAAGAAGCGCTTCTACATTCCTGAAGAAGACCGCTGGGTGACCCTCCGCGTGAGCGCCGCTGGTCTCCGCACCATCAACAAGGTCGGCATTCAGGCCGTCGCCCAGGAACTCGGAATCTAATTCCCGTTTCTAAAGCAAAATTTAACCGCCAAGGTGACCCTTTGGCGGTGTTTTGTGTGTTTAGCAAGGCGCCTTTCGGCGCCTTTTCTTGACTTGCGGAAAGCGACTACTTATTGATAAACTGCGGCACGCCCTTGTACTTGGCGAGGCTAGCCATGATGTTCGCCATTTCCCAGTCCTTCTCCTTGAAGCGGCGGCGGAGCAGGGCGACAAACACTTCCATGAGCATCTCGCAGTCGTAGACGGCACGGTGCATCTTGGCGGGGTCGATCTTCATGGTGAACTCCCCGCGCTTCATGAACAGGCCCGCCATAAAGCCCAGCTTGTGGTTGCTGAGTTCGGGCAAGATGGTACGCGCCATCACGAGGCTGTCGATCACGGGGTTCACGGGCACGAGCTGCGGGTTCTTGGCATACGCCACGCGCAAGAAGCTCGCGTCGAAGTTCGCGTTGTGGGCCAGCAGGATAGTGCCCTGGCCGCAGAAGGCGGTAAACTTCTTGAGGCACTCACCCACGGGAGGGGCGTCCCTCACCATGTCGTCGGTAATGTGGTTCACCTTGGAGGCCTCCTCGGGAATCAGCATGTTGGGATTCACGAGCATGTTGAATTCCGAGAGCAACTTCGGGACCACCTTGTTTCCCTCGACGGCGACGGTGAACTTGACCGCACCGATTTCGATGATTTCGTCCTTTGTATTTACCAATCCAGTCGTTTCCAGGTCAAATGCGACAAATTTTGGCGGCAATGTAATCACGGCTGAACCTCCTTTCTATTTTCTGAATTTTCAATGCAAAAATACTTAATTTCGATGTCAATAGATGACATCGGGAGCGGAACTACAAAATTATCCCAGGTATGGAGCGTAAAATGCGCCCCGTAGCGGGCGTCGACCTGCCAGAGAGGCCTGCCCGAAGCCTTCGAGAGCCATGGGGAACCGGGTTTGACTTCGAGTGCCGGACCGCGGGGGCCATCGAGCGCCATGCCTACAAATCCGCCCGAACGGAGCGTCTTTAGCAGATGACGCACGTTCAACGAACCGCGCGTGTCGGACCCGCGGGTGACGGTGTACCCGAGGCGCGTGAGCGTGCGGGCAAGGAATTCCCCGTCATGCGATTCCGAGACAAGCGCGTGCACCCCCATTCCGCGGAAAGCCGCACCACAGGCGAGCAGGTCGCGGTGCCAGACCCCGAGAATACCCGGCCCGTAGCCTTCCGGCGCATGGACGCGAACCCGCAGGCTTTTTATCCAGAGCCTGCACACAAATGCCGCAAAATCAACGCCAAGTGCACCGAACATGCCCAAAAATTAGTTTTTTTGCCCATTTGCTCTTGGCAAAAGCGCAATCATTATCTATATTAGCGCTCACATCGGCGACGTACCCAAGTTGGTAAGGGGCGGCTCTGCAAAAGCCTTATTCATCAGTTCGAGTCTGATCGTTGCCTCTTGAAAACCCCGCTCATTTGAGCGGGGCTTTCTTTTTTTTAAACGAGCTTTCCTTTTCAAGATTTTAGTTGCTTTACTTACGATGAGCAGGTCGCGAGGTAGCGCTGCAGTTCCTCGACGTAGCGCTCGCCCACCAGGCCAAGCAGCATGTTGCGCTTCGCGATGTAGCCGATTTCCATGACGCGGCGCGATTCCTCGCTCTTGTCCTTGAAGGGCACGGCCAGGTAGTCGGAGCCGTTCAGTTCTTCGCAGATGATGCCGGAGCAGAGCGTGTAGCCGTTGAGGCCAATCATCAGGTTCAGCATGGTGGCGCGGTCGTTCGCCTTGATGGTGCGCTTGTATTCGTTTGTACTCAAGATCTCTTCGGCAAAGTAGAACGAACTGTTGTCGCCCTGTTCAAAGGAGAGGCACGGGTATTCCGCAAGTTCGTCGAGCGTAATGAACTTGTTTTTCGCAAGCGGGTGCCCCTTCCACAGATAAACATACGCCTTGCAGTCGATAAGCTTGTGGAACGCGAGGTCGCGGGCGTTCAGCAGGTTCGTGATAATCTTGCGGTTGAAGTCGCTCAGGTAGAGGATTCCGATATCGCTCTTGAACGAGGCCACATCCTCGATGACTTCCTTGGTGCGGGTCTCGCGGATGGCGAACTCGTACTTCTCGGTATCGAACAACTTAACAGTTTCGACGAAGCTCTTGACCGCGAAGGAGTAATGCTGCGTAGACACGCCGAACTTTTTCTTGCGCTTGCCAATCTTGCCGTACTTCTCGAGCACGGTTTCATAATGGTGGTAGAGTTCCCGCGCATACGAAATGAAGTCCTCGCCCTCGCTCGTGAGCTTGACACCGCGGCTCGTGCGGTTGAATATGAGGATATTCAGTTCGTCTTCCAGGTCGCGGATGGCGGCCGTGAGCGAAGGTTGCGAAATGTAGAGTTTCTCGGCAGCCTTGTTGAAGGAGCCGGTTTCTGCGATGCCGATGGCGTAACGAAGTTGTTGTAGCGTCATAAAAATGGACCTCGCTTGCTTATGTTTTCATTTCCTATTGAAACTATAGGAATAAATATAGAATAAACCTATCACTTTAACAAGGGGCTATAACTTTTAATTTTGTTATTTAAACGTCTTTTTCGCCAAGAATAAGCCGGATGACAGTCAGGGCCTGGTGTGCAGCGCAGAGCATCACGCGGGGGGCGGTGAGTCCGATATCCTGGTCCACGTCGCTCTTGCCGTCGCCGCAGAGGTAGAAGCGCTCCGTTACCTTGCGGGTGCGAATCGCGTTCCCGCTGTCAAAACCCGCCATACCACTCGCAGCGACAAGCGTTTTCTGCGGGAACTGTTCCAGGACAACATCCACGAGCATCGCCTTCGCGTCGGCCCTGTCGAACGCCTCACACACGATGTCGGCATCTTCAAGCAGGCGCACCGCATTTTCGGCAGTCACCTTCTCGTTGTGAACCTCGTACCGGACATAGGGCGCAACTTCCTTCAGGTTCGCAAGAAGCGCCTCCGCCTTCGGGAGCCCCACCTGGGAGGCCTTGTACTGCTGGCGGTGCAGGTTCGTGATATCGACCGTATCGAAATCGATCAGGATGAGTTTCCCGATTCCGGAACGCGCGAGCGAGATAGCGATATTCGAGCCGAGCCCGCCGAGCCCGCAAATAGCGACCGTCGCCGCCTGCAGTTTTGCAGTAGCAACGCTCCCCTGCTTCTTCTCGAGGGCGGCAAGGATTTCTTCGCGCGATGGAACCGGACGGCAGTCCATGTTACCCGCCACCTACAAAGTTCACGACTTCGACGCAGTCGCCTTCCGCAAGCACCGTCTCGCCGTACTTGGCCTTGGGAACGATTTCCCCGTTCCGCTCGACAGCGATGCGCACCTGGTTATAACCCGCCTCGACAAGGTACTGGGCGAGCGTCTTTCCGGCCGCATCTACATTTTCACCGTTGATTTTAAGCATAGACTATTCCTCGAACGGACGCACGCGAAGCGTAACGCCCAGCTCTTCGCAAATCTTGCGGCAGGCTTCAATCTTTTCTTCGGGCATTACCTTCTCGACCACCGTCATGACCACGTTCTTCACGTGAGCCTTCGCGAGCACCGCAAATTCCTTGATGGCGTCGAACGACTGTATGCCGAACTTGGAGCGCGTCAAGGCCAGGAATTCCTCGGCATCCGGGGCATTCAGCGAAATGGATACCGTATCGAAACGGCCTTCGAGTTCCGGCGTCACGTCCCTGCCATGAATCAGGTTTGCAAGCCCGTTCGTATTGAGGCGGACCTTCAAGTTCGGGTACTTCGCCTTGAGCCGGTCAATCACCTCGCATACGTCGTGCAGGCGTTCAAGCGGTTCGCCGAACCCGCAAAAAACCAGGTCGTTGATAACGGAAAGGTCGTAGGGCGCGAACAGGTCCATTACTTTATCTACACTCGGTTCACCTTCCTTGAGCCAGAGCGAATTGCCTTCCATCATCTTCTTGGTCTGGCGCAGGCAAAACACGCAACTGCACGGGCAGCGGTTCGTCATGTTCACGTAGATGTTCTTGCCCGCAATATCACCGCTGTTCGCGATATCCAAATAGCCGGCCTGGCCGACTTTTCCTGTAACCGTATAAATAACCATCAGTCCTCCATCAAGTCACGAAGATACATCTCGACGCTCAGGCCCCAGTGATCGGGGACGGTATTTTGTTCGCAATACTCGATGCACTTGGACGCAAATTCCGTAGCGCGCAGTACCGATTCATAGAACCCATGCCCATTCAGGTACATACCCGCAATCACGGCGCTTATCACGTCGCCGGTCCCGCTCCGGTCACGGCCGATGCGGTCCACCATGATAGTGCGGGGCTCACTGCCGCGGCTGTACACGTAGTTCATGATCTGCTTATCGCTATAATGGATTCCCGTCACCACGATGTGTTCGGGGCCGCGCTCGCTCAACTTCCGGCACAAGCCTTCCAGTTCATCGGCGCTGAATTTTCCATCGCGATAATCAACGCCCATCAGGGAGCAAAGTTCCGTGAGGTTCGGCGTGAGGATGTCGGCGTAATGCACGAGCGCGCGCATCTTTTCGCAAAGTTCCGGCGTGTACGTGGTGTAAAGCCTGCCGTAGTCGCCCATCACCGGGTCGACCAGCGTAAACACGCCCTGCTTCTTGAAGGTCTTTATAAAATCGACAACGATATCGACCTGTTCTTCGGAGCCGAGGAACCCCGTAGCGATTGCATCGAACGACATGTCCAAATCCTTATAGGTCTGGATATAGTCGCGCATCTTGGAAGTGTAATCGTCGAAAAAATACTTGGGGAACTGCGTATGCGTCGAAAGGATTGCAGTCGGCACGGCAACGGCCTGAATTTTCATGGCCGAAACGACTGGCGCCATGACGGCAACAGAACAGCGACCGAAACCAGTGATGTCATTGATCAACGCAATCTTTTTCTGTGGCATAGCGGGCTATAATTTAGAAATTAAAGCGAAGTCATTCTGGAGCGGAACGCAGTGGAGTAATAGAATCTACCGCTTCACAAGCACGCGAGCGTAGGCAAGAGCCGCCGATACGATGACAGCGAGAAGCGTAGGACCGAGCGGCACGGAATCCAAGCGTACGGCAACCTGGTACACGACAAAGCCCGCAAGCCACGCGAAAAGGTTCCAAATCCAGAACGCCTTGCCGGATACGCGGGCAGTTTCTTCGCGAGCAGTTTCTTCGCCGGTATAAACTGCGCCGGCCTTCCCGAAGTAGAACGACACCAGAAGAACGGCGGCCATCGGTGCAAAGACCGAAGCGATGAGGTAGAGGAAACTGATGTAGTGGTCCATGATCCCCGAAATCGCGAGGAGTGCACTGATAGCGCTCACCACGACGCCCGTGATTTTCGGGTTCAGCCTGCGCACAATCGCCTTCGCCGATTCGCCCGCGGAATTTGCCGCAAGGAAGTTCGTCGTGACGGTAGAGAGCACTACGATAATGATGCCCGGGATGCCGAGACCCGCAAGGAGAATCGCCTTCGCAATGTCGTTGCCCACGCCGGCGCTTGCGATTTCAAGCCCGATGAAATACATCCAGAAACTGGCGATGGAGTAAGCGATGGCAGAAACCGCCGTAGCGCGCACCGGCTTTTCCACATCCTTCGTGTAGTCCGAAATCACGGGCAACCACGAGAGAGGCAGGGCCATAGATATTTCAAAGATGTTCCAGAAACCGAGGGCGTGGCCCGCGGAATCCGCACCCGAAGAGGATGCCCCGGCAGAAATCGAGCCCGTTCCGAACAACTTAACCGTCAAGGCGGCAAGCAAGACGGCGAGCACCGCCATCACGACGGTAGTAACCTTCGCGAAACGGCGCAGACCCACGAAAACCCAGAGTGCGATAAGCACCGCAAGCAGCACGCAAGTCAACGGGAACGAAATCGGAAGGTCCAGGCCCGCGAGCACGGAGGCGCCCTGCGCGTTCAAGACCGCAATCCACGCCACCAGCTGGAAAAGGTTCAGCGACGCAAAGAACTTGGAGCCGTATGTCCCGTAGACAGAGGCTGTTGTTTCCATCGCGTTCACCCGGATGCGGGCGCCGATAAGCCCCACGAAGAACAGGAAAATTCCGCCGACGATATGCCCGAGAACCAGAGGCAACCACAGGGAACCCGGAGCAGCCTCGGCACCGATTTCTATACCCGCCTCAATTTCGGAAACGGAAACTGCGACGCCGAACCAGATGACGGCATTCGTAAACAAGCCTGTACGTTTTTCCATTCTACACCTGCCTTGTTTTTTTTCGAACGCAAATATAGAACGCCCGTTTCCGAGCGTCCAATACTTTTTATATGGCACGAGTTATAGGTTTTGGTTATAACCATCCCTCTTTGCCAAGCCCGCTGTCATTCTGGAGCCACGTAGTGGCGATAGAATCACGGGCATCTCCTTTACGAGTTCGTCGCCACCTTGACTTCTTCAATCTTTTTCAGGACCGAGCCGTCTTCCATGGCCTTCATGGCCTTGTCGAAGCCTTCCTTGATGCTCTCCGCCTTCTTGCTGATGTAGAGGGCGGCACCGGCGTTCAGGGCGCAGGCATACTTGATGCCCGGGCGGCCCTTGCCGTTCAGCACGTCGAGAGCGAGGTTGAAGTTGTCGACACCCGTACCGCCAGCGAGGTCTTCGGGATCCACGGAGGGGATGCCGAAGTCCTTGGGGTCGATGCGGTAAGTCTTGTACTCGCCATCTTCCAGGATTTCGGCGATGGTCGTCGGCACGCAGGGCGAAATTTCGTCGTAGCCGTCGTCACTGATGGCAACCATCACGCGCTTCGCGCCGAGGGCCTTTGCCGCCTTGGTGAAGGGTTCCAGCACGGTCGTGCTATAGACGCCGAGCATCAGGTACTTGGCTTCGGCCGGGTTCGTGAGGGGGCCGAGCAGGTTCATGATGGTCTTCACGCCGAGAACGCCGCGAACCGGGCCGGCAAAGCGCATGGCACTGTGGTAAACAGGCGCCATTAGGAACACGAAATTCGTCTTGTCGATGACGGAAGCTGCCTTTTCGGGAACCATGTCCAGCTTGAAGCCTGCGGCCGTGTAGAAGTCGGCGGCACCGGACTTGCTAGAAACCGCGCGGTTGCCGTGCTTTGCAATTTTTGCGCCACAGCTTGCAGCAATCAGGCCGGAGAGCGAGCTCACGTTGAAGCTTCCCTTGCCGTCGCCACCGGTACCCACGATGTCGGTGAGTTCGTCGCCGCTGTAAGGGAACTTGCGCTTCTTGCTGCTGAGTACCTTCGCGCAGCCGGCGATTTCGTCGGCAACAGGGCCCTTGCTGGAAAGTGCTGTCAGGATTGCGGCCATCTGGCGTTCGTCCATGATGCCGTCGGTCAAGTCTTCCATGAACATTTCGGCAGTTTCGCGGCTCAAGTCCTTGCCTTCGGTAAGCGTGTTCAAGATTCCACGCACGTCAAGCGGTTCGCGACGGTAGTTGAGGAAAGCCTTGAAGAATTCGTCGGCGCGGCCGCTGGCGATGGATTCCGGGTGGAACTGCACGCCTTCGATCGGGAGCGTCTTGTGGCGAATGCCCATGATGTCGCCGTCGGTAGCGCGGGCGGTCACTTCGAAATCCGGAGAGAGCGTCGCTTCGTCAACGACCAGGCTGTGGTAACGCGTGAAGATGTTCTTCTTGCCGATGGTGCGGAAAAGTCCCTTGCCGTCGAGATCGATTTCTTCGGCGATGCCGTGCTTGATGAACTTGGCCTGCACAATCTTTGCGCCGAAGGCGTAACCGATGGCCTGGTGACCGAGGCAAACGCCCAAAATCGGGAGCCTGCCCGCAAAATGCTTGATGGCTTCCACGGAGATGCCTGCGTCTTCGGGGCGGCCCGGGCCCGGGCTCACAATCAGGCGGCTCGGGGAGAGCTTTTCGATGTCGGCGATGGTGCATTCGCGGCTACGGAGCACGCGGATTTCTTCGTTAGTGATCTTGGCAAGCGCCTGGTAGACGTTGTAAGTAAAAGAGTCGTAGTTGTCGATAATGACGATCATCTTAGTTTTCTCCTTCGAGCACGGCGCGGATGGCACCCAATTTTTCATTCGTTTCTTCAAATTCGCGGTCGGCGTTGCTGGCCGCGACAATGCCACCACCGGCCTGCAGGCTGATGGTCTTGCCCTGCTTGAGGCAGCAACGGATAGCGATGCAGAAATCCAAATCGCCGTCGGATTCCATGTAGCCCACCGCACCGGCGTAGAAGCGGCGCTTGACCTTTTCGAGGCCCGAAAGGATTTCGATAGCGCTGATTTTCGGAGCGCCGCTCACCGTGCCGGCAGGGAAGCTGGAACGCAGCACTTCAATCGCCTTCTTGGTCTTGGAAACCTTGCCCTGCACGTCAGAGACCAGGTGAATCACGTGGCTGAACTTTTCGCATTCCATGTACTTGGTGGTTTCCACCGTGCCGGCTTCGCAGACGCGGCCGAGATCGTTACGGGCCAAGTCCACAAGCATCAAGTGCTCGGCGCGTTCCTTCGGGTCTCCCTTCAAGTTCTTCATCAGGGCTTCATCTTCGGCATCGTCCTTGCCGCGGCGGCGGGTACCTGCAATCGGGTGAATCGTTGCAATGCCTTCACGCACACGCACGAGGCTTTCGGGCGAGGCACCGATAAACTGGTGTGTACCGTAATCGAGGAAGAACATGTACGGAGACGGATTCACCGTGCGGAGGCGGCGGTAAATATCCAGCGCAGCGATGTCGCTTGCAAACTGGATGCGGCGCGAAGGCACGGCCTGCACGATGTTGCCTGCGACAATGTGCTTCTGCAGGGCGGCAACCTTTTCCACGTATTCCTTGCGGGACTGTTCCAGGTCAGTCATCGTAATGCCCTTGCCGTACTGCGGTTCGGGAGCGAGGTAGCTGAAGTCCAAATCCGCGAGGCGAGTTTTCACGTTCTCGATGGCCGCCTTCAAGTCAATCTGGTGCTCTTCATAATTCAAAGCAAACAGGTGAAGCTTTTCGGTAAAGTGGTCGAACACGATGTAGATGTGACCGACCAGGAATTCGGCTTCGGGAATGTTGAGTTCATCAACCTGCGGGGCAAGGCGAATGGTATCGCAGCGGGCGCAGAATTCGTAACCGAGGTAGCCCACGCCCGAGGAGGGAATCGGAATCTGGTTGGGCGGCACCGTATTTTCGGCAGAAATCAGCGTGAGGGCATCGAGAATATCGCCCTCGCCTTCCTTGAGGAAGGTGCTATCCTTGCCGTCGATGATGATACTCACGTCCTTCTCGTTCTGGCGCAGACGGAAGCCCTCGTCCACCATCAAGGTAGAGTAGCGGCTACGGCCGTGCGAGAAACTCGCGGATTCAAAGATGGCCTTCGCACCGAGCTTTTTGCCGAGCGAAAACGGGGTGTAACGTTCGCCCGGGAGCGCTACGTAGATGCTATCGGTACGCGGTTCGTAACCCGGTTGTTCTGTGATATGCTTGATCTTGTTGGTCATGATGATCCTCTTGTTTTAAAATTCCTGATTCCCTAGAATTGGGTGAGTTCCTTGGCCTTCGCCTCGATTTCGGCAATCGCCTTTTTTCGGCCTTCGGCAGAATCTTCGTTACCGAGCACGATATTCACGAATACGGAACCCGCCACCACGGCATACACGTGTTTGCTGAGCACCTTGGACTGTTCGCCGTTACGGATGCCGAAGCCGCCGAGCACCTTGGCGCCACCCTTACCGACCATGTCGATAAAGTCGAGCGTTGCCTGGTCAATCGTGGTTTCGCTGCCAGTAGTGCCCGCGCGGAGAGCGGCGTAAATGTACTTGAAACCCTTGGAGGCCATCGTCTCGAGGCGTTCCTTCGTCATGCTGGGAGCGGCCACCGGGATGTTCTCAAGGCCGTGCTTCTTGCAGGCTTCGGTGAGGCCCTCGTCGCAATCGAACGGCAGGTCGGGAATGATGCAGGCCGAAACACCCGCATCCTTGCACATACGTACAAAGTTGTCTATACCCGGCGTAAAGGCAAGTGAGCCGTAGGTCATGATGTAAATCGGCGTTTCGGGGTGGCGTTCGTGAATTTTCTTCACGACTTCAAGCCCCTGCCTGGTGGAGTAACCCTTCTCGAGAGCGACGGTAGAGGCCGTCTGGATAGCGGGACCGTCGGCACTCGGGTCACTGAACGCGAGCTGGATTTCAAGGATGTTGGCGCCACCCTTCACGAGAGCGTCGGCGATGGCGATAGAAGTTTCTGCGTCCGGGAACCCGGCAATGAGATGAGACATTAAGTTCATAGATTAGACGATAGACCGCTTCGCTGGTAGACGATAGACGAAAGATCTTAATTTCAATCTACTTCATCTAGAAGCATTGCTTGGTCTTCTCCTTATAGTTAAAGTTTAATTGTTTATTAATTGGATTTATCCTTAAATACGAGAAAATGAAAATTCTTTCGTCTTTCGTCTGTAGGACCGAAGGTCCGTTCTTTCGTCTATTTGTTCATTATCTCTGCGTCGTGGATGTCTTCGTTGTTTTCGAGGCGCTTGAGTTCGGCCTTCAGGAATTCCTTCCACTTTTCGGGGCGGAACACCGGACTCGTGATAAAGATGTCCTTGTCGCCGCGGCCGCTCATGTTGATGACGAGCGCCTTGTCCTTCGGGAGTTCCTTTGCAATCTTCATGGCGGCGGCACCCGCATGCGCGCTTTCGAGCGCAAAGAGAATGCCTTCGTTACGGGCGAAGAACTTCACGGCTTCCAGAGCTTCCTTGTCGAGAATGCTCGTGAATTCCACACGGCCCGATTCACCGAGGGCGGCGAGTTGCGGCCCGATTCCCATGTAGTCGAGACCCGCAGAAATGGAGCGCGTCGGCAGCGACTGACCGTCTTCATCGATGAGGAAGCGGCTCTTGTAACCCTGCACAATACCTTCGCGGCTCGCGTTACCTGTCATGCGGCTCGCATTCTCGCCCACGTTCGGGCCAATACCACCCGCTTCCGCACCAATCAGGCGCACGTTCTTGTCTTCGATAAACGGGGTAAACACGCCGATGGAATTGCTTCCGCCACCCACGCAGGCGACGACCGCAGCGATATCGATGTTGCGTTCTGCGGCCTGGCGCTTGACTTCTTCGCCGATGATGGACTGGAACGTACGCACGATATCCGGGAACGGTGCGGGTCCGAGGGCGGAACCGAGCACGTAGTGCGTGTTCTGGAAGTTCGTGGCCCAGTCGCGCATCGCCTCGTTCACGGCATCCTTCAAAGTGCGGCTACCGCTCGTGACCGGCACAACCTTCGCGCCATACATTTCCATGGTCGCCACGTTCGGCTGCTGGCGGCGTACATCGACTTCGCCCATATACACCACACATTCGAGCCCGAGTTTGGCGCAAGCGGCGGCAGTGGCGAGCCCGTGCTGGCCGGCACCCGTCTCCGCGATGATGCGGGTCTTACCCATCTTCTTTGCGAGCAAGCACTGACCGATGGCGTTGTTGATCTTGTGGGCGCCCGTGTTGGCAAGGCCTTCGAGCTTGATGTAAATCTGCGCACCGCCTAGGAGTTCGGTCGCGGTCGGGGCAAAGTACAGCGGAGTCTCGCGGCCAATATAGTCGCGCTGGATAACGTGCAACTCCTCGAGGAATTCCGGATCGTGGATGTACTTGTTGAAGGCCGCTTCGAGGTCGTCGAGCGGGCGGCGGATGATTTCGGCAACATACTTGCCGCCGAACTTGTCAAAGAAACCATTGTTTGATGTAATCATAGTCATTAGTTGTTTTTGTTAAAGTGTCATCCTGAGCGAAGGGCGAAGCCCGAAGTCGAAGGATCTATTTTAAGGTTTTGTCTTATTGATTAAGGGTTAAAGTTTCTCGGGGTAAAAAATTAAAGGCCTTCGGGAGTCCGAAAGCCTTTTTCAATTCTTGATTTTAAGCACTTGATGAAATCAGCAAAACCGGACTCTATGTTCTAGAGCCCCACCACCAACGGTTGAAACGGATTACTGCATTCATCTTCATGTTGCCAAAATTAGGAATGTATCTTTTTGATGGCAAGGGGTCGCCCCAAAATTTTTGAAAAAAAAATTGAAGGCCCCCGGAGGAGCCTTCTGAAACACTAGATGAAAAGGCAAGTCCTAAATCCCTTTTCCCGAGAACCCTGCCGCTAGCGGCCAGAGCGGATTGCCCGTTTCATCCTTATGAAATTCAATATATATACTAATTCTTTGTCTGTCAATAGGTTACAAGCAAATTTTTGTAAATTAAAATTTAGTCAAAAACGCCTATTTTTGCAAAATTTGGAACAGTTTGCGCATTTTTTCCGCATTTTTGATGCCCGGAGCGTCTTCGACGCCGCTGGAGACATCGACAAGTTCGGGGCGGAATTTGGCCACGATTTCGCCCACGTTTTCGGGATTTATACCGCCCGCAAGCCAGAGCGGCAGGTCGCCCGCTTTTTCTCGCAGTAATGATTCGGGAATGGTCTTGCCCGTACCGCCGGGAATGCCTTCGACTTTCGCGTCCAGCAAGATGCGGGGTTCGCCGCAGGTGCGGAGGTCGGCAACGTAATCGAAATCCGCAGGTTCGCCCACGCGGGCAGCGCAGTAGCAGGCATAATCTTCGGAAGGTCCCTGAGCCGGTTGATGAGCCTGTCGAATTAGTCGAAGGGCCGGGTTAACTCCGTGGAACTGCACCGCATCCAAGACGCCTTCCTGAGCGAGCCTGATGGCGGTCTTGCCTTCGGGGGATTCCGGATCGGTAATGACGCCGACAAGGAGCGGAGATCCTTCGACTCCGTTAACACTACGCTCAGGATGACACAAGCGAATTTTCGCAGCGAAACCGCGCACGAATTCTTCGGTCGTGAGACGCTTGGTGGTGCTGAATACAAACCCGAGCATGTCGGCACCGAGTTCAGCGGCAAGCATGCCGTCTTCTTCGCGTGTGATGCCGCAGATTTTAACAAGCGGATGAGGCCGCACGCCCCCTTCGGCAAGCTCAGGGAACTTTGCGGAAAACCTTTTGGCATCCCTGCGTTCCGCGAACTTTTTCCAGAACTTGCCGCGGGCATTTTCGCACCCGCTTTCGAACGCAGCCACAACTTCCTTCGCAAGCGGCGGGTTCTTCGCGACAGCCTCGCCCACAAGGATTCCCGTGAACCCGAGGTTGCGTGCATACGCGGCGTCGCCTGCGCTCAGTATGCCCGATTCAAAAACCGCCTTCGCCGGCAACTTACCGCGCACTGCTGCAGGAACCAGCGGGTCGGTGTGGAATGTAGCGAGATCGCGCGAGTTCACGCCCGCGACAATCGTCTTCGCGGCATCTGCCCCGAGCGCCTCCAGAACAACATTCAACTTCCGGAAGTCATCATTCTCGCGGACCTCGACAAACGCCTGTATCCCGAAGCCCTGGGCACGCTTCGCCATTTTAATAAGTTGTTCGTCATCCAAGATTCTTGCAATCAGGAGCACCGCATCGGCACCGCAACGGTACGCGATATCGATTTCCTCTTCGAACAAAAGAAAGTCCTTGCGCAAAACGGCGCAGGCGTGCAGTCCCTTCTTCGTACGTTCTTCCATCGAGTCCGCAACTGCAATCAGGTCGCGGAGCGTTCCCTTGAAAAAATTGCCTTCGGTCAGCACGGACACCGCCTGGGCGTGTGCATCCGCATACGTGCTGGCAAGCCCAACCGGGTCAAGGTCCGGAGCGATGTCACCCTTCGAGGGCGATGCACGCTTGACTTCAAGAATGGCACCCGGCGTTCCGAGGAACTCGATGTGCCCGCGGCGTCGCTTCTCCGGAATCTCTATTCCGAAATTCAGGCCCAGCCGCTCGATATCCTCGCGGCGCATCCGTACGATTTTTGACAAAATATCTTCGCTCATCGGTTACCTTCAATCCGGGTTTCGGGTAAGAAAATTTAAAAAATTTTGCGTTTATATGGAAACACTTGCCAACAATAAACGAGCCGGGCGTCCCGTCACTAAAAAGTAAGTTTAATGTAAACTACAGACTCGTGGATAAACATACCCATAATACTAACTTTGGGTAACTCTAGAGGATTTATGAAACTGAGCAAGTATCCGAGTGCCCCGTTGTTTTTGCTGTTTGTCTTTTGCAGCATTTTCGTTCAGATGGGCCTGTTCGTCCATTTCCAACGTTGGCTCTCCTTCTCGTTCGAAGGTTCCGCCTTCTGGTGGCGCAGCATGCTTCTGCAGGTCGCCATCTTTGCCCCGAGCATCTTCATGATGCCAGCGGCAAGCTACTTCGCGGGCCACTACCACAAGGGCCGCGTGATGGCGTGGTCGTCCGTGGGCATGCTCGCCTCTGTCATCGCGATTGTCGTGTGCTACGTCGCGGGTGCGGAATGGGTGGCCTATGGCCTGCTGGGCCTATACGGCGTGTTCCTCGCGGTCCTCACTCCGGCAAAACTCGGGATAATGAAGGAAATCGTCAAGAACGAGGACCTCGTGAAGATAAACTCGTGGTACATGGCGCTCTCCGTGCTCGGCACCGCGGGTGCGGCGTTTTTCGCGATGGGGCTTTCGGGCCGCCCCGATTCCCCGGTAAGCATTGACCTTACGCTCTGGATTTATCTCGGGCTCAGCGCACTTTCGACCCTTGCCGCCTTCTTCATCCGCGCGGGCGTATCGCACAACGAACTCAGGATGCGCTCCCCCATGCGCAATTTTTCTGCCACCTGGAGCCACCCCATCGTGCGGCTCGCCATCCTCGGGCTCACCGCCTTCTGGGGCGTAACGCAGATATTCCTCATACTCATCCAGAGCATGAACGACATGCTCAACACGGCGGTCATTCCCATATCGATGTTCATCGTTGCCGCGGGTTACTTTGTCGGTGCACTTTCCGCCAGCTGGGCTTCCAAGGGCTTTGTCGAAACCGGGCTCATCCCGTTTGCCGCGGCCGCTTCCGCTATCACGATGTTCGCCATCCCGTTCGTGCACAACGACTGGCTGCAGGCAGTTCTCTACGGCATCATCGGGTTCAGCACCGGCGCAGGCTTTGTGATACTACGCACTGTCCTCCAGAGTTTCACGCGCCCCGATACCGCAGGCCGCATACACGCCGTCGCGAACATGATCCAGATGGCGTTCCTCGTGCTCATCATGGGCGGGCAGACGCTGCTCCTGATATTCACGCCAATTACACTCGATTACTGCTTCATGATTCTCGCGGTAATCCTCGCGCTGTGCTTTATCATGAACCTGAAGCAGACCCCCATGACGCTCCTGCGCGCATCGCTCCGCTTCGCGTTCGCCTTCGTGTTCCGCTACCGCTTTATCGTGAAGGGAGTCGAGAACATTCCCGAAACAGGCCCCGTGCTCCTCGTAGGCCCGCACTTCAGCTTTATTGACTGGGCCGTGCTCCAGATGGCATCGCCGCGCCCGCTACGCCTCGCAAGCAACCGGAACACGTTTGCCGACTGGTACCAGCGCTGGTTCATGCACGGGAAATACGTGATAGACATTAACCGCCGCGACCCCGCCCCCGCCATGGAACAAATCCGCAAGGCGCTCATGGACGGCGAAGCCGTGGTCATCTTCCCCGAAGGCGAAGTTTCCAAGACACCGTTTGTTTCAAAGTTCTCGCTCGACTACAGCAAGGCAATCGAAAACACAGGCGCGCAGATAATCCCGTTCTACATCCAGGGCCTCTGGGGCAGCCGCTACAGCCAGGCATCCGAATGCGTGATGCGCCCGCAGGCGTTCAACCGCGTGATAAGCGTCGGGTTCTCCAGGCCGCTCCCCACAAACGCATCCGAAAAGGAAATCCGTAAGGACCTGCAGTTCCTCGGCAGCGATATATGGAACCTCGCGATGGAACGTTCCGAATCCATCATCCCGCTCTGGTTCAAGGCGATGCGCAAGCGCCGCAGCCGCCCCATACTCATAGACCCCGCGGGCAACCACGTGAACGGCTACGACATGATTCGCCTTTGCCATCACTTCGGCAAGGCAATCAGGTCAATTGCGAGAAACGAGAAGAACATCGGGTTCATGCTCCCGACAAGCCGCGACGCCGCACTCGGGATTATCTCGATTCTCGGTACCGGCAAGACGAGCGTCAACCTGAACTATTCCTCCCCCGTCGACACCATCCTCGGCTGTATCGAAAAGGCAGAAGTTTCTACCGTCATCACGACGCACGCCTTCCTCGACAAGCTCTGCAACAAGAATGGTGAATTTGTCCACATTGCAGAAAAGTGCAAGATAATTTATCTGGACGACGAAGAAAAAAAGATTTCCACACTCGACAAGCTCATATCCTCGTTCATCACACGCGCATGCCCCAGAAGCATCCTGAGGCCGCTCTGGTTCACTTCCGCAAAGCTCTCTGACGATGCGGTCATCCTCTTCAGTTCCGGTTCCGAAGGCACGCCCAAGGGCGTAGAACTCACGCACAAGAACGTAATCTCGAACGCGCTCCAGGGCGACAACGTCATCAAGCTCTGCCGTACCGACGTGATGACGGCACTGCTCCCGCTTTTCCATTCGTTCGGGTTCACGCTCACGTTTATCCTGCCCCTCCTTGACGGCGTGCCCATGGTGCTCTGCCCCGACCCGACCGACATCAAGACACTCGCCCGCGTGTGCGCCCAGTACAAGACGACCATCCTCATGGGCACCCCCACGTTCCTGCGCGCGATCGCGATAAACCGCTGGGTACACCCGATGTGTCTCGATACGCTCCGCTATATTATCGCGGGTGCCGAAAAGCTGCGCCCCGAAATGCGCGAGGCGTTCAAGCTCAAGTTCGGCAAGGATATCTACGAAGGCTACGGCTGCACGGAACTTACCCCGCTCGCGACGATAAACGCGCCCAACGTGCTGCTCGATGACTTCCTCACCATGGAAAAGTGCAGCGACCCCGATACCATCGGGATGCCGCCTCCCGGTACCGTAGCCGCCATCATTGACCCCGAGACAGACGAGTTCCTGCCGCAAGGCGCCGAAGGCATGCTCGCCGTCACCGGCCCGCAGGTGATGAAGGGCTACCTGAAGGACGAGGAAAAGACAAACAACGTTGTCTTTATTACCGAAGGAAGGCGCTGGTACAAGACCGGTGATAAGTGCATCATTACCGAAGAAGGATTCGTGAAGATTCTTGGGCGATACAGCCGCTTCGCGAAACTCGGAGGAGAAATGATCTCGCTTACCGCAGTCGAACTCCGCATCGGCGAAACGAAGATTCTTGACGGCAAGGAATTCGCCGTCACGGCTGTTCCCGATTCCTCGAAGGGAGAACGCATCGTGTTGCTCGTGAAGGAAGCGGAAGACCCGGAAGATATTGCCCGCAAGTTGCGCAAGTCCGGCATGCCGCCCCTGATGCAGCCCGGTAGCGTATTCAGCGTCGAGAGCATCCCGAAGCTGGGTAGCGGCAAGTGGGATTTCCCGGGTATGAAGAAACTCGCCGTTGAACTTGTCGAAGGCAAGCAGGCTCAACCAGTTTAGCCATCCTTGCCCCTCCCGCTGTCATGCCCGGCTTGACCGGGCATCTTTTCATTCGTCATCCCCGACCTGGTCGGGGATCTTTTTGTTTCCGCTGTGTAAAAATTGCACGTAAACAAAATTTATTTGGCTCATTTTGCCTGCGAAATCGTTTTATAGTATAGATAGGGCCTTCTCTATCCGCCTTTGCGGGGGCGTTCCCGCAGTTAATGGATAAAAATGACAAGAGAGGAATTCCTCGCCATGGTCAAGGACGTACACGATCACCCCGAGCATCTGGCGAAATATCGTAAGAAGTATAAGAACGTCTACCCGTTCAGCGACGGCATTTTCAAGATGCTCATGGCGAACGAGGCAAAGCCGCAGCGCACCGTGAAAATCCTGAACGCCATGCTCGGGCTTACCGGACGCAAGGCCATCAAGACATACACCCTCGGGGTTCCGGAGAACCCAGGTGTACTCAACGACAAGACCGCCATCTTCGACATCTACGGCACGACACAGGCGGGTGAGCCGGTGCTTATCGAGGTGCAGCAGACATTCAACAAGCTGTTCGTTGACAGGCTCATCTACTACACCGGCCGCGTCGTCTCGCGCACTGTCAAGAAGTCGCAGGACTACAAGCTGCCGCACATCTACGTGCTCTCGCTTTTGACCGAGAACCAGTTCCCGAAGGAGCCGGACACTTACCTGCACCATGCGCAAATCGTGCGCAACCGACGCATTTTCTACAATAAGTTGGACATCTATCTGGTCGAAATCGAGAAGTTCTTCGCCATCGACAAGCGCACCCCGCCGAGCAAGCGCGAAACGACCGACAGGGCTGAAATGCTGCGTTTGTTCCGCGACGTACTCGAGGAAAACGAAATCCCAGAAGAAAAGCTGAAGAAACTGCTTGACAAGGACTTTATGAAAGATGTATCTTTAGTAGGGTACACTGACGAAACACTCCTGAACGAGGTTGACGGGATGACGAACATTATTTACGAAAAACAGGGATCATACCTGCAAGGCGGCGAAGACAAGGCAAACGAAATAGCCCTTGCGATGCTTGCCCGAAATTATTCCGTTGATGATATCGTGGCAATCACCAAACTCCCGAAGCAGGAAGTGGTCAAGCTGAAGCGGCAAGCCGCGAAAGAACTGGCAACGGCGTAGTTCTATTGTCATCCTCGCCCATTCCTTCGTCATCCCCGACCTGGTCGGGGATCTTTTTGTTTCCGCAATGTAAAAAAATGCACGTAAACAAAATTTATTTGGCTCATTTTGGCCGCGAAATCGTTTTATAGTATAGATAGGGCACTCCCTATTCGCCATCGCGGGGGCGTTCCCGCTATAAAACAGAATAAAATGACAGAAAATGAAAACTTTGTAGAGTCGGATATTCGCGATATCGCTCACGAATTCAACGTGATTGTGGACTCCGTGAAAGATGACAGGAGCAATTTCGTTCACGACAGATACTTTAGGTTCGCCTTTGCGAAACCCTCCCGCATGGCGGAACTCCTGACGCTGTTTTCGCGTCACAATCCCTCGCTCAAGGGATTCCTAGACACCATCGACCTTGCAAGCTTGCGAGGATCGAGCGAAAACCTTTCCAGTGACAAGCATGCAGGCTCCGCGGACCTCGTTTTCGAGGCGAATCTCAAGGACGGCGGCGTCACCGGGCTCTACGTGGGAATCATCGCCGAGCACAAGTCCACCAACAGGGACAATGTATTTCTCCAGATTTCGGAGTATTATCACCACCTGTTCCTGGAGCGCGGAAAGGACGTGCCCGTGGTGGCATTCATCGTCTATAACGGAGAGGATGGCTGGGATCCGCTCAGCGAATCGCGGTTTCCGAACTATCCCAAATATTACCACGACATCGGATTTCCTTTCAAGGTGGAATTCTTGGATGTGGGACACGCCATCGACGATGCAGAATTGAAGGCTCTTTCGCCCATTACCCTTGTCGCGCTCACCGCAATGAAGTATATTTGGGACATGGAGAAGTTCTCCGTGTCCTTCCGCGAGGCGGCGAAGTACCTGCTCAAGATGCAGAATACCGATGAGGGGAAGGATTTTATCAAACAGTCGCTTTCGTATTTCTTTTGGAAGTGGCCCTACAAGAGCGAGGTAATCAAGATGGATAGTCCGGAAGCCATTGCGAACAAGGGTTACGAAACCTTCGGCGAACATTTCTTCAATGCCGGCGAGGCGAAAGGTGTGTCTAATACCATCAGCGTTTTCGAGAAACTGGGTGTTTCTCCCGAAAAGATTGCTGAGGCGAAGGCGATGCTGGCAGAGCTCGCGAATAAGTAACCACCATCGTCATCCCAGCCCCCTCCTTCGTCATCCTCGCGACTTGTGCTGCCTGCACTGAGCTATGTCGAAGTGAGCTTTGCCGAAGCAAGGCGAGGATCTTTTCATTCGTCATCCCCGACTCGGTCGGGGATCTTTTTGTTTCCGCAGTGTAAAAATTGCACGTAAACAAAATTTATTTGGCTCATTTTGTCCGCGAAATCGTTTTATAGTATAGATAGGGTCTTCCTTATCCGCGATACGGGCGCGTTCCCGCTATAAAACGGAAAATGAGCACAAAAAACATTCCCTTTGAACAACTCCCCATCACGGACAGGTTCATGTTCGCAATGGTCTTTAGCCACAAGGAAATCGCAAAGCCCTTCCTGGAGGCGATTCTCGGCATCAAGATTCACGAACTCAAGGACCCCGAACCCGAGAAGACCATCGAAGTCAGCCCCGTCAGCAAGGGCATCCGCTACGACGTTTTCGTGAAGGAAACCGGCCCCAATGGCGAGAGCATTCGCAGTTTTGATATTGAACTGCAAATGGAAAACACCGACAACATCCCCAAAAGGACTCGCTTCTACCAGGCAATGTGCGACAGCGATGCCTTGCTCAAGGGCGAAAAATACTACAACCTGAAAGAACTCTACATCATCTTTATCTGCCCCGACGACATTTTCAAACAGGGACGGGCAGTATACAGGTTCAAGAATCTCGATGTCGACAACCCGAAAATCGAAATGGGAGACCAGTGCTTCAAAAATTGAGCTTCGCTCCAAATTCGCTGCGACTCGCAAATGCCGACATAAATGTCGTCGCTTGCTCGTCTTGCAGAATTTATTTATATATTTAACAAGTACCGCGAAATCGCCGAGAAGTCCATCCGGGATTACTTGGAATACTTCGCAACAAAGAAGCCGATTTCCCCGGAAACTAGGGAAATCGACAGATTCGTAAAATGGTACCAGACGGACAGTAACACGAGGATTCGCTATATGACTCTGCAACAGGAAATTGACATAGCCATTGACAAGGCAGAAACTCGAGCGGCCGAAGCGGAAGCTCGCGCCGATGAAGCAAATGCTCGTGCAAACGAAGCAAACGCTCGTGCAGACGAAGCAAATGCTCGCATAGCCGAAGTTGAAGCTCGCGCAAACGAGATGGAGAAGAAGCTCCGGGAGCACGGACTGCTGTAACCCTCGCGCCTTGATTATGTCATGCTCGCGACTTGTGCTGCCTGCACTGAGCTATGTCGAAGTGAGCTTTGCCGAAGCAAGGCGAGGATCCTTTTAAGCGGGCTTTTTGTTTCCGCAATGTAAAAATTGCACGTAAACAAAATTTATTTGGCTCATTTTGGCCGCGAAATCGTTTTATAGTATAGATAGGGCCTTCTCTATCCGCGACACGGGCGCGTTCCCGCAGTTAATGGATAAAAATGACAAGAGAGGAATTCCTCGCCATGGTCAAGGACGTACACGAGCATCCCGAGCATCTGGCGAAATATCGCAAGAAGTACAAGAACGTCTATCCGTTCAGCGACGGCATTTTCAAGATGCTCATGGCGAACGAGGCAAAGCCGCAGCGCACCGTGAAATTCCTGAACGCCATGCTCGGGCTTACCGGACGCAAGGCCATCAAGACATACACCCTCGGGGTTCCGGAGAACCCAGGTGTACTCAACGACAAGACCGCCATCTTCGACATCTACGGCACGACACAGGCGGGTGAGCCGGTGCTTATCGAGGTGCAGCAGACATTCAACAAGCTGTTCGTTGACAGGCTCATCTACTACACCGGCCGCGTCGTCTCGCGCACCGTCAAGAAGTCGCAGGACTACAAGCTGCCGCACATCTACGTGCTCTCGCTTTTGACCGAGAACCAGTTCCCGAAGGAGCCGGACACTTACCTGCACCATGCGCAAATCGTGCGCAACCGACGCATTTTCTACAATAAGTTGGACATCTATCTGGTCGAAATCGAGAAGTTCTTCGCCATCGACAGGCGCACCCCGCCGGGCAAGCATGAAACGACCGACAGGGCCGAAATGCTGCGCTTGTTCCGCGATGTTCTTGAAGAAAAGGACATCCCTGAGGAAAAGCTGAAAAAACTGCTTGACAAGGACTTTATGAAAGATGTATCTTTAGTAGGGTACACTGACGAAACACTCCTGAACGAGGTTGACGGGATGACGAACATTATTTACGAAAAACAGGGATCATACCTACAGGCTAAAGAGGATGTCGCTCTCGCGATGCTGGCCGAAGGCCTCTCCATTGAAATGATTGTCCGTATCACCAAGCTCCCGAAGCAGGAAGTGGTCGAACTGAAGCGGCAAGCCGCGAAAGAACAGGCAACGGCGTAATCCCTTTGTCATCCCAGCCCGGCCTGCTGTCATGCCCGCGCAGGCAGGCATCTTTTCATTCGTCTTGCCCGCCCATTCGGCCTTGCTTGCTTCGGCTTTACTCAGCACAAGCAGGGGCTGGCTCCGGCGGGGATCTCCTAGCATATCCTACCCCCTTGTCATCCTCGCGGAGGCGAGGATCCGCTAGAATCAATCAAACAGCAAAAGCCCCGGACGGTGTGCGTCCTGGGGCTTTGATTGTTTAGGGGTAAATGGAAGATTCCCCTGTGGAGGGAGCATGTGTAATTTCGAGAAATACGCCCTTAATTAACCGTCAACGTCACTTTGCAACCCGTTTCATGCCCATTCAACCAAACAACATATGTTCCAGCTTCGCTTACAGTATATGTATATCCACCATTTTCACTAATATTTTCCACTTTTGTCTTTTGAGTGCCATTCAGCTTTATTTCATAAGAACATTTGCTATTAGCACAATCTCCTATACCAAACCTGAATGTTGTATTATTTCCATTTGTGATAGTATAATTATCAAGTTTACAGTTATATGTATATGGTCCATACGTCAACGGCTCTACCGTACAATACAAATTACCTCCTACATATACATACAATGTCACATCTGTTGCATAATAATTAGACAGACTCATATCAACAACATCGTTGCCTGTATTATTACTACTTTCTGCATACTTATTGTCCGCTGCATCCTTCACAACATACGTTTTGTTTTTCATAAACTGGCCTGGATTATCCATCTTCAGTTGACTTTCCTGTTCGCCCCATTTACGTGCTTGCGGGAAATAACAATGAGCAGGAATCGTCATAGAAGTTCCCATCGGAATGCGACAAGATGTTTCCTCTCCATTCAACCAGACGACATATATACCATCACCTTTGCCCGATATAGATACATCTATTCCTCCAGAACCATTCGTTTCTGTATTAACAATCGTTCCGTCAGCTTTTTTCACTTGATATTTGCACTTGTTATTATCGCATTGTTCAATTTGGAAATGCACCTTGTCGTTTCCATTAGGCTTGCAATCTTTCAAGAAGGGGTTTTTCACTCTCGGCGTTACAGAGCACACTTCCGACCCAGCGACAAACACTCTTAACTTAGAATCCGTAGCATAATAGGTATTCGGCATTTGAATTTCTATTTGTTGGTTGGTGCTAGTTGTTCCGGTTGCGAGACTATTGTTGCCTGAAGCGTCCTTTACAACATACGACTTATTGCCATAGGCACCATCGTAATTATCTATCTTTATTTTTACGCTATTTGAGCCCCAATTATAGATTCCATCACTATAGCAAGCAACTTGCCCAGGATTGTCAACCGGAATGACCGGCTCCGCAATAAATGCAACCTCGCATTCGTGTTTTACGGTAGTCTTGCTATTGGTCAAGCTCACTTCATATTTTTTCGTAGTTCCAACAGCATTTGTGCTATTGGTAAATGAAGGTAAGGCTCCAAAATGGTATTCAAAACTAGTGTTCGTCACACTCGTTCCCGCAATGGTGTAACTACACCCATTGTCGCAGCCCGACACATTGGCAGGCGTTATCGAAACGTTATCCGTTCTACCTACAATCGCCTGTAAATTCGCGGGACACGTAAATGCAGGGTCAGGTTCCACAATATTTACCGCACAAGTAGTAGCTTCGCCATTCAACCACAGGACATAATTTCCAAAGCCAGACATTTCCACCTTAGTCTCATTTTGAGATAAGGTCTGGTCTCCATTGGTAATACTTGTTGTTGTGCCACCATTGGTTTTCTTCACATTATAGGTACATGCATTACCAGAACATATTTGAGAGAAGTTGAACTTGAAATAATCTTTGCCATTCTCATTCACCTTCGAGCATGTCGGCGACAATTCGCTAACATCCAAAGCTGCGGAGCATGAGTACGCATCGAGGAAACTTCCATTTTCCATCAAGTAGAGATAGAAAGTTCCGTCCTTCAGCGTATTTGCACCATTGATGTCAAACGACAACTCGCTAGACTCATTCGTCGTGCCTTCCGCAACCTTAGTACCCGATGAATTTCTTAGTTCATATTTTCGGTTACTAATATCATAACCATGACTCTTGATATAAGCCTTAAAGTTCGCATTTGCTCCCGGCTGATACCCCGTACCCGAGAACCAGCATTCTGTCTTCAATTCACCTTGATGGTTATTTGTCTTCTCTTGAATTTCAAACTCTGCGACACACTCTGCAAACGGATAATCCGAATTCATCGGACTCTTCACCTTATAGGTGTACGAGCCTACCGCATACTCCGCTGTGGCATAAGATTGTCCACTCGGAGTGTTGCCGTTGCCATTTGGAGTCACATTGATAGATCCGCTACCGTTCTTCGGGTATCCATCCAACATGGCGTCACCAATATAAACTTCGTATTGGCAGCCACCCGTGGGGCAGCCATCAAGGTTTATATTAAACTGCGGCATGCCTTCGCCCTGTTTTTTCGGCGAGCCCGTAACACCACAAGAGCGGTTAATTGAGCCTATCGTCGAAGGTGTTACAGAACATTCCTTCGAAGCTGTAGAACCAGTTTTGTTCACAATAGAAGCAAAGAACTTGTAAGACTTGCCCTGATACTCTGCATAAGGATTGTCAGCCTGCTCTATTTGAGCCTTCTGATCATTCCACGTCACATCCGCAGGCAACCTGGAAATATCAAATACAGTCGCGTTATCAACTTTCGCTTCCACACCATACGATGCAATATTATCTTTATTCTGAACACCTACCAGTACAGTCCATTTTCCATCAGCATAGCTAGCAGTACATTCCGAAATGTCAACGGCATTTTTACAAGATGCGACAACACTCTTGACTAAGAGAGCTGAGCTTCCACGATTTTTAAAGATAATCTGCTTTACATGTTCGGGGTCAAAGCCCTCCGCACCGACCGTCATTGCATCGTCAACACTGAAACTTGCTTTTCCGGTAGTCATGACAACCGATTTACTCGCATAACCCTGGGCACCCCATAGGGCATTTTCGCTCATTAGCCAAATTTCAACATCTACACCAGATGCAGGATCACCATTCGCTTCAGCCAGCTCAATAGAAAGGCTTGTTTCGCGAAGGTTCGCCGGATTTGTCAAAGTCACAGTCGTTTCTTGTCCAGCGGACAGCGGTTTGTCCTTGGCATCGTCAATAGCGACATGATCTGCACACTTATTGATTTTTCCAGTCCAGAAGGGGCCACAGTGCGCACGTTCATTCTTCATCTCCTTCGTCCATTCAATTTCTTCTGAATTTAGCGAGCATTCAAGCCACGCCTTTGCAGTCTTGACATCATTTTGTCCCGCATCTTTGTAACCATGCTGCCCAGCACCCGTTTCGGCAAAAGAATATCCGCTAGTCGTACATCCCACTGGGGTAGCGCCAGAGGCTCCGCCACAAGCGTCATCGCCATTGTAATAATAGTACTTCTCAGTACAATTGTACGTTTTCGAGTCATACCAACCCGAATGGCCTATCCACGGTTTAATGTAATGAGCATCTTCAGTTGTCGCCGTTGGAATCACGCCATTTGTCGCGACTGCAGCAAACGAGCATTTAACTACCGGATAATAGTCGTGGCATTCCGCCGAATAGGTATCACTCTTCCAGCCGATACCATACAGTTTAAAGTTCGGGTCAGCCAGGCTGAATCCAACAAACTCGTGGGCAACATCCATATAGCTCGTACCAATGTCGTTCAAATCAAATACAAAACCATATTCCGTCGGAGTTCCGTAATAATTCCCCGTAAATGCGGCTAATGAGAGTTTCCCATCCACACTGATTGTCGCAGACATCATTACCATGCTCGATGCATAAACTAGCGCCGGATTGTCGTTGTCATCAACCAAGACTCCATTCAAGCATTTACCGCTATTGGAGCACAACTGCGCTGTCAGGTATCCTGTTTGTCCGGCAAAAACGTTCAACATCAAGTATTCACTGCCCGATACATTAGAATGCAGCAAGAAGCCAGACTTTGAAATTTCTTGCGTATTGCGGTTATGGCTTGCAGTTTCCTTTGGCAACTGGAACAAAGCCTTCATTGTTCCATACGTACCAGCATTCACCGTACTCATCACCGTAACAGGTTGAACCGTAACACGCCCCTGGCGGCGCAAGGAAACGCTACCAGCAACCTCATCAATATTGCTCATCTCGCCCGAAATCAAGTGCCATTTAGACTTGGTATATTCGCCCGTCGCATCAATTGCCCCAACGCATGTTGCATCATCTGCATCGCCACACTTATCTATGCAATACTCCATATCAACAGAGGTGCAGCGCACATCGCCAGACTTAAATTCTTCAAAGAAGCAATGCTTATCGCTTTCATTAAAATGCGCGTAGATAACCGAATTGTCATCTTTGATAGTAAATTCGCGATAAGTCTCACTAGATATAGCCTCGGTTACCGGGCAGCTAACGCCCGAGCAACTCCAATAATTGAATTTAGGATACGATGTACGGCTAACAGTTAGTGATACCGTTTGTCCACTGAAGGCTGACACATAACAAGATTTATCATCACCGGATGTACTATACTGACATACAGAACTTGTGCTGCCAACATTAATCGATATCACAGGATCATATCCGGATATTTCTCCAACAAACGTCAAGCGAATAGTCTTCTTGAGAGCCTTAATACTCGCCCGCAATTCCTTTTCAGAATCCACAGCGATTTCCGATATATCGTAGGAATTGCCTTCCGTAGGGATAATCACGACGCAGTTTTCAACGTTCCTGCCAGCAAGCTGCAACGTCCCTGAACCGCCAACGACAATATTCCAACGATTATTTCTTTCTTCGGTACCGAAGGTAATACCGGAAGGTTCCACCCAGGTTTCATCTACACTGCAAGAAGGCCAAGATGCATCACCTCGTTGACCTTCGGGCGGGCAGACGCTAGAATTCGATTCACAATATTTAGCAATATCATTATCCGTCACATCAACACGCTTCAAGGTCGCGCTACTCGCCATATAAACAGTGGCGGTGTAAGGGCTGCCAATATGGTATCCGTCTCCAGAAAGCAACTGGAACGTAATAGAGCCGTGCGTTGCAGAGGCGTCGGTCGCTACCGAGAACAAGGTTACAATCTTACTTGTCGAAGGATCGCCCTGTATCGGGAACGAGCAGGTTGATGATTCATCCGACCTAGTACCAGAAGCACCAAGCGTATAGCTCCAATGTTCGTCAGCACTCGGGCAGGTTGTGTACAATGTTGTCGCGGGAGTATTCGGAGGAATCACGACATTGACATCCTTTGTCATACCTGCAGAAATTTTCTGATCAGGATCGACAAAAGTTATCGGCAGCGACCCACGATGATTATCACCAACAACTACCCAGAACGGCACATCGCTATAGCCATTAGCCTTTGCATTACAGGTATAGATACCCTTGGCAAGCGCCACACCCGAATACAGTTTTCCTGTTGTTGAAAGACTTCCGGAACCTCCAACGCAAGACCCCACGCTAACATCAGCCTTTTTCAACGTTGATCCATTCAGGGGAACAACATTGTAGTAATCATTCAACTCACCAAACGGATCGCCCGGCAAATAAATGACACGAGGCAACACGATAAACGACGGATTGAGATTTGCCTGATTGTTACCAGACGGAAGAGTCTCGTTATTTTCGTACTGCGATTCTAGTGTCACGCCTAATTGAGGAGCCATTGAAATATAGTAAGCATCCGTACCATTTGTTGTCGCGGTTTCCTCTTCTGTTGTTTCCGAGCCTGACGCAGACGAAGCGCCGCCACTGCCGGTTCCGCCCGTACCACCGCAAACAGAACCATCATTCGGGCAAATAACGCCTGCCTCGGACAAGGCATTAACCAATTCCTGATTATACGTAATGGAAGAAGACTGCAACTTGCCAAGCCCCGCGCAGGATTCCGCAGTCGCATAAATGGTTCCAGTCAGGTTAAACTGGTTTCCCGAACCAATATCCCCTTCGGTATAAATAAAGTAGTTCGATACAGTCACGTCATTGAGTGTATTTGCGCCCTTCTCCAGGTAAAGAAGGACTCTTGTATCGCCAGATGTTTGAGGGAGCTTTGTATAGAGAGCGTCTTTCGCAATAATAATGAACTTGCCATTCAAAATTCCCGAGGGGTTCGTACTGTTTGTTCCTCCAGAAACTTTGACCACAAGGTAGCCATTATAAAGATTCTTTTCTCTCTTGGTTGCATCGGTGGTATTTTCCCGATAGCACGCGTTCAGTTTTGTTACAAGATCATTACTGTATCTTGTAATGTTTGCTGCGCAACCCTTGTTCGCGTAGGGTTCAAACATGGTCTTGGCAGTAACCAGTACATCATCAACTTTGTAGGAAGAACCATCGCAACCAGGTTTCTTTTCCCAGATTTCATTACAACTATCCTTTACCGCCTTAGCACATTCCAATTTGGTAGAAGGTTCATCCCTAGTAACGGTTCCATTAGACATAAACCAGGGGGTCACGCCACAAATCGGGCGGAACTTGTCCCGTTCATGTCCCGGGCCACCATTCTGGTTTGTGCAGTAGGGAGACCCCGTTGGTTTCCCATCCTTGTAATTAAGACGTTTGCGATCGTGGTTTTCAAAGCCATCCCAGAAGCGCTGACCATCCACATGATACGCAAGCATTTCGACACCTTCTGTGGCATCCGAACAGTACTGCCACCCAAAAGTATTGTGTTCCCATTTATTACACCATATCCAATAAGGGTCAGTAATGGATGTAAGCGTCACATCATCATGGCCAGGTTCAAGATAATACGAATAATACAGTTTATCCTTGGATGCTTTCTCCGGATACGGAGAATATTCTGCACCATTCCAACGTTCCGCCTGACCGACCTTACCTTCATGGCCGTTATCACAGTACGCATGATTCATATCCGGAGCCATAACGCCGGGCTTGACATTGCACTTGATTATCTCATCTGTAGTTTCCGTAAACTTGTTTTCAACCAAGGAATTGTACGAACTCCAGGGATATCCCGATTTCATGTAGACCGTCTTACCGGCCCCACCTAAAATAATCGTTTCATACTTATCATAATGGTCACCATCAGAAACCAAGTTTGTATCAGCACAATTCAGCAAAGTATACGTAGCCTCGCCCCATCCATACCAGCCGTTAGGCTCTTGTTTTTTTGAACTTCCCGTACACGAAACCACAGTCTTCGGCTGACAGCCCATCCAGCTACACCACACTCTTTCGCAGGAGCAGCCGCTGTACTTTACAGAGCCATACCAAAGATTTTGCGTTCCCGGCATCCACACGTTGCCTTCACTTTTAAATACATAATTCGTCCCCTTCGATATAATATGGGCATCCTCGGCGAGGCAAAGATCTCCTTTAATGGTCATAGGCTTTGCGCTCTGGACAGTCTGGAGGTCACCGTTCAACGTGACATGTCCCCCAATTTCAAACGGGCCCGCCGAACTGGGGCTAACATTTCCTTCAAAATAAGCATTCCCAGACGCATTTATGTTACCCGTAAAATTCTTCCCCACATAAAGGTCCTTGCCCATCAAACCGTTGTTTTCGGGGCTCATATTTCCGCCAACGCAAGCGAGTTCGCCTATCGAAACATTATTACCGGTTAGTTCAGCATTTCCCGTCACAACGAATTTCTTTTCAATCCCCTGCGGGTTACCATACCAGTTACCATTCACGATGGCAGAAGTCATCGTCAAGGAACCAGCACCATCATAACTGCCACCAAAATACGCATAGTCAAATGGGATTTTTTTCTTTGTGGTTTGAGGTACAGGAAGCGAAACCTGGTACAAGCCGCTCACGTTAAAAATGGCTATTTCGCTATGTTTTGCCCCACCATTAGCTTCACCCGACGAAAGGACCTTCAATTTGTATGTAGACCCAGAAGTATTCACGCCAACCAACCAAACATGATGGTTCTGGCCCGGGCGCTGCAGCGAGCGGAGATTCGCATCAAGATTAATTGGAACGTAATTGCCGTCCATGTACTGTTTGACAAGGGCTCCTACATCATTTGCATGGAACGTCATCCAAGCACGGGCATTTTCAATACCAGCCACCGCACTCTGATACGCCATCTGTTTTTGCATGCGCGAGCCCGACGAACGGCCTTCCGAGGTAAGCCACTTGTAGGTCGCAGTCGCCGCAATAGTCGCAACAAGCATAAAGAGAAGCACGGTGACAAGAGATACACCAGCTTTCTTGCTACTAATTCCAAACTTCATATTCCGCCTCCTAATCACTGGGGCCGTTACTCGGCATAGGAACAACAACATCTACGCTACCGCCTTCACCGTTCCGTGAGATTTTCAGTTTCAACCGAAGAGCCTTTATGTTCTTCTTTTCCGCTTTGTGCGTTTCGGTAGCGTAACCGCCATCGTTAAACACATAGTTTGTGCCGACAACTTTCTTCAAATTCAAGTTACTTATTGTGATTTTTCCCTGATGAATCAAGGGTGAATAACAAGCAAACGTGAACGCCATGCAGGCATTCTCAATTTTTTGCGGAACAGAGAATCGCATTGTGCGCTTCCCCCCGCCTTTATCAGCATCAAGAGGCGGAAAGAAAAGAAAATCCTCTAGCAATTTTACGCCATCTTTCCTCGGGACATCCCCAGTACTCACACTTCTAAACCCAACCGACAAATGATCCACCCCCGGAACGAATGAAAGGCTTCTATTCTTCGCATCTCCCGAATAAGCGTTTGGAGAATCGACATTGAACGAAATCTCATACTCCTGATTAGCTTCAAGGGTTATCTTTTCACATGCCGTCGCCCATGTTTGAGTTCCTTCCAATGTATTATTTTTCATTGCGAAAATCTGATTTAACTTCCGACTGCCCTCATCAAGAATACCCGGAGAGTCATCGTCTGATTTGAAATTTGTGAAAAAATCAGATATCGTAACACTTGTACCGCCTTTTCCCAACTCCCCCAGAGAATTGACTGTCGTAACAGCCACATATTTCATATCGCCAGTCCGTGGAAAGAAATTGAACGCTCCACCAGCATCCGCTGCCGGGAACACTTGTTCATTCGCTTCCAACACACCAGGTTCAGCGGCTTCAACAGCGAAAGTCGCAACGCCATCAGCCATTTCAATACCTTCAGGAGTTCCACCGACATCCGCGCAAGGTTCATCATCGGCAAGAGTCAAACCCGTTCTCTTTTCAACAAGTTTGCACGAGCGTTTCAGCTTTGCGTCTTCCACATACCAACGAACTTCCTCAGTAGCCTCGTAGTATCCGTTAGCATCGTAACGCAGGCGACGTATAGTTAAATCACTCTGGTTGCTACTTGCCGAAACCCTGAAAGAAGAATAATCTGCGCTGCTACAAGAACCCGGCGCCGGATCCATATAAACACTAGTATGCACATCGCCGAAGTTATTGCCATCATCCGTAGTCCCCGCTTCCATCGAGCTCTTCGCGCCGGTCTGAGCCACGTCAGTCTTGAAAATGCTGGCCACGTTCTCGGCGACCTCGGAGGCCTTGAGCATGCTCTGCGTGCGGACGCGCATCTTGGTCGAATTGCTGAACGCCTGGCCCGCGACAATAACGACGATACCCACGATGGCGATATAGACCATCAGTTCCATGAGGGTAAAGCCTGCGCGCTTGTCTGTAGTAATCTTTCCCATACCGTCCACAGTCCGTTCAGTGTACACAAAAACCCGCGGCATACGCCGCGACGCGGGGCCCACACGGGTCCCGTCCTGCTTAAAATAACTTTTTTCGGGAGAGAAGGCTCAAAAAATCTTTACAAAACGGCCAAAAGTGGGATTTTTCACTAAAAAAAGGGGGTTTTGCGGTGGCCATCCGCCTAGCGGACCTATTTAACGCAAATTTCGCGTAGAATAGAAAGTTTTGAGCCCCCGAACTGTTGCAAAAAAATGCAACAGTCGAATTCGCATCCAGCTCGCCACTTTCCAGACCCCCTTGATGTGCCTAGATATCGTAGGTCTTGCCGTTGGTCTCAAGCTTCCATGGGAGCATCGCAAAGATACTCCATGATGTTTTCGACAGCCAAAAGTGGGCGTTCCCCGGCTTGGTCCCTGAGCCTGCCGAAGGGGGGCCGGGGGCGGGCTCTCGCGGCATGAGTTTATCCTGAGCGTAGTCGAAGGACCTGAGGGCCGAGCGCAGTTGACGAGCGGCCCTCCCGGCCCTTCGGGCATCTTGTGCCCCGCATCCAGCAACTGCCCTACCTCAGCGGGTTCTTGTCGCTCTTGTACCACTTCATAAACTCGGCGATGTCGCCGATGTAGGCTCCAGTGGGGCTTGTAGCCGCATTCCGCCTCGAGCTTCGTGGTGTCGGCGTTCGTCTGGTAAACGTCGCCCGGCTGCATCGGCAAGAATTCCTTCTTGGCGGGCCCGCCGCATACAAACTAAACACGGCTGTCAACCCAGTCCCCGCTACAACGCAGAATCAAAGAATTTTTTCTGAAAGACGTTCAAGTGCCTACTATCAGCCGCAGCCAAAACGACCTTATCCATTGTATCAGAATCTAAATTTCCGATTAGGCTCACTTGACCGTTTTGCATCAGCATCTTAAAGTCGGCCACGCTCTTGACAAAAAGAGCAGAACAATCCACAAACGAATCATGCTCCAAGAAAGCGAAATCCGAGGCGCAAATCTTCAACTGCGTTTCCATTCCCTTCTTTGGATAAGGGCGGGAATTAATCGTAACCAAACCCACTTGACCGGACAACTCATTCACAAACACGAGCATCTTCTGATGGTCGCAGTTCACAATCGTGCCCGTCATGGAACGGACAACATCCCCTTGAACGAGATTGATTTCAGCCATTCTTTACACTCAGGGCTGCCAGGGTTTCGCGCTCGTTCTTCACGATTTCGCGAATTTCGTCATCGGCATTGATTTCGTCAAGGATTTCGCTCATGCGGATTGAGGTGTTCTCGCCCTCTTTCCACGCAGAGTTCCAGGCGGAGGCATGCGACTTTTGCACAAGCCCGTCAAAACTTAGTTTGGCATTCTCGTCAAACGCCTTCTGCAATGTTTCCACATCCGATTCCGACAGGTAATCCGTATTACACTTTTTCGAGATGTCGAAAAAGCCCTTGTCGTACTGCGTAAACACGCGGAGTTCAGGCGAACAGTTACCCTTAATCATGTCGTAAAGGGCCGACGGGACCGGGCCATAATTCATGGCAATATACGTATCCCCCGTCACGGAACGACCGTACTGTTTGAGATGCAGCAAGTCCGCGAACCACAGGATCTTGAACAGCTTATGGATGCGTCGATCCTGTTCTGGAAGACGCTCCGCGACCCAAAGTGCAGCATTCAGCAAGACATCTGTACCATATATGGGATTAATCATAAGCCATTACCCTTTCGGCCCAATATACATATTCTTTTATGCATCTGACAACATACACGCTCATAAATGCCGCCTTTTTTCACCGATTGCACATTTGTTCACTACTAAATATAAACAAACGCGGGACGATTGTCAATAGGCCAGCCCCGTTTTTTTAAGAAAATTTTGGCTCTTTTTTTGAGCATTTTCTCCCTAGGTTTCTCAAACTGTAAACTCCGCTTAGAACATCGGCCTTGACTCGGCTGACAGAAACAGGGGCCTTCAATACATTAATCCGAACAACCTCTTTTTTCGTCAAATTTCGCGTAAATTCGGAATTTCCGAATTTTCTGCGCAAGTTTCAACCGCAATAAAGTTGCAGCGGCACGATTCTGGACATCAATTCGAAATGCTTGTCCAGCGATAAAAGCTGCACTCCATTTTGCATGGCGTTCTGCGCAATCATTATATCGGGCAAGCCGACCTTGTTTATGCCGTGTTTCAGGTTCTCCGTCTGCATAGAAACAATGCCATTCCAGTCAATTTGCATGGGAACCCTCGGCAACAAATAAAGCAGGTCTTCAAGTTCCTTCTCTTTGCGAATCCTTATGGACGGAACAAGTTCCGACAAAATCAGGTCATTAACACAAATTTCATGACGATCAATCAGCACATTGAGCGTTTCCAGGGATTTACCGCCATGAAAGCCGTCTATCCATACGGATGTATCAACGAGGATCATCGCGGCCCCTCAGAGAATCCAGATTGACATCGAGATCAACCTTGCCGAAATATTTTTTCAAACCGGAAATGTCGGGTTTGGCATTCCGTTTCTTTTCAAGGAGAATCATCGCGATTTTCCACTGCAACTCTTCAAGCTGGTGAAAAGGCAGCGATTCCACCTGCGACTCAAGCTCTGCAAATGCTGTTTCTGACATGGCGGCGACTCCTTGTTAAACGAGGTTTTCTACTCTCGAATATACCTTTTTTTCGTCCAAAAACCTAGTATTACACATTTGTTCACTATCAAATATACGCAAACGCGGGGAGGTTGTCAATACCCCCGCCGCATTTTTTGAAAAATATTTCGCGGGGGCGCGCCAGCGACCCCGCGGGCATCTTGTGCCCCGCATCCAGCAACCCACCCTACCTCAGCGGGTTCTTGTCGCTCTTGTACCACTTCATGAACTCGGCGATGTCGTCGTGCAGGCTCCAGTGGGGCTTGTAGCCGCATTCCGCCTCGAGCTTCGTGGTGTCGGCGTTCGTCTGGTAAACGTCGCCCGGCTGCATCGGCAAGAATTCCTTCTTCGCGGGCTCGCCGTAGGCGTTCTCGATTTCGGCGATAAAGTCCATCAGCTTTACGGGATGGCTGCAGCCGATATTGTATACTTTGTACGGAACGCCGTTCGGGCACTTTTCCGCGACAGGCATGTGGTCGAGCGCATGCACGCTGCCCTCGGCGATGTCGTCGATGTAGGTGAAGTCGCGAATCATGTCACCGTTGTTGAACACCTTGATGGGCTCGCCCTTCGAGATAGCGCGGGCAAAGAGCATCGGGCTCATGTCGGGGCGTTCCCCGGCCAGGGCCGGGGGCGGGGCTCTCGCGGCATAAAATTGCGGCATCACGCCGCAATGCTACGGTTCAAAGAACCTCTTTTGGAAGGGCTTTAGAACGTCTTTCGAATCTATTTTAGCCTTGAGTTCGGTTTCACCAATAATCCCAACATTAGCACAGTTCACATAAGACTTAGGCTTACTCAGAGCAGGGCAATCATCCTTGGTAATTACTGGTTGGTCTTTAGCATCGATTTCGACTTTGCTTTCGGGGTCAAAGCTATACCGGTCCGAATTGATTACGCTTCCACGAGACTGTTTTCGCGAATATAATTTCGAAGTTCTTCCGGAGCCTCAATCTCCTCCAAGATAGCCTCTAACGAGATTTCCTTATTAGGCTCCGTAGAATTGTAGGCTGACTTGTGAGAAAGATCGATTAGTTCTTCAAAGGACTTGTCTTTATACTTTTCGATAGCCGCGTCCAATTCGGCCTTGTCAGTTTCGGAAAGATAAAATTCGTTAGCCGCTTTCAATGGAGTCAAAAAGCCTCTTTCCACGCCAACGTCATAGCGTTCGAAAATCGAGTTCTTAAACTTGACCTCATCGTAAAGGACGGAAGGAACCGGGCCGTATGGCAATGCCGAATACTTTGCACCCGTAATGGAGCGGCCATGCTTTTTCAAATGTTCCATGTCGGCAAACCACAAAATCTTAAAGACCTTGTGCAGACGGCACTGCTCCTTGGGCAACTTATTTGCCACATACAGAGCAGCATTGAATATGACTTCCTTTTTGTAGTCAACCATGTCGCCTTTGCTCCTACGCTATAAATTTACCTAATCTACGACAAAATGTCACCACCAACTCAATAAATTATCGTGCAAATCGGGAGATTTGTCAATTATTTTCGTTTTTCACCCCAAATATACATTCCCATTTTGTCACAAAGTGTCAAAATGAGTTTTTTCTGTAAAAAAACACGACAGAGGGGCGCAAGCCCCTCTGTTGTGTTCATTTTACAGAATCTCCCCTAGCAGCTGGCGATAATCTGGTTCTCGAAGTGGGAATATCCGGTTTCCTCGTTGTCCCACATGATGCAGTCCTTCATCGTCAGGTTCTTGAGCTTGCAGTTGTCGCCGATAGTCACGTTCGGGCCGATGGTGCAGTTCTCGATGGAGACATTCTTCCCGATGATGCACGGGGGAATCAGCCTGGCATTGTGAATGGAATCCCGCTGGTCGACGGCGGCGCGGCTGACATTGTTGAGTTCAGGGCGTTCCCCGGCCAGGGCCGGGGGCGGGCTCTCGCGGCATAAAATTGCGGCCTCACGCCGCAATTTTTCCGCCTAGAGGGCCGAGTGCATTTGACAAGCGGCCCTCCCGGCCCTACGGGCTTCGATCCCTAACGCAGATGCGGGACTTACCTATTCCCGTACATTTTTTCGTAATACTTTTCGTAGTCGCCGCTCGTGATGTTGTCGAGCCATTCCTGGTTGTCGAGGTACCAGCGCACCGTCTTCTCGATGCCTTCCTCGAACTGCAGGGACGGTTCCCAGCCGAGTTCCTTCTGGAGCTTGGTGGAGTCGATGGCGTAACGCGCGTCGTGGCCCAGGCGGTCGGTCACGTAGGTGATCAGGTTCATGTCCTCGCCTTCGGCGCGGCCGAGCAGCCTATCGACAGTCTTAATCACGACCTTGATAATGTCGATGTTCTTCCATTCGTTGAAGCCGCCGATGTTGTACGTCTCGGCAATCTTTCCGTTATGGAAAATCACGTCGATGGCGCGGGCATGGTCTTCCACGAAGAGCCAGTCGCGCACGTTCTCGCCCTTGCCGTAAACCGGGAGCGGCTTCTTGTGGCGGATGTTGTTGATGAAGAGCGGGATGAGCTTTTCGGGGAACTGGTACGGACCGTAGTTGTTACTGCAGTTCGTGACAATCGTCGGCATGCCGTAGGTGTCGTGGAACGCACGCACAAAATGGTCGGAACCGGCCTTGCTTGCGGAATACGGGGAATGCGGCGTGTACTTCGTCGTCTCGTAGAAGAAGTCATCGCCGTAAGCCAGGTGATGCTCGGAGCTTGAGGCCGTCGTGGTGAACGGGGGCGTGATGCCTTCCGGGTGGTTCATCTTGAGAGCTCCATAGACTTCGTCCGTCGAAATGTGGTAGAAGCGCTTGCCTTCGTACTTTTCCGGGAGAGATTCCCAGTAGAGCTTCGCGGCCTGGAGCAGGGCAAGGGTACCCATGACGTTCGTCTTGGCAAACGTGAACGGGTCCTTGATGGAGCGGTCCACATGGCTTTCTGCCGCCAGGTGAATGATACCGTCGACTTTTTCATCCTGCATAAGCTTGTAGAACGCGTCAAAGTCGCAAATGTCCATCTTCACGAACTTGTAGTTCGGCTTGCCTTCAATGTCTTTCAGGTTTGCGAGGTTGCCCGCGTAGGTAAGCTTATCGAGGTTGATAATCTTGTATTCCGGGTACTTGTTCACGAACAGGCGAACCACGTGGCTTCCGATAAAGCCTGCACCACCGGTAATGACGATATTCTTCATAGAGACTCCTTACAGTTCAAATGCGAAGCCCAAATCCTTCAATGCCGGATTCTTCGTGTCCTTTTCACTCAGCAGCGGTTCAAAACCGTTGCCCACCGGCCACTTGATGCCGATCGCGGGGTCATTCCACATCAAGCCGCCTTCGTCCTTCGGGTCGTAAAGGCGGGTGCACTTGTATACGAATGTCGCCGTCTCACTGAGTACCACGAATCCATGCGCAAAGCCCTCGGGAATGTAGAACTGTTTCTTGTTCTCGGCAGAGAGCGTCACGCCTTCCCACTTGCCAAACGTCGGGCTGCCCTTGCGCAGATCCACCGCCACGTCAAAGACTTCGCCATCGATCACGCGCACGAGCTTTCCCTGCGGGTTCTTCTTCTGGAAATGTAGGCCGCGAAGCACGCCCTTCTTGCTCTTGGACTCGTTGTCCTGAACAAACACCATGTTGAGGCCAGCGGCATCGAATTCGCCCTTGTTGTAGGTTTCCATGAAGTAGCCGCGAGCATCGCCGTAAACGGTCGGCTCGATGATGGTCACGCCCTCTATAGATGTTTTGGTGAAATTAAATTTTCCCATAATACTATTCTCCTATTTCCTTTTTATTATAACTCTAAATTTGTATTCTCAAAAAAAGGATTACATACAATTGAAAATTTAAGCACGGTGGAAGTCGTCCTCCACGCGGATGATGTCATCCTCGCCGGTGTATTCGCCCACCTGGACTTCCACGATCACGAGCGGGAGACGGCCTTCGTTCTGCAAGCGGTGCACTTCGCCCATCGGGATGTAGGTCGACTCGTTCGGGCGGACCAGGAACACCTTGTCGCCGACGGTAACAGTCGCCGTACCGCTCACGACCACCCAGTGTTCGGAGCGATGCAGGTGCTTCTGCAGGGAGAGGCGTTTGCCCGGCTTGACCACGATGCGCTTCATCTTGTAGCGCTCGGTGGATTCCAGCACAGAATACGTACCCCACGGGCGGCTCACCGTCTGCGGCACGTTAATGAGGTCGGAGCCGCGGACCTTAAGCTCTTCCACAACCTTCTTCACCTTCTGGCTGCTGCTAAGCGGGGCGACCAGGAGTGCGTCCGGCGTGTCGACGATGAGCATCTTGTCGAGGTCAATCGTGGCGATAGCGCGCTGGCTACCCATCACGAGGGAGTTCTTCGAGCCCACCGCGATGTGGCGCGGGTTCACGTTGTTGCCGTTCTCGTCGTGCGGGTATTCTCCGTACAAACTATCAAAGCTTCCGAGGTCGCTCCAGCCGATGTCGCTCGGCACGACCTTCACCTTCTTGGACTTCTCCATCACGGCGTAGTCGATAGAGTTGCTCGGGATAGCGAGCATGTCGTCGCGGTCGATGCGGATGGGTTCGCCTTCCTCGATAGTCGCGTTGGCGAGTGCCTTCTGTGCGGCGGTAAGAATATCCGGGGAGTACTTCTTGAGTTCCTCGAGAAAAGTCTTCGCCTTGAAGCAGAAGATGCCGCTGTTCCAGTAGAAGTTGCCTGCGAGCAGGTACTTCTCGGCGGTCGCGAGGTCGGGCTTCTCCACGAAGCGCTTCACGTTCTCGCCGTCGGCCTCGATGTAGCCGTAGCCGGTCTCGGGGCTTGTGGGTGTGATACCGAACGTCACGAGGTTACCCGCCTCGGCGAGTTCCTGCGCACGGAGCAGGACCTTCTTGTACTCGTCCTTCTTGCGGATCACGTGGTCCGAGGGGGACACGAGCACGACGGTCTCGGGAGCAAGCTTGAGGCATGCAAGCGCAATCGCGGGTGCGGTGTTGCGGCCCACGGGCTCCAGCAGGAACTTGCTGCCGGTCAGTCCTTCAGCCTCAAGCTGGTCCTTCGCGAGGAAGAACTGGTCGGCATTGGAGACAATAAACTGCGACTCGCAGACGGTAGCGTTCGTGACGACCGTCTTGCGGAACAGGGACTGCCCGTCAAAGAGCGGGGCAAACTGCTTGGGCATGAGGGAACGGCTCACGGGCCAAAGGCGCGTGCCCGAACCACCACAGAGAATCAGGTTAATCATATGCCAAACCTCTATCCTATTAGGCTTTTCATCAAAACAATTGTTTCACAACCTTAATGTTTTTCCGCAAGATTTTCAATATATCTCTTCGCGGCCAAATAATCTGTATTCCGCAAAGCCGTAGATACAGCATTGTCAGAAATTCTTTTTCTCTCACTTGGCTTCATTGCCATAATTTTCTTAATAATATCAGCCAATTCAATCTCATCTCCCGCTTTACACAAAAAACCATTTTCACTATCAATAATTACTCCATCCATACCCTCGTTTTTTGAGGCAACGGTCAAACAACCCGCCCCCATAGCCTCCAAATAAACCAATCCAAAAGCCTCTGCTTCACTAACCATCACAAACAAGTCTGTTTCCTTCAATTTCTCTGACACATCTTCCCTAGGGATTCTGCCACAAAAATTTGTTATTGACATCAAGTCATTCGAAGTCGCATAATTTTGCAGTTTCTTTTGTTCATTGCCATCCCCAATGAAATTAATTTTTGAGATACTGTTTGCCGGCAGAAGTTGAACCGCCTTCAAAATTGTAATCGGATGTTTTCTTGCAACAAGGGTCCCTACAAAAGAAACTACCAATGGTTTCGATTTAAAATCTCGAAAGTCATTTCCAACAATAAATTTTTCAGGAATACCCGATAGACACAGGAACGTTCTATAATTAGGTCCAAAAATGCTTATAAACTTTCTTTGCAAGTCTCGTGACCGCATGCCCCAAACATCGATGTCGCTAAAATACTTTAAAAAGGCTTTGCTATTCTTTTTTTCGTCAACATCATGAATAACCATACAAGTTTTACAATTATATTCATGCTTAAACATGGATAGTAATTCAAGTTGCGGACTCCACCAATGCCCCACAATAACGTTTGGCACAAAATTTTCTTCTTTTAGAAAAGTTCTTATTTCATTAAACTGCTTCTTAACCCGCAATTTTAAAATCAATCCATGAGGAATAATCTTCTTTATAGGAAACCGACAAACATCAACTCCATCAATCTGATATCTCTTTTTTTTGTTGTCGTAAATTGTAGGAACACCACTACCAAGTTTTGATGTAAGAAAATCACGGAAAAATCTGGCAATCGTCAAAAACACTTTGGGATACAACACATAATTGTGAACAACCTTCACGTTATACCCCATTTCATTCCACTCTTGTGCAAAATAATGCACTACTTTAGTTTCTTTAAAATCACAATCTTTAGCGGGATAATTTTTTGTTAGAATCAAAATGTTTTTCATGACCAGTCCTATTTCTCAATGAATATTGTACTATAGACAAAATACATATGGGGATGTATTTATTATACATATACGGGTTTCCCGAACTCATAATGGATAATATTGAATATATCGTCAACGCAGTACACAACTTCAAAGCAACATTCTTTTCTTTACTTTTCATTGCTAGTAAAGGGATTAGCACTATTATATAAAGGTATGCCAGCGCACCAAAGAGACCCATTTCAATAAATATATGTATCAAGGGATTATCTATTTGAGTTATAGAATTAAAGCCGGCTCCAAAGAAATAGTCAATTGTATCCATCTGATTTGCGATATAGTCCCATGCAATTTCTCTGTACTGCGCCCTCATAATAGCAGAGCCCGATTGATCCATAACAGTTGTTACCCCAAACAGATTCAATACGCCCGAATACATATTATAACAAAAAGCATTTACCTTTTCCTCAAAAGAAGGCTTAAAAAAATATAGCGATACAAAAGAAACTATACTTATCGCAGATCCCCAAACAACTTTTCGAGGCAATCGTTTTAAAGATACATTCTTCTCATAGAACAAAAATAACGAACCTATAAGGAAAATAAACAAAGGTGTTCTTTTTTCACACGCAAGCAGAATATAAAGTCCTATTGCAATCAAAGCAAACTTTATTGTCAATCCGACTACATCTTTTTTTTGTATACAAATCAGCGCAAACATGTTAATAAGCGCACCCGAAGCAACAGAAAACGGCTCCAAAGCGTAAAAGTCATTCTCTCGCCTAGCATACCACGCTTCATCCCCGACAACCATATTGAAGTAGCTTACACCGAAACCAATAATTAGACATGGCAGGGAAGTCCAGAAAAGCACCTGCGGGAAGTTGCCATAATCCACCGACCCTCTATGTGTTCCAATAGCAACTGAAAAAACAATGACGAAGGCTACATAAAAGAACTGTTGCGATCCAAAACCATCTCCTATAATTATATATACCAAAGCAATCAGTTCAAAAAGAAAGATAAAAATCAAAGAGAATGGCATCCTGAATTGAAAAACGTTCTTTAGCGGCCCCCAATTTGCCGAAAAGGCAAAAGACACGAGCATAATCAAATGAGACCACTTGACCACAGGAAAGAAATGACTTAAATACATCCCAATAGGCACGCCAACAAGAGCCAGAGCCATGCCAATTAAAATTCTATTATTTATGAATCCTTCAAATAATTTCATTTGGCATATCTTTGTGCCAACAATCGGACACAATTCTCTAATGAGTATTTTTCTTCCACCATTTCCTTTAACCTAGGTTGTCTATCACGGCATTCCATTGCCTGGCAAACCGCTTGGCCAATGGCGTCAACAGAATAAGGATCCACATCAAAAGCCATGCCGCCATAATACTCTTTAGGGCCACCGATTTTTGTTATTACAATATCACAGCCACAAGCAGCAGCCTCTACAGCAACCATCCCCACCCCTTCATTTATACTCGGCAAAGCAAAGACTTTAGCCTGGGAATAAAGATCCATCAATTGTTTATCGGAAATTCGCCCCACATAAGATACATTATCCGCAGCATCAATTTTTTTTTGCATTGCAGATATCTTATCCGGAGAACAACTTCCCGCCAGCACAAGATCGAATTTGTATTTTACAGCTGCATCTATTAGCCGATTGACATTTTTTCGATTGTCCGTGATTTTGCTAACATGCAAACAAAAAGGTTTTCGTTGTTTATTGTAAGGAATCCGGGGAGTTCTATACGAAAGCGGAATGATGTATATGTCTTTAGACGGAATCCCATAAGCATGTTGAACGTATTGAAATTCATAGTGACTACGAACAAACCACGCTTTGAATAAGCCCTTGCATTTTGCCACCAAACTATTCATAGAATACATACGTAGTTTTTCTATTTTCATTACAGAGGCTAGTCTATACTTAAAAACCGGCTGAATCGTATCAATAATCGGAGAAAAAAACAATCGACTGTTATATTGAGCCAAAGAACCCGCTAAACGAAACGTATGTTCCGTTTGTCCAAAAATATGTATTGCGTCATAACAATCCCAGTCAATCACATTCCAAGGGGAAATCAAATCCACCTCATGTCCCTGACGCATCAACTCTTCCGCCCATATCTTCGCTTGCAGGCGTATCCCATTATAAGGAGACACACCATGTGAAGACTCTATCACATATGCTATTTTCATATACAACTACTTCTTTTTCGCAGCGCACAATGCATCAATGAAACCTAATCCATACTTTAAATCGGGTTCCATATAATTGCCTTCAGCCCATTCATTCCAAGACTTTAACATAACAATTTTATTCTTTTTCTTTTTTACATTTTGAAGAGTCTTTCTAGCCTGTCTTTCAAAAAGTTCAGGAGAAACACCAACAAACACTCGGCCTTTCACACCACTTCTAGAAGTATGATCCCAACGAGGAATCAAAAACGGAATAACATCTTCGTTATAATCCATATCTTCCCGCCACAAATGTTCGCAAACATATTTAAAATCAGTCTTTACAGGAGAAGGCCATAACTTTCTTCGTATATTCCATAGTTTTTTTCTAAACTTAGAGAATTCAACCGAAGCGTCAGTTCTCGATTGCATTGACGGAGTAACTGCATCAAAGCCCATAGAAATATATTTTTTATAATCTTTTTCATCATCTAGATTTGCAACAAAATACACTCCATCTGCAACATTCGATTCCTTAATCCAACTATTCCACAGTTGTATAAAGTTACCAACATCATCAAATTGTTGGGGTTTATAAATCAAAAAGAAAGGTTTTCCATCTACTCGGACATATCTAGGATCTTTGAACAGTTTCAATGCGTATTCAAAATGTTCTCGATAATCATTCGTCCCTTCGTAGCGCTGCTCCATCAGCATTTTATCACCCGACCCATCTTTATTCCATTGTTTCGCCTTCCAAGACTCGTTAGCCCAACCAAGACAAAATGGGAAATCCGGTGAGCCAGATTCCAAAACCTCATCAATAATATTGTTCATCAGTTGGCGGCCCTTTCCACCAAACCAATAATGCCAATAACAAAATCCATCTACACCAGCTTGTTTGGCTAGTTTCACTTGTTGCTGGCGGACAATTGGCAATCGAAGATCATAATACCCCAGATCGGCGGGCACCTTGGGCTGATAATGTCCTTTGAACAGTGGTTTTGCTTTACCAACGTTAGTCCATTCAGTAAAACCTTTCCCCCACCATTCATCATTCTCTTTAAATGGATGAAATTGAGGTAGGTAATATGCTAGAATTTTAAGTTCAGACATAACTTTCCCTATATATGAGGTGATTTGTATACAAGATTTGAAAAATTATCGTAATCGAGATTTGACGGCTTCTATAAATGTGAGTGGAAAAGACATCCAAAAATACCATTTATTCCCATAATACCTAAAAAGTATTTTCCAAGCATTTTTTACCTTATATCCCTTTCTATTTCCGACATGCGATACGTTCTCTGACGCAACATTTTTTCGCCTTATCAAAAGCATCCAGTTAAATACAGCGATGTATTTTTTCATAATATCTTTTTTTACATACTCATAACATTTTTCAGTGACAACTCCCTTTTGCACATACTCCGTCCAAATGTTAAGAAAACTCTCTACAAAGACCTGATAAAAATTATACCCTCCATTATTAGAGAAATCCACACCACTTTGCATTACAGATTTTCGGACAAAAAGATTCTTGTTTCGAAGCGAAGCAGACATTATGTAGAAAGGAACTTGCAACAAATGTGTTGGTATGTATCTTTCGCAATTTTCAACAAGCGCAACAGATTCCTTCAAGAAAATACAGCCGCTCATAAAAGTAATCCAATAAGAAACCGACTCCAAGAAATCGTTATGATTTGAGTATTCTTGAATTTCAGATGAGTCATCATCACTCTTTACAACACTTAAATGAATTAATCCATAATCCCCATGTTGAATTAAATCTAAGATATACGAAATAGAACCATCTTTCAGAAGATCATCATCGCCTAACAACCAAATGTATTTGCCAGATGCCCATTGCATACATTTGAGGAAATTTCGTGCAGCACCAACATTTTCAGGATTCCTACTATAGGTAATCGGCAATCCCTGATCAATAAATGATTGGACAACCTGCGGCGTATCATCATCGGAAGCATTGTCGGAAACGAAAATTTCAATTTCCGATGAATCAATTGACGTCAATTGTTCTCGGAAACTATTCAACGATGTTGATAAAATCTTAGCACGATTCCATGTCGGAATGCATATTGAAAGTAACGGTTGTTTAGTCATTGTGCCATTCCCTCTTTTTATGACGATAAATGCAATTAACCCAAGCTAGCGAAACAAAACGGAGCAATGCAAACGCTATTGTAATGCCGTAAACACCATATAGATTTCCAAATGTAATTGTTGATACGCAGCATAATATTCCGACAACAATAGAATTAAGCAACAAGGGTTCTTTTTTATGGCATCTTAAATATGTCGCCCAACAATTTATAGGGAACATTGTCCATATAGCCCAGGCCATTAGACTCAACGGAAGTATCGGCAAAAATCTATCCCCAATGTGGATTTCAAATAGCATAAAATCTATTTTTTGAATAACATACATAACAATGACAAAAGATATCAAGCACGAAGTCCCTACAAGCATCATTTGTTTCATCGTTTTGCCAAAAAGCAAATCTAAATTTTCATAATCCTTCTGCGCAATGAATCCTGAAAGTCTAGGCACCTTTGTGTTAATCCAACTTTGCGTTAGCGCCTGTAATCCATTGAGAGCTGCCAAAGTCATACCCATTTGTCCTGCAATTTTCGCCCCCTCAGTCGCAAACAATACGGGATTAAACAATTGAAAAATAAAATATCCACTAACCCAACTTAAAGCTATTCTCCATTGGTATGGGAATATTTCTTTCATATAAAGGACTTTTTCTGATTTATAATCATTCCAAATATTTTTCAAGATTTTAAAGAACGGAGATCTTACAATAATTACAGCAACAACAAAGACCCTTACAAAAGCATCGGCTCCAGACACAAACAATTTTCCACCAATAGAAAGCCCACCCCAAACAACAATCGGATGCATAACTTGTTGAACAAAACGCAACTGCGCAACTTCCTTGACTTTTCCGAGACCTTCCAAAAAAGCCGTAATCGGAGACAGCAATAGGTTAAACGCAGTTCCAACAGCAAGTAGAAGCCAAGGCAGCAGCCACTCTATATTCCTGTGTTCTGCACTGTACTTAGAGAAAAAAAACGAACCAAAAACACCTAGCGCGACAAATACAAGAATTGCGACAATAAGATACCATTTTGCACAGAATTTCAAAAGCGAAGAAAGTCTTGACCGATATTTTTCTTCGCCTTCCATTATATATTCAGGATTCAGCTTTAAATGTGACGCTTCATGAGCAACAAACTGAGTTATGACGCCCGTTAGGCCTAACTCAAAAAACACCTGCAAAGCAACAATACTGCCAAATGTATAGTAGAAGCCCTGCTCTTCCGGAGAAAGATTTTTGGCAATGAAAAATACCGTGAATAAGGCCGTCGATATCGATAATCCGCGACTCAACAAGGTGAAAAAAACCGCCTTGTCTATACCCATTTTCTGCGTTATAAACGTTCTAAAGCTCATATCATCTTGATGATATCGACATAATTTCCGCAAGTTCTTCTGGAGGAAGCAACGGTTTCATATCTTCCAAAGGACGAGACGCCATTTGTCCTTCGGGAGTCTTGTAGTTCGCTTGACGCGGAACAATTGGCTGATCAGGATCAACCCACACCATTGTCAACGAAGGTCCACTGAAATTCAAAGACTCTGTAATAACCCTAGCCATATCATCTATTTTCTTCAATTCAAAAGTCTTTATGCCATAAGCTTCCGCTACACCGCGTATATTACCAACGGTCAAGCCACTTTGGCAATCGCAACCGACATAATGTTTATTAAATACGTTTGTTTGCGTATTTCGGACCGTTGAGTACCCCTGATTATCAAGGATAAACATCTTTATTGGGAGATTATCTCTACGAATCACTTCAAGTTCTTGAATATTCATGACAAAACCGCCGTCCCCATTCACTAGAACAACTTTTTTTCCTGTTGCATACGCGCCACCTATAGCAGCAGGAAGGCCGTTACCCATAGAAGACAATCCCTTCGTCACAAATACGCCCTGATTTTTCTTAGCATTAAACGCTTGAATTGCAGCATCTACACAAGTTCCCGCCCGACCTCCAACATATACATCATCGGCAGTCATTTGTTTTGAAAGTTCATCCATAAAATAGAATGAGTTTACATATTGAGAATTCTTCAACCATTCTGGATTCAACGATGGATACTTATCATTCCATTCTTTCCCCTTTGCAATCCATTGTGTATTATCATTTTGTTTCAAATCATTTCGATTCAGTAAGCTTCTAACAAATGCACCGGCATCGCAGCACATTTTCATATACGGATGTAATGTAGTTTTCTCAAGTTCAGCTTGATCAATATCAACCATCACATGTTTTGCATTTCTTGCATACCCTGCAAAATTAAACCCCGTTTGCAAAAGAGCTAATCTAGTGCCGATAGTAATCAAAACATCCGCATTCTGAAGAACAAAATTGGCCGCTCGTTGACCGACAGCACCCGGTCTTCCCATATAAAGAGGATGGTCGCATTCTAGCAAATTCATTCCATTCCAATGAACCAACACCGGAATATTCAATTTTTCAGCAAGCTGTCTGAATTCATTTTTCGCATTAGCAATATTTATACCATGACCAACATAAAATACAGGACGTTTAGCATTATTCAGTAATTCGACAACTTCATCAAGCTGGTCCTGTTTAACAAAATATCGCGCTGTTTTTTCTGGAATAAACCCATCAAGAGAATCTTCTTCTACACGACATGCCTGAACATCGACGGGGATATCTAACAAAACTGGTCCTGGTCGCCCTTCTTTGCACATATAAACAGCCTTTTCTAATTCGTAGCGAATCTTCAACGGGTCTGTTATGCAAACTGCATATTTGGTTATCGGTTTGGCAATATCAACAATTCGAACTTCCTGAACCCCCAACTGTCTCAAATTTGGATCCTGAGCCATATCAGCCCTTTTTACTTGTCCAGTAATAACCAACAACGGTGTAGATTCAATCCAAGCACCAGCAACACCAGTCAACGTATTTGTCGCAGCAGGTCCACATGTAGTGCAAGCTACACCAATATTATTCGTGATTCGAGCATAGGATTCCGCAGCAAACGCACACGCTTGTTCATGCAGCATACACACGGATTTGATTTTTTGACAATAGCCCATTGAATCATCTATATGCATAGCCATTCCGCCTGGCAGCATAAAAATGTGTCTAACGCCAACAGATTCAAGAAATTTCAAGATATAATCGGAAACTTTTATCATATTTTACTTTTTCCACCTAGAGTCTATTTCGGTTACGTCGATATTGGATTTGTAGTTTTTTTAATAGTGGGTTCATGAACAACCATATTCATTACCGGTTAAGTTAAAATATATCCTTTTTTCTTGTTAAGTGGTATACCCTTGTGGTCTAGGCAGCCTGTTTTGACAGCCTATATTCCACCGGTGTCATGTAACCGAGCGAACTATGGAGCCGTTTCCGGTTGTAGAACAGCTCGATGTACCTGAAAACGGCCTCCCGCACGTCTTCGATGTCCTTGAAGTCTCGCCTGTAGGCCATCTCCTTCTTGAAGCTTGCGAAGAAGCTTTCCATGCAGGCGTTGTCGTAGGGGCAGCCCGGGGCGCTCATCGAGGGCGTTATCCCATTCTCCGAGAGCATCGTGCGGTAGCCCATGCTGCTGTACTGCACGCCACGGTCGGAATGGAAGATTAGTCCGTCGTGATGGCCGCGTTGCATGATGGCATTGGACAACGCGCGCTTGACAAGTTCCGTGTCGATGTTCTTGCTCACGGCATAACCCACCGCCTCCTTGTTGCATAGGTCAAGTACCACGGCAAGGTACACCCAGCCAAGCGTAGTCTTGACGTAGGTGATGTCGCCGGCCCAGACGGCGTTCAGACTGTCGGGATCGAACTTCCGCTGCACCAGGTTCTCGCTGTACATGGAGTCACATTTGCCCTTGCGGTAGGGTTTCCATTTCTTGAGCGTGACCGGATAGAGACCGTTCTCGCGCATGATGCGGCGCAGTTTCCACACCTTTACCTCGTCACCCTTGTCATGGAGTGCCGCCTGCATCTTCGGGCAACCGTACACGCGGTGGTTTTCTTCGAAGGTGTCGCGGACCTTCTGGACAAGCCGTTCTTCGCGGGCCTTCTTCTCGGCACGTTTTTCCTGCTGGCGCGACCACTGGTAGTAGGAACACTGCGGTATTCCTAGGGCTCTGCACATCTTCCTGACTGAGTATTTCTTGCGGTTCACGTGTATCGCCTCGCATTTCAGTCGTGTGGTCGCATAAAGATGTGCAGGGATTTTTTTAGGATCTCTACCGTCTCCTTCTCGTCCGCAAGCTCCTTTTCACGCTTCTTCAGGAGTTTTTCCAGTTCCCTGTTCTTGGCGGCGAGTTCCTCGACGGACACCTTGCGGATTCGCCGTTCCTCGCGGTAGCTCGGCAGGTTGTGTTCCTTGCGGTACTCGTTTACCCACCGACCGACTGTATTGGGCCCGATTCCGAGTTCCTTGGCTATTTGGTTTGCTGACTTTTCGCCTTTCAGGACCAGCTTGATGACCTGTTCCCTTGTCTCGGAGCTATAGTTGATTTTTGCCATTGTTTTACCTTTTGGGGGTTGCGCAATGAATATAGTAGCTTATGCTACCCTCTTATTAAACTCCTGCATGGTCCACCTTTTTTTTCAAAAAAAACAGAATCCGTTCGTCCTGACATTTTTATGATTATTTTAGCAATATCCGATAGCAAAAAAGTTTCATCTATAGCCAAATTATAATCATGATGAGCTAACGGATTCAAAAGAGCGTATTCTATAATAGGCAAAACATCATTAATGTCAATGAAACTGAACCGACAATCCTGACGAAGTTGTATGGGCATTTCCATAATCGCTTTAACACACAAATTACTTATGATATTTTTTGTAAAGCGCTCATATTTGTCGATTGTTCCAAAGAGTCGCAAATTATAAATATTGGAGCTATTTACGGCGTCAATATTCATAATATATTTGCCCAATCCATATTTATTTTGAGGAATTCTTTTGCCAAAATCAACTTCCGAGGCTCGAATAATCGGTGCGCTTTTATCAAATTCAGCACCACTTCCAAAATAAATCATTTTTTTCATTCGACTAGCCTGTTTTGCTAAAGAAAAATACATTCTAAGATTGCTTTCCAATTCCTCATCAACAAAATGACCATTATGAACTGATGTTGGGCGAAATGTTGCGCAATGGATTACGTAATCGATTTTATTATTGTTGAAATATTCGGTTACATTGACATCATTTGTTAAATCTAATTCTGTACTGCTTGGCGTTAGCAAATTAAACTTATTTGAAAAATACTCTTTAATCAATTTTCCCGTTACGCCACGTGGACCAGCACCAGTTATGAAAATAGTTTCCATATTGTTACCCAACAAATTTCTCAATTTCTTCTACACAAAGATTGTACACATTTTCGTTTTTATAACGTTTGTACCAATCGGCTACAAGAGCCAAACACTGTTGCATATACAGCCTTGGTTTCCATCCTAAACGGGTCTTGGCCTTGGTAATGTCCAGCATCAGCAATTGAGCTTCGTGAACAGCGTTAGGATTAGAAGAGTCCTTCAATTCGCCCTTGCCAAAATTTTTGACCAGTTCTGTTGCAACTTCCCAAACTGTAGAAACGGATTCCGATTCAGGGCCAAAGTTCCAGCCTTCGCAATATTCAGTCGGTTTATTCCACATTTTCTGAGCAAGCAACATGTAGCCAGAAAGAGGTTCCAGCACATGTTCCCACGGGCGTACCGACTTGGGCGAACGAATATCGATTGGCTTGTTTGCTTCCAGAGCTCGGATACAATCGGGAATAATTCTGTCAAGAGACCAATCGCCACCACCAATCACATTGCCCGCACGAACGGAGGCTATCGATTTGCCATGCTTTTTGAACTGTTCCGGGTTAAAGTAGCTCCGACGCCATGACTGAATGGCTATTTCGCAAGCCCCCTTCGAGGAACTATACGGATCATAACCTCCGAACGGATCGTCTTCCCTGTAGCCACGAAGCTGTTCCTTGTTATCGTAGCATTTGTCTGTGGTTATCATCACACCAACCTTCACACTATCGGTGGCACGAATCGCTTCGAGAATATTGATCGTCCCCATGACATTTGTTTCATAAGTTTCTACGGGCTTTTCATAGCTCAAACGGACAAGAGGCTGCGCAGCCAAATGAAAAACAATCTCCGGCTGGTATTCAGCAAAGATATCTTTCATTTTCTGTAGGTCTCGAATATCCGCACGAATATCGGCTTTAATTTTTGAGCCGATACCGCTCAAGACAAAATTATCCTTTACAGAATTCGGTTCCAACCCGACGCCAATCACTTCGGCTCCAAGTTCATGAAGCCAAACAGAAAGCCAACTACCCTTGAACCCCGTATGACCGGTTACAAGCACTCGTTTGCCTTTATAGAAGTTATTGAATATGTCTATCATAACTCTACCATTTTTTCCACGGAGCCCGATTACAAGCCAAAAGCTTTTCCAAGCCTTCCTTTTCTCTAATGTTGTCCATGCACTGCCAAAAACCCGTGTGCGAGTAAGACATTAGCTCACCATCACTAGCAAGTTTTGCCAGCGGCTCTTTTTCAAACACGCAAGTATCATTCGTGAGATAATTGAATATTTCAGGTTGCAACACCATATAACCAGCATTGATTGTAACACCGTCATTCACACTTTTTTCACGGAAAGACTTGACCGCATTGTTCCCTCCAATATTGAGAACACCCTTGTCTTGAGCTAATTTGACTGCAGTAAGCGTCGCTATTTTACCATGACTCTTATGGAACTCAAAAAGTTTATTGATGTCTACATCGCAAACGCCATCTCCATAAGTCATAAAAAAAGGTTCATTCCCAATGTATTCCTGGACACGTTTGATACGTCCACCAGTCATCGTATTGTAGCCGGTATCAACAACAGTAACTTTCCATGGTTCGATGTGGCTATGGTGAATCGTCATTTCATTTTTATCGTTGCGAAAATCAAAAGTCACATCAGAATTCTGCAGGAAATAGTTCGAGAACCATTCCTTGATATACTCTTGCTTGTAACCGGCACAGATGATGAATTCCGTATGACCATAATAAGCATATTCCTTCATGATATGCCACAAAATAGGCTTGCCGCCGATTTCAATCATCGGCTTAGGTCTAAATGCTGATTCCTCAGATATTCGGGAACCAAAACCACCTGCCAAAAGAACTGTTTTCATAAATCATTCCTTTTTTTTGCCAGCATTTTTCAAGAATGCATCAAAGTTCACGCAAACCAATCTATTTTTCTATTAGAATTTCGCGCAATATTTCCGCCCCTTTTCGCCAACTGTATTTTTCAAGAACAACATCAGCAGATTCAATAGGAGTATTCATCGCCACATCCAAATCCACATCAACACAATGTGGATTGATATACCATACAGTTTTACCAAAATTTTCGTGCATTACGGGGATATCAGAAACTATTACGCGACAACCCGTACTAAGCGCTTCAAGAGGAGGTATTCCAAATCCCTCATAAAAAGACGGGAAAAGGAAGGCTTTGCTATTTTTCATCAAGAACTTAATTTCGGAGTCAGAAAGATACCCCAAAAAGCGTACATTTGAAGGCAAAGGTGCATCAACCTTTCCAAAAATTTTTCCATCCGAAGATCCTGAAACAGCAAAGATATCTTTCGGATGTTTGGAAGCATATTCATAAACCCATTTCAGATTTTTATGAGGAGCTTTAGTTCCTAGTGAAAAAAAGTAATTTCCCTTTTCAAGGCCAAATTTCAAAAGTGTATTTTCATCATCTTGGATTTGTAGCATATGTTGCCATCCTGCCCCCACATTCACTATTCGATGTTTGGCAACACCAAAAAAATTACACAATTCGTTCTTTGCAAAATCCGAGTCTGTAAAAATTTTCTTTGACCACTTTGAACAAATCCAGTGTATTATGTAATACCAAATAAAAATTTTTTTCGTAAACCATTTGGGGTTCTTTTCAACATTTGCATCATAGATAAAAACATAATCAGGCTTTAGAATCGGGGCGACATGGCACATATGTAACGCAGGTAATCCCATTTTCAGCGCAAAAAAAGGCATATATATTTGGTCAAATATAATTGATGCTTTTATATTCGTTCTATGTATTTTGATATTTTGGAAACAAGGGACATCGTGCGCATCTTTAGGCAAAACCAAAAGAACATCACCACACATAAGCATAGGGTCCAATGCATTCAGCATTTCTCTCGCATAACGCTGAACTCCAGTTATGCGCTGCGAAAAGAACTTCCCATTGATGATTATTTTCGCCATGTTTCGAACATTTCCTTAATGGTTTCTTTAATATCTGTCCCCGGCCAGAATTCCTTAATGCGGGAATTATCCGCACATAGATACGGCAAATCCACTGGGCGGAACTTTTCGGGATCAACACACACTTCTACGGGACACTTGCAAGCGAGATGATATAATCCAGCAAATCAGAAAGTTTGTTAGCCTTGCCGGAACCGACATTATAAACAGTATATTCCGTATCGTTCTCCAAAAGTTTGCGATAGGTCGTCACGACATCGCGGACATCGGAAAAATCACGCGACACAGCCAAGTTGCCCACGAATATCTTCCCAGGCTTGCCAGTTTTCTCAATATCGGCAATTTGCTTCACGAAACTCGGCAACACAAAGTTCGTTGTCTGGCCGACTCCCGTATGGTTAAAAGAACGGGTGCAGACTATATTCATCCCATACTTTTTACGGTACAGTTCAGCAAAGTTTTCCTGAGCGACTTTCGTAATGCCATAAGGATTGCTCGCTTCAAGCTTATCATCCTCGTTGAGCGGAGAATCTTTCGGAGCATATTCCTCGGCAGAACCGACCAAGAGAACCTTGGCTTTGGGGCAATGTTTTTGGACCGCGTTCAGAATGTTGAGCGTTCCGCGGACATTGACTTCCAAAGTTGCAATGGGGTCTTTCCATGATGCGCCAACAGAACTGATGGCGGCAAGGTTCACCACATAATCAAACATCGCTTCGGAAAACTTCTTTTCCAGGGAATCGACATCAAGGATGTTCAATTCGGGAATATCGGCAGCATAGACTCGATGCCCATTGCTTTCGAGTTCCTTAGTCAGATACTTGCCGACAAAGCCTGCAGCCCCAATGACAAGCGTCTGTTTCATTAAATCTTGCCTTCCGCCAAGAGTTTCTGGTCATTTTCGACCATACGCTTGATGAGTTCCGGATAGCTGATTTCGCGCTTCCAACCAAGGGTCTTTTCTGCCTTGGACGCATCGCCAATGAGCAAGTCGACTTCGGCAGGGCGGTAGAACGCCGGATTCACCTTGACGACAACCTTATCAGTTCCCTTGAGAGTCGCGTATTCATCGACACCCTGACCATGCCATTCAATAGCCATACCAGCAGCTTCGAAAGCGAGGGTCACGAATTCGCGAACCGGATGGGTCTCGCCAGTCGCAATGACAAAATCATCTGCCTTGTCCTGCTGCAACATGAGCCACATAGCCTTCACGTAATCCTGAGAATGGCCCCAGTCACGCTTGGCATCAAGGTTTCCGAGTTCGAGAACATCCTGCTTCCCAGCCTTAATTTTTGCAATAGCGATGGTAATCTTGCGAGTCACAAATTCAGCACCACGACGTTCAGATTCATGGTTGAAGAGAATGCCGGAGCAGGCGAACATGCCATAGCTTTCGCGGTAGTTCTTCGTAATCCAGTGACCATAAAGCTTGGAAACACCATACGGACTACGCGGATAGAAAGGGGTTGTTTCGTTCTGCGGAATAGCCTGCACTTTGCCGAACATTTCACTAGTAGATGCCTGGTAGAAACGAGCCTTGGGGCGGGTCAGGCGGATTGCCTCAAGAATATTCGTCACGCCGATGGCATTGATATCAGCCGTAGAAAGTGGAGTTTCCCAGGAAGTCGTCACAAACGACTGGGCAGCCAAGTTGTAGATTTCATCGGCTTCAGAAATTTCAAGCGCACGGATAAGGGACGCCAAATCCGTCATATCACCAAAAATAAACTGAACCTTACCCGACAAGTGAGCTGCATTGTTGAAATCGAGTTTGCTCTTGCGGCGAACCAAGCCAAAAACCTTGTAGCCCTTAGAAAGCAGAAGTTCTGCCAAGTAAGAGCCGTCTTGTCCAGTAATGCCCGTAATAAGAGCGTTCCTGCCAGTTTTATTCATGTTGTACCTTCTTTATGCAAAAGACTAAAAACTTAGAATTGTCTTCAACCAATTTCTTAATGAATATTTCTTATACAAATCTTCCGAAATGTCCTTGTAAGGCTTTTTGAAAAAAGTACTTTCAAAATCAAGCGATTTATCAGTTTCAAAAACCATCACATTTGCCTCGTCATAAAAATCGTAATATTTTATATCTGCATTTGACGTAATCATTTTCTTCTTTGCGCCCAAGCATTCCAAAGTACGAATTGTCAACCCAGTTTGGCCACCCTGAGGAGAATCTAAAACGCATTTTGACTTTTCAAAAACCGCCATCATTTCTTTCGCAGCGATTTTATCTAGTTTAAATTCACTTAATTTGGCATTTTTATATTCGGGAGCAGTCAATTTATGGTAGATGTACTTTAGTTTTGAGGGCATATAGTGGTATATGAACTGTTTAGGCCATATCGGCTTCAACGCCCTCGCTATTTCATTGATATTCTTGTACTTTAAAGGATGCGCGGTCCCTACATAGGAGCAATCGTATTCAAATTTTTCACAAGAAGCCTTACTGCCAATATCTTCATACATTCTAGTATAAAATAGTGGCAAGAAATTGTATTTAGAATCGCGTTTGCAATCATAGCGATCAAAGGAATACAGTTTGTCAAAATAAGGATGAATAGAGGTTGAATAAGGCAAATTCTTTTCAGAGTCCCACTGGTACATTACGAATTTCGCCTGCGGGTTCATATCCTTCATCTTTTTCACCATAGTGGCAGAAAAAGCGAAAGTCATGCCACCAACAACGAATACATAATCGTATGACTTCCCAGAAATAAAGGGCAAGACCTTGTTCTTGAAATATCGCTTTGTGAAAAAACGAATGAAACTCTTATTGATTCTTCCTAAAGCCTTTGAAACATTGGAATTACTGGGGGCATCGCAGACATAGTCTACGTCATACCCCATCCTTTCCAATTCCGCAATAATTTCTTTGTAGTAACCAAAGAAAACCGGAGCTATCAGCAAAACTTTCTTAGCTTCATTCATTTTTTATTCTTTAAGATTTTCTGAATTTTTTCGTCATTTCCCCAAACAGCCTTAGAATCGTATGGCCTATCCGGGAAAGCCCCATACTTGAGCTTTATGGAATAATTGTTTTCTTTGATAAAGCGTTCAACACGATCTGCAAGTTTTTCCGGATGACCAGAGCAAATGTTTATGATTCCATTGATTTCGCTTTGGCTGACGGCCGCAGCCACCTGCCTGCAGAATTCTTCATAATCAACGAAATCCCACTGATTTTGCCCCATCGTAAACGGGAATTCCGTTTTTCCTTCCTTCTCGGCAGCCGTAATCTTTGAGAAAATAGAGCAGCCAAACTGAGAGTTGCCTACGATATAATAACCTCTTAACCATTGGAAAGGAATCGAATGTTGCGAGGCCAACAATTGAGTAATACTACGCAATGCGTTTTTGGCTATACCATAAAGACTCATCGGATTGCATGGAGTATTTTCATTGATGCTGCCTTCGAAAAAGCCTATTTCGTGCATAGAGCCCATCACGGCTAATTTTTTCACTCCAGATTCCACCATTTTCTTGATGAAATTGTAATGCTTCGGAAGGTCATCTATATGAGCATTAGAATTGTGCACAAAACCATCACGCCAAGCCAAATGCAACAAGATATCTGGGCGACCAAAATATTCAAAAGGATTGTCAACTTCAAATAAGTTGCAATCCATTTTGGTCGCACGCTCGTCGACATATTGGGTTTTAAAATCAGCCGCAACAACAGAATGTCCGTTATCAAGAATTGCCTTTACAATTCCTTGGCCTAAATATCCATTTGCTCCAGTAACTAGAATTTTCATATCTCACCTTTTAAATCTTTACTCCAGTCCCTTCCCGTTGCAGTCCTTATACCAATCGCGGAAGGCTTCTTCCAGCGTGTAGCTGAGCGGGTAGTTTTCAGATAATTTTTTTCCGTTGATATTGGTGGAAACCATCAACTTTTTCACGCGGGCGGGGCAAATACCGAGGCCCAAGCCCCCAAAAATTCCGCATACGGTCGCGGCAGCCATCATGGGCTTACGCGGGATAAAGGGAATCCAGCGCCGCATTCCGGTCGCCTTGAGCATCGTCTTGCAAATCTGCTCAATAGTAAACGACGGATAGTAACAGCAGTTGTGCAACTGGATTCTGTCGGCCTGTTCGTTTTCGGCCATGGCAAGCATCACGCGAGCAAGGTCCTTCACATAGATACACGCCTTGATGGTGTCCTTGCGGCCGGCATAGGCAAACTTGTGGCTCTTAAGCCCCTTGTAAAGGCGGGTCATGTTGCCGTGCTCGCCGGTACCGAATACGATTCCCGGACGCACGATGGATAGCTTTCTATCGGCGCTTTCAGCAGCCCATTCACGGTGAATTTTCTCAGCAACCAACTTGGAAATGCCGTAAGGAGTGTTCGGGGTCGGGAGAGTGCCTTCGGACTTCAGGTCTTCGGCAGCACCATACGGAGCAATGCTGCTGGTAAAAACAATGTTGTTGATGCCGTGCTTGCGAGCAAAATCGCACACATTTTCTGCACCGCGGATGTTTGTCTCGAAGTATGCGTGATCAGGGTGGCCCGGCGTGCGGTGAATCGCCGCGAAATTGAAAATCAGGGTGTCCTTGCCAAATTCGCCATTCATTGAAATCGGCTGACGGACGTCGACCCTTTGTGAGAATTCCGCGCCATCAGCAAGTAAATCCGCAATATAGACCTTTGCGTCTGGATACTTTTCGCGGAGAAGGTTCGCAGTGTGCGTCCCGATAAAGCCGCATCCACCGAAAATAATGAACTGATTGAACTGCATATTACTCCATTAAAGCCCAGGTTATAAAGCCTTCCCCAGTCTACGGGGAACTGCGGGGTGCGGTCCGGCAAACAAAAAGTCACTAGTCAACGTCATCGCGAGGGTCTCGTCCGTTCAATGTGCGGCAATCCGTGATATCCGTTACCACAGATTGCGTAATTGCGTATAAATTTAGAAAATTACGGAATTGTTACAAGGGGGCATGCGGTATATGGCTGGGGAAAGCACAAAATTACATGCAAGGCGGCATAATTTCGGACTCCCGGCAGGGACTTGGGAAAATTTTCGGGAAAAAAAATAAAGAGCCTATTGACAACCGTAGAAAAGCGACACACGCCATTCAGCGGTAATTTCATCGCAAAAAAAACACATTTTGCGAGAAATTTTCTCATAAAATATTGCTTTTTAGGAAATTATTTGTTATTTTTTATATCGGAGAAACAAAATGCTACTGAATTTCACCGTTTCAAATTGGAAATCCTTCAAAGGCAGAACATCCTTGTCCATGATTGCGAGCAAGGAGAAACAGCACGCGAACCACATTCAGTATTTACCAGAATACAAGCTGAACGTGCTCCCCATCGCTGTTGTTTTTGGCGCTAACGCGGCAGGCAAGTCGAACCTGGTCAAGGCAATCGAGTTCGCGGTGGGGCAGATTACCTCTACCGATTTCGACCCCTACCACAAGGAAATGGTGGACACGTTTAGAATCGATCCGGATTATTCTTCCAAAAATAGCGAGTTCGAGTTCACTTTTACAATTGACGACCAGATGTACCACTACCGTTTCGCTCTCACCCACGAAGGCTATGTTGCCTGGGAGAAGCTGGAACGTGCACGCGGCAAACGCCTGAAAATCGTATTCGAACGCGACGAAAGCAACGCTTTCAATTTCGAATCTTCTATGCCCAAGGAGGCACGCAATGCAATCCAGGGCACGCTCAGGCAAAGGCTCGCATTGTCTTACATGCAGATTCAGGACGTTCCCGGCCTTGAAGAGCTGAAAAAAATTTATTTCTGGTTCCGTTTCAAGCTTGTCGTGCTTACGCCTGCCAGTCGTCTTATCCGCTTTACGGACAAGACCATGCCGACCGACAAACTCTCCATGGTCCTGCACAAGCTGGACACGAGTATCGAGAAAATCGACTTCAAGCCGTTCAACGACTATTCCAACTTCTTTGCGAAGGACTACATCGCCGAAATCGTAAGAATCCTCTCCTCGGGAACGATCAATGTCCTGGCGATGGGAAACAATGACGATTTTTATCGATTTGAATTCCTGAACGGCGAACTAAAGTGTTACAAGATGATTTCGTATCACCGCGGAACAAACGGAACCTTAGTCCCATTTGAAATTTCCGAAAATTCCGACGGCACACGTCGATGCCTGCACTTGTTCCCCGCCTTCAATGATCTCGTGTCAATCGGTTCGGACTGTTGCTATGTCATCGACGAACTGGACAGAAGCCTGCACACCAATCTTGTAAAACAGTTGCTAGCCTCTTTCCTTGAAACCAGGAACCAGGATACTCGTTCGCAGTTGGTGTTAACAAACCACGACATAGAGCAGATGGACCAAGACGTACTGCGCCGCGATGAAATCTGGATTGCCGAACGGAGCGCGGAATTTGGATCGACAGAACTGTCCTCTCTTGACGAATTCATTATAAAGGAAGCCAAGATTCGCAAGGACCGCAACTTGCCCAAACTGTACCTCGACGGTTGCCTTGGTGGCGTACCGAATATCGAGTCTTACGCAAACCTGTTTGATTACGCCAATGAGGAATCGGATGGGCAATGACGAGAAAAGATTCAATGAGCTGATCGCAGGATTACACCGCAAGAGCAACAGAAAGGCTCTTGCCGCACCTAAACCCATTCAGACGCAAAAGACCCCTTGTTCCTCGTGGGCCGATGTCAAGCAAGGCTTTCAGTTGAAGTCGGTCAAACCCTTTATTCCGGCAGAAAGTGTTCCCGCACCTATATTGCCTCAAAAGAGAGAGCCCGACCTAGTTTCCGCCGTGAAGGACCTTCTTGTGAGAAATCCGATCGTTGTCGGGCCAGACGGCGTAGCCGTTCATTTAGATGTTCCTGACCGAGACCCCGAAAAGCAAGAGCGCGAGCAAAACGAGCAAAGAACCTTGGAATTCCGAGCCAAGCATTTATGCGGTGGACATGAATACCATTTTGATACTCGGCGAGCACAATATGCAGGATGCATTGTAGAAACCTTAAAACACCCTGCAATTATCGCAGAAGGGAACGACAAGCACTTTTATCTACGCCGATATAAGGACAAGACATTGCATATAGTTATCGTTTCGATCCCAAAGACGAGCGAAGCCACCGTTGTCGGGGTGGCTTACGAAAAAAGCAGCGATCTGGTGACCCAGTACCCGAACATCCCCGCACGAACGGCCAGTCGATCCGGAGTTCGCAATGCAGAAAACGCCCAGGTGTTTTACAAGAACAGCAATCTTTGATATGCCAAACGCAACTTCGTACAAGGGGGCGGGCACAAAAAGATTCCAGTAAAAAAATTAGGAACCTATTGACAATCGCACAAAAATAGTATACATTTGTACAGAACTGATTTAAACGATGGCTTTTGAACGCATGTAAGCCATAAGGGGCAACCAATGAGCGACTTTTACGCCGAGACGCGTGCGATTGTGGAATCCAAGGCGAACACGCTGTCGAAATACACCTACGACACATACCTCTCCCACCTGCGCAAGCTGCAGATGTACAGGCCCACGGCGGAATGCCGCGACATCACCGAGGCGTTCGTCTTCGGCTACATCGACTTCATGCACGCGCGCAAGAACAGCGCCGGCTGCATCTACCGCTCGCTTTCCATACTCCGGATGTTCATCAGGGAACTGCTCCGCAGGCGCAAGATGCGCCGCGACCCCATGCGGGACTTTCCGCTCAAGAAGGTCCGCAACCGCCGCGAGTTCCTGGAAATAGACGAGCTCGAAAAGCTGTACTCCGGCTTCAGGGAACGCTCCGAGCAGCTCAATTTCTCCGAGCGCGAGGCGCTGCGGGCATTCCTCTTCTCGTGCTTCACGGGCCTGCGCTTCTCGGACCTCCGGGCGCTCACCCCGCACGACATCCACAACGGCAAGATACGCATCTTCACGCAGAAGACCGGCGCGCAGGTCTACATCCCGATTCCCGCCCAGGCGCTAGCCCTTCTCGAGGGCACGGGCGAGACGGCCCTGCACGTGGTGGACAACTCCACGTTCAACAAGAATCTCCGCGCCGCCGCCAAGAAGCTGGACTTCCACAGCCACCTGCACGCGCACATCGCACGCCACACCTTCGCCACCTCGTGCGTCTCGTTCGGGGTGCCCATCGAGGTGATATCTAAGGTGCTCGGCCACGCCAACATACAGACGACGCTCATTTACGCGAACTACTCCAACAAGGTCATCGACCGCGAAATGGAGAAGTTCAAGATAAACGTCCCGGCGGGGTGACGCGGCTTTGGGCAACAAAAATACATAACAAGTGGGCCAAGAAGAACGGTACATAGAAGGAAAACTCGACATAGAAGTCACCTAAGGCAACTTTCTTCATTCGCCCTGAAACAATAGTTCCAGGGCTTCTTTATTGGAAATTTTTTAAGGAACCTATTGACAGTCACGCAAAAATAGTGTACATTTGTGTATGCCGGAGCGATGGAGAATAAAATATGACACTGAATACTATCGAGAAGACAAGGGAAGCCATTCGTGCGCAAGATCGCTCGAAGAAGGCCGCAATCCTGCGTCTCCAAAAAGCCGGCATAATCACGAAGCAGTGCAAACTCGCACCCATTTACCGCACCCCAACGCCGGCTAAGTAAATATTGACCGGAGGGGCTTATGCAAGACGTATATTCAGAACGTCCCAATCTTTATATTGGGTTTCATGGGTGCGAGAAAAACGAGGGAATGCGGTTGCTTACGGAACCAAATTCACTATCGTCCAGCACCCGCAATCACGAGTGGCTCGGCCATGGCTTTTACGTATGGGAAAACAACATAGAGCGAGCGCTGGATTGGGCAAAAAATCACAGACCAAACCCATACAAGGAGCCGTTTGTTATCGGCGTGGTCTACACACTGGGAAACTGCATGGATCTGACAGACAAGCACTTCATCGACTTGCTGTCGGATGACTTTCCTCGTTTTGTCGAGGATTTGCAATGGATTGGAGAACCAATACCGCAAAATACGAATCCGGACGGTTCGCCAAACCCACGGGGATTGTTGCGCAAACTAGATTGTTCCCTTATTGAACATTTGCACGCAGCAAACGAGGCTTTTGATCCAGTTAACGAATATGATACCGTTCGCGGCGCCTTTTCTGAAGGCTCCCCCGCCTACCCTGGAACTCAGTTCGGAAAGAAGGACCATATCCAGGTCTGCATCCGGAACGAAAATTGCGTCAAAGGATTTTTCTTACCACGGAAATACAGGTCGTAATTTTCCACAAAAAAAACGTAAACAAAATTTTGGCTATCTTTTAATGTATGAACGAGCCTGTCTTACAAATTGCGCAAGGTCTTGCCATTCCGTTTTTAGGGACGGTCTTGGGGGCTGCATGCGTGTTCTTTATGCGCAAGCAGATGAGCCAAAATCTCAAGCGGGGTCTACTCTCGTTTGCGGCGGGAGTCATGGTGGCGGCCTCCGTCTGGAGCTTGCTTTTGCCCGCAATCAGCGCGAGCGAATTGATGGGCAAACTGGCATTCATCCCGGCGACGGTCGGATTCTGGGCGGGCATTCTGTTCCTGTACATTTTGGATAAAATAACGCCGCACTTGCATCTGGGTAGCGCCACGCCAGAAGGCCCCAAGGCAAAACTCAAGCGCACGACCATGCTCACGCTAGCAGTAACTTTGCACAACTTGCCCGAGGGCATGGCTGTCGGTATCGTTTTCGCAGGCTGGCTTTCGGGGAACGTGGCCATCACGCTTTCGGGTGCGTTTGCGCTTGCCATAGGCATCGCCATCCAGAATTTCCCTGAAGGGGCGGTGGTTTCGCTCCCGCTCCGTGCCGAAGGGGCTTCCCGCAAAAAAGCTTTTGCACTTGGCGCGCTTTCCGGAGCGGTAGAACCTGTAGGGGCCTTAATCACGCTGCTTGCGGCCGAAGCGCTTTCGCCGTTCATGCCCTACCTGCTCTCGCTTGCGGCGGGCGCCATGATTTATGTCGTAATCGAAGAAATGCTCCCCGAAGTCAGCGAAGGAGAGCATTTTGATGCCGGCACCATCCTTTTTGCCGTGGGCTTCACGCTCATGATGGTGCTCGACAGCGCGCTATAAAATTTTACTTAGAAAATCAGCAATCCGATGTGGTAGCCGATAAAGGCGAGCCCGAGCGAAAGTGCCAAGTAGTAGCCCATGATGGTGGCTAACCACTTGAACGAGCCCGCCTCGCGGTAGGTGGTGCCCATCGCCAGCACGCAGGGAACGTTGAACATCGATGCAAACAGGAACGCGAGCGCTTCGGGCTTGGTGATGGTACTTGCAAGCGCCTCGCCCAGGTTTTCGCTTGCCGCCACGCGGGTCACAAGAGAGAACGCCTCGCCAGTATGGTTGAAAAGCGTGCTCATGATGCCAAGCGAAGCTTCCTTGCTGAACATGCCGCCCAGATAAGAGACAAACAGTTCCCAGCGCATGCCAAAGAACATCGTCACCGGTTCAATCGCATTGCCAATCTTGTACAGGAGTGTATTTTCCACATTCCCGTCGCCTGCGTAAGAGAGCGCCCAGAAAAGGGCCGCCACCATCAGGATCATCTTCAAGGCCTTCTTGAAAATTCCCCAGGTGCTACGCCCGACCATCGCGGCAATCATCTTCCAATGCGGTTTATGATACGGCGGCAGTTCCATAATCATGCCCACACGTTCATTCTGCGGGACAAGTTTTTTGCCGAACAGGCGCGAAGACAGGTAGAAGCTTGCAAAAATCAGCGCCACGTAGCCGATACCGAACAGCGGTGCGGCCGACCCGAAGAATGTAGACGCCAGGAACAGCACCACAGCCACCTTGCTCCCGCACGGGATGGCCCACAATAGAACGAGCGCAAGCAGGCGTTGCCCGCGGGTATCGAGCACGCGCGTGCCGCAAACCGCACCCGCCGTGCATCCAATTCCGGAGAACAGCGGCATAATCGCCTTACCCTGCAGGCCCAGGCGCGAAAGCCAGTTGTCGAACGCATACGAGAAACGCGCCATGTAGCCGATTTCTTCGAGAATGCGGAATACGAAAATGATGGAGAAAATGAAACTTGTCATACAAATTGTAATACAAGTTCCACCGACAAGCACCAGGTTGATGAAAGAAATCACCACAGGCCAGACGCCAAGTGCGCCGCCAACACGTTCTACGAGCGACTGCAATACAGGCTGCATTCCAAAACCGATTCCCATGCCCGGGAAAGCGAGAATCATGCACGCAATCAGCGAGACGACCATGATGCCGAACGCAAAGAACTTGCCCTTGATATGGTGCGTCGCGATGCGGTCCCACTTGCTAAAGACTTTCTCAATGGACTTGGGCGTCGCCGATTCACGCACAATCTTTGAAACCCAGCGATACTTGGCTTCACCAGTAAGAATACCGCCGTCACGCCCTTCTTCGCTATCAAGGATTGCGTCAATCGCATTTTTGCGGGCGAACGGAAGCGATTCATTCACGATACCGCAAATGAGCTTGTCTTTTTCGAGAAGCTTTTCCGCAATCCAGATTCTTTCGCAAACGCCATATTCAAAATCACCGAGGGCAGCTTCGATGCGGCTAATGATATCATCCGTTTTTTCGCCAAGCTCTCCCCCGCTAACGAGTTCCTCGCGCAGGCTCCCGCTATCCAAGCAAACAGGCGTCTTGATAGCCGAAACCATCTTCTTGAAAAATTCAGGATAACGTTCCGTTTCGGCCGCACTGAAGCCAAGCACCGGAACGCCGAGGCGCTTTTCAATCGCAGCCACGTCAATCTTCTTGCCCGCCGCTTCGGCCACATCCATCATGTTGAGCACCAGCATCACGGGCATGCGAATGCCCACAAAATCAGCCAGCATGTAAAGGCTGCGTTCCAGCTGCGACGCATCCACCAGAATGCACACGAGGTCGGCCTTGCCGCTCTGAATGTAGTCGCGGGTAACGACTTCTTCTTCGGAGTTCGCCGAAAGCCCGTAACTGCCCGGAAGGTCGATTACTTTATATGTCGTACCATCAAAAACAAATTCACCTTCGGCCTGCTCCACCGTTTTGCCGGGCCAGTTGCCCACGCGCTGGTGAAGTCCCGTTAAGTTGTTAAAAAGCGTCGATTTACCGGAATTGGGTTGCCCGAGCAAAGCAATAGTCTTGATTTCGCTCATTTTTACGATTCTACCTTGACAAAAATCTGTGAACTTTCCTTGTGGTTGACAGCGATAACCGTATCGCGGCAAAAAACGAGCACCGGCGAGCGCCCGTCGTTCTTGAGGAGCGTAAAGGCGGAACCCGGTGTAAGCCCGATAGAAACAATTCTTGAAATAAAGCGGGAATCGCCCTCAATTTGGGCGACCGTCCCGCAACGATTCTCGCCCATTTCGGCGAGGCTCAAACGGTCGACAAATTCAGCGTTTTTCATGCGCCAAAAGTAGCCGAAACCCGTTCAAAAAACCGCTCCAAATAGGTTTTGAATGCTCCGAGGAGATTTGCAACCCATTCGGTTTTGAGCAAAACCATTTGGAGTAGAAATTTTAGACTCATCTCTCTACTTTTGCTCCGCAAAAAAAAGAGGATACAATGAGCCTTCCAAAGATTAACATTGAAAGAATCAACGAGCGGTTCGGCCGTTTTGGCGAATTCTTGCTCAATCACCGCGCTATTTTGCTGGTGGCGTTTGTCGTTTTGCTTGCGGTTTCGATCGTGGGCATGAAAAAAATTTACGTCGAGGCGTCTTGGGACAGCTACTTTATCGAGGGCGACCCGATGCTTGTCGAAACGGACAAGTTCAAGGAAACCTTCGGTAACGACTATTTCGTGGGCGTGCTGGTCGAAAGCGACCATTCCATCTTGACGCCGGACAACCTGAAGCTTTTGCGCGAGCTTTCGAACGAACTGCGCGATAGCCTCTCGTATTCCGACGGCAAGGCAACTTCGATTGTCGATTTGGAATACATGCTTGGCACCGAAGAGGGCATGGAAATCACGCAGATTGTGCCCGAAGAAATTCCGACGGACGAGGCGGGCCTCGCTGAAATCGAAAAGCGTCTGGCTGACAAGCCGGAACTGGCGAAGAAGTTGATTTCGAGCGATCGCAAGCAAGCCTTCATCAACATCAAGCTGCGCCCCTTCCCCGAAGATTCCGTGTGGAAGGCCGAAGGCGAAGCGAAGGGCGTGAAGGCAGAAGCGCCCGACATGCAGACGGGCCGTGAAACAACTGAAATCATCGCGAAGGAAAAATACGCACCGCTCAACCCGCGCGCTACGGGCATGCCTTACCTCAGCTTCGAAAAGATGAGCTACATCGGGCAAGAAATGGGCCGTATTTTCATCTTGACCGTCATCTGTGCCATCATCGTGATGTTCTTGGTGACGCGTTCGCTGCGCGGAATCGTATCGCCGCTGATTACGACTTTTGCGGGCGTCATCATGACATTCGGCGTGGTCGGCTATCTCGGGCTTTACATGGACGTGACCAACATCCTGGTACCCGTGATTCTGGCCTTCGCCGTATCGATTGCATACAATATTCACATCAATTCGTTCTTCCGCAAGAACATGATGCTTACGGGCAAGCGCAAGGAATCGGTGCTTTACGCCATGCGTGAAACGGGCTGGTCGGTGCTGTTCTCTGGCCTCACCACCATCGTGGCGTTGCTCTCGTTCCTGTCGGTGATGCTCAAGCCGATCCGTTCCGTGGGCATTCTCTCGTCAATTGCGATTGCGTTTATCCTTCTCGTGGCGCTGACGGTTTCGCCGATCCTCCTGAGCTTCGGTAAAGACAAGAAGCCGAACGCGAAGGTGCTTGAACGCGGCGACACGCGCATGGGAATCATTCTCGATTCTATCGGCAAATTCGTTCTCGGACACGGCAAGCCGATTGCGATTGTATTCGCCATAGTGACTGCAATTTCTGTTTTCGGACTCACCAAGATAGAACCCGCCTTTGACGTAGAACGCACCATGGGCCGCAAGGTCGAATACGTGAACAAGATGCTCTACGTGGCAGAATCCGAAATCGGAAGTTTCTACTCTTACGACTTGGTGATTGACTTTGGAGCAAATGACAAGGCCAAGGAAGTCGAAAACCTGAAAAAGCTCGATGAATTGCAGGAGTACGCTGGGAAGTATCCGCTCACCAAGCGTTCCACCTCGATTCTTGATATCGTCAAGGATTTGGACCGCACGCTAAACGAAAATCGTCAGGACAAATACGCCATTCCCGAAACGGAAGAAGAAGTCGCTCAGCTGCTTTTGCTCTACGAAAACGCGGGCGGCAGCGAAGCAAGCTACTGGATGGATTACGATTACAGGAAACTCCGCCTGATGATTGAAATTTCAAGTTACAACTCCAACGAACTCCAGAAGGAAATCGAGGACTTGCAGAATTTCGCACGCAAGCTTTACCCGGACGCAAAGGTGACTGCCGTAGGAAACTTGCCGCAGTTCACCGCCATGCAGCAGTACCTGGAAGTCGGCCAGATGACTTCGTTCCTGATTTCTGTAGTCATTGTGGCCGTCCTTTTGATGATTGTCTTCGGCAGCATTCGCACGGGCCTTATCGGCATGATTCCGAACATTGCGCCGGGTATTTTTGTGGGCGGCTACCTCGGACTCACGGACATTCCGCTTGACATGATGACGGCGACGCTCATCCCGATGATTATCGGCCTTTCCGTTGACGATACGATTCACTTTATCAACCACGGGCATGTGGAATTTGACCGCACCCGCGATTACCGCGAGTCCATTCTCAACGTATTCCGCACGGCGGGCCCGGCTCTCGTGATGACGACGATTATCATGGTGGCGACCTTTGCGGGCTTTACCACCTCGGCCGCAACGCAGATGTTCAACTTCGGTTTCGTGGTGTTCGTGGGTCTTGTCTCGGCACTGCTCGCCGACCTGTTCGTGACACCGCTTTTAATCAAGAAATTCAAGATTTTTGGAAAATAGGAGAAAAATATGAATATGAAATTCGCAAAAACAGCCGCGACAATTATTGTCGCCTTAAGCGCCGTGGTGAGCGCAGAAACATTGACCGGTCGCGACATTGTGCAAAAAGTGCATGACCGCCCCGATGGCGACACCCGCAGTTCCGAACTTTCGATGACGCTCGTGAACAAGAGCGGCAGCAAGCGCGAACGCAAGATTACCTCGTTCGCGATGGACGTGGGCAAGGACACCAAGCAGATTATGTTCTTCCGCTACCCCAACGACGTGAAGGGCACAGGATTCCTGACTGTCGATTATGACGACATCAACAAGGATGACGACAAGTGGCTCTACCTGCCTGCCATGAAAAAGACGCGCCGCATTAGCGGCAAGAGTTCCAAGACGGACTACTTCATGGGTTCCGACTTCACCTACGACGATGTGGGCCAGCGCAACATCGACGAAGACACGCATACATTCGTGCGCGAAGAAAAGGTCGATGGCGTGGACTGCTGGGTCGTAGAATCCGTCCCCAAGAAGAGCGACGAAATCTTCTCGAAGAAAATCATGTGGATCCGCAAGGACTGCCTGATTGCCGCCAAGGTGGAATACTACGACAAGCTCGGCAAACTGCACCGTTTGCTGAAGGTCGAAAACGTCGTTCAGGTTGACGGTTTCTGGGCCATCGGCAAGATGACCATGGAAAACGTGCAGGCCAACCACAAGACCATCCTCGAATTCGGCGAACTCAAGTTCAACATCCCGCTTGACGCGAAGACATTCACCGTCCCGCGCCTGGAAAGAGGACTCTAATCGCGTCATTGCGAGGAACAAAGTGACGAAGCAATCTCTAGCAGCATTGTTGTTGGCGGCGGCATCCGCCTTCGCCCAGGAATCCCCGTTCCAATTCAACGGGTTCGTGGACACGTATCACGCCATCCAGACGGAATGGCCGCACGACCTCACGACATCGCGGACGCGCCTCCGTGCCGAACTGCGCGTGGATTACGAAAACGCCTACCTGTTTGCAAGCTTAAACGGCATACACAATAGCATTCTCGACGACCGCACCGGTGTGCAACTGCAGGAAGCGTATTTCAACTACTCGAACAGCTTCCTCGAAATCCGCGCGGGTCGTCAGATCGTGGTATGGGGCGTTGCCGACGGACTTCGCGTTACCGACCTGATTTCGCCTGTAGATTACACCGAATTCATGTCGAGCGACTACGACGACATGCGCATGGCCGTTGACGGTATCCGCCTCAAGTACCCCGGCGAGCGCGTAAACGCCGAAGTCGTCTACGTGCCCGTGCCGCGGTACTTCCAGATGCCGATAGGCGAAGACAACCCATGGCGACCGGACTTACCCGAAAACGTCAGTTTCGACTTCCCGGAAGGACCCGAGGCGCGTTTCAAGAACGGAGACTTCGGAACTCGCGTCTCTTTCTTCCTCTCGAACCTGGATTTTTCCATTTCGGCGCTCCATACGCACAACCAGTCGCCCGTCACTGTCGCTGGCTACGATCCTGAAAAGGATTCCATCGTCATCCGCGGAATCCACGAGACCATGACCATGTTCGGCGGCGACCTCTCAATGCCTCTCGGAGAATTTGTGATTCGTGCCGAAATCGCAGAATACTTCGGTGAAGCGCTCGGTTACGCAAGCAACCTCGATTACGCCCGCAAGAACACGTTCAATGCGCTCGGAGGAATCGACTGGTACGCCGGCGACAACTGGACTTTCATGGTGCAGTATTTGCACAAGTATATCGCTGATTATTCGGACAAATTAGCCGTTGAAAAGAATTCCTCAGAAATGACTTTCCGCATTTCGAAGGAGCTCCTGAACAACACGCTCAAGCTTTCGCTCTACGGCATGTTCGATATAGACAACCTTGCCTATTACGCACGCGTTTCGGGCGATTACTCCGTCACCGACCAGGTAATGATTTCGCTTGGTTACGACCACTTTGGCGGCAAGCGCGGGCAACTCGCAGGCTACGACAAGAACCGCGAAATCTGGGCGAAAGCGAAGTATTACTTCTAATAAGATCTAATGAATTTTGAAATTGAACCGACATCGCGCACGCGCAATCCCTATTCTGCATTCACGATGCGGCGCGTGTTTTGCATCGGCATTGTTGTTGCCGTCTTGCTGCATGCGGGCTTTTACGCCTGGGGATTCCTGAAGCGGACGCAGGTGGTTACCACCCGCGAAGATGCCGAGGTGATTCATGTGGAGCGCTTGCTCTTGCAGCCACCTCCGCCCCCGCCTGAAGTCAAGAAAATCGTGAAGAAGGTGGTTCGCGCAAAAATTATCCCGAACATCGTGCAAGATACGGTGCCGGAACCTGAACCGGAGCCAGAGCCGGAACCGATTGTGGTTACAGACGCGGAACCCGTTGTCGAAGCGCCTCCCGAGCCCGTGGCACCGCCTCCTCCGCCTCCGCCGCCACCTCCACCACCGAAGCCCTCGAAGGATTCGCTGATGAAAGTGACTCGCGCTTATCTGATGGGGCTGAGCAAGGCTTTCGAAAAACAGAAGGACTACCCGGCAACAGCCCGCCGCCTAAAGCAAGAAGGCACCGTGCGCGTGCAGTTTACGGTTGCAAAAGACGGAAGCATCAGCGGAGCAGTTGTGGCAAAGCCCTGTCCGTATTCTTCACTGAACGAAAGCGCGCTTGCCGCCGTACAAGCCGTGCCAAAGTTCGACCCGATTCCAGCTGTACTTGGCAAGGACACCTGGAAAATGGAGATTCCAATCAAGTATAACCTTCATTAAACAGGAACACAATGAACTACATCTTAGACTTTATCCAACAGGGCGGCGTTATCGCCTACGTACTCGTGGCGATGAATTTCATCGGCTATTCCATCATCGTATGGAAAATCATTTCGCTGATTCTCTTCAACAGGAGCATCCGCAAGCGCCTCCCCTCTAAAATTCTGCACCGCGTGGTGAGCCACAATACCGACCACCACATCATCATGGAAAGCATCCGCACCGAAATCGCGCTCGCTTTCTCGCCGTTACAAAAGGGCATGACCACGATTGAAAACATCGCGAGCATTTCTCCGTTGCTCGGCCTTTTGGGCACCGTGTTCGGCATATTCAACGCCTTCAGCGTCATCGCCGTTTCGGGCCTTTCTGACGCAGGTGCATTCGCTACAGGCATCAAGCTCGCCCTCATTACGACGGTGATTGGCCTCGTGGTCGCCATTCCGCACGTTATCGCGTTCAACTACTTGAATGCCAGCATGGAATCGGAACAGGATAACGTGGAAAACGATGTGCTTTTGCAGCTGGGCCGCATTCTCAAGGAGAAAGACCACATCCGTTCTCAGAGCGCCGATTCCGCAAACGAGGATGCATAAATGGCCAAGCGCACCCGCCGAATCCGCCCCGACATGACGCCGCTCATCGACTGCGTCTTCTTGCTGCTAGTGTTTTTCCTAGTGACATCGGTGTTCAAACAAGACGAATCGGTACTCAAGCTGATTTTGCCGGAAACACAGACCGAAACCAAGCGCGACACGCCCGAAGGCTTGTACATAGAACTCTCAGAAACGGAACTCGCATTTAACGGCCAGCGCGGCACTCCCGACGAACTCCGCGAAAAGGCCGCAACAGTGCAGAACAAGAAATCCCCTGTCGCCATCAAGATCGACAAGGGAACCACTTACGAACGCATCGCCGTCATCCTCGATATTTTACAGGTGCAAAAACTGTACAATATCCAGCTGATTAACGAGATGGAAAGCGCGGAATAAACTTTTCATACCTTATTTTCTATCTTTATCTCGCTATGCCCTATTTCGACTACACGGCAAACACCCCGGCATGCTTGCAAGTAACAGCAAAAAAAGGTAATGGAAATGGCACGAGAACTTTCATTTGTCCAAAGCGTAGAACGGAGCATTTCGAAGACATACCGTGAAAGGCTCTGGACTCCGTTCATTACTGCCATCAAGAACTACAAGCTCATCGAAGAAGGCGACAAAATTGCCGTCTGCATTTCCGGCGGCAAGGATTCCATGCTTATGGCGAAGCTCATCCAGATGCTCCACCGCCACAGCGACGTAAAATTCGACGTAGAATACCTTGTGATGGACCCCGGCTACAACGAAATCAACCGACAGAAAATCGAAAGCAACGCAAAACTCCTGGAAATCCCCATCACTGTTTTCGAGACGAACATTTTCGACGTAGCGAACAACACAGAACGTTCCCCCTGCTACGTTTGCGCCAAGATGCGTCGCGGCCACCTCTACCACAAGGCAAAGGACCTGGGCTGCAACAAGATTGCGCTGGGCCACCACCTCTCCGATGTCATCGAGACCACCGTCATGGCGATGTTCTACGGTTCGCAACTGCAAGGCATGATGCCCAAACTCCACAGCCTGAATTTCGGCGGTATGGAGCTCATCCGCCCCATGTATTGCATCAACGAACAGGACATCATCAACTGGGTAAAATACAACGGGCTACAGTTTATCCAGTGCGCCTGCCGCTTTACCGAAAAGTGCGCCGAAAACGAAGACGAACACATAAGCAAGCGCCAAGAAATCAAGACGCTTATCAAGCGTCTCAAGCGCGAAAACCCGAACATCGAAAAGAGCATTTTCAACAGCCTGCACTCCGTTTGCATCGAAACATTTCCCGGCTACAAGGCCGGCGGCGAACTGCATTCGTTCCTGGAAGACTACGAAAATCGCGAACCGCAGAAAGGGTAATTTTTAACGGTTGTAGATGTTACCTACACTCTTCCCGCGAACTGGTTCGTAAACAGCAACAGTCCCGAAATAAAGATAATGATACCGCCAGCGAGAGTCGCGACGGTGTATATTTTTGTAGCGATACGCGTGTGGGCACTCCCCTTGTCGATTCCCTTGCGGAAAGCGACTGCGGCTATACCGAAGGCCACATTCGTAATCGTCATGCCGATGCAAATGACAAGCGCTCCCAATAGCGACAACGCTACCATAGAATTCAGCAGGCAGAAAAGCACAATCAGCGCCACGGCCGGGCAAGGCACAATTCCCGTAATCGCAGCGACACCGATGATTTCACGCCAGCGGGCAATCGGCGGGAGCATCACGTTTTGCGCGGTTCCCGTCACACAGGCAGACCCTGCAGCAGCACCTTCCGCGGTTTCAATCCGAGCGGCACATTCACAGCCCCTGCGCGACTTAATCACATCGCGAATTCCAAGCACCACCAGCAATACACCCGTGAGCATAATCAGCGCGTAACTCGCCCGTTCAATTCCGATGCGACCAGTCTCAAACGCATTAAACACGGTCGCCTTGAAAATTGCATACAAAACAAGCAACAGCAGAACAGCACTCATCGTATGCGTTACGGTAATGCCTGCGCCAAGCGCAACACCCTGCCGCCAGCGACCCCGACGCGCAATAAAGTAACCCACAACAATCGACTTGCCATGTCCGGGGCCAAGCGCGTGCAGCATGCCGTACACAAGGCAGATGAAAAGGAACTTCCAGATGGCATCCCACTCGCCGCTTTTCATGGCCGAAATTGCCGCCGTCAACTTTTCGCGAAGGACCTTTTGTTCCTCCGCAATTACCATATAGAGAGACCGCGTTTTTTTCGCTGGTTTTTCAGGCCCCGCCGCAGGCACAACAGCCGCATTTTTTTCAACAGCAGGTTCCGCGGCAGTCTCCGGCACAGCAGAAGCAGAATCTTCAGCAGGCGTCACCACTTCCGTCGCGGCAGGCGCATCGCCCCCGCCCACATCAAAACGTTTCTTCTTGACAGCCGCCGGGGCAGCCACCGCAAGCAAAAGGACAAGCAAAAATACAATAGACTTTTTCATTCCAAAAAGTCAATATAACTAATAATATCCATCCACCACGGCACCGTAGTCCGAAATTCGCTTCTGCATCCACATTTCCAAATCTTGGGCCGCAGCAGCAGAATTTTTCCCCGTATCGTTCTTGCTTTCGGGCCAGGGCCAGCGGGCGGCATCATTCGCCATCGCCACCGCATTTTCTGTAAGATACACGTTCAGGCGCTCCGAAACAAGCGCAGAAAGTTTCGGTGCAAGTTCCGCCCAGCGCGCCTTGTAATCTGTAAGGAATTGCGCATTAGAGAAAAGGTTCGTGAAAAATCCAGATGCTCCCGAACCGTCCCAGGCATTAGCACCAAAGCCGCCAAACCCGCCTCGGCCTCCGGATGTTCCCGCAGTGCACATTCCCCAGTCATTCTTCTTGTCGGCCGTGCAGTTGAACGGGCTTCCGCTCGGGTTCGTACTCCCGAGAATCCACGATTGACTGCCAAAGTATTCCTTCGTCTCTTCGTTCCAGCTGTAACCAAAACCGCCATCAAAATCCCACACGGGCCCAAATACGTACTTGCCTTCCGCAGATGCCTTGTGCAGGTACATGCTACGCGGGGCCTCGAGTTCCACGTTGCGCGTGATTTCTTGCAGAATCAAGAAATCCATAAACGTGTGCACGTCAAGTAACGCCTGCACCGCATCGTAATCGGCAGTAGCAATCGCATCTTCCAATCGTTTGAAATCCGTCCGGATTCGTTCCAAATCACCTTCTGCAAGCGTCTTCGGGTATTTTACGGCAACAGGCAATTTGTATGTAGCGCTCCAGAAGTTGTCCGCCGCATCGGGGGAAAGTTCCGGACCGTCATCCTGGTCCAAACTCAGGAGGACCCCGTCTGCGGCAACATTCACGCGGTTTTCCGCCTGTTCAATCTGTTCCGTCAGCTGGTACAACCCCTTGTAATCGCCGTTGATTTCCACTTCCACAAATCGGTTTGCATTCACAAAATTGAAATTCCCCATCTCCCGCGCGATATCGAAAGCAAGCGCATTCATCAAGTTCGTCGGGTCGCGGAAATTTGCAAGCAGAACCCAGTCCTTGTTCGCGGCAAGTCCGAACATTTCCGTCTTTTCCAGGAACTTGATGCGGTAAGGCTTCTTGTCATACCAGAGTCGCGTAGAATTCCCGCGTTGCTTTATTTTCGCGGCGCGTAGTGGAATATCGGTATACTTTCCGTTCCCCGCGACCTCAATGGTGCACCCGATGTACTCGGGTTTTTCCAGGCTGTCCGTCCGCGTAAGTACTGTCGCATCTTCCGCGACAATGCGAATATAAGGCACGCCGTTATTTGGCATGGGATCCGCAGAATAACTGCTACTCGAAACGAGCATCTCGGGCACGTCTGCAATTGAAGAAGCGCCTCCTTCAGGCGGTTCCGCAAAAGAATACTTCGACATTCCCGCAGGCACTTCTCCCGCGCTTGAAGACGAAGCGAAATAAACAGGTTCAAAAACCATCGCGTCACTCGATCCGGCACTTTCGACGCCAACGCCAGCATCAACGCTGACGGAACTCTCACCGCATGCAACAAGCACGCTCGCAAAAACAACCGGAGCAAGCCTCCGTGCCAAACAATCCATACACAAACCTCTTGGAGCACCAACCCCGTACCCACATAATTAGATAAAAACGTCAAAAAAAGCACCTTTTTGCGGGTGCTTGCTTAAAATATCCGTTTAGGAAGTGTGTAAAAACAACCGTATTATTCCAGGTAAACGACTTCGCCCATTTGCGGCATAAGCACGGGCTTGCCCGATTCCTGGGCGGCGCGTTTCGCGTTTTCTAGCGGTTCCGTGTACGAATGCTTGCTTAGGCAGAACTTGGAATGGTGAACCGTCATGTAGCGGTTTGCATCCAGTTCCACCATTTCCTTGCCCAGGTATTCCGGCATGGTGTGGATGAGCGACCAGTCCTTATTGTACTGCCCGTTTTCTAGAATCGCCAAATCGATGTCGGTAAATTTCTTTCCGATTTTTTCGAAGTGCGGGCCATAACCCGTATCGCCGCCAATCCAAATTGTGCGCTTAGGAGACTTGAAGGCGAATGATGCCCACAGGGTCTTGTTCTGGTGCAAATCACGACCCGAAAAATGCCTTGCCGGAGTCGCCGTCACATTAAAGCCTTCGCCCAGGTCGGTAGATTCCCACCAGTCGAGTTCAACAAGCTTTTCTACAGGGTAACCCCAGTATTCAAAATGCTCGCCCACGCCGAGGCCAGTCACCACGCGCTTTACGCGAGGTTCCAGTTCCGTAACCACCTGGTAATCCAAGTGGTCCCAATGGTCATGCGTAATTACCAGGTAGTCAATATCCGGCATGTCGGCGGGCTTGTAGACGTCCGTTCCCTTGAACATCTTGTTCACGAAACTCACCGGCGAGCCCTGATAGAAAACCGGATCCACCAGCACCTTCTTTCCGGATAAATTAAGCAGGTACGAGGAATGCCCGAACCACACAATCCAATCGCGGTCCAGCGGCAGCGACTTCAGGTCCGTCTTGATGACGTTCATCGCGGTATCGGGAACAGTCTGACTCTTGTCACCGAACAGGAAATCCTTCCACACGGCAAACACGCTCCTGTCTCCCGTCATGGTGACGGTCTCGACCTCGTTCACGAACTGCTTGCCGTCGTAATTCGGCGACTGCTTGATGCGCTCAAGGCGCTTGCCTTGTGGAATATGGCCGAAGCTCGCCTGCGATAAGAACAACACGCCCACGTCTCCCAAAATAAAAAGTACAGATAAGATAATCGCCGTAATCATAAGCTTCTTGTTCTTCGCAAAACGCAAGCGCATCGTTCTCATTCTAGCGGATAAAGTTCGTGAAGATTTTCTTTTCGGCTACAGGCTGCACGACACCCGCCTTCTTGCCCGCTTCGATGCTCTTCAGGATCCACGCCATGTTGCGGCCCAGTTCCTTCATAATCTGCACGCCTTCCTCGTCCTTCAGCACGTCTTCGGGACTGGAGCCGTGAACCATGTTCCAGTAGCGCGACGCCACCATGGGCTGCTGTGCAAACGCCGGATACTTGTTCAGAGCATCAAGCGTAGCGCTGGTCCCTGCGCGGCGGGCAGAAGCAACTGTTGCGGCGGGCTTAAAGAGCAGTTCCGCTTCGGCAATGCCGTAAAGCCTGTCCAGGAACATCAGCATTTCGCCACTCGGGGAGGCGTAGTACACCGGAGAGCCGTAAACGACGGCGTCGGCAGTTTTCAAGATTTCCTTGGCTTCGTGAACCACGGCGTCGGTCTCTCCCTTCAGCACGCGGCCACCCACAAAGAAAATTTCCGTTTCGATGCCAGCAGCCTTGAGTTCACCGGCCACGAGGTTCAGCGCCGTGTAGGTGCAGCCCTTTTCGCGACGGCTACCATTGAATAAAACAACCTTCATCATAAACTCCTTTGTCTTTTGCCTAAAATATACAAAGAAATTATGTTATATTTCTAGGAAAAGGCAGGTAAAAAATGTCCATTGGAATTCCTGAAATAATCCTGATTGTGGTCGTGGTGCTCCTTTTGTTCGGGGCAAAGCGCATTCCTGAACTTGCGCGTTCCCTGGGTAAAGCCCAGAACGAGTACAAGAAGGCGAAAGACGCCCTGAAGGAAGAAGCCGAAGACCTGCAGAAGACGGTGGAAAAAGCCGCCGATGCTTCGGCACGCTCAGCAACCGAAGAAGAAAAGAAAGGCTAATGTCCTCGAAACAGGATCAAGAGGCTACACTGATTTCGCATTTGGAAGCGCTCCGTCGGGCGCTTTTGCGTTCTATTGTCGCCCTTGCCATCGGCATCGTGCCCCTGTTCCTTGTTTCACCCTACGTTCTGGACTGGTTCTGTGAACAAATTGCCCTGCAGGGCGGCGTCACGCTCCATTACTTTTCCCCGATGGAAGTGTTCCTGCTGCAGCTCAAGATTTCTGCACTGCTGGACTGCGTGCTGTTTTCGCCCTACATCGCCTGGAACATGTGGCAGTTCGTGCTCCCCGCCCTATACGACAACGAAAAGCGCTTCATTCGCTCCATCGTGGCCATGACCAGCGGGCTCTTTATCGCGGGCGTCGCATTCTGCCTAATCGTATGCTTCCCACTGATTGTGCGGTTCGGCATGAGCTTTGCAAGCACGACCCTACAGCCCGTATTTGGCATCTCTAACTTGGTAACACTCGCGCTCTGGCTTTCGCTGGCGTTCGGATGCATGTTCCAGTTCCCGCTGGTGACCTACGCGTTAATCCGTGCGGGCATCGTAAATTACGAGACCGTCTGCAACAAGCGCCCCTACGTGGTGGTGGCAATCCTGTTGTTCGCCGCGCTCCTTACTCCACCCGACATAATAAGCCAACTACTACTGGGCGCACCGACATATCTTCTTTTTGAAACGGGCTTATTTGCCGCAAGACGGTTCAAGAATCGAAATTAAATAGCGGTTTACTGCAAAATCATTTACAAACAACGCTCTCCCGGATTACCCGAGAGAGCTTTATTTTTGCAGTTCTACGTCCGTTTATTTCACGAAAACGGCGAGAAGTTTACGCGCCTCGTCGCCTTCGACAAAACGGATTCCACCTACGTTATGGTACTCGAATCCCGAGAACTGCTGCAAATGCAGTGCCGCAAATTCGCGGTCCTGCGAATAGCAAAGATTCAGCCGGAGGTTTCCATTGTCGCTTGTTTTCGGATGGCCATTTTTTTGAACGACCGCATCCAGGGCGCTTGAAGACGCTTCGACAATTTCCTTGACCTTTTGGCCCTCCGTAGGGCTGTAATCCAGGCATATTCCCACAACGGGCGAATTCGTCTTAGTGTAAGTGACATAGGTTTTGAAACCGAAAAACTTCTTTTCGGTCTTGATATAGGGCTTATTGAAGAGGGCGTTAGCCATCTCCATCTTGGAAATGTTTTCCATTTTCTTTCTCTTTGTTAAAAGTTTGATTTTTGCCGATTAATTGCGCGGCGGAATGTGTGCTGAGAGAAAGAACTTGTTAACAAAGTATTCGCTTTAGCGTGAATACGTAATATTCTTTGGGGACTTGATATGCGAGGGGTGTCGGAAAAACATTGTGAGTTCCGATTGGTGCAAAAACTTTTTGAACGGCGTGCTTTGCGCTCCATTTTAATGTGATAGCATCGCGGCCGCCGACTCCGTGGAAACCTGCGTTCCGTATAGTGCGCGAAAGCGCTTGTTGCCCAGCTCTGCGTGTAAGCAGAACTGCTTCGGACGAAACTTCTCGCGACAGAAAATGCGTTTTTTTGGAAGCTGAATTTTGGTTGAATTCGGCATCGCTTAATTCGACGCTTGACCTTAATTCAACATCGTAATCGTAAACAAAAGAACCTTCAACAACTGCGGCGAGAATTGCAAAAAATGCCGCCGCAATCATCAAAACGAAATTTTGTTTAATGGTCTTCATTGGTGGTTAAAATAGAATTTTTGAGGAAAAAAAATTGTTTTTTTTTCATTTGTGTCCCATTCCGCTCTAGAAAACGATAGCACCATGTAGCCATTTTCTTCCGGCTTAATTTCATGCCGTCCTTAATCCATTGGAAGGCAACATTCTGGATTGCGCCATTGAATGCAAGCCGGCGGCAAGCCTCTTTTTCGTCAATCCAGTCGTGGTCGAGCATTATCTCGTTTGATACTTCAAGATATTTTTCTCGCAATCCTGCGCTCGAAACGATTACTCGATAATCGTTTGCATGCAGTTCGACGAGTTCAAAGAAGCGTTCATACCATTTTAGACTGTTGTGGTTTTGAAACGGAGCATTTTTTTCCGTAATTTCCTGAATGAATGTTCGCGCAATTTCCTTAAATACATCGGCTAGAGCTGAAAAATTGTTATAGAATCCTGACCTTGATACTCCCGCTTTTCGACATAATTCGCTAATCGATATAGTGTCGTATTTTTTTTGTTTCATCAAAATCATAAGAGCATCCCTAAGGCATTGCCGAACAAATTCATTCTGTTTTTCGTTATAAAGTGCAACGCCATCCATATTCCTTACAGGCATAACAAATTTCTCCGTTTTGTCCATTCTGATCAAAAATCATTGTATTGGTCTATTACAATTTATATCTTTCAAACAGAAAAAACAACTGTTTTATCTGTTTATGTAAAATTCCTTTTTTCAAGGATTGCCTATGAGTTTGGACTATGCCATGAGCGACGCTGTCGAAATTGTCTATTATACGGATTCAGATTCTATTTCGGTAAATGGCAAGCACGTGATGCGTAATGTTCCCGCAAAGATTCTTCGTAATATTCTCAGTGAATATACAACAACAGGTCGAGATGAGTTCGAAAACAGAGAGTTTAAGCGAGACACATCAATTTGCATGGATCCTTTACGCCCAAACTTCGAAAGCCGATTGAATCGCGTCGTTGCGCATATCGAAGGTAGAAAAGTAAATGGCGAAATAACAAACAATGGCTTAAAAAATTTTTTTGAAATAGATCGTTACCGTCGTGGCGGATTCCGGTTTATTCCCAAGTGCAACATTGTTTTTCGTGAGGAATAGGCGAATGGTTTTTGAGACTTCGTTTGAAAGAATTCTAGAAAACTACGACTTTAAAGGATGCCTTACTGCCCAAGCGATGCTTAAAATGTTCGAAAATGCTGGCAATCGTCATTCCGATTTAGCTGGAGATGCGGTAATCGCAAGAAGTGCAAGTGGCGTTACTTGGGTTCTTGCTGAATGGGACGTTAGAATCAAATCGTATCCGAGATACGAAAATAAACTACAAGTAAAAACATGGATTGAGAAACCTTCTTCTTCTTTCGGGTGCTCGCGAAACTACGAATTATTTTCAGACGAAAAACTCTGTGCCGAGGCTACCGCAAAATGGGTTCTTTTTGACGTGAAGGCGAATAGACTTGCGAGATTGCGCCCCGAATTAATCGCATCTTATGAGCCAGAGGACAAAACTGTATTCGGTGGAATAAAACTTGAAAAAATAACGATTCCTGAAGTTTTTGATTCGGAGACAGAAATTGCAATACGCCGAAGCGACATCGACTTCAACAATCATGTACACAATTTATGTTATCTCGATTTCGCTCTTGAATCGTTACCAATGGAATTGTATGAATCTGCAAGTTTCAGAAATATTCGCATAGTCTATAAGAATGCCCTTACGAATGAGAATATCGCCATATGCAAACAAAAAAAGATTGATCGCAAATCGACGGTAGCCATTTTTTCGCCAAATGGAACGCTGTGTACGCTTGTGGAGCTAAGTTCTCGTCTGTCGGATTAAAATTATTGCATTAAAAAGGTGCATCGCCATCGCGAACAAAGCCATGATGGCGATGTAGTCTAGTGCGAACAGCAGATAGCCGTGTTCCAGATTCAGGAAGAAGATTTTTTTTGCGGAATAACTATCTTTATTCCATAATTTGAACCGCGCCCTATTGCCACCGGGTAATGGGGGAACACGCATTCTTTATCGTTAGGTCTTTGAAGATAAAGATTCCTGGAGGTAAAGAAATGGAATGGTTTACGCTTGCCGTGGCGGGCGTTCTCGAAGTGGTTTGGGCCTGCGCCATGAAATATTCGGAGGGCTTTTCCAAAACAGTCCCTTCAGTCATCACGGTAATCGGTTTCCTTTTGAGCGCCGTATTCTTGTCGCTCGCCGTAAAGAAACTGCCGCTCGGCACCGCCTACGCGATATGGACAGGACTAGGCACGGTGGGAACTTTCGCCCTGGGCGTTTATCTATTTCAGGAGCATTTCTCTATCCCGAAAGCCATTTGCGTTTTGCTTATCTTATCCGGGATTGTCGGGTTGAAATTATTGCATTAAAAAGATGTACCGCGACGGCAAACAGCACGACGATGGCGATATAGTCCACGAAAAAGAGGGCGTAGCCGCGTTCCGCATCAAAGAAGAAGAAGGGTTGTTGCAGGAACATGTATTTCCAAAGTCCGCGAATCGCGAAGGCGTAAATTCCGTAGCCCGCCACGAGAGCGGCAATCACGCGGGTTGCGATAAGCGCCGCCTTTGACTTGGACGCACCCGCAAGTCCCAAGCGGTTTGCAATCAGGCTCAAATGCAGCCCAATGTGGAGCGACATAAACACGTAATACCAATGGCTTGCGAGCAGGTGCGCCGCGCGGGCGAAACTTGCGCCAGATTCAATCCCGAGCCAGGCGAACACATGGTTCGAAAGCATGATGCCGCTCATCATCAGGAAAATCGCGCACAAAAGAATCCCGCAATTCACGACCGCCTGCAGAATACGGAATGCGTTGTAACGGCCCTTGAACAGCGAAAGGAAAAATCGCCGGTTCAGCGTGATGTGCACCGCCCACAGAACAAGCAGCACCACGCCCAGAATCTCGTGAACGGCAGTCGATTCAAAGAAGTAATTGCCGCCCATCAGCACGAGCGTCGCGACCGTCATCGCGATATCAAGCGGCATGCGAATTTTAGCGGAAATAGGCATATTAGGGAATATACATTATTTCAACTTCCCGTAGTCTTCGTCGCTCACGGGCTCAAGCCATTCGTTGCGACCGCCTTCGCCAGGGACTTCAATCGCCAAATGCTGGAACCAGGAATCCGGAGCCGCCCCGTGCCAATGCTTGACACCTGCCGGAATGTTCACCACGTCGCCGGGCTTCAGTTCCACCGCCGGCTTGCCCCATTCCTGGTAGTAGCCGCGGCCCGCCGTCGCGATGAGAATCTGGCCACCGCCCTTCTTTGCATGATGGATATGCCAGTTGTTGCGGCACGCCGGTTCAAAAGTCACATTCCCCACACCCACCTGTTCCCTGCTGATCATGTCGAGATAGCTCTTGCCCACGAAATACCTGGCGTAGGCGTCGTTCGGCTTGCCCACCGGGAACACACTCCAGTCCTTTCCCGGCACGCTTCGACCTTGCTCAGCGACCTTTGCGTCCGCCGCGTTTACAGCACCAGCCGCGTTCAAGGTCCCTGAGCTTGCCGAAGGGCCTTGTTGGCTTGCCGTCTCAGCCACCGCTTCCTTGAGCAGTCGCAACGCGTTCAGCGTGCGCGGGTAACCGCAATACGGCAAGCAGTTGTAAATCGCCTGTTCCACGTAGTCGGCCGTGCGAATCTTCAGGTTCGCGCCGATGTGCGCCTTGAGCTGCGGCTCCGTTCCCAAGTTCACGAGAATCGCCATCGTCAAGAGTTCGCGGGTATTCAGGTCAAGCCCCTTGCGGGTGTAGTAATCGCCAAAGCAGTTGCTCGCCAAGAAGTAATTGATAGTCGGCATCCCGCTCTTGCCGTTCTTCGCCATGTCGCGGAAAGTCTGGCCGAACAGCGTTCCCTGCGCATCGGCACCCGCCTCCAGGCGGGACTGCGCCGTCACCGTTCCACGGTTTTCTTCCACCTTCACGTTCTTCGCCTTGAACACGCTGCGGGCAATTTCAACCGCATCCACTGTCCGCGGGAACCCGGTGTAGGGGGCGCACTGGTAAATCGCCTCGAGAATTTCTTCGGGAGCAAGACCCTGCGCAAGCGCCGTCGCCACTTCTTCTTGCAAAAGAGCGCCCGACTGCTGCGTCACAAGCGACACTAGGCGAATCAACTCCACCTCGCGCTTTTCCACAAGCGGAGTCGCCGCCGGAACCTCGTTCTGCGTGAAGTTATCCATCACGGCACGCAGTTCCTTGTCCTGCGAAAGCGCCTTCGCCTCGCCCTGCGGGCTGCAGTCACACGCGGCAAGCACCGCACCCATACCAAGCATCGTCATAATCGTCCCTAGTTTCATGGTTTGTTCCTTTCTTATCTACGCCTTTAATATAAATAAATGCGCAAACCCCGCAAAATACCATTTTTTCATGCTCAGTATGCGTAAAACGCATAGTAAAAAACGACAAAATTCCGTTTCTTTTCCATTTTGTCATTTTATGACACTCTAAAAATATATTTTTGCTCTTGCATGGTCAAAAGGCTTCATTTTCCTCAAATAAGCCAATTGACTCAAGTTTCACCACTTGCACCAGCACGAGGAAAAATGTATATTAGTCATAGTTCAATTCAACAATGGAGGTCATCATGGCACTAGCAATCGCATCGGTACCGATACTGACCGGCGAAGCGTCGGACAGGTTTGACCTCATGATGGAAGAAAGCGAAAAGCGTCGTGGTTCCATCGATTTCTCCAAGCAAATTGAACAGGCCAGAGACATTCTCTCCAAGGCCGATTTTAGAGAATTTAAGTAATGAACTTTCTCCAACAGAATTGCCGCTTTGGGTTCTACACTCAAGGCAAGGCCGCCCTATGCAAATCATTCAAGTGCGGGGACAACGACTTGGACGATTTCTTCACAAAAGACGCATTTTTGCAGAGCGAAGAGTTGCTTTGCAAGAATTATTGTTTTTCCCTTGTCGATGACCCGGCTCAACTGGTGGCGGTTTTCACTCTTTCCAATGACAGCATCAAGAAAATTCCGGGGTCACGCAAGAAAAAAGTCGAGAAAAACATCCCCCGCGAAAAGATATACAGCAGTTATCCGGCCGTCATGATTGGCAGACTCGGCATAAGCCTTGATTTTCAGAGCAAACATCTGGGGAGTGACGTTCTCAGTTTTATAAAGGCTTGGTTCGTTGACCCGCTTAACAAGACCGGTTGCCGTTTCCTGCTGGTAGATTCCTACAACAAGGAACGAAACCTAAGGTTTTATCAAAACAACGAGTTCAAATTCCTGTTCAGCACCGAAGAACAAGAACGCGAATTCCGGGGACTCGGTCCTGACAGGCCATTGAACAGCCGTCTGATGTATTTCGATCTGATTGAATTGAAAAAGAAACAGACAGGCAAAGCAGAATAAACATTCGCGTTAGGGAAAGCCTAGGTGGCAACACCCCTACTCGGAGTCCTTGACGCAACGGATGGAGTACCCGTCATCCTTGGATAATTGCTTTTCGTACCTTGATCTGTCATAATCGATCAGGTATATACCGTATGCGCTGGAACCGTAGTAATCAGTAGAACTCCAAAAATATGCATAGTGACCAACATGGTCAAATCTCTGAGAGAATGTACGGATGCCAGAAGGAATAGCGGTAAATCCGAATGAGTCATCGCCGTTACCTTTTCCATTCCAGCCACTCTGGGCCTTGAGTTTGGCGGCAGCAGTGGACCAACCGTGAACAGTCTTAAACAAAGTGTCCCACTCGCTCCTGCTTGGCAAATGCCAACCTTTAGGACAAATACCTTGGACAGGTTCAATGTTATGGCACTCTTTGTAAAAACCACAAACACATGGTTTTTCTATATCATTAGCGAGTTTCACCGAATCAATAGCCGCTGCCCAGGTGTAAAGACGACCAGCCACATCGCAATTTTTCGGCTCATTGTTGTAGCACCAAGACCAATCGTATTTATCCTCACCCAAACCACCCTGTCCTGGGTCGTAGTTCAGATTCTCTGCCATCCATACCTGGTCACCAATTTTCACCGTCCTATAGACATTGCCGTCACGCTCATCAGTCATAGAGCCGTAGTCAATGTCAGGATTGAAGCGGCATTCTTTCGGCACATCCCAACTCCAGCCCGTATTTCCTTCCAGAAGAGCTGAACAATCCTCCTTGCCCACAGAACTGTTGCTTGACTTTGCGTCATTTCCAGATGTATTCGAATTGCTGGACTTGGTCGATGTTCCTGCCGAAGAAGGATTATCCTTGCTGTCGCTGGAGTCGTCGGTCACTTCGGCTGGCTCAGTGACCTTGGCACTGCTGCTCAGGGCGCTTGTTTCGCCGTCATCGCCACCCGCCGACGACGAGTCGTCACAGGCGGAAAGGGCGTAGAATGCCGCGAGCACCGCCACCCACAAGAAACCAAGACCCTTGACACACTTCATACCATTATCTCCTGTAAAAAATTTCACCACCCACAAACCAAGCAATGTGAAATATGGAATGTGGAATTTATACCGCAAAATCCATCATATAACGGGGTTCAAGTTGTTCAATTTTGAAATTGTTCATTCCGTGATTGTAGTTTTTCTTGGCCATATGTCATCCTTATTATGAATTCGTTAGTCAACCTTTACGCAGCGGACTGAAAAACCATGTGTTTTATACACTTCATTTCGTGAGAAACCAGAAGAATATTTATTCTGATTAGTAGAATATGTCGCCACATCTGCGTTCTTAACGGATTCTTCTGGGTAAAACCAATAAGTACCTTCATTTAAATTTTTGAATGTATGATTCCAATTATACCCAGCCCCAATCAGACTGTACCCGCTGTAGTTATGTCCGCCAAATGCAATGGCTCGCACCCCCTCCACAAGTGGATTAACGTTTCCGTCTGCATGAACTACGATGTAGAAATCGTCGTATGTCAGCAAACGCCAACCATCTGGGCAAATTCCTTGGTGATTTGGCTTAATTTGGTCGGCACAACTCTTGGTATTGCACTCACTCGGCAACTGCATCGCTTCCGCCCATTGGTAAAGTCCACCAAATTTATCGCAATTCGTTGTATCGTCATTATAACAATAACGTTCTATTTTTGAATCATCGCTTTGATCTTCAGCACCCGAAACATCAATACCGACATTCAGATTTTCAGCCATAACCGTCACAGAAGCAGACTCACCTGCCTGATTTTTTCCATTTATTGTAAGATAAAAATATATGCGCCCGTTGCGTTTATCTGTAAATTGTTTATAGGCACCGGAAAGAAGACTATCCGAAGAAAAAACCTTTTGATGATTGTAGGGTTTATACTCACTGCTACTAGAAGCAACCGATGAAGAAGACTGCTTCACAGAAGAACTGCTGCTAGACTTGGCACTTGACGAAGAATTGACCGACGAACTAGATACATCCTTCTTGCTGCTAGAAGAATCATCTGACTTCACAGAACTTGAACTCTTGGAATCGGACGAGTTCTTTGTTTCTTTCGCGGAACTGCTGAACACTTCGGCGGGCTCGGAACCCTTGACACTACTGGAAGACTTGTCTTTTTCCATATTTTCGTTACTAGACCCATTCGACTCCGCTGACGCTCCGCTCAGGGTGACACTCGAATCAGGCGACTCTACAGATGAACTGGAAACACCGGTTTCATCGCCACCCGCCGACGAAGAGTCGTCACAGGCGGAAAGGGCAAAGATTGCCGCCAACATAAAGATGGGTAGAGATTGCTTCCCCTGAAACAAGTTCAGGGTCGCAATGACACGCTGGAAAGACTTCTTCATAAAAACATCCCCGTCTATAGTTTATCCTGTTAAATATAGGTAACGCCCCTGCCAAAGTCCATACCCCCCCCATTGTAAAATTTAGGAAACAAGAATGCCGTCCGGCAAAAAGACCGTTCTAAATAAAAAGTGCAAAATTGTCATAAATTTTTGACTTTTCCACACTTTTTAGTTATATTTAGGCGTATGAAGCGCAAAATTGAAAAAAAACTGCTCCAATGGGCCGACAACCCTAAAAGGATGCCCCTCCTGCTGCAAGGAGCCCGCCAGGTAGGCAAGTCCTTCCTTCTGGAATGGCTGGGGACCACCCGTTTTGAAAACATGGTTCACGTGAACCTGGAAACACAGGTTTCCATTGCAGAAATGTTCAATGGCGATATTACCCCGCAAAAAGTCGTCCACGCGCTCGAAACCGTTTTCCAGACCCCGATCAAGCCCCACAAGACACTCATCATCCTTGACGAGATCCAATGTTCCGAAAGGGCGCTGATGTCGCTCAAAATGTTCTGCGAAGACGCTCCAGAATACGCCGTTGCGGCGGCAGGAAGCCTGCTCGGAGTAGCCATCAACCGCGAAAAATTCTCCTTCCCCGTCGGCAAGGTTCATGAACTGACGCTTTTCCCGCTAGACTTCGAGGAATTTCTCTGGGCATGCGGCGATGAAACGCTCGCCAAGACAATTCGGGAGCACTGCACAACTTTCATTCCGCTAGAAGACCCCATCCACAACAAGGCCATTGAACGATACAAGCAGTATCTGATTCTCGGCGGAATGCCCGCCGTTGTGCAGAACTTCATCGACACGGAGAGCATCGTTCTCCCGACCGAAATCCAGAACCGCATTCTGAACGAATACTCCGCCGACATGGCGAAATACGCCTCGCCAGCCCAGGCCGTAAAAATTCGCGGGTGCTACAATTCAATTCCCGTACAGCTTGCCAAAGAAAACCGAAAGTTCCAATACAAGCTGGTCCAGCGCGGCGGAACGGCGACCATCTTCGGAGAATCCCTGGATTGGCTTACGTTCGCAGGGCTTATCGTCAAATGCGAACTCATTGACAACGGATTCATGCCGCTGGCCGCCTACGTGAACATGTCCGACTTCAAAATCTACATGGGAGACGTCGGGCTGCTCACCCTTAAATCCGGGATGGCGTCGCAAGTCATACTGTCCGAAAACGAACCCGACAACGGATTCATGGGCGGGCTAACCGAGAACTATGTAGCGCAGGCCCTTGCAACAAACGGGCACAGGCTTTTCTACTGGAAGAACAAGAACACAGCCGAGGTCGACTTCGTCTTGCAAATTCAGGACAAGATAATTCCCGTCGAGGTCAAGAAGGGACGCCACACAAAATCAACCAGCCTCACAATGTTTCGCAAGCAATTCAACTGTGAAAACGCCATCCGAATTTCCAAGAAGAATTTCGGAAACACCGACGGAATACTCTCTATTCCCTGCTATGCGGTATTCTGCATTTGAGCTGGCAAGATACTTTGTTGCGAGCCGAACACCTACTTCACCCACTTATCGACTTTTTTTCCGCCTTTATAAAAAAATTTCGTTTTTTTCATTTTGTCATTTTATGACACTCTAAAAATATATTTTTGCTCTAGCACGGTCAAAAGGCTTCATTTTCCTCAAATAAGCCATTTGACTCAAGTTTCACCACTTGCACCAGCACGAGGAAAAATGTATATTGATTATAGTTCAATTCAACAATGGAGGTCACCATGGCACTAGCAATCGCATCAGTACCGATACTGACCGGCGAAGCGTCGGACAGGTTTGACCTCATGATGGAAGAAAGCGAAAAACGTCGCGGTTCCATCGATTTCTCCAAGCAAATTGAACAGGCCAGAGACATTCTCTCCAAGGCCGACTTTAGAGAATTTAAGTAATGAATTTTCTCCAACAGAATTGCCGCTTTGGGTTCTACACTCAAGGCAAGGCCGCCCTATGCAAATCATTCAAGTGCGGGGACAACGACTTGGACGATTTCTTCACAAAAGACGCTTTTTTGCAGAGCGACGAATTGCTTTGCAAGAATTATTGTTTCTCCCTTGTTGATGACCCGGCTCAATTGGCGGCGGTTTTCACTCTTTCCAATGACAGCATCAAGAAAATTCCCGGATCTCGCAAAAGAAAGATTGAGAAAAACATCCCTCGCGAAAAGATATACAGCAGCTATCCGGCCGTCATGATAGGCAGACTCGGCATAAGCCTTGATTTTCAGAGCAAACATCTGGGGAGCGACGTCCTGAGTTTTATAAAGGCATGGTTCGTCGACCCGCTCAACAAGACCGGTTGCCGTTTTTTGCTGGTAGATTCCTACAACAAGGAACGAAATCTCAAGTTCTACCAGAACAACGAGTTCAAATTCCTGTTCAGCACCGAAGAACAAGAACGCGAATTCCGTTGCCTCGGTCCTGACAGGCCATTGAACAGCCGTCTGATGTATTTCGATCTGATTGAATTGAAAAAGAAACAGACAGGCAAAGCAGAATAAACATTCGCGTTAGGGAAAGCCTAGTGTGCTAGCCCCCCCCCCTACTCGGAGTCCTTGATGCAGCGGACGGAGTAGGCGTCACTCTTTTCAAGCCTTTGCTTGCCCATGAGTTTGGATCCATAAGACAAATACTCAGCATGGGTAGTGTAATGAGAGAAATCAGCACTGGTTAGGGTAGTATGGAAATAAGCTAAATGTCCGGCAGAGGTGAATGAGCCGGAGCTGATCCTGTAACCAGCAGGAATCCCTGAAAAACCGAGGGTGTCGGTGCCGAAATATTCATTACCACAATATTCCCATCCTATCTGCGACTTGAGAGCCTTGCCTGACGTTTCTTCGCCCGCTGCATTATACAAGATAAGGAATTCATCATCATAACCACCATCAAATCTAGGCAAGTGCCAGCCTGAAGGACAAATGCCCCGCACTTTTTTAGGCATAGTGCAGTTAACGCCAGCACCACAATTCACACCATTGCCATTATCATAGAGTGCAACGGAATCTATTGCCGCCGCCCAGGTGTAAAGGCGGCCCGCCACGTCGCAGTTCTCGGTTTTATTGTCGTAGCACCAACTGCGTTCCAACAGACTCGGTGTCTTGACGCTGTCAGCGTAGTTCAGGTTCTCCGCCATCCATATCTGGTCACCTATCTGCACCGTCCTGTAAACCTTGCCGTCGCGTTCATCGGTCATGGAGCCGTAAGTAATATTCGGATTAAAGTAGGCTTCCTTTGGCACATTCCAGTTCCAACGCATTAGAGAGACCCAACCATTTGCCGTGCAATAATACTTGTTAGTTTCGGTCACAACGCCATTTGTTCTCGTCCCCACTTCTGCGTTGGTGCACGTTTTGCCATAAGTATCCATGTCAATTTCCTTGGCCTTTTCCCACGAACCATTTTTACAGACAACATAGGACGAAGAATCCTTCTTTCCGATAAATCCTTCCCTACTCGCATTGCATTCTGGCAACGCCTTTACCGTGTCCTTCACGCAACTCTTTATTTTGTTGTCGTTCCCGCCGCCGTTCTTGCAAGTCGATTTTGCGGCGTTGAAGGCCATTTCCACGCCCGCTTCGGATTCCATGTTATACATGGAGTAGGTCTTGGAGTTGGTCGTGCCGTCGGCATTCTTGATGGTAACGATAAGGTCCTTGCCGTCCACCGTGTAGGTGTATTCGGCGTCGTCGCCAAAATCATCCTTGCGCACAAAGTGCCACGTGCTGACATCGGTCTTGACCATGGCGTCACAGGCTCCCACCTCGGTGCAGGTCTCGTTCACGGTGATTTCGGGTTCAAGGATTTCGGTCGGCCGCGAACTGCTGGACTTTGCGGAACTGCTTGATGTCGTAGCGTCGCTCGACGAGCCGTCCTTGTCGGCAGCCTTGGAGTCGCTGGAGCCGTCGGTGTCCTTGCTGCCCGACGACTTTGTAGAAGTCGAACTCGGCTTTGTCTGGTCGTAGGACTTGAACCACTTCTCGCCGTCGCATTCGTAGTTCAGTTCAAGGTCTGCTACATAGACCTTCTCGCCGATGACATCCATGCTGCACTCGTAGGTTTCGAGTTCCGCCTTGTCAGCCACTTCGGCAGGGAGCCCCGTCCCTTTCGGCGAAGACGAGTCGTCGTCCCCGCAGGCGATAAACGCAGAACCGAGCACCCACGCAAGGGCAAAAACAGTAAAGTTTCTAGAGAATGTATTTTTCATAGGAAAACCTTTTGGAAATTACTCAGAGTCCTTGACGCAACGGACGGAGAAGCCGCCGTTCTTGTAGTTGGAGGTGAACAGGCGCGCTTGGTCGCTGACAAAGTCCAAGTCCATGTAGTACGCAGCGTCGCGATGGACATCCGTTGAACTCCAGAAGAGCGCTTTGTCGCCATCGTAGGAGAAGGTGCCAAAGGCTAAGATGATGCCAGCAGGCAACGCAGAAAAACCGAAGGTATCTTCGCTAGTGATGACGGTAAAGGTAAATGGATCGGTAAAAGGATGCCATGCAGTCTGGGACTTGAGCTTGGTGCCAGCCGTAGAACCGCCGCCCACCGCAGTGAAAAGGGTGTTCCATTCCGTAGTATCGGGAAGGTGCCAGCCACTGGGGCAGAGCCCCTGGACCTTACCGGACAGGTCGCACCGCTTGCTGAAGCCGCAGTCCAACGGGTTGTCCGCATCATTAGCCAACTTCACCGAATCGATGGCCGCCGCCCAGGTATAAAGACGACCGTACTTGTCGCAGTTGGAAACCTTGTTCTCGTAGCACCAACTTGTGGAATCGGAGGTGTATTTTTCCCCGTAGAACTTCACACCAGTGTAAGCATAATTCAAGTTCTGGGCCATCCATATCTGATCTCCGATTTTAACCGTCTTATAGACTTGTCCATCACGTTCATCGGTAAACTCTCCATAATCGATGTCCGGATTCAAGTAATCCCAAGCGGTTTTGCTAGACCCCTCGACATCGCTCGGGGTGACACTTGAAGAACTAGAGTTGCTGGACTTGGTCGATGTTTCGCCGCCATCACCCCCCGCCGACGAAGAATCGTCGCAGGCGGTCAGGGCGAAACCGAGCACCCCCGCAAGGGCGCAGACCGTGAACTTTTTCGCGAATGTGTTTTTCATGGGGAAACCTTTTGAGATTTAGTCAGAATCCTTGACGCAACGGACGGAGAAGCCTTCGCCTTTTTGGCAGTAGCTCAGGGACGCGGTGCGCCAGTCATAGCGCAGGGTCATAAAGTTGGGGTAATCGACTTTGTATTGTGAGGCACTCCAAAAATAGGCCAGACTGCCGACACCGTAGAAGCCGCCTCCGACGCCCCTGTCACCTGCTGGCAGCGCGGCAAAGCCGACGGCATCAACATTGGTGATGCCGTCTTTAGCTTTCCAAAGCGTTGTAGCCTTGAGCTTAACACCCGTAGTTGACGAGTTGGACCCGCCCACTGCGATGATTAGGACTCCCCATTCATCGTTGGTCGGAATGTGCCAACCGTCGGGGCAAATGCCCTGCACATTGCCCCTGAGCAAGCTGCAATAACTTCCATAGACGCACTCGTCCTCGGACATGCCCACGGCTGTGGACCAAATGTAGAGACGCCCATATGTGGCGCAATTTTCCGTCTTGGGGTCACTTTTGGTCTCTCCGTAGCAGTAACTGCCGCTTGCCGCCTCATAGTTCAAGTTCTCCGCCATCCACCACTGGTCACCAATCTTAACAGTCTTATAAATCTGACCATCTCGTTCGTCATTCAATGTTCCATATTCGCAATTGTCTTCGGTTTCAGTCTTGCAAGGTGTAGCCAACGCCACGGAACTAGATGATAAAATCGATACTTTTACTGAACTTGAACTCTTGGAGTCGGAAGAGTCCTTGTTTTCCTTCGTGGAACTGCTGGACTTGACTTCATTGTCTGAAGACACTACAGACGAACTAGACGCTTCGGTTTCATTGGAACTCGCCGACGAAGAATCATCGCAACCGGAAAGGGCAAATATTGCCGCCAACATAAAGATGGATAGAGATTGCTTCCCCTGAAACAAGTTCTGGGTCGCAAAGACACGCTGGAAAGACTTCTTCATAAAACATCCCCGTCTATAGTTTATCCTGTTAAATATAGGTAACGCCCCTGCCAAAGTCCATACCCCCCCCATTGTAAAATTTAGGAAACAAGAATGTCCTCCGGCAAAAAGACCATTCCGTTTTAATTAAGCAAAAAAAACACGAAAATTACTTGATTTTCTCCAGTTAATATATTATTTTTATAGTTATTGGAGGAAATCGTGATAAGAACCGTATCAGAAATTCTTTCAGACCTTGGTCAAAAATACAGGCAGCCCCAAATGAAGTTGCGTCAAATGACCCTGCGCGGCGAAATAACGCAAGTTATCCGCGGGCTGTACGAGACCGACAAGAACACCCCGGGCGAAGCCCTTGCAGGGGCGATTTACGGCCCATCGTATCTTTCCTTCGATTATGCCCTTTCAAGGCACGGGCTCATTCCCGAAGCCGCGCATCTCTTTACTTCCGCATCGTTCAAGAAGAACAAGACTAAACTGTACAAGACACCCTTCGGCGAGTTTTCGTATTCCGATGTCCCGCCCGACGTCTTTCCGCACGGAGTCAACATCGAAAACGCAGAAGACAGGCCCTACGCAATGGCCACCTGCGAAAAGGCCCTTTGCGACAAACTCTACAAGGAGCACCCGATTGCAGGCAAGCGCGCCATGGAAACATTCCTGTTCGAAAACTTGCGCATCGAAGTCGGTGATTTTCGGAACCTGGATTTCGACTTCATCGAAAAGGTTGCCCCCTTGTACAGAAAGAAGAATCTACAAATACTGTCCAAGATGAGGTAGGCATGGCTCACGTACTTGATTCAATGCTTGCGAAATATAATTGCAAAAACGTTTCGGACTACAGGAACGCCCTCAAGGAAATCTCGCAGGAAGTCGCCCTGTGCGGACTTTCTCGTGGAGGGTTCTTTGACAAGGCCGCCTTCTATGGCGGCACGGCGCTCCGCATATTCTATGGGCTGGACCGTTTTTCGGAAGACCTGGACTTTTCGTTGATCAAGCCAGACGAAGGTTTCGAGCTTTCACGTTATTTTGGCGTGCTTGAAGAAGAACTCTACTCTGTCGGCCTGGAGATGTCAGTCGAAGCGAAAAGCAAGCCGCACGGATCTCCGGTGCAGTCGGCCTTTCTCAAGGGCAACACGCTCAAGCACTTGCTTAAAATTGTTCCCGCAAAGCACTCTCCCTTGCCCGTTCCCGGGAACGAAATCCTGAAAATCAAATTCGAGGTGGACACGAATCCGCCAGAGTCAGCCACCTACGAAAGCAAGTATCGGCTGCTGCCATCGCCTTTCATGGTCCGCCTCTACGACAAGCCCTCACTTTTTGCGGGCAAACTCCATGCGCTACTTTGTCGCGGATGGAAAAGCAGGGTCAAGGGTCGCGATTTCTACGACTTTGTATGGTATATCTCGCAAAACACGGGCGTAAACCTGCCGCACCTGCAAAAAAGAATGGAACAGACCGGGCACTGGAAAAGTGCGGACTCATTGACTTTTGATGGACTCAAGGATATACTAAAGGAACGTTTCCACTCCGTCGATTTCGAGGAGGCGAAAAGGGATGTCCGCCCGTTCATTGCCGACAGCGACAAACTGAATCTCTGGAGCGAGAACTTTTTCTGCGCCATCACCGAAGAATGGAAACAATAAGCCAGTTCCGCCCATAAGGCGCAATCAGCCTACTTCACCCACTTGTCGACTTCTTTCTGGGCTTTGTCGCGTTCGTTCTGGGCCACGTGTCCGTAGATGGCAAGGCCGGGGGTCACATTCGCGCCGGTTACCTTCTTGAGGCGGGCTACACCCGAAAGGCCGCTGCCTTCGTGGGTCACGAATGGGTGAATCGTCTTGCCTTTCAGGTTATACTTCTCGAAGAAGGTGAACATGGGCATGGGCATTTCGCCCCACCACACCGGGTAACCGACGTAAATTTCGTCGAATTCTTCGGGGTTCACGTTCACCGGCTTGATGGCCGGGCGCGCGTCCTGCGCAAGTTCCTTCTTGGCCACGTTGATGCAGTCGTCGTATTTCTTGGGGTATTCCTTCGCGGGTTCCACGTGCAAGAGCGTGCCGCCCGTCTTTTTCGCAATCATCTCGGCAATAATTTCGGTATTGCCCTTGGAAATGTTCCCGACGGAATAGTTTTCGTCGGCGCGGGAATAGTAAACGACGAGGATTTTCTTTTCTGCTGCCATAGAGACTCCTAAAAGAAGTGTTAAAAGAATCAAGGTGATTTTTTTCATGGGATCCGCCTTTTTCGTTAAAAATTTCCTTGAACCGGTTGGCTATAATATAAATAAATTCAAGACTGCCGCAAAATGCGAAATTTTTATGCCCACTATGCGTGTAGCGCATAGCGAATTTATTATATTCTCCCCCAAAAGGGGCATTTTATGTTTGTCGAGACCTACATTTTGCGATTGCTGGCCGGGTTCCTGGAATACGGGACCCTTTCTACCGTAGCGGACAAGCTCTACACTTCGCAGCCGGCGGTGAGCCGCGCGTTCAAGAAGTTGGAAGACGAAATCGGTGCTCCGCTCTTTGAGCGCAAAAAGAACCGCATCGAACTGAACGAGAAGGGACGCACGGTCGCCGAATACGCGAAGCGCATCATGGATTTGCAAGGCGAGATGATGGAAAAGGTGAGCCCGCAGGGGGCAGGCACGCGCACGTTCTCCATCGCATCGGTGGCCATCCTCCCCGCCATGCGGATGATGCAGGAACTGCAGGAAAAGCACCCGGGGGCACAGGTCACCTACAAGATTATCGACAACGAGGCGGGCGTGCTGAAGGCGCTGAACGAGGGTTCGGCGGATATCGGCATCACGCTCAAGGCCCCCGCGCAAAGAAATACCGCGCCGAAAAATACATGCAGGAGCGGCTCTCGATAGCACTCCCCAAAAAGCACCCGCTGGCCAAGCGCAAGTCCATCCGGCTCCGGGAACTCAAGGGCGAGACCATCATCCAGCGCAGTAACGTAGGGTTCTGGGAGCAGGTCAAGCGCAAGAAGATTCCCGACGTCACCTTCATCAAGCACGACAGCGTGAAGGGCATTTCAAAGCTTATCGAGCAGTCTTCGCTGTTGACATTCGTTTCGGACCAGAAGTTCGACTACGACATACCCAAGAGCCGCAAGATTGTGCCGCTCGCCGACCGCGAAATGAACGTGGAATTTTTCAAGGTGACTCTGGCGTCAACTCCCTAGCAGGTGGAAGTTCAGGTACCACGAAAAGGCGTGGATGCGCCTGGACATGGGTTCGGCATATTCCGAGGAATAGGCAGCCATTTTCACGTAGGTATCAAGCCTGTGGCCCAGATCCAACCAGGAGAACAGCCTGTATTCCACCGCGGTGTTGTTGAGGAGCAAAAAATCCCAGCCCGAAACGCCATATTCCGCAGTCGTTCCCTCGATGGTCTTCATGGCATCTATCGTCGTCTTGTTGTAGATTCTCCACCTCTTGTATAGGGTTTCTATCATCAAGCTGTATTTCACGCCGGAATTGTACTGGTAGCTATCCATGTCGGGCTTGTAATCCGGGTGAAATTCCTGAATAATGTCGTCGTAGCCCATGTCGGCAGAACCAAGCATAATCCAGTAAACCTGGTTCATGACACGGAACCGCAAGTTGGGTGTCAGCCAAAGGGCTATGTCCATGGCACCGCCAAGCGAAAGCGTGCTTACCGTGGCAAGGTCGCCGTAAAAAGTATCGTAATCCAGATTCACCGAAAAATCAAGCCAATGGCCTCGCCCGTGGATACCCCTGTTCACAAGTTTCCCCATGATATCCATCTGCAACACTTTCCCTTCGAGTCCGCCTTCGCCGAAGAAGTTTAAAGTGAAATAATCAAACGGTCTCCTTACCCTCGTGTAGGGTCGACCATACTCAAGGGAAACCGCCATCATTCCGTGACGGTCGTTCCATTCCGCATCCAGCTCGTCGGCATCTTCGCCACCGAACCGATAGTCAGAACCGAACCTGGAGCCAATACCCGTGGCAACCGTCAACTCGATTGGTGTCAAGCCCGTATAAAAATCCCTGTTGCCGAACACCCTGCGCTGGGCATAGCCGGCGGGTTCCAGGGCAAAAGCGAGCAGGTGCCTGTACCAGGGCACCTTGGAACCGTTGTACGATGCGCGGGAAAGTCTGTAAAGAACTTCGCCGAACATGGAGCCAGCTACTGTCGTAGAAATTAAGTCATTCGGCGCCGGGTATTCTGTTTCGCAGAACATTTCCCAGGTGGAACTCCCAAGGGCGGCAAACACCATGCTTCCGTAAAAACCGTAACCGCCGGCACGGGCCGTAGCGTAGTACATGGACCCCTGGTACGGATGCCCGTAAAAATTGATAGCCCAATGGTTATGGTCCCATTCCCAGCCTTCGCGGAAGTTGCGTTTCCAATAGCTGGGGCCCGTATGTGCGTAACTCTTGTCCAAGACCCAGTAATCCCAAGCCCACACAAAAGCGTTGAGCCCGAGCACTTCGGTCCCGACGATAAGCGGATTCACGTGGGTGCCAAACAGGCTGTCTTTGGGAATAATGGTCGTGTCGGGCGCACTTTCTCTGGGTACCAGGGTGTCGCCCATGTTCCTGCGGAAATTGACCAGATCCCGCGCGTCCTGCACGCTGAAAACAGCGTCCTTATCTAGAATCTTTATTCGGAGACTGTCCGGAAGTTGCGAGAATTCCTCGTCCATTTTTTGCGCATATGCGGCAACGCAAAAAGTCACGGCAAGAATAACAAACGCTTTTAGAACTTTCAGGAACTTCACGGCACAATTTTAAGAATTATCACGTCGTTTAAAAAGGGCATATTCGCAACTTTCTGACGGAGCGACAAAACCAAGGGATAAAGGACACATACGCTTCTTGATTTTCCGTGTTCAAAATTGTATGTTGATAAAATGCGTTTCCCGCTTAAAGCCTTATTTGCAGCATTCCCTGTACTGGTACTTTTCGCCTGTTCTTCGGTCGAAATTTCCCATAACAACGCGTCCCTGCCGCGGCACCACTTGCCTAACGGACATTTCGAGAATACGGACGACAGCTGCCCGCCCATTCGCGATACCATGGAAGCAGACTCGCTTGTACCCAAGTTCCGTACGCGTATGTACAGGTTGCCGATAGTCCGCGGCAACGAGGATCTCTGGCGAGATTCAACGGCAAGTTCGGCCGCATGGATTGGACACAGTACCTACTATATATTGTGGCGCGGTTACGGAATTTTGACCGACCCGATGTTCAGTACATACTCCTCGCCCATTCAACTTGTTGGCCCTAAGCGAGGAACCCCTCCCGGCAGGTCTTTAGATAGCCTGCCCAATGTAGACTTGGTAATCGTAAGCCATGACCATTACGACCATTTGGACCGTACAAGCATCGTAAAAATATTCAACCGATGGAACCACGTGAAATTTGCAGTTCCCTTGAAAGTGGCGGCAATTCTTGAAAGTTGGGGAATACCTTCAAAAAATATCATAGAACTGGATTGGTGGGATTCGACAATAGCGGGCCCCCTGAAAATCACGTTCGTACCGGCGCACCATACGAGTCGTCGCGGAATTTTCGCCTCTAGCGCAAAATCAACACTATGGGGCGGGTGGATTCTGGAACGCCCAACGGAAGATTCCCTGCATACAACAAAAATGTGGTTCGGGGGCGACCTTGCCATGGGTGACGGGTCATACTACAAGGAAATCGCAGAAAGATTCGCCCCTATTGACGTGAGTTTCTTGCCCATAGGCAGTTACAAGCCTAGCCGTTATACCCGCGTACACGCAAGCCCACGGCAAGCAGCACAGTTACATCTGCTAACCAAATCAAAGTTGAGCCTTGCCATGCACTGGGGAACCTTCGGTTTTGTTTACGACAGGCTCGAAGACCCGCCGAAGGATCTCGCAAGAGCCAGAAAAGAACTGGGCATTCCCGACACGGCATTCTATGTCCCGAAACACGGCGAAATAGTCCCGCTATTCAGATAATGAATATTCATTTCAAACTGGAAAAACAAAGTAAACGCAAATAGAGATTAACACCGATAAGGCTCTTGCATTTCTTGAAGATTTCAATAGCGAAATTATTCCCAAATCCTAGAAAAATTCTGGCTCCAAGAAAAAAAATGACTTTTTATCACTTTTTCAACCTGAAAGCCTTGGGTGACATGCCCGTCATGCGCTTGAAGAACTTGCCGAAAAAGCTCACGTCGGGGAAATTCAGTTCGTCCGAAATTTCCTGGACATCCATCTGGGTAGACTGCAGAAGGACCTTGGCATCGAGAGCGATGTAGTCGTCTATCCACTGCTTTGCGCCCTTGCCGCTTATTTCATCAACGACAAACGAAAGGTACTTCGGGGTTACAAAAAGCATATCGGCGTAGAACTTGACGCTATGTTCCTTTTGGTGATGTTCTTCCACATTGCGGAGAAACGCGTTGAACAAGGCTTCCTTGCGGTTCGATGTCTGTTGCGTCGCGTTTTTTCGATACAAAAAGCCAACGCATTCAAATGCGAGCGACAATAACTGGTTCTTGATGATTTGATAATAGAACGGATTGCCATGTAGCAACTGCATTTTTTCTTGCAGGTGCTTAAACGATTTGACAACCTGCTCGAAGTCCTGCCTGTCCCGCTGCAGGTAAGGCGACCTTTTAGCCAACAGCAACAGTTGCATACTGTCCTTGACTTGTGACATCAGGTCGTTGAGCATGTCTGTGGAGCAAGCGACACAGAGAGTCTTCACGTCGTCGCTGATTTTTAGGGCGCGGAGGACCTGCCCCGGGAACGCTAGGAATATACCGCCTTTTTTTAGTTCGTAGGTATTCATGTTGACTTCGATGGTGCAACTGCCATTCTCGATAATCAATAGAATAACGCCCTGCATCCTGAAGTACCCTGTAATATCAAGGCCCTCAATGGAATCGAACACGCCAACCTTGCCGGGCAAGAGGCTCACCTCTTTCAAAAAATCCAACAGGGACAAATCCGCTGTCCTGATTTCTGCACCCGCTGTAGGCAAACTTCTTTTTTTCGACGGATTCATACTGGAAAGATAATAAAATGTCCATTCTTCTATTGGTAAAAATTTCCCGCATTTTAGTCAAAAATACCTTTTTCAGCAATTCTGATAGTAAAAATGTCTTTTTTTAGAGAAATTTTGACCTAAAATTACAAGACCCAATTTGGTAACTTTGTCACTATGAAAACAAAGTTCATTTTCTTCATCGTATTTTCGTTTATCTGTATCGGTTGTCAAGGCGAAGGAACACCTCGAAAAGACATCCGCGGCCCTGTAAAAGTCTCTGTCAAGATTGCGACACTGTCCGACATTTCTGAGAGCAAGGTGTATAGCGGTTCGCTAGCCGAAAAAATGGCCACAGCAGTCAGTTTTTCTTCGCCGGGGACGGTCAAGACGCTGAACGTAGCCGAAGGGAAAAAGGTGAGCAAGGGGGCACTCGTGGCAACCCTTGATGACACGGCGGCCAAAAGCGCACTGGATATTGCAACCGCCATGAAGAACCAGGCCGAAGATGCGCGCAGCCGCATGGAAAAACTTTACCAGAACAAGAGCATTTCCGAAATCCAGTGGATGGATGTGGAAAGCAAGTACAAGCAGGCTCTCGCCTCGGAGAAACTTGCGCAAAAGGCTCTTGACGATTGCAAACTGTATGCGCCCGCCACGGGAATCGTTTCGGGAAAGGCCGTAGAATTAGGGCAGAACGTGCTTCCCGGCGCCCCGGTTTTCAGGATTCTGGATATTTCAAGAATCAAGGTCCGCGCTTTCATCCCCGAAAAAGAAATTGGCAAAGTCAAGGTAGGCGACGGCGTAAAAATCCGCATCGCATCCTTGGGAGACAAGGTTATACAAGGAAAAATCACAAACAGGAGTGTTTCTGCAAACGCGCTATCGCGCTCTTACGAAATCGAGGCAGAGCTTGCAAACAGGAACGGTGAACTGTTGCCGGGTATGATTGCCGAAATGGAAATTTCCGGCAAAACAAGGCAAGAAGGGGTCGTATTGCCTGCAACGGCTATCATGCTTGACGAAGACAATAACAACTTTGTCTGGAAAATTAATGGCGGAAAGGCGACCCGCGCCGATATTGACGTGACGCTCAACCTGGGCGGAACCGAAGGAATCCTTGTTCGTGGTTTGCAGGATGGCGACAGCATAATTGTCGCCGGGGCAAACAAGGTGGGCGAAGGCGAAAAAGTGCAGGTCGAATCCAATAACACGGAGAAATAAGCATGAGTTCTCCAAAGAAACGTTCGTTTGTCGAAACGGCCATGCGCTACAGGGCGATAGTTTTCCTTATCGTCTTTATACTCTCGCTGTTCGGAATTTACGGGCTATACGAAATGCGCAAGAACGAATTCCCCGGATTCACGGTACGTCAAGGCGTGGTGATTGCGGTTTACCCCGGAGCAAATGTGCAGGAGGTAGAAAAGCGGGTCACGAAACCCCTCGAAGATTACATCTTTACCTATGGTGACGTGCAGAAGCACAAGACCACCTCCGTCACGCGTGACGGCATGTCCATTATCCAGGTGCAACTCGAAGATTACGTGAACGACAAGGACGCCTTCTGGAGCAGGTTCAAGCACGGCATAGAAGGCTTCAAGATGAACCTGCCCGCAGGAGTTGCCGCCATCGTAGTCATGGATGATTTCGGAGAGGCATCTTCGCTATTACTTTCGCTGGAAAGCAAGAACAAGACTTACGCCGAATTGAGCGATTATCTGGACGAGCTCACCAACAAGCTAAGCCGACTAAAAACGGTCGGTCGGATAAACCGTTTCGGCGAACAGAAAGAGCAGATTTCCGTTTACCTTGACAATGAGCGGCTTTCGCACTATGGTCTCGGATTCAAGTCGACTGCGCTGTTCCTTGCGGGCAAGGGGCTCGTGAATATATCGGGTACGCTGAAAGACGGCAACACGGAATCGCCCATATATGTAGAATCGGGCGTGAACTCCGTCCGCGATGTAGAAGAGACCGTCATTTTCAGCACGCCGCAGGGTGAAACAGTGCGGCTGAAAGACGTGGCGAGAGTGGTGCGTGAATACCCGAAACCCTCCTCTTACATCGAGCAGAACGGCAACAAATGCGTCGTGCTAAGCGTCGAGATGAAATCGGGAAACGACGTGGTAAAGATGGGGTCCGAAATCGAGTCCGTGCTAGAGGAATTCGGCAAGGCCCTCCCTGAAGAAGTAAAGATGCAGCGCATCACGGATCAGAGCCAGGTAGTGGCCCACAGCGTTTTTGATTTTTTGAAAGAACTCCTGATTGCAATTGTCGCCGTGGTCATCGTCGTGTTGCTCCTGCAGCCAATGAAGGTTGCCTTGGTGGCTGCGGCGACTATCCCCTTGAGCATATTCATTTCGCTTGGAATCTTTTACGCCTTCGATTTCGAACTGAACACGGTGACGCTTGCGGCCCTTATCGTAACGCTCGGCATGATAGTGGACAATTCCATCGTCATCCTAGACGATTACCAGGAAAAAATTTCGGAAGGGGTATCCCGCTGGCGAGCTGCCGCCGACAGCGCGTCCCACTTTCTCAAGTCCATTTTTTCGGCCACCCTTGCCATCAGCATCACCTTTTTCCCATTCCTCTACACGTTCAAGGGAATGATTGCTGATTTCGTGAAGTTGTTCCCCTGGGCGCTCACCATTGTGCTTTCCGTTTCACTACTGATCGCGGTACTCGTCGTACCCTATCTGCAGTTCGCATTCCTCAAGCCAAAGAACAAGAAGCCGAGCAAGTTCAACTTCGAGGCCATTGCCGGGAAAATCCACGAAAAGACACTGAAGGTCTGCTTCAAGTTTCCAAAGCTCACGCTCTTCTGCGCCTTTTTGGCTGTCTGCGTTGGCCTTTACGGTATGATTTCGAGGCCGATTAAGCTCTTCTCCACGGCGCAGCGCAACCAATTCTCTGTAGAAATATTCATGCCCATGGGAACGGCCCTCGAAAAGACGGCACAAGTGGCGGACAGTCTCGAAAAGATTCTTTCGGCAGACAAGCGGGTGGTTTCCATCACGAATTTCGTGGGGGCATCTTCGCCCAGGTTCCACCTGACATACGCTCCGCAGTTCGGCGGTTCAAACTTTGCGCAGTTTATCGTCAATACCCAGGGAGTCGACGCCACCGAAGAGATGATTCAGGAATACGCCGCCTCGTATGCGGACTACTTTCCCGAAGCACAGGTGCGGTTCAAGCAGCTGAGCTACAGCGAGGCGGCCTACCCCATCGAAGTGCGGATATCGGGCGATTCGCTGGAAAGCCTCCAGAGGGCATCGGAAATCGTGAGCAGTTACTTGCGGCAGTTGCCCGGCGTGTACCAGGTGCGCTCCAGCCTGAGGGAACCCCTGAACGGAGTACAGGTCTCGCTCAACGACGATGCGGCAAGGCTAGGCATTACCCAGATGGAAACACAGGCGCTGCTCATGGCGCGCTACAGCAGCGGAATCCCGCTTGCAAGCATTTGGGAAGGCGACAGGAATATTCCCGTAGTGCTGAAAAGTACCCATAGCGACAAGGCCGACGCAGCGGTTCTCGCAAACGAAAAGATGCCGACATACGGCGGACTCGGCAACGTCCCGTTGAGACAGGTGGCAGACCTGACCCCCGTTTTCCATGTAGGACAGATTGACCACAGGAATGGTCGCCCTACGGTAAACGTGACGGCGGAAGTTTACCCCGAAATAAGCGCGAACGACCTGATAATGAAACACGGTTCTCGCATAAAGGAATGGCTGAAAGGCGAAAACGTTGATGTGACATTTGGTGGCGAAACGGAAGTCGTCTTCGAACAGATGCCCGTGTAATTTCGGCGCTAGCCTGTGCCGTCGTCATCATATTCTTTATTCTGCTTTGGCATTTCAAGAATGTAAGGACCGCGATAATGCTCATAGGCTCCCTAGCGTTGTGCACCTTCGGAACCGGGGTCGCCCTGAACGCGATGCATCTCGATTTCAGCATGACCGCCGTTCTCGGCGTTGTCAGCTTGCTCGGAATCATGGTACGAAACGGCATCATCATGATTGACTATGCCGAAGAGCTCAAGAAGAACGAACATTGCGACGCACAGACGGCCATCTTCAATTCAGCGCTCCGCAGGATGCGCCCCATATTCCTGACATCGGCGGCGGCATCGGTCGGCGTGATTCCCATGATTCTTGGCGGGAGTACTCTCTGGATGCCTATGGGTGGAGTGATTTTTATCGGGACGCTCATTACCATGTGCTTCATATTGACCGTATTGCCGGTTCTGTACTGGAAGGTAAGCGGCGTACGGGTGAGGCAGAGGAAAAGTGTGTAGTGTGGAATGTGAAGTGAATTTGGATTAAAAATTATGAATAAATTGTATGTTAAAATAGCGGCTTTTATTTTTGGCTTGCATTCTTTTTTGCTGGCGGCGGATATTTATACGCTCGATGACTGCCTGCGCATAGCACGCGAAAACAACGCGACCCTCAAGAGCGCCAAGGTGAACCGCCAGATGGCCGAAGAAACCGAAGGCAGCGCGTTCCCTGCGTATTTCCCGAAGATTTTTGCGGGCGGTTTTGCATTCATGGCAAACGACTACTTGGTAAAGCAGAAGATTGACATGTCATCAGAAATAGAGGGAATGGGTCAGCAGCTTGCACCGACAATTGCGCAGATGGGCCTCGACCCCGCCATGCTTGCGGGCCTGCCGACCTCGTATTCCATGGGCATGATAGACAAGGGAATCATAGGCCACTTGACGCTGGTGCAGCCCCTATTTGTGGGCGGACAAATTCACAAGGGAAACCAGCTCGCCAAAATCGGGACAAAGGCGGCCAAGTTGCAGGAGCACCTTGCCGAAACCGAAGTCCGCAAGAATACGGAAACCTACTACTGGCTGATTGTTTCGCTCAAGGAAAAATTGAAGACCATTGCCGAGGCCGAAAAACAGGTGGAAACGATTCGGGCCGACGTGCAGGTGGCCGTAGAGGCGGGTGTCGCCGTCAAAAACGACCTGCTCCGCGTGGATCTCGAAAAGAAAAAACTGGAGAGCAACCGCATCAAGGTAGAAAACGGCATATCGGTCGCAAAGCTCATGCTGGCACGGCAAATGAACCTGGACAACAGCGAATTCGACCTGGCCGAAACCTCTCTCGATAAAATCAATCCGCCCGAAGAGTACAAGATGTCCGCCGACGAGGCGGTGGAACGCAGGGCCGAAAGCAAACTGCTCGCCGTAAATCGCGAAGTCGCCGAAAAGGAACGTTCCATGGAAAGGGGAAAAGTTCTCCCCACCGTTGCGGTAGGCGCGAGCCTATTGTACCAGAATCTACTGGACGACGATGCCGTAAACGGAATTTTGTTTGCTTCGGTGACAGTCCCCATTTCGGACTGGTGGAGCAACAGTTATTCTACGGCAAAATACGACCTGAAGGCGCAAAAGGCGGCAATTGACGAAGCCGAGAACAAGAACCTTATCAAGGTGGATATTGACGCCAAATGGAATACGCTCGTAGAATCCTTCCGACAGATAGAAATCAGCCGCGATGCCGTTGCCCAGGCCGAAGAAAACTTGCGGATGCAGCGAGAATTCTACAATGCCGGTACCGCGACACTCAGCAACATGCTTGAAGCAGAGACGCTACGGCAGCAGGCAAGCGACACTTACACCGAAGCGGTAACGGGCTACTACACCGCCATCTGCGCTTATCTAACCGCAACCGGTCGGTAACTATTTCCCGCTGGTCGCCTTATCGACAAACAGCGCGCGGGCATTGCCTTCAAGAATCATGTCGTAATAGGGCGCAAGGTCTGCCTCTTTTTTCAGATACGCCTTGAGCCGTTCGATGCTTGCGGTAAGCACCTTGGGCGCCACGTAGGGGTAATCGGAGCCGTAAAGCAAGTGGTCGGGCGTGGTGATGGTAAGCATCATGCGGATGGTCTCCGCGGAGTGCGCTCCGGCAAGGTCGTAATAGAGCGAGGCCAGGTTCTTTTCCCAGACGATTTTTCCGATGAGTTTATTCTGCTGCATCACGGGTATCAGCGACTTCATGCGGGGTAACGCGAGCGGCAGGTATGCACCGCAATGGGGCACCACCACCTTCACGTTCGGGTAGCGGGTCAGCACGTTCCTGGAAATCATGTTGGTGACGGCACGGGTCGTTTCGGAAAGATACTCCTGCATGGCAAGCGGAGTCTGCTTCATTACGTCCTTGTTGACTGGCTCCGGCCTGTGAGGGTGCAGAATCACGACGGCGTGCTTTTTATTCAGGTAGTCAAACAGGGGGTCCAGTTCGGGCGCACCCAGGTACTGCCCCTTTACGTTGGTCGCAAGCTTGATGCAGTCGACCTTGAGCGTATCGAGGGCGTAAGCCGCTTCGGCGATGGACTTTTTCACGTCGGGCAGCGGGAGTGCCGCGCAGTACATGAATCGGCCGGGGTGTTGCTTTTTCAGGGATGTGCCGACCTCGTTCACCTTGCGGATGATGGAGGCACTTTCGTTTGCGTCGCCGAAATAGGGCTGCGGGGCAGCAAGCGTCAAAACGGATGTCTGCACCTGGGCCTCGTCCATCCATTTCAGGTGGGCACTCACGTCCCATTTGGGGAGCAGGAAACCTTCGTCCAACTGCGCGTTATGCTTTTGCAAATTGGCCAAATAATCCGCAGGAATCACGTGGGAATGAACGTCGATGGCACCGCCGGCAAAGGCGGCCGCGGCCAGGAATGCGGTCAAAACAACGCTTGCAGTTAAGTAATTCTTAAAATTCATGGCAATCCCGATGATGGTCGACTATGGGTTACGGGTGCAGAACGTCTTCCAGCCATTCTTCGATTTCCTCGCGGCTGGTGCCGATGGCGAATCGTTTGCTTTCGAGCCAGGTGGAATTGGGCGTAAGTTCCTGCAGCAGTTTGGCGCTTTGGCCCAGCGGGCTTGAAGCCGACGTGCAGAAGGTGAGCAAGGTCTTGCCGGAAAAGTCGTAGCTTTCGAGGAACGTGCTTATGATGCGGGGTGCAATCCCGTGCCATATCGGGTGCGCGATGATGACGGTATCGTACTCGTCCATGTTCTCGACAGCGGTTGCGATTTCGGGGCGGGCGGATTCGTCTTTCTGTTCGCGGTCGGCGCGGCAGTCCGTATAATAGGCGATGTCTTCGTCGGTGTAAGGGATTTTTGCGGTGATTTCGAATAATGTTGCGTCCAGGTATTCCGCGGCGTATTCGGCCAGAGGCTTGGTGTTGCCCGTTCTGGAGAAGTAAGCCACGAGCGTCTTGCCGCGGGATTTACTCGCCGATGTCGCGGAACTGGATGTCGCCGAACTTGAATTAGCCGAGCTGTTCGAAACGGTTGATTCCGAACTTGAAGAAGTTTCGTTCTTTGAAGTCGCTGGGCTTGAAGTCGCGGAGCTTTTGCCATCTTGCGAGACGCTAGATTCGATAGCTTCTCCAGTGCCTGTCGGCGAAGACGAGCCGTCGTCGGAACACGCGGCAAAGAGGCTCAAAAACAGAGCCAGGAGCAAAGTCGAAAACAACGTAGGCGATTTCATCGGACTACTTCCTGATGAACTTTTCGTCGGTCTTGGGCATGGTGTTGTCGGGCGTGTAGCGTTCGACAGTCATTTTCAAGTCGTACTTGTCGCGGAGTTTCGCGATGGTCTTCATCATGGGCGAAGCATGGTGCACATCGATGGCTGCCTGGCTTTCCCACGCGTCAATCAGCAAGATGGTCTCGGGATCGTCCAGCGACTGGAAATATTCGTAGCGGATGTTTCCCTTCTCGGCGCGGATTTTCGCCACAGTCCCGCTAGAAACCATCTCTTCGGCGAACTTCCTTGCCGCCCCGTTCTTACCCGTATAGCGCAGGTTTACCGTAATATTGCTCATGGCGCTCTCCGCAAACACGCTCGCAGCGAGCGCAAAGATTGAAAATAGCGTTAAAAACTTGAGTTTCATTTTGCCACTCCGAAATGTTTCGCATATAATATAAATATTTTCGGAGCATGCGCAAAATGCTTATTTTTCATGCCCAGTATGCGTGAGACGTATAGTGGAAACAAACGCTTTTATGGTTTTCTGTCGAAAAAAATCTTCGGTGATTATTTCTTGAAGATATCGCTGTGCGTTCCCGTATCGACCAAGGTCAACACAAGTACACCATTATCTTTCAGATAAAGCAATAACCAATCTGGTTGAATATGGCATTCCCAGACGCCTTTGAAATTTCCCGTCAATTCATGGTTACGATGTCTTGCCTCAAGCGGTTGATCAAGTCGCAATTTTTCAATGACTTCTTCCAGAAGGGAAATGTCCAACCCCCGCTTCCGAGCAAGTTTCACTCCCGCCTTAAAACGAGATGTCTTAATAAGCTCATAGACCATTACTTGCAATCCTCAAGGAGTTCCTTAGCAGAGGAATACCTTTTCGCCCTGGGGTTCCTAGCAAGGCCTTTTGCCTCTTCAATAGCGGCCAACGTCGAATCCGAGAACTCGCGTTGAGGCGGAACGATATCGAAAGGGATGCAGCGCTGATTAATCGCCTGTTTCAAGAAAAGTCTAATAGCCGTAGTGATATCCAGTCCAAGTGATTCAAATAAATCTTCCGCCTGGTCCTTGGTGGCTTTGTCGATTCTTGTCTGCAAAACTGCATTTGCCATATGAATTACCTCGTTTTTGTACAAATCTAATTCATTTTCAATGCAAATGCAATACATTTGGCCACTAATTTGCGAATTTGGGACCGATTTAGGCCATTTATCTTCACTCATCTTTCCTCCCTCCGCCTACATGCATAAAAGGCGGGGCTTTGATTGTTTGTCATTGCGAGCGAAGCGTGGCAATCTCTTACCAGAGATTCTACACGCTTGTGCACTAAATATAAATTACCAGAACGCGATTGTCAAGAGGTTTATGCATTTTTTTTCTTCATCGGTACGCAAGGTTGTGTACCAGGCGTTTGGCTTATATCCTCACGCTGAGCACGGCGCCTTTGGTGTCGTCGTAGAATAGCGGGGCGATGGTGACCTTGGGCGGGGTCTGCTTTTCGCCGAGTTTATCCTTGTAGAACACGCTGCCGATGTACCAGCCGATGGAAGCGCCCATCAGGGTGCCCGCGACGGCGTCGGAGAACCAGTGGGCCTCGCCTTTTGCGCCGAGCACCATGCTTGTAGCGATGTAGCCTGCATACAGGGCGCAGCCCGCCACGACGAGGGGCTTGTCGCGGTTGTAGCTTGCGATGCTTATGGCCATGGCAGCGTTGGTCATGGAATGCCCCGAGGGCCAGCCGTAAAAGACTCCGCGCCTAAAAAATCCCCATTTGAAATCGCGGGAACGCTCGCCGCTGTTAAGTTCCGCGTCAGGGTGCTCGCGTGCCGAAATCGCCTTGAGGATGTTGTTGTAGAGGTACGCCACGGCGGTGGCCTGCACGGCGACGGCACCGGTGTTGTTCAGCGCGCGGTTGTCGCTGATAAAGTACATGTAGCCCGGAACAAGAATCGGGAAGAACGTCCCCATCATCATGCCGGGAGTAAATGCAATGCCGTAAACAAGTTGATCCTGACGGGCCGCAAAACGGGCTACCATCAAGTCGTTGTTTTCCATCGAAAACTTGTACGTAAGCGCTCCGCCGAGCAAGTGGAACCCGAGCGGCCAGCCGAACGCACTCAGCAACATGTTGTGTCCTAGATGGTCGAACGGAGAAAGTTTTTGAGCGCTATCGACAGTCACCGAGGTTGTTACGGAATCTGCTTCGACAGCAGCGGAACCCGTGGCACAGGCAAAAGCCAAAACCACCATCCAACGAAGCGCTATTTTGTCTAGACGAAAAATCAAGATTTGACCTCGTTTATTATTTCGAGAGCGCCTTCACCCATTCGCGGACAACGGTTTCGGAATCCTTGACCTTGCTTCCGCGCACAGAAAGGGCGGTTTTCTTGTCGAATGCGGCGCCCTTCGCCAGCATCAGCTTTTCGAGCGTAGGGAGGCTCCCAGCACCATCGGACGACCCTTCGTGAGAGAAGAACGCATAGACGTTTTTGCCTTGCAGGTTTGCCTGCTTCAGGAAAGTCATCACGGGCATCGGCACGTCGTACCACCAGACCGGAAAGCCGACAAACACTGTCTTGTAGCGCTTCATTTCTTTATCGCTCAGGGAGAGGTTTATCTCGGGATAAATGTTTTCGTCCTTTTCCTTTTTGGCAACATCAGCGGTCTCGTTGTAGCTAACAGGGTATTCTTCCTTGCGCAAGATGCGGGCGTAATCGGCTCCGACTTCGTCGGCAATCCAGTGCGCCATGCTCCGCAGATGCCCAGACCAGGTGAAATACACGACCAGCACATCGCCTTTTTTCGAGAAATCCGCATCGGCGTTCTGGTCGGCCCTGTTGCGTTCGGCGCAGCCTGCCAAGGAGAGCAGGGCAAGCGCGAACGTTAAGACCGGGATGAAAATTCTTGCGAGTTTTTTCATAGAGCGTTTCCTTTTGGGCTATCTTTCTTAATTATAAATTAGATAAAAAAATACCGATTCACAATAGTAAAAATACGGCCGGAATTAACGGTTTTACGGTTCGGATTTTTTATATTGTCAGCATGAAAATCGTCCCTTACAACCCAAAGTACCGCAAAGACTTTGTCGAAATGAACCTGGCGTGGATTTCATCCATGTTCAAGGTGGAACCCGAAGACGAACGCGAACTTTCAAGTATCGAGACCGCCATCGCAGCAGGCGCGGAAATCTTTTTCGCCGTTGACGACAGCGACAACGTAATGGCATGCTGCATGATCGCCCCTCGCGATTCCGGGGAATGGGAAATCATGAAATTCGCCGCCAAGGGCATGTACACGGGAACCGGTGCGGGCAGCGCCTGCCTCAAGGCCTGTGTCGAGTACGCCCGCGAAAAACAGGCGAAAAGCATCGTTCTCGTTTCCAACCGCAGGTGCACACACGCAATTCACTTATACGAAAAATTCGGCTTTGCAGAAATCCCCGTCGACAAGGAAAAATTCCCCTACGACCGTGGCGACATCTCCTTTGAAATGAAATTATTCGAGTGATTCGTCAAATCCTTCATCAAAGAAGTTTCGCCACCACCTCGCCGATATCGCCGTCGACGCATAACGAGCGGGGTCCGATGTCGTCGGGAGCGTAGGCCTGTCCGTAGTTGATGCAGGCGTAGGTGGCGTTCGAATTCAGGGCGGTCATTTGCCAGAACGGGTACTTGATGATTCCGGGGGTGTTCATGCCTACGCCCAGTTCCAGGAACAGCACGTTTCCGCCGCGCATGGCGTTACATCTGTCGAGAAATTCGCGGTAACGTTTTGCAGCACGATGCCAGCCGTCGTCTTCTACGAAGGTGGAATCGGAACGCAGGTTCATGGACATGGGGCGGCCGCAAATGGGGCACCTGGGCAACAGTTCCGCAGGGACGGTCATGGCGCCGAACAAGCCCGTCTCTTTTGAAAATCCCTGGGCGTCGAACATGGCACGAATCTGCTTTTCGTTGTCGTAGGTGCAGGGGTGGCACGGCTTACTGCATTGGAAAAGCCCGTAATCGCCCTGGGTGTAAAAGAGCCGTTCCTTGTCAAAGCCCGCTTTTTGGAAACAATGGTCCACGTTGGTGGTAAGGACAAAGTAATCATTATCCCGTAGGATTTTCAGGAGGTTTTCGTAGACGGGTTTCGGGGCGTCCATATAACGGTTTATCATGACATAGCGGCTCCAGAAGGCCCACTTTTCTTCGGGAGTCCCGTAAGGGAAAAAGCCACCGGAATACATGTCCGAAAAGCCGTACTTTACAGAAAAGTCGGCGAAGTACTTGACAAAGCGTTCCCCGGAATAGGTAAATCCCGCCGATGTCGAAAGTCCGGCGCCCGCGCCCACGACGACGGCATCCGCCCTTGCCAGCGCCTCTTTCAGTCTCAACACTTCGGCAGAAAAATCATCCGTTGAATTTTTCGAAAATCCGCGCATAGATAGCCTCGTCCTTTTCGCTGAAAACGTTAAAGACAACCTTCATGGGGTTTTGTGTACGGCGCTTCCATTCCAGCACCGTATCCACCGCGATTTGGGCGGCACGTTCCGGCGGAAAACGGAATACGCCTGTAGAAATGCAGCAGAAGGCGATAGATTCCACACCGTTCCGGGCCGCAACTTCGAGACAGTTCCTGTAGCACGATTCCAGCAACTCGCAGTCCCGTTCCGTAAGGCCGTAGCCCACGATTGGCCCCACCGTGTGCAACACGTATTTGCAGGGCAGGTTGTAGGCCGGCGTGATTTTTGCCTGTCCTGTGGGTTCGGGGTGCCCTTGCCGTTTCATCAGGGCGTCGCAAGCGCTACGGAGACGAACTCCCGCGAAAGTGTGGATGCAGTTGTCGATACAGCTGTGGCAAGGCTGCCAGCAACCCGTCATGCCGCTGTTGGCCGCGTTTACGATTGCATCCACCCTGAGGGTGGTGATGTCGCCGCGCCACAAAAACAGGGAATCGCCAAACAAGTCCGGCGCACCCGCGCTGAAGCGCCTGCCGATACTTTCAATGTCCGCGATGTCCGTTATTCCGCGACCACGGATGGATTCCTGCAGGTATTCGTCCTGAATCCTGTAGAATTCATCGCTTGCGGGGGAGGCTTCCCGCACGTTCATCAAGGAACGCAACAGGATTTTCTGTCCTTCGGCGTCCGCGGGGATGGTCGTGCCGCTGTACCTGGGACTTTCCGCCAATAGATACTTTATCAGGAATAGTCTGCGCTCTGCTTGGTTCATGATTCCTCCCGGATGGTTCAGGGACGGTCTTGAGTTGTGCGGCGAGGCCCTTCAGAGTCGTCTTCTCCAGTTCCATTTCCAGCGCCGTCTGCGCCGAATTCAGGGCTGGGTCCAACAGGCGATGGATGTTCCTGCCTACAGGGCACAGCGGATTCGGTTCCGGGTGGAAGCTGAAGACGATCCGTTCCTCGTCGTTATCGTTGATGGCCTTGTAGACATCCAGGAGCGTTATCTTGTCGGCAGGACGCGCAAGGTGAGAGCCCCCTACGCCGGGAGCAGTCTCAACCAGGCCCGCCTTTTGCAACTGCAAAAGAACCTTGCGGATGATGACCGCATTCACGCCGGTGCTGCCCGATATGAATTCCGAGGTCACCCGTTCCGCACCCTCGAAGAAGTGGATGCAAAGCAAGGTATGGACCGCCGCCGTAAAACGAACGCTGACTTTCATAATCCACAATTTAACAATTGTTGCCTGCGTTCACGCGTGCCTTGGCCTATTTGTAGAACATTCCCGCCGTCATGTCCAGGTAATTTTCGCCGGAGTAGTTCGTAAATTCCTGCTTCATGGCGCTCTTGAATGCCGCCGGGTTCACGTTCTTGAGGGCGATATTCTTCATCACCTTCAGGTACTGGATTTTAGCACGGGCATCTTCCAGGTTTTCCACCGTGTAGTGCGACGTGAGAATCAGGGAAATCCCGCGGTCGATGTAATCCGTGAGCTGCGCGATGATGGCATCGGCGTGCTTGCTCCCTGCCACGATGGAATGGACATCGTGGCCCATCATGTGGGTGTAGACAACGTTGATTTCGGGAAATTCGATATCGAATGCCTCCTGGGTCGCGACAATGCGCATGTCGATACCCGCGAGATTCAAAGTCTCGCCTTCGATAAAGTCTGTCGTCGCGTAAATGGAGCTGTCAAAAGCATCGCCAAAAGCCGCCGTGAAATTTTTGACCAGGGCCGCACCGCCTCCGTTATGGTTGTAATCGTCGGCATGGCGGGTGCTGTACACGGGAGCCCCCTTCATGAAAGTCGCGCCCGCGCCATGGTAGGCAATCACCGAGCCCACGAATTCAACCGAAAGGCCCTTGATGTAGGCTTCCAGTTCCCTAATGTTGTCGAAGAAACAGGGGGCTTCGACCATGAACATCTTGCCGCCCTTTTCCAGCAAGAAACATTCGTCGGTTATCAGGTCGTTTGTCTTGTAGGCATGCAGCTTGACCACCCCGAAATCGTAGACTTCCACGACGCCCTTGCCAAGATTTACGGTCTTGAAGTTGTTCTTTTCCATTTTGAATCTCCTTGGGCCAAGCCCGTTTTTGTTTAATTTTAAGTAGTTGTTCTTTAATTATTACAACACAAAATATATCCAATTATCGTTGTAATGTCAATAGAACAACCAAGGATTTCGTGTAAAAATTTACTTACACAAAAATTGAGGGTTAGTTAGAGTTTTCGGACGTTTATTCCACCGAGAATGTCGCCTTCACGTTCCCTTTTCCGAGGATTTCTTTGAGGCGTTTCTTGTTCACGTTGTCGATACAGGCCAGGCGCGTGAAGTTCCAGGAATTCTTGTCGTAGTAGATGGTGATGGAATTGCCCTGATAAAGGATGATGTCGCCCGCTTCGGTGTCGATTTGCGTGTCGTTGCGCGGAAAACTGCGCGGCAGGTCAGCCACCTTCTCGAAGCTGCCGTAGTCGAGCATGTCGAGCGTCATGTCGCCCTGCGCGAGGAATTCAGCGAAGGCCTTGGCCGAGGAATTTTCTTCGAGCGTCGCCGTGAAGGTGGTGTCGTTCACATGGATCTTGAGTTTCACGGGGGCCTCCGTTTGGGCTTCAGGCTGCGACGAATGGCTCGCCGCATCGCTGCAGGCCACGAGAAAGAACAACGCTATAAGGACAATGTTTCGCATACACACAATATAAATAATTGCGTACGCATTTCAAAATACTTATTTGCTATGACTCACTATGCCTTTTGCGCATAGTGAACCGATGGCGAGAACCGAAACAAGCGTCAAAACGGCACCCACAACTAGGACAATCGAGACACTTGTGGCAATGTCCCCCATGCCGACCAGCGGAGAGACGATTCCGCCCATCAGGAAGCCCGATGCCCCGATGGCCGCTGCAGCGGTACCTGCATTTGTACGCTCAGCGTTCAATGCCAAGGCCGTTGCAGGAGGCTGACTCATGCCGAACATGAACGTAAGCCCCATGAAAGCGACCTGCAGAAGCGGGAGTAAAGCGTGCGTCATGAGTGCGGCAGCAACGGCAATTGCGAAAACGAACATCCCCGCGCCAGCGATTTTGAGAGCCTTGCGTTCATCGCCGACTTTGCCCGACAAGGCGCATCCAAACGCCGTAAACAACGCGTTCAGCGCAAAGCACAGGCTAAAGCCGACAGGCGAAAGGCCGTAGATTTTTTGGTAGATAAAGGGCGAAGACGCGATATACCCGAACAAGATAATCATCGGAAACGTGCATACCAGAAAATACAATACGTAGGTGCGGTTCTTGAACACTTTTGCATACAAGCTAAAACTCGCAAAGACAGATTTTTTGCTGCGGCGTTTTACCGGGAGCGATTCCTGGAATTTCCCTGACATAAAGAGCAGCAGAGCCCCATACAGGAGCAATACTGCGAAAGTTCCCTTCCAGCTCATGAAATTCAGCAAGAATCCGCCTAGCACCGGGGCTATAATCGGGGCGACTCCATTCACAGCGCTCACCATGGCAAGGAACTTGGTGAGGACGGGACCGCGGTAGGAATCCGCCGAAATGGAACGTGCTATCACGATGCCGCCGGACGCCGCCATGCCCTGCAGCAAACGAAACACGTTGAAGGTTACGATGTTCGGCGCGACAATGCAGGCGACAGTCCCGCAAACAAAAAGCAATAGACAAACTAGCAGCAACTTTTTGCGGCCGTACTTGTCGCTCAGTGGGCCTACAAAGAGTTGCCCCACCGAAAGCCCGAGCATGCTCATGGTGAGGCTAAGCTGTGCCATCGAGGGGCTTGCCGCAAAGTAATCGGCAAGGCTCGGGAGGGCCGGCAAGTAAAGGTCCGTCACGAAGGGGCCAAATGCCGAAAGCAGTCCAAGCAAAAGCATAAGGAAAGTGAATTTCTGTTTTCCGCTCATAAATTCCTCTTGACGAAACCGCACGGAATCGCCATAAAAAAAGCCCGCAAAGCCATACAACTGGACTTATGCGGGACCGCTACACGTTGATTTCGCAAGCGAATTTAGGAAAAAATTTTTCCGTTGGCAAGTTCTTGACAAAGGCAAAAAATATTTTTATTTATGGGCACGAAATTTCATTGCGTATAATGGTTCAGCGTGAAACTCAAACATCAGGGTTTTGCGCCTTTTTTATTGCGCAGGGCCCGCAACAAAAGAGGTTAAAATGGACTTTTACATGAAACTCCCGCGCGGCAAACGCGAATTCACCCTTTTTCTCGTGACGCTTTCGATTATCTCGATGAACATCATCGCGCCGCTCATCACCTGTTTCGAGATGGGCTTTAGCATGGAAAGCTGGGCACACGTATTCCCGATTATGCCGATACTCTGGCCGTGCGTTATCGCGACGGTACTTGTCACATACAAGCCTGCGGCATTCCTGACTTCAAGGCTTACGCAGAAGGGCGACAGTTTCCATGCGGTGATTACACTCAACATCATGTGCACGGTTTTCCTGATGTCCATCATCTTGACGATTGTAGGTACCTGGGTCGGAAACCGCGAAATCACAATGGAGCCGCTGGTAAACTTCTTTTACAAGTGGCCTCGCAACTTTGCCATTTCGCTCGCGGTAGAAATCTTGATTGCGCAGCCGATTGCCCGCCGCGTGATGCTAGGCCTGCACAAGTACCGCGACGCCCGCCGGGAAGTCGCTGTTTCTAACTGAGCCGTAAATAATTTTATCTATCTTTTCGATTGTGACAAGCATCGAAGAACAATTCAATGGCAAGAAACTTCTTGTCAAGAAACTCATTCCTTTCGGGTTCACGAAGGAAGGGTCTAACTATGCGCTCGTCCGCGAAATACTTGGCGGGCAATTCCGTCTTGAAATCAGAGTGGGACGAGGCAAGAAAGTTTCAGTCAAGGTGTTCGATAACGATTCCGGCGAAGAATATCTACTGTTTTCAGTGCTGTCAGTGCAGGGCGCTCTCGTGGAATTTGTCCCTTTTTTAGTTGAAAATCCAGGTCTCCAACTGGTGTAAATCTAGGCTATTAGCGCTTCATTGTCAAGTAATTTCATGCTCTTTTCCCGAAGTTTTTCGACAAGTTCGGGGATTTCCGCATAGCCGTCCAACCGTCTCCAGTTCTTTTCGCGGTGGAGGACCTCAGCGGCCATCCAGCGTTTGAACATTCCAATGTCCCTGTAGCGCTTCACGTTCTTCTCGATGGCGTCGAGACCGTTGAAGGTGGACTCGATTATGTTGGTCGTTATGAGCGACTTGCGCAGGAGCGCGGGGATGCCCAGCCGGTGGACCGTAAGCAGCCTCTCGCCGCCCTCGGAAAGCGATTTGGCGGCACTCGTGTTTATGCCTTCGAGCCACTCGTGGACCTTGAGAAGTTCCCTTCTCGCGTCCTCGTAGCCCACCATCCCGATGGCGTTGTTGTAGCGCCTGTCGAACTCGGCCCGGTACATCTCGGGCAGATGGGACTCGACGTTGCGCCTCTTGTGGATCACGCAGCGCTGGTGCTTGAGGTCCTTGCCGAAGCGGTCCTTGAGGGCGCGGTTGAGGCCCGTCCCGCCGTCGGTCACGAAGATGATGTCGGGGTGCAGGGCGAGGCCCCTGCTCTCCATGTCGGAAAGGAACGAACGGCACATTTCGGTGTTTTCCGAACTGCCCTGCCAGAGGCCAAGCACGCGCTTGTAGCCTTCCGCGTCAACGCCTATGGCGGCCATCACGACCTCGCCGCAGCGATGCATTGCGTCCATGAAGACGGCAACCGCCTCGAAGTCCTCCAGCCTGCGCTCGTTCAGTTCCTTCAGTTTCCTTGTGCATGCGGCAACGACCTTGCGCGACACCGACGACTTGCTTACGCCGAACGCCTCCCCGGCAGTCGAGAACACATCCTCGTAACGCCTCCCGGACAGGCCTGAGAGGCATGCGTGCAGCAGGTGCTCGGAGAACGCGTCGGGGTCTTTCAGACGGGCGTAGATACGCGATTTGACCTCGCCGTTTTCGTCCCTGAGCCTGGGTACGCGCACCTTCGCCTTGCCACCCGCGATGTACACGGAACCACCCTGGCTGGACCACTTCTTGAAGCCCTTCCTGGGGTGGTATGCTGCACCGCCGAGCTGTTCCCTTTCGGCCAGGAGTATCGCCTCCACGAGCCTTGCGCCCATCTCCCTCGACAGCGCGTCAAGGCAGCTTTTCCCCTGTTCGGCAAGGTCGGCCAGAACCACCCCGACACTGGTCGAAATGTCGATTTCTTCGCGGCGGACGATTGACAGTTTGGGGGTTCTTTTTGTACTTTTCATCATGGTGGTTATCCTCTTGCTTGGTGTTTTTTTGCTGAACCAAATTTACAAGTTGGAGACCACCTTTTTCTTTTTGGTTGCAGAAATTTCAACTAACTTTGGGGCATCTTCCTCTCGTGGGCCGCATCCGCAAAGAAGTTTCCGCTATTACGGATAAATTCATCAGCGAATGTTTCGAGACGCAGATTTTCAAAAGGAAATCAGCAAACGACCTGATTGGCTACGCGGAGCAAAAATACGGAGACAAGCCCGAATATCTGTGGGAACGGTTTCCGCAATTTGCCGCCATCCGCAAGCACGAAAACAAGAAATGGTATTGTCTATTGGGGACTGTCGAAAAGTCAAAAGTTGGCCTCAAGGGCGACGAGATTATCGAAGTGGCGAACTTCAAGATAGTCCCGAAGGAATTGCCGGGGCTCCTGAAAAAGCCCGGCTACCTCCCCGCATACCATATGAACAAGAAAAGCTGGGCAACGGTCATCCTTGACGGGACCGTGCCGCTAACCGAAATCAAGAAATTGCTGGATAAAAGCTACACGCTGGTCTAGAAACCTTGTTCGCGGAGGAAATTCCTAACGAGCAGGATTTTATCACCAAAATCCTGTTTACGCTCGTTCTTTTCGGCGTATTCGGCTTCCTTGAGAAAACGTTCAGCGTCTTCCCCTTGAAGCGTCGGTATGGATCTTATTGCCACTGCCATAGGTTTATTCCTCCGCTAAAAAATAGGTTTTGAATGTCTAATTGTCAATATGGCATTTACGCACATATCCCTAAAATAGCATTTAAAAATGGCAGAAAATGACAAAAAGCAACCAAGGTCACATTTGTGACCTTGGACAGCAGCGATAATCGTCGCGGTTAGATGGCTTTTGCTTACTTCAAGTTCGTCTTGAAGAATTCGTTCAGCTTTTCGAAGGGGATTTTTTCCAGGTTGTCGTAGAGGTCCACGTGGGAGGCTCCGGGGATGACGAGGAGTTCCTTGTTGCCGACGGTCTTGCTCCAGTTCTTGGTGGCGTCGAGTTTTGCGGGGACATTCGCCTTCTTGCCGGTCATCTTTTCGAATGCGCCTTCGCCGAAGTAGCGGCTGTGGGCCTTTTCGCCGTGGATGATGAGCACCGGGTTACGGATTTCGTCGGCGTATGCGAGGAGCTTCGTGTTCATGAGCGAGGTGCCTGCGGAAGCGGCCCAGCCCTTGTTGCTGTTGAGGGAACGCTTGTGGTAGCCGCGCGGGGTCTTGTAGTAGGCGAAATAATCCTTGACAAAGTAAGGAGCGTCGTCCGGGAGCGGGTCCACCACACCGCCGGCCAGGTCGTAGGTGCCGTTCTTGAAGTCCTTGGTGCGCTGGGCCATCAAAGCCTTGCGGGCCTCGTTGCGGGCGTCGGCGTTGTTTGCGGCGTCAAAGTAGCCGTTTGCGGATACGCGGCTCATGTCGTACATGGTCGAAGCAACTGTCGCCTTTACGCGGGTATCAATGCCGGCAGCGTTAATCGCCATGCCACCCCAGCCGCAAATGCCGATGATGCCGATGCGTTCCGGGTCAACGTTGTCGCGGGTCGAGAGGAAATCCACGGACGCCATGAAGTCTTCGGTGTTGATGTCCGGGCTGTTCATGTAGCGCGGCTCGCCGCCCGATTCGCCGGTGAAACTCGGGTCGAATGCGATGGTCAGGAATCCGCGTTCCGCCATCTGCTGGGCGTAAAGGCCGCTGGACTGTTCCTTGACGGCGCCGAACGGGCCGGAGACTGCGATTGCGGGGAACTTGCCATTCACCTTGAGGCTCGTGTCCTTGGGCACGAACATATCGGCGGCGAGTTCAATGCCAAAATGGTTCTTGAATGTGACCTTGGAATGTTCGACCTTGTCGCTCTTAGGGAATACCTTGTCCCATTCGGCGGTGAGCGTGAGCTTGTTCATATTTTCGTCCTTTGTCTGTTGTGCCGCTTCTGTTGCGGGTGCGGCTGTTTTGGCCGCATCCTGTGCAGCATTGTTTTCTTTTTCGGGGGTACATGCCATCAGGGTGCATGCGGAAACCAAGGCAAACGCCGCTTTTAAGAATCTGGATTTCATGATTTATCTCCTTGTGGTTAAACTTTCTTTCCCATGGCGAACGCTTTTTTCAGGAGCGAGGAATTCTTCTTGACATCGCCGGCGCATTCGGCTCCCGTGGCGCAGAGAGCACCCTTGAGTTTTACGCCGTCGAAACAGGCAATCCACCCGCCAATGCCGCGTTTCGCGATGTTCATAGCCTTTGCGTCGGTGTCGGCGGCAGAAGTGAGCAGGTAAATTTCGCGGAACTTGTAATCGCTGGAATAAAGGGAATTCGCGCGGTCGAGCATGGTCTTGAGCTGGCCGCTCATCTCGTAATAGTAAATCGGCGTCGCGAACACGATGACATCAGCCGATTCCATCTTCTTGGTGATGGCGGGAGCGTCGTCCTTGATGACGCACTTGCCCTTCTTCTGGCAAGCGAGGCAGCCCATGCAAAAGCCGATCTTCTTGCCGCGCAGCGATTCGAATTCCACCTTGTTGCCCGCCTCGGCGGCACCTTTCGCAAATTCCTGCGCCAGGGTTTCGGAGTTGCTACCCTTACGCAAGCTGCTGGACAAGACCAATACTTTTTTCATAGGTTCCTCTCGGTTGAAGTCTTTACATGTTCAAATATACCTTCATTTTTCAGATATTGCAAATACTTTGTTTTCATAACTAGATATGCTTGTAAGGCATAGAATTGAAGCAAAAAGTTTGTTTTATCGTGCGACTTTCGTTGAATTTTACTTGCAATTATTCTTAAAATTTTGTATTTTAGGAAAGGAGGTTCCCCATGCCCTGTATTTTGCCAGTTTCTGATTTGCGCAATTATAACGAAGTTCTTCAGAACGTGACCGAAGATTCTCCAGTCTTTTTGACCAAGAACGGTCACGGTTGTTACGTTGTAATAGACATCAAGGAATACGAACGAATGGTCGCCGAACTGAAGTTACAGAAGGCTCTTGCCGAAGGCGAACGCTCCGCCGAACAGGGACGATGGCTTTCCGCCGCTGATGTGCGGAAAAAATACGAGGTCTAGATGCCCTCCATCGTATTTTCGCCAAAAGCCGTCGAAGATTTAGACGGCATCAACGCTTATATAGAATCCGAGCTAGGCAGCCCTAAAACGGCAAATGAAAAAATCATTGAAATTCTTGACGCCATTGACAACCTAGCCGTTTTCCCCGAGATTGGCCCTTCGTTAAGAGGTAAGGTAAATAGCTTGACGAAGTATCGTTGCCTTTCTGTCAGCGGGTATTTGGTCTTTTACCGGAACGAACGTGATAAAGTTTTTGTCATTCGAATTTTGAATAGCCGGATGGACTATCTGAGGATTTTGGGATTGTAATGCCGGGAACGGCAAAAAAACTGGCAGAATTTTACGGAACGACACACCTTCTTTGAGCCTTCTTTTTGGACTAGTTCCAAAATGGAACTAGTTGCCGTTCTAACACGCTCTCCGCCTACATGCGAAAAAAGGCGGGGCTATATGACATCAAGGTTATAGATTACGGAATCTTGAACTGAAGGATTTCATCGGCAGTCAATTCATCAATTTTCTTTCCAACACGCTCGGCATATTCTCCGAGCTTAAAGATATTCAATTTGCTTTTTGGAGAGGGCTTGTACGGATCCGGTGTCGCCATGTATTCTTCCATGGAGTCCGCCAGAATTACCGCAGGCTTTCTAATTCCATTCATAGGTATAGACCTCCAAAAGTTTTTGCGCAGCACCCTTATCAAGCATAAAATGATACGGATGCAGGGCCCCTAAAAAAGACGCTCCAATAACTTCAATATAGTGATTTAACAGCTCTTTGTTAAGGGCAAAACCATGCACAATTCCCTCGCCCCCCCCATTGCATGGACAAATGATTCCCCAGTTTCGGTATCCTTGAGGCAGAGTTTACATTATTTAGCTAGTAAGGAATCCTTACATACTGAGATTACTTCCGATTCATATCCTTTTAATTTTTCTTAGCAGAAATACGATATTTCGTTGAAATGAGCAATCCATTTCGCAACAACATCCTCATGACGTGCTTCAATAATCCGAAGAATATTTTGCAAGACATGCACCGGTTCCAGAGGAACACCTTCGTTGGACCAGAAATAAACCCAGAAAGATCCTATCTTAAAGATTTGCGGCATTGTTGAACCCACCTTTCTGAGAAAATTCCATTATCAAATGAGCCGTAGATTCAATCACCTTCTTATAGCGATTGATTTCCTCATCTGAAAAACCGAATATATCTTCCCATGTATAGGAGGGTAAATAGCATGTCGCCCGATGGAAGCCGTCTTTTGCGTCGGGTTTTTCGATGTACACCTTAACGCGGCCGTCCTTGCCCATTTCAGAATGGACAATTTCCGCGTTATCGTCAAGTGTCATGAAGGGGTACATCATATTGCTTGATGGCAATATAACATTTTCAGGCCTTGTTTGGCTAGTATTCATCATTCCTCCCTCCGCCTACATGCATAAAAAGGCGGGGCTTTGCTTGTTTTACACCGTGCGCGAAAAGTAGTTTGGCTATGTAGAACTTTAATGTTGAAGCGCCGCCTGATGTTTAAAATTTTAAACAAAAAGGACTTTAAAAGGGCTTTTGGTGATTCGACAGGATTCAATGGCACTTAAAAGCACGGATCTTGTCAACATTCCATTAACAACAAAAAAGTTCTACTTATCCTAAAATAACCTGTTCAGGACGCCTTTTAGGTTAAACCAGCACCGGAGCGAGGTATTTTGCAAGCACATAGCCGCCAAAAACCAGCCAAACATACAGGATCGTCGCCAAAATAAACGGTTTCGGTCCCGCCTGCTTGAACTTGTCAAAGCTCGTTTCCATGCCTAGCGCGGTCATCGCCATCGAAAGGAAGAACGTATCCACAGTTTCGATTCCGTGCAACAACGCCGGGCTAAAGAAATCAAACGAATTGAAAATCACCACGGCGAGGAACCCAAAGGCGAACCAAGGCACGGCGATTTTCTTTTTTCCCGCCTTGGCATCCGTATCTCCCAAGCGACCTGCCACAAAAAAGGCAAGCACGAGCAAAACAGGCACGAGGTACATCACCCGGATCATCTTCACAATAATCGCGTTGCTTGCGATGACCGCATTCCCAGTCCCGTTTCCCGCTCCCACCGCATGCGCCACTTCGTGGATCGTCGAACCGATATAAAGCCCAGCCTGTTCCGGCAAAAGGTCCAGAACGCCGTTGCGGTAAAGAATGGGATAGAGGAACATCGAGAGCGTTCCAAAGAGCACGACCGTCGAAACGGCGACCGCCGTCTTGTAAGGCTTGGTCTTTAACGCCGCTTCCGCTCCAAGAACCGCAGCCGCGCCGCAGATTGCGCTACCGCAAGACGTAAGCACCGCCGTTTCCTTGTCCATCTTTAACACGCGCGAACCGATTAGATATCCACCGCCGAGAGTCACCGTCACAATGATTGCGTCGATGACGAGAGCAGGTGCGCCCACCCCCACAATCTGCGCCAAAGTCAACCGGAAGCCGTACAGCACAATCCCCAGGCGCAAAATCTTTTTCGAACAAAAGGCAACGCCCGGAGTCCAGGAGCTCGGCATTCCCTTTCGAAGCGTATTCGCATACACGATTCCGAGCAAAAGACCCACGATCAGCGGACTTAAAGAAAGCGCTTTGACCGCAGGAATTCCTGCGATGACAAAAGCGACGCCCGTGATGAGGGCTATCCAAAGAATCCCATGAAAGAAGTCCATTTTATCTTTGCTAAGCATATTCACCTCGCTTGCTAGCTTCATTTTGCAAGGCGTAACTTAGCAAGAGATCTTTTTAGCGGGAAGCCCCCACTTTGGAATGGACTATAACCATTTGGTTATACTAAAGCTCTTTTTTAAAACGATTGACGAAGTCGATAAAGGTCTGCACAAGCGCCGGAGATTTGCCAAGCCTTTCAAGATACGAAAAGTACCGCGGCATCGAAAAGCCTGTAATGTCCACGACTTTGAACGTTCCGTGCAGAAGTTCCCGGTTGATTGCTCGCACGGAAACGATTCCTGCCGCATGGGAATTTTCCAAGTACCGCTTGATGCTCTCGGTACTGCCCAGCTGCATTTGAACGTTCAAATCGCCAAAAGAAATTCCCCGCGACTTGAGCGCATGCTGGATGACTTCGAGAGTTCCCGATCCGTCTTCACGCAAAACGAGCGGAGTCACCTTCAACTCGTTCAAGCTGATTTCATCTCGCCGCGCCAAAGGATTTTTCACATGCGCCACCAGAACGAGTTCATCTTTTAAGAAAGGCGTTACCTTGAACCCTGCAGGTTCCGCATCGCTTTCGATAAAGCCCAGATCGATTTGACGTTCCCGCAGAGCATTTTCGATGACCGTCGAATTTCCGTTCTGCAAAGAGATAGAAACCTGAGGAAATTTTTCGTTGAACTTGGCAAGAAGCGGTGGGAGAACATATTGGGCAATCGTCGTACTCGCACCCAACCGAAGCATTCCCGCATGCTTTTGCTGCAAAAGTCCAAGTTCGTAATTCAAAGCCTCATACGATTCGAGAATCTGTTCTGCATGTTTTAAGAAGACTTCCCCTTCGCGCGTCAAAAGGAGCTTGGAGCCCACACGTTCAAAAAGGCGAACCTTCACATCTTCTTCCAGTTCCTGAATCCGTTTGGTTACAGCAGGCTGACTGACACCGAAACGCTTTGCCGTCTGCGAAAAATTCAACAGCCGCGCCGCCGTCACAAAAATCAAAAGTTTCAAATCGCTCATAACTAAAAGTTATTCATTTTTTCAATTCACTGTCAGGAGAAATCAATTGTCAATCATCAATTAACAGTGATTCGCAAGGGAAGTTTTACTGCGCAGTAGAGGCTCTATTTAAAGGCTATGTAGAACTTTAATGTTGAAACACCACCTGATGTTTAAAATTTTAAACAAAAAGGACTTTAAAAGGGCTTTTGGTGATTCGACAGGATTCAATGGCACTTAAAAGCACGGTTCTTGTCAACATTCCATTAACAACAAAAAAGTTCTACTTATCCAGTAGTTTTCTACACACTTGTGCACTAAATATAAATTACTAGATGGCGATTGTCAAGAGGTTTTGAGTAAAATTACGCTACGTACAACGTCTTCTGGAAATCGGTGAAGATTTTCTTCAAATCCTTGCCTGTTACACCCATTTTATCGCAGGCATCCTTGATGGTGCCGTACTTGAGCTTGACGAGTTCGGGCAGCTGATTCAACGATAGTTCATCGACTCCGTTTTCCACATACTGCTGCAAGACGAATTCCATGAAGGGAACTTGTTTCTCGGATACTTCGTTCAGGATTTCCTCGTGCATCAAGCGCACTCTTTCGGCACGCTCCATGGGGCTCTTGTTGTATGCGATAAGTTCCAGCACGTCGAGCAGGTCGCATTTTTCGTTCTGCGTCAAGGCCTGCACTTGGCGGAGCCTTTCTTTGCTGAAACCGTTGTCGCTCAAGTTCTGCAGCAACGCTTCGCGGGTCGTGGGGTCAGACCAGCGGGCTCGCAAATCTTGACTGTCCTTGAAGAACTCCGGAATCTTGCCGAAGAGAATTTTGATAAACTGTTCGAGCGTTATGAGTTCGCCATCGAACATGAACTTTTCATGCCACTGGGCGCGCAAGCGCAAAACATGCCCATCAGAAAGTTTAATTTCAACGCAATTTTTTCTTTCGTTTTTGCGTCGCATGTGCACGGGAGATTGCCGCAGATTTTGCAGGGTTTCGGTTTGCGTGGCCCGCCGCTAGAGCCGTTGCCTCCATCAGATTTTCCACCGTCGGGCGGTTCCGGCGTATCTACAATCGGTTCGCCATCCCACTCGGGGTCGCTAAAGTTCTTGCTCGCTCCCACGAAGTCGTAAATGGTGAAGAAATACTTCCCGTCAAAAAGTCTTGTGCCGCGACCGATAATCTGCTTGAATTCGATGATGTTGTTTACAGGTCGCATCAGTACGATATTACGAACGTTCTTGGCATCTACACCTGTCGAGAGTTTTTGCGATGTCGTAAGGATTGTAGGCAACAGTTTTTCATTGTCTTGGAAAGTCTTCAAATCAGCTTCGCCCTTGTCGCCATCGTCACTGGTGACTCGCTTACAATAATTCACGTTGGGCTTGCGAGAATGCTGATTTATCATATCACGCAAAATAGCTGCATGGGCCTGCGTCGCACCGAACACAATCGTTTTTTCATCGGGGTCAATCTGTTTCAGGAATTCTTCAACCCTAAACTCATCGCGTTCTCGAATCTTGATGTTGCCGTGATAAAAATCCGTTTCCGTATAAATTTTATTCGGGTCAATTTCGCCGCTTTCTACATCGTCTTCGGGATCGTAGATGTAGTTGTCAATATTGCTAGAAGAAATCCGGACGCGGTAGGGCGTCAAGAAACCGTCTTCGATTCCCTGCTTCAGAGAATACACATAGACAGGCTTTCCGAAATACTCATAGGTGTTGGCGTTTTCGTTTTTCTTGGGTGTTGCTGTTAAACCCAAGTGATACGCCCGTTGGAAATAATCGAGGATATCACGCCAACGGCTTTCGTCATTGGCGGCACCGCGATGGCATTCATCAATGATGACTAGGTCAAAGAAATCTTCGGGATAATTTTCATAAACGAATTTTCCATTCAACGAGGTCATCATCGTCTGGAAAATGCTGAAATAGATGCTCGGGCCCTTGGGCACGCCTTTTGATTTGGCGATGGATTCCGGCGTAATGCGGCACATGGCATTTTCGTCAAATTGTCCGAAATCATTGAGAGCCTGATTCGAGAGAATATTGCGGTCGGCAAGGAACAAGATGCGCGGCAAGCGTTCCGTTCCATCGACATTCCAATGCGCCTTGAAAATTTTCCAGCAGATTTGGAAAGCGATGTAGGTTTTGCCCGTTCCCGTTGCAAGCGTGAGCAAGACGCGGTCCTGCTTTCGGGAGATGGCGTCCATAACGTTATTGACAGCGATTTCCTGATAGTAGCGGGGAGACTTGCCGCCATCCCTGTTGAACGGAACTGCATTCAGTTTGTCGCGGAGCGGATTTTTTTCAGGATAAAGTCGTTCCCAGAGTTCCTGCGGTGTCGGGAATGCATCGACAAAGCCTTCCTTACCCGTCTGCATGTCGATTGCCCAGATTTTATCGCCGTTGCAGGAATACGTGAAGCGGATGTTCATGCGTTCTGCATATTCCTTGGCTTGCGGCACACCCTCGCTTACATCGAGTTCGTCCTTTTTCGCCTCAACGATGGCAATCTTGATGCCCTTGTAAACCAGAAGGTAGTCGATTTTCTTGGGGTTGCGTTCAGCATGGCCGATTCGCCCCGGCGCGATTTCGTAAGCGGACTGCTCCGTATAAATGGCGCTGTCCGGCGTCACTTCCCACAAGGCTTCTTTCAGCTTGGGGTCAATCTTCTTTCTTCTGGTATCGGACTCGTTCATAATCTAGTGGGCAGTGGTTAGTGATTAGTGGTTAGGGAAGTGTCATTCTGAGCGAAGAGGCAAAGCCTCGTAGTCGAAGAATCTAGGGCTTTTTTCATTAAGATTCCCTCTCAAAAGTTTTCTTCAGAATCGATTTTTTGAGTTCGTCGCAGTTGGCGATGATTTGCTTGTAGTTTGCTTCGAGGCGTTTGACGTTCTCAGAGAGTTTGTCTAGGCGGGCGACAATTTCTTTTTGAACAGGAAGAGGCGGGAGGGGGATTCGAAGTGCTTTTATTTTTTCCAATGTTAGACGTGTTATCGCCGCACCATCCATTTTTTTCCGCATCTGCTTATAAATTGCTTTAGAATTTAAAAGGTACACCAGTGTCTTTTCATAAATTTTAGTTTTATCTACTTTTATAAGAGCCACACTAGACAGCAACGAAAATTCATAATCCAATGTATTTATAACAGCAATTCCCGTTGTTGCACCATCTTTTATTAGCAATACATCACCTTTTTCTGGATTACATCTTGCAAATATTTCTTTATGAACTTCTTTTGACACATAAGTAACATCAGACAAATCAATACCATTAGCCTTTATGTTTTTAGCCGTAATGTACTGATAATCCCCTTTTGCTTTATTTGGTGGAGAATTATGGGTGCCATCAACAATCTTTCCACAAATTTCTTGCAAGGTTTTCCATTCCCAGCCGGAGGGTAAATCTGCACTGGATTCTTCACTACGCTCAGAATGACGTGATTGGGGATTCAGTTCTTTTTCAAGGGTGGTTTCGAATAGTTCTTTGGCGTTTTTGAGGTTGGTTTCGGCGTTTGTTTTGAGTGTGTCTATTTTTGAGAATTCTTCGTCAAGGAATTTGACTATGCGTTTCTGTTCCGAAAGAGGGGGAATGGGTACATAAACTTTAGAAACAATATCCGTATTTAAATTTCTAACAGTAGAACCTTTAGCCTCTTGATCAAATTGTTCTTGTGCTATCGGTGATGATAGAAGATGGTAAAAGAAATTAACATCTAAATATTTCTGATAATTCTTTAATACTAGCCATCCGTCGTGAATACATCCATTTGTTTTTAAAATATACGGTCTACCAAAACTCATCGAATTTGACAAAAGAAAATCGCCACTTTCCACATATCTTGATTTTTTATTCCAGATGGTTTAATTTTTTCTTCCGTACTAAAGATGTATTTCCCAGTTGGATCTGTATCGCCAATTTTTATCCAATTAATTCCATCAGCATCACTTGTTATATATTCTTTGATTGGACGAGGAGAACCTCCGCGTGCAATCTCACAAACTTCACCAAGTTTCTTCCATTCCCATTTGCTCATAACATTCTCCGGTTGCTTAGACCCATTCGACTTTGTTTATCCCGGACTTGTTCCGGGACTCAGGGAGACTCTTTGTTTAATGCACTAGATTGCTTCGCGTTGCTCGCAATGACGTTTCTTCTTAAAGCAATGTCTCCAAGATCTTTTCGTTTTCCTTGTTGAGTTTCTGCATTTCCTTGATGATGGTTTGGGCGTCGCGGAGTTCGACTTCGGTTTTCTTGTTGGGATTTTTCACCGAGAGGTCGTATGTTTCGGGGTTCAAGTCCTTGACGTTTACGGTCCACGATTTTTCGCCGTCTGTCTTTTTCTTCTGCAACTTCACGAATTCCGCAAGGTCGTCTTCGGTGAGCGGGTTCGTCTTGCCCAGGTTGCGGCCAAAGTCCGGCTGGTAGTACCAGATTTTTTCGGTGGGGCGACCCTTTTCGAAGAAGAGCACGACGGTCTTTACACCTGCGCCTGTAAACACGCCGCTCGGCAAATCGAGAATCGTGTGCAGGTCGCAGTTTTCCAGGAGTTCCTTGCGCAACATGACCGACGCGTTGTCGGTGTTCGAAAGGAAGGTGTTCTTGATGACGATGCCCGCGCGGCCGCCCGCCTTGAGCAGCTTGACAAAATACTGCATAAAGAGGTAGGCAGTTTCGCTTGTCTTGATGGGAAAATTCTGCTGGACCTCGGCGCGTTCCTTGCCACCGAAGGGCGGATTCGCGATAATGACGTCTTTCCGCATTTTCTGTTCCACGTTCGCCATGTTTTCGGACAAGGTATTCGTGTGCAGAATGTTCGGGGCGTTCACGCCGTGCAATATCATGTTCATGATGCCGATGATGTAGGCAAGGCCCTTCTTCTCTTGTCCGTAGAAGGTTTTCTTCTGCAAGGTTTCCCTGTCGGCAACGCTCTTGACTTTCTGCTTCATGTAAGCGTAGGCTTCGCAAAGGAACCCAGCACTTCCGCAAGCCGGGTCTAGCACGGTCTCGCCGATTTTCGGGTCGATGATGCGGACGATGGTGCGGATAAGCGGACGCGGCGTGTAGTATTCGCCTCCGTTACGGCCTGCGTTGCCCATCCTGCGGATTTTGTCTTCGTACAGGTGGCTCATCTCGTGCTTATCTTCGCTGCTCTGGAAACTCAGCGCGTCGGCATACCACAGGATTTCGCGGAGGTTGTAGCCACTGGTAATCTTGTTGCGGAGTTCGCCGAAGATTTCACCAATCTTGTACTCCAGCGATTGCGGCGTGGTGGCGGTTTCCTTGAATTTCTTGAGGTAAGGGAACAGCTTGTTGTTCACGAAGTCCGTGAGGTCGTCACCGGTGAGTGCCTTGGCGTGGTCGGGTTCGCCGTTCTTGGTCTTCGGGGCGGCCCAGGTGTTCCAACGGAACTTCTTATCGATAATCCGTTCGTAGGTTTCGCCCTTGAGTTCGGCTTCTTCTTCGCGCTCGGCTTCGAGGTTGTCCAGGTACTTGAGGAACAGGACCCACGAGGTCTGCTCCACATAATCCAGTTCGTTGCTGCAACCACCCTCTTTCCAGAGGATGTCATCGATATTGTTAAAAGTCTGCTCAAACATAAGGGCCTCATTTGCTAGCCCTTATACTGGTGCATTCAACTGCAAGCAAAATTCCGCGGTCATTTCGGCAAGCTCAATGACCTTTATCTCGCCCAGCAACCACGCGTTTGCAAAAAAGAAAAAGCGTGGCGTCGAATGCACATACTGAAACCGAGGCTCTGGTAAACCTGTACCACAATAAGTACAAACGACCCACGCCCATTGCTGGACGTGAGTGTTCGCCTTACTCTCGTGATACATTGAAAATTTACCAGATTTTCGGTTTCGAGAATAAGAGCTAACTCAACGTTAAACTCGCGCCCCAAACCGCGAGGAATGGGGCTATGTCAGTGGGAAATAGTAGTAAAAAAGAGACTGGATTCTTCGACTTCGCCTTGCGGCTACGCTCAGAATGACGATAAAAGGGAGACGCCCCGTCAAGCGGGGCATGACAAATGTTGGCTAGAGATTGCTTCGGCCCCACTTCGGCTACGCTCAGTGACCTTGGGCCTCGCAATGACATGTTTACGTGATGGATTCAGGCTCGATGGCCGGAATGACGAAAAAAAACGGTGACCCCGGCACAGTGGCCGGGGTGACAAATGGAGCGGGAATGACAAAAGCCCGGGGGTTTTAGGGGGCAGAGCCCCTTAGGCGAGGGGGTGCTGGAAGACTTGCCCTAGTTCGGTCTGGATCCTGCTCCTTCGAACCTAACTCAACTAAGGCAACAAGTTGCCTAGTTTCGTTTATCGACTTCGCCCTACGGGCTCCGCTCAGGATGACACTAGGGCAAGGCTGCAAGCAGGGGGAGGCTTCCCCCGTCAAATCAATCAGTTATTCCTTTCGGGCATTATTTTTGCAAATTTATACCTGCGGGGCTTGAATTTTATTAGTTTTCGGGTATGGAACTTCGAGTTTTGCGGTATTTTCTGGAGGCGGCGCGGTTGGGGAATGTCTCGCGCGCGGCGGATAATCTTTGCGTGACGCAGCCGACGGTGAGTCGCCAGCTCAAGGAGTTGGAGGAGGAGCTGGGCGAGAAGCTTTTCGAGCGCACGAACTACGCGATTCGGCTGACGCCTGCGGGGGAACTCTTGCGGGAGCGTGCTGAGGATATCCTTTCGATGGCGGACAGGACGGTGCAGGATTTCAAGTCGCTGAAGGAAGACGAGGTGGTGGGTGAAATCGCCATTGCCTGTGCGGAATCGCGGAACGTGAACTTTCTTTCGAAGTGCATCGGGATTCTCCGGGACGATTATCCGAAGATTAAGTACAACTTATATTCGGGCGACAGCGAGCGCGCCCTGGAAAAGCTGGACAAGGGCATTTTTGATTTCGCGGTGGTTGTAGACAACGTTGATTTGGAGAAGTACAACTGCCTTGCTGTGCGTTCGGTGGATCGCTGGGGCGTGGTGATGCGTCGCGACGACCCTTTGGCCAAGCGGGATTTCATCGAGCCGAAGGACTTGCTCGACAAGCCGCTGTTGGCGTCGCGCCAGGCGATGGTGGCGGATTTACCGAAATGGTTCGGCGACGATATTTCGAAGCTGAACGTGATTGTGGGGCTGGATCTTTCGTACAACGGTTCGGTGCTTGCCAAAGAGGGCACGGGCTACCTGCTCACTTTCGATGGCCTAGTGGATACGAGCCGCAGTTCGCGCCTGTGTTTCAGGCCGCTCATGCCCGAGCTCACCACCAACATGTACATCATTTGGCGGCGGGGCCAGCAGTTCACGCGGGCGGGGGAACTTTTCCTCGACACGCTCCGGCACGTGCTAGGGGAATAGGCGCCCCCTTCGCCGGTATATGAAACGCGCCGTTTCATACAAAGGCGTTTTTATCAATTTTCCACAAATAGAAACATAATTTTTGCTTTAAAATCATTGATTTTGTTTCATAAGCAAGGTATATTTATAAAAAACGCAAGAAGGAGAAGCCTTATGAAAACGAAAATCCTACCCATACTGACAACAGCATTCACATTGTTGTGTGCCGCATGCAGCGACGACAGCACCAGCAACGCAATTACCGGCAGCGACGACGATCACGGCTCCGTTATCGCAGGCAATGAGACCGTCAACACGTTCGAGACCCCCGGCACCGGTAAAGAATATGAGTGGGGCGGCGAGATAAGCGAATCAATTACATCGGATTTCTCGTCCAGGGATGCGGATATTGCCGGAGCCGCGCCCACGACCGAAGCGAAGAACTCTGTTGATGTTGCTGAACCCAGCCTCGACCTTGGAGAGCCTGGAGACATTGAAGGGCACTGGGGCGGAGTTTCTAACGAAAGGATGTCGGGACTGCTCACGGCCGGCGAGTGGAACGACCTGGACAATTGGAACACCTGGATTGAAAAGCTCGACAGCAACAGCTACAAGACCATGCCGGAATACTGGGAGTTCTTCCCGAACAAACTAGTTGCCGTGAAGGTCATAGACGGCAGCGAGTCGGGCATCGCGAACGTGCGTGTAGAACTCCTCAAGGGCGACAAGGTGGAATTCTCCACCAAGACCGACAATTCCGGGTTCGCCTACTGCTGGGCAAGCTTGTTCAGCAACGACGCGCAGGCCACAGGAGAAGAAGTATTCTCGCTGAAGGTCGACGGCAAGGTTTCTGAAGCAGCAGTCAAGGTGACCAGCAAGGACGACGAAACCATCAATGTCAACATCATCACGAGCGACGCCAAGAAGGCCGAAGCCTCTGCAGACATCGCATTCATCGTGGATGCCACGGGGTCTATGGGCGACGAGATCGCCTTCCTCAAGTCCGACCTCGAATACATCATCGACCACGCCAGTACCGGCAACAATGTGAATCTGCGCACGGCGGCGCTTTTCTACCGCGACCAGACCGATTCATACATCACACGCGGCCAGAATTTCGCCAGCGACGTCACCACGACCCGCGAATACATCTCCAAGCAGTACGCAAACGGCGGCGGCGACTACCCCGAAGCAGTCCACTCCGCACTAGAATCCGCACTGCAGGACCTCTCGTGGAACGAATCCGCACGTGCACGCATCGCGTTCCTCATCCTCGATGCACCCGCCCACCACGAGAGCGACGTAATCGAAAGCCTGCAAAAATCCATCAAGGAATTCGCGAAGAACGGCATCAAGATTATCCCGGTGGCGGCAAGCGGTGTCGACAAGGATACGGAATTCATGCTGCGCTTCTTCGAAATCGCAACGGGCGGCACGTACGTGTTCATCACCAACGACAGCGGAATCGGCAACGACCATATCGATGCCAGCGTCGGTGACCACGAAGTGGAAAAACTCGCCGACCTGATGATTCGCCTTATCAAGAAGTACACAGAATAACCGGAATCTAGCCGCTAGCGGCCGGACTTGATTCCGAGCTTATTCATGCGGTAGTTCATCATACGTGGGGAAACCCCGAGATCACGGCCAGCGGCGGAAATATTTCCGTCGTTGCTTTTTATTGCCTCGGTAATTATTTCGCGCTCGTAGTTTTCCATGAGAACCTCGAGCGTCGCGTTCTTTTCGCCAAAGCGCGCCACGTTGCCCGTACTCAGGCTTGTCTGGAGCGAAGGCGGCAAGTTGTAACTGTGCACGCAATCGTCCGACGCAGTGAGCACGGCGCGTTCCATGCAGTTTTCGAGTTCGCGCACGTTGCCCGGCCAGTGGTAGCTCATCAGCAGGTTGATCGCGGTCGTCGAAAGGCGCACAATCTTCTTGCCGTAGCGCAGGTTCATCTTCTCGATAAAATGTTCCGCGAGCAAAATGATATCGGACTTGCGCTTTGCCAGGTCGGGCATCGATATCGGGAAGATGTTCAGGCGGTAGAACAAGTCTTCGCGGAACTTGCCCTGCGCGATGAGCTCCTCGAGATTACGGCTTGTCGCCGCAAGGAACCGCACGTCGGAACGGAGTTCCTCGTTACTGCCCACACGGCTGAAGGTACGTTCCTGCAAAAAGCGCAGGAGTTTCACCTGGGTCTGCATCGTAAGGTCGCCAATTTCGTCAAGGAACAGCGTACCGCCATTTGCCGCTTCGGCACGGCCAATGCGGCGATTCACCGCGCCCGTAAACGCGCCCTTCTCGTGGCCAAAGAGTTCGCTTTCCACAAGGTTCTCGGGGAGTGCCGCGCAGTTGAGAGTAATAAAAGGCTTGTCCTTCCTTGCAGACAAATTCACAATCGCGCGGGCAATCATCTCTTTACCCGTACCGCTACCGCCACGGATAAGCACGGTCGCATCGCTCGGGGCCACCTGGCGCACCTGCTCGTACACATGGCGCATCTCGCTGCAGTTGCCCACGAGGTCGCCCGGGTTGTTCGAAAGCATGTCGCGGAGTTTGCGGTTCTCCTCGAGCATGGCCTCGTGCTCCTTGTGCATCTCGAGGCATTCGTTCGCCGCATCGCCCGTGATATTCGCGATAATCTCGAGCAGGGCAACGTCGCGGTCCAGGTCAGTCGTGCCGTCCACGGGGCGGTCGATTGATAGCGTTCCGATAACCTCGCCGTCGTGAATGAGCGGCACGCAGATGAACGCCACCTGAAAGTCGTAATGGCGGCTCCCCGTGCGGTTCAAGAAGCGGGAATCCTTGCGCAGGTCAGGAATCACGTGGCTCACGCCGCGTTCGGCAACATGGCCCGTAATGCCCTCGCCCATACGGTACAGGCCTTTCTGTTTTTCGGATTCGTCAAGACCGCGCGAGGCCTCAATCTTGAGGGTGTCGCCGAACAGGAGCGCAAACGTGCCGCGCAACATGCCGAGTTCCGTTTCCAGAATATCAAGAACGTTTTCCAACAACTTCTCCACGTTGCGTTCGTGAATAATCGCAACGCTAATCTTCTGGATAACCGAGATTTCTGGACCTATGGGTGTTGACATATGTGACATAAGATAGAAAATGTTGGTTTAGAGTGATGCGATGTGTCATTCTGAGCGAAGAGGCAAAGCCTCGTAGTCGATATAGAATTGTTAGCAACTTGTTGCTATACAATTCATAGGTTCGAAGGAGCAGAATCTAAAAGCAACTATAGATCCTTCGACGCGCTTCGCTTGCTCAGGATGACACGCTTATCATAATCTTTCCCTTATTCGTTTCAAGGCTTCGCAGGTGCGTTCGTAGTCACCGAAGGCGGTCAGGCGGAAGTACCCCTCGCCGCAGGGGCCAAAGCCGCTGCCGGGGGTGCCCACAACCTCACAGGTGGCAAGCAGGCGGTCGAAGAAGTCGAAGGACTTTTCGCCGTCAGGAATCTTCCACCAGATGTACGGGGCATGCTCGCCGCCGAACACCGTGTAGCCCGCCGCGGTAAGTTCCTTGCGGATAACGCCCGCGGTCTTCATGTAGCCCGCAATAACGGCCTTCGTCTGCTGCCAGCCGACCGGGGAGTAGATGGCCTCGGCTGCACGCTGGGTCACGTAGCTCACGCCGTTGAACTTGGTGCACTGGCGGCGGTTCCACATGGAGCGGAGCTTGGAAAGTTCATGCGGGATCACCGTGTAGGCGCAGCGCACGCCGGTAAAGCCGGCAGTCTTGCTGAAACTGCGGAACTCGATGGCGCAGGTGCGGGCGCCCGGAATCTCGAAGATGGAGTGCGGAAGGTTCTCGTCCTGGATGTAGCAGTTGTAGGCGCCATCGAACAGGATAATCGCGCCGTTCTCATTCGCGTAGTCCACGAACTTCTGGAGCGTCTCGCGGCTGAGCACCGTACCCGTCGGGTTGTTCGGGCTGCACAGGTAGATCATCTGCACCGGGTTCTTGGGCAGGTCGGGCTGGAAGTTGTTCTCGGCAGTCGACGCAAGGTAGGTGACCTTAGAAAAATGTCCGTCATTCTGCAACACGCCGGCGCGCCCAGCCATCACGTTGGAGTCCAGATAGACCGGATAGACGGGGTCCGGGATAGCAATTTTTACATTTTCTGTAAAAAGTTCCTGGATGTTCGCGACGTCGCACTTGGAACCGTCGCTCACGAAGATATCGTCCGGGTCCATCTCGATGCCGCGGGAGGTGTACTCGCCGGCGACAATCGCCTCACGCACAAAATCGTAACCCTGCTCGGGCCCATACCCGCGGAAACTCCCCTTCTCGGCCATCTCGTCAACGGCCTTGTGCATGGCCTTGATGACCTCGGGAATGAGCGGAGTGGTCACGTCGCCGATACCCAGGCGCACGATGTCGGCATCGGGCTTCTTTGCCTGGTATTCGGAAATTTTCTTTGCGATGGTAGAAAACAGGTAGCTACCAGGCAGCAAGTCGTAGTTTGGATTGATAATAGACGCGTTCATTAAATGGTTCCTCTAAAAACTTCCTGTGCGGGGCCGGTCATGAGAACCGGGCCATCGTTTTCGTGCTTGATGTGGAGCGTTCCGCCATCGAGAATCACGTCGGCTTCTACGCCCACGCGGCCCGTGCGCTGGGCCGCAACGAGGGTTGCGCAGCTCCCGGTTCCACAGGCCATGGTGACGCCGCAACCCCGTTCCCAAACCCGCATGCGGATTTGGGTGGGCGCCCCCTGAACTGCTGGCAAAACCTGCGCGAATTCAATGTTACAGCGGTCCGGGAACTGCCTGTCGCATTCGAGCACGCGCCCCCAATCTTCCAGCTGAATCTTCTCGATGTCGTCCACGAAAATAACCGCGTGCGGGTTCCCCATCGAGACCGTCTCCGCGGTAAAGTCAAAGCAGTCTGCCGTAAGCTTGATGCTCCCGAGAAAATCCCTCGGGTTCCCCATGTCGACGCACACGCGGCCATCGTCCAGGAGCGCAGGCTTCACGAGCCCGCTTCTGGTGTGCAGGTTGAAAACTTTCTGACCCGGTTTTGCAAGCCCGCGGCTCACGATGAACTTCGCGACACAGCGGGTAGCGTTACCGCACATCGCCGCCTCCGAACCGTCGGCATTGAATATGCGCATCTCGAAATCGACACCGTTCGGCGCGGACTTCGAAGCAGGACCGACACCCGCATCGCCAAGCACCAGGCAACCCTCGGCATCCATCGGGGTCACGATTACCACGCCATCGGCACCTATGCCAAAACGGCGGTCACAGAGGCGAACGACCTCTCTCTCGAATGCGGGTCCGAACTCTACCTTCTGACCCGGCTCCAGCAGCACGAAATCGTTGCCCAGCCCGGTCCACTTTGAAAATTCCATAAAGACGTCCTTTTACATTTATTTTTGCCCCTATAATGCAAAGAACGTGCCATTTTTACAAAATTTGTTAAAAATGACGAAATTCTCTAAATTTCGCCAAATTTTTAGGAAATAAGTGAAAAATAGACCACTACCATATTTTACATAATATGTAGATAAAAGTAATTTATTTTACATTTTATATAAAAAAAATTGGAGCAACGCGCCAATTTGAAACCGAAAAAAAATACGCAAATTCATGTTCAAGATCAGTTTTGTAAACATTTTTTTTCTCATCCTAAAGTAAAAATATATATTATGATTATGAATTTTCTATAGGAGTGCCTATGCCCATTCTGACCAGCCACCTCAACTCAAAAATTTTCACACGGGCCGTATTCCTGGTTTCTTCCTTTTTTTTATTTCCGACATCGCTTTTTGCCGATTGGGCTGGCGCAGTAAAAAAGCCTTCCACCATAGAAAAAAGCGGCAAAACCTTTTACGAAATTGAAACTCCCGAAAATCTCGCCTGGTTCGCAACTCAAGTGAATAAGGGCAGCACAAGTTACAACGCCATTCTAAAAAATAACATAGCCATCATTGATTCTTCCATAACGGAAAATTCAATCAACTGGACACCCATCGGTTCAGACTCCACTGAAAACACACGATACAAAGGTGTGTTCGACGGCAATGGATTTACCATATCAGGAATTTACTCCAAAGCAGATTACGCAGGGCTTTTCGGCGTGGTCGATTCCGGAGCGGTCATCAAAAATCTGAGTGTTGAAAACATCCGCCTCAAGTCAAACGGGAAATCATCAGTTGGAGAAAGACGTCCTGTAGGTGGCATAGCAAATGTCTTTGGCGGTGATTCCCTGCTCAACTGCACCTTCAACGCCAAAAATGTCTTTATCGATAGTGCAAGTTTTGGGGGATTGGTAGGACTTTTAAATTCCCCAAACGCTATAATCGATAACGCCTTAAGCCAAGGGACTTTTGTTCGTGGATCCGAAATCAGTCCATCTTTTTACATAGGAATGGCAGGTATCGCAGCCGTTGTAAGATCGTCAAAATTGAAAGTAAGAAATTCCAAAAACTACACTTTCTCCGAAGTAGGAAGTGGAAAGACCTCGAATTATCGCGGTGTGCATGATGCAGGTTTTATCTACAAGGTAACAAACAGTGATGTCTCTTTTGAAAACAGCGAAAACAACGCATCCATTGATTCCGTATTAGCCGACATTTCTGGTTTTGTCAAGCTCGCATCCTCTTCAAAAATTTCTTTTTTGAATAGTAGTAACAACGGGTCATTTACAACATACGACGGTTTAGCATCAGGATTTGTGACAACATGCAGCAACAAGGGAACTTTAATTTTTGAGAGTTCTTACAACAACGGGAATATCGCTTCTCGTAAAACATCAGACAGTGGATATTTGAGTTACGCAACCATTGCAGGCGGTTTTGTGGGGTCCAATGCGGGTTGCAGCATGCATTTTGAAAATTCCGTAAATGACGGCGAAATTAACGCAGGGCATGCAGGCGGCTTTGTGGGGGAAAATCGTACGAAAATTGATTTTTACGACTGTATCAATAGGGGAAAAATCACCTCAATCAACAGTTCATATTACAGCCCGCTTGCCGGAGGATTCATAGCATACGACTCCTCACAAACCTTAACAATGAAAAACAACTATAATGAAGGCTTAATCAGCGGTTATTTTGCTGGGGGATTTATTTCACAAAGAGACGGCAAAGGACTTGCAAACATAGAAGCAATCCATAATAAAGAAAAAATTTCTGGTAGATTCTATGCGGGAGGCATAGCAGCAATCTTCAGCGCCGACGACTCGCTATCCACCATCAAAAGTTCACAAAACGAAGCAGAGGTCGAATCCATTCGCGCTAATTTTGTAGGAGGGATATTTGGGAAATCTACCGGAATTCACATTGAAGGCGTACGCAACCTTGGCACAATCAATGGATTCATGTGGAACCCCTCAAATCACTACAATGCAGCCGGCGGAATCGTGGGTGTGTTTCAAGGATACGCATCGCGGATAATGAACAGCGTAAATGAAGGAAATATCGTCATTACGAAAAAAGATACGGTACAAAATGAACTTGCTGCAGTCGGCGGCATTGTAGGCTTATGGGCTGCAGATCACGGATACACGACTAGCGAAATATATCCAGAAATGAGGTATTGTGAAAACAAAGGCACTATTGAAGCGACCAGCGACCCTGATACAGTACACAGCCTACAACTTTCCGATGAATTCAGCATTGGAGGCATCATAGGGCTGGTGGGTCACTTGTCGGGAACGAATTACACGTTAACTGCCCCAGGATATATTTCAAACAACATAAATAGCGGTGCAATAAAAACAACTCTCAATCACGCCTCCAATGAATGTACTGGCGGAATTGTAGGATATTGGTACAAAACATCAACGCTGAGCAGTAGCCCTTTGGGACTCCTTGCCAATTTGAACAAGGGAAACGTGATTTCCCGTCGTTCTGCAAACGGAATTATGGGATGCACTTTTGTTAAACCTTCCTCAGGTTCGCTTAGCATTGCGGATTCCATTACCAATGGAACCAACAGAAAAGCATTACAAAACAATTGTCTATTTTACGACAAAGATTTGCTTGGATATGAATTTGACTCCTTGGGAACGGGCATAAGCACAACGAATGCCCAAACAGAAAGTTTCGCCTGGATGTTGAACACTTGCGGAGGGACACTAGAAAATACAGGTTATTGGAGTAAGCATGGCAAAAATTATCCAATTTTTGCCGACAAGGATAATCACGCCATATATAAAGTAACCTTTTGGGATTCTTCCAAGGTCATTAACGTGAACAAGTACGAAATTGGCGAAAGTTTTACAGACTATACTGGAAAGATAATCGATATGCCAAATGATCCAGACCCAAGCGATGCCGATGAAGATATGATGTTTGGCTATTGGACTTACGGAACGCAAGTAATTGACTCAAAATCAATCATCAATGGGGATTATAATTTATATGCCAACTATGTTCAAAAAAATTCTACTATTGAAACACTGGTTTTCAAGACTGAGTCCGATGCAGTCATAACAGAATTTGTGATTACCGACAAAACTGCAGAAATTACCTTGCCGGATGCCCCTATAAAAACAGGATACAATTTTGTTGGCTGGTACTATGGTAATCAGTTGATTGGACAACCGGGTGAGCAATTCGTTCCCGGGACCATCACAACTTTAATTGCCAAATACGAAGTTATCTTGTATAAAATTTCATTCATCTCCGGAATGGATACGCTACAGACAAATAACCTTGCTTATGGGGAAATGCCCGAATACAAGGAGAAAATTCCTGTTTGCGAGGTTGCCGGTTATCAATTTGTGGGTTGGACGCCTGACATTGAACCTGTTACATCCGAAAAAATGTATTACGCTACATGCGGACGTTCCAGTGCAGAAAGTTCCTCAAGCATTGCCACATCCTCCTCAAGTATACTTTCTTCATCGTCTATAAGCGTTTCATCAAGTTCGTCAAATACGCAAGAATCAAGTTCTTCAGTCACTCTATCAAGTTCTTCTGAGGAGCACCCGGTTGTGGTACGGTCAACCTTGCGGAAACCCTTTGTTCTGACAACGAATGGCTTGACGATTACGATGTCAGAAATTCAGGGACATTCAGTGCGCATTTTCGATTCCCTTGGACATTTAATTGTCGTAAAATCGTTTAACGGAAATTTCACGAGCATCACACTTCCGGCACCAGGAAACTACATCATCAAAGCAGGAAAAATAAGCCGCAACGTGATACTGAAATAACCAACACAGCCGCGCGTCAGGAGGGTCTTAGGGAGGACTAGCCGTGCGTACGTCCTCCCTAGTCTCACACCCCCGCCCTAATCTTTAACACAGCGTATATAGCAGGTTGCTGTTTTCGATACTGTGTCGTAGGTGAACGAGAGGTCCGTAGCCAAGCGCCAGCGACGCACGGAATTCGCCGTAGGCAACCCCCTTGAACACATGTAGTAGGCATTGCCCATGTAGTTGAATGCGCCGTCGTTGCGCACTCCGGCAAGTTCCGCATTAAACCCGAAGTAGTCCATGCCACCAGAAGACTTGCTCTTAAGCACCGGAGAGAGCGATTCGCCCGAAGGGCGCCACTGCGACACAAAATCGGTGAACGCCTCGAACTCGTCCTTGTCCGGCACATGGAACCCAGTGGGGCACAGCAGAGAATCTTCCTTGACTGCCGCGGCCTCTGCCAAACGGTAGAGGCGCCCATACTTGTCGCAGTTTGCAGCCGAGTCGTTGTAGCACCAACTGCTGTCAGTCTCGAAATTCAGGTTGGCCGCAAACCAGAGTTGCGAACCCATGCCGATAAGCGGGTACTTCTGCCCGTCACGTGCATCGGTAACCGTATCGCGGTAGAGCGAATCCTTGAAGTACTTCCACTGCCCACGGCAACGGTAGATCGAGTATTCAATCTTCGCGATTTCGTCGTAATTGTAACTCGTGCAGCCGCGATTCGCCTTCGCCTCCAGGTCAGTTGCAACGCGCACGTGGCCAGCATCGCACACATACTTGGTCACGGAATCGTTACCCAGCATCAGGTCAGGCACGGTATCGCACTTGAGGCCGTTCGTGTTGTAATACAAGGTGCGTTCAGCATCCGTCAACGAACGCAGGGTACCGTACTCGCAGTAGAAGGGAGTCGTGGAATCGCTCGCAAACGTGATGTACCTCTCGGCAGAATCGCACTTGATAAAATTCGCGTAGTACTCGTCACGCGGGACATCCAGCCACAAGCGGTTATAGCAATAGTAGAAGGCACTGTCGTTTATGGCTCCGTATTCGCCCTCACGTTCCTCATAGCACATGCCTATGACGCTTTCTATTTCATCGCATTCCTGCCACCTCTCGAAAAAATCGTGATAATAGAACCACTCGGTGGTATCAAGCGCACCCCTGCGCATCTCGTAGCCTTTCGCAGGCCCGTAAGTGCAGGTATTGCGTAACACTTTCGAAGAAATGTGCCAGCCGAGCGAATCGCATACGAACTCGCCACCGTCGAACCTACTCAGGGAATCCTTCAGCGTCCTGATTTCACAAAGGTTGTCCTTTTTGCAGGCCCCCAGGCCGAGGATCTTCGCGAAGAACTGCCGCCTAAAAATTTCCCCGGCGACAACGCGCTTTTCTATTGTTCCGTCATCGTAACCGTAAATAAACGAGCTGTGCAGGGAGGAATCTGCAAGATTGTCCGCAGCGCCGGTAAACACGTCGAAATACGTGAAAGAGCCTGTCGAGAAAAAGGCTTCTTCGAACGCAGACTTCACGTCGTCGTACATTTCCGCCGGAATGAACGGTTCAAAGGCCTTCTGGATGACATACGCCGCTTCATTCGCATCGGAATAATTTGCGGACGACAGAATCGATTCGTCCCCTACGGAATCAGAAACGAAAGAGAACACGTTGAGCAGTTCAGTATTCGCGAGCCTCACCGCAGAATCGGGAGAAACGCCCTGCGCCACAAGGAAACGCGCACGACCGGTCACGAAATGCCCCGCAAGCGATATGAACGCCGGTACCGTATCCGAAAGGTCTACCAGTATGTCGAAGGACAGCTTCCTGTCGGACTTGTATTCCGCACCGGGTACACGGATGTACCGAATCTCGAAATTCTCGGAACGCAGTAAGGCATAGTCCCCCCTCAGCGGGATGGAATCGACAAAAAATCCCTTACCCTCTTCCTTCTCCATGTTGAATTCACGGCCCGTCTCGTTCAGCAGGGAATCCAGTTCCAATACATGCACCGAGGCGGTCTGGCCCGAAAAAGAAAGTTCAGACCAAGCCCTAATGCTACGGGCGTGCACCTGCTCGGACACCTGCTTGTCTGCATCCTTGTTCGGGTCGTCGATTTCGGAGGTGGCATCGTTCGACTTTGAGCAGGCCACCAGACAAAGTAACATCGCGGCCACAAGCGGCAAAATCCTGTTCTGCAAATTCATCATGCACCTCACCTACTTCGCATCTTCCACACAACGCACAGCGGCACCCCAGTCCGTATCGCCGAACGAACTTTCACCGATATCGGGCTCAGCGTATGTCATGTAGTAATACGGCAGTTTCTTGAATGTTTCGGCAGTGTACCAAAAATAGGCATTCCGGTATTCACCCTCGTAAGTTCCGTCCACCTTGCGACGGCCCGACGGGAGCGCGTCAAACCCGAACGTGTTCAGCGTCGGCGTATGCGCACCGCCGGCCCAGTCCTTTTTGCCCATCAACGTGAGAGCAAGTTTCCCTTCGGGGCCGTACTTCTCGACAAAGGCAAAAAGCGTGTCCCAGTCCGCCTTGGAGGGCACGTGCCAGCCCTCGGGGCAAATACCCCTGTGCGGCAGCTTGAGTTTCACGGTATCGGCCTTGACGTCATCGGGCAAGTCCATCGCCGCAGTCCAGGAATACAGCACGCCGTAGGGCCCGGAGCAGTACGATTCCCAGTTCTCGAAGCACCAGGTGTTGCCGGCCAGGTTCGGAGTCTTTACGGAATCCCTGTACCTGAGGTTCGCGCCCATCCAGCGTTGGCTCCCCATGGGTACAATCAGGTACGACTTGCCGTCGCGCGGGTCCTCGACCCATTCATCCAGCGTGTCGGCAGGGATGACCTTCCAGGCACTGTCGCAAACGAAGGAAGAATACCCGACGTGCACGGTATCGCCGCGGGTATCGCTGTTGCAGAAGGCTCCGAGATTCTGGTCGAGCTTGGGCATTTTTACCCAGCCGGAGTCAGAGCAGAAATACGCGTTTTCAATCTTGCCCTTGCGGGACTTGATACAACCCACTTCCAGGTCGAGTTCCGCCTTTGTAACATAGCGCCAGCCAGATTCCTTGTCGAACACGTATGCCTTACCAAGTTCGTCGTACACGAACAGGCCGTCCTCGGCATCGGGGTAACGCAGCGGCATGCTTTCTATCCCGGCAAATTTCCACTTTGTGCCATCGCAGGTGTAATACTTCGGCACTCGCACGACAGAACTAGTTACGGCAAATTTTGTTTTGTGCACGGAATCCTTCAAGTCGAAGGAACATTCCGTTTCGCCCATGAGAGACAGCCAGAGTAAGTGCGCATACGTCCGGAATTCGCTAGATTCCGGATAGAAATCCGCCCCATCCATACACCATTGACCGCGACCGTAATCCAAGTCAATCGCATACGCGAGGAACCCTAGCGAATAGAAAATCTCGTCATCCGAAAGGTTGTCCAACGTTGCAAAAAGGCTAGATGCGCCCTGGCGGATTTCGCCAAAGTCCTGTGCCGTGGTTGTCGGGAAAAATTTCTCGAGCAACACCGTTGCCGTAAGCAGTTCCACCGAGCGGTTGCTGCCGTCGATGCGGAGGGACTTGAGCGACGGGCTATCGCTCCCAAGCGCGAACCACTTGCGCACGTCCTTCTCCGCCTGTTCCCAGGCTTCCGCAAAAGTCTCGCCCTTGTCCTTCACGAGCTTTTTCGCCTTCGCGGATGCGAGGTCGGTAAACATGTTCAGGTTCACGGAAGAATCCTTCGCGAGATCGACAACGCTAGAAATCGACGACTTGTATTCACGCCGCATGCAGGGCCACTTGGCCATCCCGGATATGACAATCTCCGCATACGGGGAGGTGAACGAATCTGCGACAACCGTATAGTTCCCCGCGGCATCGATGCTCCCGGTTACCGACTTGCCCGACCTCTCCATGCCGTCCGTGAGTTCGAACAGTTCCACCTTCGCACCTTCGAGGTAATTTTCGGCCTCGACGCTACCACTGACAGATCCGGCGTAGAACGAAGTCTTTTCCGGATTATCTGGATTCTCGGGAGTCTCGGGATTGTCGAGAACCTTCGTGGAAGCAGAATCGCCGGAACAGGCGGAAAGCGCCGCCGCGGTGAAAAGCGACAAACTAATACATGCAAAGAAACTCTTCTTCATATTCAATCCTCCTTACTTGGCGTCTTCCACGCACCGCACGCTTAGGCCCAGGTCAGGCCCGGCGGACTTACCCACATAGACATCGTCCTTCGAGTTCCACAGGTAGTAGTACTGGTACTTGCCCTCTTCCTGGGTCACGAACCAGAAATAGGCATGCGACGCGTCGTTCTTGTACGATCCGTCCAGTTCGCGACGGCCCGTAGCGACAACATTGAACCCGAAGGTATCCAGGGGTTTCATCGCATCGCTCACGACGCCCCACGAGATGCCCCCCATCAGGCTATGCGCGAGCTTGCCCTGCGGGCCGAACTTCTCGGCAAACGCGAAGAGCGAATCCCACTCCGCCTTGGTCGGCATGTGCCAGCCCTCGGGGCAAATGCCCCTGTGCGGCAACGTGAACTCGTATGTAGCGGGGTCGGTGCCTTCGGGCAGGTCCATCGCCGCAGTCCAGGAGTAGAACGCAGGCCTCCAGAGATTGCCCGCGAGGTTCGGGCTCGCAGTCGAATCCACATACTTGAGGTTCGCGCCCATCCAGCGCTGGCTACCCATGCGCACGATCGGGTAGCTGTTTCCGTCACGGGAATCCTTCAGCCATTCGTCCAGGGAATCCGGCGGGATAAGCGTCCAGTCATCCCTGCAAAGGAAGGGCGTGAGCCCGGCATACGCGGTATCGCCGAGGGTCTTCTTGGTGCAGTAGCGGCCAAGCTTCTCGTCCATTTCCGTAACCTTGTAAAAAGAACCGCCTTCACACACGTAAGCCGCATGTGTAAACCGGCCATAGACCAGCGAGTCATCCGCGACGCATTCAAGACCTTGGGTATCCGAAGTTGATTCGGGAACCGAGACCCAACTTCCGCCCATGCATACCGCAGTCGAAAGGTAAATCCCTTCGCGGGACTTTGTGCAACCGGACTTGTACTCGTCCTCGGAAGGATTCGCGTAGCGCCATCCTGTTACCTCGTCATAGACATAGGAGTAGCCCTCCCGCCTGAGATAGTCCCCGTCGACCCGACCGGCCGTATCCGTAACATTCATTCTCTCGTAACCGAACGCATAGTGCCACGCTCCCGAGTCACACTTATAGACGGGGAAACTCTCCTGCACGTAAGTGAGCGATTTCTTCGGGTCAAATACCGGGTGGATTTCGCCCTGCCGTTCTTCCGTACATTCTTCCGCGTCAAGTATCGAAAGCCAAAGGGTGTGCATGTAGGCCTGGACCGCCTTTTTTTCAAAGACTTTATTCTTGATGTCGCGGCACCAATCCAGTTCGCCTGCAGAAATGTCATAGAAGAGAGCAACCCCGCCAATAACGCGGATAGTATCGTTCTTGGTAAAATCACCGCCATGCGAGAAGGTTTCGGCAAGTTCGCTGCGCCACTGAGGAGCGCTCTTCGCGATAGCCCTTTCTCCAAGACGATCCATAAGCGCAGAGGCGGCAAACGCTTCAAGAGCCACGTCACCTTCGGGCAAGGCAAAGAGCGTACGCACTTCCTTTTCCGCCTGTTCCCAGGCCTTCGAAATTTCCATATTACTGTTCTTCACGAGTTCCTTCAACCTTTCCGAAAAGAAGACAGAGAACAGGTTCAGGCTTACGGTAGAATCCTTGGACAGGTCGACAATGACCGATATCTTGGAATCAACTTCCTTGCCGGAACAGGGCTGCACGGACTTGCCGGACACGATGAGTTCTGCATACGGGGAAGTGAAGCCGGTAGTGGAGACCGAGTAATGGTCTTTGGAGTCAAGCATCCCCATCATGGCAGTCCCCGTCTGGACCAGATTTTTATCAAGCTCAAACAGCACAGCACTTGCTTCCTTGAGCGATTCCCCTTGCACGCTCCCTGCAAGAATCGTCACGAGAGCGCCTTCCTTGGAAGAGTCCTTAGAGGCTTCCTTGGAGGGGTCGAGTTCCTCGGGAAAATCAAGAGACCCAGGGGTACTGGATTCATCTGAACAAGAAAGAGAGAGAAGTGCCACGAGCAGTGACGGCAACAGATACTTTTTCACAAGTCCTCCTTTTGTAGTACAAATTATAAAATTTTGATTATTTGAGATAGGCGAATTTTTTAAATTGCACACGCAATTGAGGTTTACCCATGAATTTTAGGGATTTTGGAAAGTATAACCAGTTCAAGGAACAGTTCGCCGGCATGTCTCCCGAGATGAAGGAGCAGATGATGAAGATGGCGAAGGAACAGATGAAGGCGAAAACACGCGAATTTGTTCAAAAATGGCTTTCCACGCCCATCCTTACGGCAGTGGCCCTCGTGCTCGGTGCCATCGTGGGCGTGCTTACCGCATTTTTCGGGTCAGGGCTGCTTTATTTCAGCAATCTGCGCGATGCGCACCCGCTTTACTGGATTCCGGTACTCGCATTTGCAGGTGTATTGATTGCATTTGCATACAAGAAGTTCGGCAAGGGGACCGAACGCGGGATGGACATGGTGTTCGCGGTCGCCCACGGCAAGGAAAGCAATATTCCGCTCCGTATGATCCCGATGGTCATTGCGGGCACGTGGCTCACGCACCTGTTCGGGGGCAGTGCCGGCCGTGAAGGCGTCGCGATGCAGATCGGTGCCACCCTCGGGCACAACATCAGCACCAGGTTCCACTTCGAGAACGCGAGCCGCGTATTGCTTGTCGCAGGCATGGCGGCGGGCTTCGCGGGGCTCTTCCAGACCCCGCTCGCGGCAATAGCGCTCGCCCTCGAAGTACTGCTCGCCGGCCACCTGGAGTTGGCCGCACTCCTGCCCGCAACGGTCGCCGCATTTACCGCATGCAAGGTATCGCAGATGTTCGGAGAGGGCATCGCTGTCGCGATGAACGACATTTTTCCAGACAGTACCGCCAGAATTCTCTGGAACGATTACGGGCTAGATATCAATTTCATTCTGAGACTTGCAATCCTCGGCGCGCTATTCGGGATTGTGGGCGGCGGGTTCGCCAAGGTTCTCTCGCTCGCGAAATCGTTTATCGGCAAGAAGTTCCCCAACCCCGTCAAGCGGATCGCCATCGGGGGCATCGCGATAAGCGTGCTTTTGCTCGTATTCTGGCAGGGACGCTACGCGGGCCTCGGCACGAACCTTATCGACATGATTTTCTCCGGTTCTGCGGCGAATGCGACAAACGGCATCTACGCGTTTGACTGGTTCCTGAAATTCGCGCTTACCATCGTGACAATCGCCGTCGGGTTCAAGGGCGGCGAGGTAACCCCGCTATTCGCCATCGGGGCGACATTCGGCACTTTTGTCGCGACGATGGTCGGAGTTCCGCTCCCGCTTGCCGCGGCCCTCGGGTACGCCGCCGTGTTCGGGGCTGCGACCAACACGCTGTTTGCCCCGATGCTTATTGGCGCAGAAGTTTTCGGGTTCGACTTGCTCCCCGCATTCTTTATCGTTTGCGTGGCGGCATACACCAGCAACGGCGGGCAGTCCATTTACCAGCAGAAGAAGCTGCGGATCCGGTAGGGTTCACTTTAGTATCAGTACTGGCGTCTCTATCGGGAGTTTTCCCCGCTCCGCTTCTTCCAGCGGGGCCCTGATGCGGTCAAAGAACGCCCTAAGCGCCTGCGGGTTTGCACTTTCCCATAAGCCGCTCGCACCGACGTCCGACAGTAGATTGTGCTTTTCGAAAGTCCCGTAGTCACTTCCGATTACATGCAACCTGAATGTATTTACGGAATCCTGGTAGAACGAGATTGTCGCCCTAGAGAAGCACAGGCACCCACCGGAAAAGGATTCCCGCTTAGGTGTGCGCAGCAGCGAAAGCAGTTCCTGAAGCTGGCTGGAGTCGAGTTCAACATTCCCGCGTTTATGTAATCCTTGAACAGCTTCAATTTTATTTTTCTTGTCCGCAAGGTTCTTCGGCATGACAATTCTCGAAAAGCGGACTACCGCGCGCTCCGAATCCTTCAGCAAGTCGTAAAGGGGCGTACTGAGAGCCGTATCGCGTTCAAGAATCATCCCGTCCAGGGCAAAGTCGGGTTCACCCGACACTTCTGCCGTCCCTATGGGGCATGGCCGGAATTTCACGCCCTGATTGCGCAGGAATACGTTCACCTTCCCCATCGTCACAGGCTTCTCGGGCACCCACACGCCGGTATCGTCACCGACACGTCCGATTTTTTCGGCAATGCGCAGTTCCGCTACAGACAAAGTATCATAAAAGAGCTGTACACGCACGCCCGTCGCACATTCCGTATGGAACGTGTCGAGTAGCGTTTCCTTCGCGTCGGCAAGGCGCAGCAGCTGAACAAAGTTCTGGTAGGTGCGTCCGCTAATCACCCTGCCCTTGGCGCGGTCGCCGAGCCCTACCGGAGTCACAAGCATCATGTTCGCGCTGTCGAGTACATCGAAAAGCGGCCTGGTCTCGTGCGGTTTTTCGTCGGCGGAAGCCCCCCGAGCGTATAGCACCGCAAAGACAACCGCCGCAACCACGCAAGCCGCAACCGCAATACCGATGATTTTCTTTTTCTTTCTCTTCTGCACGCTCAAAATATAACTTGTTTCGCAAGATACGTCTTATTTCAAGCTATATGCTTATTTCTATACGAAATAAACAGTTTAATAAGTGGAAGGCGTCGGCCAAGGATGGGGAGGGTGCAGGGAGGGGCCCGTGCGGCCTTCGCAACTCTGAGCTGGGGCCCCTCCCGCGTAAATTTCATACCAGACTTTAAAAGTTTTTTTTCTATCTTTTTTTTCTGAAAAAAACATAAAGAGGTCTATCATGACGTTTGAAGAAATGTACGCCCTGGCATGCCAGCGCAAGAAGGAAATGCCCGAAGGCAAGGGAACCACGGAACTGTTCAAGAAGGGTCCGCACGCCATCGGCAAGAAGCTCGTGGAAGAAGCCGCCGAAAGCTGGCAGGCCGCCCGCTTCGAAAGCCGCGACGCCCAGTGCCTCGAACTTTCCCAGGTGCTCTACTACGTGGCCGTGATGATGGCCGAAAAGGGCTTAACTCTCGAAGAGGTGTACGCGAAACTATGATCAAGGTAGCTCTCCCGAACAAGGGCATGCTTTTCGAACCCACGCAGGAACTCCTGAAGGCCTGCGGCTACAAGGCATCCAAGCCCTACAAGACTCTGACTCAGCTCGATACCAAGAACGGAATCGAATTCTTCTTCCTCCGCCCGAGCGACATCCCGATGTACGTGGGCCGTGGCATCATTGATGCGGGCATCACCGGCATCGACTTCAACGCCGAAGCGAAGAGCCCCGCGGTGAAGGTTCTGGACCTCCCCTTCGGCGCCTCCAAGATGTGCGCCGCCGTCCCGAACGAAAGCCCGGTGCAGAGCCTCGACGAACTGAAGGACAAGACCATCGCCACCAGTTTCCCGAACATCGTAGAAGACTTCTACAAGAAGCCGATGGATTTCGTGGTGCTCGAGGGCGCCGTTGAAATCTCCGTGAGCCTCGGCGTCGCAGACGCCATCGTCGACGTGGTGGAAACCGGCACGACCCTCAAGCAGGCAGGGCTCCGCATCGTGGGCGACCCGCTGTTCCGCAGCAACGCCGCCTTGTTCTGCAACCCGCAGAAGACCGAACTCGAAGAAGTCAACACGCTTATCCGCCGCATCGAGGGCAAGCTCGTGGCCCAGTCGTACATGATGATCGAGTACGACTGCCCGGCAGAACTCCTGCAGAAGGCATGCGAACTCACGCCCGGGCTCGACGCCCCGACCGTGACCAAGCTGCACGGCCGCGAGTGGTACTCCGTGAAGGCGATGGTCCCGCAAGAAGAGGCGAACTCCATCATGGACAAGCTCTGGGACGCTGGCGCCCGCAGTATCCTCCTGTTCGGTATCAAGAGCGCACGAATCTAGTATGCATTCTCTTGCCTACCTAGCACGCCAGCCCATCCTCGACCGGGACGGGAAGATTTTCGCCTACGAACTTCTGTTCCGCGACTCGCCCACGAGCGATACCGCGGTGATTGCAAGCGACATGCTCGCGACCGCCCAGGTGCTCGAAAACGTGCTCAACAACATCGGGCTCCCGAAGCTCATCGGCGACCACAAGGCTTTTGTGAACTGCAGCCGCGACATGCTGCTCGACAACCTGTTCGGGCTCTTGAACCCGCGCTGCTTTGTGCTCGAGGTTCTCGAAGACGTGGAAGTCGACGACGCCCTCGTGAAGGCCGTCGCGCACTACCACGCCCGCGGGTTCGAAATCGCGCTCGACGACTTCATCTTCAATGACGAGTTCCTCAAGCGCTGCGCCCCGCTCTACCCGTTCATCTCGTACGTGAAGATGGACCTGGTAGAAAACAGCGACGACGACATGGCGCGGGCCGCCGCGTTCTTCAAGGCGAAGAACATCAAGATTCTCGCCGAGAAGGTGGAAACGAAGGCGAGCTTCAAGAAGTGCCTCGCCGCAGGGTATGACTACTTCCAGGGGTTCTTCTTCGCGAAGCCCGAACTCGTGACCGGAAAGAAGATTGACGCGACCTCCGCGGCGATTCTCCGCATATTGCTCCTGCTCCGCACGCACCCGAGCCTCGACGAACTGTGCGAGTGCCTCTCGGAATACGGCGACGTGGCCGCAAACCTGCTCCGCTTCGTGAACTCCGACGCGCAGTTCAGGAGCCAGAACATCGCGAACGTGCGCGACGCCATCGTGTGGATCGGCATGCGGAACATCCAGGAATGGCTGATGCTTATGCTGTACGCCCGCCCCGAGATGGGCATGACGCCACAGAGTTCGCCCCTGTTCCAGAACGCAAGCCACCGCGCGAAGTTCCTCGAGATACTGGCCCGCGTGGTGAGCGGCACCGACAACGACCTGCCCGCAAAGGCATTCATGGTCGGGCTCATCAGCCGCATGGACGCGCTCGTCGGCGCCCCGCTCGAAAGCATCCTTACCGAATCCGGCGCAGACGAGGACATCCGCGAGGCGCTGCTCCAGCGTTCCGGCCGCCTGGGTAAACTGCTCCAGCTTGCCGACGCCGTCGAGCAGGACGACCAGCAGAAGATTCTCGTACTCCTGAAGGACTTGAAAATTTCTTCTACCTTGTTGAACCGTTGTGTGAACGACGCGTATACGTGGGCCCATGAGCGTTGAACCGGAAAGCCTCGAGGCATTGATCGCAGAGTTTTCGAACCTGCCGGGTATCGGGCACAAGACCGCCCGCCGCCTCGCCTATCACGTACTTTCCAAACCGAAAGCCGACGTGGAGCGCTTTGCCACGAGCCTCACCAACGCGGCCGACAGGGTGCACCCCTGCCCCAAGTGCCACGCGTTCACCGACCTCGACACGTGCTCCACCTGCACATCACGCGCAGGAGCCAAGTCGCTCTGCGTGGTGGAAAAAAGTTCAGACATCATGCCGTTCGAACGTTCGGGCGTATTCAAGGGCCTGTACTTCGTGCTCGGCGGCGTGATTTCCCCGCTGGATGGAATCGGGCCCGAAAGCCTGCACCTGCCCCAGCTGGTAGCGCGCATCAAGGACGAGGGCATCGAGGAACTGGTACTCGCCCTCGGGTCTAGCCCGGAGGCCGACAGCACGTCGCTCATGATAGACCGCATGCTCGCCGGCACAAACGTCAAGCGTACGCGCCTTGCCCGCGGTATCCCGATGGGTAGCGACCTCGAGTTCGTGGACGAGGTAACCATGCTCCGTGCCTTCGAAGGGAGGGTAAGCCTGTGAACCCGGTAAAGTTCGGCGATTTCACCGTCACGTCTGCGGAATTCGTGAAGGCGGCAGTCAGCCTCAAGGGCCTCCCCGAAGAACGGCTCCCGATGGTAGCCTTCCTCGGGCGCTCCAACGTGGGCAAGTCATCGCTCATGAACGCCCTCATGGGGCAAAAAAAGCTGGTCAAGGTCAGTTCTACCCCCGGAAAGACCCGCGAAATCAATTTCTTCAAAGTCAACAACCAGTTTTTTCTTGTAGATTTACCTGGTGTAGGCTTTGCCAAGGTGAGCAACACGAAGCGCGACCAGATGTCCGAATTTATCCGCGAATACGTGGAAAAGTGCAAGAACCTGCGCGGGCTTGTGTACCTGGTGGACATACGCCACGGAGGCACCCCCACCGACATCGATACGGTGGAGAGCATCCGTAATACGGGCTGCCCGGTGCTGGTGATTGCCAGCAAGCGGGACAAGGTAAACCAGTCGGAACTGGCGAAAGGGCTGAGGCAGATTCAGGAACGCCTTTCCCTACCCGAGAAGCCCCTCTGCGTAAGTGCCGTCAAGGGACACGGGATTGCAACGCTCTGGCAAGACATACTGAGTGCGATAAACGGGACGAACATTGTAGATGGAAGTACAGACGAACGATAAGAAGCTTACCCTCGTGGGACGCAAGTTCCACGCCTTGGGTTTGTTCCTGCTCCGCAGACCCGTGGGGCAAGAGATCGCGCTGTTTGTCCGTGCCTTAATGTCGCTGTTCAACAAGAGCCGCAGTTTCAAGACCGACTCGCGCAACATCATATTGCAGACTTTCTTTACCGGTGTCGAAATTTTCCCGATTCTTTTTGTGGTGGCCACCCTCTTCGGCACGGTCGTCATCATCGAAGTCATTACCATGATGGGCAAGATGGGGTTCGACGACGTGGTCGGCGGGCTCATGGTGGTGGTCATCATCCGCGAGCTGGGACCAATCCTCACGGCATTCCTCATAGCAGGCCGTAGTGGTTCATCGCTCACCACCTACATCGGCGGCATGGTCATCAATTCCGAAGTGGACGCGCTTGCCACGATGGGCGTGGACCCCGTGCGCTACCTCGTGATGCCGGGGCTCATCGGAGGCGCCATCGCCACATTCATCATGAACATCGTGTTCAGCACGAGTGCCATCTGTGCGGGTTACCTCATGACGAAAATCGCCATAGCCCTTACCGGAAACGCGCTCAACCTCCAGCTCACCTGGGACTACCTTTCTACCGAAATCCTGAAAGCCCTGACATTCACGGACTTTATCTTCATCGTCGTCAAGCCGATTGTGTTCGGCTGCATCATTACCACGAACGCCTGCTACCAGGCCATGAATATTCCGCGCGACATTCGCCAGGTGCCGAAGGCTACCGGCAGGTCCGTCATCAAGTCCTTCTTCTACATTGTCTGTGCCGACGTGTTCCTGTCACTGTTCTACTTTATCGATTACTTTAACGAAATCTCGAAGATCATCTAATGTATAACGAAGCCCTCAGACTCGAAGACCTGCACCTTTCCTACCGGGGATTGGTCGGCACCTCGATCTCGAAACCGAGACCGCTGGGGTTCTTCGAATCGGGCATACAGCCGGGCGAGCAGGAACTTATCTCGGGTGCAAACCTTGTCGTGCAGAAGGGCGAGACCATCTGCATCGGCGGCGGTTCGGGCCAGGGCAAGAGCGCACTGCTCCGCGTGATTTCTGGGCTTGCACGCCCCAATGCCGGCAAGATGTATATCTTCGGCGAATACATTCCGCCCGAAAGGCTTACCGCACTGAACATCGCCAAGCGCCAGGTGGGGCTCGTGTTCCAGAACGGGGCACTCATCTCGAACCTGCGCGTGCGCGACAACATCGCGCTCCCGCTGCGCTACCACAAGGTCGGTTCCGCCACCGAGATCGAGGACAAGGTCCGCATGGCAATGGACCTGATGCGCGTGCGCGACTATGCCGACTTTTTCCCGCACATGCTTAGCGTGGGCATGCAGAAGCGTGTGGCGATTGCCCGCAGCTGGGCGATGGGCCCGCAGTTACTGCTGATGGACGAACCGACCGCAGGTCTCGACAACTACAATCGCCGCAACCTGCTCCCGCTTATCGACAACATGCGTACGCTGTTCAAGACGACCATCATCATCGTGACGCACGACCTCATGGTGGCCAAGGAACTGAACTGCAAGATAACCTTCCTCACGCACAAGCAGTTGACCGAACCGCGTTACTTTGACGAGTGGCTACACAGCGATACGGCTATTTCGAAGGAACTCTTCCGCGACTTGCGTACCAGCGGGTAGACTAGACGAAAGAACGGCCTGCGGCCTATAGACGAAAGAAAAAAGGTTTATATAATGCTCCTTCCTCTTCCAGACGATTTTCATGCACACCTGCGCCAGGGCGACCTGATGCCCGGCTACGTGCGCGATCTGGTGAGCCAGTTTGGCCGCGCCATCATTATGCCGAACACCGTACCCGCGATGACCAGCGCGAAGGCGATTGCCGAATATAAAGCGCAGATATTGGATGCCGCGAAGGACGTGCGGCCTGACTTTGTCCCGCTCATGACCTTCAAGCTGAACCCGAACTACACGGAGCAGGACTTGAAGGACATGATGGCGGTAGGCGTCGTCGCCGGAAAGTACTACCCTGCAGGCGTCACCACGAACAGCGCAGACGGCATCAGCGACTTCGAGGCGGTTTTCCCGGTAGTCGCGATGATGGAAAAACTCGGGCTCGTTCTTTGCGTGCACGGCGAGGAACCCGGTGAATTCTGCCTGGACCGCGAGCCCGCATTCATCAAGCGCGTAGAGACGCTTGCGGCTAAGTTCCCGAAATTGAAAATCGTCTTTGAGCACCTGAGTTCCGCAAAGTCGGTCGAGGCGGTGAAGCGGCTGCCCGCAAACGTGGCGGCGACGTTCACGGTACACCACCTGATGATGACTCTCGATGACATCGTAGGCGACGCCCTCAGGCCGCACCACTTCTGCAAGCCGCTCCCGAAGCGGCCTGAAGACCGTGCCGCCATCCGCGAGGCCGCCTTCAGCGGCAACCCGAAGTTTTTCCTCGGCACGGACTCCGCCCCGCACCAGCAGGGCAAAAAGGAATGCCCGTGCGGGGCGGCGGGCGTCTACAGCGCCCCGGTGGCCCTCCCCCTGCTGGTCCAGGAATTTGAACGGGCCGGCCACCTCGACAAGCTGCCCGATTTTATCGCCGGTTTCGGAGCCGATTTCTACGGGCTCCCACGGACCACCAAGCAGGTCGAAGTCGTGCAGGAAAAGTGGACCGTGCCTGCAGTCGTAAACGGCGTCGTCCCCCTCGCCGCCGGCCAAACATTAGACTGGAAGATTAAGGTTTAATTTAGGGTCTAATTAAACGTCAACGTGAACTTGACGCCCACGCCATACGCGGACATCTCGCCGATATCGTCCTTGTCGTCGGCGCTGCCGTAGGTAAGCGTCCCTACGATGCCCATTCCCCATTCGTCGCCGGCCCACCATTCCTTGCCGACACCGACCTGGAAACCGATACCCGCTTCGGAGGATCCACCCGCTCTAGAGTTGCCCACCTCTTCGATGGTAAACACAGACAAGCCGAAACTTCCGGTAACGAACATGTTGTCCAAGAAGTAGTAGGTAGCACCGAAACCGAACAAGATGAGACTTTCGCTCTGGTTCGTAGTCGCAACGGTCCGTTCGTACTCATCCTTGAGTTCCAGGTCAGAAAGGTTCTGCACTTCCGTAATAGTCAGATGCAGGGCAAGGTTCGGAGCCACGCAGCCACCGATCTTGGTATCTGCGTCGAGCGAAATGCCGTCGCCTTCAATCGTCATGCCTTCATAACGGGTAGCCTTATATTCGTAACCGAAATTCTGGTAGCTCAAGCCCAATGTGAGATTCAAGAAAAATCCGTCATGCGTATGGGGTTGAGAAATTGCGAGAGCCGATGTGGCTAGAATAGCCAACGCGAGAATGAACTTTTTCATATTTCCTCCTTATTAAAAAGAATGTAGGCGAAAATTAGCATTTTTCGTTCCCCTTCCGGTCTAAAAAATATACATTATGAACAGAAATACAACACGGATTGATTTATGCGCGCAATACTTGCAACCCTATACTACCTCGTCGTCTTTGTCGGCATGATTATCCTCGGCGTACCCTACATTATATACAAAGGATACATCCGCGGACACAAGGAAGAAATCACGAACGTCTGCCAGTTCTTCTTCACGCACATCGCCTTTAAGTTGTTCCGAATCAAGATAAAGATAGAAGGCGAAGAGAACATCCCGAAAGGCCGCAAGGGTTTTGTCATCGTGGCGAACCACCAGAGTTTCCTCGATATCAACGTCATCTGGCCCGCAATAGGCAACGCTGCCTTCATGGCAAAGGCTAGCCTCTGGAAGGCCCCCGTATTCGGCTGGGTCATCAGCAGCATCGGCTGCATTCCCGTGCACAAGAACCCGCGCATGAACGCAGGCATGGGAAAGCTTGTCGCAGAACGCATCAAGAACGGCTACAACTTCGCCGTATTCCCCGAAGGCCACCGCACCGAAGACGGCCATATGCTCAAGTTCCAGAACGGAATCTTCCGCATGGCGAAGGACCAGAACTTTGACATCTTGCCCATCACGCTCGTGAACACCGGGGAAATTCTCCCGAAGGTCAAGTGGTCCATCCGCGGAGGCGAAGTCAGGATGGTTATCCACCCGATGGTGAAGGCCAGCGACTATGCGGACAAGAGCATGGCAGAACTGCGCGACGAACTGCACGATTTGGTGGAGTCAGCGATGCCCTACAAGCAAGCGGAACTTGCACAAGCGAAATTAGATGCCGAAAGCGGCACAAAGGAGGCCTGATATGGCACAGCGTTTACCCAGTGAGGAACAGATTATTGCAATTTTGCGCGACGAGCCGATGGTCGGAAGCCAGCTGCGTGGAGCACTCGGGCTCCCCAAGAAGCAGAAGATGGCGTTCAAGCAGATGCTTGCCGACATGGTGGAACGCGGACTTCTAAAGCGCACGAGCCACAAGGAATACCAGCTCGGCGACGGCGAGAGCCTCGAGGAAAAGCGCGAGAAGCGCTTCAAGAAGATTGCGGAACAGGGCGCAGAAGACAACCGCAGGCCCGCTGCCCGCAGTCGCAGGCAAAACGACAAGGAAAACGAGACCCGCGTAAAGCGCGGCATCCTGCACCAGATTGGCGACGAACAGTGGGAAGTGCACGAACTCGATACCGGCAAGGTTTACGAGATGTGCCACCGCAGGCAGGCGCCGGGCAAGGAAGGCGAGACCATCAGCTTTACGCTGTACCCGCACCCGAAACTCAAGCACAGCTACCTCGCGAAGGTGGACCGCAGCGCCGAGGCGATGAACATTTCGTGGGACGAGGTCAAGACGAAGTTCATGGAAGAGAGCAACCTGCCCAAGGACTTCTCGCCCGCCATCAAGAAGTTCGTGGAAGGCATCAAGGAACCCGGCCCGAAGGATTTCAAGGGCCGCGTCGACTACCGCAAGCTTGACGTGCTCTGCATCGACCCCGAAGGCGCCATGGACCACGACGACGCCATCAGCGTGGAACGCACCGAGAACGGATACAGGCTCGGCGTGCATATCGCCGACGTGAGCTACTACGTACCCGAAGGGAGCGACCTCGACGAAGAAGCGCTTGAACGCAGCTATACGCAGTACCTGCCGTGGACGGCGGTGCCCATGCTCCCCGAAAAACTTTCGAGCGGCGTGTGCAGTTTGCATCAAGGCGTGGACCGCTGTGCATTCACCTGCATGATGGAACTTGACAAGCAGGCGAACGTGCTCAGCTGGGATTTCCACAGGAGTATCGTGAACGTATCGAAAGGCATCACGTACCAGGAAGCGGTGAAGATGATGGAGGCGGGCGACGATTCCATCAAGGCGCTCGCCGAAGTGACCGCGATGCTCAAGAAGAACCGCACCAAGGAAGGCCTGCTCGAATTCAAGAGCACCGAATACGGATGCAAGTTCAACGAGGCGGGCGAACCCGTGCAGATTGTACCGCGCGAGACCGACGAGAGCAACTCGTGGGTCGAGGAATGCATGCTCATCGCGAACAACTGCTGTGCGAAGGAACTTTCCAAGCGCAAACTGCAGGGCATCTACCGTATCCACGAGGCGCCCGACACCAAGGACATCATGGAACTGTACTACATGTACCCCGACCTGTTCAAGGATGCCCCCGTGATGTTGCGTGACCTGGGCAAGCCCCGCAGTGGCGACACCAACCTGAACCCCGTCGCTTTCAAGCTGTACCAGCATCTGGTGAAGCGCGCCGGCGACGACGAGACGCTCATGAACCGGATCCTCCGCAGTATGCAGAAGGCGCACTACGACAGCAACAGCTTCGGGCACTTTGCATTGAACTGGCAGGACTACAGCCACTTCACCAGCCCTATCCGCCGTTATGCCGACCTCTGGTGCCACCGCGAACTTGCGCGCAAGGGCAAGGAAATCAACGCCGAGCGCGCGAACAACGTGATCGAAGTCTGTGACCTGATTTCTGCAAACGAAATCAAGAACATGAAGGTGGAACGCATCTCCATCAAGGTGTGCAGCTGCTGGATATTGAAAAACCGCATCGGCGACGACTTCGAAGCATCCGTCACGGGCATCGAGGAATGGGGCATCTACGTGAGCATCAAGGACCCCATCGCCGAGGGCCTGGTGCGGTTCCGCGACATTGCGGGCGACGACTTCTACGTGTTCAATCCGGACCAGGGCCTCGCTTTCGGCAAGAAGAGCGGGCGCACGTTCCGTCGTGGAGACATCGTGAAGGTGCGCCTCCTCCGCGTGGACCCGCTGCGCGGCCAGGCGGACTTCAGCATCCTCGAGAAGATTTCGAGCGAACCCAAGAAGCGCCGCCGCCAGGGCGAATCCCGCGATGTGCAGGAACGCGCGGACCGCGCTGCGGCCGCCGAAGCGCTCGGCTACGTAAGCCAACCCGACGACTTCGATGACGATTTTGACAACGGCTACATGCCGCCCCGTGCACGCAATCGCGAGCAGAGGCGCAAGGCGGCCTTTGCCGACAGGGGCGATTTCGCCCGTGGAGGCAGGGGCGGTCGCGGAGCCGGCGGCGGCAAGCCGCGGGCACGCAAGACCGACGCTCGCGGGGGCCGTGGCAAGCGCGGGAGAAGGTAAACAGGAATCGTTATGGCAGCATACAAGAAAGTCGCGCTCTATGCAAGTTACCAGACCGGGGAAACCCTCCCCGGTTACGTGAGGTTTGCACTCTCGCACCTTGCACAGACAGACTTTCACGTAGTACTGCTGACAAACGAGCGCCCCCTTTCGGAAGAATCGCTCAAGTTCATCGCCGACAACGACATCGAACTCTTCCTCACACAGAACCACGGGTTCGATTTCGGGATGTGGCACCGCTACCTGCAACTCAAGGTACAGAGCCCGGCATCGAACGGGTCACAGGGCGCCATGGGAAGCCTCGACCGCCTGCTGGTCTTGAACGATTCCATCGTGTACTTCCAGGACAACTTCGCGAAGTTCTTCGCCGAAGCGGAAAAGCGCGATGCCGACGTGGTATCGCTCACGCAGAGCGGTGAAATCACGCCGCACCTCCAATCGTTCTTCCTGTATATGAAGCAGCCTGCGCTCGGGGCATTCTTCATGCATCTCTTCGAGACGCCCGAGCAGGAAGACTTCGAGAGTACGGTAAGGCTCATGGAAGTGGGCCTCAGCGAAAAGTTCGCAGAAGCGGAAGTCAGCATGGAATGCCTCTACCCCACCAAGAACAAGCCCCTGTTCGCAAGCAAGGAACTTATTGAACAGGGCGCAGGGTTCATCAAGCGCAAGCTTCTACAGCGCCGGTTTACCTTCGGTGAAAAGAAGCACTTTATCCGCATGGGGTTCAAGGAACTGCTCAACGCGGACTATGCCGGCATCATCAAGAGCACCGGCCTCGCACCCGATTTCAACGAAGATTGGCTACCAACCCCGGTCGATTCAAGCCTGAAGCACGGGGCCGACCTCGTGTGGGAAGGGGCTTTCGACAAGGTCGGGTGGCCGCTGCTCCGCACCGCCATCAAGGCGAAGTACAAAATGCTCGGCAAAACCCTCGAAGGTGACGAGTATAGATAAGACAAGGGAGGGGTCCACCCCCTCCCTAAGACTCTCCCGGCACTATATGAAACTAGGGAAGGCAACGCCCTCCCTAAGACCTACCTGACACTCAATAAACCGCTACGTTCTGGTCTTATTCCTTGGGTTTACGCGGTTTATTTTCGTGGGCGCCTTCCGGCGCCATTTATTTTTTTCGATTATTTCTTTACGATTTCGGCGTCTTTCACGTCCTTGCCCTTCAGTTTGTCGGAGGTCGCGCCTGCGGGGGCAAGGTTACGGTTAATCAACTTGTACTGGACAATGCCCCAAATGTTCGAGACGATCATGTAGATTACAAGGCCCGAGGGCATCACTGCGCTGAACAGGAGCATCATCGCGGGCATCATCCAAATCATCATCTTCTGCTGGGCCGGGTCCATCGCGGTATTGCTGCCCATGGTAACCTTCGTCTGGAAGTACATCGTCGCCACCATTATCCACGGGAGAATAGCAAGGCCCGAAGGCATGATGATAGGAATGGAAATTCCGCTCCACACCACGTCGCTACGGCTCAGGTCCGTCACCCACAGGAACGCATGCTGGCCGCGCAGTTCAATCGCGCGCCCGAGCACAAAGAAGAGGCCCATGAATATCGGCATCTGAATAAGCATCGGGAGGCAGCCCGTGCAGCTCTGGAGCGGGTTTATGCCGTTCTTCGCGTAGAGTTCCATCATGGCGGCCTGCTTCTTCTGCGGGTCGCTCCTGTACTTCACGTTAATCTCGTCCATCTGGGGCTTGAGCGCAGCCATGCCGCGGGTCGCCTTCATCTGCTTGAGGGTGAACGGCGTGGTCACCGCACGCACGATAATCGTAAGCAGGATAATCGCCACCGCATAGTTCGGGATAAGCCCGTAGAGGAAGTTCAGGAGCTTGAGGAGCATCTTGCAAATCCACACGAACCACACGTCGGCACCGCACCACTGCCAGCCCGTCACGATAACCTTTTCGTACTGCTGGTTCAGCGCGGCAAGTTCATCCCACTTGAGCGGGAGCACCATCACGTTGTAGGCAAGCGTATTGCTTCCGCGCAGATCATCCTTGAGAGAAATCTTGTAGGTACCCGGGTCGCCCTCGTTGTCCTTCACTTCCATGCGCGTTGCATCGATGACGACAGGCACAGCTTCGTCGAACTGCACCGTCATGGCCACGTACTTGCGGCGAAGGCCCGCCCAGGCAATCTTGCTCTTTTCCCCGTTGAACCTCTTGAGGGAATCGCGGCTCATTTCGCGTTCCACAGAGTTGTCCGCATTGAAAATCACTTCGCTGTAGTAGTACGTTCCGCCGGAACCGATTCCCATGAAGCCCTTGCTCTTCGGGATGGACTCGGTTTCCTTCATACCGCCGTTCCAGGCGAGTTCGTACTTCGAGGGGGTAAACCCGACAAACTTGTTTTCCTGGCGCACGGCCGGGCCGTCCTTCGTAAAGCCATAGCTGCGGACAACCTGGCTGCCGTGAACGTCGGTAAACGTGAACTGCACGCTGGTATCGCTATCCACCGTAATCCATTCGGGAGCGTCCGTCGCAAACACGGCGTCGCTCAGGTTCGCACCGTCAATCGAGAGGTCGAGCGCACCTTCCGCCGTATCCAGGAAGAGTTCGGGGTAGTTGCCCGCGGTATCCTTCAGCGCCTTCACGATGAGGCTCTTGATCTTGCCGCCCTTGCCGTCGAGGGTCATCACGAACCTATCGGTTTCGACCGTCACCGAGCGGCGTTCGGGAGCCTTCGGGGCCACCGCAGCAGTATCAGCAGCGGAATCGGCTACCGCGGAATCCACGGCGGCGGGCTCGGCAGCGGCAACTGCAGAAAGCACCGGGGCGGCCTTCGCCTCGGGAGCAGCATTGGACGGGAGTACCAGGTTACCGGCGGGCTTGGCGGCCACTACGGAATCCTGGACGAGGGCAGCGGCCTTCTTCGCCTTTGCCTTCGCCATCGCCTCTTCGTTCGGCTTGTTCATGTACATCCAGCCGAAGACAATCAGGGCCATCAGGATGGAGCCAATAAGGGTATTCTTGTTCATTTCTTTTCCTTTCTGGGCGGGACCGGGTCGATACCGCCCTTGCAGAAGGGGTTACATCTCAGAATCCTAAAAACAGCAAGATAGAAACCTTTGAAGGGCCCGTGGACCCGGAAAGCCTCTATCGCATACTGGGAGCATGTCGGGTAGAACCTGCACACTCCCCGAAAAAAATAGGGATGTATCCGCTGGTAGAGCCTTATCGGGAACACCAGCGCCTCCACCACGAAATCCCTAGCCTTCGACATCCGGAGCTCCCGCGGCATCGGTCCGCCATTCCATCTTGCGGAAAATCTTGAAGGCGGATTCCCGGAGGCGATCCGCCGTCATCACGTCCGAAGGGTCGGTCACGATGACCATCGCCCAGACGGGCTTCTTTATCGAAGGTACCATCCCGAAGAACAGCGGGCGCAAAACCCTGCGGCACTTGTTGCGGTAGACCGCGTTGCCGTTCTTCTTTTTCGCCAAAAAACAAAAACGACAAAAACCGTCCGGGCTTTCAATCCAACGCATCGAGAGTGATGGCGTGCGGACGAACTTTCCCTGGACGGCTACTTGCCGATAAGCCGGCTGACTGGGCAGCCGATAAGAACGCAGAGCGGCCATTAGGCCAACCCCGGCTTACTTCTTGTAGATGGAATCGCTGATGGTGAGGCGCTTGCGGCCCTTGGCACGACGACGGCTCAAAACGGCACGACCCCAGCGGTCTTCCATACGGGCCATAAAGCCGTGCTTGTTGACGCGCTTACGATTGTGAGGCTGGAATGTTCTTTTCATGATAAAACCTTTTTAGTGCAAAATTTTGAGTCCCAAAAATAGTAAAATACCCGCATAAATCAAGGGGTCGATAGCCACGAAATGCCCTTTTCGCCACCGAAACGGGGATTACCACAGGGACAGCCCCAACTAATCAACAATTTATCAACATGTAGTAGGCTTGAAGGCGCAGCCTGCGGGCCCGGCTAGCCGACATCCATGAAGATGCGCACCTGGTTCTTGCCGCGCGACTTGAACCCGTCCAGCAGGGCATCGACCTTCTTGAGCAGGCGTTCGCGGTCGAACTCGTTCTCGTCGCGGCAAGGCACTATCCCCCGCTAATCGATATGCGCACATCGGGCGTGTTGTTCCAGATGAACCCGCTTATCTTCTCGCGGAAGGCGTCCGCCCGCATGAAGGCGTCCACGTCGGAATCGGCAGCCATAATGAACAGGAAGGTTTCCTCGCCATATCGCGCACCGCATTCCCCCACGCCCTCGTTCACCGTTTCCCAGAGAGCATGCGCCACGTTGCACACGATACGGTCGGCCACGACATGCCCGAACGAATCGCCCAGGGCCTTGAGGCCGTCAATCGTGAACATGAACATGTAGTAGCGGTCGCGGCTGTGCCACACGATATTCTCGAGGTACTGGATTACAAAGCGGCGGTTGTAGAGTTCAGTCAGGTCGTCGTGCTTGGAGAGGTAATCGAGCTTGCTCACCAGGCGCTCCCTCTGCACCTTCTCGCGCACGTAGGCGTTGATGGCGAACGAGCAGATAAAGAATATGCTACCGCCCACGAGCACGAAGTTCGCGGCAAAGTCCAGGTACACGATACCCTTGCTCGGTACCGGCGCCAACAGGTGCGGGAAAAACCATGCCAAGACATAGAGTGTCACGCCTACAAGCATGGTCAACACCGCAGATGTGAACCGTATCTTGCGGTTGCTGATAAAGCTGCTCAGGAACGGCCCCACAAGCATGTAATAGGGCATGGCGCTATCTACCCCCGAACAGAGAAAGAACAGCAGCGGGGTCGAAATGGACGTATAGAAGAAAATCAGGAGGAAGAAGCCCACCGAGTAATGCGACGTCCGCATTACGAAGAGACCAACAAGGACGCACACCACCAGGTCAATGAAGAGCACCAGTTCGGCAAGGTTACTCACGTCCTCGACCACTGTAATCAGCGTGCCCGCGAGGGAGACCACCGTGAATATGACCTGGATAATCCAGAACAGTTTCTCTTCCAGGGTTTCGAGGTTATTCCACTTCTTTTTCAGAACCGCAATCATGGGCCGCTCCTTTCTAACTCCATAATATAACTTGAAAAACATGTAATTGCCATATAAAATCCTGAAAATTTTATATTTTTCTTTGTAAAACCGAAAAACGGAAGGCTTTCATGGAACTCACACCGCTCGATATCCGCAACCAGACATTCCACAAGAAATCCCTCGGTGGCATCGACGCCGAGGAGGTCAAGGCATTCCTGGACACGGCAGCCACCGCATTCGAACAGCTGTCGCGCACCCGTACCGACCTGACCGAACGCCTGAAGATAGCCGAAGAACGCGTGAACTACTACCGCCAAATCGAAAAGACCATCCAGGACGCAGTCATCACGATGCAGCGTACCGTGGACGAAGTGAAGGCCAGCGCCGAGAAGGAAGCGGAACTCATCATCGCCGAAGCGAAGGCCAGGGCGGTCCGCGAAGTGGAGTCCACCAAGAAGCAGGCCGAAGACCTGCGTGCCGAAATCGAGCAGCTGAAGCAGCTCCGCAGCAACTACTTTATCCGTTGCAGGGCCCTTATCCGCGGGCAAGAGGAACTCCTCGCCGCCATGGAAAACGACCAGCGCGAATTCCAGGCCCCCGCACCGCAGCGCAACCAGGGCAGCGAGCCTCCCCAGCCGATCGGTTCCATAGGCAACGTGCTCGCCTAACGGTCACTCGCCACCCATGCGCATAAACATCAAGGTACATGCGAGAAGCAAACGGGAGAGCGTAACCGCCCTCCCCGACGGCAGCTACAAGGTCGAAGTGAAAGCGCCCCCGGTCGAAGGGGCGGCGAACGAGGCCATCTGCGAACTGCTGGCCGAACACTTCAAGGTGCACAAGCGCGACGTAAAGGTCGTGCTCGGTTCCACGAACAACAAGAAGGTCGTGGAAATTTCCGGACTCTAACGGTTTTTCTTCAAGATGCCGACGACACTGCGGTCGCGGACGAAGGTCGCCTTCGCGACTTCCTGCACCTGCGCGGGAGTCACCTTCTCGAGGGCGTCAGCCCAGTTCAAAAAGATGTGGTAGTCGCCGTACATCTCGTACCAGGCAAGCATTGTCGCCACGTTCTCCATGTCGGTAAAGCTACGGATTAGCCCCGCGTAGGCGTGGTTCTTCACCTTCTGGAAATCGCGTTCGCTCACGGGTTCGTTCTTGAGCCTTTCAAGTTCTTCCCACACAATCTTCTCGACCTTCGCGACATCCGCATCGAGCTTCATGCTCACCATCACGGAGAATTCGGAGACATACTTGTTCGGGCTGTTACCCGCCTTTACGCTCACCGCGAGCTTCTCCTCTTCCACCAGGCGCTTGTACAGCCTGCCCGAGCGCCCGTTCAGCACGCCTTCCGCGATATCGAGCGCATAGAGACTCGGGTCGCCCACTTCGGCCGTCTTGAACACGAGCGAATACAGGTTCGGAGCATCGGGGCGCACCTGCGTAAAGCGCTTCTCGCCCACCTGTTCCGGGTCGCGCACCGTAATCGGCGGGAACGCCTCGCCCGCAGGGATATTGCCAAAATACTTCTTCACCATCTCCATCGTGGAGGCAGTATCCAGGTCGCCCGCCAGCACGAGAATCGCGTTGCGCGGCTTGTAGTACCTGCGGTAATGCTCGTCGGCCATCTCGCGGGTGAGGTTCATGATATCGGACGGCCACCCGATGGTCGGCACGCGGTAGGGGAACGCCTCGTAGATAAGCGAATTCATCGTCTCGAAGAAGCGGCCCGTGGGCTTGTCGTCGTAACGCATGCGGCGTTCTTCCCGCACCACGTCGCGCTCGGAGTAGAACTCGCGCAATACCGCGTTCTGCATGCGGTCGGATTCAAGCCACATGAAAAGTTCAATCTTGTCCTTCGGGAGCGTCACGATGTAGGCCGTCATGAGGTCGGTCGTGAACGCATTGAGGCCCGTACCGCCCGCGGACTGGTAGGCGCCCCAGAGTTCATCCTTCACAAAGAGTTTGCGCTGTTCGTTCAGGAGGGAATCGTGCTCGGCGGTAAGTTTCTTGACGGTCGCGGTATCGCCCGCAAGCTTTGCCGGACGGATAAGCGCCTGCAGGCTGTCCTCGCGCGCCATGAACGCCGCATCGGCAATACTGTCGGTAACGCCCACCTTCTTGGTGCCCTTGAAGAGTTCGTGCTCCAGGATATGCGCGAGGCCCGACTTGCCCGGAACCTCGTGAACCGAGCCCGTCACGTAGAACAGGCGGCAGCTCACCGTGGGTGCCTGCTTGTTCGGATGCAACAGCACCGTAAGTCCGTTGTCGAGAACCTCCTTGTGGACAGGGAGATTCACACCCGCCTGTGCGGGCATTGCAAGCGAAACGACAAGCGCCGGAACCGAGGCGCATTTCAGTGCATATTTCAAGATGGCGTTCATGCCCTAAATTTACACATTTTTTGCAGGGAGCCGGGATTATTCCTCCATGAAAATCCCGATGGAAAGGTTTACCGAGGAATACGCCGAACTCTTGCCGGTAAGAGTCGCGTATATGGACTTGCCCGCATCCATCAGGTTCGCAAGGACAATGTTGTTCTTGCGCGGGATGTACCCGAGCTTGTTGCCCGCGCCGTCCTTCACCACGATTGCATACCTGTCGTAGCGGTTGTCCGGTTCCCGCAACAGGGTAAGGCGGTCGCCCTCGCGCAGTTTTTGTGCAAGGGATTCTATACCCTTCACAAAGAACGTGCCCGTCACGAAGGAATCCAGAAGGCGTATCGACCTCGCGAAGGGAACCGGAATCGAGAGCCCACCCTCGCCGTGCAACAAGGCAAGCATGCCGCCCGCCATACCCGCATTTACAAGTTCTGTCGTCATAATGCCTCCTATACGGTGCCGTTCAGTTGTTGCAGGTGAATCTCGCACGCGGCGATGCGGTCATCGAGCTTCGCGCATTCCTCTTTCAGGTCATGGATGCGTTTCATCACGTTCTCGGGTTTCGAGAGCAACTCCGCCTGGTCGAACGGGAAGGCTGACCGCACCTTCTTCAACCGCAGGGCGAGTTTCGAGAGCGTGTCGCGGTACTGTTCGCAGCGCTTGCGCAGGGAATCGATGCACGAAGGTTCATCGTTCTTCTTCTCGCCGCATTCCACAAGCACGGCGATGGCCTCGAGGGTAGCGAGATCGCCCGAGTTGTAGGCCTCCACGGCCTGTTGCAGGCAGGCGATGTCATCGGGAGTCGCACCCGGGTGCAAATCGGGGTGCAGTGCGCGAACCACCTGCTGGTAGAGTTTCTTGGCGTGTACCGCCTCCTCGTCGCTGTACTCGCGGAAAGTCATCTTGGAAGCCCGTTCCGCATCGGCAGCCTTCCTGCGCAAGACCTGGTTGTACTCTTCCGCCTCGGCATCGAGAATCGCGTCAATCGCCTCCATGTCGGGTTCGGCACCGCGGTTCAGGTAAGAACGCACCAGATCAATGCGGCGCCGGAGCAGGCGAAACCTGTAGTACTTGCGCGTCAGTTCCAGTTCGAGCCTACCGAACCGCTTGCCATATTCTGCCTTCAAAAGTTCAGTTTCCACGCCGGTCGCACGGTCCAGCTGCGTACGCACCACGACAATCTCTTCACGGAGGCGGGCAACCTCCGCCCGTAGCGATTCATATTCAGGATGTAAAATCAAGTCGTTCATACCGGCCTCCTGTTGATTTCTTCATGTTCAAATCTAAAATAATTTAGTGTCATAAAATGTCATTTCGATAATTTCTGCAAAATATTTTTTCAGTTCCCGTTTTTTTGATGTATATTCTAGGCATGGCTACAGTAATTCTCAAATGGAACCCCGCTATTTCGAGCTACACGCTCGGGCGTAGCGACCACGGCTTTGAACAGGCCCGCGAAGAAAAGAACTACATGCTCAACTGGAGCATCTGGGAACACGAGCAGGTCCATGCCGGCGACAGGTTCTTTATGCTCCGCGTCGGGGACGGCAATACTGGAATCGTGATGAGCGGCCAGGTGGTATCGGAACCGTACCGCGACGAGGACTGGAGCGGGAAGGGGCGCATCACCTACTATGCGGACATCCTGCCCGACTTCATGATCGACAGCGAGCAGGGGCCAGTACTCGAGACCGCCACCCTGCAAGGAGAAATGCCCGACTTCCAATGGGACGGCGGACATTCCGGAATGATTCTCCCCGAGGGCCATACCGAGAAACTCGAATGGCTCTGGTGCGACTTCCTGTTCCGCTGCTACTACCAGGCGTATAGCGAGGCGCTCGTGTGCAACGTGCCCCGCCTCCCCTCGCCCGAGGTATTCCACTTCTACAGGAACTACGCCCCAATCCCCATGCAGCTTTCGCTCATCCAGGAACGCGGCGGCACCTGCGAGATATGCGGATACAATTACGGAGAAATTTTTAAAGACGGGCTCGGCATGCACCACCTGTACCACATTTTCGAAGGGGACGGGAATATCGAGAACGACGGCCCGCGCAAGCATTTCCACTGCGTGTGCAAAAACTGCATGAACTACCACGAGAACATGCCGCCCGCAGAAATCGGGGATGACAGGGAGATCCCCGCCTATTTCGAGGACCTGCTGGCCGCACGCGCGACCTAGCGCTCAAGCGTCTTGATTTCGCCGCGCCTTACGCGTTCTTCGCTGTACGGGTCGATGTGCACGAGCGCATCCACCACGTTCTCGCCCGCATCGATGAGCCTGCGTTCCACATCCTCGGCCAGGTCGTGGGCCGCAAGGAGCGTCATTTCAGCAGGCACCACCACATGCAAATCCACATGCAGGTCAGAACCCACGTAACGCGTGCGGAACCCGTGTATGCTGATGACGTTCGGGCAGGCAAGCGCCACTTCCTTCAGCTTCTGCGCGACCTCCTCGCTCGCGCCCACATCGGCGACGCGGTGAATCCCGGGCCAGGCAATCTCGTAGCCGGAATGCAGGATAAAGCAAGAAACGATAATCGCGCCGACGGAATCCGCGAACCAGAGCGTCGGGAAAAATATCCCGAACAGGACCGCAATCAAAACAGGAATAGAACTGTACGCATCGCTCCGGTGGTGCCAAGCATTCGCCTCCACGGCCTCGCTACGCATGGCACGCCCCTTCGCCCGCGTATAGCGGAAGAGGGCCTCCTTCACGACGATGGAGACCGCAGCCATCACGGCCGCAATCCACTCGGGGTGCGACTGCTCGCCGTTTACAAGGGCCATTATGGCATTGTAACCGAGCCCGATACCCACCGCGCATACGGCAAGCCCGATACCCACCGAGATGAGCGTCTCGAAACGCCGGTGCCCGTACGGGTGGTCCGCATCGGGGGGCGCGTTCCAGAACTTGGAACCGATGATTATCGCGATGTCGGTAATGAAATCCGATGCACTGTGGATGGCGTCAGCAACAAGCGCCTGGGAGCCACCAAAATAGCCCGCGAAGAACTTGCCCACGGAAAGAGCCACGTTCCAGACAAGCCCTACCAGCGTTACGCTGCGGACCTCGGAGCTGTCGTCTTTCTTTCTGATGCGCGTCATTGCAGGATAATATAACAAAAAAGTTAACGAAATAAATATATTTTTAAGCAGAAAACAGAATCGTAGGAAACTGACTATGAGTACTTGCAAAAATTTTGTGGTGGCGGCGCCCGCGGATACTGCTGAATATTTTGCGACAATCACCCTCGCAACAACCGAATTGTTTGTTTCGGTACACGTGCTGGACCTTGTGGACAAAACAGCGTTCCCGATCAAGACCAACCAATTCATCGACAAGTTCATGGAAGAGTGCGAAACCATGCAAGAAAGCATCACCAATATCATGGTGAACCTCGCTGCCGCCGAAAGTGTCGAAACCATCAAGAACTTTACGATTCTTTCCACGTTGCCCGAGCGCATGAAGAACGCCAAAGTCATTTCCGAGATATTCCACGGAAAAATCCATGGCTGGTGCAAGGCCATATTTGTGCGAATCGACAACGAAGGGCCTTTACGCCGTGTCTTGTTCTTTGTTGAAAACGTAAACGAGCAAGTGTCCAGGATTGAAGAGCAGAAAAAACTCCTGGAAGACAGTCGTGAACGGCATAACATAATCATTACGTCGATGAACGAAAAAATCTACACGGATTCCCTGTCTCGCGTAATGAACCGCAAATACTTTGATGAAAAGCTCTCGTCGCAAAATTGTCAAGCACTGGTAATGGCCGATATAGACCTGTTCAAGGGAATCAACGACAATTACGGGCACCAGTGCGGAGATGAAGCCATTACCGCCGTGGCGGCCATGCTCCATTCTGCAGTGCGTAGCATGGACTGTGTGGTGCGTTATGGGGGCGACGAGTTCCTGATTTCGTTTAAGGGTATTGCGCCCCATGTTTTGAAGAAGAGACTTGAACAGATGTGTGCCGCTGCCGGAAAAATCCAGCTGCCCAGTTACCCAAACGTGAAACTGTCCATGAGCTTTGGCGGAACATTCGGCGACGGGATTGTTTCGGACATGTTCTCTTTCGCAGACAAGGCCCTTTACGAATCAAAGAAAAAACGGAACTGCGTCACATTAGAAGATGCCCCAAAGTTAGTTGAAATTTCTGCAACCAAAAAGAAAAAGGTGGTCTCCAACTTGTAAATTTGGTTCAGCAAAAAAACACCAAGCAAGAGGATAACCACCATGATGAAAAGTACAAAAAGAACCCCCAAACTGTCAATCGTCCGCCGCGAAGAAATCGACATTTCGACCAGTGTCGGGGTGGTTCTGGCCGACCTTGCCGAACAGGGGAAAAGCTGCCTTGACGCGCTGTCGAGGGAGATGGGCGCAAGGCTCGTGGAGGCGATACTCCTGGCCGAAAGGGAACAGCTCGGCGGTGCAGCATACCACCCCAGGAAGGGCTTCAAGAAGTGGTCCAGCCAGGGTGGTTCCGTGTACATCGCGGGTGGCAAGGCGAAGGTGCGCGTACCCAGGCTCAGGGACGAAAACGGCGAGGTCAAATCGCGTATCTACGCCCGTCTGAAAGACCCCGACGCGTTCTCCGAGCACCTGCTGCACGCATGCCTCTCAGGCCTGTCCGGGAGGCGTTACGAGGATGTGTTCTCGACTGCCGGGGAGGCGTTCGGCGTAAGCAAGTCGTCGGTGTCGCGCAAGGTCGTTGCCGCATGCACAAGGAAACTGAAGGAACTGAACGAGCGCAGGCTGGAGGACTTCGAGGCGGTTGCCGTCTTCATGGACGCAATGCATCGCTGCGGCGAGGTCGTGATGGCCGCCATAGGCGTTGACGCGGAAGGCTACAAGCGCGTGCTTGGCCTCTGGCAGGGCAGTTCGGAAAACACCGAAATGTGCCGTTCGTTCCTTTCCGACATGGAGAGCAGGGGCCTCGCCCTGCACCCCGACATCATCTTCGTGACCGACGGCGGGACGGGCCTCAACCGCGCCCTCAAGGACCGCTTCGGCAAGGACCTCAAGCACCAGCGCTGCGTGATCCACAAGAGGCGCAACGTCGAGTCCCATCTGCCCGAGATGTACCGGGCCGAGTTCGACAGGCGCTACAACAACGCCATCGGGATGGTGGGCTACGAGGACGCGAGAAGGGAACTTCTCAAGGTCCACGAGTGGCTCGAAGGCATAAACACGAGTGCCGCCAAATCGCTTTCCGAGGGCGGCGAGAGGCTGCTTACGGTCCACCGGCTGGGCATCCCCGCGCTCCTGCGCAAGTCGCTCATAACGACCAACATAATCGAGTCCACCTTCAACGGTCTCGACGCCATCGAGAAGAACGTGAAGCGCTACAGGGACATTGGAATGTTCAAACGCTGGATGGCCGCTGAGGTCCTCCACCGCGAAAAGAACTGGAGACGGTTGGACGGCTATGCGGAAATCCCCGAACTTGTCGAAAAACTTCGGGAAAAGAGCATGAAATTACTTGACAATGAAGCGCTAATAGCCTAGATTTACACCAGTTGGAGACCTGGATTTTCAACTAAAAAAGGGACAAATTCTCACATTAGTTCCGTATGAGCCAAAATAATCGGCAACCATTTGCCTCCGCCAAGCATCAAAATACCTGAAAACATCAGTAATACTTGTTATTTTTAGGTCTGTCTTATGAAAAAGTTGCTGAAAATCGCCATCGTGCTCGCGGTACTCGCGGGCATCGCCTACGGCGTGAAGTTCTTCTTCTTTACGGAGAAGGCAAGTGATGCCGCGGGCCCGCTCGTGAGCGCGAAGGTCACGCAGACTACGATTTCGACGACAATTTCGGCAACGGGAACGCTCGAGCCGGTCGACCAGGTGGAAGTGGGCACGCAGGTCTCGGGCGACATCGCGAAAATCTACGTGGATTTCAATTCCAAGGTCAAGAAGGGCCAGGTGATAGCCGAACTCGACAAGTCCAAGCTCAAGGCGACACTCACGCAGGCAGAAATCGCCTACCGGAGCGCAGAAAACGACTACAAGTACAAGGAATCAACCTACAACCGCGTGAAGAAACTCTCGGAGAGCAATTCCGCGAGCGCCGTGGAACTGGAAACCGCCGAATACAACATGAACGCGGCAAAGTTCGCCGTGGAACGCAGCAAGAACGAGGTGAACCAGGCAAGGCTCAACCTGAGCTACGCGACCATCAAGAGCCCGATTGACGGCGTGGTCCTGAAGCGCGCAGTAGAAGTAGGCCAGACGGTGGCCGCCTCCATGAGCACGCCCACCCTGTTCGTCATCGCGAAGGACCTGAGCCAGATGAAGGTGATGGCCGCCATCGACGAGGCGGATATCGGCCAGGTGAAGCAGGGCCAGAAAGCGACATTCACCGTCGACGCGTTCCAGGGAGAATCGTTCAACGGCGCGGTACAGGAAGTGCGCCTGAACCCGACAACAACGAGCAACGTGGTGACATACACGGTGGTGATTACCGCAGAGAACCCGGAACAGAAGCTCTTGCCCGGCATGACGGCGACCTGCACCATCGTGACGCAAGAGGTGAAGGATGCCATCGCGATTCCCGTGAAGGCTCTCAAGTTTACTCCCGCAGACGGGACCCCGATGGCAGACCCGAAGGACATGCCGCGCCCGCCGCGCATGGGCCGCGACTCGCTCGCAGGCGACAGCGCATTTGCGAAGGGAGATTTTCCGCCTCCGCCGCCCGACATGGGCGCAGGCGGCCCGCCCCCAGGCGGTCCCGGCGGCTCCGGAAAGTTCGGCCCGCCGGGCAAGACGTTCAAGAAGCGCGCCGGAGCGAAGAAACCCGCGGGCGACCACGTGTGGGTCAGCATCGACGGGAAGGCGGCCCCCCGCAGGGTCAAGACCGGCATCAGCGACGGCGTGAACATCCAGATTCTGAGGGGGCTATCCGTCGGCGATTCCGTCGTGGTGAGCCAGGAAAGCGTCAGCGCCGCCAGTACCGAGAAGGCAAAGGCCTCGAACCCGTTCATGCCTACGCCGCCGGGCAGGAAGAAGAAATAAGGCCGGCGCATCGCCAGTCCCGTCATCCTGATACAAACAAGTCCGCCCGAAGCGGACTGTTTTGTTTATACTGGAATTTTATTGCGGGTTACCCGCGCTCGTACCGCACGTAGGCGAAGCGCTTGCTGTCGGGAGCCCAGGAATTCACGTTGATGGTTCCCTGACCGCCGAACAGCTTGATGATGGTGCGGGGTTCGCTCCATCCAGTATCATCGCTGCCGGTCATCAGCCGGATTTCCACGTTCTTGTTGGGCACGTGTTCGCCGGGGCGCACGTCGCGCTCATGGTACGCAAGCATCACGACCTTCGTGCGGTCGGGCGAAATATGCGGGAACCAGGTGTTTGAGTGTGCATCGAACGTCATCTGCGTCTGCTCGCTGCCGTCAGCCTTCATGCGCCAGGCCTGCATGCGGCCGCTGCGTACCGAGTTGAACCAGATGTATTCCCCGTCGCAGTCGTATTCCGGGCCATCGTTCAGCCCGAATGCGGTCGTGAGCTGCGTCTCGTTCCCGCCCGCCGTCGGAATCGTGTAGATATCGTATTCGCCGTCACGTTCGGCGCAGTATGCGAGCATTTTGCCATCGGCGGTAACGCCATGCAGGTAGCTCGGCGCAAGCGGGGTCACGAGTACCGGCATACGGCCATCAAAGAAAATCTTGTAGATGCGCGAAAGGCCGTCTTCCTTGGTGTGGTGGCTCACGTAGAGTCCCTCGTCATCGGGAGAGAGCACGTGGTCGTTGTTGCAGTTGTTGACAAAGTAACTCGGGACTTCGGTAATCGCGCCCGTCTCTATCTCGTACCTGTAAATGCGACCTTCGCTGTTGTACGTGAGGAACTTCCCGTCGGCGCTCCAGTTTGGCGCCTCGATAACGCAGTCGAATTTCTTGAGCAGCTTGGATTCACCGGTTTCGATGTCGAAAATCTCGAGGAACGACTTGTCGCCACTGCGGTTCCAGACTTCGCCCGGGCTGAGTTCGAACGGGTAGCTTACGCCCCATGCGGCGCGGAGGTTATCCATCTGCGTCATCATCTGCATGGTCTTGCTGTGGGGCATCTCGGGGCATTCCTTAAGGCCCTTCTCGAGGGCCGCCTTGCAGCCCAGCACCTCATATTCGTAGCAGTTCTCGATGCGGGGTGGCTTCACGGATTCCACGAGCGTTCCGGCGACATCGAACAGCTGGATTTCCACCATGTCGTTGAGGTTCTGCACACGGATAAAGCCCGCGGTTCCGTAGATGACGCCCTCGTTCTTGAGCGGCGACACCATCGACGTCTTGAGATGCGCGACCTGCCCGCCCGCATACACGAGGTCGATCCAGTCCGTCGCATCTACGCCCGTATGGAACTTGACGCACTTCGTCTTCGTCTGCACGATATGATTCGCGACGCAGTCCTCACCCGACGTCATCCCCGCACATTCCGCACCCGATGTCATTCCCGCACATTCCCCGCCCGATGTCATCCCCGCGGAGGCGGGGATCTCCCTGCAAATTTCAGGATCAGTTAGGAAAATGTCCGCGAACGTCAAGCTGTAAATACCCAAATCCAGCAGCGCACCGCCCGCAAGTTCAGGCTTTTGCAGACGCCCGATATGCGAAAGCGGCATCGAGAAGTCGGCCTCCACGCTTTCCACCTTGCCAATCTTCCCGGCCAGAATCCAGTCCTTCACCATCTGCACCGCAGGCAGGAATCGGGTCCACATCGCCTCGCTCATAAACACGCCCTTCTCTTCGGCAAGGGCAACCACTTCGGACGCCATCAGGGCATTCGCAGTAAAGGCCTTCTCCACGAGCAAGTTCCTGCCGTGTTCCAGACAAAGTAAAATGTTGTTATAGTGTTCGGAATGCGGTGTCGCGATGTAGATCAAGTCCACCGCAGAATCCTGCGCGAGTTCCTCGTAACTGCCGTATGCCCGGCCGAACCCGTAATCGTCGGCAAACTTTTTCGCCTTGTCAAGCGTGCGCGAAGCCACCGCGTAGCATTCCACGCCCATACCGCGTTTTTCGAGAGTCTTGACCGCAGCGGCCATCTTCGTGGCGATATGGCCACACCCGAGAATTGCAAAGTTCAGGACCTTCATCTTGTTCCTCTTGGATTCTTTCGCTCCCGACGGGCGCTCCAGAATGACTTTTCGTGTTTCGTTTTGTAAAAATACTCTCTTTAGGCTAGCGACAGGAGCATTTTTCACATATAAATGGACTCTTGCGTAAACACAGGCAGACGTTTCCAACCCGTTTTTTGGGCAAATTTCGCCGTTTCTGGCGTTGTCTATGGACAACTTGTAAATAAAAATAACGTTCCCCGCAGGCAATTTTGACATATATTATGTTAGATTAACAAAGTATCGTTATCAAGACGATGAGGATGTTATGGGAAAAATCTGGTTTAGAACTGTTGCGACGCTCACCCTAGTTTCCGGGACGTCTTTCTCTTTCGCGGCCGATTACGTACCGCCCTCCACGGCGGTCTCGAAAATCAACAGCTACCGCGGCTACTCGGAACTGACTTCGGCCGCATCCGGCATGGATATCGACCAGTACACCTACAACATGACCACGTGGCAGATCAGCAACGGCGGTTTTTACAAGGCGATGGCCGACAAGTACAAGAGCGCATACACGAGCGGCAACAAGTCGGAATGGCGTTCCAAGGACGGCGGTGACCTCGGCACCATCGACAACAACGCGACCATCCAGGAAATGCGCCTGCTGGCGGTGCGCTACAAGGAAACAACGAACAGCAATTACAAGAACACGTTCAAGTCGAGTTTCAACAAGGCATTGAACTTTATCCTCACCATGCAGCGTTCCAAGGGCGGGCTTCCGCAGGTGTGGCCCAAGCGCGGCAATTACAGCGACCAGATTACACTGAACGACAACGCCATGATCCGCGCCATGGTGACCATGATGGACATTGCGAACAGGACTTCGCCCTTCGATAGCGACATCATCGACGACGCGACCCGAAACAAGATGAAGTCCGCCCTCGACAAGGCCATAGACTACCTGCTCAAGGCACAGATTGTGAACAACGGAAACTTGACGGTATGGTGCGCGCAGCACGACACGAACAGCCTCGCTCCGGTGGGTGCCCGCGCGTACGAACTCCCGAGCAAGTCCGGCAACGAATCGATGGGCGTGGTATGGTTCCTGATGAACTGGCCGGAACAGACCGAAGCCATCCAGAAGGCGGTCAAGGGCGCCATCGCCTGGTACAAGAAGAACAAGCTGGCGGACAAGGCGTTCAGCAAGACGGCGGGCATCGTCGACAAGGCGGGATCCTCGCTGTGGTTCCGCTTCTACGAGGTGAACAGCGACGACTACTTCTTCTGCGACCGCGACGGCGCAAGCACCAAGACGCAGGACTTCATGAAAATCAGCGAGGAACGCCGCACGGGTTACCAGTGGGCGGGCGATTACGGTTCCGCAATCCTGAGCGCGGAATCGGCGTACCTTGCGGCGCTCGAGAAGGTGGCGGGCACCTACGTGGAGCCTCCCCCGCCAGCAGCCATGTGCGGGAGCGATTCCTGCAAGGTGTTTATCGACGGAGTGAACTTTGTTGAAATTGACGGCGTGAAGGAATCGACCAACGGCGGGTTCGTGGGCGAAGGCTACGCGAACGTGACCAATGCGGCAGGGAGTTTCGTGGCCTACGGCGTGACGGCAAAGACCGAGGGCAAGTACACGCTCTACATCAGTTTTGCTAACGGCGGGAACGCGGAACGCGGATACAGCGTCACTGCCGGCGACAAGACCCTCATCGAAAGCGGGAGCATGGAATCGACCGGCGGCTGGACCACCTACAAGACGCAATCCGTCGAAGTGGAACTGCCCGCGGGCTACAGCGAACTCAAGTTCACGAGCCTCTCGAAAGACGGCATGGCGAATATCGATTACATCGGCTGGATGAGCGAGAACCTGCTCGCGGGCAAGGTCAATGTGGGCGATACCGGCACGACTCCGGGCGATACCAGCACGACGGCTATCGGCGTGCTGGATGTCCGCGCGGCAAGTCCGGCGAGAACGGCAGACCGCTACTTCGTGGACTTCGGCACCCACGGCAACAGCGCGGGCGTGTACCTTAGGCGCGGCAACGGCAAGGTGTTCCGCGTAAACGGCAGCAGCCATTCCGGAGCACAGCGATAGGATTCAAGACGACAAGGGAAAAGAAATATGCAGAACAACTGGACATCCAAATTTCTTTTAGCGACGCTCGCTTTCACGGTGAGCGCATCCGCGGTCGAAAAAAAGAAAATCGATTTCGTCGTCGGCGTGGACGGTGACTTCAAGGCGGCCATGAATGCGGCCAAGTCCGCAGGCGCAAGCGAATCGAGCCACTACGTCATATTCTTCCCCGATGGCGAATACAACATCGGGAGCCTTACCGGCGACAGTAACCAGATGACGACCTTCACGGCATCTAACACTTCGCTCGTGGGCCAGAGCGCCGACAAGACGGTGCTCTACAACAAGTCCATCAACGAGGGCATCAGCGTTACGGCGACGCTCAAGGTAAGCGCGAACGGCGTCTACATGCAAGACATCACGCTCTACAACAAGGCAAATTACGGCAACGAGAACAATTGCGGTAGCGCCTGCAGGCACGATGCCTTGATGACTGTGGGCGACAAACTTGTCTACAAGAACGTAAAGCTTCTAAGCACCCAGGACACCTACTACACCAAGTTGAACGGAGGCAAGGGCCGTAGCTACTGGGAAGGCGGGCAAATCGAAGGCACGGTAGACTTTATCTGCGGTGACGGCGACGTGTTCTTTGAAGGCACAAACCTGGTGATGCGCCGTAGCGGCGGCTACATTACCGCTTCGCAGAACAATACCGAATGGGGTTACGTATTCAACAATGCGACAATTACCGTAACGAACAACAGTTTCAACGGGACATTCTATCTCGGGCGTTCGTGGGGAACCGCAAGGACAGTATTCCTGAACACCAGGATGATCGCGCAACCCACCGCCGAGGGCTGGCAGAAGAACATGAATTCGGCCCCCAAGGTCTTTGGCGAATACAACAGCAAGGACGGCAACGGGAACCCCGTCAACACGAGCAAGCGCCGCACCTACTTTGACGGCAGCAAGGACGGTTCCACTGCAACGCTCAAGACGGTCTGGGACGCAAACGACGCCGCAAAATACACGCTCCAGAACGTGCTCAAGGGTAACGACAGCTGGGACCCGACCAAGTTGACCGCACAGGCGGGCACTCCGAAAATCGCACAGGAAGGTGCCGAAATTACCTGGGCCGACGACAACAACGCACGCGCCTGGGTAATCTTCGTAAACGGCAAGTACAAGGCGAACGTGATTACGCCGAGCTTCTCGCTCGAAGGCGTCGCGGTGGGCTCAAAGATTACGGTGCGTGCGGCCAACAGCATGGGCGGTCTCGGCGCATACTCCAACGAAGTCACGACCATTGACGCGAACGCCACCTACTACAAGGTGACTCTTGGCGAAGCCATCGGCGGCATGGTCAGCACAAACCTCAGTGGCGACAAGGTCATGGAAGGCAAGACGGCGACATTCACCGCCACTCCCAACTCCGGCTGGAAATTCGCCGGCTGGAGCGGCAAGAGCGCCGCGGGTATCGACGCGAGCAAGGCGATGGTCGAAATCGCCGCGGCAGGTGATATCGAACTCGCCCCCTCGTTCGCCGGCGATGGCTCGGGCAAGTTCCAGGCCGAAGAAGGCGCCATCGAGAACGGCATCAACGAGAGCAGCAACGCAGGTTTCGCAGGTGCGGGCTACGTGAACTTCAACGCAGGGACATCGAGCGTGCAGGTGCCCGTGTATGCCGATGTGGAAGGCGAATACAAGCTCACCCTGACGTACGCGAACGGGAGCAAGAGCACGCGCAGTCTTTCCATCAAGGGTGAAGCCGGCGAAACGCAAGAAGTTGCATTCGAGGCGACGGAAAGCTGGACCACCTACGTGACGAAGGAAGTCTCCATCACGCTACCGCAGGGCGCGAGCACCATCACGTTCGCAACAGTGGGCGGGAACGATGGCCCGAACCTCGACCAGCTGGAACTGACCGCAGTGAAAGTGACACAGCCCGAGCCCCCCGACTCTACGACTGCAATCGGCGGGCTCGCCAGCGGCCTCGCGGATCCCCATCTGGAATACTCGCCCGCAACCCGCGTGCAGGTTTTCAGTGCGACCGGCAAGCTGGTACGTGAAAGCGTAGGCCGCGCAACAAGCATGGCTGGCCTCCCCTGCGGGATATACATCCTGAGGGTGCACGACGGCTCCCGCAATACGCAAAAAACGGTCCGCGTGAAGTAATATTCCCGAAATTGGGGATTAAATGGTCAAAAAATCTTCATTCAATCCCCAATTTTCAGAACAAACTAAACGATTTTCATAGAAGAAAGCAAAAAATGGCTTTTTCGGGGCGTGTTTCCTCACGATAACACCCTTTTTTCCGCCCCTACTAGGCAAAATCCAACATACAAACTAACAAAATGGGGATTAAACGCACCCCAAAAGGGTCTTTTAATCCCCAAAATCCCGTGAAATCGCCTTATTCCCCGAAAACGAGCGCTACATACAAGTTAAATAACTGCTCGCCCCACAGGTACATGAGCGGCGCGGCCACCGCAAGGAACGGCCCGAAGGGAATCTGGCCCGAGGTCTCGGCGGCATCCTGACCAGCGGCATCTTGGCCAGCGGCATCCTGACCAGCAGCATCCTGACCAGCGACATCCTGGCCAGCGGCATCCTGGCCAGCGGCATCCTGACCAGCGGCATTGCGACGAGCGGCAATCTTGCCATAGGGCACCATCACGACGATTCCGAGAATCGCGGCGACAATCAGCGTCTCAACCGCGCCCGTCACGCCCATCAAGGCACCATAACCCGCAAGGAGCTTCACGTCGCCGAACCCCATGGCATCCTTCTTCAGGAGCTTTGTCGCAGTCCAGCCCACCAGGTAGAGCCCGCCACCCGCAACAACCGCCCCGAGCAGGCTCTGGAACGGAGTGACACCGCCGGGAATAATCGAAATCAGGAGGCCAGCAACAATCCCGCCCACCGAGATTGAATCGGGAATCAGCTTGTACTTGCAGTCCACCGCGCAAACCGGGTAGGCCCCGAGCAGCAACCAGAACATCGCGAGCGCCGACGCCCACACCGCGGGCTCAGTGACCGGCGCCGTGAAAAATGCGGCCGATACGGGCACGCCGCCCACCACCGCGACAGCCGCAAACAGCGCGACTGCCCCCAGCAAACCGCATAGCGCCTCCCCAATCGGGTAAATCACGCTGATGGGTTGCTTGCAGCAGGCGCTCTTCCCGCGGAGCCATAGCCACCCCACGATAGGAAGGTTGTAACGGATAGGGATATGCTTCTTGCACAGCGGGCAGTGGCTCGGCGGGTTTATGAGCGAAATCCCGCGAGGCATGCGGTAAACAATCACGTTGTAGAAACTCCCGACGCACGCGCCGAGGGCAAAAAACACCAAAAGCCAGTACCAGAGGGGGATTTCCTGCATAAAAAACCTCAAAAACAGTACATACTAGAATATATAAACAAAGTCGGGTGTTTGTTTTTCCGAATTAAAAAGATAAATTTAAAAATGCAGGACGCTCCCCCGAGCGCCCCGTTATTTCGTGTTTAAAAAAGGAATCCTATATGCGTTTGAGAATTTCTTGTCTGATTCTTGCCCTAGCAGCATGCATCGCCGTCCTCTACGGCTGTTCAAGAGAATCCTCCATCGTGGAAAATCCCCGCCTCAGAAACAATCATTCCATAGTATTCGCTTTCGACAAGCCCTTCGATAACGCCGAGGCTTTCGCGGATTCCATCAGGCACGCAGACATGCCCGCCGATTCCATCGCCGATACCATTACCGTCACCGTGAACGATTCCGTCTACTTCATGGGATTCCTGCCGCTCTATGCCGAAAAGATCTACCGATTCGAATGGATTTTTGGCGATTCCGTCATCACAAGCGAAAACACCCGCGTGCAAAGCTGGTCCTACGACAGCGCGGGCGTGTACTTCCCCATCTTCCGTGCCGTAGACGGTAACAACGCCATCGATACCGCCGGCATCCACCGCCGGCCGCTCTACATCCGCGTCATCGACACGCCTCCCCTGCTCGACGTCCCGCGCGATACCGTAAGGGCACGCCACAAGAAGCCCGCCACATTCACCGTACGCGCCATCGACACCTGCGGCACCATCGAGAAATTCAAGGTAGACCTCGACGCGAAGGGCAAGGACACCGCGAAGGTCTGGAAGGCCGAAAAGATTGAAGGCACGGACAGCCTCACGATTACCATTCCCTATGTCGAAGGCGACGTGGATTCCCTCGGGAACCAGACCATCTTTGTAATCGCCATCGACGACGACGGCAACGAGACCCTCGACACCGTGTACCTGCACTTCAACCAGCCCCCCACCATCGAGATGCTGCAGCCGGTCGACAACGCCTCACTCAGCAACAAGAAGCGCCAGGCGCTCTACTACCGCGCCGAAGACAAGGACAATCCGGGTTCGCTGCGCTACTTCATCCGCATGGCAAAGAGCCCCGACGGCCGCAACCCGCCCATCTTCACCGACCCCGAAGAAAGCCTCATCGCCGCAAACATCGTCGAGAAGAGTTTCGAGATTATCGAAATTACGCCGGATTCCCTCGTTCGCAACAAGGTCAACCTCGCGGGCATCATCTACTGGGATGTGTGGGTGACCGACGGCTACGACACCGTGTACGCAAAGCACGTCAAGGACGGCGACAAGGAACGCCCCTGGAAGTTCTACCTGGGCGAGACCAGCGGCAACGCGAACCTCGAGGATATCGACGGCAACATCTGGGGCTACGCCAAGTACCAGGGATGGACCGGACGCCACTCCACCATCCGCATCACTGCCGAAGACACCCTCGGTAACAAGTTCTACACGCACACGAACGAGAGGGGCGTGTACGACATCAACCTTAAGCCGGGCATATACAACGTCCTTGCGACCGACACCTCGGGCTACCGCTTCGCCGACACGCTGCTCAAAAAGCGCCAGGTGTTCCCCGACGACACGGTATTCCTCGACACCTTGGTCCTCCGCGACACATCAAAACCCATCATCACATTCGACCCGATAGACACGCTGAATGTCCGCGACTTCCAGTTCGCCTTCAAGCTTTACGACTTCGGTTCGCAGGTGGCTAGCGCAACGGCATGGCTCGACGGCAAAGAGGTCGAACCCTCGTACTTCACCACCAACAGCTGGAGCAGGAACCACACCGGGCTCCTTGACGGGAACCACGCATTCAAGCTGGTCGTGAAAGACAGCGCGGGCCTCGTTTCCGATACCGCAAGAATGAACTTCCGTGTAGACGCATCGCTGATTACGCTTTCCATCGACGGCAAGACATCGAAGATGGTGAATTCCACCCAGGCAATCACGTTCACCGCAAAGGTCGAGAACGCCATCCCGATGCCGGATTCCCTGAACTGGATGAGCAACATCGAAAATGGCCCGACCTTCCGCAGCGAGGTGAACCCGACCGATAGCACCGCAACACTCGTGATAGACCTGTCGATGATGCCCTCAGGCTTCGAGCAGGGAACATTCTACGAGATGGTCGCGAAGACAGACGACAACATCCAGACAAACAAGGTCCGTTTCGGATTCTTCGACGACGGCCCGATTGTCTACTTCGAATCGCCGACGAACGATACGTCCGTTTCCATCAACGACTCGATCAGTTACACCCTATTCGCATTCGGCAACAACACCGACGCCAGCAACCTAACATATACCCTAACTTGGGTATGCAACGAAGGGACGCCCTGCCCGACAGACAACTCGACGGAAGGCAAAATTTCCTGGAGCACTACGGGCCAGAAAAAACTGATTGTCGAAATAACCAACGCCGATTCCGAACACAAGAAAGACACGCTCCTCGTGAACGTAATCCCCGACCCGCCCACCATCCGCGTAAAGCAGGAAAGTAACGACGACCGCCATAAGATCAATTCCTACGCAGACGTTACCGTAAGCGCAAGCGACAAGTACGGCACCATCACAAAGATTGACTGGGGCTGCACCAACGGCACCATGTTCACCTTCGACGAGGAAAAGCAAATCGACCCGCCCGCAAAGAGCATCACCGACGTCCCGGTACAGCTCCTCATGTCGGGCACGGCGACAAACAACTTCCGCTGCATAGTCCGCGTGACCGACGATGACGGCGAAACCGCAAGCGACACGCTTACCTTCAGGGTGCTTCAGGACCTGCCGTTCATCTCGATAAACCAGAAGAACAAGACGCTCACCATCAAGGACCAGACGCAAATCAGTTTCGTTGCGGTCGATACCCTCGGGCAGCTTGTAGGCTACGAGCTCGCCTGTGACAGCGTCAAGAGCAACCTGAAGAACAACTGGACCGATATCTCGGCGAGCGCGCCTACCGTCACCATGCCGCCCGAAGCCTGCACGTGGTACTGTGCCATCCAGGTAACCGATGACGACGGCAACAAGGCCCGCGATACGGCGACATTCACCGTGCTGCAGGACCCGCCGACAGTCCAGGTGCTCGGGAACTACACCGTCACCATCAAGGATACCATCAGGCTCGACGCCATCGCGAACGACCGCTACGGCGAAATCGCGCTATACGAATGGGGCTGCGGTTCTGCCGGGGCAAGCAGCATCGGGTTCACCTACTCGAGCCCGAACTCTCCCAGTTTCTCTGCAGTAATGCCCGCAACGGCGCAGGATAACTACCGCTGCATTATCCGCGTGACCGACGATGACGGCAACACCGCCCGCGATACCACGCTTATCAACATCATCCAGGCGCCGCCCACGGTCATTGTCGCGAACGAGTCGGCAATCGTGCGCGAAGGCTACAACATCGTGCTGAACGCGACCGCCTACGACTACCCCGACTATCCGGGCGAAATCGTGAAGCGCGAATGGAGCTGCGGCGCACCCGCCGAAATCGCGAACCGCTGGAAAACCGTCTCGCAGTTCGATACCGTCTGGAAGGCACCCGCCGCCGTAGCCACGTTCTACTGCATCGCCCGTGCGACCGACAACGACGGCAACACCGCGATGGACACCATGAACATCAACTTCTCCACCGAACTGCCCATCATCAACGTGAAGGACGAAGAAATCTTCATTACCGCGGGTGAACAGTTCGAGCTCAACGCATCCGTCAACAACGTGTGGCAGGGAATCAGCTGGTTCACCTGGGAATGCTTCGACAAGGCTACCAAGAAGACTCTCGAGTCGAAGGTCACCAAGTACGACTACTACGCGAACGGTTCGAGTTTCTACGACTACCGCGAAGGCAACTTCACGATAGACGGCAAGGACATATACTGCGTGGTCACCGCCGAAGAATCGAGCACCAAGGCTGAATTCAGCGACACGACCTTCATCAACATCATCAAGGTATCGCCCGTGGGCGTGATTACCGCGGCCGATACCGTTTACCTGTGGAGCGGTGACGAATCGTTCGACAAGGGCGAGCCCTACTACTTCTACACCTCCGAATGGGGCGGACAGAACTCCACGCTCGGGACCATCGGCAACGCAAGCATGCAGGATTTCTGGTGGAATTTCAGTAACGTAGACGGCAACTACTACCAGGGTAACAGCGACGGTTCTCTCGACACCAGCACGCTCGAGTTCAACTCCGCGTTTATCCGCAGCACCCGCGAGAACTCCATGACCATCTGCCTCGACTACCGAGACAGTTCCGCGGAATACGTGACGCAGGCGTTCTACGCAAGGCACCGCGCCGAAGAAGTCTGCCGCAAGGTATACTTCCGCAAGGCATGGCGCAACCTCGCCACCAGCGACACCGTGCTCGAGACAACCAAGATGACGACGCCACCGGTTCTCGAAACCATAGGGAACAAGCCCGTCATCGCCTACCTCAAGAACAGCACGACCGTCGTGACCAAATACCTGGATGGTTCTACCTGGAATGCGCTCAGCACAAGCGGGATTACCGCAGCCGATTCCATTTCCGCAATCAAGATGGCAAGCGATGGTTCCAACCTCTACCTCGCCGTACTCACCAGCGCAGGCAAACTCAACGTGTACAAGTCCGCCAGCGGCACGTCCGCATGGGCCAGCGTTGGTAGCACAGTTACCGAAGATGCGGCGAGCGTGAGCCTTGTATGCAAGCCCGGTGTAACGGACCGTCCGGTCGTAAGCTACATCCTGAAGAACAAGCAACCCAAATTCGGCCACTGGAACGGGACCACATGGACCGAGGTGAGCATCCCGACCAGGAACTCCATCAAGGTCCGCGAACTGCAAGCGGCCTTCACGGAAAACGGGGCGCTTACAGCAATCTATGTCGACACCACCTCCAGTTACAAGGCTTACTACGTGATGTTCGGCAGTGACTACAGCGTGAAGAAAAAGGATTCCGAAATTTCGAGCAACGTAAATGGCGTGAACCTCGCCGTTTCGGGCAACACGCTCTACATGGGATTCCTGAACCGCGATACCGAGAAGTACGGCCCGTACGTGTACAAGGGCAGCGCGAGCACCAATTCCATTGACTGGAACAAGTCGGGTGTATATGGGGCATCCATCCACGAAGGCCTGCTCGCCTACCACATCAGCATCACCACCTTCGACGGCAAGCTCTATGCCATCGTCGACGACAAGGGCAAGCCCTCGCTCGCGCAGAGCCACGTGTTCAAGCTCGAAGGGAACACCTGGAAACTCATGGGCGAAAACGAGCTCCCGTACTTCAAGGCCGTGTTCTACAACAACAATAACTACTACCTGAGAGGCTTTGTCCCGAGTATCGCAGTCGCAGGCAACGGAGGCGTGTACATCTCGATGCTCGCCTGGGAAAATGCGGGCGGCAGCGGTAAGAACTTCGGGCCCATCGTCATGAAGTACGTGGCAGATTCCTGGACGGTTCACTAGAAACATTTAAATATCGGAGATTTTAATGAATATCGAAATTGCAGCGATTTGTGATGCGGCCACCGCGAACGGCATTGGCGGAAGGCTCAATATACTGGGCGCATTCGACAGGGTGTTCCCCGCAAAGTTCCCCTTCGTGATTCCGCAGTGCGCGGCGGCCTTCCGCATCCGCTACCTGCGTTCCGAAACGGGCACGCACAAATTGGCGCTTTCCATCGAAGATGTTTGCGGGCACCCCATCGTGCCGGTAATGGAATCGAACATTCCCTTCGAGCCGGTCGCCACCGGGCTCGATACCGCGGCAATCAACCTGGTGCTCAACATGCAGCGCCTGCAGATTACCCGCCCCGACAAGTACATCGTGCGGCTCATCGTCGACGACGAGGAACTCATATTCCTGCCGCTCTACATTCTCGAGGACCCGCGCGCAAAGCAGGCCAACCCGCCCGCCGATGGCGAGGTGAGGAACTAGGCAGGCGATGCACCCGCAAATCCGTTCACGGCTAGCGGCATTTTCCCTGATGGCGGGGGCGTTCACGCTCCTTGCCTGCAGCGGTATAAACGACAGCTGGGAGGTGAAGGGCGGAGGCTACATTAAGTACAAAGTAAATGACGGCGAGAGCCACACCATCGAGCTCGGTCCGGACGATGTGGAAATACCCTTTATCCGAAACAGCCACCATTACCTGTACGTAAAGACGCAACTCGAGGAAAGCGGTCGCGGGGACCAGATTGCCTTCATGGTGAACAACCCCAAGTTGGGCAACAACGCTCCCGTGCAGGAATATTCGTGGTTTAGCATGGAATTTTCCGAGCAGGGCCGCATTTTCGCCGAAAACAGCACCGTGCACATTGACCAGAAGGACGATTCCACCTGGACCGCCGACCTGGAACTCTACACAGCGGACTGCCGGAACGGTCACTGCATCGACACGCTCCCCAAGTTGAAAATCACCGGCCGATTCCGCTACTGGATACCCGAAGAATACCGCTAGACCCCCGAAAAAGGGGTAAAATCGCCCCTTGACAAAACGGGTACAAGTTTCTACTATTGGGCTACCTTAATGGTCGATTAGCTCAGTTGGTTAGAGCGCCACCTTGACATGGTGGAGGTCACAGATTCGAGTTCTGTATCGACCACTGCAAAAGGCCCTGCAATGCAGGGTCTTTTTTTGTGATGAGGTTAAAGATCTGCGCGGATTATTTGCGTGGGCACCTGCGGTACGTTTACGACTAGGGAGAGCTTCGCACTCCCTAATCTCAAAAAAAAAGAAACCGCTCGGAGAGCGGTCCCTTGAATTGCTTTTAAGGCAAACTAAGATTACTTCTTAGCCTTGCTCTTGGCAGCGTCAGCCTTGAGAGCAGCACCGGCCTTGAAGCCGACGGTCTTGGAGGCCTTGATCTTGATGGTGGCGCCAGTCTGCGGGTTGCGGCCGGTACGGGCAGCGCGAGCCTTGACAGCGAAAGTGCCGAAGCCGATCAGCTGGACGTTGCCGTCCTTCTTGATGCCAGCGGCGATGCCGTCGAGCACAGCGTCGAGAGCGCGAGCAGCAGCAGCCTTGGATTCAATACCAGCTTCCTTGTTGGCGAGGATGGCGTCGATGAGTTCTTGTTTGTTCATTTTTTAACTCCTTGAGTTGTTGAGATTAATTGTATGGTGATATTATACCTTTTTTTTAAGCATGTGGAATACTTTTTTTAAAAAAAGTGTCTTTTTCTGAACCCTTTAAAATCAAGCCTCGGGCGGTGGTCCGACCTCCGTAGACTCTACTTCGGCAGCGTGTTCGTGGAACCTCTTGAGGTACACCAGGCATATGCAGGTGAAGGGTATGGCAACAAGTAAACCTAAGAAGCCCAACAACTTACCCCATATAGAAAGCGACAGGAGAATGCCCACCGGAGGCAGGTCCATGGAGCCTCCGACAATGCGCGGCACAAGGAAAAAATCCTCGATAACCTGCACCACCAGGTAGATGGAGCCGATGATGAGCGCGACTTCCCAGAACGGCAGTCCGGTGTTGAGAGCGTGGACGACCGCCAGTAGTAGTGCGAGCGGGATGGTCGTGAGCTGCATGTACGGTATCATGTTGAGCGCTCCGGAGAAAAGCCCGAACGCGACCCCCATAGGCAGTCCCATCACGCCAAAGCCAATGGCGTAAAGGATTCCGACGATAAGTGCAACCAGCGCCTGAGCTCGGAAGTAGTTACCCATGAATTTGTCTGTATCCATTGCAAATAAACTAGCCTTACGGCGAAAACGCACCGGGAACGCATTCAGGATGCCGTTACGAATCTTGTGCATGTCGAGCATGATGAATACGAGATACATGAAGATAATCGCAACACTCGAGAACCACACGGCAACCGTACCCGTGTACGAGAGCACGCCCCACGCGCCGGGCAACACCTTCGAGGCGATATTCTGCACTTCGCTCCAGAAATCCATGTGCTGCATGGCGGCCGCTAGTTTGTCCCAAGAAACCATCTCGCGGACCGTTTCCCACAGGTTGGCGGGCAGGAACTCGTTCAGTCGTGAAGACCATTCGGAGTCGGTGAACATCCTTGCAATCAACACGCCTAGTGTCTGGACTTCGTGCACGATTTGTGGAATAAACAACTTGCCTACGCCGAAAAGTATCAGAGCAAACGCAAGCAGCACGATAATAACGGCAATCACGCGCTTTTTTACCAGCGTCTGCAGCTTGTTCACAATCGGGTCGACAATGTAGGCGATAAGGAACGCGGCAAAGAACGGGAACAGCACTCCGCGCAGGTAGTACACGAACGCAAGCGAAATCCCGAGACCGACCGTCCACAATATAAACCGCATAACGCGATCGAGCGTCCAGTGCTTAGACATCTTTCCTCCCATTTTTCGCGGGGCGTCCAATCACCCCGAAAAATTTCAGTTCAAGAACCACGAATACGGCAACCATCAGGGCAAGCACAATAAACATGGCACGTTCAAAATTCCGGTCGATTCCCCACGCACGAACCGACTTCACCTCGATTTCGTCGGGAATCCCGCGCATTACCCCGTCGCCGTTCACCACCTCGAGCGAAAGCGCGCGGTGCAGGTACGTGCGGCCATCATCCTCTTCCATGCCCATGGCCGAAATCCACCACACGGCGGTCCTGAACTTGTTTATTGCAAAGCGCTCGCTGGTAAATGAACGCGAAGCCGGGACGCTCATGACCACGGGGCGCAAGGTTTCGCGGAAGCCTTCCTTGGTATATACCGGGTCGTCCGTCAGGATACGCACCGTAACGGAACGCATATACTTTGTAGCGAACACGACTTCCATGGAATCGAACCGCGAAAAGTCGAAATGGCCTACGGGACGGCTGTTCACCGAATTGAGGTTGAACCCGACACCCACCGCCGGGTACGCGACACCCGAGCGCACGTTAATGTTTACGCCGAGCAGCGAATCGCCCGCGACCACATCGCAGGTGGAGGTGCCGCCGAAGGCGGAGTCGTCGAGCGGATAGAGCGGATACGCTCCATAGGGGAAGAACGTGCACCCCATCTGTCGGAATGCGCCGAAAGCCCACGCCCACACTCCGAGCGCTACCAGAAAAACCACAAGTAAGACAACCTTACTTCTTAGATTCATCGTTCCCCGTCTTGTGGCGAAGTCCCACGGCAGCAATAGTCAGCAAGATAAACGAGACAAGCACTATGCCGAAGTACAGGTTGCTTATCCCCCAGAAAGAAACTTCATACAACTTGAGGGTAAATTTTTTCCCGCGGGGGTGATTCCAGCCCGGCACAATCTCGACGCGCGCGACCGTTTCCTGGTGGCGCTTGTTGTATTCCTTCGACACCTGGGCGGTCTCGTACCAGAAATCGGGCGTATAGAACTCTTCCATCGGGACGGCCACGCGCTGCCTGCCCTCCTTCACGGGGACTTCCTTCAGCAAAAGCTTGAACGTCGCGGGCTTCCCGATGTCGGTCACGTCCGGGTCGAACGTCCACACCTTCACGATGACTTCGCTTATGCCCCGGGCCTCCACGTCCACGAAAACAGTGTCCACGAAGGTCCAGTTCCGGTAATTCTCTTCGCCCTGCGAGTCAAGGTTCCACAGGAGCCCGCACCACGCGAACTTCACGGAGTCGGCCCCGAGCATGCACGAGAATTCGGCTTCACCGCCATTCACACTGAGGCTCGCTTCCGACGCCCCTCCATCGGAGCGGTCGTCATAACCATCGAGCGTTACGCCCTCGGGCACGGGCAACAGGTCTTCCTTGAACGAACGATCAGGGAGCAATGCGTAGGCGACAAGTATCGCAATAGCGATAAGCGCAAGAAGCGCGTATGTCTTTTTCATCTTATTCGAATATCTTCTTCAGGTGGAGGTTGTACTGTATCTCGTCCAAGGGGTCGACCTCGGGCATTTTTTCTCCAAACCACTTGTTTACCAGCGCATCGATTGCACGGATAAAGAAGAAATGATGCTTCCCGCTGCTCGGTTTCTGGAACGGCGAATCCAGCGTACGCTTCAGAATCGCAAGCATCTGCGAGGGCGGCAGGTGGAACATCTTGCAACAGGTCGTCACCTTGCCGGGAATCCCGTAGTCGGGAATATTGCCGTCCACAAGAGGCTCGCCGTGGTCTATGCAGCAGGCCCCAGCCATGTCGGGATCGGGCGCGTTTTTTGCCTTGAGGGCATTATACCACATCTCGCGGGAACGGTCGGGAATGTCGCCACGCAGCGCCATCGTCTGGTCGCACGGGAAAAACGTCGAGAAGCACTTGGGGCAAATGCGCAGGTCCAGATGGCCTATCTTCGACGCCACCACCTCTGTTTTGCAAAACGGACAATTACTCATGTAAGGGAATATAGCAAATATGTAGCATAACCGCCCGCAACTAATATTTATATTTATCGCATGCGTTACGGTGACATTTCTACATTCCAGAGTGGCGTTGCCATCCCCCTGTTTAGCCTTCGCAGCAAGTCCGGGGTCGGCATCGGCGAATATCTTGACCTTATCCCGTTTGCCAAGTGGTGCAAACTGTGCGATTTCAACATTATCCAGCTTTTGCCGGTAAACGATACCGGAGCGGAGGCTAGCCCCTACAGCGCACGCAGCGCGTTCGCCCTGAACCCCGTGTTCATCAACATACAGGCGGTGAGCGGCTCCAGCGAGTTCGAAGACGAAATCGAGCAGGCGAAAGACGAATTCGACAACCAGGAACGGATAGACTACTACAAGATTTCTACCTGGAAGCGCAACATCCTCAAGAAGATTTTCAACAACCGCTACGACCAGCTGAAAAAGGACAAGGAACTCCAGAAGTGGATTGACGCGAACGCCTGGGCAAAGGGCTACTGCGCGTATGCCATGCTCAAGGCGCAGAACAACGAATCGAGCTGGAAGGACTGGAAAAAATACCAGAACCCGACCTCCGAAGACATCGAGAAACTCTGGAGCAAGAACCAGAAGGAAATGCTCTACCAGGCATGGATGCAGTTTATCGCCGAAATGCAGTTTACCGCCGCGGTAAACGAAATCTCGAAGCTCGGCATCCACATCAAGGGCGACATTCCTATCCTCATCAACGAGGACAGCGCCGACGTGTGGGCCAACCGCAACTACTTCTCGCTCGACGACCGCGCGGGCGCACCCCCCGACATGTTCAGCTACAGCGGGCAGAACTGGGGATTCCCCACCTACCGCTGGGACGTGCTCGAGAAGGACGGATTCCGCTGGTGGAAAGACCGCCTCGCGCAGGCAAGCAAGTTCTACCACGCCTACCGCATTGACCACGTGCTCGGATTCTTCCGCATCTGGTCGATTCCGCAGCGCGAAGTCACCGGAATTCTCGGGCGTTTCAACCCGTGCATCCCGCTTACCTGGGATCTGCTCCACAGCGCGGGCTTCAGCCGCGAGACCCTCGAGTACCTGCGCCGCCCGAACTACTCCGTAGACCAGCTGCGCGAATTCCTGGGCGACGAGACCGAGAACATCATCTCCGTCTACTTCGAGAGCCTCCCGAACGAGGCGACCCGCTTCGTGTTCAAGCCGGAATTCTACAACGAGCGCGCGATTACCAGCCTCGACGAACCGCAGAACGTGAAGGACGCCCTCCTGAAGGTCTACTGGAACCGCATATTTATCCCGGCGGGCGACGAGAATACGTTCTACCCGTTCTGGTACTGGTACAACCAGCCCGTGCTCGCCACGCTCCCGCAGAACGAGCAGGAAACCCTCAAGCGGCTCATACACGAGAACGAAGCCGCGCAGGAAGGCCTGTGGGAACAGAACGCCACCAAGCTGCTCTCCGTACTCGCAAACGAGACCGACATGCTCGTATGCGCCGAAGACCTCGGTGCCGTACCGCACTGCGTTCCGGTGGTGCTCAAGAAACTCAACATCCTTTCGCTGCGTATTGAACGCTGGGCCCGCAACTGGGATGCACCGTACAGCCCGTACTACGACATGGCGGAATACCCGCGCCTCTCCGTGTGCACCACGAGCTGCCACGATACCTCGAGCCTGCGCGGGCTCTGGACGGAGCCCGATTTTGACCGCGACCTCTACTGGTCGCACGCGCAGCTTTCCGGCACCGCGCCCGAGACCCTCACCCCGCCGGTGGTCCGCGACATCCTCGCGCACGTGTTCTCCTCGAACAGCCTGTTCTGCATTTTGCCCGTACAGGACTACTTCGCGCTTTCCTCGACACTTTCCGAAGTGCCCGCCGAAGAGGAACGCGTGAACATCCCGGGTACCGTCGGCGGCAAGAACTGGACGTACAGGATTCCCGTAACCGTCGAGGAACTCGAGTCGAACAACTCGCTCAATTCCGAAATCCGCAAGCTGGTCGACACCCGCAGGCGCCGCCCCATGTGGAAGATCTAATCCCGCGCCGCCCATGAACGCTCCTGCCTGGGTCAAAGACGCTATCTTCTATCAGATTTTCCCTGATAGGTTCTGTCGTAGCCCCAAATACAGTGCCGTAGGCAAGTTCGTGCAATGGGAAAGCAAGCCCACACGCACGAACATGTTCGGCGGGAACCTTGCGGGCATTACCGACAAACTAAAGTACATCGCAGATCTCGGCGCGACGGCGATTTACCTGTGCCCGATTTTCAAGAGCAATTCGAACCACCGCTACCATACGGTGGACTACTTCGAGATAGACCCGGTCCTCGGCACGCTCAAGGATTTCGACAACCTTGTAAAGAAGGCGCACGCCCTCGGGCTCCGCGTCATCCTAGACGGAGTGTTCAACCATTGCTCCCGCGGGTTCTTCCAGTTCAACAGCCTCATGGAACTCGGGGAAGATTCCCCCTACGTCGACTGGTTCCACGTGCACAGCTGGCCCATACACGCCTACTCGGGCAAGCCGAATTACGAATGCTGGTGGAACTACCCCGCCCTCCCGAAATTCAATACGGACTGCGCGGACGTGCGCGAATACCTGTTCAGCGTCGCCGAATACTGGGCAAAGCGCGGCATAGACGGCTGGCGGCTCGACGTGCCGAACGAAATCGACGACGATAGTTTTTGGCAGGAATTCCGTAGGCGCGTGAAGGCGATAAACCCCGAAGCCTACATCGTGGGCGAAATCTGGGACAATCCCGAGCGCTGGCTCAAAGGCGACCAGTTCGACGGCGTCATGAACTACCCGTTCCGCAAGGCGGTAATGCAGTACCTCTTCGACGAGAATCCCATTTCCACAGGGGAATTCTGCGAGAAGGTGCGCAGCGCGTTCCCCGAGAACCGCTTCGGCACCCCGATGAACCTGCTCGGGAGCCACGACACCACCCGCATCGCATCGCAACCCCGCACGAGCCCCGAACGCATAAGGCTCGCGCTCGCCCTGCTGTTCTTTATGCCCGGAGCCCCCTGCATCTACTACGGCGACGAAATCGGCATGGAAGGCGGCAAGGACCCCGACTGCAGGCGAACATTCCCGTGGGACCAGCTGAAGGCCCGCAAGGCGCTGCCCATCTACAAGTTTATCCGCGAACTCACCCGCATGCGCCACGAAAACCCCGTACTCCGCGACGGGAAGGTGGAAATCGAGAGCGACGGGGCGGGTTTTAGCGTCACGCGCACCCTCGGCAAAAAGAAGATGGCGCTAGCCGTCTCATTCGCGGGCGCCGAACCGGCTTTTGAAATCCAGTAAAAAAGCCCAAACCTGGCACCAAACCGCCAACTGCCAACCACAAAAATTCTATCTTTGACCCGCAACTAAATGCGTATTAATGCCTTATTAAGGGATTACAGATGAACAAACATAAATTCGGCATGCGAGAATTCTTTATTCTCCTCGTCATTGCACTCTCGGCCTACACGGTTTGGCCCTCTATTCAGGTTCACTCCAAGAAGGGTGACGAAAAGAAGGCCTTCCTCAAGGAAAATCCGAAACTTTCTTCCAGGTCCATCAATTTCGGCCTCGACCTCGCCGGCGGTACGAGCATTACGCTCCAGATCGACAAGTCCGGTCTCAAGGAAGACGACGATATCCAGGACATCCAGAAGCAGTCCCTCGAAATCATTCGTAACCGCGTTGACCAGTACGGCCTTTCCGAACCGCAGATTTCGCCCTCCGGCGACGACCGCATCCTGGTCGAACTTGCCGGCGTAGACGATTCTACCGCAAAGGCCCTCGTGGGTTCCACCGCAAAGCTTGAATTCAAGATTCTCGCCGAGGCGGAAAAGTTCAACACGGTAACGACGCTCCTGAACCAGTATCTGACCCGCCAGACCACCGACGTGGCCAGCGATTCTACGGTTGCCGACTCCGCCGCCGCGGATTCTACGGTCGCCAAGGTCGATTCTGCCAAGGATACCGCCAAGGCCCTCTCCGACGAAGAACTGCTCGGCGGTTCCGTCCAGACGGCAAAGGCTGAAGATTCCACCGTTTCTGACTCCGCCGCCGAAACCGTACCGGCATCCGAGGTCGGCAAGGCTTTCAGCGATTACTACCTCCAGTTCGGCAACGGCGGGTTCATCGCCGAAGAGAACATCGAGAAGGTCAAGAAGATCCTCGAGCTCGAAGGCGTCAAGAAACTCATCCCGCGTGACGTCGCCTTTGCCTTCGGTAGCGGCCTCGAAAAGATTAACCGCGATTCCCCGGTCAAGGCCAAGCGCCTCTACCTCCTCAAGCGCCGTGCAGAAATGGGTGGCGACGACATCGTAGACGCCCGCCCGGAACGTGTTGCTGACGGTGTGAGCGCCGGTGAAGTGGCAGTGAAACTCCGCTTCGGCGGCATCGGCCCCAAGAAGTTCTCCGCCGTTACGGCCGCGAACATCAACAAGCAGATGGCTATCGTCCTCGACAACCAGGTCATTAGCGCCCCGGTCATCAAGGACCGCATCCCGAACGGCGACGCCCAGATTACCGGCCTCGACGACATGGCCGAAGCCAACCGCCTCGCCGTCGTGCTCCGCGCGGGCGCCCTCAAGGCCCCGATGAAGATTATCGAAAGCCGCAGCGTGGGTGCCACCCTCGGTGAAGAGAACATCTCCCAGGGCTTCGGTTCCGGCGCCATCGGTCTCATCATCTGCTTGCTCTTCATGGTGGCCTACTACCGCCTCGGTGGTTTCATCGCGAGCCTCGGTATGATTATCAACACGCTCGTGACCGCCGCCGTGATGTCGCTCTTCAACGCGACCCTCACGCTCCCCGGTATCGCAGGCTTCATCCTCGTCGTGGGTATGTCTCTCGACGCGAACGTGATTATCTACGAACGCATCCGTGAAGAACTCAAGAACGGCCTTACCGCCCGCGCTGCCGTGGCGAAGGGTTACGAACGTGCATTTACCGCGATTCTCGACTCCAACCTCACCACCGTGCTTACCGGCCTTATCCTCTACAAGATTGGTACCGGCTCCGTGAAGGGTTTCGGTCTTACGCTTACCATCGGTATCCTCACCTCGCTCTTCTGCGCCATCACCGTGACCCGTGCAGTGCTCGACTGGAAGCTCGCCAAGCGCGACGCCACCACGCTCTCCATCGGTAACGGCATCAAGGCCATCAACGAGGCGAACCTCCAGATTATCCCGAACCGTCGCAAGTTCGGCATGATTTCTGCAATCCTGATTGTCGCAAGTATCGCATGCATCGCCATCAAGGGGTTCGACTTCAGCATCGACTTCACCGGCGGCCAGGTCTACACCATCCAGTACCAGGACGACGCCAAGCACGAGACCGACCTGAACAAGGCCCTCTCCGCGGCAGGCATCTCCGGCACGAAGGTCCGCTCGCTGGGCGGTACTTCCGCGAACTCCTACCAGGTGAGCCTCCGTACCGACGACGCTAACTTCGAAGCCACCATGCAGAAGGCCTTCGACAACGCCGGCCAGAAGTGCAAAATCGTCGCCAAGGACACCGTGGGTCCGACCATCGGTGCTGAGCTCCGCTTCAATGCTATCTTGTCCGTAATCCTCGCCTGGCTCGGAATCCTGCTCTACGTGTGGTTCCGTTTCGGCAAGTTCGGTCTTGGCTTCGGCGTGGCCGCAGTGCTCGGCCTCGTGCACGATACCATCATCACGCTCGGCTTCATCTCGGCATTCAGCCTCTCCTTCGACGGCGCCCTCATCGCATCGCTCCTGACAATGATTGGTTACTCCGTGAACGACACCATCGTGAACTTCGACCGTATCCGTGAAAACACGAGCGTCTACGGTTCCGCGAACTTCGGCGAAACCATCAACCGCTCCATGAACCAGTGCTTCAGCCGTACCATGGTGACCTCCCTCACGACCTTGTTCGTGTGCGTGATCCTCGCCGTGATGGGCGGTTCCTCCATCCGCGACTTCGGCCTCGTGCAGTGCTTCGGTATCCTCATCGGTACCTACTCCTCCGTGTGCATCTGCTCTCCGATCGTTCTGTGGTGGTCCAACCGCTTCAAGAAGGGCGTGTAATCAAATTAAAATGTTGAGAAAAGCCCCGGCCCTGCCGGGGCTTTTCTATATTTACCCGCGTTCGATCAAAGGGGGCGGTATGCTCAAGTATTTCAAAATCGAATCGGGCCGCATTGTTGGCGCCCCGAACGAAGATGCGGCTGACATCGTCATCATGGGCTCCCTCAGCCAGGAACAGCGCAGCGTCCTGGTCAAGGAATACGAGATAACCGAGCATACCATCGCCTCCGCATTCGACTCCGACGAGCTTTCCCGTATCGAGTACGACGACGACTTCACGACCATCGTGTTCAAGAAGCCGAAGAACTATTCCGCCGAGGACAATTTCCAGTTCCGCGTGGAATCCTTCGGCATATTCATCTTCAAGGACTGGGTGTTGCTCCTGACCGACAGCGACATCCCCGTGATGGACGAACGCCGCTTCTCGAAAATCGACAGCCTCAACACCTTCGTGCTCCGCGTACTGAGTTTCGCGATATCTCACTTTAACGAACACTTGCGCATTATCAACCGCATCAACGACGACTTGGAACTGCGCCTCAACACCTCGATGGAAAACAAGTACCTGCTCAGCATGTTCAGCCTGAACAAGGGCTTGATTTACTACGTGAGCGCACTCAACAGCAACGACACGCTCCTGAAGAAACTCCAGATGGGCCGCAGCCTCAACTGGACCGAGGCCGAACGCGAACTGCTTGAAGATATCCAGATTGAGAACGGACAGAGCCTGCAACAGGCAAACATCTACGCAAACATCTTGACATCCATGATGGATGCGCGCGCAAGCGTCATCAACAACAACGTGAACCAGCTGATGAAGAACTTGACCATCGTGACGATCTCGATATCGCTCCCGACGTTCTTCGCTAGTTTGTTCGGAATGAACGTAAAGTTGCCCTTCGGCATGAACGGCGACGCGCTCACCGGCTCGGGCATAGCCTTCTGGGGCATCATCGCCGTCTGTATCCTTTCTGTGATTGTGTTCCTCGCCTTCTGGATGCGCAGGAAATGACACGCAGTGTCATCCTGAGCGAGCGCAGCGAGTCGAAGGATCCTGTTTAGTTCCCCGCAGTCGCACTGCAGCGTACTCCCTCGTCATACCGCAGTCGCGTAGCGACAAGAGTATCCATAGACACGCTTGCTGGGCTACGCCCAGCTTCGGTGTGACGTTCTTTGGCACGACATAAGTGAAATCTAGTTCCCGCGGTCGCTCATGCTTGCAATTTTTCATCAACCCAAGTTTCGGTTGCAAATTCTACTTTGCAAAAGTACCTATGAAGACAGTTTATATTATCTTTACATAGTCTATAACATAAGCGGAGATATAAGATGGTAAAGATTCTATTTTACCGAGTTAGGCGAATCCCTAAAAAGAGAAAACATACAAGGAATCTCCTATGAAAAGAATTGTATTACTTCTCTCTAGCCTTTTCCTTATATGGGCGTGTTCCTCTAAGGACGACGAGAACATCACTAATCCAGAAAATACTTCAACGCAGAAGGAATCATCTGTTACTATTGATTCCAATCTTGATATTTTGGATACATCCTTTATTGAACTGCTATCCGTCGATTCATGCATCGGCCACATGGATTACAAAAAGCCCAATCTAGGCATTGATACATTCTACGCAAAAAAATATAATGAAAACGCTTATTCAATCCGTGTTTTGACCAACCAAATGTGCCCACCGGCAGAGCCACCTGATTACGTAGAATACTCCTACAAAGGAGATACCCTAGTAGTACTCGCTAAAAAAAAGAATCCATCCTTTGACGTGGCTTGCACTTGTATGTTTTGGATTGACCTTTTGGTAAAAGGCGAAATAAACTTCAATTATATTGAAGCAAACGCCCTTGTTTATATAGTAAAGAAAGAATCCGACGAGGAGAACTAATTCCCGCGGTCGCTCATGCTTGCAAACATGGCGACAATTTCGTCGGTAAAGTTGTTCTTCGGGAACTTGTCCGCAATCTGCAGCGCCTGCTCCAGGTGTTCCTGGGCTTCGGCCTTCGCCTTCTCGAAACTCTTCTTCGCGTTCAGGCGTGCAATTATCTCGCCCGCGACATCGTCTGTCGCGACACGCTTGATAAGCGATTCCATCTCGGAACGTTCTTCCGCACTGCAGTCCTCGAAGTAGTACAGCAGCGGGAGCGTTATGAGCCCGTTGGAAAGGTCGGTGAACTTCGCCTTGTCCAGGTTCTTCGAGCCGAACCCGTAATCGAGCAGGTCGTCGATAATCTGGAACGCAAGCCCGAAGTGTGCGCCCATCCTGGCACAGTCATCCACAAGTGGCTTGTCGAAACCCGCCATGATGCCACCAATGCGTGCGGCAGCCTCGATGAGCGCGGCAGTCTTGCGGTCAATAATCTCGTTGTACATCCCACGCGAAAGCGTCATCTCGCCGCAGTGGTCGAGTTCCATGATCTCGCCTACGATAAGCTTGTCGGCAGCATCGGAGATGATTACCAGGATGTTCCTCGCCTCTTCGTCAATCACGCAGCGCATGGACTGCGAAAGCACGTAGTCGCCCACCAGCACCGCAACCTGCGTACCCCATTCCTTGTGGGCGGTAATCTGCCCGCGGCGGAGTTCCGTCCCGTCGATGATGTCGTCGTGCACGAGGCTTGCAAGGTGCAGGAGTTCCACGCTCGCGCAGGCATGGGCCACGCGGGCCTTGTCGGGCGCATTTGCCCCGCAGTTCGCGATAAGGCACAGGAGCGTCGAGCGTATGCGCTTGCCCTTGCGGCCAAACAGCGAAACCAGCCTGTCAGATATACCCGCGGGGGCGTTCTCGGCCACCTGCATAATCACCTGTTCGGTCATGGCGAGCTGGTCCTTCACCAGTTCGCGGGCCTGGCCCAGCACTACCTGAAAATCGGCTTTCGACGGGCTCATCTCGCTAGACATCCAGGTCGTTCAACACCTTGTAGGCGTTGCTTTCGATGAACTTGCGGCGCGGTTCCACGTCTTCGCCCATGAGCATGCTGAAAATCTGGTCGGCGAGCACGGCATCTTCCACGTAGCACTGCTTGAGGAAGCGGCTCTTCGGGTCCATGGTCGTGTCGTTCAGCTGCTCGGCAGACATTTCGCCAAGGCCCTTGAATCGCGTGATGGTCACGTTCTTCTTGTCCTCGACTTCGGCCATCGCCTTGTCCTTCTCGTTCTCGTCGAACAGGTAGCGGTCCTTCGTGCCCACCTTCAGCTTGAACAGCGGGGGCATTGCAAGGAATATGTGGCCTGCATCGATAAGCGGGCGCATGTAGCGGAAGAAGAACGTGAGGAGGAGCGTCTGGATGTGAGAGCCGTCCACATCGGCATCGGTCATGATGATAATCTTGTCGTAGCGGAGCTTTTCAATCTTGAACTCCGTACCGATACCCGTACCGATGGCGTTCACCAGGTTCTGGATTTCCTCGGTATCGAGCACGCGGTGGAGGCTTGCCTTTTCCACGTTCAGAATCTTACCGCGCAGCGGGAGAATAGCCTGGAATTCGCGGTTGCGTCCGCTCTTCGCGGAACCGCCTGCAGAGTCACCCTCGACAATAAACAGTTCGCATTCCTTCGGGTCGCGGCTACTGCAGTCCGCGAGCTTGCCGGGAAGGCCGCCGCTTTCAAGAACGTTCTTGCGGCGTGCGAGATTGCGTGCACGGTGCGCCGCCTCGCGGGCGAGAGCCGCGTTGTACACCTTGTCAAGAATCACCTTGATGGCGGCCGGGTTTTCCTGGAAGAATTCCTCGAGCTTTGCGCCAAAGGCACTGTTCACGTAGCTTGCGATTTCGGAGTTGCCAAGCTTGCGCTTGGTCTGGCCTTCGAACTGCGGCTGCGAAACCTTGATGGCGATAACCGCAGTAAGGCCTTCGCGAATGTCGTCGCTCGTAATCTGCGCATCCTTCTTGCCCTTGGGCATCTCCGCCGCAAACTTGTTGATGACGCGCGTAAGTGCCGTCTTGAAGCCCGTAACGTGCGTACCGCCGTCGTAGGTGTTCACGTTGTTCACGAAGCTGAAGAAGTTTTCCTGGTAGCCGTCGTTGTACCACATGGCGACTTCGAGCGGGTACTGGCCATCAGGGAGCACCAGGTGGATGGGCTCGTTAAAGAGCGGAGTGCGGTGTTCGTCCACGTAGCGCACGAACTCGGAAACGCCACCCGGGTAGCAGAACGTCTCGGAGCGTTGGTTCTCGGAGTCGCGCTCGTCGGTAAGCGTGAGCCTGAGCCCGCTCATGAGGAACGCAAGTTCGCGGAAGCGCGTAGCCAGCGTGTCGTACACGTAGACGGTCTCGGTAAAAATCGTATCGTCGGGGTAGAACTCGACGCTCGTGCCGGTCGTGCCGTCGCTCTCGCCGATATCCACCTGCGGGCCGCAGGGAATGCCCTTCGAGAATTCCTGGCGCACCACGCGGCCGTTGCGACGCACCGTCACGATAAGCTTGTTCGAAAGCGCGTTCACGCAGCTCACGCCCACGCCGTGCAGACCGGCAGAAACCTTGTACGAATTGCTGTCGAACTTGCCGCCCGCATGGAGCTTGGTCATCACCACCTCGATGGTGCCCACGTGTTCCTTCGGGTGAATGTCGGTCGGGATGCCGCGCCCGTTATCGGTCACGCGGATGCCGTTGCCCGGCAAAATGGAAATTTCAATGTGGTTGCAGAATCCGGCCAGAGCCTCGTCCACGGAGTTGTCGACGACTTCCCATACCAGATGGTGAAGCCCGCGGATGTCGGTCGAGCCGATGTACATGGCGGGGCGGACACGTACCGCCTCCAAGCCCTCAAGAACGGTAATGCTCGAACCGCTGTAATCTTCCTCGGCCTTCTTCAATTCTTCAGATTCTTCTGCCATATTTCCTCTAAAAACATTTCACAGGAGCGAGCCTCGGGAGCCGGTTCAAACGAAGCGAATCGCCTTAACCACAGGCTTTCCGAGCAGCGCATTGCACCTGTCAATAATAGCATTTTTTTGCATGAAAAGTTCGCTTTTCCAGGCCGCAGAAGCCGCTTTCAGCACAAGCGTATGCTTGTCCAATTTCACGGGTTGCACATGCGCGCAAACAGCCTTTCCGACCACTTCCTCGAAGCGGTCCGAAAGGGTCTTGAAGTCCATACTTTCGGAGACATGCGCCTTGTCGAGAACCTTCGCAATGAGCACGCTGATATCGACAGCGCCCTCTCCCGTCACACCCTTTTTTCTACGGACAAACATCTTTTACTCCACATCGAACATTTTCGCGGGTAACAAATGCCTCTGTTTTGCCCTCAGCACTTCTAAAACAACCGTACTTTCGCCGCCCTGAGGCGCGGAAGTCTTTATCGTTACTTTCTTGAGAGTCCCTGGCAGCGGGCAGGAGTTGTCGCAATATTCGAACTCGCTTACAGCATTCGCCCCGTTCACGACTACGTTCATCTTCATCACGCGCTTGTTTTTCTGCGAATAGTAAAGCGTTGGCTTGGACGGGTCCTTGGGAGTAATCTTCCATAAATTTCCCTCCGCAACAGGATTGTTATAATCTTCGGGAGAGCCCATCTGCTTGTTCACATCGGCTGGGTTCTGTGCGGGCATGTTCTGCGCCGGGAGTTTTTTCCCGGTTTTCAAGTCCGTGACCTTCATGCGTCCGTTGTTCTGTACCATTTCCATCTGCATCATGCTGGACTTGATTGTTGTAATGGACTTGCTTTCTCCCGCTGTAAGCAGGGCCATGTTCACCACCTGAGGAGCCATATTGGGAAGCGTCACCGTAGTTCGCATCTGCATTTCGCAGGTGTCCGGGAAGGCAGATTTCTTCTGGTTGTCAAATACGGTCTGAAGGCTCAGCGCATGCGCCTGAAACGCCACAAACGAGACGATAGCAAATATTCTAATTACTTTATTCATGTTTCAAATCCTTATAGTAGCGAAAGATTTTTCGTTGACTTAATAGTCCCATTCACTTTAAGCATCAAGCAAGTTCTATTCATGTCGATGCCGGTCCAGTCCACATGCACCAGCTGGTCACCCGGAGCGAGCGTCCCGCTAAAGATAGATTTTACAGGCGTACCCAAAGCCGTCACCAGACTCAGTTCCACGTATGACCAGTTATCCATCGTGATAACGAGTCCTTCCGGCGTACGGATTACAGGAACGGATCCAGGCGCATTGTAGCCGAAATCAACATTATAGACAGAATCCGGATTGACTTCATCCGGAGCGGGCAGTGCCCAGACAGGTGTATTGCCATAGAGCATGTACCCCGTGGAATCGAACACGCAAATGCCGCGAGCCACGCGCATCGCCATTCCGAGACTATCGTGACTCGGGTCGTCATCCGCATTCCACATCGCAGGCCAGCCTGGCAAATGCAAAGCGAACTTCACCGGATTCTGCCACGTATTGCCAGCGGCAAGCGACGAGTCGCAATGGACTGTCACCTGCCAGCGACCGGAACCGAGGCTTTCCATCGAGGCCGAAGAACATTTGGACTTATCGTTGAGTTCGTAATCCGGCGCAAGGCCCTCTTCCACGAAGAAGTAGTAGCGCACGTCGAAGTTCTTCAACGAGACATTACCCGTATTTTCCACCATGAAGTGAATCTCGCTTGCCAGCTTGTCGCCACGCACATCGGCAGCAAGCACGCGGACCTTGGTCTCGAGCGATACGGGGTCTTCCATCTCGGCGCAAGAACCGCCAATCAAGTTATTGTCATTGTCAAGGACGACAATGCCGGCATCTTCATAGAAACCATCAATATTCGCAACCAGGCCGGAATTCGGGTCCACGAAGGACGGGTCGTCGGAAGCACTCCACGGAGTAAAATCGGAATTATAGAGACCGAAATGCGGTCCGCTGCCACCGAACACAGTTCCGGCAACAGGAATCGTCTCGGCAAACGACCATTCCACATAACCCGTGTTGGCACTCTCGGAATGCACTGCAGGGAATGTTGGTCCGTAGTTCGGCCAATAACGGTCAACTCCAGCCTGCGAGGCATCCTCGCCACGGAAGTAGTAGCGGACAGAGAACCCATTCACGGGCTCATTGGATACGTTGCGCAGACGGATTCTCGGGCGGAGCGTGGATGTTTCCGGATACCCCTCGTAGCGCAAGTACGACTTAACCTTACGAGCCGTATCGGCAGGTACAATTCCAGCCACCTTGTCCGAAGTACTTATACCCCAGGCAATCATCGAGGCCGGAATGTTGGCGGTCGTGAGAGCCGCTCCGCCAATCTGGACACCGGCAGGGACCTTCAGCATAAGCGTATGCGTACCCGCCGCAAGATGGATGGATACGCCAGAAACTGTCACCGCACGCCAGGTATTGGAAACGGAGGCTGTCCCCGTCAGCAGATTTGATTCACCGACATAAATCGATTTATCGCCAACGGTCGCAGACCTTGCGTACAGCACGACATTATAGTCCGCGGAATTTTCGACGATTACGGACATCGTGAGTGTCGCCGAATCGTCCGATACAAGGTACTTGTTACCGGCTACGGAGCAGGAGAACTCATTCGAGAATCCGCCCACCGCCTCCATATCCTTCACGGCGATGACGATGACATCGGAAACCTCACCCGCATCGGTGACGGGCTTCGAAAGTTCCTCGACTTCAGCAGCAGTCAACGCACGCGAGTACATGCGTATATCCGCGATGTTCCCGATATAGAAATGCGCCGCAGGAGATTCGCCCATCGAGAATATGCCTTCTAGTTCACGTTCCTGATTTATTCCCGATTCCCTGACAGCTTTTAGTTCACCATCGACATAGAACTTGACATGGGCAGAATCAACGGTCACGACGACATGCGCCCAAGACTTTTGTTGTGAGGGGAGTATTGAACCAGAATTCCAGATAAACGGACCTTCAACAAGTCGCAAGGATTGCTCATTTTGCATAAGGCGAATATCGAGTCCACCAGGTCCCCCAAACCCAAGAATATTATGCCATTCGTGATTGCCGTAGCCCAATTTGATTCGAGCCTCGAAAGAGTACGAGGGAGTGCTCCCGAAATCAACAAGGCCATTTTTTCCAACTGCATAATCGGTATTTCGATTAAAATACAAGCCGACATCACTGCCCCAAGGGTTATTCACTTTTCTCAAGTCCAAGTCATGCCCCGTACCGAGCAGTTCGTGAGCAATCTTGCCGCTGCTTTCTCGGGCTGGGTACCACAGGGCAAGTTCCGTCGGATATGGATACAGCTTTTCATCCGAAACATATTTCTGCTCCGCATGGTTGTGACCGTAGTCTTCCACACGCATTTCCATGGAGAGGTAACAGCCGGTACATTCGGCAAGCTGCTTTCGGGAAATACGAATACTTGCAGACACATGACCGGCAGAATCCGGCACCACATTCATAACACGCATCGTATCGCCCCCGAACACAGGAGTCACGACCACGTGGGCAATACCCGACTCGGAATCATACACATCCGCAGTCGCCGTAAAGATGCGGTCAAGGACCTCGGAAGAATCCTGCACGGAGAAGTTCCTGATGGCAGGACGTAGAGAATCCGTATAGACTCGCGGACCGGCAATCTGCATATCCATACCGAGAGCAGAAACGCCCACGTAGCGCGATTCATAAATTCCGGACGCAATCTTGCCCAAGCCGGACGCCCCAGAAGTCTTGGAACCGTCATAGATTACCGTATCGGGAATCTCGCCGCGAATTTCGGCTATGACTGTTCCTTCGCGATAGAGCGATACCAGCCCGTAACCCGGATGCGTACAGCTTGCGCCGTATGCCATGTAGCCGTTATCGAGACCGAGCCACAATGAATCTGGCGGAACGGAGCAAACAAACTGCGCATTCACTGTCAAAGCACGAGCCACTGCCGGAGCAGCAGGGAGTTCTTCCATATTTCCTTCCGCATCGGGTTCGCCAAGGGCAACCACGAACACGTAGCTGGTATCAATGGCCTTACCGCGAGAAGGCAAGGCAATTCGGGCAAAACCGTTGGAATCCGCAGTAAAAGCAAGTTCTACGGGCGGAGTAGCATCACCACGGTTGGCCCACAGCGAATCATCATCTACGTACAGCCTAAATCTCGATATGCCGTCCACACGGACCGTGCGGTTTGCAGTCGAGGCGATTTCAGGCAAAACAGTCACGCTGAAGTTAGGAGTTTCCGCAATACCGGAAGCCATCGCCGTAAACACGGAGAAGGTCCTTGTCTCGGCAGAAATCAGCAAGTAGGCCCACTGTTCCTTATCCGTATAGCATCTTATATCCGTTGCTGTCGAACATGTCGCAACAGTATCGGAAGCACCTTCAACAAGAGCCTTGCCATACTTATCAAGATAGCCATAAAGAACATCTGTAAGCGGAACAAACTGTTTATTTACAAAATCAACCTTATACAGCCTTACCGTCTGCGGAGTCGCATGCATAGCCTCCATCTCTTCATAACTTATTTTCATCTGAATTCGTGGCCGCGCAGTATCAGCGAAAGTCATTCTCGGAAGGACTTCCACAATCGGGCCCTTGAGAGCCAGGTTGTTGAAAACCTCGAAAGAGTAATCCGACGCCTCAACTGTTCTGACCGTGACATTTTTGACGGTATCGACCGAATTCTTCGGGAATGTAACACTGGCTTCTTCAAACAGGGACTTGACCGTATTGCCCCTTGTCGGCTCCACAGCGCGCCCCACAATCATCTTGAACTCAGCAAAATTATACGCAGTCTTATCTCCCCATAAAAGCATGAACTGGGTGTTTCCCTGTAACTTGTTGACATCGAACCAACCCAAGCGATACCAGCCTTCTTCATCATTGCTATCCAGTTTCACACCGTTTTTCCACTTGATAGAATCCAGCATGGGACCAGGAATGACATAGAAGGCGGTATCATTCAAGTAAGCCACATCGTATGTGTAGTTTTTCTTTAGGTACGCGCGCAATTCAACAAGTTCCTTGGGGCGTTTATCCTCGATGGAATCGACCGACTTAAATCCTATGGTCATATCCGAGGAATCCGGGAAATGGCCAGCGATATTCAAGTGAGTGTGAGTACTGGAGTCTAGCTGTTCCAATACAGCAGAATTTATAACAACATTTTTCACCCATTCGTTGTCATTTCTATACAGGCGCTTCATTGACAAAGATTCGCTATTCGGACGCACAGGTGTTACCGCAAGAGAATCTCCGGATTTTCGATAGATTATATCTTCCTTAAGCGAATCAGCCTTGACATATAGGGTGTCGTTGGTGGCAGACAAACTAATTGACGAGACACCTCCCGAAATCTTAGCTGAATCAACCCTCAAGTTGCTTATTGCGGCATCGACCTTATCACCGACAAGATTGCTGAGCACCGTTGTAACAGAATCAAATTTCACATAGAATCGATTGCTGTCGGCATCAAAGATCCGCGATGAAAGTTGGACAGGGAATTCAAGTTTCTTGTCCCCAAATTTAGAAACATCGACACTATCCCTGAAAAAAGCTTCCAGCGATTTGACACTTGCAATTTCAGGCGAGTTCACCATATTTTTTATGACACTATCGCCACGCATCATTCGGGCTGCCCATACAGAGTCGGAATAATCGCCGTAATAGTAGTGCGCACGCGAGCCAAATTCGTAGTACTTGTAACAGGGCGTGGTTCCATCGTCCGTAAACGTCCAATCTTCCCCAGAAACCTTGCAAGTATCCGTTCTCAGATTTCGCCAATTTGCCGTGGCAGGGTAATTTAGCGTATCAATCGTCACGCTCCCCATGGATTTATTACGGGCTACATAGATTTGTACAGACGCACCCTCTGAATAGAATGGAGTTTGCGCAACATCCTTACGATTGCTCGTTGTTGTAACAATACACTGCCGGCCATCTACACGCCCTCTATTGAATGAAACATTATCAAAAACGGTATCACACCCAATAGTATCAACTACACTACTATTAAGAACGATAGCTTGGAAATAATCCTGCGCAATTTCAGGACTGTAAAAATATAAATCTAAACGAGCCGATTGCATGTGGTCTACATCTTCATCTGCGAATAAGAATGTGTTCAATCCACCATCGAGTTTTGAAGCAGGGAACATCGGTAGATATTGGACCTCAAACGGAGTCAAGAGGCCGTATGTACGATCGTATTTCCATACATTGCCATCATAATATGAACCCGTCATAGCTTCAAGCCTAGTATCGGGATCATCTTCCAAGGCTTTCCAATAACCACTCTCCCCATCTCCAAAAATGGTTGGATTTGTAGTTTTTTTAATAGTGGGTTCATGAACGACCATATTCATTACCGGTTAAGTTAAAATATATCCTTTTTTCTTGTTAAGTGGTATACCCTTGTGGTCTAGGCAGCCTGTTTTGACAGCCTATATTCCACCGGTGTCATGTAACCGAGCGAACTATGGAGCCGTTTCCGGTTGTAGAACAGCTCGATGTACCTGAAAACGGCCTCCCGCACGTCTTCGATGTCCTTGAAGTCACGCCTGTAGGCCATCTCCTTCTTGAAGCTAGCGAAGAAGCTTTCCATGCAGGCGTTGTCGTAGGGGCAGCCCGGTGCGCTCATCGAGGGCGTTATCCCGTTCTCCGAGAGCATCGTGCGGTAACCCATGCTACTGTACTGCACGCCGCGGTCGGAATGGAAGATTAGTCCGTCGTGATGGCCGCGTTGCATGATGGCATTGGACAACGCGCGCTTGACAAGTTCCGTGTCGATGTTCTTGCTCACGGCATAACCCACCGCCTCCTTGTTGCATAGGTCAAGTACCACGGCAAGGTACACCCAGCCAAGCGTAGTCTTGACGTAGGTGATGTCGCCGGCCCAGACGGCGTTCAGACTGTCGGGATCGAACTTCCGCTGCACCAGGTTCTCGCTGTACATGGAGTCACATTTGCCCTTGCGGTAGGGTTTCCATTTCTTGAGCGTGACCGGATAGAGACCGTTCTCGCGCATGATGCGGCGCAGTTTCCACACCTTTACCTCGTCACCCTTGTCATGGAGTGCCGCCTGCATCTTCGGGCAACCGTACACGCGGTGGTTTTCTTCGAAGGTGTCGCGGACCTTCTGGACAAGCCGTTCTTCGCGGGCCTTCTTCTCGGCACGTTTTTCCTGCTGGCGCGACCACTGGTAGTAGGAACACTGCGGTATTCCTAGGGCTCTGCACATCTTCCTGACTGAGTATTTCTTGCGGTTCACGTGTATCGCCTCGCATTTCAGTCGTGTGGTCGCATAAAGATGTGCAGGGATTTTTTTAGGATCTCTACCGTCTCCTTCTCGTCCGCAAGCTCCTTTTCACGCTTCTTCAGGAGTTTTTCCAGTTCCCTGTTCTTGGCGGCGAGTTCCTCGACGGACACCTTGCGGATTCGCCGTTCCTCGCGGTAGCTCGGCAGGTTGTGTTCCTTGCGGTACTCGTTTACCCACCGACCGACTGTATTGGGCCCGATTCCGAGTTCCTTGGCTATTTGGTTTGCTGATGGATTTGTAGTTTTTTTAATAGTGGGTTCATGAACGACCATATTCATTACCGGTTAAGTTAAAATATATCCTTTTTTCTTGTTAAGTGGTATACCCTTGTGGTCTAGGCAGCCTGTTTTGACAGCCTATATTCCACCGGTGTCATGTAACCGAGCGAACTATGGAGCCGTTTCCGGTTGTAGAACAGCTCGATGTACCTGAAAACGGCCTCCCGCACGTCTTCGATGTCCTTGAAGTCACGCCTGTAGGCCATCTCCTTCTTGAAGCTAGCGAAGAAGCTTTCCATGCAGGCGTTGTCGTAGGGGCAGCCCGGTGCGCTCATCGAGGGCGTTATCCCGTTCTCCGAGAGCATCGTGCGGTAACCCATGCTACTGTACTGCACGCCGCGGTCGGAATGGAAGATTAGTCCGTCGTGATGGCCGCGTTGCATGATGGCATTGGACAACGCGCGCTTGACAAGTTCCGTGTCGATGTTCTTGCTCACGGCATAACCCACCGCCTCCTTGTTGCATAGGTCAAGTACCACGGCAAGGTACACCCAGCCAAGCGTAGTCTTGACGTAGGTGATGTCGCCGGCCCAGACGGCGTTCAGACTGTCGGGATCGAACTTCCGCTGCACCAGGTTCTCGCTGTACATGGAGTCACATTTGCCCTTGCGGTAGGGTTTCCATTTCTTGAGCGTGACCGGATAGAGACCGTTCTCGCGCATGATGCGGCGCAGTTTCCACACCTTTACCTCGTCACCCTTGTCATGGAGTGCCGCCTGCATCTTCGGGCAACCGTACACGCGGTGGTTTTCTTCGAAGGTGTCGCGGACCTTCTGGACAAGCCGTTCTTCGCGGGCCTTCTTCTCGGCACGTTTTTCCTGCTGGCGCGACCACTGGTAGTAGGAACACTGCGGTATTCCTAGGGCTCTGCACATCTTCCTGACTGAGTATTTCTTGCGGTTCACGTGTATCGCCTCGCATTTCAGTCGTGTGGTCGCATAAAGATGTGCAGGGATTTTTTTAGGATCTCTACCGTCTCCTTCTCGTCCGCAAGCTCCTTTTCACGCTTCTTCAGGAGTTTTTCCAGTTCCCTGTTCTTGGCGGCGAGTTCCTCGACGGACACCTTGCGGATTCGCCGTTCCTCGCGGTAGCTCGGCAGGTTGTGTTCCTTGCGGTACTCGTTTACCCACCGACCGACTGTATTGGGCCCGATTCCGAGTTCCTTGGCTATTTGGTTTGCTGACTTTTCGCCTTTCAGGACCAGCTTGATGACCTGTTCCCTTGTCTCGGAGCTATAGTTGATTTTTGCCATTGTTTTACCTTTTGGGGGTTGCGCAATGAATATAGTAGCTTATGCTACCCTCTTATTAAACTCCTGCATGGTCCAGTATTCAAATTGTTATCTTTCAAGAATTTCTTCCAGTTACTCATCGAGAAGGCTATGATATCGACATAATTCGAATCAAAATAGTCTCCCATAGCAAAACCACGTTTATCATATTTTTGATGTATATTCAAGGTGTGTGACATTTTTTCTGCAGAGAATAACAGCGTATCGATAAAAAAATCTTCCTTCAACTCGGGCGTTTGGTTTTCGCAGCTTTCCAAAGGCGGTTCACCCGTTATTTCCTGAGCATAGCTGTGGAGTTTACGAACCACAACCAGCTTCAATTCTTTCCTATGCCTCTTTATCGCCAAACTAAAACGCCGCGGCTCATACTTAAGAATTTGCTGCCTTCCCGAAATTTCGCCTTTCAAAGGGATTCCGCCAACAAGCGAAGAATCTGGCAACTTCCACCCGCGAATATCGGCCTTGACCAGGTAATCTGCCGTGGGTTCGTACCGGTACATTCCGGGATTTCCGGTATCGGGATTGGCTTCGGAAACATAGATTGCCGGGACCGTGTTATGTAGATTCTTGGGATATGTGGGAGTCAGGTCCCTCATGGTTTCTGCATGCTTTACATGGAATGTCGCCTCCGCAGACACGGCAGTATCTGTCGCGTTCGCGGGATACGCCGTAATTTTCAGCGTATACAAACCTTCTTCCGCGACCGATGTTCCTTTTATCTTTCCATCCCAGCGGACCTGGTAGGCGCTGTCGCTCACGTTAGCCCGCATTGTTTCGGTCGTATCCTGCAACACAGCGATGCAATCGCCGGTAGCATCCATAATGCACGCCCTTACCTTGGCATCCCTGTACTTGACACCATACTTCGCCACCATGGAACCAAGCTTGAAAGCACGCCGTTCACACAGGCTATCCGGTGTCGTTTCGTCGGCACAGACAAGCGCCGTATCCTTTTCCATAAGCGTAAAATCGGGCAAGGTTGTATCGGGGAGCACAATCTCGAGTTCGGGGAGCTTTATCTTAACCTTTACCGAATCCCTGATTACATACGGGTTGTTCGCGATGTTTTCGGTAATTTCGGCATAGACCGTCATGTTTCCTTCCGCCGGGAACCTTCCCGATTCGGGACCGGCCCACCTGAAACTGATTCCGTACGCTCGCGGATCTACGGTCCAGCCAACCGTCAGCGGGTTGAGCGTATCGCTACTGATGAGTCCGTCCGCTACCCAGTAGAAACCGTCGTTTTCCTTTTCCCCGAAATAGACCTTCATTTTTGGCAAGAAAGTATCCGCAAACGCATTTACTTGCGATACATGGAAAGCCGCCGTTGCAGTCATCACCACATGGCCCTCGTTCCCGGTTAGAAGCATCTTGCTGTTCACGGAAGAAAGCGGGCGCAGCTCGGGGAAATCCTCGAAATACTGCCCCGACGATGTCGGCAAGGCGACCATACCGTAATCATGCTGTCGAGTTTCGCAATTTTGCGCATTGTTCCCGTCTGGTCCCTCGCAGGTATGGTCAAAGCCGAGAGAATCGTATGCAACCTCCAAGGTATCGCCCGCAGCCAAACCCTTCCATTGCAGGTGGTAGCCGTCTTCCTGTTCATAGAACCATACGGCGGACTTACCAGAGGAGGTATCATTTGGGGCGCCATAGTACGGATTACGCCAGGCCTTCGACACCGATTCATCGAACATACCCACGCCAGCGGCATCCTTGGCATACACACGCATCATGTAACTGCTATTGAACAGTCCCGACAAATGCAGGGAAACATCCAGCGTATCCTTGCCGACAGTTAGACTGTCTTTCGGATTGACTACGAAATGGTGTTTTACACCCGCCGATTCAATCATTCCCAAATCGACCCACGCCGTATCAGTCACCCACTGGGAATCGGGACCGTCAACACAAATGGAATCGGCCGCAGCAGCACAGGTTCCCAATTCGATAATGTACGTCCCTTCAAGATAGTTTCCGTTTCCGAGATTGCGGTCAAGGTACCCCAAAACGGCTTCATTGCTCTGCGAGACCCTGGAAACATTCCGGTACTTGTCATTTTGCAGGGCTGATACCACGGAAATTCCCGATGTTTCCCAAACAAGTTCACCGTCTGCGCCAAGCGATTCGACATTGGCATAGCGAAGCCGATAAATCGTATTCAACGAATCCGCAAGCCTGTAAGGCGGAGCGATACCCGTAATGGCAACCAGTTCCGTAGTCGCACGGTTGTTGTACGGGGAAGTGATTGCGGGAGTCCGTTCACCCATGTAGAACAAGTCCGTCTTGACGGTTGCGTTTCCTGCGGCATCGATACAGGCGGCTTCCAGATAGCACTTGCCATGCCGGCCTTCCAGGGAATCCAGCGCAAAAGTCACCGAGTCTTTCTTTAGTGCGTTATCCGGGATGCGTTTCCAGCCGGTCGTATTCCCGCACCCGCCTATACGGTAATGGCAATACACGCCGGTGCGGCTCGTTTCCACATCGTAGCGTTCATCCACCACTATTTTCGCCGAGTAAACCTTGTCGGAATCCGGATAGACAAGCTTCGTACTCACCAGGCTCTCAATGTATGGTGCAGTCTTGTCGACACGGAGTTTCTTCGAAAAATCGTAGGCGGAGGCGTTTCCTGCAGCATCGCGCACGTGCGCATGTATTCTGTAATCACCATCTTCCAGACGCATGCCGGACATTTCCGTCCATGACGCATTCACTATATCCCCATTTTTCACCCATACGGAGTCGCCAGCATGGTCAACCTTCGTGGTATCGTCCAGGTGGATAAAGTTCCAGGCGACAGTCACTGGGATGCTATCGCGACCGCCCAACGATTCCATTATCTTGTACGAGATTTCGAGGAGGCTGTCGGCGGTAGCATAACCATATGCGCCATCGCGAGCGGGGCGAGACAGTGCGGAATAGTCAGTGGCGTAAGTTGAGGATGCGCCGCCCTTAACGGATACGTTCGATATAACTGGGGCTCGCGTATCCACGAAGAAACTGTCAAATGCGACAGACGAATTAACGAAGTCGTTCGGATCGGGCCAGAGGGTATCCGCAATACTCCCCGGATGGGAGCTGATTGCATCGACGAGGCGTACCATCTTGCCGTAAACGGCGCTGTCGGGCACGGCGTAGTCCACGGCATAGGCTTCTATGCAATAATTTCCATCGCCATTGTTCTTGATAGCATCGCGCGTGACGCTGTTCCACTGTATTGTGAACTCCTTCGATGCCACATCGGCCATTGCCGGGAAATCCGCGACGCGGGTCTTGCAACGGTTCAAGGAATCGCCGTCCATCTTTTTCAAGGCAAGCCGCATCGCGCGGATATCGGGAATTCCATTCCCAGTCCACGAGAAGCGTGCAGCGAAGGATACGCTGTCAGGGTTGACGACTGCGCCCTCGGATGCGAGCGCGAACGCGGGCGGGGTCCTGTCAACTTTAAACGGCACTTCGTAGGTATTCGAGGAATCCTTGGACGCGGTGTCGGCAATGTTCTTGATATCGACAAAGAACTTCCAGAGGTATTCACCCTCGTGCGGGTCCTCGTCAGCGTGACTCGAAGCGAAATATGCGCTCGAAGAATCGTAAACTTTACCGGAATCGCTTGCACCGGACGCAATCAATGATGAATCAATATACCAATCAATTTTCGGATCCATATCGAGTAACGGGTAGGTTACGACCGTATCCGCAGACAACAACACAATCGAATCCTTCGCCGACTCCGTTTTGAACCCCTGATAGCCCAGTGCGCTCGCATATGCCTTAAATCCCTGTATTTTATTTAAGACAACATCACGTTGAGGCCATACAGGGTCAAGTTTATTTGCCGTCGCCTTGAATAAGTAGTAAAACCGCTGCGTATTGGAAAGGCCAATCTTGTTCACCGTCGAAATCGTGACAGTATTCTGGTTGTCTTTCTGGATGGCGAGAAGGTTCTTGTAACCGTAATCGCCCGGCACAAAATCGAATTGACCATTTTTCTTGACCGGGTGCGCGACCTTGTCAATCGTTATCCTTCGTTCAACTTTCACTGAATCTCCCGATTCATCCACCTGCATCACCGAGTCCGCAAACACAATCGGATTTGTCCAATTTCCGCTGCCACTCCGTGCGTACACAGTGCATGCATTGGAACTCGTATCCGGCTTGGTAATATCACATTCCCAGGCGATTTCCTCCTGATAGTTGAAGTTCATGCGGATTTGACGCAACCTGTGCGGCATCAGGTCATCAACGACAAAAGAGTACTTTTCAATCCAGTCCTCGACGGTAATCGCGGGGACTTCATAACGCTCCACATGACGGATGGGGACATAGTTCGAGGTGTCCTTTCCTTCAGGGGTAAGTCCGTCCACTTTTTCCCAGCGGTCTATTTTCACTCCCATCTGAGACCAGTCGGATTCAGACTTAAATTTCAAATCACCCTTTCTAAACTCAGAATAATTCTTTTTCCCGTTCGATGCTGCTACTTTTCCGCCAGCACCGAACAGACCAATCTCGCAAAGTTGCTGTTTGTTCGCTTTGTCAGCCTCATAGTAGCACCCCGGTTCTACAGCCCGCAAGGACGAATCCGATACAAAAAGCCCCAAGTTTACGAAAGGCTTCTCGTAGAGGAAATCCTCCATTAGTCGCGTCTTACCGGAAACATTACCGTCCAGAACCTTGTTGTAGGAAAATTCCGCAGAATACAACGTATCAAGCATACGACGCGCCTTGGCATTCTCGTGGGATGACATAATGTCCTCCACTCCGGAATCCATCATTGACAAAGTCAAAAAGCCGGCCCCTGCTAACGCAGCACCTAGTTTAGCGGCAGTTTGTGGAACAGGAAAAGCCGATAAAGCAATGTCAGCAGCCAAAACCGTAGATACTGTCCACCCTAAAATAATCACATTAGCAGTAACCAACGGAGCAATTTTCGCATCATTCGCATGAGCAGCAGCATCAAAAGTAAATCGACGGACATCAGCATTTTTGTCTGTGAATGCATCTGTATTTTCAGCCAGACCCGACTTTTCAGGAATCAAAGTCGTTCCGACATCTTGTAACGTAATACCACCAAGAAAACCAAGGCCCAAACCCGTTATTGAATTTACATATACGGCGGCACCACTTCCATCACCATCAACCAACTGCGTAGCGATATTACCTATCGGAGCTGAGAGCGCCTCCGGTATGATAAAATTCAGCATATATTTCCAATACCCCTCGTTAGGGTCAGAAAATGTCATTCCCCCCTTTCCTGCAAGCAAACGAATCATCGGCATATTTTCATTCATTGGCCGATTTTTAAGAGACGTTATCCCCTCTGCATCTGGGAAAATGTACTTGGAAAGCGAATCATCTTCTTTAAAGCCATAATCATCCTTTAAGGCGAATTCATCCACAGCTAGTGTAACCAAACGATTAATCGTACTCATCCCATACGTCGCAGCAACTATTTCTGTAGCAATCGTTTGCGATACCGGGTCCTTACCTGCAATAATCGCCGCAGTAGCCCAAGCAAGCATATACTGCACACTAGCCTCTCCAAGTTGCCGACCAAATTTTCTCATATCTATCAACAAATTCAGACTACCCGTCCCTTCATGCGGACTGTCAAGAGTGATCACCTTATCAACATCGTCATTGTAGACATTCGTGTCGGTCACGTATTCATGCGATGCCACGCCGCCCATGGAGTGGGCTATGAGGATATTGCGGGAAGGAATGGTACGATACTCGTGTACAGAATTTTCTCTATAATCTTTTAAGTTAACGGCACCTCTTGCCCGAACCTCTTGCGCTTCTTCAAACAAGGACCTACGCACGGAACAGTTGCTGTTTCCCTTCCACGTTCTGTCGCCAATTTCATGGGCGTTATGCGCAGGGGACGCCGCTGGATTCGCAAAAGCACGTTGAAGATAGATATATTCGGAACCATACGTTATGGTATCCTCAAAAACAGCGGAATCAAGCCAATATGTCAGTTTCTTGCCAGAATTTTCATTCCAATCTTCACTAGAATCGGGTTGATAGGTTCGGTCATAGGCTCCCAGCATACCAACAGCATCTCCAAGTTTCCAAATACTATCTGTACTAGAAACCGTATAGGCGTCAAATATCCCATCACCATTACAGCTACTTTCAAAGCCTTTCTCTTCCGGTGCAGCACCATGAATAAGCACAACATTGTACCGAGAAAGAGCCTCCATCGGTTTTGCAAGCAACAACCCAAAATTACTAGCCACGACAATGACCAGTGCAATCACTTTACGCATAGATATTTCCTTTTTACTCACCCTACAATTACTTTGTCACAATTAAGTCCTCTGATGAGTACGAAATAGAATTACCCGAAGAATCTATGAAAGTATTGGAATACAACCACGTTTCTGGGTAATCCCGTTCAAAGCCATTCTTTGAAAATTTCGCAATCAAATCGCCTTCAACAACATCTTTTTTATAAACATACGCAGCAACGAACGCACCATAAAATTTCGGAACATTTCCCGTATAATGGTCGTACACTAAAGAATCTACGACTTTACCTTCATTGAAAAGCATGATGGTCCCCGTAGGCTTGCCTAGCCTTTTCAAGCACACCACATCGCCATCTATATAAGTAACATCATCGCCCCCCTCGAGCCAGCCGAGCTCTCCCGTGAATCTAAGTTTCTTCACATTGCCTGTCGCAGTATCCAACACCGCATAGGGACAATCGTCCTGCTGCACCATTTTCAATAAAATATTTCCATCTTTCCAAGGATGTCCATACTTTGCGCCACCACACTTGCATGGAGTTTCGCACCTCCATTTTCCAACAACTCTAGGGGTCTCTCCAATTTTCCAAAAACCAAATTCTTCATCTTCATTAAAAAACAAGGCTGACGAATCTCTCCAAAATCCATAAACAAGGCCAACATGTTCTTTTAATGTATCACCCCACAAAGGGGGCCTTTTCTTTCTATAATTCACAAGAAACAATCCATCATTTGTAATTCCAGGGTCGCATTCGTCACTACCCATAAATATTTCATGGCATTCTTCATACTTTCTGTAATTAGTTAAAAGAGCTAGAGAATCATCGACAAGCGCAACTAAAACCCCATTGAACCGTTTCTCCCAATGAACGTAATCACTATCACCGCACCCCCACATGCCTACGCAAGCAAGTGCGGCTAAAGCAATAGCGAATAGCCTTTTAAATTCAACCATCATAAAGGAGACCTCCTTTGCCACCAATCCAAAGCCAGGAACGGTTCAGGAATATGTGACGATAATCACACGTAAATATACTCTATATTTTGTACAAAATCAACTATAGTGGCTGGCGATTTCTTCCTGGAAATTGAAATTCATGCGAATCTGGCGTAACCTGTGCGGCATCAGGTCATCAACGACAAAAGAGTACTTGTTTATCCAGTCCTCGACCGTAATCGCGGGAACTTCGTAACGCTCCACATGACGGATGGGGACACCTTTCTTGTTTTCAGAGCCGTCCGGATGCAAGCCGTCCACTTTTTCCCAGCGGTCCACCTTCACGCCCATCTTGGACCAATCGGATTCAGATTTAAAGCGGAGAGGCGTTGTCAAGCCCGAAAGGGATTGATTCTTATGAGTAGATGTCAAATCGTTTGATGATTTGAACAAACCTAAAGCACAGTTTACGCCATCCTTAGAACCAATGTAATAGCAGTTTCGGTTCAGGGTCGATATCTCTCGATTAGCAGAAGACATTCCCTGCAGTTGATTCAATGTCGCCGCATCATTCAACGCCAGGTTCACGAAAGGACGTTCGTAGAGAAAGTCTTCCATGAGGTATGGGGTATAAGAAGAACCCTCTGACAAACCAATCGGAGAGAAGGTGTTCTTTGCAGCCTTCATGTCGTCAAGGTAATTTTTTTGAAGAGGAATACTGTGTGACTTGACAAGGTCGTAAATTCCCGTAGACAAAGCAGCACCAACATAAGAACTCGCAACCACAGCAGTCCCGATACCCAAAGCAATTTTCGCACCATCAGACACACCTGTCCAAGCGAAAGCATCAATAAGGAGCATCGCAACCGAGGTGATTTCCAAAATGGACGACAAATCACCAACAGACGTAAAATCACCTAGCATTGTTGCAACTTCGCCTGATGCAGCAGGAGCCGCATTGAAATATTCACGTTTGACATCAACACGAGTGTCGTTAAGGACACCCACATTTCGTCCTTCACTAGACGCTGCAGGAACAATACTGCTTCCGTTATCTTGCATCGGCATCCCGGAAAAGCCAAGCAAAGAAGACACTAGGGCATTCACGGTACGGGCAGACCAATCACCCGTTCCCATTAGTTGTGCCCCGTAGTTCGCAATCGGGAAAATAAAGTTATCTGGGAGCAAATAGCCAAGATAGTTGAATACGCCTAGATCCAGTAATTCCGGGTCGGTAAAAGTCATTCCATCTCTACTCGCCAGAATTCTAAACATGGGAAGAGAGTCAACTTTATTTTCAAAATCGAGTTTATTCAACGAGTCAATGGTTCCATAACCATGCTGAAGGGGATCGACATAATGGACCAAGGGATCATCGTAATAGTATATTTCGGGAGCGAACGCATATGTCAAAGCATTGCCATATTCTTCAATGGCAAATACTTCGGCCATCATCACAATTCCAGCATAAATTGCGGGCTCTGCACCTTTCGATAAAAACAAGGTTGTCGCAAGGCCCGCAACCAACGGAGCGGCCTTTAAAAAATTCGTACATGTCAAGTTCCAGAAAGATTTGGATTTGTAGTTTTTTTAATAGTGGGTTCATGAACAACCATATTCATTACCGGTTAAGTTAAAATATATCCTTTTTTCTTGTTAAGTGGTATACCCTTGTGGTCTAGGCAGCCTGTTTTGACAGCCTATATTCCACCGGTGTCATGTAACCGAGCGAACTATGGAGCCGTTTCCGGTTGTAGAACAGCTCGATGTACCTGAAAACGGCCTCCCGCACGTCTTCGATGTCCTTGAAGTCTCGCCTGTAGGCCATCTCCTTCTTGAAGCTTGCGAAGAAGCTTTCCATGCAGGCGTTGTCGTAGGGGCAGCCCGGGGCGCTCATCGAGGGCGTTATCCCATTCTCCGAGAGCATCGTGCGGTAGCCCATGCTGCTGTACTGCACGCCACGGTCGGAATGGAAGATTAGTCCGTCGTGATGGCCGCGTTGCATGATGGCATTGGACAACGCGCGCTTGACAAGTTCCGTGTCGATGTTCTTGCTCACGGCATAACCCACCGCCTCCTTGTTGCATAGGTCAAGTACCACGGCAAGGTACACCCAGCCAAGCGTAGTCTTGACGTAGGTGATGTCGCCGGCCCAGACGGCGTTCAGACTGTCGGGATCGAACTTCCGCTGCACCAGGTTCTCGCTGTACATGGAGTCACATTTGCCCTTGCGGTAGGGTTTCCATTTCTTGAGCGTGACCGGATAGAGACCGTTCTCGCGCATGATGCGGCGCAGTTTCCACACCTTTACCTCGTCACCCTTGTCATGGAGTGCCGCCTGCATCTTCGGGCAACCGTACACGCGGTGGTTTTCTTCGAAGGTGTCGCGGACCTTCTGGACAAGCCGTTCTTCGCGGGCCTTCTTCTCGGCACGTTTTTCCTGCTGGCGCGACCACTGGTAGTAGGAACACTGCGGTATTCCTAGGGCTCTGCACATCTTCCTGACTGAGTATTTCTTGCGGTTCACGTGTATCGCCTCGCATTTCAGTCGTGTGGTCGCATAAAGATGTGCAGGGATTTTTTTAGGATCTCTACCGTCTCCTTCTCGTCCGCAAGCTCCTTTTCACGCTTCTTCAGGAGTTTTTCCAGTTCCCTGTTCTTGGCGGCGAGTTCCTCGACGGACACCTTGCGGATTCGCCGTTCCTCGCGGTAGCTCGGCAGGTTGTGTTCCTTGCGGTACTCGTTTACCCACCGACCGACTGTATTGGGCCCGATTCCGAGTTCCTTGGCTATTTGGTTTGCTGACTTTTCGCCTTTCAGGACCAGCTTGATGACCTGTTCCCTTGTCTCGGAGCTATAGTTGATTTTTGCCATTGTTTTACCTTTTGGGGGTTGCGCAATGAATATAGTAGCTTATGCTACCCTCTTATTAAACTCCTGCATGGTCCAATTCTTCTCTTATACTCTTTTCAATCAACATGTTCAACGCACCCGTGCCCTCGTGTGGAGAATCAAGCGTCACAATCTTGTCCACATCTCCATTGTAGAAGTTGCCCTGTACATACTCGCGGGAAACGACACCGCCCATGCTGTGAGCAATTAGAATATAACGGGATGCAAGTTGACGGAATAAATCTGGATGATTGTGCATAGAATCAAGAGCTTCTTGACCATGTAAGTTCTTCGAAGTATCATTTGGATCTACTACAAACCAAGCCTTCACTTCTTGGGCTTCTTCAACGAGTGCCCGACGTTTACCAAATGTTTTATCCTTATTCCAAGTTCTATCCCCCAATTCATAGGCGTTGTTATGGGAAGTATTCGCCGGATTTGAGAAAGACCGCCAATTATACACATATGATTTTTTTACATAATCTTTTTTTTCGGTCCATCCAGTGGATTTGTAGTTTTTTTAATAGTGGGTTCATGAACAACCATATTCATTACCGGTTAAGTTAAAATATATCCTTTTTTCTTGTTAAGTGGTATACCCTTGTGGTCTAGGCAGCCTGTTTTGACAGCCTATATTCAACCGGAGTCATGTATCCCAGCGAACTATGGAGCCGTTTCCGGTTGTAGAACAGCTCGATGTACCTGAAAACGGCCTCCCGCACGTCTTCGATGTCCTTGAAGTCTCGCCTGTAGGCCATCTCCTTCTTGAAGCTTGCGAAGAAGCTTTCCATGCAGGCGTTGTCGTAGGGGCAGCCCGGGGCGCTCATCGAGGGCGTTATCCCATTCTCCGAGAGCATCGTGCGGTAGCCCATGCTGCTGTACTGCACGCCACGGTCGGAATGGAAGATTAGTCCGTCGTGATGGCCGCGTTGCATGATGGCATTGGACAACGCGCGCTTGACAAGTTCCGTGTCGATGTTCTTGCTCACGGCATAACCCACCGCCTCCTTGTTGCATAGGTCAAGTACCACGGCAAGGTACACCCAGCCAAGCGTAGTCTTGACGTAGGTGATGTCGCCGGCCCAGACGGCGTTCAGACTGTCGGGATCGAACTTCCGCTGCACCAGGTTCTCGCTGTACATGGAGTCACATTTGCCCTTGCGGTAGGGTTTCCATTTCTTGAGCGTGACCGGATAGAGACCGTTCTCGCGCATGATGCGGCGCAGTTTCCACACCTTTACCTCGTCACCCTTGTCATGGAGTGCCGCCTGCATCTTCGGGCAACCGTACACGCGGTGGTTTTCTTCGAAGGTGTCGCGGACCTTCTGGACAAGCCGTTCTTCGCGGGCCTTCTTCTCGGCACGTTTTTCCTGCTGGCGCGACCACTGGTAGTAGGAACACTGCGGTATTCCTAGGGCTCTGCACATCTTCCTGACTGAGTATTTCTTGCGGTTCACGTGTATCGCCTCGCATTTCAGTCGTGTGGTCGCATAAAGATGTGCAGGGATTTTTTTAGGATCTCTACCGTCTCCTTCTCGTCCGCAAGCTCCTTTTCACGCTTCTTCAGGAGTTTTTCCAGTTCCCTGTTCTTGGCGGCGAGTTCCTCGACGGACACCTTGCGGATTCGCCGTTCCTCGCGGTAGCTCGGCAGGTTGTGTTCCTTGCGGTACTCGTTTACCCACCGACCGACTGTATTGGGCCCGATTCCGAGTTCCTTGGCTATTTGGTTTGCTGACTTTTCGCCTTTCAGGACCAGCTTGATGACCTGTTCCCTTGTCTCGGAGCTATAGTTGATTTTTGCCATTGTTTTACCTTTTGGGGGTTGCGCAATGAATATAGTAGCTTATGCTACCCTCTTATTAAACTCCTGCATGGTCCAAGTGTAACATAAATATAAGATAAAAGAAAGAAGTGTCCAAATGCAGACATTTAGGCATGTATTCCAAGTTGGAATAGATAATCAACGCAGATACAATAACATATATATATGTATCGAGAAATCACCGCCCCGTTCCGGCACCCGCAGTCCAAGATTCAGATTCGATGAACTAAATTTTGCCCGAAAAATGATCTTTACTGTGCTCACATACCTGGTAATCGGCCTAATCGCCATCTTCGGACTGTTCTACATAGCCCTGGAGGCGCGTTTTTACCGCGCGCTGGGTACGGTGCGCCTCGGGCAGTCCGACGTGGAACCAAAACCGCGCGTGAGCGTGCTGATTTCCGCCCGCAATGAGTCGGCGGGCATCCGGGCGACGCTCGATTCCGTTCTCGCGCAGGACTATGCAGGGCAGTGGGACGTGTGGGTCGCCGACGACCGGAGCGACGACGATACGCCGAAAATCCTCGAGGAATACGCCGCCAAGAACCCGCGGCTGCACATTTTGACCATCCGGGAGATTCCCGAAGGGGTAAGCCCCAAGAAGCACGCCCTCAGCCAGCTTATCGACGCCTGCGAGGGCGAGATTCTCTGCCTTACCGACGCCGACTGCATCGTGAAGCCCACCTGGGTCGCCGGAATCGTGGCAGAATTTGAACCGGGCATCGAGCTCGTAGCGGGGCATTCGTACATTCCGACCGTTCCCGGCAAGTCGAGCGTGCTTATCTGCATGCAGGCCGTAGAGACCCTCATCTACCGCGTCGCGGGTACCGCAGGCCTCGCCATGCACCTGCCGCTCACGAGCACCGGCAACAACCTCGCCTACCGCAAGAGCTTTTTCAAGAGCGTGCACGGGTTCGAAAGCGTGCTCAAGATCCAGAGCGGCGATGACGACCTGCTGATGCAGAAACTCGCCGCAGACCGCCCCTGGGCCATGCGCTACTGCATCGCCGAATCGACCTTCGTGACGACGAACGGCAAGGAGACCCTCAAGGAACTCTGGGAACAGCGCAAGCGCTGGGCCTCCAAGACCATCTACTACACGCCGAAAATCGTGTTCGTGCTCTCCATGGTGTTCCTGTTCCTCGTGATGCAGTGCGTCGCGGCGGCACTCTCGCCGTTCAGTTTCGAAATTTTCATAGCCTTCGCGGCCACATTCGTGGCAAAGTGCGTCGGCGACCTGGTTTTAATACTCCGCGGGCTTAGGGTATTCCGGCAGGAGCACCTGCTAAAGTGGTGCATCCCTGTGGAATTCATCCACGCCCCCTTCACCGTGCTGGCCGTACTCTTCGGCCTGTTCGGACGCTTCAAGTGGAAATAACGATGGCAACTACGACAAAGAAAACGACAAAGACAGAATCTACAGCAAAGACTGCGGCAAAGACCGCCACGACAAAGAAGGCGACAAAACCCGCCAGCGAGGGCATAACCCTCATCATCGCAGAAAAACCGAGCGTCGCGGCCGACCTCGTGAAGGTACTCGGTGCCAAGTCGTTCAAGAAAAACAACGGATACTACGAAAGCGACACGACCATCGTGAGCCACGCCATCGGCCACCTGGTAACCATCGCCGACCCGAAAGATATCGACGAGCGCTACAAGGCATGGGACATGAAGACGCTCCCGATGCTCCCCGAAAAATTCCCGCTCGTCGCCACCCCCGCCACCAAGTCCCAGCTTTCCATCGTGGGCAAGCTCATCAAGCGCAAGGACGTGACGACCATCGTGAACGCATGCGATGCGGGCCGCGAAGGTGAACTGATTTTCTTCTATATCCTTGACTACGTGCTCAAGGGCAAGTTCACGGGCAAGACCATCAAGCGCCTGTGGATGCAGAGCATGACCCCTACCGCCATCAAGGACGCGTTCGAGCACCTGCGCACCGCCGAAGAGATGGAAAACCTGAAAAATGCAGCCCTCTGCCGCAGCGAGGCCGACTGGCTCGTGGGCATGAACGGGAGCCGCGGGCTCACCGCCTACAACAGCAGCATGGGCGGGTTCCAGATTACGCCGTGCGGGCGCGTGCAGACCCCGACGCTCGCCATCATCGTGAAGCGCGAGGAAGAACGCCAGCAGTTCAAGCCCGAAAAGTTCTGGACCATCGATGCGGACTTCGACAACGGCGGCGTGAACTACCAGGGCAAATGGTTCGAAGGCGACGGAAAGGACCGCAAGAAGCAGATTTTTGACGAGAAGAAGGCGAACGAGATTCTCAAGAAGTGCAAGGGCAAGCCCGGCAAGATTGAGGAATCGACCGCGCCCAGCCAGCAGAAGTGCGGGCAGCTCTACGACCTCACCACGCTCCAGCGCGAGGCGAACAACCGCTTCGGCTTTAGCGCTAAGACGACGCTCTCGATTGCGCAGGCCCTGTACGAACGCCACAAGGTAACGACCTACCCGCGTACCGACAGCCGCTGCCTGCCCGAAGACTACGTTGCCCCCGTGAAGGCGACCCTCGGGAAAATCGAAGGCCCGCTCGCCAAGTTCGCGCAGGAGGCGCTCGACAAGAACTACGTGAAGCGCACCCCGAAGGTCTTTGACAACACGAAGATTTCGGACCACTTCGCCATTATCCCCACGGGAGTCACCCCGAAGGGCCTTACCGAAGCCGAAGAGAAAATCTACACGATGGTGTGCCAGCGTTTTATCGCGGTGTTCTTCCCGCCGGCACAGTACCTGAACACGACGCGCATCACGACCGTCGAGGGCGAGACGTTCATTACCGAAGGCAAGATTCTCGTGGACCCGGGTTTCAAGGCGGTCTACGGCAAGGACAGCGATGACGAATCGAACGTGCCGCCCCTGAAGGGAGCCGACGCGAAGACGCTTGATATGCGCAGTAACGAGGACTTTACCAAGCCGCCTGCGCACTACACCGAAAGCACGCTCCTTTCCATGATGGAAAGCGCAGGCAAGCTCGTCGAGGACGACGAGCTGCGCGACGCCATGAAAGAGCGCGGGCTTGGTACACCTGCGACACGCGCCGCCATTATCGAGAAACTGGTAAGCGACAAGTATGTTGTCCGTGACGGGAAGGAAATGATCCCGACGGCGAAGGCATTCGACCTTATCAAGGTCCTCTCGGCCATGAACTGCGAGGCGCTCACGAGCCCGGAACTCACCGGCGAGTGGGAATACAAGATGGACCTCATCAGCAAGGGCAAGGAATCCCGCGAGAACTTCATGAAGGGAATCGTCGACATGACGAAGAACATGGTGAAGAACATCAAGGGATTCAAGGAAGAGAACACCACCGGCGAGGCGAAGTTCAGCCCCGTGAACGGCAAGAAGGTGTTCGAGACCGTGAGCCGCTACACCACCGAAGACGGCATTGTCATCCGCAAGATGATTGGCGGCAAGCACCTCTCCGACGAAGAAATCGTGGAACTCCTCACCAAGCGTAAGATTGGCCCGCTGCCCGGGTTCCGCAGCAAGCGCGGCGCGGAATTCACCGCGGTGCTCATCATCAACGACCAGAACAAAATCGAGTTCAAGTTCGAGGAAAAACCCGAGGAAATCGAAATCGGCGAGAAGGTGGGCAAGTCGCCCATCGACAACACCGACGTGTTCGAGACGCTCACCGGCTACGTGAGCCAGAGCTACATCGACAAGAAGCCCTCGGGCCTGAACCTGCCCAAGGTGCTGCTCGGCAAGGAAATCCCGATGGAAGCCATCCAGAAGCTCCTCGCGGGCGAAAAGACCGAACTCATCAAGGGCTTCCGCAGCAACAAGACGCGCAGGCTATTTGACGCCTACCTCACGCTCGAAAAGGGCAAGCTCAAGTTCGACTTCCCGCCGCGCGAGTTCAAGCCGCGCAGGTTCTTCAAGAAGAGTGCCGCAAAAAGCGAAGGGTAGTTGGCTGGTCATTGGTCAATAGTTATTAGTTATTGGTTGCTGGTTGGCTAGGGTTGCGAGATGTTTGTTGCGAGAAAAAGAATCCTCTTTATCGTTGCAATGGCATTGACGCTCTGCGGGCTTGCGACGGCAACACCACAGGGGCTCCCCCAAGAGCTCCAGCCGCTGTGGGATTCAATGACTCTCGAAGAAAAGGTCGGGCAGATGATCATGGTGTACATGTCGCCCCCGGATTTTGTCATCGAGAATAACCTTGGCGGCGTACTCGTGATGGGCGCGCATCTCTCGACCAGGAACCAGCTCCAAAAGAACCTCAAGAACATCGCCTCGAGGGCAAAAATTCCGCTTCTTGTGACCATCGACCAAGAAGGTGGCCACGTGAACCGCATACGAAGTCTCGACCGCAAGTGGGAAAAGGCCCCGAGTGCGAAGGAAATGCGCGAGATGGCGCCCGAAAAAATCGAACGAACCGCACGTGAAATCGGCGCCACCCTCAAGAAGACGGGAATCAACCTGAACCTCGCCCCGGCTATCGACCCGCCCTCCGATATAAACGGCAGGGAAACCTTCATGGAACTCCATGGACGTTCCTGGGGTGGCATCGAGAATATCGAGAAGGCCCGCGCGTTCGTGAAGGGAATGAAGGCTAGCGGAATCATCAGCGCCGCAAAGCACTTCCCGGGCTATGACAGCGAAACCAATAGCGACCTGCAGATGGCAGAAAGCGATGCGACCGAAAATAAAATCCGCGAGAACGTGGCGCCATTCAAGGCGCTCGCCCCGGATGCCCCCGTCATCATGATGAGCAGCGTGCGGTACACGAAAATTTCAGATGCGCCCGCGGTCTTTGAACCGAAAATCGTGAAGATGGCCCACGACATCGACGACGATATCGTGGTGCTTACCGACGACCTCTGGGGAACGAATCTGCGCGCATGGATAAGCGGTCCCGAAGCTCCGCTCCCGAACCCTTACCCCGCATCGGAATTCAAGAAGGTCGTGAAGGCGGCACTCGATGCCGGCAACGATATGTTCATGACGACCTACCCCACAAAAGCGGTAGACATGAAGAACACCCTACTTGAACTCGCCCGGCAAAGCGACGATTACCTTGTACGTATCGAGAAGTCTGTCGCCCGCATATTGAAAATGAAGTTCCGGGCCGGACTATTGACTAGTCATTAGTTGTTAGTTATTAGTCAATGGTTATTGGTTGCTGGTTGGTTCGGGTTGGGCAATGTTTATTGCAAATTAGACTTTGGGGCTCAAGACACGCGCCTTCTTGGGGGTGGAAAGGTTCTTCACCTCTTTCAAAATACGTTCCGGCCCGACCTTCCTGTAGGCAAGTTTCAGGATTTCTGCACAGGCAAGTGTATCGTCCATCGCGCGGTGATGCCTAAAGTCGCTGAGCCCGAGCGATTCCGTCAGGTTGTGCAGGCTGTAGCTAGGCAATCCCGGGAAAAACTTGCGCGAAGTCTTCACGGTGCATAGCCTCGGCGGGTCAAACTTCACGCAGCAACGCTTGAGTTCCGTGCGCACCATCCGGCAATCGAACTGCACGTTGTGCGCCACGAAGATGCGCCCGTCCAGGAGTTCCGCAATCTTTTCGGCAAGCGCCTGGAACTGCGGCTGACCGCTTACCATCTCGTCGGTAATGCCGGTCAGGTTCTTGACAAACGGCGTTATGGGCACGCCCGGGTCCACAAGGCTATGGAACTCCCCTACCTGCTCGTCGCCATCCAGCAGGGCAATCCCTATTTCGGTAATGCGGTTCGCATCTCCCGCTCCGCCGGTCGTTTCCACATCCACGACTGCGAATTTCAGTAATTCAGGCTTCGGGGCGGTCATCAGCGTATCGGGATTTCGATATCGAGCGTGGCGTGGTTCGCGCGGTCTTCGACCTTCGCCTGCATCACCTTCGACTTCGGGCGACCGTAAACAGGCACCACCAGCAGGTTCGATATACCGGCATCCTCGCTCGGGGTTGCCTCGGAATCGCGAACCGTCTTCGTGAATATCGCCTTCTTGCCGCCATCGTACAGCGAGTACGTGAGTTCACGCGTAAGCCCGGGCTTGATCTGCTTCGTGGGTACCTGGAAGTACACGTAGCCGCCCTTCGGCACCTTGCGGAGGCTGTCCTTGATTTCTTCTTCGGTAGCGAAGTCCGCCTCCATCGCCATGCGCACGTTCTTCTTTACCTTGTCCGGGCTCTCGTACAGCACGGAAACCTCGAAGCGGGCGTCCTTCGGTACGGCGGATTCGCGCACGTCACGAATGTTTGCATTGTTCTGGTAGTATTCCCAGCGGCCGTTGTCGTGCAGAATCACGGTCGAACCGTTCGAGGTCTTCGCGACGATATCTTCTGCAAAGGAGAACACCATGCAGGCCGCCACTGCGACGACGGCAATCCTAAAAGCGCGCATAAAATTCATTTGCATTACCCAAAATCCTGTTTGCGGGCACAAACGCCCTCACGTTCTGAATATAAATAAAAAAAGTGGATTCTGCGCCGTTTTTGACGCCTTAAAAGCATAAAAAAGTAAAAACAGCACTTATCGCCCCCTAAAACCGCCACATTTGTTACATTTCCCTGCATGGAAGGAAAAATACGATTTGCGCCGAGCCCCACGGGCTACCTGCACGAAGGCCACCTGCTTTCGGCACTCTATGTGTGGGCGGCGGCACGCAAATGGGGCCTGCAAATACACCTGCGCATCGAGGACCACGACCAGGGTCGCGCCCGCCCCGAATACATCGACAGCATTTACGAAGACCTGGAATGGTTTGGATTCCGGTGGGATTCCCAGAGCATCCAGAGCGCGCGAACAGCCCTCTACGAAGCCGCACTCGAAGGCCTGCAGAAAAAGGGACTCGTGTACCCGTGCTACTGCAGCCGCAAGCAGCTGGAAGCAGAAAACCCCAAGAGCGAGACCGGCGAAATCGTTTATCGCGGGAAGTGTTTCCTGCGTCATACCGAAGCCTTGCGCAGCAAGGCAAAAACCTCCATGGACACACTTGTCGCTTTGCGACTGCGGTGTGACGAGCAACCGCACAACCTGCGCATCGTGATTTCCGACAAAGTAATACACTGGCACGACATGCGCCTCGGCGACTTCAATGAGAATCCGAAACTGCAATGCGGCGACTTCCCCATCCGTGACCGCGAGGGGCAATGGACATACCAGTTCGCCGTCTGCGTCGACGACATCGAGGAAGGAATCACCCATATCGTGCGCGGCGAGGACATTCGCAGTTCAACCGCAAGGCAAATCGCCCTCATGCGTCTGCTCGGGCGCGAAACCCCGCCGCTGTACCTGCACCACCCGCTTATCGTGGACCCCGCAGGCAAAAAGCTTTCCAAGCGGGAGCGCGCACACAGCCTGCGGCAGGACCGCGATGCGGGCATTACCGCCGGGGAAATCCTGGGCAGGGTATGCCACAAGGCGGGTTTTCTGCCGAACAGCACCCCCCTGAGCCTTGAAAATGCCATTTCGATTGTAGAACAATCCCTGTAAACTTGCCTAAACAGCAAAAAATCTTATATTCTTAATATGCCGCAAGCAACACAAGTGTCTACCGTGAAGAAGATATGCGCAGAAGCTGCCCTGTTCGAAAACAAGGACAGGCTGTTGCATTTTTCTATCAAGAACGAATTCCAGACACCCCTGCTGCTTGAAGCCGGAGACGCCTTCTACGACAGATGGCTCCATTCCGGTACGCCTATCCCGCTGGACACGTTCCTTCCCGAATCGCAGACATTCACCGCGAAGCAGAAACAGGAACGCGAGCAAATCCTTTCCTCCGTGTTCCGGGAAAAGCGCCAGGATTTCGGGAAGTCCGACCTCTACCTGCTCCTCGGGTTCCTCAAGTGGGACGGCAACGCGCTCGCACCGAGCCTGCTTGTCCCTATCGACGTGGATGCCAAAGGCAAGTCGCTCACGCTTTCCAAGACGCTCCCGATGGAAAACATCGTGTTGCGCGAACGCATGCCCGATATCGGGCTCCCGAGCGCCGAAGACGCGATAGTCAACGGGCAGTTCAGCATATCGCTCTACTTTTCGCTTTTCGAAAAGGCCGTCTCGACCGAGCGCAACTGGAAATTCACCCGCCACGGCATCTGCCTTGCCTTCCTCAACTCGAGCAGGCTCAGGCTCAAGAAATGCATGGAGGATTTCCACAGCGAAAAACGCATTGCGGCGAACTCCTTCCTGAATTCCCTCCTCGACGACGAAGGGTTCCAGATCAAGGAATCCGTATTCGACGATGCAGATTTTGACCAGATATTCAACCCGACCGAGCACCACTTCCTCTACACGACGGACTCGCATACCACGAAGGTCACGATAGACGCCCTGCAAGAAAGTACGCTCGGCTATGCCATACAGACGCTGCCCGGCACGCAAAAGATGCGGGTCGCCGCGAACATCGTTGCCGAGACACTCGCACAGGGCAAGAGCACGCTGGTCGTTACCCGCCGCAACCTGAGCCGGCAGGCCTTCTTGCAGGAATGGGACCCGCAGTTCCGCCAGTTCAGCGGACCCGAACGCGACACGCTGGTCGAACAGGTGAACGCCGCGAGGAACTACTTCCGCTCTTACTACAAGTCCATCAACCAGGTTGTCGAGCCCAGCAATACGAGCCTCACGAACGTGCTCAAGGAATTCGCCTTCACGCCGAAAGTGCGGGCCAAGTTCGTTGATTCCATATTCCAGGAATCGAGCGCGCTCGACTACGAACGCTTCAACCAGTTGCGCAACACGCTCGAACAGATTGTCGCCCTGTACTTCAGCCAGAACGGCATCACCGCGCGCAAGACTTTTGAAAACGTGAAGGTCGCAGACCTCACTCCCGAAAAGAAGGCCGAGATCGAAGCCATACTCCAGACTGCCGAAGAGAAGGCACGCGCGCTCGGCCCGCTGATTGAACTTTTCGAGAAAGAAAAAATCTTCCCCACGGGCGTCTACCTCAACGTTCTTGCCGATGTCATCGAACTCATCCGCAACAACTTCGACGCGCAGACTCCCGAATTTGAAGACTGGGACCTCAAGTCCTCCAGCTGGAGCGCCTACCAGGATACTCTCCGCGCGCTCCCCGAAGCAGGTGACAGCTGGGTGCGCTACCACAGGCAGACATCCGACATCTACACCGAAGATGCCATCGACGAGAACATCCTCTCGTTCCGCGACGAATTTGCAGAAAGCCTGAAGACAACGCTCAAGGGGCTTTCGGACCGTTACCGCAGTTCCAGAAGGCGCCTCATGAAGGTGCTCAAGAACCCGAAAGAAGTCACGTCGGACGCGCACCTGCTCGACCTTATCGACACGCTCCTCGAGCTGCAAGACAACAAGCGCGCCTACAAGGACACGGCGGTCCTCGGGAACCATCTGCTCGGCAAGGACTGGCTCTACGAGAAATCGAACTGGGTAAGCCTGAACAAGAAGATTACCTACCTCTACGAATTCCGGGAAAAATTCAAGGACACCCCGCAGTTCGACCTGATGCTCACCGTTCTCGGGCACTGGCACAAGATCAAGGCGATTCTCCCGCAATTAGACGAATACGGGAACACCCTCCAGGAACTGCTTTCTACAACGCGTTCGCTTTCGCAGGCATTGAACCTCACGACACCGCTCGAGAGCCTCACCTTCGAAAAATGGCTTGCGCAGATTGCCACCTGGCGCGAAAACTGGAACAGCATCGATTCTCACATTGAACTTTCCGTACTGTTCCAGAAGGTCGCAGAACTCGGGTGCACGAGCCTCGTACGCTACCTGCAGAACCCGGGCGCCATCAACGAAGAAATCGTGAAGGCCTGCACCTACAACTGGGCAGGCACGCAGATACAGAAGATTGGCAAGGCGAACCCAGAACTGTTCGCGAAATCGCCCAAGGCCCATTCCCAGCTGAGCAAGCAGTACCGCACATTGCTCGACCAGTTCTGCAACGCGAACTTCCGCGAAGTCCATGCCATTGCCGACACGGGCAAGCTCGCCATACTTAGTATCGACGAGGCGTTCTCGCTCAGCAAGGACAGGCAGTTCGATACCGTGATTCTGCTCGATGCGGACTGCATCTCGGTCGCAGAGGCAATCCCGCTCGTGCTTCTTGCAAAAAAGACCATCCTGGTCGGGAACCCGCACGTGCCCACCATCGAGCAGCACGCCTACGACGCGTTCCTCGACGTGGCTCCCCCGCACACGACGTTCTTTATGGAAAATATCATGACGGCTACGCTCCGTCGCGGTATTCCCACGCGCGAACTCTGGCACTCGGAATTCTACACAAACCCCACGCTCTTCCAGTTCGCGAACTCGCATATCTACAACGGCGGCATCAAGCAGTTCCCGCTCCCGTTCAAGAGCAAGGCCAAGAACTGCCAACTGAAAGTTATTGCAGACAAGGTTCTCGATATCGCGAAGGCAGCCGTCCAGCATGCCGAAAAGCACCCGGGCCAGACCCTCGGAATCATCGCATTCAGCGAGGACCGCTGCCACGAAATCGAAACGGCAATCAGCGCACTCGCCGAAAAGTCCGCAAAGAAATCGTTCTTCGTGCAGTCGGAGATGCCCATCAGTTTCTACGTGAAGACTCCCGACCGCGCCGTAGACCGCTACCGCGACGTGATATTCATTTGCGCCGAAAACGAGGGCATAGACAAGATTACAGCAGACCGCAAGTTCGCCGTATGCACGACGCTTGCGCGCAACGAGACGGTTACCTTCATCACGAAGCAAGACCTCGCCATGCAAAAAACGGCAAAGCCCTCGATTTTCTGGGACTGGATCAGCTACCTGCAGGGCAAATCGGATGACGCACCCGCCGAATCGCACATCGCAGATTCAGAACTCCGCGAACAGGTCATGGACTTGCTGAAGCGCGAGAACATCAATGCGGAGGAAAGTTTCTCCGAAGGCGGCATCCCAGTCGGGCCCGTCGTGGTGGACGCGAACAACGCGAACCGCTTCCTCGCCGTCATCGAGGACGACTGTACCAGCGAGCGGTTCCGCGAATCCGTGGAAGACCGCGAATACATCCGCCCGATAATACTCCGCCAGCTGGGCTGGAAGGTTATTTCTATCTGGACTCCATTCTGGTACCTCTCGTACAACGACGAGACAAGCCACATCGTAACGACCATCGCGATTGAGCAGAGCGTGGCCCCGCCGCCACCCGAAGAATCCGAAACGGGCGATGCGACCGACGAAGAAAACGCACCCGAAGTAACGGCAGTGCCGTACCAGGCGGTGCACCCGAAAATCGAAGGGACGGCACACGACAAGCCGATTGCCGAACTTGACTGCATCGCGCTTATTGTGCAGATGAAGTTCTACGTGGACCACGAGGCGCCCATTCACGAAGAGATGCTGCTTTCCCGCCTGCTGGAGCTCCACCACGTGGACCGCGCGGGCCCGAAGATTCTGCAGGCATTGAACGACGCCATCAAGCAGGGTTGCCAGAGGCACAAGTTCATCAAGACCGGCAAGTTCTTCTATTCTACGAAGAACCTGCCCGTAGTGCTACGCGACAGGAGCATGCGCCCCGATAGCGAGCGCAAGTTCACCTACGTTTCGCCCGAAGAACGCGCCCTCATACCGACGAACCTGGACGACTTCGCCGTAAAGCAGTTACTAGGACTTTTATAAAACAGAAAAAGCAAAGGCTCGTTTAGCACGAGCCTTTTCATTCACGGGCAAGGCCGCGACTAACGAAAGCAATTTACCTTAGTTTAACTACAAGCGCGTTGATGTTATAAACAGAAAGTTCGCGAGCCTTGTCGTCAGCGGCCTTCTTTGTAGACCAACCACCGCCACGCAACTTGTAGAACGGCGCGTCGAACACCACGTTGATGTTGTAGCCGGTCGCGGCAGAAATCTGTGCCCTGCGGCGCTGGGCGGCATCAAAGTCACCCACGGCTTCGAACTGGAGCACGTAGAGCCCATTGCCCTTCGAATCCTTCGAGTCCTTCTTGCCCGGAACCGCCGAATTCACGTTGGTCGTATCGCGGAGCGATGCGCTGAGTTCGGGCTTGTATTCCTTGCCACGGAAGAGGGAATCGATATCGGTAGGTTCGCCCGCCCACACGAGGGTAGAGAGGGCGCACGCAAACAGGCTTATAGCAATCTTTCGCATATCAATAATTTAGAAAAAAAGACCCCAGCTTCGGTGTGACACTTTACTTGACCACGCCCTTGCCGCGCTTCACGCCCCAGACTTCGGTCAGTTCCTTCTTGGCCTTCTTGCCCTTGTCGGCAAGCTTCACGAACGAACTGTACTTGGTGATGTAGGCGCCAGTACCCACCAGACGGTGCTTGTCCGAAAGCATGTTCCAGGCCACGTAGAAGTTGCGCGGGTTCTTCACGCAGTCACCCATGCCATCCGGAGTGGTCTTCGGGTCGGGCGAGAAGAACTTGTCGTTGCAGTAGAGCTTACCGCTCTGGTGTGCAACAAACGTTCCCAGGTTGGTAAAGTAGTCCACTTCGTACTGGAAGTACACTTCGCTCTTGTCCACCGAGGCATATTCATCCTTGGACCCGATAATGGAGCCCATGTCGGACTGCACAAAATGACCGAGCGTACCCGGATGGTCAGCCTTTACCTTGTCCATGTTCTCGTTCGTCTTCACGGGGAATATCTCGCCCACCGGCATGTCGGGCGTCACCCTCGACGGATCGGCAATGTTGTACGAAATCGTGGTCACGGTAATCTTGGCATCACCCACGACCTGCACCCACGGAGAAGGCAAGCGCTTGGTGGAGTTGTAGTTCGTCGGGGAATTCCAGGTCCAAGAAGCATCATCCGCAGAACGCAGCGTATCGGCACCCGGAGCAAAACCGTTCGAGGTATCGGCCCAAATCAGGGCATCGGCACGGAAGCGGATGTAGTCGCCCACGTGCGGAGTCGGGTTGTTCGGGTCGGCGTTGTAGTAGCGAAGATTGATGGTATCTTTCTTCGGCTGCGGCACGTTACCCGCCGTCGAGTGCATGTAACGGGCAGACTCGCTCGCGATATCGATGGCGGAGTTCAGGTAATAGCTGAACGCCTGCGCGCCAAAGCCCGCATCCAGTACAGTCACCGGTTCAGAAATGATAATCCTCACCTGGTCATAAACAGCGCCGTCACCTTCGTTAGACACGCGGGCCGCAAGAATCACCGGAGCCATGCGGTCAGTAAGGCCCTTCTCGAAGAAGGTCTTCACTTCCTTGCCCTTCCATTCGTACTTCGTGAACGAGGCAATCTTGTTGTCGGGGTTCACCTTGGTCTTCACGTCCTTCGTAAACGCGTCATCCACGGCAAACACGAGCGTCTGTCCACCATCCGGGCTACGGTCGTAGGCCTTCCTGACAGTCGCGGAGTCAAACTGCGTAGAGCAATACATCTCGGTGTCGCGAGAGTTGTTCGAAATGCCCATATCGTACGGGTTAATCTTGTCGAGGTTGCTCTCGTCAAAATGCAGGCAGATGTACGTCGGGACGGAGTCCGCATGAATCGCACGGTCGTAGATAATCGCCATCGAATCCGCCTTACCGTCGAGGTATTCCTGGCTTTCGCTATGGAAGTCATGGTAAATGTTCATTTCGCCAAGCGGGGCGCCCTTCACGTCGAACATGTCGACAATGAGCGGCATCGGTGCAGGCGGCTTGTAGAAGTGCATGTTGCCATAGGGGGCAGCAATCGCGTTGTTGTCGAGGGCAGCAACTACCATCGAGGCCGCAGTAGTAGAATACTCCACGTTGCTGCGAATGCGCACGAGAGCCACGCCCTCGTTAAACGGCGACACCTGCGAAACAATACCGTTCGATGCGTCGATGACGTCAAGCACGAACGAGCATTCCTTGCACACGCTGTTGGTTATCGGGTTCATCGCGATAACGTAGAAGTCCACGTCGGCGCTTACCCAGTGGAAGTACTCGTCACCATCCGCATCCGTATCCGGGTCCTGCGTAACCGGGTTCCAGGTAAGCACGTTACCCAAAGAATCCTTGGTAGCGGGTTCCGCAAACGTGATTGTCGGTGCATAGAACGTAAGCTTAGCCGAAGTGTTGCCCACGGAAGCGGTCACCTCCTGCGTACCGCTTGCAAGGCCTGCCAGCGGGACTTCCACCCAGAGGGTATCGATACCCGTCGGATTCACCGTTCCGGAGTAGGGCGTTGTCAGCGGGGTCTGGTCGGCAGGGTCGTTCGTCTTGTAGAGCGCTGCGCCCGCAGTAAGGGATAGCGAGTAGTTCTGGCCCGGAGCCGAAATCAGGTCAACACCGCCCTGGTCATCGGGAGCGGAGATATACACCGGAATGCGCGTACCCGCCATAGCCTTGTCAATAAACTTCCACTTGGTTCCGGAATTGTAGACTGAAGCTTCCTTGTCGACGTTATCGAACACCACGTCGCGGGAAACAATACCGAGGTTACCCTTGATGCGGAAGGAGTAGTAAGTCTTCTTGCCATTGACTTCGATGACAAGGCGGTAAGAGCCGGGAGCGAGGCCGCCAATCTTATCCGGGTACACAACAGGCACCTTCGGGTTGGTCAGGTCGATACCGCCGTGGCTGATGGTACCGAGCGGGAGCGCCGCACAGTCACTGCAGTTTGCCGGAATTTCGCCCTTGCGGGTAGAAATGGAGTAAGCAATCGGCACCGATATATCGCCACCGCATTCCTTAGTAACCTGCTGGTCCGCCTGCCCGGCGGTACCGAGAGCCACGGAGGCGCAGTCGCCACCGCCGGAGGTTTCCACGCAGATATTCATCTGCAGGCCACCCGTGCTCGTCTGCTGGGTCGAGAAGTCAAGACCGGTAGACTGCTTGATGTACATGTTCGTCTTGATAATGACGTTCGTCATTGTTCTGCGACGGTCGCAGAAAAAGATGTCAATCGGGTAGTCGTTGCCCGGTACGAGGAAGTTCGCGCCATACTTGGCATTCAGATTCTTGAGTACCACGTGGCCGGGGGCAGCAAGGTGCGCACCGCCGTTATCCACGGCAAGTTTATTGTTGATAAATACCCAGATGTCATCGTCACCGCGGAACGTGAATTCCTGACTTTCGTTATAAGTGAATGTCGCATGCGACTGGAAGCAGTATTGCTGGTTGCGCAGCAGTTTCTTGTTGCCGTTCATCTTCTGCCAGTCTTCACGTACACCCCAGTTCCACACCGGAGGCTGGCTTCCCTCATTGAACGAATGTACCGCACCACAATCAATACCACCACTCCAGCCAGCCGTATTGCAGTAATGATCGAACGCCTTGACCGAATCATAGAGCGGCACCGGAGCGGCAGCTTCTCTCTTCGTTCTTGCTGCCGGAGTCGGGCCCATCTTGACACCACCAATCACAACTACGCCGGCATCGCCGAAGGCACCGGTAGTAACCGTCGCGGCGTCTGCACCATACGTGTACGCATCAAAGTCTTCCGGCCATTCCAGTGGGTAGAAACCACCGGAGAAAGCACAACTCGAAGAGTCGGCATTGCACCCACTTTTTGTCAGCGGGTTACCAGCCAGGTCGTAATGAGTTGAGTCGGAATCAAAGCCCCAGCGAGTATCCTTGCCGTAATGGCGGAAGGGCATGTCGTAACACTGCATTTCGTTCTTGCCGGCAACATAGTTGAACATCGCATGGAAGTTTGCCTCGGCCTCGGCCGGAGAATTGCCAAAACACATCTGCGCATCTGCTGAGCCAGAATATACAGGCTTTCCATCCGCACCCAAGTCTTCCTTAACCAAACCCGTAAAGACACCCACACACTGCCCCGGACCCACCGGGTTTCCATCAGAAGTGAAAGCCGAGTTTAACGACTCATCAGTATCATAAATAATCGCAGCAAGCGTAAACGTGCAAGTACCTTCCACGTTAGGGTATTCCACGTACCAACCACCCGAACCGTCATCGGGCCACAAGGCGTCGTCGGGAATAAAGAATAGCTGATTCACGCTGTAGACATCAAAGACAGTAGCAAGGTCAACCGGATCTGCCACGCCGTCATCGTCCCACAGGCCGTTGATGCCCAACTGCACATCCTTGTTGTTCTTCAGGTACAACACAGCATCGGAAGGCGGAGTATCGAACACCATATAGTGCCAGCCGCAATAGTCCGGCGAAGGAATCATGGCGGTATCCTTCTTTACTCCCTGCGCAGTGGTATAGCTGATCATCAGGTCATCGGACTGCCATTCCTTTTCTTCGGGCAACAATATGTAGAAAAACTTCGCATCGGGAGCAGTACTACCAATATAGGTCTTACCTGGATTCAAAACATCTTCTGCAATATAAACCAAACCATCATCAGAAGTCGGGCACGGGAGGGTCGTCATGTTAGCACGTGCATTGGCATCGTACGGATTTTGAACCATCCACGTAGTATCAGTTACAATAAAACTGGTCATGCCCGAAGACATGCTATTCGTAATGCTGAACCGATTGGCGTAATCCGGAGCACCAATAGTAGACAAATCAACCACAAAAAAGCCTTCGGCATTCCTCTCGGTAATTGTCTTTGCCCCAGCAGCATTATTCTGCCCCGTAAATATCGCCTGAGTCCAATCACTTGGAGCCTTGAAAAGAGCTGTGCCTAAGCAACCAGCAAAAGCGCCCTGCACCCCTGCAAGGAGCCCCATGATACCCAATACAATCCCTAAGATGGATGTCTTATTATGTTTCATACCTTTTATCCATAACTGCTTCAAACCAGTAGCATACGGGATACCCCAACATGCCACACTTGCGGGGAAATTTACTTTTTTTTCGCGCAAAAAAAAGCCTCCCTTTCGGGAGACTTAAGTAAAATCACTCAATTTCAGCGATGTAAGTTTTTTGTGTGTTTCGCAATTACTTGACCACGCCCTTGCCGCGCTTCACGCCCCACACTTCGGTCAGTTCCTTCTTCGCGACCTTGCCCTTGTCGGCAAGCTTCACGAACGAAGTGTACTTGGTGATGTAGGCGCCGGTACCCACCAGACGGTGCTTGTCCGAAAGCATGTTCCAGGCCACGTAGAAGTTGCGCGGGTTCTTCACGCAGTCACCCATGCCATCCGGAGTGGTGCTCGGGTCGGGTGAGAAGAACTTGTCGTTGCAGTAGAGCCTGCCGCTCTGGTGAGCAACGAAGGCACCCAGGTTGGTGAAGTAGTCCACCTCGTACTGGAAGTAAACTTCGCTCTTGTCCAGCGAGGCATATTCGTCCTTGGACCCGATGATGGAACCCATGTCGGACTGCACAAAGTGACCGAGCGTACCCGGATGGTCAGCCTTCACCTTGTCCATGTTCTCGTTCGTCTTCACGGGGAATATCTCGCCCACCGGCATGTCGGGAGTCACCCTCGACGGGTCAGCAACGTTGTACGAAATCGTAGACACGTCAATCTTTGCGTCACCCACGACCTGCACCCACGGAGAAGGCAGACGGTTCGTCGCATTGTAGTTCGTCGGCGAATTCCAGTGCCAATCGGGGTCTGTCGCCTGGCGGAGCGTATCCATACCCGGAGCAACACCGTTCGAGGTATCGGCCCAAATCACGGCATCGGCACGGAAGCGGATGTAGTCGCCCACGTGCGGGGTCGGGTTGTTCGGGTCGGCGTTGTAGTAGCGAAGGTTGATGGTATCCTTCTTCGGCTGAGGCACGTTACCCGCCGTCGAGTGCATGTAACGGGCAGACTCACTCACGATATCAATGGCGGAGTTCAGGTAGTAGCTGAACGCCTGGGCGCCATAGTTCGCATCCATCATGGTCACCGGTTCGGAAACAATAATCCTCACCTGGTCGTAAACGGCACCATCACCTTCGTTAGACGCGCGAGCCGAGAGAATCACCGGAGCCATGCGGTCGGTAAGTCCCTTCTCGAAGAAGGTACGCGCTTCCTTGCCCTTCCACTTGTACACCGTGAACGAGGCAATCTTGTTATCCGGGTTCACGAGCGTCTTCACATCCTTACTGAGCGGTTCGTCGACAGCGAACACGAGCGTCTGGCCACCGTCCGGGCTCTTTTCGAACGCCTTGCGGATAGCGACAGTATCGAACTGGGCGGAGCACTTCATCTCCGTATCCTTATTGTTGTTCGAAATGCCCATTTCATAGGGATTAATCTTCTCGAGGTTCGATTCGTCGAAATTCAAGCAAATGTAGGTCGGGATGGAATCCTTGTCAATCTTGCGGTCGTAGATAATGGCCATGGAGTCGGCCTTACCGTCGAGGTATTCCTGGCTTTCGCTATGGAAGTCATGATAGATGTTCATTTCGCCAAGCGGGGCGCCCTTCACGTCGAACAGGTCGACAATGAGCGGCATCGGTGCAGGCGGCTTGTAGAAGTGCATGTTGCCATAGGGAGCGGCAATCGCGTTGTTCTCGATAGAACCGACAACCATGGAGGCAGCCTCGACCGAGTATTCTAGATTGCTGCGGATACGCACCAGGTACACGCCATCGGCATACTTGCCTATCTGCGAAGTAATACCATTCGAGGCATCGAGTACATCGATATCAAACGTACATTCCGTGCAGAGGGCACCGGTAACCGGGTTCGAAATAATCACGAAGAAGTCCACGTCGGAACCCACCCAGTGGAAGTATTCCGTAACGCCGTCCTCCTCGAAGTCCGGGTCCTGCGTGACCGGGTTCCAGGTAAGCACATTGCCCAGGGAATCCCTCGTTGCAGGTTCGGCAAACGAGATTGCCGGAGCATAGAACGTAATGGTAGCCGAAGTGTTACCCACGGAGGCGGTGACCGGCATGGAACCGGCAGAAAGCCCAGCAAGCGGAACTTCGAGCCAGAACGTGTCGATACCCGTCGGATTCACAGACGACGCCAGCGGGGTCACGAGCGGGACACCGTAATTCGGATCGGCGGGGTCGTTCGTCTTGTAAAGCGTTGCACCCACGGTAAGCGTAAGCGTGTAGCTCTGGCCCGGAGCAGAGATAAGGTCGATACCGCCTTGGTCATCGGGAGCAGACACGTATATCGGCACGCGCGTACCCGCCATACCTTCACCGACAAACTTCCAGGTAGTACCGCTAGCATAGGCGGCATCGTCGCCATCGACGTTATCGAACTTGACATCGTTAGAAACGATACCCAGGTTACCCTTCACGCGGAACTTGAACTTTTCCTTGCTGCCGTTGACTTCCACGTTCAGGAAGTAAGTACCAGGAGCAAGCCCGGTAATCTTGTCGGGGTTGACAACAGGGTTTCTCGGATCTGCGAGGTTGATACCGCCGTGTACCCAGCCGTTGTTACCGGCAGTCGGGCCGAACGGGAGCGCAGCACAGTCGGCACAGCCGGCAGGCGTTTCGCCCTTGCGGGTGGTAATAGAGTATGTAATGGGCTTGTCGATTTCGTCACCGCACTTAATAGTCTTTTCTGGGCCGGTGCCGCCACCGAGAGCCACAGAGGCACAGTCGCCACCACCCGAGGTTTCCACGCAGATATTCACCGCGATATCACCTGAGGCAGCGTCCTTCTTCGAAGAAAGCATAACACCCGTAGACTGCTTGATGTACATGTTCGTCTTGATAATCACGTTACTCATCGTGGTACGGCGGTCACAGAAGAAGATGTCAATCGGGTAATCGTTGCCCGGCACAAGGAAGCCTGCTCCATAGGTGGTGTTCAGGTTCCTCAGCACCACGTGGCCCGGAGCGGCAAGGTGCGCACCGCCGTTATCCACGGCAATCTTCCTGTTGATGAACACCCAGATGTCGTCGTCACCGCGGAAGGTAAATTCCTGAGATTCATTGTAGGTGAACGTTGCATGCGATTCGAAGCAGAAATGCTGGTTACGCGTTTCAGTCTTGGAAACAGTACCATCCTGGCCCCAGCGATTGAAGCCGGGCTTGCAGTAGTCACCCCAGCACCAAATCTTACCCACAGGGACTTCATCACCATTGGCAAACAGGCCTTCGCAATCCTTGCCCGTCGGCCAACCCGGAGTCTTGCAGTAGTGGTCAAGGTCCACGCCAAGAATGGAATCCGCAAAGTTCGGGACAGGGCCACATGCCGGGCGCTTGGTTCTGGCAGCGGCAAGCGGGCCGGCCAGAGTCGGCACGCCGTTGATGTTCAACGTAACCACGCCGGCATCCGTAGAATTCTCGAGCGGAGAGAAGCCGCCGATAAGGCCATTTGTAACAGCGGAATCGGAATCGTAGCCCCAACGGGTATCATTACCGTAATGACGGAAGGGCATATCGTAGCACTGCACTTCGTTCTTGCCAGGAGTATAGTTGAACAAGGTCTTGAAGTTGGTTTCGTTGGTAAAGCAGGTTTGCGCCCAAACGCTAGCCGGGTTGAACACGGGCTTATTGTCATCACCAAGGTCAGTCATCACCATTCCCTGATGAACGCCCACGCAGGTTCCATACCCGGTAAGGTCAATCGCATCTTCCGTGAACAGCGGGTTCACAGACTTATCCGTATCGTAAATAACAGCGGCGAGGCTGAAGGTACAACGGCTATTGTTGCCCGGTTCAGGAACACCAGGGTCGGTCACATACCAGCCACCATCTTCTTCACCGGGCCAGTCGCCATCGTCAGGAATAAAGTAAAGAGTATTCGTGCCGTAGGCTTCGTAAAGGAGGCTCAGGTCTACCGGAGTAGCGACTTCTTCTTCACCCCACAGGCCATTCATGCCCAGCTGCATGGTAGTGTCGTTCTTCAGGTACATGTACACGTTAATCGGAGCATCGTTGAACACCATGCCGAACCAGCCGCACATCGTCTGCATCGGGCTCATCGCCGTGTCCTTAGGGACACCGTTAAGTTCGTAATGGATCATCATCTCGTCGGACTGCCATTCCTTCACTTCGGGGACTAGCACATAGAAGTACTTTGCCGTGGGAGGAACTTTACCCACGTAGGTCTTGCCCGGCCTAGTGTCATCGGGCTGGATGTAGATTTTTTCACCTGCACCGGGGCACTGGAAATCCCTCAAGCCAGGGCGACCGGCACCCACATAGTCGGCACCGGTACTGCCGTCCATACGGCGAATACCCGGACTGTCGATGTTCGTACCGTCCGTCGTCGTGTAGACGATAAACGTAGAGTTGTCATTGCCCGTCACTTGAGCAAGATTGAACACGTAGTATCCCGAAGCGGCATCAAGCGCGGTTGCAGGCACCTTGGTACTTTCGTTACCGTAGTAGATATATAAGTCCGTCCAGGTGGCCGGAGTCTTTATATAAGCCGTTCCCGCGCAATTTGCCGCAAATGCACCCTGCACCCCTGCAAGGAACATCGCGATACCCAATACACACCCTATGAGAGAGGACTTATGTTCTTTCATAATTTTTTTATCCATTTTGGTTCTCCAGCCAATAGCATAGCAAAAAGACAGCGGCCTCTTGCGATGCCACACCGCCTTGAAATTTATCCTTTTTTTACAAAAAAAGGTAATTTTTTTTGAAAATATTTGAAAAGGGGACCGTTCTTGTGATTTTTTCGCGTATTTTGCGGGTTATACGGTAAATTTTAAGTTACATCATGGCTTTTCATCCTGTTTTAATATCTTGATGAGCGCTTTTAGGGTCCTTTTGTTCACTATTTTTCTATAATGTCATGCAGGCACATGCCGTAAATTTCAGACTATATTTATAATAGGCTGTGCGGAGACTTTTATGCAGGATTTAGACCAGACCATCGTTACCCCGGGCAAGACAATCAAATTCGAGAAAATCGAGCTGCGTCCGCACCTTATAATCCTGTACCCCCAGACCCAATTCAAGCAGATTCCCCTCCCGAAGGGGACGATTACCCTCGGGCGCGGGCAAGATGCCGACGTGCGCCTCGATGACGAGCTCGTGAGCCGCAGGCATTGCGCCATCACGTTCGACGGAATCCGCGTGACCGTCAAGGACCTCGGGAGCACGAACGGCACCTTCGTGGACGGGGAATTCGTGGAGGAGAAGGTCCTCGATTCCGACAACCGCCTGCAGATTGGCAAGATGGTGATGAAGGTGGAATTCAAGGACAAGAGCGAAGAGGCGATAGACAAGGCCCTCTACGAGGCGGCAACAATAGACCCGCTCACCAAGATAAGCAACCGCAGGAACTTCTTTGACCGTAGCCTCGGCGAACTCGCGCTCGCCCGCAGGAACAATTACTTTGTACACACCATCATGGTGGACGCGGACCACTTTAAGCGCGTGAACGACACCTGGGGCCACCAGTGCGGCGACATGGTGCTGAAGGAAATTGCGAGAATCCTGAACGAGGAAAAGCGGGAGGCCGACCTGCTCGCCCGTTACGGCGGTGAAGAATTTTTGCTGCTGCTCGCGGGGATAGGCCCCGAAGACGCACGGAAGAGCGCCGAACGCCTCCGCAAGGCGGTGGAAAGCCACAAGTTCTCGTGGAAGGACACGGTCATTCCCGTGACGATTTCCCTCGGGCTGTGCAGCCGCCAGGGCGAAAACATCGGGAAGGTCGAGGAACTGATTGCCGAATGCGACCGTCTGCTGTATGTGGCCAAGGAAGGCGGCAGGAACCGGGTAGCCTTCGAACCGTAGCTTCGCGCTGCGGTATGACGAGGGCACATTACACATTTTCTATATTTGCGCGCCGAAATGTCGAAACTGAATTCCGAGCGCCTCAATTCCTTTGGTACCGCGAGCATCCCGAAACTGGTTTTGCAGTTCTCGGTGCCCTCCATCGTGAGCATGCTGGTGAATGCGCTCTACAATATAGTAGACCGCCTCTTCGTGGGCCAGGAAGTCGGAAGCCTCGGCATCGCAGGTATCACGCTGTGCTTCCCCATCATGCTGTTCATCATGGCGATGTCGATGATGATTGGCGTGGGCGGCAACACGCTGTTCGCCATCCGCCTCGGGCAAAAGAAGTACATCCAGGCGAGCATCATTCTGAACAACTCGTTCTCGCTCCTGTTGCTGATGGCCGCCACCACGTTCACGCTCGGCGAGATATTCATGGAGCCCCTGCTCCGCCTATTCGGCGCGAGCGACCAGACACTCCCCGTTGCCAGCAGCTACATGCGCATATTGCTTTGCGGCGCGGTATTCCAGACGGTCGCCCCGGGCATGAACCACTTTATCCGCTCGATGGGCCACCCGAAAACCGCCATGTTCCGCGAGGTCATCGGCGCCGTCACGAACATCGCGCTCGACTGGCTGTTCATAGTGCAGTTCCGCTGGGGCATAGAGGGCGCCGCGTGGGCGACCATCGGTTCACAGCTGGTGGCGGCATCGCTCATCACGCAGTTCTTCGTAAAGAAGGATACCCCCATCCGCATCCGCTGGCGCCACATGAAGTTGCGTTTCGCGTACGTGAGGAAGATTATCATCCTCGGCATTCCGCCCAGCATTATGCAGGTATGCAACAGCCTGATGAATGCCATACTCAACTGGAGCCTCACCACCTACGGGGCAATCAGCCTGCACGACACGGGTGCACTCTCGGGCGGCGACCTCGCGATTTCCGCATTCGGCATCGTGAACAGCATCGCCTCGTTCATATTGCTCCCGCTGCTCGGCTTTGTACACGGCACGCAACCCATCATCGGGTACAACTTCGGCGCGCGCCTCAACGCCCGCGTGAAGGGCACCCTCAAGTTCACGTTCATCTACGCGGGGAGCTTTATGCTCGTGGCGTGGGCAATACTGATGTGGAAGGCCGAAGTGTTCGTGGCCCCCTTCGCGCCCTCCGACCTCAAGCTGCAAGAAGTCGCCGCGTGGGCCATGCGTATTTTCGGGGCGGCGTTCTTCATGATTCCGCTCGGGCTCGTTTCGGGCAGCTTTTTCCAGGGTACGGGAAAGGCGCTCCGGTCCATGTTCCTGAACGCCTGCAGGCAGGTGATTCTGCTGATACCCTTCATGCTCGTGCTCCCGCACTTCTTTGAACTGAAGGGCGTATTCATGGCGCAGCCCATCGCCGACACGGGTGCGGCCATCATCGGCGTGCTCATGCTCCGGCACGAACTGAAGAAGCTGAAATAGCTAGCGGATGTTCACGCGGCGGTGATCGAGGCCGATCTTCACGATGTAGGAACCAGCGCGCAAATTCTGCACGAGAGTCTCGGTTCCTGCGACAACGCCCTGACGCACGATGCGGCCCTGCAAATCCATAACCGCATACGTTTTCGCAGACGCATCCGGAGTAACAATGGCAAGTGTCGAGCGGGAACTGTTGCGGACAGTAAAGCCCGGGACCTTTCCGGCAACACGCACGGCAGGCTCCTTTACTGCATCAGTACCTTCCGGATTAGGCGACCCGGCCAGGTTCAGGTTCGTCAGAATATGCAGGTTGCTCATTGTCGTACGGCGATCGCAGAGGAACATGTCGAAATCGTAAACTTTCCCCGCTACAAGCTCGCCAGAAGCACCAGCAAACTCGTCCAGGTTCACGTAAGCGGGAGCCGGCATGTGGAGGCCGCCCAGGTCAATCGCCAGTTTGTTGTCGATATACACCCAGATGTCGTCGTCACCGCGTACCGCAAGGAACGCTCCCGGCCGGTAAGTGAACATCGAGTGCGTTTCCAGGCAGAAATGCTGATTGCCCTCGCTCTTGACGCGGTCATCCCACGAAAGAACGTCGTAGACATTGGGCTTATCCCCGTCGGCGAACTCGCCCGCCGATACCGGATACAAGTCAATATACGGAAGCCCGGTCTTGGGTTCTGTCAGGGACCAGTCGTAAACATCGCCAAGCGCCTGTTGCGCCTTATCGGAAATAAAGTTTTTTGCGAGATCATTGCTAGCCATGCCATACCGGATGCCACCATATTCCTCCCTTAGGGTGGCGGCGATCGCACACGTTCCCGTGCACTTTTCGTTCTTGACAGAATCGGCAAGGTCGTTCAAGGGAGTGAATGCCTGCGAAGGATTCGTGCTCCAATAGCTGTCGTATTGCCACAGGCCGTTTTGGTTCATGTAAAAATACACCCCGCGCGAACCGAACTCGTGGACCACGTTCACATCCGGAGTCGCCGTAAACATCGCGTTGAATGCTTCCGCACTCACGAAGCAGCCGCTTGCAGCATTGTAGGTCGGCTTCTTCGTCTGCGGGTCAAGCAGATCGGCAACGATTCCCGGAGTCACGCCAATGCAGGGGACTGTATTCTTCGCACCCTCGCCAGGATAGTTGTACTTGGCGTTTGCGGAATAGCACGCGTTGGCGCCCATATTCGGGTAATCATCGCAGGTAAACGCGCCGTGCAGGCTTGCATCGGTATCGTAGAACGTCATCTGCAAGAAGTAGGAACAATTGCCACTGGCATCATTGTCAGATGTCCCAAACAATTCGCCACCTGCCGGGACCATATCGGGATCGGCAAAGAAGAAAAGAGTGTCCATTTCGTAGACCTCGAATACCATATCCAAGGGAATCGGTTCGAGGGCGGCACCCAGCCCATCTATTCCGATGGCTTCCTTCAGGGATTCATCGCCCTTCTTGAAGATAATGAAATCACCCGGCACGTTTCCATAGACCCACGACGTATAGAACCAACCGCACCTGTCTTCGGCAGGCTTGAGCGGCTTGCCACTCGCATACTTTCCGTCGCCCGACCACATGGGCGGGGTCACCCACCATTCTTCCTTATCGGGAGGCAAGAAATAGAGATACTTGATTTTCGGTTTTTCCGAGGTAACAAGGGTCTTACCCGGCTGTTCCGGGTCCTCGAGAACAAATACGCTGTTGCCGGCTCCTGGGCACTTGATGTCTGTTTTTCCTTTGAGGTAACGGAAATCCTCATTCACAGCGTTGTTCCATTCTGCCTGAACGATATACTTCATCGGCATATACAGATGATTCACCAAGGCAAAGGTCGAATCCTTTTCACCGCTCGCCGCCCGAGCCAGGTCAACCTTAAAATAACGCGTTTCGGCATCGTAGCGAGGGCTCACCTCGGTCGACGTGGAATCGGTCATGACGTAGAACCGACCCGTCCAGCCTTCCTGCGGCATCAGATAGAGCGTGCCTTCGCATTTTGCAAGGGCGTTCTGCACGCCCGCAATCGCAACCGCAGACAACAGAATTTTTAAGAACTTCATATTTCCTCCTATCCAAAGAATTTAATTTACACTAAAAATATAGTATAAATTCTATCAACTATTCTTTGCGAACTAGAACAGTTTCTTCGCGTCGGTCAGCTGGCCGTCCTTCTCGTGGAAGAGGATGACGGAGCCGCCCTCGAGGGTCTTGAAGACTTCGACCAGGCGGTTGACGGTCTTTGCCTCGTCGAAGCCGATTTCGTTATTCGCAGCCTCGTTAATGACAATACCGAAGTTCACGGCGTTCGGGGCGGAACGGCGGAGGTAGGCAATGAAGTCGGCGGCGGATGCAATCACGTCGGTACGGCCCTTCACCTCGATGTTCATCGGGTCACGGATGCTAGCCGAAAGCGGGAACAGATCCTCGTTCACGGTCTGCTTCGCATTCAAGAAGAACATGTTGCCCACGTAGAGGCTAATGGTATCATCGAGCACCTTGCCCACTTCGATGGACACGTCGCAGGCAGACGACATTTCCTGAATTTCTAGCTTGGAAGGTCCGCAGGCAATGAGGGCTGCGGAAGCGAGGATGGCGAAAGCGGCCAGAATCTTTTTCATATAGGACTCCTATTGTTTGTTTCTAAATATATACTTATTTCGAGAGGATACCAAGCGCCTTTGACACGAGTTCGGACGAAAGCCTGAAGATTTCGCTCAATTTCTCGACCCTTTCGGGTTCGGCGATGCATTCCATGCGGCTGCCGTTTGCGTCGCGGATCACGAGGTTGCCCTTCTGGTAATAGTACTGCACGCCGCGCTCGCGGTCGAGGCGGTTCAACACCGGGTAGGTCATCATCTCGCGGTAGAAACTTTCGGACCAGTGCTGTTTAAATTCCTCGACGCTCACGCCTGCCACCGGGTATTCGAACCGCAACTTCATGGGCGAAGAAATCGAGCCGTCGGTACGGAGGGCGCCGCCGGTCCAGAGTTCCATGGAATCCATGTCGGGCCGCACGAGGCGCACGCTGTTCGGCACCAGCGGGAAGAGCGCCTCACCTGCACCGAAGGGTTTCGGGAGCGGAATCGGCAACGGGTCAAAAATCAGGTAGCCGGGATCGAATAAAAATTCTGAGTGGATCGCCACGCCTTCGGCTCGCGATGACGCGTTAGGATCCGCATCCGGTAAAATAAGTGCGCAGTGGATGTTCCGTTCCTTGCGTTTGTGGCCCATCACGAGCCGCGGGTTTAATCCCATGTCGCGCAGGCTTTGGTACAGGTGCCACGTCATGCTGAAGCAGGTGCCGCCGCCCATCCAGGTGTCTATATCGTTCTGGTCGCTGTCGTCGAGGTTGCGCGCGGCCGTAGCGCTGCCGGTAGATTCGAGGCGTATGATTTTCGTGAGGTTCTCGTACGTGACGTTCGAGAGCCTGTTGCACAGGTCGAGAATCTTTTGCCAGAGGGCCGGTTCCATATATGTAAATATAGGATTTTGATTCAGGTTAGAGATGACTATTTGCTATATTGTAGTCATGCTCGGTATTGAACAGAAAAAAGGAAACGACGACAGGCTCTGCGGCAGGATGATTGCCTACGCAAGGATTTTGCCCACGCCAGACGCCGAAGAAAGCAACACGCCGTTCGACGACATGATCAAGAACGGACTCTTGACGCTTGAAGGCGATTTCCGCAAGTTCAACCCGACCGTGCCCTCGCGCCGCCGCAGGAACCAGGTGATGGACGAGCGCCTGAACGAGCTCCTCGAAACGATGGAGGAGAACGGCGTCGAACTGCCCGAGAATCTTGACGTGGAAACGGTGCGCGACCGCCTGCACGAACTTTCGAACATGGAAGTCATCCCCATCCCGGCGCGCATCGGCAACTTCACCAAGGAAGAAGACATTCTCAAGGAAGAAGCCGACATTTACTTTGTCGGGGAATTCATCGGCGCGAACCAGGCGCATTTCTGCCTCACGACGCTCCCCATCTACTACCAGGCGCGTTACCGCGAGCAGACGAAGAAGCACGAGATGGAGCTCCTGAACGATATGCTCTCGCAGTTCGAGAACGGGCAGTTCCTCGACAACGACGACATCATGAGCGACACGGTGGAGCTGTTCCCCGAAGGAGCATCGCTGAACACGTTCGTGGGCGACCTCGGGAACCTTTTGAACGTGAAGGTGATTCCCTTCCTGCTCGCCTGCGAATCCGACGAGGATTACGACCGTCAGGTGAAACTGCTGTACAAGTTCATGAAGGACTACCCCGAGCCGCTGGACGTGAAGCGCATTGACGCATCGCTCCGCATGCTGCGCGAAGAAGGCAACAACGAACTTGCCCGCAAGGTGCTGGAACTGAGCACAAAAAAAATCTGCGCCCTCTACAACGAGGACGCAAAATCCGCCGAAACATTCGAGGCTGAAATTACATCTTTGAAAGTGTAAGGAGCACCGCTCCAACCAATATGACAATGGTCGAGAGCGCAAGCTTTATGCGGCCATGACGGCTTGCGTATTCACCGAACACGAACACGCCCCACATCTGGTTCACCACGAGATTGAGCTGCAGAAGCGGGTAGCCCACTGCGTAGCCGAACATGCCGTCGTCGGCGATGGCCCAGAAGATGGCGAGGGTACCGAGCATCCAGAGGATGCCGGACGCAAATGCGAACAAAGTAGGAATTTTAGGATAACCGAAACTTTTCTTGCGCTTGAGCGTCATGATGGCGACAAGCAATACGCTACCTACGCACACGCCCACCGAAAACGGGAACAGGAATTCCATATCACCAAGGGAACTAAACTTGTACGGAATCAGGTACGTACCGAAAATCGCGCCCGAAAGGAGCGAGCGCCAGTTTTTCCACACGGACTTGGTCTTGCTTGCAGGAATCCAGATGCCGATAACCATGCAGGCAATCGCCGGAACGGAGAAGTACAGAAGGGTCGGTTCCTGGAATATGACCACGCCGCTGAAGAACGAGAGCAAGATGCTCACGCTCATGGACCGAAGCCCCGTACCCGCGAGGTCCTGTTCGGCCTGCACCGCCCAAAAGCAGAGCGCGCCGCCGATAACCCAGAGAAGCCCGCAGAAAATACCGACCGGTGCCAAGTTGAACTGCCCGGTTACTCCCGCGATAACGGTGGAACAGAAGAGCGCGCCCACCGCCATCACGGCGAGGAACGCCCACGAAGAATAGTTCGGGTACTTTTTCAGGGGAACCATGTAGGTCCCGAAAGCGAAAATCCCGATGAGGACACCGATTAAACTGAGCGTGCTACTTGCCAATGCAGAACCCCGCGAAAATAGATTGTAGAATGTCTTCGGACGAGATTTCGCCCGTTATGCTCTGGAGTGCACGACGCACCACCTGCATTTCAAAAGCCAAAAGTTCGACTGCCGGATTGTTCCGGAGCAGGTCGAGCGCGCGGTCGATACCCGCAAGGGCGTCTTCGAGGCAGGCTTTCTCGCGCTCGCTCGTAATCCAGAGGTCTTCTGCGTCCGCAGATTGCTTGAACAGGGAGGCGTTCATCGCCTGGCGGAGAGCGTCGAGACCCTCGCCTGTTTTGGAAGAAACACTCAGTTCGCCATCGGGAATCGGGGATGCGCCGTTCCTGTCGGGGACTGCGCGCAGGTCGGACTTGGAATAAACGACAAGGTCCGCGTTATTTGTCATGTCCGCGAAGGTGGACGTTCTAAGATTCTCGCCTTCGCGAGAATGACGAGATGCTAATTCGCCGTCGCGAGAACAACACTTCCGCGAACCCCCGTCCACCACGAGAATCTTCATGTCGGCTTCTTCGAGAATTTCCCTGCTCTTCTTCTGGCTGAGCGCATCGAGTTCGTCTGTCGCCTGCGCCGCGATGCCCGCGGTATCGACCAGCCGGATTTCGCCACCCGCGAGAAACAGGCGCACTTCCACAAAGTCGCGCGTTGTACCCGGGACATTGCTCACGAGCACGCGGTCTTCGCCCAGGAGGGCATTCACAAGGCTTGACTTGCCCGCATTCGGCGCGCCGTAGAGCACGGCCAGCGGGAGCCTGCTAAGCGAAGCCTTCCCGTGAAAACTGTTTAAAATTTGCTGGATAGATTCACGGACAGCAACAAACCGCGCCTCCCAACCCGCAAAGTCCGGGTCGGCCTCCTCTTCCGCGAAATCCACATCGAGTTCGAGGCGCGCCGAGATGTCCTTGACCTGCGAAGCGAGTGCCGCAATCTTTTTCGAGAGGGCTCCCCCCAGAAGGCGGTGAGCGTTCTCGAGTTCTGCGCGGTTCGCGCTGTGAATCACGTCGGCCACAGATTCGGCCTGCGTCAAGTCCATCTTGCCGTTCAGGAAGGCGCGACGCGTGAATTCCCCGGGTTCGGCAAGGCGCACGCCATCGAGCCCGCGGATTGCCTGCAGCAGGTCGCGTACGATAAGCGGGTTCCCGTGCGGGTAGAGTTCCAGCACGTCTTCGCCGGTATAGGAATTCGGGCCCTCGAAGAAGATGTACAATAGGCTATCGATAAGCTTGCCCGACTGCGGGTCACGCGCAGTCCCGAGGCACGCCTCGCGCGCCTTCAATTTCTGCAGACGTTCATTCCCGAACAGGCGCGCGACCACGTCACGGACGTGGGCTCCGCTCACGCGGAGCGCGGCCACGGCACTCACGCCGGAAGGGGTCATCGGGGCGACTATCGTCTGGGAATCCATGCTCATAAAGATAGTTATTAGTAGTTAGTCCTTAGTCATTAGTAAAAAAAATGGCGCCTTCGGCGCGACCATAAGAACCAGCAACTATTGACCAATGACTAGTGACCTTTTTTCTATCTTAAAAAACATGAGCAACTTCAAACTGATTTCCCGCCCTATCGGCACAGTGCAGTGTTTTGTCCTCCAGCGCGACGACGGCGCTGAATTCGAAATCCTTTCGGGCTACGGCGGCGGGCTCAACGCCTGGCGCATCCCCGTCGCAAACTTTGCCTCCGCGGGCAAATCACCCGAGGCTAGCGCCGGCAAAAAAACGCTCGACCTGCTCTACGGTTACCGCGAAGGCGACGACATCTTCAAGATGGGCCCAGACACCAACGCGGGCTGCAGGCTAGCCCCCTACCCCGGGCGCACCGCCTACGCGAAGTTTACCTGGCTCGGGAACACCTATCAGCTCATCAACAACGTAAGCTGGGCCCCGCACGCCCTGCACGGTTTTTTGCAGAACCAGGAATGGAAATTCGAGCGTTTCGAAAGCGATAACGAAAGTTGCTCTGCCGTTTTTACCTGCGACTGGCCGGGTGCCTTCGCGGGATTCCCCTTCCCGTTTCGCGCTACAAACAAAATAACGTTCTCCGGGAACACCTACAAGGTTGAATCGACCGTAGAGAACACGGGCAAAACGGACATGCCCTATTCCGAAGGCTGGCACCCGTACTACATGCTGGGCGAAAAAATCAACGACCTGGTAATGACACTCCCGGAATCGCTCCTTGCGGAACTCGACAGCGCAGACCTCCCGACGGGCAACTTCCATGCGGACACGCGCTTTACTGCAGGCCGCAAGATTAACGACGAGTTCATCAACGACTGCTTCTGCCTCGTGGACAACAGTAATCCGGGAGAAGCAGGAAGAGGCGTCGTTACGCTCGAAGGCAAGAACGGCAAGCTCACCATCTGGCAGGACTCCCGCCTCGGGCAGTACAACGCCATCCAGATTTACACGCCCCCGACCCGCGAGAGCATCGCCATCGAGCCCATGACATCGGAGCCCGACGCACTGAATCACCACCGCGGACTCATCGTAATCCCGCCCGGCGAAAAACGCACGTTTACCTTCGGCGCGGAATACAAGTAATCCTTCGGCAAACGAAGTTTGCCTCGCACACTTACCCGCACCGGGTCTTTGTCAAATCACTTCCGATGTAGTCGGGATAGTTGTTGTCGAAACAGGCGGCGCAGTAATGCTCGCCCTCGCCGGTGCATTCCTTCATGCCCTCGACGCTCAGGTAGCCGAGGCTTTCGACGCCCAGCATCTTGGCGATTTCGTCGGGAGTCATGGAGCTTGCGGCCAGTTCGCCCTGGCTCGGGAAATCCATGCCAAAGAAGCAGGGGTGCGCCACCGGAGGCGATGCTATGCGGATGTGGACTTCGAGAGCGCCCGCGTCGCGCAACATTCGGGAAAGAATCTTGAGCGTCGTGCCGCGAACGATGGAATCTTCCACCACGCACACGCGCTTGTTCTTGAGCACGCCCTCGATGGGGTTGAACTTGAGCTTGACCTTCTGCTCGCGCACGTTCTGTGTAGGGTCAATGAAGGTGCGGCCCACGTAGTGGTTACGGAGAAGCCCGATTTCAAAGCGGATGCCGCTGGCTTGCGAATAACCTAACGCAGCCGTGGTTGCGCTGTCGGGTACAGAAATCACGATATCTGCATCTACAGGGCATTCCTTCGCAAGTTGCTTTCCCATCTTGCGGCGAATCTTGTCACAACTTTGTTCGAAAATCTTGGAATCTGGGCGACTGAAGTAGATGTACTCGAAAATGCAATGGGCCAGCCTGTCCTTGTGGGTAAAGCGCTCGGAGTGCAGCCCGTTCTGGGTGATGGTCAAGAACTCGCCGGGCTGGATGTCGCGCACGTAGTTTGCACCCAGCAGGTCAAATGCGCAGGTTTCGCTGGCGACACACCAGGCCTTGCCCATGCGGGCAAGCGAAAGCGGGCGGAACCCGAAGCCGTCGCGGGCCACGAACATGGTGTCCTTGCTGATAAACACGAGGCAGAAACTGCCCGTGAATTTCGTGATGGCTTTCTTGATGGCCTCTCCCAGGGAGTCCGCCTCGGTGCGGGCGATTTCGTGCAAGAGAATTTCGGAATCGGAGGTGGTCTGGAAAATGTGCCCTTCGCTTTCCATTTCGGCGCGGAGTTCGGTGGCGTTGGTGATGTTTCCGTTGTGGGCCACCGCGAGCTGCCCCCACTTGCAACTCACCAGAATCGGCTGGGCGTTGGCGAGGGTCGATGCCCCGGTAGTGCTGTAACGCACGTGGCCAATGCCAGCAAAGCCGTCAAATTCGTCGATGTTGTGTTCCCGGAGGAGGGTGGATACAAGCCCCATGGACTTGCGGACGCGAACCTTGTCTCCGTCGGTGACCGCGAACCCGGCGCTTTCCTGACCGCGGTGCTGCAGGGCGTAAAGCCCCATGGTTATATTCCTCACGACGGTATCGCCATTGTAAATGCCGATGACGCCGCATTCTTCGTGTAATTCGTCGAGCATAACGCCTCTCTGAAATTTATGTCTCCCCTACCTCGAAGGTCATAGCCCACCCGTTCGGGTGCAAGCAGGGAAACGGACGCGCCAGGCGTGCAAAAATCGTGCCATTTTATGGTTCGAGGGGGCAAAAAAAGGTGCAGTGCAGGCGCATGCGTCGCATAACCGAAAATTTTGGAACATGACCGGCATAATGTCGAAATTCGGCTTTACATTTTATGTAAGATAAATCTCAAAAAATACAAAAATTGTAAAGAAATTGGCCTTTTCGGGCGAATTTCGCAAAAATTTTTCTTTTTTCATGCCTTACCAACGCCTTGGCAGAATGCTAGTTTTTGGTTCCGATGAAAATATCGGAATCCATCGAGGCACACATGAGTACCGCCGTTGCAAGCCACTCGCAACGGAACCAGGCGACTCTCCCCGGGCATCTGATTTTCATTCCTGTCTTTAAAGTTTTCAATCGTTTGGCAAAAGCTTCTGGCTTTTGCCTTTATTTTTATCCGGATTTTCATTACACAGCGAGCAATATATGACAGATAAATTCAACTGGAAAGCGAAACGCGAGAAGAAAGCGTTCTTGGCACTGGCGGATGGCGCCGTGTTCCACGGGTATGCCTTTGGAGAGGCTACCGATACCGTCGGCGAAGCGGTGTTCAACACCGGCATGGCGGGCTACAAGCAGATTTTGACGGACCCCTCCTATGCGGGGCAGTTCGTGGTGTTCACCACGGCAGAAGTCGGCGCATACGCTGCAAATCTCGAAAAGTCCGAATCCCGCGATGTGTTCCTGAACGGCATCGTCGTGAACTCGCTGGACGACGTGAGCAAGGAAATCGGCGAAGAGAGCCTGCACGACTACATGCTCGCCCACAAGAAGCCTGGCATCGCAGGCGTGGATACTCGCGCACTCACCATCCACCTGCGTGAACACGGCGCACAGAAAGCTTACCTCCACGTAGACGGCACCGACATGAGCGAAGCCGACGCGATTAAGAAAGCGAAAGAATGGGAAGGCCTCGACGGCCAGGATTACGCCAGCAAGGTCAGCGACCCGAAGGGCTACGAGTTCAGTACCGAAGGCGACTTGAACGTGGTCGCGCTCGATTTCGGTATCAAGACGAACATCTTGAGAAATCTCGCAGAACAAAACATGAAGGTGACGGTGCTTCCGATCAATGCCACCTACGAACAAATTATGGCGAAGAATCCGGACGGAGTTTTCCTCTCGAACGGCCCTGCCGACCCGAACAGCCTCCCGCAAGTGGCTGCAGTCGTAAAGCAGCTTTTGGGCAAGGTCCCGCTGATGGGCATCTGCCTCGGTAACCAGCTCTTGGGTCTTGCGCTCGGCGCGAAAGTTTCCAAACTCAAGTTCGGCCATCACGGTTGCAACCATCCGGTAAAGAACTTGAAGACCGGCGCCGTGGAAATCACGAGCCAGAACCACAACTACGCTATTGAAGAAGCGTCGCTCCCCACGAATGTAGAAGTCACGCACATCAACCTGAACGACAACACGGTCGAGGGCATCCGCCATAAGGAACTCCCCGCATTCAGCGTGCAGTACCACCCGGAATCCGCTCCGGGCCCGAACGATTCCTACTACCTGTTCGGTGAATTCAGACAAATGATTTTGGACTTTAAGGCCCGCGCGGGCAAGGATTGCGCTTGTATGAATGGTGCGGGTAAGGAATGCGCCGGGGAGGTGAAAAATGGCTAAGGCAACTGCAAAGAAACAGACCAAGTACATCTTCATTACCGGCGGCGTGGTCAGTTCCCTCGGTAAAGGCATCACCTCCGCATCGCTCGCGCTGCTGCTCAAGAGCCGCGGCTACAAGGTGTTCATGCAGAAGCTGGACCCGTACCTGAACGTGGACCCGGGCACCATGAGCCCTTACCAGCACGGCGAAGTTTTCGTAACCGACGACGGCTACGAAACCGACCTTGACCTGGGCCACTACGAACGCTTCGCAGGCGTGCAATGTTCCAAGGCCTCCAGCTACACTTCGGGCCGCATCTATTCTTCCGTGCTCGCGAAGGAACGCGCCGGCAAGTACCTGGGCGGTACGGTGCAGGTCATTCCGCACATCACCAACGAAATCAAGGACGCCTTCCGTTCTGCAGCCGAAAGCGGCGCAGACATCGTGCTCTGCGAAATCGGCGGTGTCGCAGGCGACATCGAATCGCTCCCGTTCCTCGAAGCCGCAAGACAGTTCCGCTTTGAAGTCGGCGTGGAAAACACCTGCTTTGTCCACCTGGTTCTCGTGCCCTACCTCAAGGCTGCCGGCGAACTCAAGACAAAACCCTCGCAGCACTCGGTTGCCGAACTCCGCAACATCGGTATCTTCCCGGACATTCTCGTGTGCCGCACTGAAATGACGATTCCGCAGGATCACTTGGACAAGCTTGCGCTCTTCTGCAACGTAAAACCCGAATGCGTCATCGAAGAAAAGGACGTGACGGATTCTGTGTACGCCGTGCCCCGCGAACTTTCCAAGCAGGAACTTGACCTCCGCGTGCTTGAACAGCTCCACTTGAGCGTACACCCCATCATCCACTCCGAATGGGACAAACTCGTCAAGAAGGCCACCCAGCCCAAGTACGAATGCACCATCGCGCTGGTGGGCAAGTACATCGCCATCCGTGATGCCTACAAATCCGTACACGAAGCCCTGCAACACGCCGGCATGGAACACAACGCCAAGGTGAAGGTGGAATGCATCGAGGCCGAAGAACTCGAAAAGAATCCGAACCTCATCAAGAATGCTGACGGCGTCCTGATCCCGGGCGGTTTCGGTAGCCGCGGCGTGAACGGCAAGTGCGTGGCCATTCGCTATGCCCGCGAGCACAAGATTCCGCTGCTGGGAATTTGTCTCGGTATGCAGTGTTGCGTGATTGAATTTGCGCGCAACGTGCTCGGCTGGAAGGACGCCAACTCCACAGAATTCGACGAAAAGACGGCCCACCCGGTCATCGACCTGATGGACGAACAGAAGAACGTCACCGAAAAGGGCGGCACCATGCGCCTCGGCGCTTACCCGTGCAAGCTCATGAAGGATTCCAACGCGGCAAAGCTCTACAAGAGCGAAAAGATCAGCGAACGTCACCGCCACCGCTACGAATTCAACTACAACAGCGAATTCCGCAAGGAACTCGAAAAGGCCGGCCTCAAGATTGCCGGCACATCGCCCGATGGCAAGCTCGTGGAAATGGTGGAAATCAAGAACCACCCCTACTTTGAAGCCTGCCAGTTCCATCCGGAATTCAAGAGCAGACCCACCGCGCCGCACCCGCTGTTCAGCGGGCTTGTAAAAGCGGCACTTGCACAGAAAAACGCATCAAAAAAAATGACAAAAGAGAAAGTAGATTCCCGCCTTCGCGGGAATGACAAGAATAACCGCGGGAATGACAAGAATGGAGGCAAGAAGAATGCCTAAGCGTACCGACATCAAGAAGATTATGCTCATTGGCTCCGGCCCGATTGTGATTGGCCAGGGCTGCGAATTCGACTACTCCGGCGTGCAGGCCTGCAAGGTGCTCCGCCGTGAAGGCTACGAAGTTGTGCTCGTGAACTCTAACCCGGCCACCATCATGACCGACCCCGAAATGGCCGACCGCACCTACATCGAGCCGCTGAGCGTCGACATTCTGCACGAAATCATCCGTCGCGAACGCCCCGATGCACTGCTCCCGACTCTCGGTGGCCAGACGGCTTTGAACCTCGCCATGGAACTCAACGAACGCGGCATTCTCGACCGCTACCAGGTGGAACTCATCGGCGCCAAGGCGCAGTCCATCCAGCGCGCCGAAGACCGTCACTTGTTCAAAGAAGCCATGCTCAAGATTGGCCTGGACCTTCCCCGCTCCGGTTCTGCACACTCCATGAGCGAAGCACTCGCCATCGCCCACACCATCGGAAGCTGGCCGCTCATCATCCGTCCGGGTTTCACTCTCGGCGGCACCGGCGGCGGTATCGCCCACAACCCTGAAGAATTCGAGACCATCGTGAACCGCGGTCTTGACGCGTCGCTCAACAACGAAGTCCTTATCGAAGAATCGCTGCTTGGCTGGAAAGAATTCGAGATGGAAGTCATGCGCGACAAGAAGGGCAACGCCGTTATCGTGTGCTCCATCGAAAACCTCGACCCCATGGGCGTGCACACCGGCGACTCCATCACCGTCGCCCCGATCCAGAGCCTTGATGACCGTGCCTACCAGGCCATGCGTGACGACTCCCTGAAGGTCATGGAAGCCATCGGCGTCGAAACCGGCGGATCCAACGTGCAATGGGCAATCGAACCGAAGACCGGTCGCCGCATCATCATCGAAATGAACCCGCGCGTGAGCCGTTCTTCGGCTCTGGCCTCCAAGGCAACGGGCTTCCCCATCGCAAAGATTGCAGCGCTCCTCGCTGTGGGCTACACGCTCGACGAACTCCGCAACGACATTACGCAGACGACCCCGAGCTGCTTTGAACCGGCGCTCGACTACGTTGTCGTGAAGGTTCCGCGATTCACGTTCGAAAAATTCCCGAAGGCAGATTCTACGCTCGGCACCCAGATGAAGTCTGTGGGCGAAGCGATGGCCATCGGCACGAACTTCAAGCAGGCCATGCAGAAGGCCCTCCGCTCCCTCGAAACAGGATTCGGCGGATTCGGTGCCTGCGCCAAGTGCGAAAAGTTCAAGGAATACGACGACGAAACGCTCGCCAAGGAAGTCGCCCGCCCGAGCGCCGAACGCATCTTCGTGCTGCACGAAGCACTGCGCCGCAAGTGGGGTGTCGAGAAGTTGTACGAAATTACAAAAATTGACCGCTATTTCCTCCGCCACCTTGAAGAACTTGCCCTCTACGAAGACGAAATCCTTTCCGCAGGCTCGTTGGAAGCATTGGCAAAGGACCTGCCGCTCTTCCGCCAGGCAAAGGAACTCGGTTACAGCGATATCCAGATCGGTTACCTGTTCCACAAGACTCCCGAAGAAGTCATGGCGGTGCGCAAGCAGATTGGCCTTGTTCCGAGCTACTACTCCGTGGATACCTGCGCCGGCGAATTCGAAGCCATCACGCCGTATTACTACAGTTGCTACGCTTCGACAGGCTCAGCGCAGGCGCCTTTCAATGGCGAACCCGTCCGCGAAATTCCGGGTCATGGTCACAAGAAGCGCATCATGGTGCTGGGTGGCGGTCCGAACAGAATCGGTCAGGGTATCGAATTCGACTACTGCTGCTGCCACGCCGCCTTTACGCTGCGCCGCGAAGGCTACGAAGTCATCATGGTGAACTCCAACCCCGAAACGGTCTCTACCGACTACGACACTTCGGACAAACTATACTTTGAGCCGCTCACGCTCGAAGACGTGATGGGCATTTACGAACGCGAACAGTGCGCCGGCGTCATCGTGCAATTCGGTGGCCAGACTCCGCTGAACCTTGCCATGCGTCTCAAGAAGGCCGGTGCAAACGTCGTCGGCACGAGCCCCGAAGACATCGACCTCGCCGAAGACCGCGACTTCTTCAAGCAGCTGGTTGACAAGGTCGGCATCAAGCAGGCCGAAAGCGGCATCGCCCACAACGTGGAAGAAGCCCTCGCCATCGTCGAGAAAATCGGCTACCCCGTTTTGGTGCGCCCGAGCTTCGTTCTCGGCGGCCGTGGCATGGTGATTGTCTATAAGGAAAAGTACCTCCGCAAGTTCGTGGAAGAAGCCGCCGCTATTGGCGAAGGCAAGCCCATCCTCATCGACCGTTTCCTCGAAGACGCCACTGAACTCGACGTGGACTGCATCAGCGACGGCAAGCACACCGTGGTAGGCGCCATCATGGAACACGTGGAGCCCGCAGGCATCCACTCCGGCGACTCCGCAAGCGTCATCCCGCCGATGACCCTCTCCAAAGAAATCCAGGACAAGGTCCGCGCCTACGCCAAGGAATTCGCGAAGGAACTCCACGTTTGCGGCCTCATGAACATGCAGCTTGCCGTCAAGGATGGCGAACTCTACATGATCGAAGTGAACCCGCGCGCCTCCCGCACGGTGCCATTCGTGTCCAAGTCCATCGGCGTCCCGCTTGCAAGCTACGCTAGCCGCTGCATGCTGGGCGAAACCCTCGAACAGATTGGCTTTACCGAAGAAGTCCACGTGCCTTACGTGAGCGTCAAGGAAGCCGTCTTCCCGTTCGTCAAGTTCCCGGGTGTCGATATCACGCTTTCTCCGGAAATGAAATCCACCGGCGAAGTTATGAGCCTCGATCGCGACCGCGGTCTTGCCTACCTCAAGAGCCAGTTGGCATCGGGCAACAAGGTCCCGAGCCAGGGCAACATTTTCGTCTCGCTCAAGGACGAAGACAAGCAGAAGGCCGTCCCGCTCATTCGCCAACTCGTGAACCTCGGTTACGAACTGTACGCGACCCGCGGCACCTCTACGATGCTCTACAACGAAGGCATCAAGACCCGCGCCGTGTTCCGCATCTCCCGTGGCCGCCCGAACCTGCTCGACCTTATCCACGATAAGGAAGTGCAGTGGATCGTGAACACCACCGAAACCGGCGCCGAAGCCATGGTTGACGAAATCCAGATGCGCTCCAAGGCAGTCGTGTCCGGCATCCCCATCACCACGACCATCGCCGCCCTCACCTCCACCGTGGAAGGTCTCATGGACAAGCACGACTTCGGAAGATTCGAAGTGTGCAGCCTCCAAGAGTACCACAGGCACGTGAAGAAGTAAACCACGCCCTTTAAAACCAAAAGCGCAGACTCAACACGAGCCTGCGTTTTTTGCTTTAACTAACCCTATATCTTGAACTGGGCTATTTCTTCTTGAGAAAGACTACTGATGTCCTTGCCATTCCTGTCTGCATACCGAGCCAGTTCTAGCAGGTTCAACTTGCAGGGAGGAGCATTCCTGTACGGGTCGGGAACCGCCGAAAACGGAATCCGTACATCGGACAGAATGTCCTCAACCTTCTTAGTTCCATTCATAAGTGTACGTCTCCAACAATTTTTTTGCAGCAATCGGCCCCAAAATGAAATGATACGGATGAAGCGCGCCGATATGCGCACACCCTAATACGCCAATATAGTGATTTAGCAGTTCTTTGTTAAGGGCAAAACCGAAAATAACGCCATCGTAACCCCATTGTACAGATTTATCAACGGCAATGGCAAAAAGATGCCCACCAACGCCGCTATAGCGCTGTGAGCCATATACACGTTTATTGTTGTGCGGAGCAGTGCAGGCCCAGTGCAAGTACGCCGCCTTAGGCCCTTCATCATTTTTCACCCCGACCAGCCCCTGAATTTCGTTATTTTCCTTCAAGGCGAGAGCAAACACTTCAACATCGTTAGGGACCTCAATCCAGTCAATTCCCCAGCCGTTCTTTTCGTTGAACTTTTTCAGGAACGAGCGACTCTCAATCCTGAACACCACGGTTTCCTTGATTTCTCCGGTTTCGTTGTCCTTGAGGCAAGGAACAATCTCATCCAGTCAAATTCCGACACCACCGATTATTGCATCGCTATACATCTTTTACTCCTTCCCGCAAACAAGCTTAAAATTGCGGGTCTTTTGAATTCACGCTTAAAATATACATTCCTTAAATGTCATATTATGACAATCGGCAAAATTCGCGGAAATTTTGGAAATCTTGACGAAAATTGACCCCCGCAGGCGGTTGGAATCTGCTTTTTTACGCTTTTTTCTTGCCTTCCGGGCGTAGCGTCACCTTTTGACAGCGGAATAATCTATATTTTGAATGAAAATAGAGTTTTTGCTCTTGTTCTCCTCTTGAAAACTAGACTCTTTCAGTCACGGCAGACAACGCCATAATAACGCCAACGGACACTCTGGTCCATAGAGCATGATTCATAAAACCACTCCTTTTGGATTTTCTATTCCAGAAAATACTTTCAAAAAAACTGTTCCGATTGCATGTAAACTTTTTTCCGTTGACATCGCTGTCCACAAAAAATTCTATGTTCTCCAATATGCTTATCAGGCAATACAACGAAATGGACCTTGCGGCAATGATCCGCATCTGGAACGAGGTGGTCGAAGAAGGCATCGCCTTCCCGCAAGAGGACTTGCTCACGCCCGAAACCGGCAGGCAGTTCTTTGCCGCACAGACTTACTGCGCCGTCGCCGAAGAGGGCGGCAAGATTTTCGGGCTGTACATACTGCACCCGAATAACGTGGGACGTTGCGGGCACATTTCAAATGCGAGCTACGCGGTCGCTTCGGAATCCAGGGGCAAGCACATCGGCGAAATGCTCGTGAAGGACTGTCTCGAACAAGCTAAAAAGCACGGCTTCGGAGTCTTGCAGTTCAATGCCGTCGTCGAAAGCAACACGCATGCGCGGCACCTGTACGAACGCCTCGGGTTTGTCCAGCTCGGAACCATCCCGAAAGGTTTCCGAATGAAGAACGGGCATTACGAAAACATCTGCCCGTACTATCACGAACTGTAATTCTCTTCCGCAAAAAAAACAAGATTACTTTATTCGTCACACCCTGTCCTTGCGCGGCAGGAATTTTACGTTTTTTGAATATTATTCAATAAACGAAAAACATTATCCGTAAAGCCAGCGCAGTTTTCTTTCATTTTCCCCGCGATTTCGCCGTTTTTCGCGAAATTTCGCGCATTTCTCTTTTTTGGCACGCTCTTTGCATAGAGGGGGTGAATTCCAAAATTCCTTGGAATCAAACAAGGACAAAAAAAAATGAAACTCGTTACGGCCTACATCCAACCCGAACGACTGAACCTCGTGAAGCAAGCGCTTTACGAAAACAACATTTTCAAGATGTCAGTTACCAACGTGCTCGGCTGCGGCCAGCAGAAGGGCTATAACCAGCGCTTCCGCGGCGTGGTGACCGAGGTGAATTTGCTCAAGAAGATTTGCCTCAAGATTGCGGTAAACGATGATTTCGTGCAGCCCTGCATCGACGCCATCATCAAGGGCGCGCGCTCCGGCGAAATCGGTGACGGAAAGATTTTCGTCACAAGCCTTGAACAGTGCATCCGCATCCGCACCGGAGAAACGGGCCCGGAGGCAATCGGTTAGACGAAAGAAAGGCGTTTCGCGCCTACAGACGAAAGATCAATCAAAAGGATTTAAAGAATGAACGAAGTTACACAAGTCGTACCTGTCAGCGACGCAATCTTTATGACAGAAAACATCTGGATCATGATCAGCGCCATGCTGGTGTTCATCATGGGTCTTGGATTCGCCTGCGTTGAAGCGGGCCTCGTGCGCGCCAAGTGCGCTGCCAACGTCGCCTTCAAGAACATCGCGGTCCCCGCCATAGGCATCACGATGTACGCCCTACTAGGCTTCGGCCTCATGTATCCGGGAACCTTCAACGGGATTCTCGGTTTCGCGGGCTTTGGCATTGGCGACTGGGCCAACCCGGCAAGCTTCACCTCTGCCTACAACGGCCACTTTACTTTGTTTGCAGACTGGCTTTTCCAGGCAATGTTTGCAGCGACCGCAGCAACGATTGTCTCGGGTGCCGTGGCCGAACGTGTGAAACTCAATTCCTTCCTGGTCTTCACCATTGTCTACGTGGCTCTCGTCTACCCGATTGTGGGTAGCTGGACATGGGGCGGCGGCTGGCTTTCGACCATCGGCAAGGCTGGTTTCCACGACCTCGCCGGTTCTACCCTCGTGCACTCCGTGGGCGGCTGGGCAGCACTTGCCGGCGTAATGATTCTCGGGCCCCGTATCGGCAAGTACGTGAACGGCAAGGTGCACGCCATTCCTGCACACAACATCCCGCTTGCAACCATCGGTGTATTCATGCTGTGGTTCGGTTGGTGGGGATTCAACGCAGGTTCCGCACTCAGTGGCGACCCGAAGGCCACTAGCTGGATTCTCGTGACCACGAACCTCGCCGCCGTCGCAGGTATCATTACCGCAACGCTCACGAGCTGGATCGTCTCGAAGAAGCCTGACGCCACCATGGCTCTCAACGGATGCCTTGCCGGCCTCGTGGCAATCACAGCCGGTGCAGACGTGGTAACCCCGCTCTCTTCCTGGATTATCGGTGCCATCGCTGGCGTGCTCGTAGTCGGCGCAGTATTCATGTTCGACCGCCTGCACTTGGACGACCCGGTCGGCGCCCTCTCTGTTCACCTGGTGAACGGCGTGTGGGGTACGATTGCCGTGGGTATCTTTGACATGACGGGCGATTACAGCGTGCTCACGCAGCTCATCGGTGTTGCCGCCTACGCCCTACCCTGCTTCGCCGGCGCTAGCCTGATATTCTTCGTCATCAAGAAGACAATGGGCCTGCGCGTCACGGAAAGGCAAGAACTCCGCGGCCTCGACCAAAGCGAACACGGACAAGAATCCTACAGCGGATTCCAAATCTTCAGCAACATGTAATCCATTTATCCATAATCCACGTACTCCGCAAAACGAAGAAGCCCCGGGACGAACGTCTCGGGGTTTTTGCGATTTAGACTAAAATAAAAAAGCCTCGGCACGGAGGCATAAATACATACATTTTTTTTGATTAGATTTCCTTGAGCCAATCCCCAAAACTTGCGTCGCTGGGCATACGCCAGTCGGCGCGGGGCGACAGCGAGATGGTTCCGACCTTCGGGCCGTCGGGAATGCAACTGCGCTTGAACTGCTGCGTAAAGAAGCGCCTGATAAAGATGGCGAGCGCCTTGTAGATTTCTTCGTCAGTATGCTTGTTTGCAAATGCGTATTTCGCGAGGTAGCGGAGTTTTTCGGGAGAGGCTCCGTATTTCGCAAAGTGGTAAAGGAAAAAGTCATGGAGTTCGTAAGCACCGAGAATGCTCTCCGTCTTTTGCGCAATCTGGCCACTTGAATCGGCGGGCAAAAGTTCCGGAGAGACGGGCGTGTCGAGGATGTCGCGGAGGACCGCGGCAAGTTCTGCGCCTTTTTCGCGGGTTTCAAGATGCGCACCGGTTTCACTCGGGGCAAGATGCGTGCCGAATTCGCTCGGGTTGCGAACAGCGCGGTCGGCGTACCAGTTCACAATGTGGCGCACGAGCGTCTTGGGAATATCGCAGTTCACCGCATACATGGACATGTGATCGGCATTGTAAGTGCTCCAGCCGAGCGCAATTTCGGAGAGGTCACCCGTGCCGATAACGATTCCGCCTTCGCTGTTCGCGATATCCATCAGGATTTGCGTGCGTTCGCGGGCCTGGACGTTCTCGTAAGTCACGTCGAGCTTTTGCGGGTCGTGCCCGATGTCGGCAAAATGCTGGAGGCATGCCTTCTGGATATCAATGGTGCGCAGTTCCACGCCCAGGAGTTTCGCGAGTTCAACTGCATTGTTCCTGGTGCGATGTGTTGTCCCGAATCCGGGCATCGTGAGCGCAAGGATTTCTTTTGCAGGGCGGTTCAGCAGTTTGAACGTTTCCGCAACCACAAGAAGCGCAAGCGTAGAATCAAGCCCGCCGCTCAGGCCAATTACAGCACGCTTGCTTCGGGTCGCCTCCAGGCGCTTGGCAAGCCCTGCACACTGTATGTTAAAAATCTCGGTGCAAGATGTATCGCGGGTTTCCGTATTCCCTGGCACAAAGGGCGTCGGCGAAACATAGCGGTACAGGAGCGTATTGCAACCACGCAGGCAGTCAAGAGTCGCCGCACGCGCAATAATGGCACGGCTGTCAAAATCCTGGAACGAACCTTCGCTCAGACGCTGCATATTCAGGCGTTCCACGTCCACATCGGCATACACGATTTCAGTTTCCCGCGAGAAAGGCTTGCTTTCGGCGAGCATGCTCCCGTTTTCTGCAATCATCAGGTGGCCACTGAAGACCATGTCCGTTGTAGATTCATGCACTCCGGCAGAGGCGTACACGTAGGCCGCCATGCAGCGTGCCGACTGGTTCATCACCAGGTTCCTGCGGTAATCGCACTTGCCTACCAGCGCATCGCTCGCCGAGAGATTCACGATGACGTTCGCACCTGCAAGGGCAAGTTCCCCGCTCGGTGGCGCAGGCGTCCACAGGTCTTCGCAAAGTTCCACGCCTATGCGAACTTCAGAACCAGAACCCTTCACCGTGATGAAATTCGTGACAGGGACTTCGCCTGCGCCTTCTATAAAGCACGTCACGGCGCCCGCGGAATTCCCGGCCGAAATTCCACACGATCCGCGCAACAAATCGCGCCCGCTGGAAAAATGCCGTTTCTCGTAGAACTCGCGCTGGTTCGGCAAGTGAATCTTGGGCGTAATTGCAACAACGCGCCCGTGCTGCACAAAGGCAGCGCAGTTATACAGCCTTCCGAATATGCGCAAAGGCAGGCCCACCGCAATCACGGCGTCGCTTTCTTTTAAGGCGTCCGCAATCCGCACCAGCGAGCGGGTGCTGTTCAGCAAAAGCAGTTCCTGGTGGAACAAGTCGCTGCAAGTATAGCCCGTAATGCAAAGTTCCGGGAAAACGACAAAAGCCGCCCCGTTAGAGGCAGCAATTTTCGCGCTCCTGATGATTTCCTCGGTATTGTAGGCGGTATCGGCCACCTTCAACACCGGAGAAACGCATGCGAATCGATAAAATCCAAACATGATTCCGTGCGCAGTTTATATTACAATAATCAGTTGCAGTTTATATTACGACAAACATTTTCATTCCCGCAAGAATCAACAGGCGGTCGTTACTTCAGCGCTGCGACTTTCGCCTTAGCGTCGGCCATGGCGCGGACCACAAGGGACGCGCCATTTGCGCAGTCGCCCACCGCATGGATGTGTCGGGCAGGATCTGCGATAATTGCCGTACGCGGAGTGAGTTGCAGGCCCAGGTCGTTCACGATGCCTTCGGCAGGCACACCGGTGAATCCCATCGCGAGCACCACCAGGTCGGTATCGATGACTTCAGTAGAATTCGGGACTTCAGCAGGCTTGAGCGGGCGACCCTGCGGGGACATTTCCCATTCTACGCGAACCGCTTCTACGCCTGCCACGCGACCGTCCTTCACAATGAACTGCTTGGAAGAAACATTCCAGCGGCGTTCACCGCCTTCGTGCTGAGCGTAGCTCGTGCGCAGCATGTACGGCCAGTCGGGCCACGGCGTAGACGGGGAACGTTCCTCGGGAGGCTTGGGCATGAATTCCACCTGGAGCACGCTTTCGCAGCCTTCACGGATGGCCTTGCCCACGCAGTCGTTACCCGTATCGCCACCGCCAATTACCAGGACCTTGCGGCCCTTCGCGCTGAACTTTTCGGGATTGCTTTCACCCGGCATTTCGGCACCGTGCAAAAAATCGAGGGCAAGGAAAATTCCTTCGGCTTCGCGGCCAGGGATTTTCAAATCGCGGGCATTCGGCGTACCGATGGCGAGGAACACCTCGTCATAATTCTTGTGGACGTATTCTGCGGCAATGTCCTTGCCGATTTCGGTATTGTAGACAAACTTAATTCCGGCAGCTTCGAGCAGGGCGATGCGGCGGTCGATAATGGACTTGTCGAGTTTCCAGTTCGGGATGCCGTAGCGCAGCAGGCCACCCGCCTTCGCATGCTTCTCGAAGACCGTGACAGCATATCCCTTGCGGCGTAATGCCTCGGCAGCAAAGAGCCCCGAAGGACCAGAGCCGATGACGGCGGCAGACTTTCCATTGGGTTCAGCCGTCGGGAGCACCACGCGACCTTCCTCGAAGGCAGTCTCGATGATGAACTTCTCGATCTGGCGAACCATCACCGGGTCGTTATGCACGTTGCCGGTACAAGCGGACTCGCAAAGCGCGGGACAAACGCGGCCCGTAAACTCCGGGAAGAACGCCGTCTTGCTGATGATATCGTAGGCCCGTTCCGCATTCCCGGCAGCAATCGCCGCATTGAATTCGGGAACGAGGTTTCCGAGGGGGCAACCCGCACCATGGCAGAAGGGGATTCCGCAGGTATGGCAGCGTTCCGCCTGGCCGATGATTTCTATCGAGGTGAGCTTGCGCTCAACTTCGTTGTTGTCCTTGACACGCTCTTCGACAGGGCGGTAGATGTCTTGTATGCGATTAATTTGTTGCATATCAGATCTCTGGTTATAAATTTTCCTACGTGTCATTCTGAGCGAAGCCGTTAGGCGGAGTCGATATAGAATTGTTAGCAACTTGTTGCTCTACAATTCTTAGGTTCGAAGGAGCAGAATCTAACGAGCCTTGAGATCCTTCGACGCGCTACGCTTGCTCAGGATGACAACTTTAAGCCTTCTTCGCCAATGCGTTCCTGTAATCCACCGGGAAGATCTTCACGAATTTCGGGCGTTCGCTGTTCCAGTTTTCCAGAATGCGCTTGCCCTTCTCGCTGCCCGTCGCTTCAACGTGCTGCTTGATGATGTCGAGCAGTTCGCTTTCGCTCTCGGTACCCGGAAGCACGCTTTCAAGGTCGGCGGAATCCACGTTGCAGCTCAGGTCAAAGTGGCCAGTCTCATCATAGACATAGGCAAAGCCACCTGTCATACCCGCGGCGAAGTTCACGCCCACGCGGCCAAGTACCACAACGCGACCGCCCGTCATGTATTCGCAGCCGTGATCGCCCACGCCTTCGCTGACCAGGAGCATACCGGAGTTGCGGATGCCAAAGCGTTCGCCCGCGAGGCCGTTGATGAAAATCTTGCCCGAGGTTCCGCCATAACCGATGACGTTACCCGCGATCACGTTATCTTCGGCCTTGAAGCTTGCGTTGCTCGGCGGGCGCACGATAATCTTACCGCCCGAAAGACCCTTGCCCATAAAGTCGTTCGCTTCGCCCTGCAAATCGAGAGTGATACCCGGAGCGAGGAATGCACCGAAGCTCTGGCCCGCGACACCCTGCAGGTGAATCTTGATGGTATCTTCGGGGAGGCCCTTCACACCGAAGTGTTCATCCACCTCGCCGGAAAGTTCCGTACCCACCGTACGGTCAACGTTGTGCACCACCGTGCAAAGTTCCACCGAAGCGCCACTCTTGAGCGTGTCGGCCACAAACGGCAGGAGTTCACGACGGTCGAAGTTTTCAAGCGGTTCCTTCACGAAGTTCTTGTCGAAGGACTTGATGCCGCCATTGACGGTTTCGAAAATCTTGCTGAAGTCCAGGTTGTGCGCCTTGTAGAAGGCAATAGCTTCGTCCCGTTCCAGCAAGTCGCTACGGCCGCAGGCTTCGGCCAACGAGCGCAGGCCAAGGCTTGCGAGAATCTCGCGGACTTCGTCGGCAATGAAATAGAGGAAGTTTTCCACGTATTCGGGTTTGCCCGCAAAACGCTTGCGGTATTCAGGATCCTGCGTGGCGATACCCATGGGGCACTTGTTCGTATGGCACTTGCGGTCCATCACGCAACCGAGACTTACCAGCAGGTTTGTTGCAAATCCGAATTCTTCAGCACCGAGGAGGGCAGCCACCACCACGTCACGGCCCGTCTTGAGCTGGCCATCCACCTGGAGCTTGATGCGCCCGCGCAAATCGTTCAGCACCAGCGTCTGTTCCGCTTCGGCAATACCGAGTTCCCACGGGAGGCCTGCATGCTTGATGGAAGTGAGCGGAGATGCACCAGTACCGCCATCGTGACCGGAAATCAGCACCACGTCGGCATGGGCCTTCGCGACACCCGCGGCAATCGTACCCACGCCCACTTCGGACACGAGCTTCACGGAAACACGGGCCTTCGGGTTGGCGTTGCGCAGGTCATAAATGAGCTGCGCCAAATCTTCGATGGAGTAAATGTCGTGATGCGGCGGCGGAGAAATCAGCGACACATTCGGAATGCTGTGACGGATGCGCGCCACGAACTCGTTCACCTTGTGAGCCGGCAACTGGCCACCTTCACCGGGCTTTGCGCCCTGGGCCATCTTAATCTGCAAATCCTTTGCATGGCGCAGATAATCGATGGTTACGCCAAAGCGGCCCGAGGCAACCTGGCGAATCGCGGAACTGCGGATATCGCCGTTTGCAGCCGGAGTATCGCGGTCAGGGTCTTCACCACCTTCACCGCAGTTGCTCATGGCACCGATGCGGTTCATCGCAATGGCAATAGTCTCGTGGGCTTCCGGGCTCAAGGAGCCAAGGCTCATGGCACCCGCCACAAAATGCTTCACGATGGATTCGCGGCCTTCGACTTCACCAATATCGATCGGCGTTGCAGCCTTGAACTTGAAGAGCCCGCGCAAAGTCGCCTGACGTTCGGACTGGTCGTTAATCAGCTTGCTGTAGACCTTGAACTTCTCATAGTCGCCACCCTGCACCGCCTGGCGGAATGCGGCAAGAGACTGCGGAGTCCACAGGTGTTTCTCGCCTTCCTTGCGGAACGCATACTGGCCGCCCGACTGCAGCACCTTGCTTGCATCGGCAAAGGCAATCTTCTGGCGCTCGCCCACTTCACGGGCAATTTCTTCCAGGCCGATACCTTCGATACGGCTGGCCGTACCCGGCAAAAACTTCTCGATGAGTTCGTGATTCAGGCCCACGGCTTCGAAAATCTGAGCGCTGCGATAGCTGCGGAGGGTGGAGATACCCATCTTTGACATAATCTTGAGCAGCCCCTTATCGACAGCCTTTACATAATTTGCAGCAGCCGTCACCGGGTCCACATCCAGGTCGCCGTTGTGGCACATGTTGGTGATGCTTTCGAAGGCGAGATACGGGTTGATGACCGTGGCACCATAGCCGAGCAACAACGCAAAGTGCATCACTTCGCGCACTTCACCGCTCTGCACGATCAGGCCGATTTCGGGGCGAACACCCGCTTCCACCAGGGCACGGTTCACGCAAGCCGTCGCCAAGAGCGAAGGCATAGGCACGTAGCCCCAGTCGATGTTCTTGTCCGAAAGCACGATGATATCGTAGTGGTCGTTCACCGCACGCACGGCATCGCCGGCCAAATTCTGCAGGGCCGCTTCCAGCACGGAGCCGTCACCGCCCAGCGGGAACTGCATCTTGAGCACCTTCGCCTTGAACGCCTTGTCGCCGATATTTTCAAAGCGGCGGATTTCATCTTCGGTCACAATCGGGCGCGGAATCTTGATAAGGTGCGCCTGTTCCGGAGTTTCTTCCAGAATGTTGCCGTGGTTCCCGATGTATGTCGTAAGGCTCATCACCAGCTCTTCGCGAATCGGGTCAATCGGCGGGTTAGTCACCTGAGCGAACAGTTGCTTGAAGTAGTTGAACAGCGGTTGTGGCTTGTCCGAAAGTACAGCCAGTGCGGCATCGTTACCCATGGAGCCAATCGGCTCTGCCCCGTTCTTGGCCATAGGCTGCAAGATGATGGAGAGGTCTTCTGCAGAGTAGCCAAAACGCTTCTGCTGCACCAGAATGTCGTCGGGAACTTCGGACGGGTTGATTTCACTAAAGAGCCCGCGAACGCTCATCTTATTTTCGGCAACCCAGCGGCGGTAAGGCTTGGCGCGGGCCACCTGCGCCTTCATCTCCGCATTCTTCAGAATACGGTGGTTTTCCAAATCCAGATAAATGATTTCGCCGGGTTTGAGGCGGCCCTTTTCTTCCACCTCGTCATCACGCAAATCCAGCACGCCCGTCTCGGAGGCCATCACGAAAAGACCGTCTTTACACAGAGTGTAACGCGCCGGACGGAGGCCGTTGCGGTCGAGAATCGCACCCGCATTCACGCCATCGCTGAACGCCACGGCGGCCGGACCGTCCCACGGTTCCATAAGCATAGATTCGTATTCGAAGAACCCACGCACATCGCGACCCAAGTAATGCTTTTGGCCCCAAGCCTGCGGCATGAGCATCATCATCGCATGCGGAAGGCTACGACCCGCAGCGACGAGAAGCTCAAACATGTTGTCAAGGCTAGCCGAGTCACTCTGCCCCGCCGGAACCAGCGGCAAGAGCTTCTGCAAGTCATCGCCGATAATTTCGCTTTTCAGCTGCGGCTCGCGAGCGCGCAGGCTGTTCAGGTTACCGCGCAGGGTATTGATTTCGCCGTTATGAGCGAGGTAGCGGAACGGGTGCGCCAGCGGCCACGTGGGGAACGTATTCGTGGAGTAGCGCTGGTGAACAAGGGCAATCGGGCTCTCGAAATCGAGATCGTTCAGGTCCTTGTAGAAACTCTCAATCTGGCTGGCCAGAAGCAGGCCCTTATAGACGATGCTACGGCGGCTGCAGCTGCAAACATAAAGACCCTTGCAAGCCTTTTCCATCAGGCGACGCACCACATACAACTTAATATCAAATGCGCAGTCATTTTCAAAAGCGGAACCGTCAAAGAACACCTGGCGGATATGCGGCAAGGTCTCGCGGGCCGTGCGGCCAATCTTTTCGGGATTCACCGGCACCTCGCGGAAATTCAGCACCTTCACACCCTCGGCAGCGGCAATCTCCTTGATTTTCGCGTCAAAGGCATCCGCCGCAAGCGTGTTCTCCACAAAGAACATCGCCACGCCGTAACGCGCAGGCAGTTCCGGGTACAATTTGCAGAAAAACTTGTGAGGCATCGAAAGCAAGAGACCCGCACCGTCGCCGGTTTCCGGGTCTCCACTTGCTGCACCGCGGTGCATGAGCCTCTTCAAAACGGTAATGCCCTGCAGCACAATCTGGTGCGAGGCAACATTATTAATATTGGCGACCAGGCCAACACCGCAGGCGTCGTGTTCGTTGGCCGGATCGTAAAGTGCTTGAGCGTTCATACTCGTCCTTTCCTAATTTTGCGAATCATTCTCAAATTCGCGCATTATTCCTATTTTTGCGAAAAGGCTTTGCAAATTCCGTGCCAATTTCTGGAATTACCCGCCAATTATTGAAAAAGCGGAAAGAAAATGTAAAGAACGAAAGAATATCGCTCAAACTACACGCCTCTACATTTTCACTTTTCGTAAAAAGGAATTATGCAATTACAATTTTTGAAAATAGTTGGTGCTGCGGCTAGAACCTTTTTCAACAGCTTCAGATTTACGTTTTTCGTAATAGTAGAGAGAAATTTTCAAATTTTGGAAAGTCATCAATTTCTGTAACCGGTCTGCTTTTTGGGTTTTTGCAGAATTTCGCCATTTTCACTTTTGGCACACATTTTGCAATAGGGTCTCCGAAAAAATTTCAAACTAGGAGACTCACAATGAGCAACGAATACAGGCTGAAGGCCATCAAGGAAATCGCGAGCGAAGCCGCGGGCGCAAACATGCCCGCAGCACCCGCAAGTCTCGACTTTTACGGCGAGGACGTCTTTAACGCGGAGGCCATGCGCGCCTACCTGCCCAAGGACATCTGCAAGAAACTGTTCGCCACCATCGACGAGGGCGCACCGCTTGACGCGAGCATCGCGAACGAAGTCGCACACGCCATGAAGAAGTGGGCAATCGACCGGGGTGCCACCCACTTCACGCACTGGTTCCAGCCGCTCACCGGTTCTACCGCCGAAAAGCACGACTCCTTCCTGGAACCCGAAAACGGCAAGGCCATCATGGCCTTCAGCGGCAAGAACCTGATCGTGGGCGAACCGGACGCGTCCAGTTTCCCGAGCGGCGGCCTGCGTTCCACCTTCGAAGCCCGCGGCTACACCGCCTGGGACCCGACCTCGCCCGCATTCATCAAGCGTCACGGTAACGGCGCCACGCTCTGCATTCCGACTGCATTCTGTAGCTACACCGGCGAAGCCTTGGACAAGAAGACTCCGCTGCTCCGCTCCATTCAGGCCCTGCAGAAGTCCGCCGATCGCCTCATGGGCATGTTCGGCGTTGCCCAGCAGAAGGTCACCGTCACTCTCGGTGCCGAACAGGAATACTTCCTGATTGACAAGCGTTTCTACCTGCAGCGCCCCGACCTGTACCAGGCCGGCCGAACGCTGTTCGGTGCAGCTCCGGCAAAGCACCAGCAGATGGAAGACCATTACTTTGGTAGCATTCCTGCCCGCATCTTGAACTTCATGAACGACGTGGAAAAGGAACTCTGGAAGCTCGGCATTCCGGCCAAGACCCGCCACAACGAAGTCGCTCCGGCACAGTTCGAACTTGCCCCGATGTTCGAGGAAGTGAACCTCGCCTGCGACCACAACATGCAGATTATGGAAGTGCTCCGCCAGGTCGCCGACCGTCATGGCCTCGTGTGCCTGCTGCACGAAAAGCCGTTTGCTGGCATCAACGGCTCCGGCAAGCATAACAACTGGTCGGTGAACTACGGCAAGACGAACCTCTTGAACCCGGGCAAGGACCCGCACCAGAACGCCATCTTCCTCACTACGCTCTGCGCGGTGATTTACGCCGTGGATACTCACGCCGACCTGCTCCGCATGGCAGTTTCGGGTGCCGGCAACGACCACCGTCTCGGTGCCAACGAGGCTCCTCCGGCAATCATCTCCATGTACCTCGGCGACCAGCTTGCCGACGTCATCGACCAGCTTGAAAAGGGCGACCCCAAGTCCAGCAAGCAGGCTGGCGTCATGAAGCTCGGTTCCGACACGCTGCCGCCTCTCCCGCGCGACGCGACCGACCGTAACCGTACTTCTCCGTTCGCCTTCACCGGCAACAAGTTCGAATTCCGCGCTCCGGGCTCCAGCCAGAGCTGCTCCGAACCCAACGTCATCTTGAACACGATTGTTGCCGAAGCATTCGACATCATCGCAGACAAGCTCGAAAAGGTTCCGGCTGACAAGTTCCACGAAGAACTGCAGTCCTTGCTGCAGAAGATCGTGAAGGAACACAAGCGCGTTATCTTCAACGGCAACGGCTACACCGACGAGTGGGTGGAAGAAGCGGCCAAGCGTGGCCTCCCCAACACCCGCACCACCATGGAAGCGCTCCAGGCCCTGAACAAGGCGGAAAACGTCGCCCTCTTCGAAAAGTACGGCGTGTTCAACAAGCGCGAACTGGAATCCCGCTACGAGGTGAACCTGGAAGAATACCACAAGAAGATTCACATCGAAGGAAAGATTTCCGACGACATCGCGAAGAACGTCATCTTGCCGCAGGTGCTCTGCGCCTACAGTGCGGCCCTCAAGACCAACGCCATGGCCAAGGAACAGGGCTTTGCCGCGGTGGATTCCTACGCACAGGAACTCGGTGAAGGCTACAAGGCTCTCGCCTCTGCAATCGAGCGCATGGAAAAGGCCCTGGGCGAAAAGCACGAGAACATCCTCGAAGCGATGGCGGATCTCCGCGTGCAGGTGGACAAGCTCGAAAAGGTTATCCCCGACGAGAAGTGGCCCCTGCCGAAGTATCGCGAGATGTTGTTTATTTACTAATCCCCTTCACAAGCACACTCCTCCTTATTGCTCAATAGACACAAGGCCGTGCGTCCACAAGGCGCACGGTCTTTCCTTTTTACAATAAACTTCTAGAGAACAGCGTTAGTCGAATACCTTCTTCTTGCGCTGGTCACGGCCAATCAGCACGAGGCTCACGACCACACCGGCGAGAAGCACGAGTGAAGTCACGATTAATGCGACGGAATGCCCGCAGGTCACCTGGAAGAACAGTACCGAGAGACTCCAGCCGATAACCGTCTGAAGCACCATCATGAGCGTCCCGTAAAAACGCCCGAGTTCGCGGAAGGCGGTTCCCATGGCGGCGAGGCATGGCACATAGAGCAAGATGAACAGCAGGTAAGCCAGCACCTGGAAGCGACCGAGGTTGAAATGTGCCTGCATCGTCTTGTACGCACCTTCGTTTCCGGCACTTTCGGATTCATCGATCGCATCCTTGACGCCCAGCGGGTTCGCAATCGAGGTAAAGACTTCTACCAAATTCGCCGGGACACTCACGAGAGCATCTTTCACGGTAGATTTTAGGCTAAATGACGACTCAGGTCCCTGAGCCTGTCGAAGGGCCTCGTTCTCGTCTGGAGCTGCGCCGGCCTCCCCCTCGTCGCCCGTGCCCTCGATAGCATACAGCGAATTGAGCGTTCCGACAATCGCCTCTTTCGCAAAAAGCCCCGTAAAGAGCGCGACAGATGCAGGCCAGTTATCGCGTTCGACACCGAAGGGTTCAAACACCGGCGTAATCACCGTGCCCACGGCGCTCAGCACCGACTTTTCGTTGTTGTCGTTGCCGAAACTACCATCTGTGCCGACGGAGCCCATAAAGCCAAGCACCGTCACCATAATGAGCACGACCTTGCCCGCGCGGAAAACGAATTCCTTGAGGCGGAGCCATGCGTGGCGGAAAAGGTTGCGCACCTTGGGCAAATGGTAAGGCGGCAGTTCCATAATGAACGTCGATTCCTTGCCCATGAAAACCGTATGGCGCAAGAGCAGGCCGTAAATCAACGCAATCACGACGCCTGTCAGGTAAATTCCGAACACGAGCGTCCCCGCGCTTTCACCGAAGAACGCCGCACCGAACAGCGCATACACCGGGAGGCGTGCGCCACAACTCATGAACGGCACCAGGAACAAGGTCAAAAAGCGTTCGCGCTTGTTTTCGAGCGTACGCGTGCCCATGAGCGCCGGCACCGAGCAGCCGAAGCCCACGATCATCGGCACGAACGCCTTGCCCGGGAGCCCGAGAAACCGCATAAAGCGATCCGCTACGAACGCCGCACGCGACATATAGCCGGAATCTTCAAGGAACGAAAGACAAAGAAACATGAAGAAGATGACCGGAATGAATGTTGACACCGTCTGGATGCCCGTACCGATGCCGTTCGCCAACAGCGCCACGACAACGCCCGGCGCGCCAATCTTCGTCAACAGTTCCGTCATGCCTTCCACGAAAATGCCACCGAACAAAATGTCGAAGAAATCAATAAACGCGCTACCGACCTTCACCGCAAACCAGAACACCAGATACATGGCGACTAGGAAAAGCGGTATTCCCAGAATGCGGTTCAAGAAGAGCTTGTCGAGCTTGTCAGTTCGCGTGCGCTTGGTAGTGTTGTCGCGGATGACCGCCTTTGCGATGTCGCGGGCATAGGAGTAGCGGGAATCAGCCAGCGCAAATTCCACCTCTTCGCCCAAGTCCTCCTCAATCTTGTCATGCGGGATTTCGACACCAAGTTCGTCGGCAAGTTCCAAAACTCGCCCGCTATGCTCCAGGTACTGCACCGCTGTCCAGCGGGGGCTTGCGCCAAGCTTGTCGGCAACGGGCTTGAGCGGCACCGCAATTTCTTCAATCAACTTTTCAAGGACCTCGGAATGCTTGACCGCCTTCGGGAGCGGAAGCTCGCGGCTGTTATGCAGCAGCTTGTGCAAGTCGTTCACAAAACCTTCGCAGCTCTTGGGCGAAACCGCCGTGAGGCCAATCGCCGTCACGCCGAGGATTTCTTCGAGCTTGTGCAGGTCCACATGGATGCCGCGACTCGCCGCGATGTCCATCATGTTCACTGCCAAGACCATCGGCACGCCCTTTTCCATCAGCTGGCTCGTGAGGAACAGGTTGCGTTCCAGGTTCGTGGCATCCAGGATGTTCACCACCAAGTCCGCCTCGCCCTTAAGCAGGTAATCGAGAGCGGCGCGTTCGTCTTCGGAGTTCGCGAACAGCGCATAGATGCCCGGCAAGTCCACCACGCGAATCGTGTGGTTGTCGAGCTTGAACTGGCCTTCCTTCTTTTCGACAGTCACGCCCGGCCAGTTGCCCACAATCTGGTTCGAGCCGGTCAGCGAGTTAAAGAGCGCAGTCTTTCCGCAGTTCGGGTTGCCCGCAATCGCAATCGTAAAAATCTCTTTCTCGATAGGCATCAGACTCTCCTCAACTTGAGCACATTGGCTTCTTGTTTACGGAGCGAAAGCCTGTACGAAAGCACGCTCACCTCGACCGGGTCGCCGAGCGGGGCCACCTGCAAAACCTGCAGCACTACGCCACGCACAAGCCCCATCGACAAAAGTTTGGACTTGTACTGAGAATCACCCGTGTTGTATCCAATAATTTCGGCCTTGTCGCCTTTTTTAAGTTCCGAAAACTTCGGTTCGTTATTCATACACCAACGATTTACTTTTTCGTAGATTTAGCGGTCTTCGACTTTTTGGCCGTCGCACCCGTACTAGGGGCATTCACGAACTCCTCGATTTTCTCGAGAGTCTCCGCCGAAAGAATGTGTTCCATGCAGCAGGCGTCCTTGTCGGCAATCGCCTCGGACACGCCGAGCTTTATCAGGAAACTCTTCAGCAGAATGTGACGGTTCAGAATCTGGGACGCCACAAGCGCACCTTCCGAAGTAAGTTCGATGCCGCTGTAAGGCTCCTGCGTCACAAGGCCGAGTTTCTTGAGTTCGATTACCGCCTTGGCAACCGACGGCATCTTGACCTTGAGCGCCGCCGCAATGTCGCGAACACGGGCAATCCCGTTCGCAAGGCGCAGCATGTGCACCATTTCCAAGTAGTCTTCAAGGCTCTGACTTAACTTTACTTGTTCCATAGGACGGCTCCGATTAGACGAAAAACACTCCTTATATATTAGTCAACGCTAAATTTAGAAAGCCTTGGCTAATTAGTAAAGGCTAAACTCTGGGAAATGGGGGTAAAAAAGGGGGTGAAACGACTTGACTTTTTTCCTAAAAAACACTATATTAGTATTATCGGGCTGGTCGAAAGACCCAGGTCCATCTATTGGCGAGGAAGTTCCTCGCTTTTTTTATGGAGGGAAGCATTTTGAAGGAATTAAGTGTTTTCATAGATGAGTCGGGGGATTTTGGCGATTACAGTTTTCATTCCCCGTTTTACATCATAACAATGGTGTTTCATAATCAGGATGCCGATATTCAGGAAAAAGTCCATCATCTTGATACAGAATTGTCATTTCTGGGACTTAACAACCTCTGCATTCACACTGGTCCAATTATCCGCAAGGAAGAAATCTATAAAGATATGGACATTGTTAACCGGCGGCGTATTTTCAACAAAATGATGGCCTTTATCCGTTCAATTGACGTTAAATACAAATGTTTTTACATCGAAAAGAAGCACATCGAAGATTCTGTAGAAGCGACAGGTAAACTTTCGAAGCAGATATCTTCGTTTATAAGGGCTCATTACGATGAATTTCTTGCTTTTGATGATGTCAAGATTTACTATGACAACGGACAGGTCGAAGTGAGCAGGCTTTTGTCATCTGTATTTAACGCACTCCTGCCGAATCCGATTTTCCGAAAAGTGATGCCAGCCGATTACAAGTTGTTCCAAGTCGCAGACTTTATTTGCACCATGGAACTTGTAAGCCTAAAGCTTGAAAACAGTCTTTTTTCGAAATCAGAAATGACCTTCTTTGGCAATAGACGCGATTTGAAACAGAACTACCTAAAGGCGTTAAAAAAGAAGGAATGGAATTAATCTGCCAATCTCGGTTGGTCGGATATTGCGCGCCTTGCTCACGGACTTGGGCTAGCACAATGACTCGTTTGCCGCCTTGTTGCTAGTCAGAGTCCTTGAGGCAACGGACAGAGAACGCACGACTCTTACCGTCGGTGAGTAGATGCGCACCATCACGGCCACGGATATAGTCAAAATCCATAAAATATGCATATTCACTACTGTACCCCGTAGAACTCCAGATGCCTGTGCCATCGCCTGCGAAGTTGAAATCACCACCATTGTCCCTCATACCTGCAGGGAGCGCCGAGAACCCGAATGCATCAGTACCATTACCTTCTTTATTCCAGCCCACCTTAGACTTTAAAATTTTGCCCGCAATAGAAGTGTCTCCGACTACAGTGAACATGGCATTCCACTCATCTTTACTAGGCAAATGCCACCCTTCTGGGCACACTCCGCGCACAGGATATGTCGGCGAACATGACCTCCTATAACCGCAGACTTTGCCATTCGTACTCCATGTTCCCGCACTGTCCATTGCTGCCGCCCAAGTATAAAGACGACCGTACTTAGTGCAGTTTTCCGTTTCATCATTGTAGCAATAACTAGCCGTAGTTTCGTAGTTGAGGTTTTCCGCCATCCACACCTGATTGCCAATCTTCACAGTTTTGTAAATCTGGCCATCGCGATTATCCAATAATTCACCATACTCGCAGTTATCCTCCGTTTCGGTCTTACATGGTTTTGCAGGGTCACTACTGCTAAATCTAGAATCCATGCCCGACGAGGATCTCACGGAACTACTGGAGAACGATTCTATTCTCTGGCTACTAATAAAAAATCCAGCATTCAGACTACCGCTCGGATCCTGTTCATTCGGAGCCATAGTCGTACTTGAGTCACCGCAGCCAGTGAATTGCAAAATGGCATTCAAAACCGCCAATCAAAGTATTTTTTGGGGAAGGTTCTTCGCAAGCATCGCCACCTCTCCTTTTTAATGTCACCTAAATCCTATTTTTCAAGCCGGGTCCCTTTCCAGTCGACCCACTCGGGATAGAGAATTTCTTTCACATCGGCCTCGGTTCCTTCGCCAAACACATCAGGGATGCCACCGCAATAGGCACGAACCCTATCCTTGCCGAAAACAGCAACCGCATTAATAATCGCTTTCACACCACGACCAATAGCCTCGCTGGTATACCGATACTTTTCTACAACCTTCATCATCTCGTCACCCTGAATCCAGCGTTTGTCACCCAAGTGACCAACAACCACTGTACAGAAGGCTTCATCTTCAGTTCCCTTACGGCTCCTGATGGCTTCCGAAAAAGCCTCCTGCCAAAGGACATCATCTGGCGGAAGCTGATAGCCGAACAGCACAATATGGCGAGCCTTGCGGAGTAGCACTCGCGATTCGCGCTGCACTTCGTCCAAGAATGACGTTGGTATTCCCTTGATCATCGTCTGCATAATCATCGGGGCATTGCTTGCAATAGTTTGCTCACCACAACTGATGCATTCAAGGGAATCATAGCGTAGCCGTTTTTTCCATTCCTTCTCCTTTTCTGTCCGATTAAAATCGTTATTTTCGAACAAGGGAACCGGAAACGGTGGATTTGCGTGTATGGAGTTATCTCCCCACTCGTCACCCAGATAATACATCATGCGCCCGCACGAAGGGCACTCACGCCAGTTGCAGCAGCCATGCGCAAAGAAGAACGAACCTATCCGTCCCACAGGCGAGCCTGGACTGCAGCACTCGTTTGCCCGAAATACAGAAGTTTCGTCCTGCGAATAGGAGAACCTACCCGTAGAACGGTCACGGGAAACCGCAGAAATCTTCCGGCTCTTGCTCGGCACGCCAAAATCAAGCCACTGTTCCATTTTCTGCGAAGTTTCTGGAAGATAGAACCCAGCATGGTTCACCCTGCGGTTTGCATTGAAAAGCAACCAGAGAAAGACAATCTCGAAATTGAGCGTAATAATAGAAGTCGATTGTCTGTAGAATGCGGGACTTGTCCTGTCATACCTGCTAGCAAAACGGCCGCCCTCCTTCTGCATCATGCGGGCGAGACAGTCCATAAAGCGGACATATTTCTGGAACTGTTCAGCGCGTTTCCCCTTGGAAAGCCCATACCAGGCATTGGCGAAAATGATATTCGTGAACAGGACCAGACAGTTACGCGCCTTCGGAAGACGGTTCGGTTCAATGAGAACAACATTGCCGTTCTTTCCACGCACCTTTATCCCCTGCTTGTCACGGAGCTTCATGTCTATCATGGTATAGACATCGCGGATAAGGTTGTCTTCTCCCTCGTCATGGGGGCATACCGGTATTATCTGTTTCAGCGCATTCCAGTCGTATTCACGACGAAGTTCCATAATACGGCTGCGCAAGGTCCTTTCGTCAACATTTTCTCCGAACACTATACGACCATTCGCCATGTCATCTTCGTCAACGACATTCCAATCCTTTTCCAAGTCGTCACCTAGGAACCGGATGAATGCGGCCATGATTTCAAGATTGCGACCCTCAAAAGCGGGAGTCATCCCAAAAATCCGTTTCGGCCGGGAATCGGCAAGAATATCTTCCAGCCGAACATTTGGCTCATTGCTAGAAAAAGCACGAAAAATCTTTGTCTGAAGGTCGCTCTGCGGCATGCCCAGCTGGGCTGTCGCACCGGCACCTATAAACAAAACCGTTTCCGGGAAGGATGGATTGGAGGAGCGCATAGATTAAATTGATTAAGCAAGAATTTTAGCCAATTTGACGGTATCATTTTCTATTTCAAGTTCGACTTTTTTGTTATTGCAAGCGGCATCACGGAGGAAATCAACTAATTTGCCATCCAATTTGTAATTTTCATATTGTTCTCTCAAACAGAATCTACCATCGCTTTTTGCACTTTTATTGCCGTCCCATTCCAGCAAAAGATTCATGTCCGTTCCTTCTTTCTTGAAGGTGTATCCCTCGCACCCTTTAATCTCTATAGTTCCAGAGGAAGAAATTTTAGTGATAGTAGATTGAATGATGAACTTTGTAGTCATAGTTGATTCCTTTTTTTGTTTTGAAATTTAAACGGTATAGAGTCTTTACTCGGCGGAGTCCAGAAGGCAACGGACAGAATGCGCACGTTTCTTAGTTTCACGGTAAAAGTACACACCGTGGTATGTATCCCTATCGGGATAGTAGTACAACGTCATGTAGTGCGCTTCATTAATATCCGCAGTAGAACTCCAGAAGTACGCTTCACTGCCCTCTCTGGAGTAATCTCTCTTACTTCCCATCCTTATACCAGCAGGGAGTACCGAGAATCCGAATAAATCTGTTCCAACGTCTCCATTAGACCAGCCAGAGGTGGACTGAAGTGCAGTAACAGCAATCGGCCCACCGCCAACAGCCTCAATCAAGATTTTCCATTCGGCCAGACTAGGCAGGTGACTACCACTCGGGCATGCCACTGTCGCAGCATCCCATGTGTAAAGGTGACCATATTTCTCGCAATATTCTGCAGAATCGTTGTAGCAAAAACTAGAGTCAACCTCGTAATTCAAATTTTCCGCCATCCACACTTGGTCGCCAATCTTTACAGTCTTGTAGGTCTGACCATCGCGATTGTCCACCAATTCACCATACACGCAATTGTCTTCCGTTCCATTTTTACAAGGTTTTACCGCCACGCCAGTATCATTAAGACAACGAACCGAGAGGGCGTACTTCCGATTAGGGAATTCTATAGTGCACTCTTCCCTACTCGAAATTCTCATAGCGAAAGCAGTGTTGACAGTGGTGTCAGTGGCACTCCAAAAAAACGCAGAACCTCTATGAAATTCGTAAGGCCACCCCCCCCCAATAGCCAGCAGGAACTGCAGAGAAGCCATACATATCCGTATCCTTGCTGCCACTGGTACCGATACTAGGAGTGGGCCAAGACCAACCGGAAGTGAATTTGAGTCTTTTAGCAGCAATCGATAAGCCACCGACTGTAGCAATCAGCACATTCCATTCGTCTTTTGTGGGCAGATGCCAGCCGGCTGGACACACATAACGCGCGTAATCCCATTTATAAAATCTTCCACCCTTGGCGCAATTAATTTCTTTATTGTCATAACAGAAACTGGAATCCATTTTGAAATTGAGGTTTTCCGCCATCCAAATCTGCTTCCCGATTGTTACCGTCCTGTAGGTTTGACCGTCGCGGGAGTCCGTCAATGTTCCGTATTGTACCTCGCTAGACGAGGACTTTATGGAGCTGCTACTGATTATTGAGTTTTGCACAGATGCATCGTCCTGAACACAACGAACAGAGGCATCCCAGTCTTTTGCAATGATGCATGAATGATCGTTTGGGATACCCTTGATGTCTACACAATAGCCATCTACCTCGGAGGCACTCCAGAAAAAAGTAGCAGTTTCTCCGTAAAAATTACCTCTGGTGGACTGCCGCAAGCCGGCAGGAAGCGCAGAAAAACCATAGGCATCCGAGCCATTATTATCCCAACCGGACATAGACTTTAACACCTTGGTGCCGATTTTTTTTACCCCAACCGCATCAAACAAAACATTCCATTCCGTCGAGTCGGGCAAGTGCCAGCCTTCGGGACAAACGCCCCGGATTTTTCCCGACGGCAACGAGCAGATATACCCATAACCACATTCCGCCTCCGATTTGCCTACCGCCGCCGCCCACGAATAAAGTCTTCCATACTTGGAGCAATAGCTTTCTTCATTATTGTAACAGAAGCTGGAGTCCACTTTGTAGTTCAAGTTCTCCGCCATCCAGGTCTGCGTACCAATTTTAACAGTCTTGTAGGTCTGACCATCTCTATTGTCCACCAATTTACCATACTCGCAGTTGTCTCCCGTTTCGGTCTTACAAGGTGCCACTAACGGAACAAATTCGCTACTGGATAATGAAGAGGACGATTCTATATTCTGGCTACTAATAAAAAATCCAGCATTCAGACTACCGCTCGATTCCTGTTCATTCGGAGCCATAGTCGTACTTGAGTCTCCGCAGGCTGCCAGGAGAAGGGTGAAAGAGATTGTTACGCACACCTTCAGCAAGTTCGTAACGACACATGTGAATTCCGCTGTTTTATTCCAAGCCATGACTGCCTCCGTTCAAACTTCCGGAGCTCGCCCTTGCCAGCAAGGATTCGTGCCGATTTCGAGAATACAAAAAGGGCGCAGGTCATTGCATTTACCTACACGGGGCTCTAGACTTGCCTCAACACGATAAACGCAAACGACCCACGCCCCAAACGGGCTGTTGCTTTTGGTCAGATACGACCAAAGACCGACTAAAAGCCGGTATAGCAAACCGAGGCGCGCCGCATAAACGGCGCACCTGCGTGAGCGTTCGCCTTGTCCTCGTGTTTTGAAATTGTCTAGATTTCGTGTAGAAGACAAGAGCAAAAACTCTTTTTACCCTCTAAAAATAACTTATAAGCCCCTATTCCGCAACAAAAATTTACACGAAAAAGCGTTTTGAAGCACGAAATTTGCGTAAAATCACCATTTTCCTATGGGTGCGGGATAGTCCAATTTGGAGTACGCCCCCTCCCCAACCCTTAACGAACTAATCATTTTTGCTTAAATTTCGGCAATTTCACAAAATCATACCGAATGGAAATGCAGAATCACACCGATTGGAAATACAAAATCAGACCGAATGGATAGCGATTCCGCCACTCTTGCTTTTACCAAATCTGCACTTTTTTATGAGATTTGGTAATAGAGTATCAATTTTTAAGCAGAGCGGTTCGCGATGAACTTATCGATATCCTGAACGCAATAGCCAAAACCAGTCGTATGCAAGGCATCGTAATGGCGTACCAGATAATCCATCACACCGAACTTCTTGAAAAGTTCAATTGCATCGCGACCGGTTATTTTATGCCGGAACTTATACTCCTCAAGGCAGCAAATGCCGAATTCCATTTCAACACTCATGCTTCCTCCGGGTAAACAATTTTGCCGGTCGTGACTTCCTGATGCCAAAGCTCCGCCAAGGCTAGCGGGCTCAGGTGCCAAAGTTTCGTCCGTTCGCGTTCCAAGTCGCTATAGAGCCGCGACACATACAACGAATGCAGGGCGGAAAATTCATCCATGCCATATTGCTTGCAGATGGTCTCGACAACCATCGGCACAAGCATCTGCAAAGTCGCCTTGAATTCTTCGTCGGGCATATCAAACCTTTACCTGAAAGGAACGATCAAAAGATAGATATTCAATGGCCGCCATGGTTTTAAACACCAGCTGATTGTACAATTTTTTCACGCGCAAACGCTCAATAGTATCCTGCTTACTGAGAATGCCGTTCTGGTAGGCGATAAATGTCTTGAAAATGGTATCATTTGCAACGGGTCCATAAATAAAATCGTACGGCGAATCCTGTATTTTCCCGGAACGGTTATCGCTGACAAAATCAAGCCATTCCTCGGTCGGGCTATCGAACCAGAGCCCCCGCTTAGTCGCTTTTAGAGCATCTAGATCGATGTTATAAACGGAAACGACCGCGTTGGACGAATGTTCCCGCTCGGCCACCTTTGAAGCAAAATTTCTCGCCTGTTCTATATTCAAGGTCGTGTAAAAACCTGCACCAAAATCAAGTGCATGCGTTGACTGGCGAAGTTCGGGGGTTTTGACTTCGACATTGCTTCCGTGATAAAGAACAGTTTCATTTGATGGCATAGCGCTAATCTATATATTTGAGATTAAAATGTCAATAGCGCTATTTGTGGCATAGCATAAAGAAAAAGAGCCGCGGCAATTGCCGCAGCCCCTTTTGAGCATTCTATGAAGTAACTAGAAGCTGAACACGGTTTCGAGACCGAAATGCAGTGCGGTATCGTCCTCGTTGTCCTGCACGGGGATATCCACCATGCCAAACGCCGTGATTTCGAGGTTTTCAACCGGCGTAATGTAGGCGCGGGCACCGACATTGAACGTAGCGGCAGTATCATCGTCGTCATCCAGCGTGTTGGTGTGGTATTCCACAGGAATGCCGAACTTGATGAATTCAGCCAATGGATTTGTAGTTTTTTTAATAGTGGGTTCATGAACGACCATATTCATTACCGGTTAAGTTAAAATATATCCTTTTTTCTTGTTAAGTGGTATACCCTTGTGGTCTAGGCAGCCTGTTTTGACAGCCTATATTCCACCGGTGTCATGTAACCGAGCGAACTATGGAGCCGTTTCCGGTTGTAGAACAGCTCGATGTACCTGAAAACGGCCTCCCGCACGTCTTCGATGTCCTTGAAGTCTCGCCTGTAGGCCATCTCCTTCTTGAAGCTTGCGAAGAAGCTTTCCATGCAGGCGTTGTCGTAGGGGCAGCCCGGGGCGCTCATCGAGGGCGTTATCCCATTCTCCGAGAGCATCGTGCGGTAGCCCATGCTGCTGTACTGCACGCCACGGTCGGAATGGAAGATTAGTCCGTCGTGATGGCCGCGTTGCATGATGGCATTGGACAACGCGCGCTTGACAAGTTCCGTGTCGATGTTCTTGCTCACGGCATAACCCACCGCCTCCTTGTTGCATAGGTCAAGTACCACGGCAAGGTACACCCAGCCAAGCGTAGTCTTGACGTAGGTGATGTCGCCGGCCCAGACGGCGTTCAGACTGTCGGGATCGAACTTCCGCTGCACCAGGTTCTCGCTGTACATGGAGTCACATTTGCCCTTGCGGTAGGGTTTCCATTTCTTGAGCGTGACCGGATAGAGACCGTTCTCGCGCATGATGCGGCGCAGTTTCCACACCTTTACCTCGTCACCCTTGTCATGGAGTGCCGCCTGCATCTTCGGGCAACCGTACACGCGGTGGTTTTCTTCGAAGGTGTCGCGGACCTTCTGGACAAGCCGTTCTTCGCGGGCCTTCTTCTCGGCACGTTTTTCCTGCTGGCGCGACCACTGGTAGTAGGAACACTGCGGTATTCCTAGGGCTCTGCACATCTTCCTGACTGAGTATTTCTTGCGGTTCACGTGTATCGCCTCGCATTTCAGTCGTGTGGTCGCATAAAGATGTGCAGGGATTTTTTTAGGATCTCTACCGTCTCCTTCTCGTCCGCAAGCTCCTTTTCACGCTTCTTCAGGAGTTTTTCCAGTTCCCTGTTCTTGGCGGCGAGTTCCTCGACGGACACCTTGCGGATTCGCCGTTCCTCGCGGTAGCTCGGCAGGTTGTGTTCCTTGCGGTACTCGTTTACCCACCGACCGACTGTATTGGGCCCGATTCCGAGTTCCTTGGCTATTTGGTTTGCTGACTTTTCGCCTTTCAGGACCAGCTTGATGACCTGTTCCCTTGTCTCGGAGCTATAGTTGATTTTTGCCATTGTTTTACCTTTTGGGGGTTGCGCAATGAATATAGTAGCTTATGCTACCCTCTTATTAAACTCCTGCATGGTCCAGTTTTGTATGGTCCATATCAACTTGCCTTATTTAGACGAGGCTAATATAGTTTAATAAAACTAATTAGGCAAGGCTAAAAATATTACAACAGCCATACTTTTTTAGACAAATCTAACTTTGAAATGAAATTTTTACAAAATTTCAGCAATTTTCCCCTTGTTTTTCTAGTTAGATTTATCTAACTTTTAGTTAGACAAGTCTAATTCTGATTGTTGCCATAGCTTTTGGACCCGGGCTTGTCTGGTTGAAGCAAAAATCCAATTCCCTCCTTGTGTCTCTTTGGGAACGATTGCGCCCCCGCTCAAGTAGCTCTGAGCAGGGGCGTTTTTCGTTAATTATGCCCGATTTTTTAGGCGGAGGGTCCCTACGCCTGCTTCAACGGCGTCATGCTCTTGGCGCAAATCGCCATGGTCGAGAGGTTATGCAGCAGGGCCGAGGTCGAGGGGGCAAGTATTCCGAAGAATCCTGCGGCCAGGAGCGACGTGTTGAAGGCGACGATAAAGCGGTAGTTCGCCTGGATGCGTTCCATGAGCTGCGTACTCAATGCGCGGAGTTCGGCGAGGTCGCGCAGGTCTTCGCTGCGGAGGGTCACGTCGGCGGTTTCGCGGGCAATGTCGCTGGCATCGCTCATGGCGACCGACACGTTCGCGGCGGCCAATGCGGGCGCATCGTTGATTCCATCGCCCACCATAATCACGCGGCGGCCTTCGGCCTTCATTTTTTCCACATAGCGGTGCTTGTCTTCGGGCAGCACCTGCGCAAAGAAGGTATCAATGCCCAAAAGTTGCGCCGTGCGTTCAGCGGCCTTTTGGCTGTCGCCGGTAATCATCGCCACATGCTTGATTCCGCGTTCACGGAGCATGCGGATGGCTTCGGCGGCTTCGTCTCGTGGAGGGTCGCTAATGCAAAGCACGCCCGCAAGGTTCCCGCCAATGGCAAGGTAAATCACGGATGCGGCTCCGGCGAGTTCGTCGATCTTTTTCTGTTCCTCCTCGCCCACTGCAATTTTTTCGTCTTCGACGACGAAATGCTTGCTGCCGATAACGGCGCGTTCACCGTCGAGAGTCGTCGCGATTCCATGCGCCACAATGTACTTGACATCGGCGTGTTCTTCTTCGTGGTCGATTCCGCGTTCGGCGGCACCACGCACAATGGCGCGTGCCATGCTATGCGGGAAATGTTCCTCGATGCAGGCCGCAATGCGGAGAATTTCTTCTTCGCTGCGGTTTCCGAACGGAATCACGCGTTCGAGTTTCGGTTCCGCCTTGGTGAGCGTTCCCGTCTTGTCGAAAACGATGGTGTCGGCAAGCGCAAATTCTTCCAGGTACTTGCCGCCCTTCACGGTCATGTTGCGGTCGGCCGCTTCGCGCAGCGCCGAAATCACCGAAATCGGGGTGGAAAGCTTGATGGCGCAAGAATAGTCCACCATCAGAATCGAGACGGCCTTGGTGATGTTGCGCGTAAACAGGAGCGTGAGCCCGAATCCGATAAAGCTGAACGGCACAATTCCGTCGGCCAGGCGTTCGGCGCGGCTCTGGATAGAGGCCTTCAGGTCTTCGGAGCGGTCGATGAGCTCGATGATTTTCTGGATCTTGGTGTTGCCGCTCACGGCGCGCACCGACACCACAATGGAGCCTTCGTCCACGACGGTGCCCGCGAAAACGGACTTCCCGACAGTCTTGTGGACCGCCTGCGATTCGCCCGTCATGGTCGCTTCGTTCACGAAAGCATCGCCCTCCGCAACGGTTCCGTCCACCGGAATCATGCTGCCGGAACGCACGCGCACGAGGTCGCCCACTTGGACATCCTGCATGCGCACCTGAACATCGACGCCGTCCTTGACAACCCACACGCGGTCTACCTTCACGGCAAGGCTTGCGGTAAGGGCGGTTCGCGTACGCGCCTTGGTGTAATCTTCCAGAAGGCTGCTCACGTTCAGCAGGAACATGATGGTCCCTGCCGATTCGTAATTGCGCTGCAAGATGCTTGCCCCGATGGCGGCACCGTCCAACACCTCGACAGAAAGTTTTCCTTCGCCAAGACAGTTCAAGCCCTTCGCCACAAACTTGAGGCCCCTGTAAATCAGGTGTGCCGTACGAATGGGGGCAGGGATCAGCAACTTGGCCAGGTAACGCCGCGCAATCATGAACGCAAGCCGGTTCTTGAATCGCGTGTCGAGTTCCTGCAGTTGATATTCAGTAGCGGGCTCGCTATCAGGGAGGTTCGCGATGTCCAGATTCCGGACAAAATCAATCACCTGTTCACGATAGCCGTCTTCGTATTCCAGCAGAATGCCGCCGTTTTCCGAATGGACTACCGCTTTCTGGACATAAGGTTCACTCACGCATGCCTTGTGGATGCGCGGTTCATGCATTTTTTCAAACGCGTAGGCCCCCGCCCGAAAGCGGATACGCCCCGGCTTATCGTAAACGATTCTACATTTCATCGAAAACTCTTTCGTCTTTCGTCTGTAGGACCGAAAGGTCCGTTCTTTCGTCTATTTCTCCGCTTCTTTCTTCGCGTCGTTGCAGATGTCTGCAGCTTCGTCCTTCATATCCTGGAAGGCGGCCTTGGCGTCAGCAGTAATCTTCATGCCTTCGGCAAGTCCCTTGACCGCATACTCGCGAGTTTTGGGAGCCTTGAGAATCTTCTTGATGATTGTCGGGCCAACGACACCGGCCACCACACACCAGAACTTTTCATTTTTCCATACGGACATAGTTTACTCCTTTTGTTTTGCCCTAATGTCATCCTCACTACAATCGGCCCTTCGACAGGCTCAGGGACCTTAGTAAAGACTCCATCAGAACATTGTTGTTCTTTGCATAATAATCTACCTAAAATTCACTTAAAAAGCAAACTACATACAAACTAACAAACAGACTTCAAGCCCTAGTCCCATAAGCTTTCCGAGCGACTAACAATGTTGCAAGTACGCAATTTAGTTCACGCTATGCAACTTAGTTTCCAATCATAAAACTTAGTTAGCGTAAACTATCCGAAGTTAGATATATCTACCTGAAACTGTACCGGATCTTGGTTGCAAAAGTGCGTCCCGGTTTAGATTCTCCGTACTTGTCGTAAACGGTTTCGTCCAAAAAGTTGTCAACCTCGAAACTCCAGGCGAGCTTATTATCCCACACGGAATATTCTACACCCAAATCCTGCGTGAACGAAGCGTCAATCTTTCGGCTCTGGCGGGAACTGATTTTCCACCCATAGTAATACTCGTCGGTATAGTTGGCGGCCCACCAGAACTTGACAAAATCGTTCTTGTTGAGTATATCGCCCATGTGGAATTCCGCCATGTAATTCATAAAGAACCGCGGAATGTTCGGGATAATCGCATCTTCAGGGATTCCCTGCTTGGCATTGTAATCAACGTTGCGCAAATCTTGGAAAGTCCAGTTCGTGCCTAGCAGCACCCATTCATTCACATCAAGTTTTACATCGCCTTCGTAGCCCCAGCCACGAATCGGATTCATATTAAAGTAGGGCACCGACATCTGAGAGGTGCTCATATAGTGAATGCGGTTCTTGTAATAAGAATAGAAAACGTCTCCGTCAAAACGGAATCGCGCCACTAGCGGGATTTCTTGCAAATCAAGAGACAGGCCTACGTTAAAATTGTCCGCTTCTTCAGGCTTGAGGTTTGTCGCAGCACTCACGCGGATTCCATCGCCAAAGAGTTCATCGGGCGTGGGCAGGCGCACTGCATGCTGGTAAGAGCCCTTGACCGCAAGAGGCTTTACAATCCTAAACATCAAGCTTTCATCGTAACTAAAGTCCGTATAATCATTCTTTTCCAATACCGCTTGCTGTATCATACTGGTGGAAGTATTTGAAATTTCAGCCTTCAGGTAATGGAATTTGAAACCCAACAGGTTTTGGAGTCTTGAATCAAAGAAATTGTCTTCAAGCGAAAGACCCGTCGTCACCGAAATTGTCTTGCCAGGATAGCCAGCCGTATTGAATCCGACCATTTCGGAACCCACGTCATCTTCGGGATCTTCCTTGTGGTACCGGAAAAGCGTATTCCAGTAAACAAACTGATTCTTAATGAACTGATAATCTAAATTCAGCAAATCGTTGAAATCATACGCCTGCACCGTTCTCAGTTTCGGGAGTCCCATCATCGTCAACTCGCCCACATTCTTTTTGGCCGTATCGCAGCTATACCAGTTGCGGCAATGAACACGGCTCGTGTCAATGATTTTATTTTCGCTGTATCCGAACGAAAAATGGTTACCGAAAGTCAAATCTTTTACAAAGATATTCTTCTTGTCGAGGCCAAATGTCGCTCCGACATTGTAACCTTCAGCCTTCGTTTCGATAATGCGATTCTCATCGCCCTGAATTTCCTTATCGAACGCGCCGTAGCTTGCACCTAGCGAGACCTGGTCAAACCATGCATTCATCAAGTTCGCAAACGCCTGCACATTGTAAGAGGTGTAATGGTCGTGATCACGAACGACGCTCGTGTCTTTACCTGTAGAACTTTTCATATAAGGCGAAGTAAACTTGTAATCGTTATCGGAATGATTAAAGTAGCCAGAAACACCCACCTCTAGGCCAGCATCACCCGCAATGCTATCGATTAGGTGACTTGCGGCAACAGAAGCCTTGTGCGTATTGAAACTCGAAAGGCTGTAGGACGCATCCACCGAATTAGCAGGGCGCTTCTTGGTAATGATATTGATGGCTCCGCCTGCGCCATCTGTCGCAAAACGCGCCGGAACATAGCCCTTGTAGACTTCAATGTCCGCAATCTGGTCGATGGGAATATCGTCAAGGCCCAGGTTTCCCTGCGTCTCGACAGGGACGCCGTTTACCAGCACCTTGATATTCTTGCCTTCCATGCCGCGAATGTTGATTTTGCCTTCGCTGCCCATGCCGCCGGACTTGCGCACTTTCACGCCCGAAGCGGAATTGACCGCTTTTGAAACGGTCTTGCTTGTATTCTGCATCTCGGCCGCGTCAATTGTCGCGACAGATTCTGCCTTTTTCGCCTGCTTCGCCTGTTCCGCTTCTATTTCAGATTCCACCGAAAGTTCGTCCAACTGCGTGACGCCCGAGGCATTTGCCGCAGATGCTTCTGATTGCGCCGTCGCGCTGTTTGCGTCATCAGTTGTCGCATTGTTCTCTGGAGCAGATTCTTCCAGAAAATCGTCTATCGAGGTAATTTCATCATCTTGAGCACGGGCCGAAACCGCACCAACCGTTGCAAATATAAGGGCAAGCGTTGCCGCCTTGTAAATAGGCTTCTTTTTCATCGCAGCGCAATTGAGCAATTTTCAGGCTAATTTTCTACTCCAAACGGGCCTTTGAAAATCCGAATGGATTTATCCTGTACCAATAACAAAATCCGCCCCCACCATTAGGCGGGAACGGACCATCGTGTTTATGAGGACTATATGTTTACCGCAGATTTGCGGAAATTTCGCTTACTTGAGTGGCACAAGCCACATCGGAATCTGCTTTACATCGGCAATCTTTTCCGCCTTTTCGGTCTTCGGGTCGTAACGGAAGTAGGCGTTGCCGTCTTTTTCGGTAGAAACGGCGAAAATCACTGTTCCGTCTTCATCGATGTACTTGCCGTAGCTAGCCCAGCTGGAGGAATAGTCGATGGGGAGCGCCTTCATGGTCTTTTTGGCGAGGTCGATTTCTACCGGCTTGCAGGTGTTGTTGTGGTAGCTGTCCATGTCAGTCCAGACCTGCTGCAGGTCCACCATCACATTCAAGAAGGAATACACCTTGGTGCCGTTGGCGTAGGTAGTGGGGCTCAGGTACTTGAAGTTATCTTTCTTGGTGACACCATCGATAGCAACATCCTTGGTTACGAACCACTGATAATCCTTGTCGAACTCGGTTTCACCCACCTTGATACGCAGGAATCCATCAACCTGGCCGGGAGCGTAGCCCCAAGAAGCGTTGCTGTAGCAGTAAATGTAACCGTCGGCAACGATGAAGGCCTGGTTCTGAGAATCATCCAGGGAACCCACGGCGGCAACGCGGTCATCTTCGGCCACGGCAATCAAGGAATCATTTTTCACGTCGATAATGGCGACTTGCGCCGTATTGCCGGTGGCGTAATCGCTTACGTTCTGCAGCAGACCCACATAGAGACGGCCGTCAACAATCACGCCCGTGCCCGGAGACACAACGAGAGCGTCGTCGCCCTTGTATTTGGAAAGGTCAATTGCGCCCGTGCGCTTCATGGTTTTCGGGTTGAAGATAATTAAGGAATCGAGCATACCGCCCAAATAGGCTTTTTCTTCATTTACAAAGTAAATGTGGTTTGCCCATGCGCCTGCAAGCGTAAGTTCCGCAGTTTTGCTGCCAATCTTGTTATTTGCGTCGAGGCTGTAACGCGCGATGGAACCCACATCAAGGTCAGCAATAAATAGGGAGCCGTCGTAATAGACAACGCCTGCGCGGGTGCCGACTTCAACATAGTCCGTCCCGATTTCATCCGTATGGTCCAGCGACATCGTGCCGATGAACATCGTTTCGCCGGTAGAGATCGATGTCGCGAATTCGCGCTTGTATTCGCCATTATCTTCTTTTTTAGAGCTGCTGGACTTGTCGTCTTTTTGGGTCGAAGAAGAGGAAAGATCCTTTTCGTCGCCACCGTTGGCAGAAGAAGAGTTGTCGTCGCCGCAAGCGACAAGCATGCTGAACGATACAGCAAGAGCCGCCAGAAAACGTGTTTTCATATATACTCCTTGATTGAGATGCGGGAAAACCGCGGTTGTTAATTTTGCGGAGCATTTTAGAAATGTCGTCCGGGGAGTTCAACTCCAAACGGAGGAGGAAAAACCCGAAAAGACCAAGATCCTTTTCTCGAAATACAGACTCCATTTAGTCCATTTTCACTCCATTCAGACATTTTTGCAATAAAAATTTTCTATTGCCGTCACAAAATTAGCCTTGACAAAGTTTTTCTCGCTTGTTAGATTTGTCTTACTTTTTAAGACTAGACTAACAACGTCAGTCTGAATCGTTTTATGAGGAAAGAATGCTAAACATCAAAGGAATTGAATGGTTGCACAAAATCGGGTGCTACCATACGACACTCGCAGGAGATCCAATTCTCATTCTTGAATTTTGCCGGAAGGGGCGCATTACCTGGGCCGGCGGAGCACTGCCCTGCAATCAGCTGAATGCGGGAGAAATGCTGGTTTATGACGCCTGGACTTCGGGTGCGCTAACGCGCTCTGCCGATTACTGCGGCGACCGCATCCTTTTCTACGAGGAATCAGCAAAGTACATCCACGAACATTTTGCAGGGTTCCAAATTGACATCAAGATGCTTGCACAGAAGATGTGCCGTCCGGGCCGACCGTTCATTGTGCACACCAAAGAAGAAGTGGCCAACGCATTCGAAAAAATCGAAAACAAGCCCGAAAAAACACAGGCAGAATACTGCAGACTCGCCATTTTAGAATTGCTGCTCACGTTAAAAAACTTGGACACTCAAAGAGAATACGCCTGCCGCGAGTGCAATCTGTCTTCACTCCAAATAGAAAAGATTTACTGCATCCGTTCGTTTATCTGCGAAAACATCGACAATCACTGGACTATCGACGAACTTTCCGACAAGTTTGACATGCCGCCTACCGCAATGAAGCTCTGCTTCAAGAACGTGTTCGGTTTGCCGGTATTCACCTACGCCCGACGCGAGCGCATGAAAATCGCCGCCAAGGAACTCCGCGAAAGTGACCGCGGGATTCTCGAGATTGCAGGCGAAGTCGGTTACAATAACGGGAGCAAGTTTGCCCACGCCTTCCAAGATGTGATGGGCATGACCCCGAAGGAATACAGGAAAAAATACAGGATGACAAACGTCGCGTGATTAGACGAAAGAACGGCTCTTCGAGCCTACAGACGAAAGACGAAAGATAAAAAAGACGCTTCGCGTAAAACAATTATGAAAAAGACATTCTCTAAACTCTATGCATACATGGGCAAGCGTAAACCGCTGTTTCCGCTCGCCTTGATTCTCTCGGCATTGAGCGCCATCGCGGGGCTCGTGCCGTTTTTACTGATGTGGCTGATTGTCCGCGAGATTATCTCTGGCGGCGACATGACGAACATCAAGATTTTCGACTACTCCATCGGAGCGGTTCTCGCCTCGGTCACAAGCGTATTGCTCTACTTTGCGGCCCTCGCCTGCTCGCACCTAGTAGCATTCAGGCTCGAAGGCGACCTGCGCCGATTCGCCATGAAAAAGTTGATGTCAGCTCCGCTTGGATTTTTCGACAAGAATCCAACGGGCAAACTCCGCAAGATTATCGACGACAACGCCGCAATTACGCACACCTTCGTCGCGCACGAGATGCCCGATATTTCGGGCACCATCCTGATTCCCATCGTGGCGCTTGTGATGATGTTCGTTTTCGATTGGCGACTCGGCCTTGCCTCTTTGGTGCCTATCGCATACGCCTTGTTCATTTTGGGGACCCTTGGCCGCAGGGGAACCAAGTTCATGGAACGCTACATGCAGGCCCTCGAAGAGATGAACGCCGAAGCGGTGGAATACGTGCGCGGAATTCCCGTAGTCAAGGTTTTCCAGCAGACGATTTTTTCGTTCAAGAGTTTCTACAACAGCATCGTGACTTATCACAAGATGGTCACAGCCTATTCCGACAACTGGAAAGTCCCTTACTGCATCTACACGATTCTCGTGAACGGATTCGTGCTGTTCCTGGTGCCGACAGCTGCGCTCATCATCGGTAACGACGGCGATGTAAAACTCACCATCGTGAACATGATGATTTACGTGTTGGTGACGCCACTGTTCTCGCAGTGCGTGATGCGCAGCATGTACCTGAGCAATGCCACGAACCAGGCGGGAATCGCGGTTGACCGTATCAACGATATCGCCCGCACCAAAGATTTGGAAGTTTGCGAGAATCCGGTACCGATGCAAAAGTTCGATGTGGAATTCCGGAACGTGAACTTCACCTATCCCGATACCGACAAGCAGGTATTGAGCGACATTTCGCTCACAGTACCGGCGGGCCACACGGTAGCGCTTGTCGGGCCTTCGGGCGGCGGCAAGAGTACAATCGCAAAACTCCTACCGCGCTTTTTCGACGTCGATAGCGGCGAGATTACCATTGGCGGTATTCCCGTAAAGCAGATTGACCCGAAGGAACTGATGAAGAACGTTTCGTTCGTGTTCCAGAATACACGTCTTTTCAAGATGAGCATTTTGGACAACGTTCGCTACGGCATGCCCGATGCAACTCTCGAGCAGGTAAACAAGGCGCTTGATCTTGCGCAGTGCCGCGAAATCATCGACAAGTTGCCCGGCGGTATTGATACCGTTATCGGGAGCAAGGGAACTTATCTTTCGGGTGGCGAGCAGCAGCGAGTGGTACTTGCGCGCGCTATCTTGAAGAACGCCCCCATCGTGGTGCTAGACGAGGCGACCGCCTTTGCTGACCCAGAAAACGAACGCTTGATTCAAGAAGCCTTGCACAAACTGGCCGCAGGCAAGACCGTTCTGATGATCGCCCACAGGCTTACAAGCGTGGTGAACGCAGACCAGATTATCGTTGTCGAAGATGGCGAAATCGCCGAACGCGGAACGCACAACGAATTACTTGAAAAGAACGGCGTTTACGCCAAGATGTGGGCCGAATACCAGCAGTCTGTCACATGGACCCTCGACAATTCCAAGGATAATGAAGGAGGCGAAAATGTATAAGTGGGTTCAGAATACTTTTGCTCTATCGGAAGAAGGTTCGCGCACGTTCGTCCGTGGCGTCGTCTGGACATTCCTGCACTTTGTTTCGCTCATGTTCCCGATGATGATGCTCTTTTATTTTTTGATGGAGCAGATGGGTGTTGGCGAATTTGCAGGCAAGACTCCGCACGGGACCTTGTTCTATGTGGGAATTGCGGTAGTCCTGTTTATCGTGATGCTTGTCATTTACAGGTTTTCGTACAGTGCGACTTACAGCAGCGTGTATGACGAAAGCATGCGCCGCCGCGTCTCGATTGCCGAAAAGCTTCGTAAGTTGCCGCTTTCGTTCTTTGGCAAGAAGAACCTTTCGGACTTGACATCGACCATCATGGACGATTGCAACGCACTCGAAATGATTTTCTCGCACGCGGTGCCGGAACTTTTCGCCGCCATCGGGAGCGTCACCATTATTGGCATCATGCTGTTCTGCTACAACTGGAAAATGTCTATCGCACTTTTCTGGGTGGTACCCGCAGCAGCATTGCTCATTGCGCTTTCCAAGAAAATTCAGGACCGCTGGTTCGAAAATTCATATAACGCACGCCGCGTGATTATGGAAGATATCCAGGAAGGTCTCGAAAACGTGCAGGAAATCCGCTCGTATTCGGGTGAAACCGCCTACCTCAATCATTTCGACAAGGATTGCATCAAATACGAAAAATCGCAGATGGATTCCGACGTGAAGGTAGGTTCCTTCCTGAATTCAGCGCAAGGCATTCTCAAGATGGGCCTTGCCACGGTGCTGATTACGGGCGCTCGCCTCTGGACCAAGGGCGAAATCGATGTATTCACCTATCTGGTGTTTATCGTGTGCGCGGCAACGGTCTACAATCCGGTTTTCCTAGTGTTCAACAACCTCGCCGAACTGTTCTTTGTGAATGTGCGCCTGCGCCGATTCCGCGAAATGGACCAGATGAAACCTCAGGAAGGTGTAACTATATTCACTCCCCAGAATTACGATATCGAATTCAAGGACGTCGATTTCAATTACAACGAGAACAAGCAAGTCTTGAAGAAGGTCTCGTTCACGGCAAAGCAGGGCGAAATCACCGCACTTGTGGGCCCGAGCGGCAGCGGAAAGACGACTGCAGCAAAACTCGCGGCACGCTTCTGGGATATTCAAGGCGGCAAGGTGACCCTCGGCGGGCAGGACATCAGCAAGATTGACCCTGAAACGCTCCTCAAGAATTTCTCCATCGTCTTCCAGGACGTGGTGCTGTTCAACACAAGCATCAAGGACAACATCCGCATCGGCAAGCGCGATGCCAGCGACGAAGAAATCCTGAAGGTCGCAAAACTCGCGGGATGCGACGAATTCGTGCAGAAGATGCCGCAAGGCTATGACACTGTCATCGGTGAAAACGGCGAAACGCTCTCGGGCGGTGAACGCCAGCGCATCTCGATTGCGCGCGCCCTGTTGAAAGATGCGCCCATCATCTTGCTCGACGAGGCGACCGCAAGCCTCGACGTAGAAAACGAATCCAAGATCCAGCGCGGCATTTCGCAGCTGGTGAAGGGCAAAACAGTCATCATCATCGCGCACCGCATGCGTACCATCGCAAACGCCGACAAGGTCGTGGTTCTGCAAGACGGTCACATCGCCGAAACGGGCACCCCTGCCGAGCTCAAGGCGAAAGGCGGCCTATTCAGCAAGATGCTCGAATTGCAAATGAACAAAAATTAATACAAAATTAGCCTTGACAAACATCAAGGCTTTTTTATATATTTGTTAGACAAATCTAACTTTACAATTTATTTGTAGTTTGCAATAAAAATGAATCGCCTTTTAGACCACCGTCTCGTTCGCCAATGCGCGCCAACACTCGCCGGACTCAAGGTCGGAAGTTTATTCTGCCTTGAATCTTCATCCAGCGAAACGCTGTGTAAACAACTCGCCCACTGGAACAAGGAACTCAACCCTCGCGGCGTGTGCGTGCGCGTTATTGCAGAACGCTGCGGTCGCAGTTTTATCTACGTCTATCGCGAAGACGCCCTGAAAAAGCTTATTGCCGAGCCGGAAATCCGCCATTTTCTCGCCGCCTACGGCTACGCCGACTTTGGCACCGACAGTGCACTCGCATACATGACGGCGCGCATCCGCAAATGCCACTGTTTTCCGCACGAAGTCGGACTTTTCTTGGGCTACCCCCTCGAAGACGTGAAAGGGTTCATTATCAACGGCGGCAGGAATAGCAAATATACGGGCTACTGGAAAGTTTACGGCGATGTAACCGAATGCGAAAAACGGTTCGCCTGCTTTCGCAAGTGCTTTGATGTTTTCAACAAACTATTTGAAAAAGGATATTCGCTGCCGATGCTAACTGTCCGAAACGCAGCGTAATCAAACGACATTCACCTCTTTAATTCACCTAGGAGAATCACAATGGAAAAAATCGCAGTCATTTACTGGAGCGGAACCGGCAACACCGAACTGATGGCAAAGTACGTCGCCGAAGGTGCCAAGGCCGCCGGTGCCGAAGCCGACGTGTTCAGCGTCTCGGACTTTTCGCAGGGCCAGCTGAGCGAATACGCCCGCTACGCGCTGGGTTGCCCCGCCATGGGCGCCGAGGAACTTGAAGATTCCGAATTCCAGCCCTTCTACGAAGCCGTCAAGCCCGCTCTCAACGGCAAGAAAGTCGCCCTGTTCGGCTCTTACGGCTGGGGTGGCGGTGAATGGATGAACCCGTGGAAGGCTGACGCAGAAGCCGCCGGGCTCGTGCTTGTAGCCGAACCGCTCGCCATCGAGAACGCCCCCGATGACGCCGGCAAGGCCGCCTGCCAAGATCTCGGCAAGGCACTCGCCACCGCCTAAAAAGACTTTTTCTTTCTTATAGTGTTTTGGATTGAAGCAGCCCTGACGGAATCACACTCCGTTGGGGCTTTTGGAGGATTTTTACAATGCAAGTTTCTCGTGTCAACAAGGTTTTTGCCCGATTGGGGCGTTTTCAGGTTCGTTTTCGCTGGTTGATTCTGCTGGTAACAGCCATCGTGACGGTTTTGGCGAGCCTCGGGCTCCCGCATCTGCAGATGAGTAGCAGTGAAGAGGACTGGTTCGACGACTGGGACAAGGTGAAAATCGACCAGGCGCATTTCAACGAAAAATTCGGCAGCGACGACGGCTACATGGTGATGGTCCGCGCCGACGACGTTTTTGCGCCGGAGGTGTTGCAGGCAATCGACAGGCTTTCGCGCAGGCTCGAAAACGAGGTTCCGTACGCCGACCGCGTGGTTTCGCTGACGCACAACTTGTCAATTCCGGTCGCAAACGACGAAGGTTTTGAAGTCATCGATCCGTTCGAGGGCGGCATTCCCAACGACCCGCAGGAGTTGGAAGCGAAAAAACGGCTGATTCTTTCCCGCGAATCGCTCGTGAACAACATCGTTTCTGACGACGCGAAAGAAACGTGGATTATCCTCGCGCTGAAATCATACGAAGGCGGCGTCAATTTTGGCAAGGACAGCATTGCGCCTTTCGCCCGCGAGGTCATCTATTCCGACGAATTCAAGAGCGACAAGTTCGAGATGCTCCCGACGGGCATGAGTTACACCGAGATGGAAGAAAACGAAGTCATCTCGCGAGAATGCGCTATGCGCATCGGTTTCGGGTTCCTGGTGATGCTCGTATGCCTTATCTTGTTCGTAAGGTCTTTCCGCGGTGTGGTGGTGCCCGCGATTGCAACGGTCGGCGGCATCGCCTCGGTGCTCGGCATCAATGCGTGGCTCGGAGTTGTCGGTGACGAGAGCATGGTCGCGCTCCCGGTGCTTTTAGGCATGGCGCTTTCGGTGGGCTATTCCATCCACTACATCAATTCGTTCCGCATGCATTTTAGGCGCACGGGCAACCGTCGCGAATCCGTGATTTGCGCAGTCGAAGAAACGGGCTGGCCCATCCTCTTTACAGTCATCACTACGGTTGCTTCACTGATTTCGTTCCTGTTCGCAGGCATTCGCCCTATCCGCTGGATTGGCGGGATTTCGGCGGGCATTGTCACGATGGTTTATCTGTATGTCATCATCCTGATTCCGATCCTCATGAGCTTCGGCAAGAATGCAGAACCCGACCCGACGCAAGTAAAGTCGGCAGGGGCCACCAAGGCAGACATCCTCTTTGAATTCTTTGGGCGCAAAGTCTGCAGGCACAGCGTTGTCATCGCGGTGATTTCGGCGGCGGTAATGTTGCTGCAGATTCCGGGAATGATGCGTATCGACGTGAATATGGACTACACCGAAACTATGGGCGAAAAGATTCCCTTCGTGGTGCGGCTCAAGGACATGCTCAGCGGAAAACTCGGAAGCCTTTACGACTTTAACGTGATGGTGGAATTCGATGACGCGGACGCGCTCAAGGATCCCGCCAACATGAAGCGCATCGAGCAACTTGAACAGAAACTCGGCACGCTCCAGCTCACGAAAATTTCAGGCGACAAGCCGCGCGTGCAATCGGTGACGCGCCTCGTGAAAGAGATGAACCGCACGCTGAACGCCGACAGTATCGAGTATTACAAGATTCCCGACGCACAGGACATGCTCACGCAATTACTTTTCCTGTACGAGATTTCGGACCCAGACGCGCTCTTTGAACGCATGGACGAAGAATACAAAACCACATTCATCCACATAGAACTTTCGGGCTACGATGCCAACAAAATCGTCGAGGACCTAGATTCGGCAAACGCCTATGCCGCCCGCATTTTCCCGGACGCCAAGACGTCTGTCGTGGGCGAGGTCGTGAACTACGCCGAAATGAATGGCAAGCTGGTCGGCGGGCTTTTGCGCTCCTTCGGCGGGTCGTTCGTGATTATCGCCATCATGATGATTCTTGCATTCGGGAGCATCAAGGCGGGCCTTATCGGGATGATTCCAAACGTAGCGCCAGTCCTCCTGATTGGCGGCGTCATGGGCTATTCGGGCATGCCGCTCGACATGATAACGATGATCGTGATGCCAATGATTCTGGGCATCGCCGTCGACGACACCATCCACATGAACAACCACATCAAATACGGCTTTGAACGCACGGGCAGTTACAGGCACGCGTTACTGCTCTCTTACCGCGAAATCGGAAAGACCATGGGCATGACCACCTTCATCCTTTGCGCGATGTTCTTCGTATTCATCTTCAGCCCCATGGGCGCACTCCACAACGTGGGTCTGCTCTCCATCGTGGGCCTCGGCGCCGCACTCCTTGCCGACTACACGCTCACCACGGCGCTTGTTTACCTGTGCAAGCCATATGGGAAAGGTTAACGGCTAATTCAGAGAACGAAAACAGCGTTCTCGTGACGAGTCCGACTGAAATCGGGGATTGCACAAAGCCATTCCAACATGTTGGGCGAAAATGAAAATATCGGCCTCTAGTGTCGGCCGAAGCACCCCAAAAAAGGCCTCCGCAAGAATGCGGAGACCTTTTGTGTGTAGAGATGAGACTTTACCGTACCGGCTAGCGGTGCGCTATTTGACAGCGCGAATGACGTAGCGGGACTGCAATGCGGAGCCGCGCTGCACCAGGTTGCGGGCCTTGACATGAGCCTCGGCGAGCGATGTGGCAGAAACCTTCCCGAGCAGGCGGCCATTCAGGGAGAATATGCCGTAGGTTTGCGCCATGCCGAAATCCACGCGGTAGTTCTGCACGAGGGTCGTCGAATCGCCCGTACCTGAAGGCTCCGTGATGGTCGTATCGCCTGCACTGCACTTTTCGCCGGAGCAGAACTCGAGGTAGTCCACGTTCACGTAGTTGCCCACGATTTCGAGCTTGAGCACGTGCTTGCCGGCAGAAAGATTCACCTTGCCCGCATCGAACGCGGTGTAGGTTTCCCAGTCGGCGCCCTGCGGGAATATTATGTTATCCGTAACAGCAACGTCGTCGACATAGAGCTTGATGCCCGCATTCTCCGAGGAGGTTGCGTAGTTTGCCCTGAGGGCATATTCACCCGCCGCCGCTACATCCACAGTGTATTCAAGCCATTCGCCTTCCTGTGTATACCCGATGGCGTAACCCGTACCACCCTTCACGATATCGACGGCATCTTCGCGGTATTCACCACCCTTATTCTCGTCGTCCTTATCCAGGTAGGCCTTTCCGGAGCCACCCACATCGTAGTTTTCAACTTCAATCTTGCCCGGGATGGCGGCGGCGGAACCCTTGTACGGTTCCTGCGGGATAATCGGAGTCACGTAAACGCGGTAACCGTACTTCACATTCGTGATGTTCACCGGCACCGTAATCTTGCCTCCGTTCACGTCATATTCCTTGCTCGAAACCGGAGTGGTAGAAGGCACGGCCTTGTCCTTGTTTTCCCACACGACGTATTCCACGTCCACGTTCACCTTCTTACCGAACGCCTCCGGAATGCCCGAAATGTTCACGCTGATTTCGCCCTTGGTGTTTCCGCCGAGCACGATGCTTGCAAAGCCCTTCTTCTTGTCGAGGGCGGCAAAGCCGTCTACGCCGTCGCTCTTGTCGTTGGGGGCGTGACCTTCGCCATGTAGCCGCTCATGTCGCCGTACCACTTGTACAGCCACCAGCCGCCACCGCGCTCGTTATTGGAGGTAAGGAGGCTGCCGAGACGCCCCGGAAGCGGTACGAACCACCAGGAAATCATCGCGCTCTCGACGCCATAGCGTTCGAACTTGGCGATAAACGGCACCGATACGCCCGGGCAGCCTTCCTCGGAATGTTCCTCGGAGGAATACTCGTTGATACTGAAGGGGCGCGGAGACACGTTGTATTTCTTCTCGATACTGCGGTAGCTTTCGACAGTGTTCACGAAGTTCGCGCTACCCCACTGGTGCCAGCTGATTACGTCGGGCATGCAGTTGTTCTGCGAGCAGTACTTCACGAAGGCGTCCATGCGCGAGGAATTGTAGTACGAATACGAGGGGCCGATAATCTTTGCGGTCGGGTCCAGTTGGCGGATCAGGTCGTAAGTCTGTTTCCAGAGCACCGAATTGAAGTCGCCGTTCTCGTTTTTCCAGGTACCGTCCGGTTCGTTCCAGATTTCGTAGCCGTCAAAGTTCTTGTTGTTCGATTTGAGCTTGTCGTTGATGACCGAGGTAACCTCATTTTTCCAGTGGTTCATGTTCTGGAACTTGTACGGCCAGCCGGGCAACACGTCGGCAAGGCGTATCTGGATTTTGGCACCGATGCTTTCGACACGCGGGGCAACGAGGAATGCGCCGCCTATACCCTGCTGGCGGCCGCTACCGCTACGCGCAGGTGAAAGGAACACGTTCGGCTTGAGCGGGGCTACATCTTTCGTGATATCGCTCGGGAGCGTTTCCGTAAGGCCGTAGAGCGAGCCCGTGGCCACATGGGTCACCGGCTTGATACTATCGCCAAGACTAACGTTGAGGTTGACAGCAGCCAGAGCGCTTGCAGGCAGGGTGAAAGCCAACAGCGCGATTGCAGGAATTTTCTTGAACATATAACCATCCCTTGTGCGTTTGCACAAATACACACATATAAATGTATGTAAAAGGGCGCCTTCCAAGAAGGCGCCCAAAACAAATACTTTTGACAAAATTGCAATGGGGTTTTAGGCTATCTCACGACGATGCGGAAGGCGTTGCCGCCCCGTTCCGGGCGAACCAGGTACGAGCCCGCACGGCCAATCGCACGCTTGGTTGCAACATGCAGGTCTTCGACACCGCGGGTCATGAACCTTGCCACCTGGCGCCCCTGCATATCGAACACCCTGTAGTAGCGCATACCTTCGGGTACAAGCACAGAGGGCGTACGCAGTTTGTCCGTCGTTTCTACCGTGCCGACGTTTGCCGTCTCAGTAACATCCTTTTCCGGCTGGTTCTTGTAAATACCGGCGACTTCATCCGGGCCATACGCTGCAGGCGGGAGGTCGTTCCATCCGAAGTTCTTGAAGCCGAGCAGCGAGTATTCGGTCGGGTCGTTCAACTGCTGGCGAATCGGAGCGATGCGGAACTTATGCGAGTATTCGCGGTTCGCGTTCAGGCGATATTCGTTGAGCGGTTCCGCACCCCAGCTGTTGATGCCGCCGAGCCCCATCTGGTGCAGGTCCACACGCATCGTGATATCCTTGTTGCGTTTAAGTTCCCACGGGAGCTTGGTATCGGAAAGCTGTTCCGGAGTGTAGTGCTGCGCGTTGAATTCCATACGCGGATTGCCCACGACCATCAAGCCCTTGCCGGTCTTGTCGCTGGTGAGCGTCGCCCACTTCACGTCGGTGCGCTGGCCCGTTTCGCCAATTTCCATATACATGACCGTCATGGAATCTACGAGAGTCGAGTAGATGCCCATGAAACTGCCACGGTTACGGCCCATGTAGTTCTCGTCGGGGCCGCGACCGAAGTAGCGCACCTTTTCGTAGCCGCCCGGCACCGTGAAGAGGGTACCCACGTTCGGGATGTAGCTCTTGGAGCCATCCGGGTTGAACGTGTATTCCACAACGATATCGCCACTGCCGTACACGTAGTAAGTCATCTTCATCTTGGAACTGCCCACGTCCGGGAAGCTGAAGTTGAAGGTCACACGTGTTTCTTGCGGAGATACCTCATTGACTTCGGAGGTCACATTGCGGCTCTTGCTCGCCTTGCGCCATTCGCCGTGGCCCTTTTCCATGTTGAAGCCCTTGTCGTTATCGGTCGGGGCACGCCAGAAGTTCGGGATACCGCCGTTCTTGATAATGGTATCGCCACCGAGAACGTAGCTGGCAAGCGTACCCGCCTTCTCGTCGAAAGTAATCTTGAAGTCGGTACCTTCGATGGTGAGGCCGCTGACACGGGAAACCTTCTGGGCACTCAGAGTGCTGATATCCACTTCGGTAGACCAGGGCTGGTCATAGTTGACGCCGAACTGTTCATGAGCGACACTGTGACCCGCCTTCGCCCAGAGTTCGTCCTTCTTGAGGCGGAAATCGATATCCAGATGGTATTCCGCACCGATTGTCGTCTCGATGTCCGGCAATTCGATGGTAATTTCCTTCTTCTGGAGGGGCCCGATGTTCAACTGCGAGCCGCTCAGCTTGCCGTCCTTGATAATCTTGCCGTTTTCCCTGAGCTGCCAGATACCTTCGAGGAAGTCGCCGAGGTTCTTGAACAGGTAGCGGTTCTCGATTTCGATTTTGCCCTTCGCGGCATCGACGTTCTTCACGCGCAGCTGGCTATACTGATACTTGACTTCCCACATTTCCGGCTGAATCGCACGGTCAGGGAACACGAGGCCGTTCGCGCAGAAGTTGTCATCGTTCTGCCAGTCGCCCCACATGCCACCGAATTCCCAGTACGGAGTGCCCTTGTGGTGCAGGCCCTGGTCAATGAAATCCCAGATAAAGCCACCGAAGGCGCGCGGGTTGCTATAGAAGGCATCCATGTATTCCTTCAAATCGCCCACGGAGTTGCCCATGGCGTGTTCGTATTCGCAGAGCATCACCGGCTTGTTCGCATCCTTGTAACCGGCGATGTAGTCGTAGCCCCAGTACATCTGGCTTGTCACGTCGGCATTGTTGTTGTCGCCTTCGTAATGCACGTAGCGGGTAGAGTCGATTTCGTGGGCACGCTGGCGTTCGGAGGCAAACACATTGCCGTTACCGGCCTCGTTGCCGAGCGACCACAGGATGATACTCGGGTGGTTCTTGTCGCGCTGCACCATGCTGTTCAGGCGGTCCACCACCGGAGCGCGCCAGTCGTCGCTGCTCTTGGGCAGGTCGCCGTTTGCGCCGTGGCTTTCCACGTTCGCCTCGTCAATCACGTAAATACCGTACTTGTCGCAAAGGTCGTACATTACCGGGTTGTTCGGGTAGTGCGACATGCGGAGAGCGTTGATATTGAACTGCTTCATCAGGATGATATCCTGTTCCATGCGCTCGTAGTTCACTGCGCGTCCGTTATCCGGGTCGAGCTCATGGCGGTTCACGCCATGGAACTTGACCGGCATGCCGTTCACCAGCAGGCGCGGGGCTCCGTTGTCCTTCTTGATTTCGACCGTGCGGAAACCAATCTTGTTGCTTTCGACCTGGATTATCTTGCCCGCGTTATCCTTGATGGTGAGCACCGCCGTGTAGAGGTACGGCGTTTCTGCAGACCAGCGATTCGGCTTGGCATACGGGATTTCGAAATGCACGCTCTTTTCGCCACCGTTCGCGCCGATACCCGAGACCTTCTGCGCAGTCGGGGCAATCACTTCGCTGCCGGCGTCGTTGTAGAGCGAAAGTTCCACCGTATATTCGCCCGAAGAGGAACCCGTGGAGTTGTAAATCCAGGCGGTTGTCTTCAGCAAGCCGTCAGTATAGTTGTTCGTGAGGGTAGCGTCAATCTGGAAGTCCTGAATATGGACCTCGGGAACGGCGTAGATGTACACGTCACGCATGATGCCCGAAAGGCGGATGAAGTCCTGGTCTTCGAGCCAGGAGCCGTCGCACCAGCGGAACACCTGCACCGAGATGTTGTTCTCGCCCTTGCGCAGGTACTTGTTGATATCGAACTCGTGACCCGTGAAGGAGTCTTCGGAATAACCCACGTAGTTGCCGTTCACCCACACGTAGTAGGCGGATTCCACGCCCTCGAAATGCAGGCGGATGCGCTTGCCGGCCCACTTGGCGGGCACGGTGAAGGTGCGGCGGTAGTGGCCCACCGGGTTAAAATCGGTCGGGGCGCCCGGAGCGGACACGCGGTTGTTCTGCGCCCACGGGTAAACCACGTTGGTGTAAATCGGGTGGTCGTAGCCGAGAATCTGCCAGGAACTCGGCACAGGAATCTCGTCCCAGCCGGACACGTCGTAGTTGTCCTTGTAGAAGTCGTTGTTGCGCTGGCTCGGCTTGTCTACGTGGTAGAATTTCCACTTGCCCGAAAGCGTCTGGTACCATTCGGATGCATGGCGGTCGCCCTTGACAGCCTCTTCCACCGTAGTGTAGGGCATCGAGGTCACGTGCGGGTTAAGCCGGTTCACGCCGAAAACGCGCGGTTTGCCGTTCCATTCGTCGTTCGGGCCGCTCTGCGCAAAAGCGGAGCCCGCAAGCGCGGCAAAAATGGCCGCACACGAAACAACCTTGGCTATTTGGGAATTCTTCATAACATCCTCTTTGTTTATTCTACACCATAAAGAAAAATACCCCTTTTTCGGGGGTATTTAAATGGTTCTAGAAGAGGTTTCGTGGATAAGTTGTCAATGGTTCGGCAGGCTTACCTCACCTGCACGCGCTGGATTTGGGCACGGTTCGTGACGCTGCGGACGATGTACATGCCGCTCGCGTAACCGGCACGCTTGAGCGATGCCGCCATATCTTGCGTGGAGGTCGCTGCGCCCAGGTCAATGCGCCCGATGTACTTACCCGTCGCACCGAACACGTTGAACTCGCCTTCGGCCATCGGGGCAAAGCGAACCTGCTTGAGAGCCGTAATTTCCGCATTCGGGTCAACGAAGTTGATCCAGTCCACGTTCAGGTAGGCGCCCGTAATCAGGAGCTTGAGCACGTGTTCGCCCTTCTTGAGTTCCACGGAGCCGATTTCCACTTCCTTGTACGTAGTCCATACGCTGTCAACCTTCGGGAGCACCACAGATTCGGTAATTTCCTTGTCGTCAATGAACAACTGCATTGCAGAGGTCTCGAATGCGGTAGCCACGTTCGCAACGATGTTGTACTTGGCGTCAGCGGCGACATTGATAGTGTATTCAACCCATTCGTTTTCTTGCGTGTAACCGATGGCATAACCCGTGCAGGCCGCGTCCCCGCACTTGGAATCGCTAATGTCCACCACGTCGACTTCGTCTTCGCGGTAGACCTTGCCCTGGTTTTCGCGGTCATTGTCGTAGAAGGCCTTGTTGTGGCCGCCTTCGTCATAGTTTTCGGCCTCGATCTTACCCGGAACCGCAGCGGCAGTGCCCTTGTAGGCCGTCTGCGGAACAGCAGTCTTTTCGCTTTCCATGTACCAGTAGTCGAAATCGAACCCGCCCTGCTTTACCACAAAGAACAGGTCGTCGACGCCGGCAGCATCGGTCACGTCGAAGGAATGTTCTTCCCAAGCAGAACTTGAAGGGATATTCATGGATGCAAGGAGAGCGCCGTTTTCGGAACCGGCATGGAGTTCAAGCTTACCGCCGTTACCCCTGGTGCAAACGATAATGCGGTCGGCACCGTCGCCCATGTCTACGGAGCGCACCTTGGTATAGAATCCGCTGTTCATCTTGGTGAGGAACACATTGCCGTATTCGGCACCGACATGCTCGATGATGGTGTAACCGCCCGACGTATTGACAGTCATGCCGCCAACCCAGGCCTTGGTTTCGGCTTCCACGCGCACGAACGGGTCAAGGTTCTTGATAGGCTTCACGACGCCATTGTTGGTGGCGCGGATCGTGGGAATGGTACCGTCGGCATTCCAGGTGAATTCTTCGATTGCGGTAGAACGGCTGTAGCCGCCACCCTTCACGTTCTTCTGGTTGTGATAGAAGAAGAAGCTGCGGCCCTTAAAGTCGACAATGCCGGAGTGGACGGTGAACGCGGAACCCGGTTCGCTACTCGGCATAATGACGCCCTTGTAGGTCCAGGGGCCCGTCGGGGAATCGCTCCAGGAATAGTCAATGGATTCGGGAATGCCACCGGCGGCGTAAATCATGTAATATTTTTTGCCGCGCTTGTGAATCCACGGGCCTTCGGTATACTTGCCGTTAAAGGTGCTCATATCGGAGACCTTGATGTCGCTTGCGCATTCGATCATGTTCTCCTTGAGGGGGCAGTAATAGAGCTTCGGGTTACCCCAGTAGAGCCATGCCTGGCCATCGTCGTCAATAAATACGGTGGGGTCGATGTAGTCCCAGTTGGGGCCCGCCAGGTGCTTGCCGTTCAAGGCGTCCTTGAAGGGGCCTTCCTTCTTGTCGGACACGGCTACGTTGACGGCGCGGCCTCCGCGGGTAGATTCCACGGTCACGTAATAATAGTACTTGTCGTTGCGGCGAATGCATTGAGATGCCCAGTCGCCGTTTTTCTTGGCAGAACCGTTAAAGTCACCCGCTTCCAAAATGAGGGTGTTCATGTCGGTCCAGTTCACCATATCCGTGGTGCACGATACGCGCCAGCCATGCATCGTAAAAAAGCTACCGCCCTCGTCGTTGCCGGAATAGGTGCAAAGCGTATCGCCAAACACCACAGGCGCCGGGTCCGGAGAATAATAGGTCTGGATAAGCGGGTTTTCGGCCATGGCCTGCGTGCAGAGCCCAAAACCGATGACGGCTACGGCTATTTTTGCTGTCTTGGCAAAACTCATAGAACATCCCTTTCGCCTAAAAAGGCGACTTTTTTAACTCACCATTCTAAAATTATCCATAAACAAGGGGAAAAATCCATGTGAAAGCCATGTTCGCGTGGATAAGTTGTCAATGGTTCACCGAGCTAAGTGCTGTCCGCTCGGGGCCATTGGCCCCAGGATGACGATTTGGCTAAAAAGCGCGGATTTTGAGCGTTTTTTGCAGGTTTCCGCTGGTAACGACCGCAATGTAGTTCCCGCGGGCAAGGCTACCGTCTTCACCGAATTCCACGAGCGAACTGCCGAAACCTTCATGCGTGCCAACCAGCATTCCCTGCACCGTGTACAGGCAAACCTTAAAGCCGGCATTGGAACGTATCATGAGCGAAACAGAGCCCTTCGAGAGCGATACGGGGCGCACATCGAGCATCGTTACCGCCTTGCGCGCCTCGGGTACGGCATCCGTGCCCTTCGCGATGCTGAACCAGTCAAAGTTCATCAGGAAGTTGCTCTCGCCGGAGTACTCGAAGCGGAGTTTCTGCTCGCCCGCGGCAAGCGCGATATCCGCCGTAGTCTCGTACCAGTCGTTCCAGCCGTTCGTCTTTTCGGGGTCTACCGTGAGGGTCGCGAGCGCCTTGCCGGTAGAATCCGTAACCGTGATGGTAGAGGCGGCCTCCGCCTCGCTCGCCACGCGGGCCGTAAGCGTATAGGCGCCAGCAGTCGGGACCTTCACCAGATATTCGCTGAAATCGCCATCGTTAATCCAGCCCAGGTTCGGCTCTCCCTCAGTATCATCTTCAATCTGCACGCCGTCCATCGCGATGTAGCTTTCGGCCTGAATCTTGCCCGGGACCGTTACCGGCTCAAACGGCTGGTTCGTGAGCTTGAGGTTGCCGTCAAATTCATAAATCTTGCCGGGGACCGTCGTAGTCGTGAAGGTATTCGTACCGCTGACCAAATTCAGGGTCTGGCCCACATCGGACTTGATGGCGACATACGTGAGCTTGCCGCCCTTCCAGGCCATGGAATCAATCTCGAAACCACCGCGGGCACGGATACCCTTGATAGAGCCGTCCTTCCACTGCGAGGGGAGCGCCGGCAGCAAGTTGATCCTGTTGTTGTGGCTCTGCATGAGCATCTCGTTCACGCCCGAGACCGCACCGAAGTTGCCGTCAATCTGGAACGGCGGGTGCGCATCGAACAGGTTGTTGTACGTCTTGTTCGGGGTAAGGAGCATGCGGATCATCGTGTAGGCATGGTCGCCATCGTGCATGCGGGCCCAGAAGTTGATTTTCCATGCGAGAGACCAACCGGTCGCATCGTCACCGCGCTGCTTCAGCGTAACGCCTGCGCCCTTGATCAGGTCGGGAGTTTCTTCCGGCGTAATCTGCGCGCTCGGGAAAAGGCCGTACAGGTGCGAAATGTGGCGGTTCTTGTTGTTCGGGTCATCCCAGTCCTGCAACCATTCCGTAATCTGGCCGTACTTGCCCGTCTTTGTGGGCGGGAGCCTCTTGACGGTCGCCTCCATCTTGGCACGAACATCCTCGTCGACGCCGAGAATCTTGGACGCCTCAATGGTGTAGTTCAACACGTCGCGAATAATCTGGTTATCCATCGTGGGGCCAAAGCAGACGTTGTAACCGCCGTGGTCGTTTTCCGGAGAATCGCTCGGAGCCGTCACCAGGTACTTGTGGCCGGTTTCAGGTTCTTCCACAAGGCTGTTCACGAAGAAGAGCGCAGCCCCCTTCATGGTGGAGTAGACGTCCTGCAAGTAAGCCTTGTCAGTCGGGTTGAACAGGAAATGTTCCCAGAGGTGCGTGCTGAGCCAGCCTGCGCCAGAGGGCCACAGGCCCCATGCGCCGTCAATCGGGGCGGTACGGTTCCAGAGGTCGGTATTGTGGTGTTCCACCCAGCCCTCGTCTACGCCCCAATGCACCTTCGCGGTCTTTTCTCCCTGCGGGACCATGCTCTTGATCTTGTCAATCAGCGGCCACACGCACTCGCCGAGATTCGCCGATTCTACCGGCCAGTAGTTCATCTCGAGGTTGATGTTGGTCGTGTACTTGCTGCCCCAAACCGGGTTCGTGTCCTTGTTCCAGATGCCCTGCAGGTTTGCAGGCTGGCCGCCCTTGCGCGAACTCGCAATCAGCAGATAGCGACCATACTGGTAATGCAGTTCTACGAGCGAGGGGTCGTTCGTGGAATTGAAATTCTTCACGCGGGTGCTGGTGATATCGCCTGCGCTCGCGTCGGCAGTACCCAGGTCGATACTCACGCGGTTGAAAATCGTCTGGTAGTCCTTCAGGTGCGCCGCAAGCAGGTCGTCGTAAGACTTGCCCTTCACCTTGCTCATGATATCGGCTGCAATGGCGCCCGGGTCGCCGCTCACGTCATTATACGATTTGAAATTTGTCGCAATCGTGAGCACGAGCATTGCAGAATTCGCGCCCTGCACATTGATGTTCCCGTTCGAGACAGAGACCGTGCCGCCGTCGGCCACCACGTTCAGGCGGTTCTGGAACTTGATGGAATTGACCGTCACGTCGTAAATGAGCGTGTTCCCGCTATTCGACATCTTGTTGTTGCGATGTGGGGTTGTCATGGTCGCCCCGAAGCTCACCGATCCCGACTTGTCTGCAGACAAACGAACAACAATCACATGGTCCGGGTAGCTCGCGAAGTATTCGCGGGTGTACTTGACTCCCCCGCTCGTATAGGTCGTTTTTGCGATGGCCGTCTTGAGGTCCAGTTCGCGGCGGTAATTCGTGGCCCCTGAATGCGACGTGGTAATCACGAGGTCGCCCACCGGCTGGAAGCTCGCAGGGCCAGGGCCAATCATGTAGTTGGAGACGATGGATTCCGCAGTCTTGTAGTCCCCGCGGAACATGGCGTCGCGGGCATCCTTCAGGTGGTTTGCCGCACCCTGCTTGTTGTTGTCGCCCGGGCCGCCCGACCAGACCGTGCTCTCGTTCAGGCCGATAATATCTTTTGTGACGCCACCGTAAATGATGCCGCCCATGTAGCCGTTGCCGATGGGGAGGGCGTTCGTGAATTCGCCCGCCGCATCGCTGTTGTACCAGAGGGTAAGCGGGTTGTCCGTCGACGCGAAAGACAAGGTCGCCGCGCAAAAGGCTGCCGCGATTTTTACGCCAAACATCAGGCCAAGTTTCATACGTTCTCCTGGTTTTTCATACACCCAAATCCAAAGATATATGCCGAAAACGCCAAAATTACGAACCGCAACCCAGTTTGCATTGATTTTTTATCAAGAAGCGCCCATTTTGCATAAAAAAAACCGGCCCGCCTATCCAGCGGAACCGGTAATCACTAGAGAGAGATGTCTAAAAAAAAAACCGAGCGGCAATTAGGCGCGCTTGGCGTACTTCTTGTAGCTCTTGACCAGGAGGGCGGCGAGAATGCAGTACATATTGACTTTTTATCCTTTATTTTTGCGTTTTATCGTCGTTTTTATGTGATTTTCGTAACGACGGGCCAAAATTAACAAAAATTTACTAACGCGTCAAGGGAAAAAATTATATAAGAAAAACTTTTTTCTCCGATTTCAGGCAAAAACTGGCTCCCCCCGCCCCTATACCCCGCATCCGGCACCCTCATTTTGGTTTTCTACCCGAAAAATTGGTATTTTTGGCGGTATGAAACGAATTCTACTCATATGCCTTGCCCTCGCCCTCGGAGCGTCCGCGCGGCCTTCCCTGCAACTCGACAGGGAGCGCGTAGAAGCGGGCAAGACCTTTGGACTGCAGCTTGTATACCCGTTAAGCGATTTGCCCGAAAACAGGAGCGGTTTTTCCATCGACACGCAGAACGGATTCACGTTCCTGGGCATGGACAGTACAGACCAGGTGATGCGCCCCAGCATGGAAGAAATGTTCAATTCCTTCTGGGGAGGCGGAAGCCGCGGCGCCTACAAGGCCCGCATTTACACCTTCAAGCTAAGGGCCCCCAAAAAGACAGGGCGCCTGAACATCGGCAAGGTCCTAATCGAATTTGAAGGGCAAAAACAACCCATCTCGGGCGACATTCCCATCAACATCCAGCGTGCCTATACCGACGATGCACTCGGCGTATCGCTTACCGCAAGCAAGAAGACCATCTATGAAGGCGAACAGTTCTACGTAACGCTCGGGCTCCACACCTACGAGCATTTCGAGGGCAACCTGCAGGCGACAGACATGAATACGGGCAACGACTTCATCGTGCACCGTAGCGACCTCTCGAACCTAAAATTTGAACCCGTGGAAGGCAGCCGCCGCGAAATGCAGGCAAGCGCCAAATTCGCATGGCTTAGCCCCACCAAGAGCGGCAATCTGCAAATTCCTCCGTTCAAGTTCAAGTACACCAAGCGCGGCGAACCGAAAATTGTCGAAGAGAAAAAGCAGATGGGCGGCATGTCATTCCATTCGCAGAGCATCCAGCAGGAATCCGTCGAAGCCGAAACCCAGACACCGGCAATAAACATTACCGTAAAGCCGCTCCCCACCGAAGGCAAGCCCGCGGACTTCAGCGGGATGGTGGGCAACTACAGCTTCAGCGCCGACTTTGACCGCACCGACGTGAAGGTGGGCGAAGCGCTCACACTCTCCGTAGACATCAAGGGCGACGGAACGCCCGGCACCATTACCGACCCGAAGTTCCCCGACTTCAGCGACTTCCGCTCCGTACCTCCCGAAAACAATATCAGCAAGAAGGTCGTGGGCAGCAAGGTCACTACCAGCAAGAGCATCAAGGTGTTCCTCTACCCCAAAAAGAAGGGGGACTTTACCGTACCCGAGATTACCTACAGCTGGTTCAACCCCGCAAAGAAGAAGTACGAGACCGCAAAGGCGGGCCCCTGGAATATCCACGTGGAGAAGGGTGAAAACGCTCCCGAGGCTGTTTTCCAGAACCCCGTCGCCGCAAGCGGCCCCGCAGCCGTGCAGAAGCAGGAAATCGAATCGCTCGGTAACGACATTCGGTTCATCCATGCGGTCGGCAAGAACGCAGGTTCATCGCACCCGCACAGGAACGCCATTTTCTGGACCATATTCTTCGCGGCAATCCCGTTCTACGTACTCGTAACATTTGCAATCCGCAGGCGCCGCAAGCACAACAGCGATGCAGCCCTCGTGCGCAAGGGCAAGGCAAACAAGATGCTCAAGGCACGGTTCGCAAATGCACGCGCGGCCCTCCAGAAGGGAGACGCGAAGGCTCTCTATGCGGCGCTCGAAAACGGGCTTATTGACTACCTGAGCGACAAGACGAACCTGGAATTCAAGGGCATGACCCGCCCGCAGATGAAGGAAGAACTCGCAAGGCTCGGCATGAACGCAGAGACGATTGCGGCCATCGACAGCTGGCTCGAAAAATGCGCGTTCGCGCGGTTCGCCCCGGTGAATCCCTCCGCCGAAGAACAGAAACAGATGCTCGACGACGTCGAAAAACTTTGCGAAGAGCTGGATATTTAATTGATAATTGATGATGGATAATGGATGACGGATTTATGAAAAAAGTTTTGCTTATCTTATTTGCAATCGCAGTGGCTTTCGGTTCGGCATTTGCTACCGAAAAGTGCGCGGGCATCGAGGCCGGCGCCAAGACGTACAACGAGAGCGATTTCGAGCGAGCCATTGACGAATGGCGCACCTGCGTCGACAACGGCATGGAAGACGCCGACCTCTACTACAATCTCGGAAACGCCTACTTCCGTAACGGCAAACTCGGGTTCTCGATTTACTACTACAAGATGGCGCTCCGGCTCCGCGCCACCGATGACGACATAATGCACAACCTCAAGTTCGCGCAGGCCATGACCCGCGACAAGGTGGAAGAAGACGAGGAAGAAAATCCCATCCTCACCGGGCTATTCAAGGCGCACCACGCTCTTTCCCTCAAGGCGCAACTTTTCACGCTGCTCGCCCTCTTCTGGATTATCACGCTCGTGCTTATCGCCCGCAAGCTTGTTATCGGAGAGACCCGCAAGAATATCTGTACGGGAATCGTATTCGCGCTCACGACGGTCTTCTGCATCATCGGGGCGAGTGCCGCCTACAAGGTAATTGTCCTCGAGACCGAAATTACCGGCGTGGTGACTGCAGCCGATGCCGACGTGACAAGCGCACCGAGCGACAAGTCACAAACGCTCAACACACTTTCCGAAGGCACGAGCTTCGAGGTTATTTCTGTGCAGGGCAACTTCGCAGAGATTCGCCTCGGCGAAAAGATCAAGGGCTTCGTAAAGCTCAGCGAAGTGGGGATTATAAAGTAAGTCCTCGCGCATACGCTCAGCGTATGCGAATAAACTTCAAGTTAATTGAATCTCAGGAGGAGTGCGATTTCGAACTGCAGGATCTGGCGCAGGTGCGGGGTTTCGTCATCGAGTTTCTCGTGAATCTGCCTGTACTCAATGTAGCTGCTCATCGACGCCATCTTGTTGAACTGGTAGCTTGCACTCGGGCGGATAAACCACTCGTGCGTACGTGAAGGCACCGTGCGGTCAGTCAGTTTCAGCTCGGGGTTATATGCGGTCGGGTTGTCCGTCATGTTGTACGCCGAGAGGTCTTCAGAATCGAACTTCCATTCCCTAAACACACCGTCCGTACCGCTCTCCTTGTTCCACATGTTGTAATCCTTGTTTGCAGGCGTGTATTCCTTACGGATGGTCTTGTTGTAGTCGTAGCCCGCAGTGAGTTTCAGGTCCACGTTGTTGTCGAGCTTGAAGTACCATTTCCACAGCTGGAACCCGCGCTTTAGCTTGAGCGGGTACGATATGGTAAAGTCATCGCCGATATTGAACGCAAAGTCGTTGTAAAGCGCCGTGTATATCCAGGGCGTATTCCAGAAGTAGTCCGTAGTGTCGGCGATGTTACCGAGCGAGTCGGGCCAGCACGGGAGCCCGATAACCTCTTCCTTCGGGCGCCTATCCGTAGTCTCTATCTTCATGCGCACGCTGTTCTCAATCTTCAGGTTGTTCTGCAACAGGAACGTAGCGCGCACCAGCGGGTTGAAGTTAATCTGGTACGACCAGGAATCTTCCGCGCTCTGGAAGGGCTTCACGCTCGTCGTCTTCGTGAAATCGAACCTGTGGATTGTGCTCACGCTCTTGAAAGTATTCAGGAACGATACGCGCTGGGCAAAGTTCGGGATTGTCACACCCACGCCAATCTTGGGCCACACCGTTGTGGTGTCGATGTACAGCGGGTATTCACGGGACTGCGCGAAATCTTCCTTCCACTGCAAATCACCGGTAAGGCCAATATCCCAGATGGGGAGCGTGATGCCCGTACCAATCTGGAAGCTGCGCGATACCGCATGGCGGAAGTTGCCCTGGTAAACAAGCGTATCAACATCCCTGTTGCGGTACTGCCCGAACTTTTCGAAATCTCCGCGGGAGGTAAGCCCCATGTCGCCTGAAACAATGTTCCAGAGCCCGCGATTGCGGTAGCCGTTGCCGATACCGAGACCGTAGAGGTAGTACTGGAAGGGAGTCACGCCCTGCTGCTCGTACAGTTGTGCCAGCGTGAAGTTCTCGCCCAGCGTGTTGGTACTCGCGGTCCAGTTGAACCGTATTTCACGCCACTTGATTTTTTCCACCGCGCTCACGGCCTTCGATTCCTTGCCGAAGAGTTTCAGGAAGTCGACAATCTTGAAGGTCGGGCTGAACTCGAAGCGGTTTGTCTGCGATATGGTCCAGTAGTTCTTCTCGAGATTGTTCTGGTCCATAAAGTCAAAGTTGTCGGGAATGGTCTTCTGCTGGTTAAAGTCAGAGGTGTACCCCATGTTGAACGGCAGGAACGGCACCAGGCGCGGGTTAAAGTTTATCTTGAACTGCTGCGTGCGGGAACGTTCGTTCCTCAATATGCCGTAGGACTTGCCGTACTCGCGGGTACCCACGCTATCCACCTTGTAGAACGTGGTGGAGTCATAGCGAATTTCGTAGGAATCCGGGTTCGACATGTCGATTGCCATCGGCTGCCCATTTGCATCTTTCTTCGCAATAGTATCGGTCGGGATAATCACGAGACTGTCGCGGGAAACATACACCTTCCTGTCGGTATGGTCGTAGTCAAACACGTAGCCGCTCGCAAAGAGCCCGCCTTCGTCGGGGCTGAAGAAGTTTTCCTTCACGAATCCTTCGCGGTCACCGCCTCCGTACATGTCACGCTTGATGTTCAGGGAGTAACTCGTAGACAGGAACGAAAGGATGTTCCAGCGCATATTCAGCTTGTGGTTCAAGTCCGCCGTGTAGGTCACCACCTTGTCCACCTGCGGTTCCACGTAGTCGGGGTCGCGCACCTGGTTCACATAGCGCACGTAGTTGAAGTCGAACAATGTCACGTCGAACGTCTGCGGCCACGGTTCGAATTCCGTCTTCGCGAGAGCCTTCAGGAAGCTGTTTTCGGACTTCGCGAGGGATTCGAACGGTTTGAACTTGAAGAGGCTGAACGTACCCAGCTTGTACTCGAGCACCGTATGGTAAGAATACGTGGAATCCGATGCGGTCGTCGCGCGGCCCTCGGACTGGCGGTAAGAATAGCTCGCCGCCGGGCGTTCCAGGAATATCTGCGAAAGCGCCTCGCCCACCTTGGAATCGGCCGCCTTGTAGCTCTTGCTATAGCTGATGCTGAAGTTCTTTTCACGGGTGTAGGACTGGTAGCCCTTCGACTGAGCGTCGTCACGGAGTTCCTGTTCCTTCTTGTCCTTCGTCACGGCGAGTTCGTTCTGGAACATGTCCTTCGTGAGTTCGCTAAAGCTGCTGCGGTCAAGCGTCAGGTCATCGGAAGGCTTCATGTAGGGGCGCTTGGTCGTACTCCTGTAACCGAGGCTCATCGGGATATGGAACCCGAGACTATCGGCAAGGAACTTGTTCAGGCTAAGCGTAATATCGCCCGAAACATCGAGCTGCGATGCGGCCTGAGAAAGCTTGGGCTTCGGAGAACCGCCCGAAGTAGAAAGTGTCGCGAAGGCTCCGTCCTGGTAACGCACCGCACCCGAAACAGAAAGGAAGTCGGCAAAGTTCACCTGCGCAGATGTACGGGCCGCATAGCCCCATTCAGTATCCATGTCCGAAAGGCGCAGGTCATCGATCCAGAAGGTTCCCTCGAGGTCTTCCGCCGAGGCGCTCGAATCCGCGATAATCACGAAGCGCATCCAGTCGACGCTCGTCACGGCCGGATTACCCACCAGCCTCAGCCGTTCTTCACGATCGCCGCCAAGTTCCTTCACGACAGGTTCCACGAACGGCGGGCGGCGTCCCTGCTTCAAATCCGAGAAGTCGGAAACGTTCATCGCGAAGGCGTTCGCAAGCCAGTTCTGCTCGTGGCAATCCTGCTCGCGTTCGCACGATGTGCTATCGTACATTACCGGACGGAAGCTCCATTCATAGTAATCGTTCGAGCCCTCAAGCGAGCCGGAACCGAACTGCAACGCGAAACGCACCGGAGCCTTCGACGTCTTCGCCTTCGTCACGTAGTGAATTTCCATCTTGAGCGACTTGTACGACGATAGGTCCTTCTTGTCGGTCTCGAATATGCGCGTCACGCCCACTTCCTGGCCAGGGTTCATGTTCTGGTAGTCAAGTACCAGCGCAGTTTCCTTCAGGGGGGCGTTCGTCTCGGAATCGCGTTCCGTCTTGGTGTTCGGACTCTTGAAATACGTATTCGCGTTTTCGCGGCTATTGATGGTAGAGACCTTCACGTAGGTGGTATCGGTCGTGCCCACCGATTCCGAAACGGAAGTTTCAATCCCGTTCACGCTAACAATCTGCGAATTCTCGGTCGAAGATGTCTTGTAGAAGTCGGCAACAGTCGTTTCTTCCCAGGCATTCCCCACCACGGCAAGGCCAACAATCTGCACCTTCGCCTCGGCCACGCCCGGATTAAGCTTGCCCATCCAGAGCCTGGTAAAGAGCGACTGCGCAAGGATAGACTTGTAGTCGCTACCCGCAGAAGACACAACCGTATCGTACTGGTTCAGCGGAATGCGCCACTTGCGCCATCCGTTCTTCAACTTTTCGAAATGGGCCTCGTTCGTATCCGAAAGGTCAATGCGGTAACGCACGAAGTTGATGTCGGTATCAAGCGAACCGTTCTTGTTGATGTCTTCGGTATCGTACGTACGTTCACCGGAGTTGTTCTCGGTTCCGTTGATGGTTACCGGCGGGTCACTGTCATCGTCCAGGTCATCATTGAAGTTATCAAGCGCGATATCCGTCGTGGGGCCGGAGTTCGTCGAATTCTTTACCGAGGAGATACACCCGGCAATGCGACAATCCCAGACCTGGCGTTCTTCCTCGTCGCCCGTCTTGCCGTCCAGGCCCCTGTCATGGAGCGCAGTCGTCGAGCCCAGGTCGTTTTCGCCATCGTACTCGCCGTTCGGCGCAAAGCCGTTGATGGAAACATCTTCGCTCACCTGGCCCAAATCGAGGAACAGCGAGCCCACGTTACCGCGCGCCACCACCTCGATATACTTCATCTCGCTCAGGTCCTGGTAGTAGGCGCTATTCGGGCGCATGATGCCGCCCCAGGAGTTGCCCACCAGGTTGTCGTTTGCACGGAGAGTCATCTTGAGGACGGTCAGGTGCTGGTTGTCGACATCGGAGTTGCCGACATTCGGGTAGATGTACTTGTACAGTTCCGTATTGTTGCTGTGCCAGATGAACTCGCCCTGGTGCTTGTAGTCCAGGTTCTCTATGTATGTCGAGACATCTGCATCCGAACCGCCCGGAGGAGAAGCATGGTACCAAGAAAGCCTCGAGAGCGGGTACGTGAGACCGTTCGACGTCGTCTCGAAATCTTCCACCAGAGCCTCGACATCGTCACTCGTGTTCGCGTTGTGCCTGCTCGCCGCGAATTCGGCCTCGAACCGCCAGCTGGACTTTGCGTCCGTGTTTATTCCCGGAATCTTGTTCACGAGGTCGGTCAGGGCCTGCACCGTATCTTGCAGGCGGAGGTTCATACCCCACAGCACACTGGAGAACGGTTCGTTACCGAGCGTCGGGGTCTTCGCCGTAGTGCTCTGGCTCTTGTAGAGCGCGGTAACGCCAAAGAGCGATCCCGTACCGAACCCGTAGCGTTCCAGCGGGAGTTCCGCGCGGGCGCCCAGCAACAGTTTGTTGTCTATCTCGAACAGCGGTTCACATTCGAAGGTGACCTTGATTTCCTTGTTCGGGTCAAGCGCGCGTTCGCTCAAGAGTTCAATCTGGCCGAGCTCGTAGTTCACCTCGTAGTCGGTGCCGCGGGTAAGCACGGTAGAACCCGCAGTGAGCTTTTCGGTACCCGGCGATATGTCCATACAGCTGGAACCGCTCACGGAGTAGCTCGAGTTCGGGTCGCGCACACTGATCGTGGAACTGCGGCGCTTGCCCACCGATTCAAAGTAGAACTGGCTCGTGTAGCGGCTCAGGTTGTAGACCGGGAGCGAGTAGAGCTGCGCCACCACGTTCGTAGAATCCAGGTTGCGCAAGGGTTCCAGGCAGTTCGCCCGTGCACGCTCCGTAGCGTTCGGTCCGGAATACTCCGAAAGCGGTTTACACGGGAGCCACATTTCGCCGGTGTAGTTGCCGCTTGCATCCTTCTTGAAAATCGTAGCATCGCTCACGAGGGGCGTACCCGTCGTCGTGTCCGCGACGCCGAGCGTCTTGAGGAACGTTCCCGCCACGCCCGACTTGTTCTTCATGCGGAGCACAAAATTCGAGGAACTCGCATCCGTAATGCCAATAGCGTACACGTTTCGCAGCATGAGCTTCCCGATGTCCGTAAGTTCGGCAAGTTCCGCATCCCACTGGATAAGCACGATTTTAGCCCCATGGCTCATGGTCGTACCCGTACGTCCGGTGCCGTCGTTACTCCACAGGGCGGCAAGCAGCGTAGAGCGGGTCACGCCGTTCACCTTCACGATACCCGTCTTGGGGTCGTAGGAGTACTCGCTCGCAGGGATTTCCACCATGCGCTCTACTGTCTTCTCGATGGTCTTGCCGTTCGGGGCAGTGTACATGACCACGACATCGCGCCACACGTCGTTCTTGTTGTTGAGAGCGCTCCTCTTGAACAGCTTGAGGCCCGTCGCCGGGTAACTCGACGTGGTGCGGCCCGCAATGGCTGCGTTCACGTACTTGTCACGTGCATCGTGGTTCAAGAAGTAGTAGCGGTAAGACACGAACTGCTTGTCGAGCACCTGGAATTCGGTTGTCGTCTCCGAGGCGTTGATGGTGTATTCCTCCTGGCTTCCACCATCCTGCGACGCGATAGTCGTGAGCCGCCAGTCACCCAGTTTCCAGTCCGCCTTGATACCGAACAGGCCCTGGTGGTTCTCGGAATAACCCGTAAGTTCCGTACCCGAAAGCGAGAGCGAGGTGGTACCCGCTTCCACGCGCTGCAGTATGTAGTCCTCGAACTCGTCCTTGAACGATTCCTCGTACACCACACGCACCTGGTTCTGCACGCCAAGCCCGCTTTCCACGTTGTTAATCTCGACCGTCACGTAAGGGCCTATCTTGCCCTTCACCATGAAGCTCGGTTCGTAATCGAGCGAAGGCGAAGGCCAGAGGCTCGTCTTGGTACTGCCTTCCGCATCGTCAATCTCGCCATAGCCCTTCAGGCGCACGTTCATGGTACCCTGGAGCATCAGCTTGGGCTTGTCGAACCCGAAGGTCTTCATCCACGCGGGCATGTTCACCGGAATCGTGATGTCGAACATCGAGCCCGTCTCGGGCGCCTCGTACCCGCCGTCGCGCTGGCCGATAAGGCTATTGAGCCACAGGTTCTTGCGGCCCACGTCGTACATGTCTGCCACGTAGTCGGTAAGTTCGGGGTAGTGCGCCGTCCAGAGCGTAGTCGTATCTCGCGACACGCTGTTCACTCGCTTCTCGCTCACGTCGAGCTCGCGGGTCGCCATGTTGATTTCGTGGTCGAACACCTGGCCCTTCGTTTCCTTCATCAGGCGGGGCGATGCGCCCACGCCCCCGAACGGAAGCAGGCTATTCAGCGGATTCGAAGATGCCGGCAGCGGGAAGTACTGGAGGGTCGGCTGCCACTCGGTCTCTGCCGGGTCCGGAGCCTCTTCCGCTTCCGCATTTTCGGGTTCATCTGCAGACGCGGAAACGCTCACGGAAGAATCTTCCTGAGACCACGCGATGCCGAATGCCGTAAGGCACAGGGCCAGAAAACCCGAGCGGGTTCTATGTAAGAACCTTTTCAAAAGCAACAATCACAAAATACAGAATTCAGCCGAGCCAAATTCAGTTAAAAAGTGAATTTTCTGCCAAATTAGCAAATTTTCACTTTGCAATTTCAAAGTTGCAAAAAATTAAGGATTAAAAGTCATGCGGGAGGGGCCCCAGCTCAGAGTTGCGAAGGCCGCACGGGCCCCTCCCTGCACCCTCCCCATCCTTGGCCGACGCCTTCCACTTATAAGCCGTTTGTTTCTTATCCGAAAAGTTTATTGCATGCATAAAACGAATGTTTGTGGTTCAAGATGTTTGTGCACTATGTACGCGGATTATTTGCGTGGGCACCTGCGGTGCTGTGAATGCCAAAAAGAAAATCCCCGCCGGGGCGGGGATTAAATCCTTAGGGCTGTTAGCCTGCGACTAGATGAACATTTCGATGCCGCCGCGGCACTTTTCCCAAGAGCGATTCTTCTTGCACAGGAGATCCATCATCTTGTCGTAAGTGGCGGTGTTCGCAAAGCCCTTCCACAGGCGGCGTTCCACGGATTCGCCGCTATCCTTGTCGATAGTGGTAATCGTGTCGTAGTAGGCGGGATTGTCCTTGAACTCGTTGATGAGAATGCCCTTCAGGTCTTCGGTGTAGATCTTCGAAGCGTACCTGAGGATAGACTCGTTGAAGTTGAGTTCGTTGTCGACAAGCCATTCGAAATCCTGAATCGGGTCGCCGTACACAAGCCAGTGCTTGAGCGCGAGAGCCACCACCAGGTCCTTCACGGCGCTACGGAAGATGAACTTGTCTTCCAGGCGGCCATTCCAGGTAATCTTGGTCAGCGGGTTATCGTCGTTGGCCTCGATAGACACGCCCTTGCCCGGGGTAACCTTGCGAATCTTAATCGGGAGGCGGCTAAGGAGCTGCCATGCCTTCGTGAAGGCGATAGTCTTGCGGACGAAATCCTTTTCCTTGTCCGGGGCGACGCGCACGAACGCACCGAAGCAACGCTGGTAAAGCGTTTCCTTGTCGAAAATGCAGTCGCTGGAGCGGCATTCGCTGAGCTTGCCGTCCATCATGAACAAAGTCTTGGCGAGTTCGGGGCGCATGCGGACTTCGAGCTTACGGGTACGTGCCTTGAGGCGCACGCCATCCTTGTAAACGTAGGTGAAGCCTTCTTCCTGGTAGCGCTGCCAAATGAAGAACTGCAGGTCGTCTGCGGCGCGCAGGTGGTAACTGAACACCGGGTTCTGGCGGTTGTTGGCCATGGTCACCTGGTTCAGGAAGTTGTCGGCACCGGGGTACGGCACCACGACCTTCACGAGCACCTGCGGGTTCACGGGCTTCTTGCTCTTCTTCGCGTAGGTTTCGTAGGTGAACAGGGACTGGGCACCGTTAATGATTTTCGGGCGTTCGATGACGAGCACCTTCTTGCCGTCGCGTTCCTTGGCGCGCAGGTCATCACCCGTGAGGGTCATACCGTTGTGCAGGAACGGGAAGTCGTCGATATTCACGTTCTCGTCGTCGTTACGTTCCATAGTCTGGAAGGCGTCGATGAGGGCCGCGTTCGTATGCGTGAGGTTACCGAGGTAGGTACGGATGTTGCTCGAGACGATGGCCATATTGTGCTTTGTCTTGAGGCGCTTGCCGAGGGCTACGTGGTAATCGAAAATCGTGCGGATGGGGCAGAAACCGAGGAAGAGTTCGCCATGGTCGCTCGTGAGGTGGAGCGGTTCGGATTCCATCACGATTTCAAGTTTGTCGTCGGCGCTGCGGAGGTCGCGGGTAAGGTCGTCATGCTCGGCGATAATCTCGAGCTTGGCCTTCACCTCGTTCTTCCAGATACCGAGCTTGCGGCGCATATCCTTGAGGGTGCGTTCCAGTTCAGAGTCGGTGAGGTCGCGGCTAGCCTTGGTGCGGAGCACCGTAATCTGGAGCGTTTCCATGTACGGGCGGCTTGCCGGAGTATCTTCATCTTCCTCCTCGTCGCCGTCAGAAATCTTCTTCACGTCCCACGGGTCTGCCTCTTCACGCAGGGAGAGGAAGAACGGGTTCGTGGGGTCACTTGTGCGGAAAACGGCAATCTGGAGCAGTTTGAGGTCGGAATTCAGGTGCGCGACAACCTTCTCGAGCGGGGTATCCTCGTCCAGGAATATGAAGAACTCCATAAAGCCCTGAGAATACTGGAAGCCGTGGAAACAGCCGTTTTCGTCCAGGTTCAGGTGCCGGAGAGCCTTTATTCGGTCGTTGGGATCGTTAGGGTTCAAGCTTAGGAGGCTAGCGACAAATGCCAGACGGCGTTCCTGCGATTTTGTTAGTTCCATTTTTTCCTCAACTATTATACCGGCGGCATACCATATAAAAACATTACATAATATGCCAGTATCGTAATTCGCACACTAAAAATAGTTTCAAAACTACAATTTGAGTAAAAAAATAACAAATCTTTTGTAAAAACACCACTACAAACGTCAAAAAATAGTGAACAAATGTACAGAAAATCGTTTTTTTTCTTTTTTTTCGACGCCGCTTCCGCAAAATCGGGTAAAAATACTATGATTTAGGGGAGAGAAACTATCGACAAGGAGTGACGTATGAATCTGCTTGATATTATTGCCAAGGCAAAGGCCGAGAAGGCCAAATCGCTCGACCTGTCCCAGAAGGAACTCAGGCTCCTCCCGCCCGAGCTTTTCGAAATCGACTCCCTCGAAGAACTGAACCTCGACCGCAACAAGCTGGTCGAAATACCCGACGAAATCGGGAAACTCAAGAACCTGAAGAGCCTCTCGGTGAGCGAGAACGACCTGATGGAGCTCCCCGAGACCATCGGCGAGCTCAAGAACCTGAACCACCTCTACCTGGGCTACAACAGCCTGTCCGAACTGCCGGCTAGCGTCGGGAACCTCGTGAACCTGAATACGGTGAACATCGCGAAGAACCAGCTCCTGGACCTCCCGAAAGAGATTGGCAAGTGGACAAAGGTCACCAAGCTCAGCCTCCACGACAACATGCTTTCCGAAATCCCCGCGACCATCGGCGACATGAAGAGCCTCGTGAAGCTCTACCTCGACAACAACGAACTCGCCTCCATCCCGGCATCCCTCGGGAAGCTTGCGAACCTCGAGATTCTCATGGTTTCGGGCAACAGCCTGAGCAGCGTGCCCTCCGAACTCGGAAACCTCAAGAAACTCCGCGAACTCGTGCTCGACGCGAACCAGCTGTCGACGCTCCCCGAATCGCTCAGCCAGTGCGACAAGCTCGAGACAGTATCCGTCGTGGAAAACCCGATGGAAGAAGGCGTACCGCACGCACTCCTGAACAAGAAGGGCCTGAAGGTAGATCAGTAGGCGCCCGGGGCGCAATGTGGAGAGTGGAGTGAGGAGTGTGAAATGAGAAATTACACGTCCTGCATTACACATAAAAAGAGTATCCACAGATGTATTGTCCTTGCATGTGTACTGCCTGCACTAGCGTTCCTTGCTGCATGCAGCGACTTTTTGTCGCCTGTAGATAGCACTCCTGCGCCAAGCGAGTACGAATACAACTACTGGCTGTTGCAAAAGACCTACCTCTACGGGGAAGAACTGGCGGCGATACCCGAAGAGGGCGATTCCGTGCAGGTACTCTTCAACGCGCTTACCGACAGGTACACCCGCTATACGGAACCTTCGCACAGCGAGGCAGTCATCGAGTCGCGCAACACGAGCATCATCACCGGCGACATCGGCGTGGAGTTCTTGCGCGACGTGAGCCTCGAGCATCCGCTGTTCATCAACCGCGTGTACCCCGAAAGCCCCGCCGACCGTGCGGGCGTCCCCCGCTACGGCAACGTCATTTCGATAAACGGGGTCGAACTTACCGGCGACGACGCCTACTCCACCTACAGGAGCGTTTTCAACGATACCGCGGACATCTCCCTCGAAATCGAGTACAACGGGGAGGTCAAGACCTACGACATGAAGCGCGAGACCATCTACGCCCCGACGGTATTCGTGGATACGGTCGGCGGACATGCGGTCATCAACATCCGCGAGTTCAAGCCCGACACGTACGACCGCGAAAACGGCACCTACGGGGAACTCAAGAAATACCTGGAATCCTCTACGGGCGACAAGTCACCGCGCATTCTCGACCTCCGGAACAACCCCGGCGGGCACGTGGACCAGTGTATCCGCATGGCAGACCTGTTCGTAAGGCAGGGGACGCTTTCTTCCCGGAAATGGTACGCGTTCTCGCCCGACGGGAAGCGCACCGAGTACAACACGAAAAACGACGCCACCGCGGGCGACCCCGGAGAAGGCGGGAAGTTCGTGTTGCTCGCCAATAACGGGAGCGCATCGTGCGCGGAGATTTTTGCAGCCGCGGTCACCGAACTCGAAGATATCCCGCTCGTGGGCATTACCACCTACGGCAAGGGAATCGGCCAATCGTCCTGGAGCACGCCCGCAGGGGGGCTTGCCACCATAACGACGCTCGAGTTCTTGACCCCGAAGGGGAATTCGTACCACAAGAAGGGGCTCGTGCCCCAGTACCGCTGTGAAGGCGGCGCGAGCATCGCGTGTGCCATCGAGGCGGCGGAGGTTCACTTCGGCGGGGTCCCGAAAAAGACCGGCTATGCGCCCGCAAAGGCGGCAGGCTCCATGTCTAGAAATGTTGTCAACGAACCGGAAATCATCGTGCCCGAAAGGCCCCGATACGAGATTCCCGGCGGCGCACTTGTCGAAAATTTTGTAGTTTGGTAAAGAAAAAAACTTCAGCAAGCAAAGCTAGCCTCGCGCATACGTAAACGTATGCGATAAAAAAGGAGAATGTATGAAATTCACGCATCTGTTTATAGCTGGGCTTAGTGCAGCGGCATTGCTGTTCCAGGCCTGCACGACATCCGCTTCTGACGAAGAAATTCTATCGCCTTACATGGACGAGGACTCCTTTAACCGTCTACCCAAGGCCCAGCAGGAATTACTCTTCACGAATTTCTTTCTCCAGGCGATGTACGTCAATGCCGAAACGGAAGTCAAGGACGTCAACAAGTACCTCGACGAAGGCGCAAAGAACGGATTTACCGAGGACGACTACGAATTCCCCGACGTATCGTACATGTACTCGACCCTGAGCGACAACTTCACGAACTACTTCAGCCCGTATATTGCAGAAAGGATTCTCAAGCAGTTGGTCTATTCCGAAGCGACGGCGGGCATCGGCGCAGACTTTCAGGAAATTATCGAAACCAACTGTACAACGGACGGCTTATGCACCAATTCTGGCACGCTCGTATTCAAGCACGTGTATAAAAACGGCCCTGCAGACAAGGCGGGCGTGCTGAAGGGAGACACACTGCTTATGATTGACGGAAGGGAGCCCCGCAACGAGCAGCACTTCAGGAGGCTCGAAGCCGTATTCGACGCCGGAGAAACCATCCCCTTCGCCATCAAGCGCGGCGAGGACACCCTCAATATTTCAATCACGTTCGACCAATACTTTTCCCCCACAGTCTTTGTCGACATGGTCGACTCCATCCCGGTAATCACCGTCAGCGAATTTACGGACACGACCGTACTTGTTACCGGCACTTACGGAGAGTTCCTTGACGCCCTGGAAGAAACCGCCGGCGCGAAATCCACCATCATCGACCTTCGCGGAAACCCGGGCGGCACCGTGGAGCACTGCGTCAACATGGCGGCAGAAATGCTCCCCAAGAACGACACCATCATCACGATTATCAGCCACACCATTGACTCCCTCACCGAGGAACCCTATATCGACACGACCACCTTTATTACCGAAGAGGACGGCATCGGAGCCGAGCGCTACTACGTGATTCTCGCGGACAGCAATAGCGCCAGCTGTGCAGAACTCATGGTTGCAGGCGTCGTGAGCAACACGAAATCACCCGTCGTGGGGCAAACCACCTACGGCAAGGCCATCGGGCAATCGTACCTGCCAACTATCGCAGGCGGCCTCACCGGCATTACCAGCATGAGGCTCCTGGACAAGAACTGGGGAACCTACCAGAAGTACGGAATTGTCCCGGATTTTGAAGAAGGTGATGCCGACAAGGCGATGCAGAAGGCGGTTGAGCTCGCGAAGGAGGGCACGGCACAGCGTACGCAGGGCTACGGCACCGTCGACAAGGGACACTTCACGCTTGCGAAGAAGCGCGACAACAAGGAACTCGACCGCGGGTTGTTCAGGATAATCCGCAGATAGGGTTTTTAGACTAGGGAGGGCGAGCCCTCCCTAAGACCCTCCCGACACTTAATAATTCGTTTCGTTTCTAGTCACAAGATTATGGTAAGCACGAATTATTTACGTGCGCACCTGCGGTGCAAATAAAAATACCTCCGCATTGAGCGGAGGTATTTTTACGATTTTCTAAACCGCCTTATTCAGCCTTCGGGGCTTCGGCGGGCTTGGCCTCTGCCTTCGGGGCTTCGGCAGGCTTGGCTTCGGCCTTCGGGGCAGCGGGCTTGGCAGCCTTCACAGCCTTGGCGGGCTTGGCAGCAGGTTCAGCCTTCGGGGCTTCAGGAGCCTTCGTATCGATAAGTTCCATTTCGAACACGAGCAGGCTGTAACCCGGAATCTGAGGAGGACGACCGTACGGTCCATAAGCGAGGTCGAACGGAATCCATGCGGTAACCTTCTCGCCCACCTTCATGAGCTTGAGCATTTCGGTCCAGCCCGGAATCACGGCGTTAATCGGGAATTCGAGCGGCTGGCCACGGTCGATGGAGCTATCGAACTTGGTTCCGTCGAGGAGCGTTCCGGTGTAGTGCACCTTGACCACGTCGGAATCACCCGGAGTAGCGCCCGTACCTTCGGTAAGCACCTTATACTGGAGGCCCGAAGCAGTCGTCACGACGCCTTCGGCAGTCTTGTTCGTCTCAAGGAAGGCGGCGCCTTCGCTCTTGCGCTTTTCAGAAGCGATGCTGTCCTTCTTCTGGGCTTCAAGCTGCTTCTGCTGCTGGATGTTCATGAGGGTAGCAAACACGGTGGAGTCGTTCATCAGGTACTTGCTGGAATCCTGGTTGAAGCGGTCCTTGAAAGCCTGGATAAAGAGGTCGAGATCCAGTTCAATGGAATCGCGGGCCACGAGCTGGGCATACACCTGGTTGGCAAAGTGCGCACCGAAGGCGTAGCTGGTCGTATCCTTCTGGGTAACCAGGGAGGTCTTGGCCGGAGCACTCTTGCTCGGGCACAGCTGGTCACAGCCGGTCATGAGCATGGCGAGGGCGCCAGCGGCAATAATCAATTTTGTTTTCATAGTGTCCTCTTTTGAGTTTATTTTAGACGCTATTTAAAATAGCAAATCAAACGTGATTTTTCTCACATAAAAGTATTTTTTACACTTTCTTTTCGTATATTTTGCCGTATAGTTCTTTTTTACCCCATTCAAGGAATTTTTATGTGCGGAATTGTCGGATACATCGGTCAAAGCGAAGCGTTACCCATCCTGGTCGGCGGGCTCAAGAAGCTCGAGTACCGCGGCTACGATAGCTCGGGCATCGCTGTCATCGAGAACGGCAGCATCCACGTGGTGAAGGCTTCGGGTAAGATAAGCGCACTCGAAGACAAGCTGAAATCGCAGAAAGTTACCGGAAAGACGGGCATCGCGCACACCCGCTGGGCCACCCACGGCGCCCCCACCGTCGAAAACGCCCACCCGCACACAAGCTACGACGGGAAAATTTCGATTGTCCACAACGGCATCATCGAGAACTACGCAAGCCTCAAGGCAAAACTCATTTCGGAAGGCATCAAGTTCCAGTCCGAAACCGATACCGAGGTGTTGGCTCACCTCATCGCCCGCTTCTACAAGGGCGACCTGAAGGCAGCCGTGCTCAAGGCGCTCGACAAGGTGGAAGGCACGTTCGGCCTTGCCGTCATCTGTAGCGAGGAACCGGGCACGCTCATTGGGGCTCGCCGTGGCAGCCCGCTCATCCTCGGCATCGGGAGCAATTCCGACTTTTTCCTCGCGAGTGACGTCTCTGCAATCATCAACCACACGCAGAAGGTCGTTTACCTCGACGATAACGACATCGTGCAGATTACGGGCAACAACTACTCCATCGTGAACATGAACAGCCACGAGGTGCAGCGCGAAGTCAAGGACGTGGAATTCGACGCGGACGCCGTCGCGAAGGGCGGGTTCGCGCACTTCATGCTCAAGGAAATCTTCGAACAGCCCGAAGTGTTGCGCAACACCATGCGCGGGCGCCTGCTCAGCGCAGAAGGCAACGCCAAGCTCGCGGGCCTCGACACGAACATCAAGGAACTGAGAAACATCAACCGCATTATCATTACCGCATGCGGCACGAGCTACTACGCGGGCATGGTCGGCGAATACATGATCGAAGACCTGGCAGGCGTCCCGGTGGAAGTCGAATATGCATCCGAGTTCCGGTACCGCAACCCCATCATCAAGCCGGGCACGCCCGTGCTCGCCATCAGCCAGTCCGGCGAAACGGCCGACACGCTTGCGGCCCTCAAGGAGGCTCAGCAGAAGGGTGCGACCGCGCTCGCGATATGCAACGGCGTGGGCTCCACCATCGCCCGCACGAGCGACGGCGGCGTATACCTGCACGCGGGTCCCGAAATTGGCGTGGCTAGCACCAAGGCGTTCACATCGCAGGTGACCGTGCTCGCCATGATCGCCCTCTTGCTCGGTCGCCAGCGCAGGCTCAGTTTCGAAAGCGGCGCGGACATCGTGAAGGCCATGCAGGAACTCCCCACTCTCGTGGAGCAGACCTTACAGCTTTCGGACCAGATTGCGGGCATTGCGCAGAAGTACGCGAAGGCGAACAACTTCCTGTACCTGGGCCGCCACTTCAACTACCCCGTGGCCATGGAAGGCGCCCTGAAACTCAAGGAAATCAGCTACATCCACGCCGAAGGCTACCCCGCCGCCGAAATGAAGCACGGTCCCATCGCCCTTATCGACGAGAACATGCCGGTGGTCGTGATTGCCCCGAAGGATGCGCTGTTCGACAAGGTCATCAGCAACGTGCGCGAAATCAAGGCACGTGGCGGCCGCGTCATTGCAGTCACCACCGAAGACTGCAAGCCGCTCGACGAATTTGCGGACCACCTCATCAAGGTGCCGAAGACAATCCCGATGCTCATGCCTATCGTGACATGCGTTCCGCTGCAGCTCCTCGCCTACCATATCGCGGTGCTCCGCGGGAACGACGTGGACCAGCCACGCAACCTCGCAAAAAGCGTGACGGTGGAATAGCTTTCGGACAGTTTAATAAAAAAATTAGCGGCTCCCGGAAGGGAGCCGTTTGTGGATTTGTAGTTTTTTTAATAGTGGGTTCATGAACAACCATATTCATTACCGGTTAAGTTAAAATATATCCTTTTTTCTTGTTAAGTGGTATACCCTTGTGGTCTAGGCAGCCTGTTTTGACAGCCTATATTCCACCGGTGTCATGTAACCGAGCGAACTATGGAGCCGTTTCCGGTTGTAGAACAGCTCGATGTACCTGAAAACGGCCTCCCGCACGTCTTCGATGTCCTTGAAGTCTCGCCTGTAGGCCATCTCCTTCTTGAAGCTTGCGAAGAAGCTTTCCATGCAGGCGTTGTCGTAGGGGCAGCCCGGGGCGCTCATCGAGGGCGTTATCCCATTCTCCGAGAGCATCGTGCGGTAGCCCATGCTGCTGTACTGCACGCCACGGTCGGAATGGAAGATTAGTCCGTCGTGATGGCCGCGTTGCATGATGGCATTGGACAACGCGCGCTTGACAAGTTCCGTGTCGATGTTCTTGCTCACGGCATAACCCACCGCCTCCTTGTTGCATAGGTCAAGTACCACGGCAAGGTACACCCAGCCAAGCGTAGTCTTGACGTAGGTGATGTCGCCGGCCCAGACGGCGTTCAGACTGTCGGGATCGAACTTCCGCTGCACCAGGTTCTCGCTGTACATGGAGTCACATTTGCCCTTGCGGTAGGGTTTCCATTTCTTGAGCGTGACCGGATAGAGACCGTTCTCGCGCATGATGCGGCGCAGTTTCCACACCTTTACCTCGACACCCTTGTCTTGGAGTGCCGCCAGCATCTTCGGGCAACCGTACACGCGGTGGTTTTCTTCGAAGGTGTCGCGGACCTTCTGGACAAGCCGTTCTTCACGGGCCTTGCGTTCGGCCCTTGCCGTTTCCTGTTTTGACCACTGGTAGTAGGAACACTGCGGTATTCCTAGAGCTCTGCACATCTTCCTGACTGAGTATTTCTTGCGGTTCACGTGTATCGCCTCGCATTTCAGTCGTGTGGTCGCATAAAGATGTGCAGGGATTTTTTTAGGATCTCTACCGTCTCCTTCTCGTCCGCAAGCTCCTTTTCACGCTTCTTCAGGAGTTTTTCCAGTTCCCTGTTCTTGGCGGCGAGTTCCTCGACGGACACCTTGCGGATGCGCCGTTCCTCGCGGTAGCTCGGCAGGTTGTGTTCCTTGCGGTACTCGTTTACCCACCTACCGACCGTATTTGGCCCTATTCCGAGTTCCTTGGCTATCTGATTTGCGGACTTTTCGCCTTTCAGGACCAGTTTGATGACTTGTTCCCTTGTCTCGGAGTTGTAGTTGACTTTTGCCATTGTTTTACCTTTTTGGGGTTGCGCAATGAATATAGTAGCTTATGCTACCCTCTTATTAAACTCCTGCATGGTCCATTTCTTCAGAGTTTCAAAAACCTTCATGGATCCTACCCTTTGCAACCCTATGGCAAAAAAAGGCCACAGGTACCTGTTTGAAAATATACGTTTTCATTATTCTACGGTCAATAGGGAATGCGCCACACAAAGAAAAAAGTCCTTCCACGTCTAAATTATTACTACATTTCGTGAATAATGACCGAAATCGAGGAACAGGAAGATTACGAAGTCCGAATCGGCTCCTTTAACGGGCCGATGGACCTGCTCGTGTACCTTGTCCAGAAGAAGGAAATGTCGCTGGACCAGATCCCGATTGCAGAAATCGCGGATGACTTCCTCGCATGGGTCAACAAGATTGGGGTGACCGACCTCTCGAAGGCGGGCGACTTCTTGTACATGGCGAGCCGCCTGATGGCCCTCAAGGTGCAGGAACTGCTCCCGGCAGAAGAACGCGACCCGGAACTTGTCGAGGAATACAACGCCGACCGCGAAAAGCTGATGCAGGAGATGCTCGAGTACCAGCGCTACAAGCAGGTCGCGGGCGGGCTCCAGGACATGGAAGGCAAGAACTTCGGCACGTACAGCCGTGGCCGCCTCGAAAAGACGCAGAGCGACGAGGACACGCTCGCCGACGCAAACATCTGGCAGCTTTTCCGCGCGTACCAGAAGAGCCTCAAGACAAAGATTTCGGATACGGTCCACCACATCGAACTCGACTACGTGACCATCCAGGACCGGCAACAGGCGATAAACAACTACCTCTCGGTAAACGGGCGCGCACTCTTCGAGGAACTGCTCGACAACGACAGCCACCCGATTGTAGCCGCAGTGACCTTCATGGCACTCCTCGAGATGATAAAGACCGACGAGGTGGTGTTCCGCCAGAGCGAACTCTTTGGCCCCATCTGGATTTACCGCAAGAAGAACAACCCGGACTATGCCGACGAGATGGCGCGCGAGACCGTGTTCTACTCGAAGGACCCGGACGTGAAACCCGGCCTGGTGGAAGAAATCCGCAACATGGCGCTGGCCCGCTCGCAGGCAGGCAGCGTGGGCGATATCGCCGCCGTGATGAAGGAGGCCGTACTCTGGACTACCCGCGGGCGTGAGGTGACCGAGGAAAACCTGCAGGCCATGCTCGAAGGGCGCGAAGACCTGAGCGAAGTTCAGGAAAACCCGTTCGCCGAGATGATGAAGGAAGACGATGCTGCGGAAAACGCCCAGGCTCCGGCTGAAGGCACTCCGGCCGAAACCGCACCAGCCGACGGATCGACGGGCACACCTGCCGATGCAGCAGCAGAAAGCGTATCGCCGGTTGTGGAAACGGCATCGCCGGCTGAAGAAACCGCAAGCGCAGACAAAGTAATTTCTTCACAGCCCGAACCTCCCGCAGAAACGGAAAAGCCGGCGGCTCCTGCAACATCGCAGATGAGCGACGAGGAATTCGAGGCGTTCATGAAGAAGGCCCAGGCGTTCTACGACACCCAGGCAAATGCTTCGGATAGTGATGGTTCTCCGGCAGAAGACGCAGCGCCGGAAGACGATGACGAATTCCCGTCACTGGAAGTTCATTCCGGCGATAACTAATGCGACTAGGGAGGGTTTCGCACGGCTCACCCTCCCTAAGACTCTCCCGGCGCGCACATGATTGCCTAGAATACGGCAATTTTTATAGGGTAGAGGCAATCAAGTGCACGGGCACCTTCGGTGCAAAAATTTAATCCCAATTAATGCTCGGCGGAGGGTCCTTCAGGTCCTTGTTCTGCTTGGCAGCCTCGAACTTCTTTTCCAGGAGTTCGGCGCGGTTCTTCTGCGCCTCCTTCGCTGCGGCAAATTTCGCTTCCAAATCAGAACTGCGCGATTTCTGCTCCTTGAGGAAATCATCGAAGGACTTGACCTCCTTCTTGAACTCCTTGTGGCTCAGCACCTCGCCCGTATCGGCATCCACTACGATTTCGCCCTTGCACATGGGGCATTCAATGGTAAGCGTCCTTACGGCCATAACACCCCCTAGTTCCTGCGTCCGCCGATGAGGCCTGCGCGGTACGCCCAGTAGAGCAGTTGGAGAATCGAACTGATTGCAGCAGCCACGTAGGTAAGGCCCGCGGCAAACAGCACGCCCGAGACGGTGTTGTACTCGCGGCCCTGTGCCACCACGTCCATGCGGGCGAGAGCCTTCTTCGCGCGGCTAGAGGCATCGAATTCCACCGGAACGGTCACCAGCGTAAAGAGCGTCGTTGCCGCAAACAGGAGCACGCCCACGATAGATATCGGCTGGCCTATCGCCTTCCCGAGTCCCATGAGCATGATGCCGATAATCACGAGCCACGGCCCGAGATTGTTCCCGATGTTAGCGACCGGCACGATGGCAGAGCGCAACCACATGGGGAAATACCCCTGCGCATGCTGGATGGCGTGCCCCACCTCGTGGGCGGCGACACCCGCGGCACTTGCATTGCGGCCGTGATAGACCTCGCGGGAAAGGTTGAGCGTCTTGTTGAGCGGGTTGTAATGGTCCGAAAGGAACCCATGGTGTTCGAGTACCTTCACGTCGGTAATGCCCGCATCCATGAGGATAGCCTTCGCCACGTCGGCGCCGGTAAGCCCGCTAGAAATGTTCACCTTCTGCCCCGCATTGAAGCGCGACTTGACCATCAGCGAAACACCACCCGAAAGGGCGAGCGTCACCACGAGAATCATCATGTAAAGCGGATCAAAATACATCTGTGTTTCCTCAATGAAATATTTACACTCTAAATGTATAAAAACAAAGCCGGAAAAGGTAACACCCTGTCCGGCGTATTCGCATTTCATCAAAAAAAAGCAGGCTACATGTCGCCGATGTCAATCTTCGCTTTGTCGCGGGCGCGGGTCAGGACAAGCCCCAAAACCAGGTACACGACCGCCTGGATTGCAAGCTGGTACAACTTGGGCGCAACCTCGTATATATCGGCCCCCATCTGCTCGATGGAGAGCCACGCCGGTACGGCAAAAGTGCTCGGCAGTATGTACGATATCGAGACCATCCACTGGGGCATCAGGTAACTGGGCCAACTGAAATTCGCAAGGAAGAGAATCGGGATGGAAAGGTACAGGAACAGCTGCATGCTGGATTCGCGACGCAAGAACACCTGCGAGACAACCATGCCCAAATTGATGACCGACGCAAGGAACACGACGGAGAAAACCACCATGGGTAAAAGTTCGCCACGACGCGGGAAATCGAACAGGTTGTAGATGATGCAGTGATAGAAGAGGATAAACGAGCAGTAGTGAACAAAGTAAGCAAGCGCACGGCCAAAGTAGCGGTATTCGGCAGTTTCGTTCTCGACGGGGCTGTCACGGAATTTTTTGCGGAATCGCCTGTGCGCACGGGAGCCACCCAGCACGCAGATACCAATAATGAGCGACTGCTGCAGAATCACCACAAGCACGCTCGGCACCACGTAGTTGGAGTAGCTACCCGAACTGTTGAACATCGTCTGGATGCTGATGGGTATCGGGTCGCGCATCGCAATCGCCTTCGCGGAAGGCACTTTTTTGCCCAAGGCAATCTGCTTTACTTTGTTTGTAGCACCGACGGTAAGCGCGCATGTCGAGAAAGCCGTACCTATGGCACCGTGCAGCATCACGTACGCTCCGTGCGTAAAGATGTTCACCGAGACCTGCTTCTTGCTGCGGATATCCTTCTCCATGTTCTCGGGGATGACCATGAATCCGAAGATATCCTCGCGGGCCATAGCGGCCTCCGCCTCGTTCATGTCGGCAAAGACCGACTTGACGCTGACCTGCTGGGACGCATCCGCCATCTGGATCAGCTGGCGCGACATCGCAGTATTGTCGAGGTCAACTACCGCGACCGGCACTTTCGAGACCGTCTGGTATATGTAGGGGGTCGGGTAATAGAACGCATACAGGACCCCTGCCACCACAAGGAGGAGAATTGCGGCAGGGTCCGTGTAGAAGAGTTTCCACTCCGCAAAGGCGACTTTCCAGAGGCGACGGATCATGATACCGCCTCCGTTTTGGTGTCCATACCTGCGACATCCATGCCGGAGGACTGCCCGCGGGCCGCTTCACGGCGCAGGTGCTGTTTCCAGCGCATCGACATGAGGAGCGCTCCGAGTATATTCCAGAATATCGCCATCCCGATAAGGATTTTCATGGACTGCCACGCGGGTTCCATGCTCACATCGCCGAGGAGCATCATGGACTGCACCTTGAGCACGTGCGTAAGCGGAAGAACAAATGCAAAGCAGCGCACGGCAAAGGGCATCGCCATCACCGGGAAGGTCTGGCCCGCAAACGCGAACGCGGGGCTCCCGATAACACCCGCCGCACCTGTCGCTATACGCATCACACCCACCACGCCAATGAACACGATCCCAGCCCCCGAACAGGCGCATATCATGAACAACTGTGCGGCAGCAGTCATGACAAATTCATCGAACGTGAGCGGGGCGAGCATCCTGTGGCAATAGGCGTAGCAGCCCATCAGTTCGAGCCAGAGAGCGATGTTCATCGGGAATACGCTCGCCACCCACAGGGTAAGGCGCGAACCGCCCGCATAGCGGATCATCTCGGTAACGCGATGGTCACGAAGCGGGAACGAGAGTACATACACGCCCACAATCATCGCCGCGAGGTGGAAAATCGCCGTCACGAGCCCGAGCGCTAAAAACCCCTGGTAGTTGCCCTCCACGTTCCCCACGGAATGGATTTCGGTCTTTACCGGGTCGGCGATTTCGGGCACGAACATCTCGCTACCCACAGAAGAAATTACAGAGCGAATTTCCTTGGTTGCGAACATGTTCGTGAGGTAATTCTGCCCGCTGGAATACACGGGGATCACGGGAGTCTCAAGCCGGAGCGCACGGCGTTCCAGTTCGTTCGGGAGCACCAGGAACCCCTGCAAATCCCCGCGGACTACCGCACGTTCGCATTCATTCATGCTGCCGCATTCAAGCTTCACATCCAGAACGGGGCTCGAACGCAACCGGGCGTTTATCTTGTCCGCAAGCCTGCTGTCGTCTTGCATCACGATGCCTATAGGCACGTGCTGCACAATCTGCGACGTGAACATGCCCATGGTAAACAGCGATACGCCCACGGGCAACACCAGGAGAATCATCCACAACACGATATTGTGGCTGAAATAGATTTTCCTGATGGTATTCAGCAGGCCACTCAAAATCATGGCAAATCCCTGCTACTGGATTGCATCTACAGAAAGGAGCACGCTCATGCCGGGGCGCAAGTTTTCGACCTTCTGCGTGGGGCGCAGGCGCACCTCGAACGTCTTGAGGTCGAACCCGCCACTTTCCTTGCTGCTGCGCCAGGTGGCATAGTCACCCACGGAAGCGATGTAGCTCACTTCCATTTCGACCTGCCTGTCGAGCGCCGGAATGCTGAGGGTAAACTTCCTGCCCTTGTACACGTTCTTGAGCATGTCCTCGCGCAGGTGGAATACCGCCCAGGCATCGTCCAAGTCGGTCACCGCGATTACGGGCATGCCCGAGCCCACGACCTCGCCCTCTTCGACAAGCTTGAGCGAGACTTCGCCACTGATGGGGCTACGAATCTTGGTTTCTTCGAGGTAGGCGTCCACCTCGGCGGTGGCGCCGCGGGCCTGCATCACGAGGGCGTTCGCGGCAGCCTTGTCTTCGCTGCGGGCGCCGGCCACTGCCTGGTTGTACTGCGCCTTCGCGGCGTCGGCAGCGGACTGGCTCGCCTTCATCTGCGTTTCGGCTTCGTCGCGCTTCTGCAGCGGGAGCACGCCCTCGTTGTAGAGTTTCTGCACGCGGTCGTAGGTGTTCTTCGCGAGCGTCGCCGCATCCTGGGCGCGGTCGGCCATCGCCTTGAGGGCGGTGATATCTTCACTGCGGGCACCATTGCGGGCCTTGCTCGCCTGGGCGCGTGCGGCACCGAGGGCGCCCTGCGCCTGCATCTTCTTCGCCTCGATTTCGGGGCTGCTGATTAACGCCACAAGGGAATCCTTGATGACGATGTCGCCCTCGTGCACGAACAAGCGTTCGATGCGGCCGGGGACCTTCCCGGCCACAAGCACGCGCCTAGCCTCCATTTGCCCCTGCAGGAACTGCTCGCGGGGAGCGGTCGCAAACTTCTGCAACTGCATGATTCCAAGCACCACGAGGACAATCAACGCGGCGACAACTATAACCTTTCCGAGAGTTTTCAGCACGTTCATTATTTCTTCTCCGTATTTTCATTTGCAGGCAAGGGTTCGGCGGGATTTGCGGCAGTTCCGACCGCGGCAGGCGGTTCACCCGCAGTGTTTTCTGCGGGCTGCACGGCGGCAGGTTCAGCGGGGGCCGGCGCGGCAGCCGCATCGGCGGCAGGCTGCGTTTCGGGTGCAGCCGGTTCGACAGGCGTTTCTGCCGGCGCGGATTCCTCCGGCTTTTCCACCGGGCGTGTCGCATTCAGCATCGTGCCCGCATCGGCAACCTCGCCAGATGCTTCCAGCAGGCCGAGCCATGCAATCACAGCATCGAAATGCGCCTTCAGGTCGGCCACCTGCAAGCGCGAAAGCGCAAGCTCCGCATCCACCACGTCAAGCCCGGTTGCAAGACCCGCCTCGTAGGCACGCGTCTGGCTGCGGAGCGCCTCGTCGGCAAGCTCGCGCGTCTTGACGAGGCTCTGCAGGCGGCCCCGCGCATGTTCCAGTTCACGCCAGCGTTTTTCTACCAGCAGGCTTATATTGTCGAGAGTCTGTTCCTCCATGTTCGAGAGCGAGCGTTCCATCGACTTCGCGGAACTGACCTTCGCGCGGGATTCCTTCCCGCCCAGAATCGGCAAGTCCCACTGGGCCTTCGCGCCCACAGCCCACTCGGGCTCCAGAATCGTCAAATCCTTCGTGTAGAGTTCCCTGTAACCGAACAGGGCAATTGTCGGGAACCAGTCGGCGCGTGCGGCCCGCACGGCATCCTGGCTGCGCTTGCGTTCCGTACGGAGCTGCCTGAGCCCCGGGTGCTTTTCGCGCGCAAGCTGCTTGAATTCCTCCATGCCGTGCACCACGTCCGGCGCTTCCACCGGGGTCGTCGCCGTAATGCTCGTGTCCGTGTGCAGCAAGCTCGCAAGCGCCATTCGGGCAAGCGACTGGTCACGCAGAGCATCCTCGTATGCATTCTGCGCCTCTGCAAGCGCGACTTCTGCACGCAGGCGTTCCGCCTTGCTTATCTGGCCGCCTTCCTCGAGCTTCTTGGAGCGTTCCAGGTGGCCTTCGAGGTTCTTCATCGTGGATTCGCGCATCACGGAAAGTTCCTCGGTGAGGCGGAGCGTAAAGTACTTGGTCGCCACATCCATCAGGATGGTGTTCTGCGCCATGTCGAATTCCGCCTTGCGGGCAGCCACGTTCTCTTTCGCGGCATCGTATGCCGAATAAATCTTGAGGCCGGTAAAGATGGGCCACACCACGGTCACGCGGGCGTTGAAGAACACGTCGTCCTGTACCTTCATGCCAAAGTCGGTATCGTTTATCTTATTCGACGCATCGGCGCCGTAATTTTCTGCAGCCTGCTGGGCAAGCGTATTTACCTTGTTGCTCCCCATGACACCGCTGCGGATTTCGTCCACCCTCTGGTCCACCATGCTCTTGGCAGTCGCCTCGTCCAGCCCGGCGGCCATCGCCTGCTTCACGGCATCGTTGTAGGCCTGCGTGTACGCCATGTTGTATGCCGAAAGGTACGCCTTCGAATACGCGGCGGCACCGGCCACCTCGCTCAGGGGCCCCTGGAGGCGGCTCAAGTCAATCGTAATCGGGTCGTTAATCTTCGTGACACCCGCCGAAAGGGAAACCTTCGGCAAGAACCGGGAGAAGGCTTCGCTCTGCCCGCTTTCGGCCATTTCGACCTTTGCCTTTTCGGCCTTAATCTGCGAGTTGTTAGACTTCGCCATTTCCAAGGCTTCCTGCAGCGTAAGCGGGGCTGCCATGGCGGCAACGCTCAGGGAAGCGATATAGACCAAACTCTTTCTCATATAATGAAAAATACATATTTAAATAAGCAGGGGCAACTCCGCCCATCCTACTAATTGTGTAAAACATCCGGCCTTATGAAAACAAAAAGAATCCCGTTTTTCGCGGGATTCCTTCAAAGTTTACCTTATTGTTCTATTGAACTGATTTAAATCTTACCGGGGGTCGGAACGTCCACCTTCCACGCCTTCGCCTCGTAACCCATGGTAGTCACATCGACGCGGTGCAAGCTGTAACCGTAACCATCCGCTTCGGCAAGGCCATCCCACCCATCAGAGTAAAGGGTCGCATCGTGCCAGATGTAGAAGTACTTCGTTACGCCATCAACTGTTTCCTTGGAATACGGCTCCTTCACGGCAATGGTTTCACCGCGGTTGGAAAGTTTGCCCTTGTAGGCAACAATCTGCACGTCCGCAGGAATCTGGTAGGTCTCACGGACAAAATCCGCATTCCATGCAGTAATGCCGAACGAAGCCATGTCGACATCCTCAAGCGTTTCCGGAATCAGGAGTATCAAGCCCTTCGCCGGGACAACCATGCTCGGGAACTCGAGATTGATACCTTCGACCTTCCAACCCTTCGAGACGGAAGAACTGTAAAGAGTGACAGGGGTTTCCGAGCCATTCACGACTTCCATGAATTCGAACGGAACCGTGGTGTTGGCAGAAGCCGGATGGTAATGGATTTCGTTTATATAGAGAGAACCGACAGCGAGGGTGGAATTCTTTTCGCCGGGGGTTGCCGCGGCAAGCGGGCCCTGCGCCGTAGAACCATCGGAAAGGTCAACAACGCCACTCGTTGCAGTAGTCGCCGGCACCCAGATGCTCGATTCGTCGCCTTCCTGCGGGCCACGCAGGTAGAACTCGCCACCATCGGGAGCGACAACCAGTTCCTTGTCAAAAGCAGTTTCCGCATCAAGAACGAGGTAACCCTTCGCAGGGACCACGCCCGCACTGATTGTGAGAGTTTCTCCGCGGCGTTTCGCCTCGAGAGTCCAGCCCGTGATATCTACCGGCTGGTCGCCCGCATTGTACACTTCAATCCAGGACTTTTCGCCAAGCTTGAACGGCATGATTTCGTTGATGCGCACCTGCGTCGGGGCAACCCATTCATCGCCACCTACACCCGGATTGCCCTTATCCACCTTGCTTGCCGCCCAGGAATTGGGCTGGGCAGCGTTGCCGCCCACGTACACGAGGGTACGGCCCTTGCCATCGGCAATGCTCGGCCAGGGAGGTTCGTTACTGAAGGCGCAGCTCACGTCACCTTCGCCCTGAACCTTCACGTTCACCACGTCACCTTCATTGGTAAGCTTCACCGTAGTTCCACCAACCCACGGGCCAAAGAGCCTTCCCGCAAAGGTCGGGTACATCTTCCTGAATTCGGCAGTGTCGTTCGCAACCACCACGTATTCGCCCTTCTTGAGGGGTTCTGCCGGGAACGTGTAGTCCACGGCGCCGCTCAGGTGAAGGAAGAAATTCTGCATGTTGTCCATGTCCATGCCGCCAGCGATGTAGACTTCCACCCACTCAAGAGGGGATCCACCGGGCGCGTTGTACATGATTTCGGAACAGGCCATCTGCGGTTCGGCATTATCCGCAATAGAGGAACTGGACTTCGCCGTAGGCTGGCCGTCACTACTGCCGGGAACATCCCCGCTGCTATCGGGAACGAGACTGCCGCTAGAATCTACCGGCCCCACCGGGTCGCTGCTCGAGTCTTCGGAACATGCCGTAAACGCACCGAGCGTAGAGATTAGGGTTCCTGCCAAAAGCCACTTTTTCATATCCATAAGGGCCATCCTTTTTGAGGTTTTCGCTCTTTAAAAAAATCCTAGAAATTGCCCGCCAGCTTTGTCCAGTACGGGGACTTGAACCGGCGAGGGTTCTCGTAAACACGTTTCCATTCGGCTGCCGCATTACCGAATTTAGAAAATGCGGCGTGCTTGAGGTTCAAAAATCTTATCAGATCGAACATCCAGTAAGGAACCTGTGAGCAAGGACACTTCAATTCGAGCACTGCATCGGCACCGGGCTGGAAAAACCTCGGGAGACCCGTCGAATGCATATAGTGCGGGTCCACCGTATAGTCAAATCCGTTCTCTTCGCGGAAGCGCATACCCGTATCGATGGTGACGCGGGAATATTCCTCGCGTAGCCCGAACCAGGCGCGGCGCTTGTACTGCGTAAGCAGGCGCGGGTGCGCCCCGTGGAGTTCCGTCTTGTACAGGAAATCCTTGAGGTACATGCGGTCTTTTTCGCCCTTACAGGGCCATTCATCGGGTTTCATGTGCCAGACTTCGCCCGGGTTGATTCCCTTGATGGTCGCGCGGCTCTTGTAGCAGATGCTCTTGATCTTGCGCTTGACCTCGAAATGGAACGTGCCGTCCTGTGCGGGGTGCTCGCCGTAGGTGCGGATTCGCATGTTGAAACGGTCCAGCAGTTGCTTCTTTTTCCAGCCGAGGAACGTCCACTTCGGGGTATCCAGGTAGAGGTTCGTAATCCAGTAAAAACCGCCCGGAGTAATCTTGGAATAATAGTCCTCTTCGCAGTACGGCGCAAGGAAGGCGCCAATCCGGTCCGCCCATTCGACGGGGATGTGGTACTTGAGCTCAAAACGCTCGAGGAGGCTAAAACCGCGGGCTTCTGCCATACTACTTCAGAGCCTCGCGCAGGTGGTTTGCGCTGTTTTCGCGGGCAAGGATGCCTGCGTAGTTGAGCAGTTCAAGATAACGGGCAAAGATATCGTATTCGAGCTTGACCGCCTTCATGTTGCTTTCGAGCGCGCTTTCCTTTGCACGCAGGAGCAGCAACGGGTCGGAACCGGCATTGCGGGCGAACTGTTCCATGAACCCGCTCGCGTTCACCTGTTCCACGAATTCCTTCTGCACCTTCCACTGGCCAATCAGAGCGAGCACTTCTTCGGTGAGGCGCGCCACCTTCTGGTTGATGTCACGCACGTCGGCGAGGTAGTCGCTCTCGGCGTCGAGCTTTGCCACCTGGAGCTTGAGGTCGGCATCCTTCCCGCTGTCGAAGAACGGCAGGCGGAACGCGAGGTTCACGAAGAACTTGTCGGCAGTCTTGCGACTGTCCTTGTCAGGGACGAGGATTGTTGCAACGTTCGGGCAATTGACAGCGCTGGCACAGCCCGTCTTTTCTTTGAATTCTTGCTCATAATCCTTATAAGCGCCCGTACCAAAAACATCGGTGGCATCCAGGTCCTTGTACTTTTCCATCAGGGATTCAATCTGCAGGGAGTACCCGATACCGATATGCGAGATGTAGTCGCGGCCCTTGCTCACGTCCTGCTTGGCCTGCGCCACTTCACTGTCGCGCTTGCCGCGGGCCATCGCCACCAGCGGGAAGTTCTCGTTCACTTCCACGCCGTTCGAGAGGTTCTGCGCAAGTTCTTCCATCGTGGGGAGGAACGACGAATCCAGATCGACGCCTTCGAAATCGGGCACCCAGATTTTCATCTTGAGTTCCGCATCGCGGAGCGCCGTGCTGTCCGAAAGCAAATCCGCCTTGATGGTTGCACCCTTCTCGAGCGTAGACATCAGGTCTTCGGCACTGAACGAGGCAGAGCCCGACTTCATGTGCAGCACTTCTATGCGGTCGGCATTTACCTGCAGCAACTGCTTGTTAATCTCGTTAATCTTCTTGCGCATCACGTAACGCACGCCACGTTCGTAACGGTCAAAGAGCAACAAAGAACGTTCGACGCCGAACCTCGCCTTCTCGTAATTCCTTACGGCATCGGCCCTTTCCTTGTCGGCACTGCTTTCGCCGAAGGTCTTCGGACTCATGCGCAGTTCAAAATCGTGCTTTGCAAAACTGAACCCGTCAAGCTGGTAACGGAGTTCCAACTTGTCCCAGAGTTTCGTATTCCGTTCGCCCGAGGTGGCCTCGGAACGCTTCTGCGCCGCCTCGTAGCGGGGGTCGTTCTTGGCCGATTCTACAAGCTTATCCCATGTGAGCGGTTCCGCGAATACGGCTGCCGCAAGCATGGCGGGGAGGACTGCAATGCGTTTCATTACTTGTTCTCGTTCTTCTTGAGTTTCTTTCCGCTAGTTTCAGAAATGGTCACCATCTCGCCCAGCAGGAACGGATTGTTTTCGGGAATCTTGATGGTCACTTCACGGCCGTAGACCGGCATCTCGGGCATCTTCCACATGCGTTCCGGGAAAGCGACGATACGGCTCGAAAGACCGACGACCTCGCCCACCACGGCCTTGCCCGTACCGGCAAGCGTAGTGACCTTCACGGCCTCGCCCAGGTCCATATTCTGGTAAATCTGTTCGTTGATGTAGCCGCGCACGAGCGTCGGGGACTTGTGGGTCAGCGTCACGATCGGAGCAAAGCTAGACACCTTTTCGCCGTCACGCACGTTCACGTCGCCCACGACCCAGTCTTCCTTCGCAATCTGGATAAGTTCTTCCTGCTGCTTCTGCATTTCCTCAAGTTCCTTCTTGAGGTTCTCGGCTTCGTTCTTGCCGCTCGCCTTCTGGAGCTTGCTGCTACCGCGGAGGAGGGCAATCTGCTCGTTCGCGCTCTTGGTGGCAAGGGCGAGTTCATTCTTGAGGCTCTTGATGCGCATCGCCATCGCGTCGTTGCCGTCGCTCTGGGATTTGGAGTTCGAGAGGCTCTTGAGCTTTGCAGAAATAGCCTTGTTGCTGTTGTATTCGGCTTCGAGGTTGCGGATTTCTGCAGTGAGGGTCAGGCGGCGGGTCTCGAGGTTCGCCTTCACGTCGGCCACCTTCTGGTCAATTTCGGCGGAACTCAGGTTGCTGCGGCCTTCGAGCGCATCAATCTCGCGGGTAAGTTCGGCAATGCGGAGAGTCAGGTCGGGGCGGTTGATCTGGACAATCGTATCGCCCGCATGGATTTCCTGGCCGGGAACCACATGCACCTTCACAATCTCGGTAGCACTGGGCACGCTGATGATTGTTTCGCTCGCCTCGGCGATACCCCTGAACATGGCGACCTTGCCCTGGTAGACAAACCCGACCACGATAGCCAGGATAACGCAGACAACCCATGCAATGGAAAGCTTGTGGCCGTAGACGTAGGCCACGCCCGCATTGTTCTTGTGGGTATTCCAGAAATTATCAAGGAGATCTTCCAAAAAACGCATTTTCTATCTCCTTACATCTCAGTAGTGGCGTCCTGCATCATGAACTGCACGTCCGAGATGCCTTCCAGCTTGGAAAGATCGTTCAGGATTTCCGCCGCGGGCTTCGTCGCCCTCAGGCGCACCTGGTAGGCCACGTCAAGGCGGGTACCGCCATCGACTTCGCGCATGGTGATAAGGATGAACGTCTTGAGACTCGTCTTCATGATGTGTTCGACCTGCTCGCGGACCGGGCCTTCGTTCGGGAGAGCGAAGCGGAGCATGCCGTCAAAGAAGTGCTTGGTGCCGAGGCCCGTACGCGAAAGCAGGAAGGCGACACAGCAGAAGGCAATCGTACCGCCGGCAGCGGCACCCCAGGCATACACGCCACATCCGATACCCGCACCCAGCGAGGCGAATATGAACATGATATCGCGCGGATCCTTGAAACTCGTACGGAAGCGGACCACCGAGAGAGCACCCATCATACCGAGGCCGCGCCCGACGTTATCGCCGATGGCCTGCATAATCATCGCAGCCGCGACAGAACTCAGGACAATGCCCTGGACGAAGTTGCGGGAATAGGAAAGGCCGAGGAACGTCTTTTCGTACGTCCAGCCGATGATGGAAGAAAGGATAAAAGCCAGCGTAAGGGTATAGACCAGCGTGATGAGAGTCGCGTTGGTCGTGCTGGACTGGACCGCAAGAAGGTCAAGCATGTTTTACTCCATATAGGTTTGCTTTTTGTTCCCATAATCTACTTAAATAACGCCGTTTTTAGGGCATTTTCTTGTAAAAATGGGTCAACAAAGAGCCATTATAATAACGTTTCATCCGAAAAATAGATAAAAACTCCCGAAAATCCTTGTAAAGATGCGTTAATAAAGCATTCTCCGTTGTAAAAGAGAACATCAAAAAGCGGTATTTTTTCGGAACAGTTCGTTCCATAAAAAAAGATGGCCGCAAGGCCATCCTTTTTTCAAATCCAAGATTTGAGGAAGAATTACTTCTTCAGGAATTCATTTATTCCCGCTGCTGCACGACGCCCCTCACCCATGGCGAGAATCACGGTTGCGGCACCCAGCACGATGTCACCACCGGCATAAACCTTCTCCATGAAGGTCTTGTTGGCGGTTGCATCTTCGAGAAGGATGTGACCCTTCTTGTCCACAGAGAGTTCCGGCGTGGTGTTGCTGATAAGCGGGTTGGAACCGTTACCGATAGCAACGAGCACGGTGTCGCATTCGATTTCGAAGCTTGCACCTTCGATCTTGACCGGACGCGGACGACCCTTTTCGTCGGGTTCACCCAGCTCGTACTTGTCGACGAGCATGCCGCGTACGTGGCCGGCTTCGTCGCCAAGAATCTTGGCCGGGTTCTGCAAGACGCAGAATTCGACACCCTCTTCCTGGGCATGGAGAACTTCTTCCTTACGGGCCGGAAGTTCGTTCATGCTGCGGCGGTAAACGATGCGGACCTTTTCGGCACCCAAGCGGAGAGCCATACGGGCAGCGTCCATAGCGACGTTACCGCCACCGAGAACCACCACGTTCTTGCCGGGCCACATCGGAGTATCGGCATGTTCCTTGTCGTAAGCGCGCATGAGGTTGGCACGGGTCAGGTATTCGTTAGCGGCGAACACACCCACCAGGTTTTCACCTTCGATGTTCATGAACAGCGGAAGACCGGCACCAGTACCGACGAACACGGCATCAAAACCGTCCTTTTCAATCAGGTCCTTGAGCTTGCGGGTACGGCCAATCACAAAGTTGGTCTCGAACTTCACGCCCATGGCAGCGAGAGATTCGATTTCGTTGTCCACAATTTTCTTGGGCAGACGGAATTCAGGAATACCGTAGCGGACCACACCACCCAGCTTGTGGAAGGCTTCAAAGATGGTCACGTCGTGGCCTTCGCGGCGAACGTCGGCAGCGACGACCAAGCCGGCAGGACCGGAACCGATCACGGCAACCTTCTTGCCAGTAGCGGGCTTCACGGCCGGCACAGAGGCGCCACCGTTGTTGCGTTCGTAGTCGGCAGCAAAGCGTTCCAGGCGACCGATAGCCACAGCCTGGTTCACGTCCTTGTGCATCTTGCCCATGGTGCAGTTCATCTGGCACTGGCGTTCCTGCGGGCAAACACGGCCGCAGATTGCCGGGAGCAAGCTGGTTTCCTTAATCTTCGCGATAGCGGCCTTGAAGTCACCTTCGGCAATCTTTGCGATGAAGGCCGGAATGTCGATGTGCACCGGGCAGCTTTCAACGCAAGGCTGGTTCTTACAAGCGAGGCAGCGGTTAGCTTCCACGATAGCCTGAGCTTCGGTGTAACCCTGGGCCACTTCTTCCATCACGCGGGCGCGGTAGCTGGGTTCCAGCTGCGGCATGGGCTGAGCCGGAATAGCAGTCTTGTCCTTGGGCTTGAGCGGCTTCGGAAGGGCATTAATCTTTTCAAGTTCCACCTTGGCGGCGGCGTCCAACTGTTCACGAGTCAAATGTTCAGACATTACTTGCTCTCCTTGGCCTTTGCGTCAGCCATCTTATCAATGTTGCACTTGTGGCCGTCATTGGCACCGAAGCGGTGCAAGGCTTCCTGTTCCTGGGGCTTGAAGGCGCCCATGCGCTGGAGCATGTTGTTCCAGTCCACTTCGTGGCCGTCGAATTCAGGGCCATCGACGCAGACGAACTTCGTCTTGCCGCCGATAGTTACGCGGCAGCCACCGCACATGCCGGTCCCGTCCACCATGATGCTGTTGAGGCTCACCACGGTCTTCACGCCGTAGGGCTTGGTGGTGAGGGCGCAGAACTTCATCATGATCGGAGGACCGATGGCGAGCACCATGTCGGGCTTGCCCTTGGTGTCTTCGCAGAGTTCCTTCAGCGGTTCGGTCACGAGACCCTTGCGACCGTAGGAGCCGTCGTCGGTCATGAAAATGATTTCGTCGGCGAGGGCGGTCATTTCTTCCTTCATGAGGAACAGGCTCTCGTTACGAGCACCCATGATGATGGTGACCTTGTTGCCGGCCTTCTTCATGGCCTGCACGATCGGGTGCATCGGGGCAATACCCACGCCACCGCACACGCAAACCACGTGGCCAAAATTCTCGATGTGGGTCGGGGAACCCAGCGGGCCCACGAGCACCGGGATATCGTCACCGACTTCGAACTTGGAGAGTTCGGTGGTGGTCTTACCGACGGTCTGGAAAATCAGGGTGATGGAGCCTTCAGTCGTATCGGCATCGGCGATGGTGAGGGGCACGCGTTCGCCGTTGTCCTTGTTCGTCTGGAGGATGATGAACTGGCCGGCCTTACGCTCTTGGGCGATCAGCGGGGCCTCGACGCGGAATTGGAATACCGCAGGAGATAACTGTTTTTTAAAGAGAATTTTTGCCATAGTGGGAACAAAAATAAAAAAGTCCTTCTGGTCAGAAAGGACTTTTTCATGAAAAAGAGGCTTCTTTTAGTTTAATTCTTGCGGGAGGGGCCCCAGCTCAGAGTGGACGCCTACGGCGTCCGTGGCTGCACTCGGTCATATCGGCAAGTAAACTTGCCGCTGCGACACTCGTTTGCACACTACTGCGAAGGCCGTATTTTATGGATTTTGGCCGACGCCTTCCACTTATAAGACTGTTTATCGCAGGGTTATGACCGTTTATTTCAAGCAGAAATAAGTTTATTTATGGAATCTCTTTCAGCAAGAACTGCAATATGCGGTCCTTGTATTCCTTGATTTCATCAAAAGCGGCGTGGCCGTAGCCCTCGAAAATCTCGTACTCGTAGGGGACATTTGCGGCCCTCAGCTTTTCCACGATCTTGTCGGATGCGATGGGCAAAACAACGCGGTCTTCGCTCGCGGCAAGCACGAGCACGGGGCACTTGATGCTTGCGAGCATATCGCCGGTATCCACGTTGTCACATTCGCGGGCGAATACGGCGAAGCGGTCCATTTCAGCTTCGGAAACGTCCTTGTACATGGCACGGAGTGCGCGGCTGTAGCGTTCGGCAAACTTCGACGAGAAGCAGTCGCGGATGAAGGCTGCCACTAGGCCTTCACGGTCGTGCGCGCGGGCAAGGCGCGCCCAGTTCCCGATGACTTCAAGCTGTTGCGGCTCCGGCTTGGAAGTCGAACAGCCGAGCACGAGCTTCCACACGAGTTCCGGGTGCGTCGCCGCGATATGCTGGGCTACCATGCCACCCTGCGAAACGCCGTAGAGCGCCACGTCCTTGAGGCCGAGCGCCTGCATGGCAAGCACCTGGTCGCGAGCCATCTCCTCGAGGGAGTAACCCGGGTCCACGTCCTTGCGACGGTCAAAGAAGTAGAGCGTATAGCCCTCGGTGAACATCTTGTAGGGCACCTGCAGGGAGGCTGCGGATTTCATCACGCTCTTGATGGCAAGCCCGGGAATAATCACGAGGGCGCGCGGGCCGTTCCCGAACTTCGCGTATTCCATTTCAAATCCGTCGGTGCGGACACACTGTACAAGTTCTTCGCTCATGGTGTAAAAGATAGATACATATCTTGCGAACGAAAGCCGTTTTTTCTTATTATTACAGTGTCAAGGAGTCACCATGAACAAAATTTTCGCTATCCTCGGAACCATCTCGCTTTCGATGCTTGTCGCCGCCTGCAGCGACACCAAGACCGCCAAGGAAACCGCCACCGCAGAAACTGCGGGCGTTGAAACTGCCGCACCGGCAAATACTGCTGTCGCGGAATCCGAGACGCCCGCTGCCGATGCTTCGGCTGGCTCAGCAACCTTCGCACAGGTCGAAGGTACGAAAACCATAACCCTCGCAAACGGCGCGACGGTCACCTGGATTCAGGACAACGAGGGCGAAAAACTGAACCCACGGAGCCTCTTCAGCGACGCCAGCGACTCGCTCTACAACAGTCTGAACATGCCCGACGGCATCCCGGCCAGCGTGAGCACCTTCCTCGTGAACGTGGACGGCAAGTACATTCTGTTCGACGCAGGCCTCGGGGCATTCGGCGGGCAGCTCATGAACCGCCTTGCCGCGCTCGGCGTGAACCCCGACAGCATCGGGCTTGTCTACCTCACGCATTTCCATGTGGACCACATCTCGGGCCTTGTCGCAAAGGATGATGCCGGCAACGACACGAAGGTTTTCAAGAACGCCGCCGTATATGCGGGCAAGGTGGAATACGACGCCTGGATGAACGACATCCCGAAAAACGATTTGCAGAAGAACATCATGGCGCTCTACAAGGATAGCCTGCACCTGTTCGCCTTCGGCGACAGCCTCCCCCACGGAGTGCTCGCGATGGACGCCGTCGGACATACGCCCGGCCACACCGCCTTCCAGCTAGCGAACCTGATGATCGTCGGCGACCTGATGCACGGTTACGCCCTGCAGAAGGACCACCCCGAAGTCAATTCCAACTACGACATGGACAAGCCGAAATCCGCCGAGAGCCGTAAGCGCATTATGCAATACGCCCGCGACAACAAACTCCTGATGGCCGGCATGCACCTGCCCCCTCCGGGATTCGCGGAATAGCCCTATTGTCACCTTGGAGGGAACCCGCAGGACGACCAATAGGGGCTAAATGGACAATGCAGCCAAAAAGCCCAATGTAATATCAAGGGAAAATGTATAATACACTTTTTTGGAATTGATTAAATAACCAAATTCGTGAGAACCAAAGCCTAATCCCGCAAGTCCTCCTATACGGACAGACCATCCGTAGTCAAATCCAGTTTTGTATGCCCATACAATTTCTGGACCAGAGGTAACCGTGAATATCATGTTTTCAAACATATAACGCAAATTGGGCTGAAAATAGAATCCCACTTGATCATTATCAAAATCATAAATCAATCAAATTCGATTGGTCCACATGAGCTCATTGGTTGGTTCCCCAAATCCTATCAAAGAATCTGGTCTAGCAGTTTCGTACAAAATAGCGGATGCGCCAATTACAAAATCTATCCCGCCAGAAACTATATATGGTCCACCGCCAATAGACCATCCCCAAAGCGTCGGTGAAAAGCCATCTAAAATGCAGTAGTAATTATCTGATTTTTGATATGCCGATTCCTCTGCCATCGAAATACCCGGGCCAAAGCAAAGCTAAAACAAAAATCAGGTTCCTAACAAACTTCATTTATTATCGTGGACCAACGACAACAGCAAATTAAAAAGTTTTTCACCGATAAAGCGGTTCATGCCCCTAAGCATAGTAACGCTTTGGTCAATTTCATCTGCAGTAAGCAACTTCTTCTGATATGCAGCAAAGAGAATGCCTATGCTTCCGGTAATGGTCAGTTTCATACTCTCGGCTACAACACGGCCTTTGCTTTCATCAATTAGCAAAAGACTCGGTTGTTTTTCGTCTGCCAAGATAATCGCTTCGCTTTCGCCCAGGTCCAAACCAGTCGCCCGTTGCAATAGAGATACTCTTTCTGCGGAAAGCTCCGAATGGACTTCTAAAAACGGGCAATTCCTAAAATACTCTGCTTCTTCAGGGTATTCAGTATTGCGAGTCAATTCTTCAAATACAGCAAAAGGGATGTGAACGGAATTATATAGTTTATTCAAAACATCAATCCGTCCAATTTTGAACAGAGTCAATAATGGAGTCGTGTCAGAGACAACTATCACTTAGACTCTCCGCAAGCAGCCAAAGCGTTTGCAATGTCGCGTTCAAGTTCCGCTTCGTCCATGTCAATATACGGAATGCCCATAGAACCATACAGCTGGATTAGAGACCACTTGTCCATTTCAAGAATCTCGGCGGCACGGCCATGCGAAATCGTCCCGTTCTGGATATAGGGGTACAGGAGCATCGCACGTTGCTTCAGCCACATGTCACGCTTATTTACATAAGGTTCCATCGCAGTCGTTATTTCAATTGTTGCGGTTTGCATATTCATACCTCATCTATAAATATACACTTTTTCAAACAAAAGACCAAATAAAGAAAACGCCCTTTCGCAAGGAAAGAGCGTTTTTAGAATCTTTTTGAGAGTATTTACGCTTTTACCGTCGTGAAGCTGAATGCTTCGCCGTCGGCATCGTTGGCTTCGAGGCCATCGGCGGCGGCAGCCCAGGCAATCTTCACAGCTTGCGTCTCGCCGGCGATGTAAGCTTCATTCTCCGCGACGGCCTGCTTGAATACGTCGCTTGCAGAGAACAGCGTCACTTCAATCTTGTCGGTGATGGCGTAGTTCTGGTCCTTACGGCGGTTCTGGATGCGGTTCACGAGTTCGCGAGCCACGCAAGCACGGCGAAGTTCGTCCGTGATCTTGAGGTCCAGAGCCACGGTGAAGTGCTGGTTGGCTTCCACGGCCATGCCGTCGGCCACGATGCGGTTGAGCATCAGGCAGTCGGCACCGACTTCACCGAAGTCGAACTTGATCGTCTCGCCATTCTGCAGCGCCTTGATTTCGTCAACGCTCAACGAATTCAGCTTGGCAGAAATCACCTTCATGTTCTTCGCGTAATCCGGACCCTTCGCCTTGATGGCGAGGAAGTTCGGCTTAGCAGAAAGTTTCACGAGCTTCGTCTCATCTTCCAAGAACTTCATTTCGCGAACGTTGAGTTCTTCGAGGATCAAGTCCTTCATCGTTTCGGCGACGTTCTTTTCTTCGTTACCGTGAGCAACAACCGTCATGCTTGCAATCGGCATACGGTTCTTTACGTTGTTCGTTGCACGAATCACGCGGCCCATTTCAACCATGCCACGCACCATGGCGATGCGTTCCACGAGCTTTTCGTCCATGAGGGACTTGTCGGCGCTCGGGAATTCGCAGAGGTGCACGCTCACCGGAGCGTTGGCATCGACTTCGCGCACAAGAATCTGGTAGATTTGCCCTTCGGGCCAACCTCCCGCATCTCGGCAAAAAAATTGCAAGCATTTTTCTGCACTCGATTTGATCGGTTCCTTCGGCGAGGAGCGGGAGGAACGGGGCGAGAATCTTGGAGAAGTCTACGAGCACCTTGTACATGGTAGCGTAGGCGGCGTTCTTGTCGCCATCGTTTTCGGACTTCCAGAAACGGCGACGGCTGCGGCGCACGTACCAGTTCGTGAGGTCATCGACCGCGGCAATCACGGCGGGCACCACGTTGTACAGGCGGTATGCCTTCATTTCCACTTCAACCTTGGCGGCCAAATCCTGCAAGGTTGCAAGCATCCAGCGGTCAAGTTCGTTATCCGACTTCACTTCCTGACCCGGCTTCCACGTGAGCTGACCCTTAGCGGCATCGGCGTTGTGGTTCGAGACAAAGAATGCAACAGCGTTCCAGAGCGGCAACATCACCTGCTTCACGATGCCCTTCACGCCTTCTTCACTGAAGCGGAGGTCTTCGGCCTTCAAAGCGGCGGAGTTGATCATGAACAAGCGAATAGCGTCGGCACCCGTGCGTTCGATGAGGTCGTTCGGGTCCGGGTAGTTGCGCTTGGACTTACTCATCTTGGAGCCGTCTTCGGCCAAGATAATACCGTTCACAATCACGTTCTTGAATGCGGGCTTCTGGAACAGAGCGTTCGAAAGCACCGTCAGCGTGTAGAACCAACCGCGGGTCTGGTCGAGGCCTTCAGCAATGAAGTCCGCTGGGAAGCTGCGTTCCACCAGTTCCTTGTTTTCGAACGGGTAATGGCGGCTGGCATACGGCATGGAACCGGATTCAAACCAGCAGTCGAACACTTCCGGCGTTCCCTTGCACTACGGCAAGGTCGGGCTATATTCTGGGGGCAATCGGCTGCGCTTACGCTTGCCGCTCACCTCCCAGAACAAAGCCTCGCTTCGCGAGTCTTGTCCCCAAGGGGTCACTATCCCTAACGCAAATGGGCGGGCTTACGCCCGTCCCCAAAAAAGTTGTTGAAAATTTATTTTATGCTAAATTTCTGAGTATAATTTTCTATTCGTATCAGATAGTTGCCTGCCCGCGGTATAACAATATTGAAATTAGCCAATTCAACGAGCCCCATTTTCAATACTTTTCCCTGCATGTCAAAAATTGCATAAGCAGAACCAACTTTTGCTCCCGCAATCTGAACTCCGCGATTAAGGGCTTTCACAGTAAACGGTGCATTCACAGATATGCTAATCGGCATACTACTAGAATTACACGGTTTATTCGGGTTTCTTATGGTTAGCTTGATTTTATACACATTGCCGTTAACCGTCAAAGAATCCGTTTCAACAGTCCCATTACATACAAGATCCCTGTAGGTTTCGGGAACCGTTCCGTAAATAGACAGATCAATTCCAGATTTTTCCACCTTTAGGAACGGAATGTCATAACTTTCGCGAACATAACTTTGGACATCTCTAAATATTATTGTTTCCATCCAATCGTTTATACCGAGCGTTTGTTCTAGATTTCCATATATGACAATTTTGTTAGAAGATGACGAAGTTGTTTTACTTGAACTACTCGACAAAGCTATAGAACTACTACTTTTTACAGAACTCGATGATTTTGGAGCACTGCTGGAACTTGATTTAGCAACACTGCTAGAACTACTTTCAGGATTCTTCGAATACTTCGCTGTAATAGTAATATCACTTACAACCGAGATTTCAGTTCCTGCAGTTCCGATTTTATTGTCACCATTATAATAAGCATCAAAAGTATAGCCATCCTTTTTAGGCGCAGTCGGCAAAACGTAGGTTTCATTTTCTTCAACCTTAACACTATCTATTTTCTCATCATTTGGTCCAACAACCTTAACGATATAGGTAATTAATTCTTCAAACAAAGCCTTAACCGTTAAGTTTTCTGTCACATTTGCAAAAGTAGCGTTCCAACCAACAAATTTATAACCCTCACGAGCTACATTTGTAGGAGCTACAGCAGCACCACCATAAGGAACCATCTGTTCATCAATGATGGTCGTCCCATTCAAGAACGTCACCTTATATTCAACCTTACTAGAATCAAACAATGCCGTATAAGAAGCATCTTCTGTAACATAATCAAGAGCAGGTTTCCACCCCTTATGCGTATATTTCCATTCAGCTGTAGTCGCACGAGATGGCGTCTTCGAACAACTTGGCATTTTGCCATATTCGAAAGCTTCACTTTCTATCTTTGTTCCATCATAATTATTAAATGTAATGACATACGAGCGTATCGTAGAATCATAAACCGCATGATAGTCAAAATCTTCTACAGCATTTGTAGGCTCAACATCCCAGCCTTTAAATGTATAAGTGTATTGAGCCGTTGTTTCTTTAGTTGGCGTTTCGCCTCCATATGCAACAACGCTACCATGCTGATACGACTTGGTTTCAAGCAAAGTTGATTTTGCATCCGTATTGAAGAAATTGATAGTCCAAAACACTTCACTTGCATCGACATAAACAGCATTAATCGTTTGATCAGCAGTAAACACCGTTGTCGGCTTAACTCTGACATCGTTAGCATTATACCATCCAGTAAAAACAAATCCTTCTGCAGGTTCTGGATTTTCAGGGAAAGTCGCCAAACCTTTGTTTGGATTTGTATAACGATTTGTCATCACGCCTTCATCATTAAAGATGACTTTATAGATAGCGTGATTTGACTCATCAGCAAATATAGGATATCCACCATTTCGACTCCAGACACTACTATTTGTTTCCGTTCCATTTGTCGTGTTAAGAATCCAAGCGAATTGGTCTTTTTGCATATCTTTTGTTGATTTTCCCGCCACACTTGTGGCGGTTCCAGAATTGGAACCTATCGAGTTCATCGATAAAGAATCCGCATTAAAGTAAGTGTTTGACACGGTGCTTGTATTGGTTTCATTTTTTCCAATAATGGCACCGACATCAATTGTTCGGCTACTCTTTATTTTATTAGCAATAACAAAACTATTTTTTACTTTTCCTGAATTAGAGCCAACCACACCTCCCATGTTAGATGAAAATACATCTCCGTTAGAGTATGCCGGCGAAAAAGATATGGACGATTTTTTTACACAATTTTCTATGACCGCATCCTTGTTGTTTGTTCCGCTTATTCCACCGATATAGTTTATCCTTACATACGAAGTGATTTCCATACTTCCTTCACTCATGCACATATTAATATTGCTATTATTTCTACCAGAAACACCACCAATATGCAATGTTCCTCGCCCATAAGAATTGTAATAAGTAGAGTTAGAAATTTGCATACTCCCTCTATTTTGGGCATTCCTAATCGTTTTTCGGTTAAGTCCGACAATTCCACCTCCATAAATGGTTTTTGGTGTGCCGTAATCGTTAGGAGCAGGAAATGTAATTACTTTTACAAGACCCTCATTTTGTACGTATTCTATAATTCCATCGTTTATCCCTGCTATTGACCCAATATTTGCATTAAGTGAATCTTTTTTTCGTTCTTCATCAACTAAAATCGAATCAGCGTTAAAACAGTTTTTTATCAAGCCATAATTCTGCGCAGCAAATGCAGCAATCCGTATATCACTGCCCATAAAAATATTTTTTTCACGTAGTCCATTACGAAGGCTCAGATTACGCAAAACACCATCATTCCCTAAATAACCTACTAATCCCGTAAATTTAAGATTTCTTGCATACAGGCCATATATAATATGTCCTGCTCCATCAAGAACACCGTTAAAAGCATGATTATTATCTTCTCCGATTGGCGACCAAGGATATGTTGTTCGAGTTGTTTTTTTCGCGCCAAAAGTAATATCATTTCCTAGCACGGCATTTATCGTTGTTTTTCCGCCATTAACCTGGTCCGCAAACCATGCAAGTTCATCGGCTGTTGTGATGACATAGAATGACTTGCCATCAATCTTTGGATTTGTAGTTTTTTTAATAGTGGGTTCATGAACAACCATATTCATTACCGGTTAAGTTAAAATATATCCTTTTTTCTTGTTAAGTGGTATACCCTTGTGGTCTAGGCAGCCTGTTTTGACAGCCTATATTCCACCGGTGTCATGTAACCGAGCGAACTATGGAGCCGTTTCCGGTTGTAGAACAGCTCGATGTACCTGAAAACGGCCTCCCGCACGTCTTCGATGTCCTTGAAGTCTCGCCTGTAGGCCATCTCCTTCTTGAAGCTTGCGAAGAAGCTTTCCATGCAGGCGTTGTCGTAGGGGCAGCCCGGGGCGCTCATCGAGGGCGTTATCCCATTCTCCGAGAGCATCGTGCGGTAGCCCATGCTGCTGTACTGCACGCCACGGTCGGAATGGAAGATTAGTCCGTCGTGATGGCCGCGTTGCATGATGGCATTGGACAACGCGCGCTTGACAAGTTCCGTGTCGATGTTCTTGCTCACGGCATAACCCACCGCCTCCTTGTTGCATAGGTCAAGTACCACGGCAAGGTACACCCAGCCAAGCGTAGTCTTGACGTAGGTGATGTCGCCGGCCCAGACGGCGTTCAGACTGTCGGGATCGAACTTCCGCTGCACCAGGTTCTCGCTGTACATGGAGTCACATTTGCCCTTGCGGTAGGGTTTCCATTTCTTGAGCGTGACCGGATAGAGACCGTTCTCGCGCATGATGCGGCGCAGTTTCCACACCTTTACCTCGTCACCCTTGTCATGGAGTGCCGCCTGCATCTTCGGGCAACCGTACACGCGGTGGTTTTCTTCGAAGGTGTCGCGGACCTTCTGGACAAGCCGTTCTTCGCGGGCCTTCTTCTCGGCACGTTTTTCCTGCTGGCGCGACCACTGGTAGTAGGAACACTGCGGTATTCCTAGGGCTCTGCACATCTTCCTGACTGAGTATTTCTTGCGGTTCACGTGTATCGCCTCGCATTTCAGTCGTGTGGTCGCATAAAGATGTGCAGGGATTTTTTTAGGATCTCTACCGTCTCCTTCTCGTCCGCAAGCTCCTTTTCACGCTTCTTCAGGAGTTTTTCCAGTTCCCTGTTCTTGGCGGCGAGTTCCTCGACGGACACCTTGCGGATTCGCCGTTCCTCGCGGTAGCTCGGCAGGTTGTGTTCCTTGCGGTACTCGTTTACCCACCGACCGACTGTATTGGGCCCGATTCCGAGTTCCTTGGCTATTTGGTTTGCTGACTTTTCGCCTTTCAGGACCAGCTTGATGACCTGTTCCCTTGTCTCGGAGCTATAGTTGATTTTTGCCATTGTTTTACCTTTTGGGGGTTGCGCAATGAATATAGTAGCTTATGCTACCCTCTTATTAAACTCCTGCATGGTCCACTATCTGATTTGCGGACTTTTCGCCTTTCAGGACCAGTTTGATGACTTGTTCCCTTGTCTCGGAGTTGTAGTTGACTTTTGCCATTGTTTTACCTTTTTGGGGTTGCGCAATGAATATAGTAGCTTATGCTACCCTCTTATTAAACTCCTGCATGGTCCACTTTTTCATGTTTTCTGGTTCTGACATAGAACCAGTCCATGCCGCCGCAATCGCATCACACGCAAGCAACGCAACCAAGGAGACAATGATTAAGTAAAGTTTAGTGATTTTCATGATTAAGTCTCCTTGCTACTTACACTTTTGATTAGGATGATTGTTGTTATATTCCTCTGTAATTCGATCAACAAAAGCCCAGAATTCTTTGAGACCTTTGGAGGCGATTTGTTTTGCCAACTTTGAGTCTTTTTCTTTTATATTGTCCATGATTAGAGAAAAGGAATTTTTAGACAGTTTTCCGTATAACCAAACAAGATTGTCAAAAGAACTATAATTATTTCTTATTGGTTCAAATTTTAAAAGATCATTTATTAGGGTTGCCTTGTGTTCATTTTTCGAATGCACAGGGAATTCATATCCGAAAAATTCTAGAATTTTATTTACATTTTCCTTTAGAAGGGAATCTTCTATTGGAAAATTATGCTCCGTAAGAAAGTAAAAATACTTGCTAATCAAAGAAGGGGCTTTTGCTGAGGGGGTTCCGAAAGATGTTTCAAACAAATCCTTGATATCAGATTGCTTTAGCGACTCCTTATATTGGCTTATTTTCTCTTTCAGTTCATCATCGTCCTTAGACCTATCTGCAATAGCTTGTGCCAGTTCGTCCATTCCACCTACATGTTTTTTCATGTTTGTAGAATAAAAAGAATCAACTACAGCGAGACGAATATAAACAATCTCCCGATATGATAAATCTGATTTTAATTTAAAAAGCGAATCAATGACATTTCGATTCCTAAAATATGGAGTATCATTTTCTAAGACTTCTTTGGCTAACGCCATGAGTTCCCGAAATTCTTTTTCCTTAGCCATAACAGCCTCCATCGTATACACCTATGGAGTTTCGCCCCTGCTCAGCAATGAACTTCGCCAATTTTCGTGAGAATACAAAAAAGGCGCAGATCGTTGCATCTATCTGTGTGGGGCTCTAGACTACCTCTGAACGATAAACACAAACGACCCACGCCCCAAAAGGGCTGTTGCTTTTTGATCTATACGACCAAAGTCCAGCTCTGATGAGCTGGTACAGCAAACCGAGATACACCGCAAAACGGCATACCTGCGTGAGCGTTCGCCTTATTCTCGTTCAGGGAAATTGTCTAGATTTCACACAGAGAACAAGAGCTAAACTCTCTAACATGTCCAATTTAAAAATAACTTAAATATGGGCGAGATGCACGGAAAATTTACAAAAGAACCCAGTTTTGTGACGAAAACGGCGATTTCGGGCCAATTTGTAAAGGAAAAGGGCTGTTCCAAGTTGTAATGGGGGCTTAATCATCCCGTTCGCCATGCGACGTGATGTATTTGCGGTTTGGATCATGGGAAGCCGTGGTAGTCGGGCGAAGCATACCCATCATAACCAATTTGGTAGTATATTGCTGACGGGTCTTTGTTTGATTTTTCACGCCTAACATGTCCAAAATTTCTTGTGCCGTTCGAGGCATTTCATTGCAAAATTCCAGTACCTTTTGCTGCTTGGCAGTAAGACGCATTTTATCACCTTTTCCACCATGCTTGGTTACTTTCCCGCCTAAGTTGGTTACTTTTTTGTCAAGGTTGGTTACCTTTTCGCTGGAGTTGGTTACTTTTTCATCGGGGTCTGACACCTTTGTCTTACGATATATGACCGTGCGGAAGTCTTCTGCCTGGTAAAATTCCGGTGTCTGGAGACCATATTGTTCACAGGCCGCTATCAAATCGGTCGTTCCTGTTCCCAAATGCTCAATATAGCCGGCAAGGAACAACGGGTGCGCAATGACGGGATTTGTGGGCTCAGACGAATGCATTTCACGCAGTTTCTGTACAGTAAAACCATCGGGAAGCCGTCCAGGGTTCCAAATCTCGACACGATCACGAAAAAGCATCACCTGCACGCTGGCATTGCTGGTATAGTCACGATGCGCAACGGCATTGGCAATAGCTTCTGCCACGGCACTTTCCGGCAATTCGTAATCCACAGGAGCATCCGCCGAATGGTCGCGAGTACCCACGCGAGCGTCTATGCGCGACATTACGAAACCAACGGCCTTATCTATCATCTCAAAGAGCGAACCTGCGAACACTTGATAATTGCGGATGGGTTTTTCCACTTTTGTGCCATAGAACTGAGCGCAGCGAACCTCCGATGTGCGGAAGAACCGTTGCGGATCCTTGGCAAAAAGGAGTAGAGCTGAATTTGTCAAGCGACCGTCATCCGTCAATACATGTATGCCCGAAAAAATCTTTTCCATACCATCGGCAAATGTCAGCGGGAAATTGCGTTTTTCCTTTGCCCTGTTGATGAATGTCCGCACCCGCTCAGGGTCAATATCATCGTAAGTTGCAACCGGATGAGCCGCAGCATCAAAGGGAGCCTTACGAATGAATTCTTTTTGTTCCAGATAATCAATGAGAGAGTTGTAAACGGCTGTGCGTAGTTCTTCGTAGGTGGTAAAGCTGCGACGGACAAGTTCCTGCTCGACCTTCTTTACAAAAACTTGTTCCTTTGGCTCTCGCTTGGATTCGGTTCGTAACGTGTACACCAACCGATGTACAAAATGAGCCTTTGCTGTATCGTATTCACGTTCCGTGGGTGAAACGCCCTCAGAGTCCTCGTAGCCGTATTGCGTGCCAAAAATACCCAAATAAATATGGCTTTCGGCAGCTTGAGCAAGATACGCCTTTTGTGCAGAAACCTCGGATGCAGGCATATCCTCAAAAATAAACGGCACAAAGAATCGACCGAGCAGGGAATCCGTCCGGATATAATCGCACAAGAGTCGTCGTTCGCAAGCAAACTCTCGCTGAACACTGCTGATGAATACTTTTATATCACCCATTTTTCTCTCTTCAGATTATCTCTGTTCTTTCGTTTTGAAGATAGATAATTTTCAGAAAAAAGGAAACGGCGCTCCCACGGGGAACGCCATTTTTGATTTAAACCATTCTCTTTGATTATGCCTTAACAGTCGTGAAGCTAAATGCCTCGCCGTCGGCGTCATTCGCTTCCAAGCCATCGGCTGCTGCAGCCCAGGCAATCTTAACAGCCTGCGTTTGGCACTTCGTGCCCAACCTCTTCGGCTCGGCAATGTCCACGCAAGCGTGGCCGCTGCTCTCGCCTTGCGAGGTTGTCACCTGCGATGTACTTATCTTACAGCTTCAACGAAGACCTTTTCGCCATCTGCATCAGATTCCTGCAAACCAGCAGTAGAATCCTTCCACACGATAGCGTTAGCTTGGGTCTCGCCCTTGATGTAAGATTCGTTTTCCTTTACAGCCTGTTTCAGCACTTCGCTTTCAGAATAAAGTTCAATGCTGATACGGTCAGAGATTGCAAAGTTCTGGTCCTTACGGCGGTTCTGGATGCGGTTCACGAGTTCGCGGGCCACGCAGGCGCGGCGGAGTTCGTCCGTGATCTTCAAGTCCAGAGCCACGGTGAAGTGCTGGTTGGCTTCCACGGCCATGCCGTCGGCCACGATGCGGTTGAGCATCAAGCAGTCGGCACCGACTTCACCGAAGTCGAACTTGATGGTTTGCGCTTCGCGCCCAACCTCTTCGGCTCGGTCCTGAGAAGACAAGTCTTCTCGCGACTCTCGCCTTGCGTGGTTGTCGCCATTCTGCAGAGCCTTGATTTCATCAACCGTGAGGCTGTTGAGCTTGGCAGAAATCACCTTCATGTTCTTCGCGTAATCCGGGCCCTTCGCCTTGATAGCGAGGAAGTTCGGCTTGGCGGAGAGCTGCACGAGCTTCGTTTGCACTTCGTGCCAAATGCTAGGCTCGGTCCTATATTTAAAAAGGACGAAAATCACTCCTTCATTAGTCTATTTTTAGAAATGGGTAGGAGATGGGCAACCCGCCGGCTCGGTAGCGCTAGACGCAGTGCATGACATTGGGACCCATCTCCCTCAACCCAGGACCCCGAACAAGTATGCTGGCAAAACGCAGATGCCGAATACCTTTGGACAATGGGGCGTGGGGTGATTACCCGTTAACAATATAGCAAAGGAATCTTAAAATGGAAACATGGGTCGGCATTGACATCTCCAAGGACACTTTCGACGCAGCCTGGATTATGGACGGCAAGAAGAATCATCTGAAGCTGGAAAATAGTTCCAACGGTTTCAAACGTCTTCTGAACGAAGTGCCGGCTGAGTCCCGTTTTGCGATGGAAGCTACAGGAGAATATCACCTGAACTGTGCCAGATACCTATCCAGCCGCGGAAATCCGGTTGCTGTCTTGAACCCATTTGCCGTGAAAATGCATATGCAAAGCGACCTCAGGCGTTGCAAGAACGACAGGGCCGACGCCTATTCGATAGCGAAATTCGCAGCGGAAAAGAATACCGATTGCTGGACATGCCCGACAGACGACGAAATAAGGCTCAAGCATCTTGATGCCGTTATAGACAACTTGCAGAAACAGATCCGTCAAAGCAAGAACATACTGCATTCGCTAACCCAGGTCAATTTACGAGACGACCAGGCCGTTTCCATCATCAAGAAAACAATATCCAGTCTGGAAGCCCTCATGGAAAAAGCCAGGAACAGGCAACTTGAAATGGTCGAGACCGGCAAGAAAGAAGAAATCGCCTTGGCATGCTCCATTCCCGGGATCGGTCTGGAAACATCGCTGAAGTTTTTCACACACGTTGGGAACATCGAAAGGTTTGGCAGTTCCAGAAGCCTGATTTCCTGGATAGGCCTGACTCCACGGAATGCACAATCAGGGACAAGCATCCATAAAAACGGAAGTATTTCGAGAATGGGCTGCACAAGGCTGCGAGGGCAATTCTATATGTGTGCAGTCGTCGCGATAAAATACAATCCTGATTGCAGGTCATTCTATACACGATTGAAGGAATCGGGCAAGCCTAGCAAAGTAGCCTTGATTGCAGTGGCGAACAAGCTGCTTCGACAACTTTATGCAGTCCTTACGAAAAAAGAGGCCTATGTACCAAATTTTTGTACAAAAGCCTCTTGACATTTAATACAGTATGTCATGACCGTGCAAGCACGGTCGCGACTCTCGCCTTACGCATTTGTCGTCTTCGAGGAACTTCATTTCGCGAACGTTGAGTTCTTCTTTTTTGGGGCGTTCCCCACCTTGGTGGGTCGGGCTATATTTTATGGGTTGCCCGGTTCACTCCGTTCCCGCCCAACCTCATAAAACGGCGCCTCAGCGCCGCCCCAAGGGTCACTATCCCTAACGCGGACGCGCTCAGCCTACCAAAAATTAAAAAAACGTCCCGAGAATACGTGTCTAAAAATTTACTTGACAATGTGTGTTTTTTTTTACATTTCCCAAAAAAAGGAGTTTGTTATGGCCAAAATAAGCTGGAGCAAGGCGGAAGAATACATTTTTTCTTTTTTATGCTTCAAGCAATATGTGGTCCCATCCCTTACTGTAGAAGAATTTTTGGATTTCGCTCACAAAAGCTTACCACGATTACCCAAAGCCTCCTTAAAGGCAAAGCTTTCGAATGTTAAGCATCTGTTGGATGCAAAAAACATATCGAATACCATTCCTCTTAAACCATTGAGGAATTTCGCAAAAGCAAATGAAGAAGCCATAAACGACTTGATAGATTCTTTGAAATTAAGGTAATTTCCATTAAAAATAGAGAACTTACAATGTCTGGGAAAATGTATCAGTGCTATTATTGTGGTCGATGGATAAAACCAGCTTTTTTGGATATTGGAAATTCTGGCTTTTACGCACTACGCCCTACGTGTCCGGCCTGTCGTAGAAAAAAAAGCGAGAAAGCGAAAAGACAATTTAACGAAGGTGTACAAGATATAAAAAACTCCTTTAAAGGTCTTGAAGACTACTTTAAAGGAGTTGAAGAAGAAGAACGTCGGCGACAGGCCGCTTTTGATGCATTGAGCGACGAGGAAAAAGCAGAATTGGCCGTTAAAGACGAGGGTGCTTCTCTTTTTGCTCTATCAATCCTTGCAGGAATAATTATTGGCATTGCTCTAGCCATAATAGCCTATGTCAACGATATGAGTTGGCCAGTGGCTCTTGGTGGCTTGCTTGTTCCCGGAGTCCTTTTTGGAGTTCTGAACAAGTGGACCATGCAGGAGTTTAATAAGAGGGTAGCATAAGCTACTATATTCATTGCGCAACCCCCAAAAGGTAAAACAATGGCAAAAATCAACTATAGCTCCGAGACAAGGGAACAGGTCATCAAGCTGGTCCTGAAAGGCGAAAAGTCAGCAAACCAAATAGCCAAGGAACTCGGAATCGGGCCCAATACAGTCGGTCGGTGGGTAAACGAGTACCGCAAGGAACACAACCTGCCGAGCTACCGCGAGGAACGGCGAATCCGCAAGGTGTCCGTCGAGGAACTCGCCGCCAAGAACAGGGAACTGGAAAAACTCCTGAAGAAGCGTGAAAAGGAGCTTGCGGACGAGAAGGAGACGGTAGAGATCCTAAAAAAATCCCTGCACATCTTTATGCGACCACACGACTGAAATGCGAGGCGATACACGTGAACCGCAAGAAATACTCAGTCAGGAAGATGTGCAGAGCCCTAGGAATACCGCAGTGTTCCTACTACCAGTGGTCGCGCCAGCAGGAAAAACGTGCCGAGAAGAAGGCCCGCGAAGAACGGCTTGTCCAGAAGGTCCGCGACACCTTCGAAGAAAACCACCGCGTGTACGGTTGCCCGAAGATGCTGGCGGCACTCCAAGACAAGGGTGTCGAGGTAAAGGTGTGGAAACTGCGCCGCATCATGCGCGAGAACGGGCTCTATCCAGTCACACTCAGGAAGTGGAAACCCTACCGCAAGGGCAAATGCGACGCCATGTACAGCGAGAACCTGGTGCAGCGTAAGTTCGATCCCGACAGCCTGAACGCCGTCTGGGCCGGCGACATCACCTACGTCAAGACTACGCTTGGCTGGGTGTACCTTGCCGTGGTGTTGGACCTGTGTAACAAGGAGGCGGTGGGCTACGCCGTAAGCAAGAACATCGACACGGAACTTGTCAAGCGCGCGTTGTCCAATGCCATCATGCAACGCGGCCATCACGACGGGCTCATCTTCCATTCCGACCGCGGCGTGCAGTACAGTAGCATGGGTTACCGCACGATGCTCTCGGAGAACGGGATAACGCCCTCGATGAGCGCACCGGGCTGCCCCTACGACAACGCCTGCATGGAAAGCTTCTTCGCAAGCTTCAAGAAGGAGATGGCCTACAGGCGTGACTTCAAGGACATCGAAGACGTGCGGGAGGCCGCTTTCAGGTATATCGAGCTGTTCTACAACCGGAAACGGCTCCATAGTTCGCTGGGATACATGACTCCGGTTGAATATAGGCTGTCAAAACAGGCTGCCTAGACCACAAGGGTATACCACTTAACAAGAAAAAAGGATATATTTTAACTTAACCGGTAATGAATATGGTTGTTCATGAACCCACTATTAAAAAAACTACAAATCCACTGGATGGACCGAAAAAAAAGATTATGTAAAAAAATCATATGTGTATAATTGGCGGTCTTTCTCAAATCCGGCGAATACTTCCCATAACAACGCCTATGAATTGGGGGATAGAACTTGGAATAAGGATAAAACATTTGGTAAACGTCGGGCACTCGTTGAAGAAGCCCAAGAAGTGAAGGCTTGGTTTGTAGTAGATCCAAATGATACTTCGAAGAACTTACATGGTCAAGAAGCTCTTGATTCTATGCACAATCATCCAGATTTATTCCGTCAACTTGCATCCCGTTATATTCTAATTGCTCACAGCATGGGCGGTGTCGTTTCCCGCGAGTATGTACAGGGCAACTTCTACAATGGAGATGTGGACAAGATTGTGACGCTTGATTCTCCACACGAGGGCACGGGTGCGTTGAACATGTTGATTGAAAAGAGTATAAGAGAAGAATTGGACCATGCAGGAGTTTAATAAGAGGGTAGCATAAGCTACTATATTCATTGCGCAACCCCCAAAAGGTAAAACAATGGCAAAAATCAACTATAGCTCCGAGACAAGGGAACAGGTCATCAAGCTGGTCCTGAAAGGCGAAAAGTCAGCAAACCAAATAGCCAAGGAACTCGGAATCGGGCCCAATACAGTCGGTCGGTGGGTAAACGAGTACCGCAAGGAACACAACCTGCCGAGCTACCGCGAGGAACGGCGAATCCGCAAGGTGTCCGTCGAGGAACTCGCCGCCAAGAACAGGGAACTGGAAAAACTCCTGAAGAAGCGTGAAAAGGAGCTTGCGGACGAGAAGGAGACGGTAGAGATCCTAAAAAAATCCCTGCACATCTTTATGCGACCACACGACTGAAATGCGAGGCGATACACGTGAACCGCAAGAAATACTCAGTCAGGAAGATGTGCAGAGCCCTAGGAATACCGCAGTGTTCCTACTACCAGTGGTCGCGCCAGCAGGAAAAACGTGCCGAGAAGAAGGCCCGCGAAGAACGGCTTGTCCAGAAGGTCCGCGACACCTTCGAAGAAAACCACCGCGTGTACGGTTGCCCGAAGATGCAGGCGGCACTCCATGACAAGGGTGACGAGGTAAAGGTGTGGAAACTGCGCCGCATCATGCGCGAGAACGGTCTCTATCCGGTCACGCTCAAGAAATGGAAACCCTACCGCAAGGGCAAATGTGACTCCATGTACAGCGAGAACCTGGTGCAGCGGAAGTTCGATCCCGACAGTCTGAACGCCGTCTGGGCCGGCGACATCACCTACGTCAAGACTACGCTTGGCTGGGTGTACCTTGCCGTGGTACTTGACCTATGCAACAAGGAGGCGGTGGGTTATGCCGTGAGCAAGAACATCGACACGGAACTTGTCAAGCGCGCGTTGTCCAATGCCATCATGCAACGCGGCCATCACGACGGACTAATCTTCCATTCCGACCGTGGCGTGCAGTACAGCAGCATGGGCTACCGCACGATGCTCTCGGAGAATGGGATAACGCCCTCGATGAGCGCCCCGGGCTGCCCCTACGACAACGCCTGCATGGAAAGCTTCTTCGCAAGCTTCAAGAAGGAGATGGCCTACAGGCGAGACTTCAAGGACATCGAAGACGTGCGGGAGGCCGTTTTCAGGTACATCGAGCTGTTCTACAACCGGAAACGGCTCCATAGTTCGCTCGGTTACATGACACCGGTGGAATATAGGCTGTCAAAACAGGCTGCCTAGACCACAAGGGTATACCACTTAACAAGAAAAAAGGATATATTTTAACTTAACCGGTAATGAATATGGTTGTTCATGAACCCACTATTAAAAAAACTACAAATCCAAAGTGGGTGGGTCGTGGCGTACGCTGCATTTTGGCCGCAGTCGTGATATTCATCCCCATAGGAATTGTCGGAGCTATTTTTGGCTATTTCTATGAGTGCGTCGCCAATGCGCTTATATGTTGCGGCATACTCAGCGTAATCATTGCAATGGTTCTCGAAATTTCAGGCAAACTAAAAGCAACCGGAAAAGGAATGCTTTAATTATAATCAGCAAGAAAACTGAAATTCTTACAATCATCCATTAAACAAACTTTTCAAAAAAAACAATCCAAGGAGATGGACGCGATGGGAATGCTTGACGATTTAAAAAAGATGCATGATGACATGCAAAACTATATGCAAGAAAGAGAACTCGATAAAAGAATATCGGAAAATGGCTCCGAATATAAAATGTATAATATGTCCTTAAAGGGATTCCCATATATTTATCCGAGCGATCTATTTGAAACTTTTCGAAGGAAGGTGACAGATACATACAACCAAAGAATGGAAATTCTTTCAGAAATCAGCAATTTGGAAAAAAAGAAAAAGAACTTTCTTTCTTGCGGGTGTATGAGTGTCGGTGTTTTTATTGTGGCAGCGGGTATCAGCTGTTTAGCCAAAAGCTTTTATGCAGTTCCTGTGATTTTTTTCAGTTTGATGACGCTGTTGATTATATTGGGTTTTATATTTTCTTCGAAAATTAAGGAACTTAAGAATTCTTTAACGGAAAAAGAAATCTTCCTTGATTTGAATTTTGCTCAAGAGGACTATCTTCAAAAATTTAAAGATGCTCAAAAAACATGGACAGATGTAAGTAAATCGGATGCTGTTTACTTAGTAGGAAATAGGGAAGAAATTGAAGATCGCGTCAGAGAACGAACCAGTGCGGAAGCACGAGTTGACAGAACTCGACTTGGAAATCTTTTGGCAGACACGACTTTCGTCAATTCATCTCTTTCGCCTATTGTGTTCAAATCTTCAGGAGACGGATATATTCAGGTCTTTCCCGGTTTAATAATTGCAGCGTCTGACAATCCCAATTATGAGCCGAACCATATTCGGGTATGCTTGTGGAACGATTTGATTGTTGATTTGTTCTCAGTAAGATTTGTAGAGAATGAATATTTACCCAAAGATGCTAATGTGGTAGATTACACTTGGAAGTATGCAAATTTAGATGGTTCTAGAGACATGCGTTACAATGACAATTCTAGAATTCCAATTGTTAAATATGAGGAAATTTCGGTGTCGGCCGCCGAATGCAAAACTGCATTCCACATCAGTAATGAAAGTTTCGCACTGAAATTCTTTGAAAAAATGGCGGCTTTGATTTCGTGATGAAGTCGTTGGTAATTACGTAAACATTGGTTGAATAGAAATTACATTTTGAGCATCAAAAAAAACTCCCCACGAATTAACGAGGGAGTCTTTTTGATAGCTAAATTATTCGTTTATCTAACAGCTTCGACTGCAACCTTTTCGCCGTCAGCATCAGTATCCTGTAAACCAGTTGCAGAATCCTTCCACACGATAGCGTTTGCCTGAGTTTCACCCTTGATGTAGGATTCGTTTTCGGTTACAGCCTGTTTCAGCACTTCACTTTCAGAATAAAGTTCAATGCTGATGCGATCTGTAATGGCGAAATCTTGGTCCTTACGGCGATTTTGAATACGATTAACCAATTCACGAGCAATGCACTTACGACGAAGTCTGTCAGACACCGTCAAATCAAGAGCAATCGTGAAATGTTGGTTCGCTTCGACTGCCATACCTTCAGGAACTTTTCGTTGAATAAGCACATGCTTAGAAGTGTATTTCACATCAGAGCAGAAAGCACTTGTAACAGAGCCGCCGTTCTGAAGATTGATAATATCACTTGAACTAAAGCCAGAAATTTCCTGCTGGAATTCACGCATCGGATGTTGTCCGAAAAGCGATGCGAAATCAGACTTGATGTTCAAGAAGTTGGGTTTAGCAGAACATTCAACTAAACTTGATTCGTCTTCTATGAACTTCATTTCTTCGACATTGAGTTCTTCGAGGATCAAGTCCTTCATCGTTTCAGCAACATTCTTTTCTTCGTTACCGTGAGCAACGACCGTCATGCTAGCAATCGGCATACGGTTCTTTACGTTGTTCGTTGCACGAATCACGCGGCCCATTTCAACCATGCCACGCACCATGGCGATGCGTTCCACGAGCTTTTCGTCCATGAGGGACTTGTCGGCGCTCGGGAATTCGCAGAGGTGCACGCTCACCGGAGCATTGGCGTCCACTTCGCGAACGAGAATCTGGTAGATTTCTTCGGCAAGGAGCGGGAGGAACGGGGCGAGAATCTTGGAGAAGTCCACGAGCACCTTGTACATGGTGGCGTAGGCGGCGTTCTTGTCGCCATCGTTTTCGGACTTCCAGAAACGACGACGGCTGCGGCGCACGTACCAGTTCGTGAGGTCATCGACCGCGGCAATCACAGCAGGCACAACGTTGTACAGGCGGTAAGCCTTCATTTCCACTTCGACCTTGGCGGCCAAATCCTGCAAGGTTGCAAGCATCCAGCGGTCAAGTTCGTTGTCGCTCTTGACTTCCTGACCCGGCTTCCACGTGAGCTGGCCCTTAGCGGCGTCGGCGTTGTGGTTCGAGACAAAGAATGCAACAGCGTTCCAGAGCGGCAGCATCACCTGCTTCACGATGCCCTTCACGCCTTCTTCGCTGAAGCGGAGGTCTTCAGCCTTGAGGGCTGCGGAGTTAATCATGAACAAACGAATGGCGTCGGCACCCGTGCGTTCGATAAGGTCGTTCGGGTCCGGGTAGTTGCGCTTGGACTTACTCATCTTGGAACCATCTTCGGCCAAGATAATACCGTTCACGATCACGTTCTTGAAAGCGGGCTTCTGGAACAGGGCGTTCGAAAGCACCGTCAGCGTGTAGAACCAACCACGGGTCTGGTCGAGGCCTTCGGCAATGAAGTCAGCCGGGAAGCTGCGTTCCACGAGTTCCTTGTTTTCGAACGGGTAATGGCGGCTGGCATACGGCATGGAACCGGATTCAAACCAGCAGTCGAACACTTCAGGCGTGCGGCGGTAAACCTTGCCGTCCTTTTCAATCGTGAGCTTATCGACAAAGTGCTTGTGCAAGTCGTCGAGCTTGACGCCAGTGAGCTGCTGCAGTTCTTCGATGGAGCCCACGGCAATCATGTCGCCGTCGTCGCTGAGCCACACCGGAATCGGCGTACCCCAGAAGCGGTTACGGGAAAGGTTCCAGTCGCGGGCGCCTTCGAGCCACTTGCCGAAGCGTCCGTTCTTGATGTGGTCCGGAACCCAGTTCACGGTCTGGTTGTTTTCGACCATCCATTCCTTCAAAGTCTTGGTCACGCCGTCCTTGCTCGTGACAGGCGCATCAATCTTCAAGAACCAAGTCTTGAGGGCGCGGTAAATCAGAGGAACGCCGGTACGCCAGCAGTGCGGGTAGCTATGGACAATCACGTCCTGCTTGAACACGCGGCCCTGTTCCTTGAAGTAGCGGATAATTTCCTTGTCGGCTTCCTTCGCACCGAGGCCCTTCCACATCGGGACCTTGTCGGTGAACTTGCCTTCGGTATCCAGCGGGTCGAAAAGGCCGAGGTCGAGTTCGGCGCCCTTCTGGAAGTCTTCTTCACCGAAGGAAGGAGCGGTATGCACGGCGCCGGTACCGTCTTCGGTACTCACGTAGTCGGCGGGGTAAATCTTGTAGTGGCGGGACAGCTGGTCCGGCGTCACGAACGCGTCGGAAATGCGGGAAAGCGGCTCGTAGTCCTTGCCCACGAGTTCGGAACCCTTGCAGGTATCGACGATGTTCGGGTTCTTGAAGTAGGCGGCGGTACGGCTTGCGGCAATCCAGTACTTCTTGCCATCCTGTTCCACCAGGTTGTAGTCCATGTCCGGGCCCACAACGATGCAGAAGTTGGAGTACAGCGTCCACGGGGTCGTCGTCCACACGAGGATGCTCGTGTCCTTGAACTTGGGCTCGTTCGAGTTAATCGGGAAAATCAGCGTGAGGGACGGGTCCTGACGGTCCTTATAGCCCTGGTTCGTTTCGAAGTTCGAAAGCGGGGTCGCGAGAGCCGGGCTGTACGGCTGGATGCGGTAGCCCTGGTAGATGAGGCCCTTGTCAAAGCACTGCTTGAACACCCACCACACAGATTCCATGAAGTTCTTGTCCATGGTCTTGTAGCCCTTGTCGAAGTCGACCCAGCGGCCCATGCGGCGAACGGTCTTCTTCCATTCGCTGGTGTACTTGAGCACCTTGCCGCGGCAAGTTTCGTTGAACTTGTCGACGCCAAGCTTCTGGATTTCGGCAACGCCAGCGAGACCGAGTTCGTTCTGCACCAAAGATTCAATCGGAAGACCGTGGCAGTCCCAACCGAAACCGCGCGGAACCTTCTTGCCCTTCATGGTCCAGTAACGCGGAACGATATCCTTGATGGTACCGGCAAGCAAGTGACCGTAGTGCGGAAGGCCCGTTGCAAACGGAGGGCCATCGTAGAAGGTATAGGGTTCAGTTTCCGGACGGGAGTCCAGCGACTTCTTGAACGATTCATCCTTGTCCCACAAGCCGAGCACGCGCTCTTCTATTTGTGGAAAGGTCTCTTCTTTCTTTACTTCACGAAACATTTTTGAACCTCGGAAGGGTATTGCTAGACGATAGACGAGCGGTTCGACAGGCTCACCGACCTTGTAAGATCCCTGAGCTTGCCGAAGGGATTGCACAATCCATCGCCAACGCAACCTAACGTTAAATTTTCGGGTTCAAATTTAGCAATTTAGCAGCGAAGCCCCTTCCCTATTCCAACTTGGAATATCGTTTTGCGCTATTTATTCTTTTTATAGTGGCTTTTTTGCCCATATTCAAATAGTTTACCTTTAAAGCAATTCAAAAAAGGAGACTCAATGTCAAAAGACAATCCGCATATGGGACATATCGTCCTGATTACGCTCTCCGCCGCCATTGGCGGATTCCTGTTCGGTTTCGACTCCTCCGTCATCAACGGGGCAAACGGAGCCCTGAAGGCGCACTTCAACGCGACGGATTACGAGCTCGCCTGGGCCGTTTCGCTCGCACTGATCAGCGCCGCCATCGGTGCATTCTTTGCAGGCCGCATCGCCGACGCCTTCGGGCGCGTGCGCTGCATGCTTTTCGCCTCGGACCTGTTCTTGATTAGCGCCATCGGTTCCGGCATTCCCTTCGGCATATCTGACTTTATCCTGTGGCGCGTCATTGGCGGTTTTGGTATCGGCATGGCAAGCATCATCGCCCCAATATACATCGCCGAGACTGCACCCGCCCACCTGCGCGGGCGACTGGGTTCCATGCAGCAGTTCGCCATCGTGATAGGCATCTTCGTGGCGCTCCTTTCGAACTACCTCATCGTGCAAATTGCAGGGGCAGCAAACAACACGATAATCGGCAGCGTCAAGGCATGGCAGGTAATGTTCTGGGTCGAAATCATCCCGGCTGTACTCTACGGGTACGCCGCCTGGAAACTCCCCGAATCGCCGCGTTACCTTATCCACAAGGGGTTCACCGACCAAGCCAGGGACGTGCTCGCGAAGATTAACCCCGAGGGCGTCGAAAAGGAAGTGGAAATCATCCAGGCTTCCTTCAAGAACAAGAAGCAGCCCAAGTTCACCGACCTGCTCGAAATCATCAACGGCAGGGAGCGCATTTCCCCGATTCTGTGGGCGGGCCTCGGGCTTGCAATATTGCAGCAGCTGGTGGGCATCAACGTGATTTTCTACTACGGCACGATGCTCTGGCAGAGCGTGGGCTTCGGCGAGAGCGACGCATTCCTCACAAGCGTGATTTCGAGCGCCGTAAACCTGGTAATGACCGTAGTCGCCATATTGCTTATCGACAAAATCGGGCGCAAGCCGCTCCTGCTAATCGGTAGCATAGGCATGGCCGTAACGCTCAGCACGCTCACGATATGCTTCATGAGCGCGGGTGCCGACGGAAGCCTTCCGGGAATGGCTGCCGTAATTGCCCTGATTGCGGCGAACCTCTACATTACCTTCTTCGCGGCAACTTGGGGCCCGGTCATGTGGGTAATGCTCGGTGAAATGTTCAACAACCGCATTCGCACCATCGCCATCGCCATCTGCGGGCTTGCACAGTGGTTCGCTAACTTCGTGGTTACCTGGACGTTCCCGGTGCTTACCGGCAAGGACGGCATCGGCGTGGGCCCGACATATGCCATCTATTCATTCTTCGCCATCTTCAGCATATTCTTCGTGGCAAAGTTCATCAAGGAGACGAAGGGCAAGGAACTCGAAGATATGTAGCGAGGAAACGCAGCGCGAAGAATCTTTGCGCAAAGAAATATAACGCAAAGAAATATTGCGCGAGTCAATCAAAAACAACAGAAAGGCCGGCAGAAAAATCTGCCGGCTTTCTCATACACCAAACTTTCGGTTATTCCTCGATACGGTAGATTTTCACGTCCTTGATGTAGAACGTGCGTTCCATCTTGCCGAGGTTCAGTTCGAACCTTGCAAACGGAGTGCTTTCGCTCGGGGTAAATTCCTTCTCGAACGACTGGCCGGTCGTTTTCACAATCGGGTGTTCCATGAAGCCCACTGTCTCGTAGTCATCGTAGGTGCCAATGCGGGCGGTAATCTGCCCTTCCACATCGGACCAGATGGTAAACACGCACTTGTACTTCTTTTTCGCGACAAGCGCAATGTCTTCCTGGATAAGCTGTACGCTATAGGACTTGTTACCGCCACTGGTCACGACCACCTTCAGGTAGCGATCGCCGCCCTTTTCCTCTACCACGTTGGCTGTCGCCACGCCGTTCATCTGCGTGAAGAAAATCCAGTGAGCCATGCCGTCGGCGAAATTGCCGTTCTCTATGGTATTGTCGCTCATGGCGCCGACAACGCCGTCCCAGATGTCCTTGACGAAATCCTCGCCCTCGTTGCCCTGGGCATCTACGAAGTCGTAGCGCAGCGGGCGGAAGGCCGATACAAAGTTGTTGTTGAGGGCATTCCACAACGCCGTATTGTTGGCATTGTTGAAGTAGATTGTCCCGTCTTCGTCAATTTCGGCCTTGGTCAGGTCCAAGCCCTGTACAAAGTAACGCACGCGGAAAATCACAGACAAGTTCGCAACGGAATCGGACACGCGTTCAATCTGCGAGAAGTGGTAGCGCAGCCTTACCCTCTGGAATCCGTTCAGGTCGTACACGAACGGGACATACTTGCCGTCAATCAGTACCCGACCGCGAATAGTGGACTCCGCCCCTTCAGGCTTGAACGACACGCCTATTTCTTTCAGGTAGCCCTGATCTTCGAGGTTGATGTTCTTGAACGGTTCCTCCACCGAGGAGCCTTCCGTGAACGAAACGGGCAAGGAAGTTTCCGGAGAGTCTTCCTCGGGCCAGATCGGCAAGCCTTCGGTCGGATCGATGGAAACTGCAACGTAATAACTGGAATAAGAACGCACCTCGAACAGAGACATCGAGAATGAATCCAGCAACACCGGTTCATCCTTCGCGGCGGACTTCAAGAGGGCATTTTTTTCAACTTCGGAATAATCCACAGAAAAATCCGCAGTGAGCGCGAGCGCCGGGTTACCGATTTCGATACCGGCAATAGGATCGGAGTTACCGCCGGAAGAACATCCGACGACGGCAAGCAAACCCATCACGCAAACAACTATGGACCAAACAAAACGCATTATACTCCTCGAGTAAGCGGAAACAGTTGTATGTTCACCTGAACCACATCGTCCGCTTCGCCAGGCTTTGCGGAGAAATCTAGTAGTTCTTTGCGCATGAGTTGGATATGTTTTTTCAAATTGGGGAAATCTGAGCGCTTGATACTGAACGTTAGTGCAGATATATCGCGTTCTGCACTCGGGAGTTCATTCATCATGTTGGCCGAGATGCGCAACATCTGCTGGTGATAGAGTTTCACCATCATGTCCTGCACTTCGTCTTCGGTCGTGAGCATCGGGTCGCGCTGGCGGTAACCGTTGGCGGTCTTCACCAGGAGGCCGAGTTCCATAAGGAGGTCAAAAGATTCCTGCACCTGCGAGGGCGTGACCATACCGCGGAGCTTGCGACTCACCCAATCGGGAATCGGGCGGAAGCCCTTGAGGGCCACCATCTCGAGGATGACGGAGTGGTGCCATTCGCGGAAGATGCGGAACTGCGCCTGGTCCATCTTGTGCAGCTTGGAGCGCGGGCTCGCCTTGAGGAGCTGCGCATAGTATATCTGTTTTTCGGTGTCGTTCTGGGCCTGGTTAAAGAACACCAGGCTTTCGAAATAAGCGGCACGCTGCTTTTCGAGACCTAAACCCTGGATGAGCTTCAGTACGGTCCCTTTCGTGATGTTCCGCTTGCCGTCGATGGTAAGCTTCAAATGGGCGTGGCTCGACAGCCCTGCCTTCTCAGCGAAGAAACGCAAACTGAAAGAGGGCTGCGTCTTTTTCTTGTATTCGTAGTAATCACGGAGATACACACGAAAATTGGTGTACTGCAGCACATCCGGTTCAGTTAAAATTATTTTCTCACCATTGTCCATGCCTATAAGATAGCAGAATGTAAGTTTCAGGAACAAAAAAATTTACGTTTTCGTGTTTACCCAAGAAACCAGGGGAGTCATTAGTTGTTAGTTATTAGTTATTAGTTGTTAGTTATTAGAGTTGCGGGTTTAAGACTGTTTATTGCGGGTTTTAGGCCGTTTATTGCGGGTTTTGGGCCGTTTATTGCGGGTCGCGGGCAAGGCGGGAAAAACGCACATGGTCCTCGAAATTCCCGTTAATTCGCTCAAATTCGCGGGAAATGCCCTCCTGCGCATAGCCTGCGCGGGTGGCGACGGCCTGGCTTGCCCTGTTGGTTACAGATGCCGAAATTTCGAGCCGGTTGAGGCCGAGTTCTGTAAACGCAAAATGCGAGAGGAGCCTCAGAGCGTCGGTCGCGAGACCCCTGCCGGTAAAGCCTTCGCCGAGCCAGTAGCTCACGCTCGCGGATAGGTGGGCCGCCTGGATCCAGCCGAGGGTGATGACGCCGGCGAGTTGCAGGCTGCTTGCGTGTTGCTGGCTGCTTGCGGGAACTGAACCGTCCGCGGGCCTTAAACTGCCCACGGATTGCGAATTGCCCGAGCCCTTCGCAAAGATGCCCCAGCAGGCGCCGTTCGCCATCTGGGCCTGGATTTCCCACGAATCGATGCGGGACTCGACATCCTCGACGCAGGTACATTCCGCGGGCCACGGCAGGTGGCGGGCAAGAAAATCGCGGTTCGCGTCTATGAGGGAAAACAGCGCGGGCGCATCGCCTTCGTGCAGCAGGCGGAGCGTAACGCGCTCGCCGCGCAGTTCTTCGTCGGGAATTTCGTCCAGGAAGTTTTCCATACGGAGCAAAATTAGCAAACGGAATGCAGGCTAGATGCTTGAGCAGACCAAATCACGAAGACGACGCCGTTTGGTCTGCTGGGAATGCGATTTTTTGATGTAGGACGCCGGCTTTTTGACCAAAGTAGCAGACCAAACCGAAGTAAAACTGTCTTTTAGTCTGCTGACGGCGCATTTTCCGGGCAACAGGAATGGTGTTTTGAGCTGAATCAGCAGACCAAACCGAAGTAAAACAGCCTTTTAGTCTGCTGACGGCGCATTTTCCGGGCAACAGGAATGGTGTTTTGAGCTGAATCAGCAGACCAAATCGAAGTAAAACTGTCTTTTAGTCTGCTGACGGCGCAGTTTCCGACCTTCGGCTTCGCAAAGGCAATGCAACAAAACAAAAACCCGCCGACCATAGTCAGCGGGTTTTCAGTGCGGATGAAAGGACTTGAACCTTCATGCCCTTGCAGGCACTAGAACCTGAATCTAGCGTGTCTACCAGTTCCACCACATCCGCGTGGTGCACCAAATTTTGAAAAAAAACGGATTTTTGTCAAGGGGTTCTTGATAAAAAAGGGGGTCCCCCTTTCTTATTTCAAGTTTTTTTCTGGTGCGGGGCCGTTTATTGCCGGATGGCTTCGCGGATTTCGTCCAGGTGCTTTTCGCGCCAGTAACTCCAGTCGTGTTCGCCGGCAGGGTCAAACCGGAGCATGCAGTCCACCCGGACTTCCCTGCAGAAATCTTCTATCCAGGGTTTCGCCTCCCCCGCCGGGAAAAGCCTGTCGTTGCCGCCCTGCAGAAAACGCCACCGTCCGTCGCGCATCCTGGGGCTTGCGCCGACGACCGCCGGAGCATCGCCCAGCAACTTGCCGAACGAACTGACCAGCAAGCGGTCCCTGACCCGACGCCTGCCCTTTACAGAATAGTTGATGACACCCAGCGCCCCGTCCGAAACGCCCACCAGCGAGACCTCGTTCACGGGAGCCTTGCGCCTCGCCGCAACAGAATCCAGCGCGGCCTCGATTACAGATTCCATGGTCGCAGTCACCCAGTGGTTTTCCCTGCATGCTGACGCACTCACCACAATTACATGGGGAAACAGTTTCGAGAAATCATCCCCCGCCACAAAGCCCTTCTGGCAGTTGCCGCTCGTCATGCCGCCATGGAACCACACGACGACCTGGGCCGAAGCCAAATCCTTCGGCACCCCAGACCGCACCTTTTTCGGTAATTCAGGCCACCACACGCCTACAGCACTTCTGAAAGGTGCGCCCCCATTTGCCGCGGTCACGAACAGCGAATCCCTGGCAGCCCAGGAACATGCGCAAAAAAACAAAATCAAAAAGAGGACTGCAAGACTACGCATGGCCCTTGTACCGCGCCCGCGGTATTTTCGTCTTGATACCCAAGATAACGAACACGACCATCCCGATAAAGCAGAACAGGACTATGCCCGCAACGATAAGCAGGTTCCCCACCATGTAGTCGGCGAGTTCCTCCCATTCCAGTCCGCCTTCCGATGTCGAGATGGACTGCACCACGAAAAGGTTGTCCTTGACACGCGAAGCCCATATTTCGAGCGGAATGCTCGCCGCATCAACATCGGCAAAGTCATACCATTCCGACAAGATCTCGTTCATTTCGCCCGTAGCGTAAAGCACGAACGTGACATCCTTGTCGCCGTTTATCTGGAAATACGTCTTGTCCAGGAACGGGATATCCGTACCGCCAAAGAGGCTCGGGATAGAGGCGTGGCTCAACGTGCCGTAAAAGAGGTGAGGCTCTTCCCGGAAACTGCGCACCACAAGATGCGTACTCGACACGCACCACACTATCACCAGCAGGAACAGCAGTGCCGCATTAAAGTAGACGTATTTGCGCGTGTGGAAAAATGCCATAACAAACTAGTTTTTTGACCTGAATATAAAAAAGAAAGTCGAGAGCAACAGGATGAGCGTGAGGAAATAGAACACCAGCGGGATCTTCGCCTTCAGGGTTATCTCGTTCATGCTTTCTTGCTGGAAGTACTGTATGAGGTCTTCACCCGCGAGGACGGTCTCGTGATTGTCAAGGCGGTTCCACGCAAGCGCATGTTCCACGTTCTCGTCCAGGAGGGCCTTCACGCGCAGCGCGAGCGAATCGGGAACGTCGAGCCCCTGCGGGAACGTGACCGGGAACCCGAAACGCGCAGAGTCAAGCGTAACGAGCAGCGGGTACGAAACGTTATCCGGCAAGAAAGCCACGTCGGCATACACCTTGTCGTATGTTCCGAACCACGCTTGACGGACAGACAGATAACGGCGGACGCCGGCCACCTTCGAAAGCACGCGGCGTTCAAACTCGTGAACGGAATAAGGCGGAGGGGCAACGACTCCCCGCGACGAGAATTCATCCATCTCGCGTGCAAACGAGACTGCCAGTTCACGCAGCGACATGGACTGCGAAAGCACCTTCATGGAATCGCCCGCGTACCCGCAACGGACTGCATTCATGGAGCGCATGAGTTCCATATCCATCAGCTGGTAATCGGAAAGCGACTTGATATAGCGCGAGTAGACGATGACGCCCGGTTTCTGCGAAAAGTAGAACAGCGCGGTAAGCCCGAGCGTTATGAGGATAATCAGCCAAACCCACGGAGTCTTGAGCTTCGCGTTGAAGGTATCGGCAATCGTCCTGTTTTTTGTATCTTCCACACTAAGAAATTACCTTTTTTTATCTCAAATGAAAAAAGGTAACACCAAAAACTGGTATAAAAAACCATGCGGGAGGGGCCCCAGCTCAGAGTGGACGCCTACGGCGTCCGTGGCTGCACTCGGTCATATCGGCAAGTAAACTTGCCGCTGCGACGCTCGTTTGCACACTACTGCGAAGGCCGCACGGGCCCCTCTCCACCATCCGGGGACCATGCGCACTAAGCGCTAAAGCGCTAAGTGCTGTCCGCCCTGCACCCTCCCCATCCTGGCGCAAGCGCCAACCCTACGGCTCGGCCATAGCCATACCAGTATGGCTGCGGCTCTCGCCTTGACCGGTGGTGGCCGACGCTTTAGATGCTATTTAAACACGTTTATTTCATGTATTAAATGAATTATTAATACAAGACGTATATTGCTTACATAAACATTCTCTTTACCTTTTTTCTACTTTGGTGGACATGCGCGGGAAGATTTTTTCGACATTTTTGACCTTTTTGCCGCTTTTGGGCACTTGTGGCGTGCTTTATGGTTGCACCATTGAGCATGCCGAAGAGCAAGTCCTCGAAAAGCACGTAAACGGCACGAAGAAAACCTCCGTGTGGGTATACCCCGACGGCGAAATCCTCAAGCGCAACGAGTGGTACGACAACGGCATCAAGGAATTCGAAATCCAGTACAAGAACAACGTGCCGCACGGGAATATCAAGCGCTGGACCGTACTCGGCGACGTGGCGCTCGACGGCGAATACAAGAACGGCAAGCGTGAAGGGACATGGACAAGCTACTTCGTAGAACGGCTGAACTCCCGCCGCAAGGAAGCCGTGCGACACTACAAGGACGACCACCCCGTGGGCGACTGGGAAAGTTGGCACTTCAACGGGAACAAGGCTTCCGAGGAGCATTACGACGAAAACGGCAACGCAACCGGAGTGTGGAAAAAGTGGCACGAGAATGGAAATCCACAACAAGAGGGAACATGTCATGCCAGATGGGAACCCAACCGCGAAATAAAATCCGCTCCCGAAATGAGCAAAAAAAGTTACCTGAAAAGGTATTCCATGAATGGCGCCCTGCTCGAAAAATTCACCTGCCACAAAAACAAACTATATGGCCCCTTTGAACTATACTATGAGAATTTCAGTGAAGATCCTAAAACGGAACGTATCCGCATTAAGGGAACACTAGGATTCCGTTTAGATGAAACAACATTTTATGGGCCAGCATCTGGAGATAGCGCCCTCATCGGCACCACAGAATACTACAGAGCCGACGGAACCCTCCTAAAGCAGGAACATAGGACAGTAACCGGGCAACGCGATTCCATATGGAGTTGGTATGACGAAAACGGGAAACTACTTCGTGAAAGCAAATTCATTATAGAAACATACAAGGGCTTCAGTGAAAATACCGGAATATCTTACGGAACATGCGAAACATCATCGACAATGTTCTGTGCGGAAACCTCTTTTTTTCGTTCTCCAATCCCAAGCGGTCTTCTCAAAACAAGCGGTTTGAGCGACAAAGACGCATATAAACTAAGTATCGGAAAATTTCCAGCAACACTGCGCTATATCAAGGCAGGGCACAACCTGTTACACGAAGAGTTCTGGGGTGCCGGAGAAGATTCTACCCAGATCGAAGAACGAAGTTTCTACCCGGACAGCATGGGCGGCGGAATGGCGAGCGAGGGCTTTTGGCAGAGAAACCTAGACGGTTCCAAACGTCACGGCGTATGGCGCAATTGGTACCCGAACGGAATCTTGAAAGACAGCCTCAACTACATAAACGGGGAACGCGTCGGCGAGCAGTTCGGTTACGACAGCACCGGCAAGCTCACGATACATAAAACAGAGGCCGGCAAGAACCGGCCCGTGATTATGCATTTACCCGTTAAGCAATAAACTTACTTGTACATGTAGCTCACGCCGTTGGGGAACTTGAGTTCCTGCATTCCAGCCGTATTTACCTGAGTAACCGACTGCACGGAACCACCGTAGATAATCGCGTTGCCCTGGTAGGTCGGCTTGAATGCAGCGTTGTTTGAGCCGTAGTAACTGCTGTTGTTGTAGGTGACGGTCGCGCACTTGGGAAGGTCGGTCGAGTAGTTGCCGAACGCGAGGAGAACGCCGCCGGTAATCTCGAAGCCGGCATCCGTATCAATAAGGCCGCCCGCCATGTTGGAAGAGCATCCGCCGCTACCACCGCCCATGCCGCCACCCATGCCTCCGCCGCCCCAACCTCCAAAGTTGAAGCCGCCCTGGTTCTCGTAGCTCTGGCCAGTGATTTCGAGAATCAGCACGCCGCCGGTCATCTTTCCGGAACCGTTCGCGTCGAACACGTCGATCATGTCGCCCTTCGCGCTGATGTAGTGGTAGCCGCCGCTAACGACAATATGGCCACCGCTCTCGCTGAACGCAGCGTACTGGCCCACGTTTTCCTTCGGGCCACCGGCGCCGTTCCAGCCGTCGTTTGTAGCAAATGTCGAAGTGATTCCGCCTTCCGCAAAAATCCTGTAGGCTTCCAGGCCTTCGCTAGCGGTAACCACGTTGATTGTAGAGCCCTTCAGGTACAGGGCGGAATCGGCGTGAATGCCGTCATCCTTCGAACTGACCGTCACGTTGCCCGCATTCATGTAGACACGCCATTTTGTATGCATTGCATCGTCATCGGCGGTCACATTGATATCGCCCCCGTTCACATAGATGAACTTCGTGGCGACCATTCCCTTGCCGGTAGAAGTCACCTTGATGGTGGAGGCTTCGGCAGAATCGTTCACAAGAATGTAGTTTGCCGCCTGGATGCCGTCGTCACCCGCCTTGATGGTGATGTTTCCGCCGGAGATTTCCACGATGCCCTTGCCGGCAACCGTATCCTTGCAGGCGCCACCCGCCTCTTCGCATTCGTCGCTTTCGAGTCCGTCGCCCTTCTTGGCGGTCACGTTCAAGACACCGCCCGAAATCTGGAGACTTCCCTTGCCCTTGATGGCGTTTTCTTCGGCTTCGACAGTGATGTTGCCGTTCTTGATTTTGAGGTCGTTGCTGCACTGGATGCCGTTCTTGAACTTGCCCTTGACGGTCAAGGTGCCTGCGCCCTTGATGTTCAAGTCATCGCGGGAGTAGATTGCAGCCTTCGAAGTATCCTGCGCTCCGTTGACCTTCGTGAACAGGTGGTTCCCGTTGCCGTCCTCGACCACGTTGGTGGTTCCCTTCACTAGGTGAATCACCGTCTTGTCGGCGTTCTTCACGAGGATGGGAGAATTGGAACTCTTGATGGTCGCGTTATGGAGGTAGATGCCGGTATTGCCCTCGTTCTCGGCGCCCGGAGTATTCACCACCACCTGGAAGTCGGATGATTCGCCCGTCACGTAGTAGGCGCCCGGGCAAGTGATGGTCGCGCTCTTGTCCGCCACTTCGACACAGCCGTTGTTGTTTTCGACCGTAGCCGAAGTGCCCGCAAGTTTCAGGAGAATCTGCGAGCCGTCCAACGTCCTTGAATCCTCGTTGTCGTTCTCGTCGTCTCCGCTCTCGTTGCCGGGATTGCTGCCACCGGGAATCACGACGCTCGAGCTGGAAACTACCGGGCCGGGCCATACGAAGCTTGAACTGGAGATGCCGAAGCCGGGGCCGGCAATACTCGAACTCGAAAGTTCAATGCCGGGCATGAAGAAACTGGAACTGGAAAGTTCTACACCAGGGAAGTCAGTTCCCAGGAAATCGCTGCTGGAAGAAATTTCCACAGGGTTCAAGGCCCCACTATCGACATTAGGATTCGTGGCCGCATCTTCAGAACAGGCTACAAGACCCAACGAGACTCCAATGGCGGGAAACGCCAAAAGCCCTAATTTCATATCTGACTCCTTTTTTACTTAATATAGATTGACCCCTCCAAATACGCCACTGCAGCCTATAACATTCTGTTGAAGTCGAGAACAACAAAACCCGAAAAATCGGGAGTTTAAGTTCCGCGCGTTACACATTATCCCGAAAAAAATTTCTGGCATCCATTTATGTAAAAATCATTTTTCAAGCGGGAGAAAAAGTCAAGAAAAAATTAGATTTGCAAAAGAGGAAAAAGGACAAATTAAATATGCGGCGCAAGGATAGAGAAGTTTTAGGCGACGAGAATATCGCGAAGATTATCGAGCAGTGCACGACATGCCACATTGCGATGGTGGACGACGCAGATGCGGGCATGCCCTACGTGATTCCGATGTCGTTCGGGTATAGCCTGAAGGATGGCGTCCTGGAGCTGTACTTCCACTGCGCGCATGTCGGCAAAAAACTTGACTGCATTCGCAAGAATCCGAACGTGGCGTTCAGCATGTGCGTCGAGAACCGCATCGAGATTCACGAAGACGTTTATTGCAAGAGCGGGCGCTTTTATGCAAGTGTCGTGGGGCAGGGCAAGGCCGAAATCGTCGAGGATAGCGCCGAAAAATGCCGCGGGCTCTCGCTCCTGATGGAACGGCAGGCTGCAGGCGCCGCGCACGGTTCAAGTTCCGCGCAACCTATGCACGCGACCCCGCACAAGTTCGAATTCACGCCCGCGCAGGCCGCCGCCGTGACCGTCCTCAAGATTACAAGCACGAATTTCACCGGTAAAGCGAAGTCGGAGAAATAGATATATGGCAAGTAAACTTGAATTCGGGTTACAGACTCGCGAAGAACTCGACGAAGCGGGCTTAATTATGGCCAGGGCGTACGAAGATTATGACTACGTTACGCTCTATTTCCCTGATATGGAAAAAAGCCGAAAGGGACTGCAGATTTTTATGCAATGCGTCCTGAAAACGTGCTATGGAAAGGCTGATTTGTTGGCAGCGCATCGGGACGGCAAGCTGGTTGCCCGCGCAACACTGGAAGCTCCCGGCTTCAAGAAGCCTTCCGCGTTCCAATACATTATACACGGCTTCTGGCGTGTGTACCTTAATACAAAATGGAGCGAAATCAACGGATTCTTGGCTATGGACGAAAACGCCAGCAAACCCTGCCACGATTTTCAGAAATCAGGGCCGGACATCTGGTATCTCAGCATGCTCGAAGTGGACCCGTCTGCGCAGGGGCAGGGAGTCGGCTCGCAGTTTTTAACTTATATGGAAGAATACGTGCGGGAGCGTGGCGGCAAGCAGTTGGCCCTATTTACCAACTCACGGGAAAACCTCGCTTTTTACAGCAAGCGTGGCTACGAGGTCTTTCACGAATGCGAAATTGAGCACGACGGCAAAAAAATCGGCAGCTGGAGCATGAAAAAATTTCTAAATTTACGGCCACTATGAGTGAAGCTATTAACAATGTGAAGCAGGCGTTTGACGCAGAACTTGCGCAAACCGACCTTACGAACCAAGAAGCCGTCAACAACCTCCGCGTGAAGTACCTGGGCAAGAAGGGGGCCGTCACCGACCTCATGAAGCAGATGGGGAGCTTGAGCGCCGAGGAACGTCCGGCTTACGGCAAGCTCGTGAACGAACTTAAGGTCGCCGTCTCCGAGGCCATCGACAAGGCTATCGAGACTGCGAACCAGGCTGCGCTCCAGAAGAAGCTGGAAAGCGGTTTTGTGGATACGACGCTCCCGGGCGCAGGGATTCCCGCCGGCAGCACGCATCCGCTCTACGACGTGCGCGAAGAGATTATCGACTTCTTCAGCCAGATGGGCTTCGAGGTGGACTTCGGCCGCGACATCGAGACTGACTGGTACAACTTCGAGGCGCTCAATACGCCGCCCGATCACCCGAGCCGCGACATGCAGGATACGTTCTACGTGGACGACAAGGTGATGCTGCGTACGCACACTTCCGGCACGCAGATCCACTACATGGAAACGCACAAGCCGCCGTTCCGCATGATTGCTCCGGGCCACGTGTTCCGCGTCGACAACGATGCAACCCACGCCCCGATGTTCCAGCAGTGCGAAGGCCTGGTGGTAGACGAGAACATCAGCTTTGCAGACCTCAAGGGTGTGCTGCAGGTGTTCATGAACAAGCTGTTCGGCGAAGGCGTCAAGACGCGTTTCCGCCCGAGCTTCTTCCCGTTCACGGAGCCGTCTGCCGAAATGGACGTGAGCTGCGTGTTCTGCGGTGGTAAGGGTTGCCGTCGCTGCAAGGGAACCGGCTGGATGGAAATCGGCGGTTGCGGTTCTGTGGACCCGAACGTGTTCAAGAACTGCGGCATCGACTCCGAAAAGTACACGGGCTTTGCATTCGGCTTCGGTCTCGACCGTATCGCGATGCTCCGCCACGCGATTCCGGAAATCGGTTTGCTGACCAGCAACGACCAGAGATTCCTGAGCCAGTTCTAGTTGGAATGGGCACGGCACGAAGTGCCGTGGATCCTATCGGGGCGGAGCCCCTCCAGGATGACAATATGAAAAAAACGGGCCTTGCGGCCCGCTTTTCTTGTATAAAAAAGAGATCCCCGCCTTCGCGGGGATGACAATTGTTGTGCGGGGATGACGCTTGTTACTTGCAGCGGTGGAAGTCGTCTTCCACGCGGATGATGTCGTCTTCGCCGGTGTACTCGCCCACCTGGACTTCCACGATCACGAGCGGGAGGCGACCTTCGTTCTGGAGGCGGTGAACTTCGCCCACAGGGATGTAGGTCGATTCGTTCGGACGCACGTAGAACACCTTGTCGCCCACAGTACATGTCGCAGTGCCGCTCACCACGACCCAATGTTCGGAACGGTGCAGGTGCTTCTGCAGGCTAAGGCGCTTGCCCGGCTTCACCACGATGCGCTTCATCTTGTAGCGTTCGGTGGATTCGAGCACGGAATACGTACCCCACGGGCGGCTCACCGTCTGCGGCACGTTGATGAGGTCGGAGCCGCGCTGTTTGAGCTCTTCCACCACCTTCTTCACCTTCTGGCTGCTGCTGAGCGGGGCGACCAGCAATGCATCCGGGGTGTCGACGATGAGCATCTTGTCGAGGTCGATCGTTGCGATGGCGCGCTGGCTACCCATCACGAGGGAGTTCTTCGAGCCCACCGCGATGTGGCGCGGATTCACGTTGTTGCCGTTCTCGTCGTGCGGGTATTCTCCGTACAAACTATCAAAGCTTCCGAGATCGCTCCAGCCGATGTCGCTCGGTACGACCTTCACCTTCTTGGACTTTTCCATCACGGCGTAGTCGATGGAGTTGCTCGGGATGGCCATCATGTCGTCGCGGTCGATGCGGATGGGTTCGCCATCCTCGATGGTCGCGTTGGTGAGCGCCTTCTGTGCGGCGGCGAGCATCTCCGGGGAGTACTTGCCGAGTTCCGCGAGGAAGGTTTTCGCCTTGAAGCAGAAGATGCCGCTGTTCCAGTAGAAGTTGCCTGCGAGCAGGTACTTCTCGGCGGTCGCCAAGTCGGGCTTTTCCACGAAGCGCTTCACATTCTCGCCGTCGGCCTCGATGTAGCCGTAGCCCGTCTCGGGGCTCGTGGGCGTGATGCCGAACGTAACGAGGTTACCCGCCTCGGCGAGTTCCTGCGCACGGAGGAGCACCTTCTTGTACTCGTCCTTCTTGCGAATCACGTGGTCCGAGGGCGAAACGAGCACGATGGTTTCCGGATTCATGGTGAGGCAGGCGAGCGCAATCGCGGGCGCGGTGTTGCGGCCCACGGGTTCCAGCAGGAACTTGCTGCCGCTCATGCCTTCCATCTCGAGCTGGTCCTTCGCGAGGAAGAACTGGTCGGCGTTAGAGACTATAAACTGCGACTCGCAGACGGCAGCGTTCGTAACGACCGTCTTGCGGAACAGGGACTGCCCGTCAAAGAGCGGGGCAAACTGCTTGGGCATCAGGGAACGGCTCACGGGCCAAAGGCGCGTGCCCGAACCACCACAAAGGATAAGGTTAATCATAATCTATTACCATCCCTGAAGTTCAATCAACTCGATGTTACGAACTGCGCTAGCACCATTGTTGATGAATGCGGAGCTCGGCACGATCAGGTTCATGATGCGGTTCCACGTTGCGAGGTCGGAAGCATCCACATAGACAACATCGCGTGCGTTCAAGTTAAAGCGTTCTGCCATCGCAAGAGCCATCGCGTTCTTCGCATTCAGGTGATACACGTCGATCTGCTTGTCCGAAGTATTGCGAATGACATAAATCAAGCGAGCCGAAGCACTACCCGTATTCAGGCCACCGGCTGAAGCCAAGGCCTCTACAAGCGAAAGCTTGCCCTGGTTCACGTTCACGGCACCGGTCCTTGCGACTTCACCCATCACGTACACGCGGTTTTCCTTCTGCGTCTCGGTGAGTGCCGGAATGAAAATCTGGTCGTCGGGCTTGAGCAGAATCTTGTCGAGCGGAAGGTTCGCCTTGAACGCATCGAGGTAGTTGATGTTGTACACCTTGTCACCACGGCGAAGCTGCATTCCGGCAGGGTCGGCCTCTTCGGCAAAACCACCTACACCGGCAATCGCTGCGGGGATAGTCATCGGCAGTTCATTGAATGCGATGTAGCCCGGCTTGTTCACCGCACCGGAGACAAACGCCTTGAGGCTGTTGTAGCCCGTCACGCGCACGTCGACCTGCGGGTCGTTCAAGATCTTGTCAGAAAGACGCTTCGTGATTTCGGTACGGAGTTCCTGGGCGGTAAGGCCAGCAGCCTGAATCACGCCCGCATACGGGTAGAACAAGGTACCGTCGGTCGTCACGCGCTGGCCGGCAGGCTGGTACTGGCCCATCGGGGAGGTAAGTTCCGGGTGTTCCCAGACAACCACCTGAACCATGTCCAGAGGACCGATACGGTATTCAAGACTCGGCAGGGAATCCACAATCAGTTCGGCAAGGTCACCGAAATCCGACTTCGAAGAATCACCGGCAGCAGCCGTGCCCGTGCCAAAATCACCCTTTTCGATAGAGTGGACAACCACCTTGATGCCGTTATAATCCGCGGAGCCTTCCGCATCGCCTTCCGGGACTGTCATCCGCATATGGGGGCCAAGCGAACAGCCGCCCAGGACAAGAGCCACACCGGCAAGCAAAAGATTCAACTTTTTCATTATTGAGCCTCGCTCTGTTTGATTTTTTCAACCCAATAGGGCGTAAGTTTCGAAATAAAATTCCAGGCCAGCACGAACGCATTTTCCGGGCGGCGGTACGGGTCGGGAATATCGACCTGCTGGGCTTCGCCATAACGGTGAACTTTCTCTCCGAGTTCCGGGTAACGGCGCTGGAGTTCGGTCTTGTGACCGTTTTCCATCACGAGAACCAGATCCGCCCATTTGAGGATATCCAAGTTTATCTGGCGTGCACGGTGTGCACTCATGTCGATTCCGTGCTGCATGGCAATTTTCTGGCTGATTTCATGGGCAGGATGGTCCACCAGGGCACCAAGCCCGGCACTCATCACGTTAAAGCCCTCGCCCAGTTCCTTTTTCAGGAGGTATTCCCCCGTAGGACTGCGGCAGATGTTGCCTGTACAAACGACTAGAATGTTTTTCATTGGCTCTTAAATTAGAAAATTATATCATAAGAGATGCCCGCCTGCGCGGGCATGACAATTAGAATTACAGTTCAAAGGCGAAGCCCAGGTCCTTGAGCGGCGGGTTCTTCGTGTCCTTTTCGGAGAGGAGCGGTTCGAAGCCGTTGCCCACCGGCCACTTGATGCCGATTTCGGGGTCGTTCCACATCAGGCCGCCTTCGTCCTTCGGGTCGTAGAGGCGGGTGCACTTGTAAACAAATGTCGCTGTTTCGCTGAGGACCACAAACCCATGCGCAAAGCCTTCGGGAATGTAGAACTGCTTCTTGTTCTCGGAAGAAAGCACGACGCCTTCCCACTTGCCGAACGTCGGGCTACCCTTGCGCAGGTCCACCGCAACGTCAAAAACTTCACCGTCAATCACGCGCACGAGCTTTCCCTGCGGGTTCTTCTTCTGGAAGTGGAGGCCGCGGAGTACGCCCTTCTTGCTCTTGGACTCGTTGTCCTGCACGAAGACCATATTGAGGCCGGCAGCGTCAAATTCGCCCTTGTTGTAGGTTTCCATAAAGTAGCCGCGCTGGTCGCCAAAGACCGTCGGCTCGATAATCGTCACGCCCTCGATAGAGGTTTTGATAAAGTTAAACTTACCCATAAGTCCACTACCTATTCTTGTACATCGTTTCGTAATACTTCTCGTAGTCGCCGCTCGTGATGTTGTCGAGCCATTCCTGGTTGTCGAGGTACCAGCGCACCGTCTTCTCGATGCCTTCCTCGAACTGGAGCGAAGGTTCCCAGCCGAGTTCCTTCTGGAGCTTGGTGGAATCGATGGCATAGCGGGCATCGTGGCCCAGGCGGTCCGTCACGTAGGTAATGAGGTTCATGTCCTCGCCTTCAGCGCGACCCAAGAGTTTATCGACAGTCTTGATGACGACCTTGATGATGTCGATGTTCTTCCATTCGTTGAACCCGCCGATGTTGTAGGTCTCAGCAATCTTCCCGTTATGGAAAATTACGTCGATAGCGCGGGCGTGGTCTTCCACGAAGAGCCAGTCGCGCACGTTCTCGCCCTTGCCGTAGACCGGGAGCGGCTTCTTGTGGCGAATGTTGTTGATGAAGAGCGGGATCAACTTTTCGGGGAACTGGTACGGACCGTAGTTGTTGGAGCAGTTCGTCACAATCGTCGGCATGCCGTAGGTGTCGTGGAACGCGCGCACAAAGTGGTCGGAACCGGCCTTGCTTGCGGAATACGGGGAATGCGGCGTGTACTTCGTCGTCTCGTAGAAGAAGTCATCGCCGTAAGCCAGGTGATGCTCGGAGCTTGAGGCCGTCGTGGTGAACGGAGGCGTGATGCCTTCCGGGTGGTTCATCTTGAGGGCGCCATAGACTTCGTCGGTCGAGATATGGTAGAAGCGTTTGCCCTCGTATTTTTCCGGGAGGCTTTCCCAGTAGAGCTTGGCCGCCTGGAGCAGGGAGAGCGTACCCATCACGTTCGTCTTCGCGAAGGTAAACGGGTCCTTGATGGAGCGGTCCACGTGGCTTTCTGCCGCGAGGTGGATGATACCGTCGACATGCTCATCCTGCATGAGCTTGTAGAACGCGTCAAAGTCGCAGATGTCCATCTTCACGAACTTGTAGTTCGGCTTGTTCTCGATATCCTTGAGGTTCGCGAGGTTGCCCGCGTAGGTAAGCTTATCGAGGTTGATAATCTTGTATTCCGGGTACTTGTTCACGAACAGGCGAACTACATGGCTCCCGATAAAGCCTGCACCGCCGGTAATGACGATATTCTTCATAGAAACTCCAGTTTTATGGAGCAAATATAGAAGATTTTCTTTTTACCCTATAAAAAATCTTCTTAAACAGGTTTAATATGCACGAGGGAGGGGCCCCCGCTCGGAGTGGACGCCTACGGCGTCCGTGGCTGCACTCGGTCATGCCGGGGTGCAAGCACCCCGTCGCGACACTCGCTTGCTCACTACTGCGAAGGCCGCACGGGCCCCTCCCTTCACCCTCCCCATCCTAGGCCGACGCCTTAGATGCATGCATAAACAGGTTTATAGGAGAAGAAAGACGCTTATTGATCAAAACAAGAAGATATATCAGGTTTATAAACTCTGTACGACAAACTCGTACGGGTTAGCAAGTGTTTCCAAATCTACGGAAACAGAGGGAATTTGCCAGCGGAACCATGTCAGCTGGCGTTTCGCGTAGTTGCGGGTCTTGCGTTTGACCTCATCGACAACCCGCGCCACATCCGCAGGTGATGTCGCCTGCAGGAGTTCACGGTACCCGAGACTCTGCCATGCGGGAGCATCGAGCGGCACGTTCTTTGCAAGGCGGTGAACCTCATCGAGCCAGCCATCCGCCATCATCTTGTCCACGCGGGCGTTGATGCGGGCGTACAGGTTTTCGCGCGAACGCTGGAGCCAGAAGACGGGAATCTGCCCAATACCGCCCTCGCGTTCCTTTTGCCAGTCCGAAAGCTTGCGGCCCGTCGCCTGCCACACTTCCAGTATGCGGATGATGCGCTGGGCGTTTTCCTTCTCGACTCCGGCCATCGCCTCGGGGTCTACTTCCTGCGCAGTTTTGAACAAACTATCAAGACCTTCGCAGACCGCTTTTTCTTCAAGGCCTGCACGCACACCCGGCTCTATCTTCGGGATTTTCGGGAGCCCGAGCATCAGCGACTGCAGATAAAGTCCCGTGCCGCCAACCGCAATGTAGTTCCTGCCGGGATTTGCTTCCAGCAGTTCGCGCACGTTCCTGCAAAAATCCCCCGCCGAAAAAGTTTCCCGCGGATCAAGGAAGTTTACCATGCGGTGTTTCACCCGCTCCATTTCTGCAGGCAAAGGCTGTGCCGTCCCTATCGCGAAGCCCGTGTATATCTGGCGCGAATCCACCCCGATTATTTCGGCATCGAATCGTTCCGCGAGGTCGAGCGAAAGGCGCGACTTCCCTATTCCCGTGGCTCCGGCGATTGCAAAGAGGATTGGCATGCCCGCAATATAATTATATTTGGAGGGGATGAAAAACGCAAAGCATATAATCGCCATATTTATTGTTCTCGGGGTACTCGCTACGGCAGCCTACCTACTCCCCAAGAGCGATATCGAAAGTTTGTGGGCGAAGAGCGATACTCCGGCAGAAGAAATTGCAGACACGACCGTTTCCGTACAGGACACCACGCCGTTTATCGACCGCATGAAGGCAGACATAGGCGTTATCCAGGCGCAGTTCTCCCGCCGGAAAAAGCGCGACGTGTGGACTCTCGGGAACGGAACTACGATTATCCGCTACCTGTTGCAGGCGAAGCGGTTCATCGACAAGAACAACGGGAAGGTCCTCTACATGGAGGAGCTTTTCAACGACAACGACGCGTTCCAGTCTGCAAACCTGGACGCGCTCTCCCCCGATGGCGATACGCTCCGGATAAACCTGCAAATATCACGCAACATATTCCGCGACAACGCATCGTACCTTTCAGTTTCGTTCCAGATAACCGGAGAAGCTTTCCAGCAAAAAAGGATTATGCCCGAAATCATCGCGACGCTCAATTCGCTCGACTACCCCTACGACCTGCTAATAACCCCGTTCGACATGCCGAAGGGCTTCTACCCCGACCTGGACAAGATAAAGAACAAGGAACTCGTCCTGTGGCTTCTCATGGAATCGAACAGCCTTGACAGCAGGCACAAGAACATGCGCGCCATCCGCAGTTACCTCACGGAAGACCAGATTTCAGAAATCATTGCTGACGCCAAAACGCTCGTACCCTCGGCAAACGGGATAGCCACGCGATTCGCCGACAAGGCAGTCGAACACAAGCCGCTGCTGCAGGCGGTACTCAACGCAGCGAAGGCACACCAGCTGTGGTTTGCTGACCTTTCGGGCAACAGCAAGTCCAAGGTTTCGGACGTCTGCCCCGAAGTGGGCATGAACTGCAAGATTATCACGCCCTACAACCCCTCGAACAGCAGCATTGACGACTTCGTCCACAAGAAACTCCGCGGGGCGGCAAGGAGCGGCATGGCGGCAATCATTCTCCCCCTCACGCTCGAGAGCGTCCAGAAAGTCAAGACATTGAAAGAAAAAACGACCGCGCAGGGTACCACGCTCATAAATTTATCTACCTTTATGAACACCAACAAGGAGTAGTTTCCATGACCGTAAAACTGGGTGTCAACGTAGACCACATCGCCACTATCCGCGAAGCACGCAAGATCCGCGAACCGGATCCGGTTGCCGCAGCGATTATTGCCGAACTCGCAGGCTGCAACGGCATTGTTGCCCACCTGCGCGAAGACAAGCGTCACATCCAGGACCGCGACCTCAAGCTTTTGCGCGGCACGGTTTCCACGAAACTCAACCTCCAGATTTCTACCAATCCCGAGATGGTGCAGTTCGCCATCAACGTGCAGCCCGATATGGTGACGCTCGTACCCGAGAACAGCCAGGAAATCACGACCGAGGCGGGCATGAACGTCGCGGCAAAGATTGACGAGATTGCAAAAATCGTGATGACCCTCAAGAACAACGACATCGCGACATGCATCTTCATCGACCCCGAAACCGAGCAGGTGAAGGCATCGAAGAAGGTCGGTGCCGACTTCGTGGAATTCAGCACCGCAAGGTACGCCTCGGCTTGCGACCTCGGCAGCATCCAGGAAGTCAACCGCGAAATTTCCGCCATCCAGGACATGACCGTCCTTGCAAAGAAGTACGGCCTGCGCGTCAATGCTGGTCACGGTCTCAACTACAGGAACGTGGAAGCCATTGCAGCCATCGAGGGCATCGAAGAACTCAACATCGGCCACAGCATCGTGGCGAGGGCAGTTCTCGTGGGCCTTGAACGCGCAGTGAAGGAAATGCTCGACCTGCTCAGGCGTCAATAGTCACTAGTTGTTAGTCAGTAATCGCTGTATTCTACATCCTGGAGCACAAGCCCCTGGGGAGGAGCCCAGGTACGTTCGCCCTTGAAATCCTTGGCGAATATCTTTTCCACCGTACCCAGCGGGTAACGACCGCGGCCGATATCAAATAACGTTCCGACCATCGCGCGCACCTGCCGGTGCAAAAAACGGTTGCCCCTGATGTGGAACATGCAGCTCCAGTCGTTCAGGCGTTCCAGGCGGAATTCCGTCAGCGTGCAGAGAGTGGACTTGCCGTCGTTACGGGGAATGCAGAAATCGATAAAGTCATGTTCGCCCAGGAAGGCCTTCGCCTCGCATTCCATTACATCCAAGTTAAGGTCAACACTGCCGCATTCCCAGCCAAAATCGCGCATCAGGGCTACGGGCCGCGTAAAGATGGTGTACTGGTAATAACGCGAAAGCGCGTCGTAGCGGGAATGGAACTCGCTCGGGCACGCCTCGAGGTCACGTATGCGGATGAGTCTCTTGGTGAGGCCGTTTACAGAGCGGACCGTACGTACCGGGTCCAGTTCGCCGTCGAAATCGAAGTGGACGCACTGCCCGCGGGCATGCACGCCCGTATCCGTACGCCCGGAACCCACCACGCGGATAGGCGCGCGGAGAGCCGTAGTCAGGGCTTCCTCGAGAGTGGACTGCACCGTAACAAAGCGCGTCTTGCCCGCGCAGTTCTGTTCTTGCCAACCGTAGAAGGCGCTTCCCAGGTATTCACAGCGGAAGCGGTAACGCATCTAGTTCCCCGATTCTAGGGATTCCTTGATAACGGCCTCGACCTGATCTTGCGGAATCTTCAACTGCGATGCGATTGCGGAAGCAGGGAACCCGCGGCGGGACATCTGCATGATCTTCGTCTTTTCCGTGAGTTCGCGGTCGAACCTGCTGGTCTTGAGGGGCGATTTCGCCTGCAGGGTCGGGTCGCCCGTCATGTTGTGGCTCTGCGCACGAATCTTCATGGTGCGGTCACGGGTCACGCCGCGCGGGGAGCGGAGCACGTCGGAAAGCGACTGCATGGCCGAGGTGATGCGTTCCTTCGCCGTAGGCCTGAGCTGCGGGCGCGGCGCATCGAGGTCGGTCGTCATAATCTTGTTCTCGGGCACGCCGTTCTCGTCCTCGAAAGCCATCTTGGGCAGTTCCTGCTGCTTTTCGCGCTCGGCGAACTCGGACACTTCGTCTATGATGGAACGCTTCTGCGGGCGGGGGCGCGCAATCGTCTCGTCGTCGAGCCCTCCCTTCGGTTCCTTGAAACGCTGTTCTTCTGCAGCCTTGATGGCCTCCATCTTCATGGTGAGGACCTTTTTCCTGTGCGCAAGGACGGCGAAAAGCAAGATAATGCAAAGGATAATCGCAGCGACGCCACCCGCAATCCAGAGCATGGTCTCGCTGGAAACTCCCAGCGGGTTTTCCGCCGCGACGGGCACGGGTGCAGTCCTCATGTCGCCCAGGGATTCCCAGGACTGTTCCAGTTCGGTGCGTATACTAAGCTGTAAATCGGGGTTCCCCTGAGCCTCGAACAGGGCTACCTGCAGGGAATCTATCCTGCTGCGGGCTTCCAGGTAGGATTCCGCATCAAAAGACGACTTAACCGCGGAAAAATCAAGGAGCAAATAGGCGCCAAGCCCTGCTGCCACGATAAACAAGACAACTGGAGCAATAAACTTCTTCATACGGCATATAATTTAGAAAATGAAGGCCGATTATTTCCAGGCAAAACGGCGAAATCGCCCCTTTTTGAAAAACGGGACGCTTCGCCCCGCTTTTTTGCGGGTGGTGTGAAGTTCTCTACACTTTTTTGGAAAAAACGCAAATTTAATGTCCACAACCTGTTTTTTTTTACTATCTTATAGTACAAGAACTCTTTGTTCTCCTCCTAACCCCAAAGAACACCCCGGCTTCGGTCGGGGTGTTTTGGTTTATAGTCCTTGTTTTTTGCGGGAAACTACGTGCGGAGAGCGCCGAACGACACAGCCCTGTCGCCGCCGTTTTCGAGTGCCGCCTTGAGGGCCACCTGCGCGTTGTAGATGAGGGTTCCCTCGTCAATCGCATGGTCGGGCATCACGGACACGCCAAGGCTCAGCTTGGTCGCAAGGATTCCGTCGCCGTAGGAAATCTGCAACTGAGAAATCTCGTTACGGATGCGTTCTGCGCGTTCAAGCGTAATCTTGCTATCGGCGCCGGGCAGAATCACACACAGCACGTTACCATCGAACCTGCAGGGGATATCTTCGGTACGGATGAACCCGGGCAGGCGCTGGCCCAGTTCCCAGAGCAGCTGCTCGAGGGCATGGTTGCCCTTCTCAGTCTTGATGGCTTCGGCCGCATCGGGGTAAATCATGATTATCCCTATCGGGGTCGCATGGCGGTTTGCGGCAGCCACCTCGCGGCGCAGGGATTCTTCCATGTAGCGCCTGTTGAACAGCCCCGTAAGGTTGTCGCGGATGCTGTGCTGCTGGAACCGCAAGTTGAGGTTCTGGTTTGCCACGTAAAGCCCGAAGGTCGCGGCGACAATGCTCACCTTCGCCTTCCAGAATTCAAGGGAATCGCCCTCGGGGAACTTGTCCACCTGGACCGAAAGGATACCGAAATGCTCCTCGAGGCCTTCAATCGGGGCGCAGAAGGAAACACCCTGCGGGTGGTGGTGCAGGTGGGTGCATCCGCCCGTAAATTCACCGGAGGTATAGTCGCTCACCACGACATCGCCCACGTTGTAGCTCGCGCATTCGCCCGGCATAATCACGTCATCACTGATAACGTAATCGCCGAACGAAAGAATCTTGTGGAGTTCGGTCTGCACGCCGCCGTACATGTAGAGGATGCCTGCGCCACCCGGGAACAGTTCGGGGAGCGACTTCTCGAGAGCCTCCACCACATCGGGGAACGGCCTGTTCTTGAGAATGCGCTTGCAGAACGTGTTCCAGGCATCGAGCGGGAAGGCGTGCTGTACGGCATCCACCTGCTTGAGGGCCTCGGCTGCCGGAATCGCTTCGGGAGGGAGAATGCTGTCGAAAGGCTTCTTCTTTACGCTCGGGCCTTCGAAAGGCTGCGGTTCATCGCTCAGGGACGGGACAACGGGCACATACTCGGTTTTCGGGGATGCGTTGCGGGTCTCATTGAGGGCTTCGGTAAAGTTCGCTTCGGCTTCGGTAAACTTGCGCTTGCAATGGCTGTAGTACAGGAGGCCGAGAACCGCGCCCCAGGCTCCAATCAATACAAATTTCAGGTGCAGGGCCAGAGTCTTTTCGGGTACGAAATAGGCCGCGACGACACCGCCGACAAAAAATACAAGGCAAAGGAAATAAGAAAAGAAGCTCATGCCATAAATTTATCAAAAGAAATATGTTTTCGTTCTCAAGTAAACGAAAATTTTATAAAAAAACGTGCTTTTGGGGTTCCTTTTTCTAAATTTAGCACTATGACCATTCTCGAGAAGATTGCCCTGGCCCTCCCCGCCGTCGAGTCCCCCGCCCGTTACATGGGCGGCGAGGCGAACAGCGTGGTAAAGGACCACAGCCAGATGCTCTGCCGCATGGCGTTCGTATTCCCGGACACCTACGAAATCGGGATGAGCAACAACGGCATCCGCATCCTGTACCACGTGATAAACCGCGAGAGCGACCTGCTTTGCGAAGTCTCGTTCGCACCGTGGGACGACATGGCCCGCGAGATGGCGAAGTACGATATTCCGCTGTACAGCTACGCGACCTACACGCCGGTGCGCGAATTCGAGGTGGTGGGCATGACGCTCCAGACGGAGCTGAACTTCACGAACGTGCCCTACGTGCTGGAACTCGCCCGCATTCCCGCGTGGCAGAAAGACCGCAAGGAAGACGACCCCATCGTGGTTGCCGGCGGGCCCTCGATGGCGAACCCCGAGCCCGTCGCCGACTTCTTCGACGCGTTCATGATTGGCGACGGGGAGAAAGTCATGATTGACTTTCTGCGGTGCGTAGGCGAAGGCCGCAAGGCGGGCCTCAGTCGCGCCGAAATACTCGAGAATTTATCCAAGATTGACGGCGTTTACGTGCCGAGCTTGCGCCCGGTAGTCACGAACGAATTCGGCGCGATTGTACCGGCGGAACCTGCCGCCGGCGCCTACGCCACCACGAACGGGGTTCGCCGCCTGTTCATCCCGGTAATGGACCCGAAGGACTACCCTGTCAAAAACCTCATCGCAAACATGCAGCTGGTACACAACCGCTTCAGCGTGGAAGTCATGCGCGGCTGTGCACAGGGTTGCCGTTTCTGCCAGGCGGGCATCTGGTACCGCCCGTGCCGCGAACTCGACCCGGACGATGTCCTCGACATCGCGAAGGCGGGCATCCGCGCCACCGGCGAACGCGAACTCGGGCTTTTGAGCCTTTCTACCGCCGACTACAAGCCGGTGGAAGCCCTCACCGACAGTATCATCGACGACCCGTTCTTCGATACGGTGGACGTGAGCCTCCCGAGCATCCGCGTGAACAGTTTCGGGCAGACGCTCGCCGGCAAGATTGCGGCCCTCAAGGGTGGCCGCAGCGCCACGTTCGCCCCCGAGACGGGCTCCGAGCGCATCCGCAAGATGATCAACAAGACCATCAGCGACCAGGACATGTACGATGCCGCCGAGCACGCGTTCAGCAGCGGGTTCAACAAGATTAAGTTGTACACAATGATAGGGTTCCCGACCGAGAACCTGGACGACATGCAGGCATTCTGCGACCTCATCTTCAATCTCGTCAAGATCGGGCGCAAGTACAACCGCGGCATCCAGATTGCGGTCAGCATCGGCATCCTCATCCCGAAATCCTTTACCGCGCTCCAGTGGGCGCCCTACATGGACAAGGAAACCGCGCTCAAGCATATCCGCTTCGTGCGCGAAAAGTTTTTCAAGCACCCGAACGTGAAAATCAACTGGGCCAGCTGGGAAACGAGCTTCCTCGAGGCCATCTACAGCCGCGGCGACCGCTCGCTGGCTCCGGTCATCTACGAGGCGTACAAGCAGGGAATCATCTTCGAGAGCGACAGCTACCGGTTCGACTTCGCCAAGTGGGAAGCCGTCTGGCAAAAGATGGGCTACGACACCAGCTGGGTTTACCGCGAGCGCGAAAAGAGCGAAGTGTTCCCGTGGGACTTCATCCATGCGGGTACCACCAAGCAGTACCTGAGGCGCGAGTGGGAGAAGGCGTTCGACCCGAACAGCGAACCCGTGCCCAACTGCAAGTGGGGCGACTGCCAGAAGTGCGGCATTCCCGGGTTCGGCGCCGAAATCAAGCTCGCCAACGACCCCGTGCGCCACAAGGCGCCGAGCCGCACCCCCGAAGAAATCAAGAAACTCGTCGCGGAACGCCGCCCCAAGAAGACGGAAAGTTTCAGCTACAAGATTACCTTCAAGAAGACCGGCCTCAGCCGCTTCCTGCCCCACCAGAACATGCTCAGCTTCTTCGAGCGCACGTTCCTGTGTGCGGGCATCCCCGTCAAATTCAGCGAAGGCTTCAGCCCCAAGCCACGCATCTCGAACATGGGCGCGCTCCCGCTAGGGCTCGAGACGTACTGCGAAATCATCAGCGTGGACTTGCTGCAGAAGCTCGACATATCGCCCGAGAACCTCCCCCGACTCATGGAACAACTGAGCGCGCCGTTCCCGCGGGGCATGGAAATCGTAAACATCGAACCCCTCAAGGAAAAGCTCAGCAAGCACTTCCCGAAGGCGATGGTTTACCGCCACACGCCCGAAAGCATCCCCGCCGACCTGATGGAGCGGTTCAACGCGAAGGCGCTCCCCGTAGTGAAGAACCACCGCGGGCAGGAAATCGATTTGAACGAGCACGTGCTCGGCATCGACGCTGTAAACGGAGCTCTCTTCGTGAAGGTAAAGTGCAACGACCAGGGCTGTACAGCAAGCCCGTTCGTAATCTACGCGGGCCTTCTCGGGTTCGAAATCGACCCCGCCAAGCTTGACGAGGTTTCCAGGCGGTTCCTGATTGCGAAAGTCAGCATGGAACTCTAGTCATTAGTAATTGGTCATTAGTCAATAGCAAAAAAGGCCATTGACCAACGAATAATGACTATTGACCTTATGAATTGTATAGACAGAAATCTGGATATAGTTTATATTTCAAGTAGCAAATCAAATTTCCACAAGGAGTATGGTAAAATGAAGAAGATTTTCCTCGCAGCCCTCACGGCTATGGCACTCTGCAGCTACAGCTACGCTCAGGACGATGAAGACGAATACGAAGAAGACGAAGCCCCGGCGGCCGCCGCCCCCGCTCCGGCACCTGCTGCATCTGAAAGCAGCGCACCTGCCGCAGCCCCCGCCCAGTCCGGTGCAGGTTTCTTTGGTCTTGGTCTTGACCTGACAGACGCCATCATTAATGGCGGTGTGCAGAAGTTCTACGCTACCATCAAGGTTGCCCCGAACATGGAACTTTCCATCATCTTCGGCCTTTACCACCATGGCGAAACGACCACGGAGAACAAGGCTTCTGGTGGCGAAGTTGACCATGGCGACGACTACACCCAGCTCAGCCTCGGTGTGGGCTTTGATATGTTCATCGCCCAGATTCTCCTGCCCATATCCGTGGGTGGCGAGCTTATCTACACCCACCCGGCAGAAGACAATATGCAGCTCACCCTCAACGCCTGGGCCGGTTTCCGTGCAAGCCTGGTCGCCAACTTCTACCTCACCGGCAAGGTCGGCCTCGGCTTTGACTACTACGATGTAGAAACCGCTACGGACGAAGACACCCGTCTCGACGTCGGCTTCAAGACCCAGCTGCAGCTCCACTGGTTCTTCATGTAATCCAGGCCGGATAGATACAATTCAAGCCGCTCCGATTGGGGCGGCTTCTTTTTTATGTGGATTCTATCGCCTTCGGCTCCAGAATGACAGGCTCCAGAATGACAATCATGCCGTTTGCGACGGCAGCGCTACTCTGCGGGCAGGATAATCTCGATGTGGCTCGTGCTCACATTGAGGAAGTGCGTGCGGAACAGATCGTGGTCGTTCCTGTCGCTGACCTTTACCTGGGTCACGGCGATAAAGTCCTTGTTCTCGCGGATATAGTCGGTGAGGCGTTCGTCACGGAGCGTATCGATTTCACCTGTAATGATAAAGCTGTCTGTCCAAATCTTTACTAGCATAGCCTAAATATAAAGTTTTTTCGGGAAATAAGTGAAAATTCTAAAAAATTTTGGTTCAATTTCGTATTTTGCAACATATATTATAGTAAAACAGCAAAAAGGACCCTTTTTATGGCTAAGAAGAAACTCTCCCCCGCACCGGGCCAGATGGCATACCTGAACAAGGAATTCATGGAAAGCGACGCAGGTCGCCCGCTCCGCATACTTTCGGAATTTTACGAGCCCCAGCAGGTGTTCGAGCAGGAAGAAATCAAGAACAGCATCGTCTTCTTCGGTTCGGCACGCACGCTCCCGCCCGACGAAATCAAGAAGCGCCGCAAGGGCTGCAAGGACAAGAAGGCACTCGCCCGCCTCGCCAAGCTCGAGAAGGTGGCGGAATCGTACAACGCCGCGCGTGAACTCGGGCAAAAGCTCGGCAAGTGGGCGAACAAGCGACACCAGGGCTACGCCATCATGACAGGCGGCGGCCCCGGCATCATGGAAGCGGGCAACCGCGGCGCGACCGACGTGGGTACGCCCTCCATCGGCCTCAACATCAAGCTCCCGTTCGAGCAGCACCCGAACCCCTACCTCGACGACGCATTGAACCTGCAGTTCCGCTACTTCTTTATCCGCAAGTACTGGTTCCTGAAGAAGGCCCGCGCGCTCGTGGTGTTCCCCGGCGGTTTCGGCACGCTCGACGAGATGTTCGAGATGCTCACGCTTATCCAGACCGACAAGTACGCGCAGCAGCTACCGGTGGTGATTTTCGATTCCACGTTCTGGAAGAAGGCGGTGAACTGGGAGTACTTCGCCGAGACCGGAATGATCAACCCAGAAGACCTCAAGCTCTTCAAGTTCTGCGACACCGTGGACGAAGCTTACGACTATATTACGGGCGTGCTCGACGAGCAAGAAGAGGAATGGACTCTCCTTACCTGGAACCGCGAAATCAAGAAGAAATAGTCCGGCTCGCGTCCCGGTAAAAACCTATATTTGGGCGCCAAACAGGAAGGCTTGATTATGATGCTCCGGAACTTTCTCGCTGAATCGCTCGACCGTATTTCCCGCAATCTTGCGCTGCGCCCGCAGTACACGATGCAGGAATACCAGAGGTGGTTCGACCAGAATCCGGAGTTTTTGCACAACGGCGCGATGGAAAAAATCGAGCTCCTTGAGCCGCTCACGCTCGAGGGCACGAACAACCTGTACCGCGCGAATTTCTGGATACAGCACCCGAACGACGAGCGCCGTTACGGCGAGCGCGAAATCGTGGTAAAGATATGCAAGTTCTGGGCCACGCCGGGCAAGAACAGGCTCCACCGCCTGAACATGCTCCTGAGTGCATTCCAGGACGAAATCCGCATCAACAACCTGATACGCGCAACAAACATCGAGGGCGTGGTGCAGAGCTTTGGCGGGGGCATCGCCGGAAGGCACCCCTACCTGAAGATGGAGTTCATCAAGGGCTGTTCGCTCGACCGCCTGTTCGACACGAAACTTACCGACGACGAGATACTGAAGCGCGTCGCCCAGATTGCCTACCTCGCGAATACGATTAGCCAGCTGCACTACTACCAGGTGGTGCACAAGGACCTGAAACCGAAAAACCTGCTTTTGTGCCAGAACCCGCTGCACAAGAACAATCACAAGATACTTATCTGCGACCTCGGTTACGCACAGGCGAAACTCCGCGAGACGGTGAACGAATACGGCGGGCAGCTCACCCCGTGCTACAGCGCGCCCGAGCAGGCAATAATGGGAGAGAACCTCTCCTACTCCGTAGACTACTTCAGCTTCGGCATCATCGTGCACGAGTTCCTTACGGGCTACAAGCTGTTCCCGAAGGCGATGGACATCTTTATCGAGGACGGCCACAAGATTACGGACCGCTACCTCGAATACCTGAAAACCGGGCGCGAGAACCGTTTCGATGACAGCAGGTTCCCCGAACTCGCGCAATGGATAGACAGCCTCACGCTCTTTGACAGTTTCGAGCGCATGCAGAACTGTCCGAACCTTTTCGACATAACGCACAAGCTCCGCGAACGCGTGAACGCGCAGGGCTACCGCGACGTGAATACCGACTTTTTGTGGAATCAACTTGGTGAATACGGGAAACGGTAATATGGACAAGTTTGTCAGGGATTGCAAGAAGTTTATCAAGAGACTCAGGGTACACCACTACATCGCATTCGCAGTGGTGCTCGGCATCGGCGTGTTCAATGCCGTCACGGCGCTTTCGCCCATGATAAGCCAAAAAGAACTCGAGAGCAACATCGAGAAATCGTTCGAGAAATGGTGGGCCGAGGAAGGCGCCGCACAGTTCAGGACCGTAGGGCTCAGTGACGACGAAAAGACCAAGATGCAGGAGTTCGTGCAGTACCGCGACAGGATTATCTCTGCGGGCAAGGGTTTCGATATCGACGAGCGCAAGAAGGCCATGAGGACGGAGTTCCGCGAATGGTGGGAAATCGGCGGCGGGAAGGAACAGTACACCCGCGAGCACGGGAAATACCCCACCGAAAGGGAATTCGAGCGCGAATGCTACAAGTACATCAAGAACTACACCGACAAGTTCCTGCGGTACAACATGGCGTACGTACCCAAGGACGGCGAACTCGAGCGCCTTACCACAAGCTGGCTGTTGTTCCCGAGTTTTGCGAGCTACCTGCTTTTCGCCATACTCTTCCTGTTCGCGTACGTGAGACTGTGCGAGCGCTGGGGCGTGCCCATTACCGCAGGGTTCTTCCTGTTGCTTGCCGTCACCGGCGGCCCGATTGTCGGAGTGTTTACCGACATGAGCCTCTTTAGCCACGCGAACGCGGAACGCTACATGGGCGCAAGTATCGCGCTCGCCTTTATGCTGGGCGCCACGGCGTTCGACCACAACAAGGACGACGTGCCCGCAATCGTGCGCGGGATAGCCGTTATGGGGTTCATGCTCGACGTCATCGTGAACGTGTTCGTGAACCCGAGCATTTCTACCGCGACGGCGGTCGCTTCGCTCCCCGCATTCGGCCTGGGCGCCCTCGCCGGCACCAAGATGCCCAAGCGCAGGAAGAGTTTCTCGGAACTGCGCAAGGATGCGCTCGAGACCCGCATGAAGCAGACCGCCCAGAGAAACATTACCGCAGAACGCCGTGTCAAGACGCGCATGCAGATGGATACCGGGTTCAGCGAGGCGCAGAAGGGCCACTACGACGCGGCCAAAATCAACCTGTGCCAGGCAATGACGGGCATGCTGCAGGAACATCCGCTCGATACCGAAGGCCTGAAGAAACTCGCCGAACGCATGGTGAGCCCGAACCTGTTTATCGACGTTCCGAGCACGCAGTGGCTGGAATGGGGCGATACGGCAAGGTCGCGCATGTGCTACGAGGCAGCTCTCGAACTGCTCGAAAAAGGGCTCAAGCTCGAGAAAGACGCGAAGATTGCAAGGCGCGCGCTGTTCACCATCGGCGAGATACGCATCAACCGCAAGATTGAACCCGAAGAAGGCGTAAAGCGCCTGCAGAAGGTCGTCGAGATGGACGGCGAAGACCTGCTTGCAAAGCAGGCGAAGCGGATGCTGGAAAAAGCAGGCGTTTAAAAAAGAATCCCCGGCCTAGCCAGGGATGTCTTTATTTTCGCGGGGGCGACAAGAGGGCCTATTTCTCGTTGGCGAGGTAGGCCTTCCAAGTCGTGGAAAGGAGCGTCTCCAGATCGCTGTACTGCGCCTTCCAGCCAAGAATCTCCAGGGCCTTCGCGGGGTTAGCCACAAGCGATGCCGGGTCGCCCGGGCGACGCTCCACGATGCGGTACGGGCACTTGCGTCCGCTCACCTTCTCTGCCATGTGGATGACGTCGAGCACGGAACTCCCCTGCTGCACGCCCAGGTTCACGATGAGGCTCTTGTTGTTCTTCTGCAGGTAGTCGAACGCCATCCCGTGACCAATCGCAAGGTCGTTCACGTGGATGTAGTCGCGCACGCCCGTGCCATCGGGCGTATCGTAGTCGTTACCGAACACAAGCAGTTCCTTGCGCTTGCCGAGAATCGCTTCCATCACCACCGGGATGAGGTTCGCCGGGTTCTTCTCGAGCCCGCAGAGGCGGCCCTTCACGTCGTAGCCCGCGGCATTAAAGTAGCGGAGAGCCGCAAACTTGATTCCACGCAGCTGGTCGTACCACTTGAGGAACCCTTCGATGGCGAGCTTCGTGTAGCCGTAGTAGTTCTCGGGCTCGGTCGGGTGCTTTTCGTCAACCGGCTGATACTTCGGGGCGCCGTAGGTGGCCGCGGAACTCGAGAACACGAAGTACTTCACGCCGGCAGCGGAGGCGGCGTTCAGGATGTTGATGGAACCCGTGATGTTGTTCACGCTGTACTTTTCGGGGTTAATCATCGACTCGCCGGCGGCCTTGAAGGCGGCCAAGTGCACGAGGCCTTCGGGCTTGAAATCGTTCAGGAACTTGCCAATCTCTTCGGGGTGCAGAATGTCACCCTTCACAAAACCCGCCTCGGGGAACAGGTTCTGCTCGAGACCGCTGCTGAGGTTGTCAAAAACGCAGACTTCGTGCCCGCGGTCAAGAAGCTCACGCGTCGTGTGGGATCCAATGTAGCCGGCACCGCCGATAACTGCAATCTTCATGTCTTTTCCTTTTCTAATTGACCGCTCGCGCGGACTCGGCAAAGCAGGACTTCGCCTTCGGTTATAAAATTAGCATTCCGTCGCCGTAGCTGAACAGTTTCATCTTGTTCTCGACCGCCATCCTGTAGGCTTCCAGAGTGTTTTCGCGCCCGTAGAAGGCAGAAACCAGCAAGATGAGCGAACTCTTGGGCCAGTGGAAGTTCGTGAGGAGCCCGTCCACAATCTTGTAGCGGTAACCCGGGTAAAAGAATGCGTGCGTCACGCCCGACTGGGCCTTCACAATCCCGTTCGCATCGGCAATCGTCTCCACGACGCGCGTGCTCGTTGTACCCACGGTAACGATGCGCCCGCCTTCGCGTTTCGCCTTGTTGATTATCTCCGCGTTTTCCTTCGTGAGTTCGTAATGTTCGCCGTGCATCTTGTGCTGGGTGAAGTCCTCGACCGAGATGTTCTGGAACGTGCCCGGCCCTACGTGCAAGGTGACCTCGGCAACGTACACGCCTTTCGCCTTGAGGTCAGCAAGCATCTGTTCGCTAAAGTGCAGGCTTGCCGTAGGGGCGGCAACGGCACCCGAATACTTCGCGAAAATAGTCTGGTAGGCCTTCTTGTCGTCCTCGTCATCGGGGCGGTTTATGTACGGCGGCAGCGGCACGTGGCCCTCGCGGTTCATCACGGCCTCGAGTTCCACGGGGGTCGTCGCAAAGCGGAGCACGCGGGCGCCGTCCTCGTGAATTTCCTCGACCGTCGCCTTCACGCCGGCAATCTCGAGTTCGCGCCCGATCTTGAAGGCCTTGCCCGGGCGGACCTGCGCCTCGTAGCGGGCATCGCCGTTTTCTGCCGGAATGAGCGACTGCACAAGGAGGGTTTCCACCTCTCCGCCGTGCAGCGTGTGACCGTAAAGGCGCGCGGGAATCACCTTCGTGTTGTTTACCACCAGGCAGTCGCCGGGGCGGAACAGTTCCACGATTTCAGGCGCCTTCAATATACGGCGTTCACCGCCATCCTTGGGGCAATGCAGTATGCGCGTCTTGCCCTTGCCCGCCGTGCGGGTAGCAATCAGTTCCTTCGGGAATTCGAAGGTATAGTCCGAAAGCGAGTGTTCCATCTTTACTTTGCCTGCATGGATGCCAGCGCATCCTTGAGCATCTTGACAACATCCGCCTTGAGCGACTCCGGCTTCAGGATTTTCACGTTCGGGGAAACGCCCAAGAGCCACGTCTTGAAATCCGGCGTAATGCGGATTTTCAGGTCCACAATCATGTTCTTGTTCTTGTCCATGCGGAGGCTTGCCTGCGGGTGGAAACTCGACTTCGCGAACTGCGTCTGGAGCCACTTGGATTCCGGGCCAATCAGGAGCGAGACATCCTGCGGCTTGCTCGTATCGGTGTACTTGCCGAACGCATACTGGTAATGAATGGCCGGGTCAAAATGCATCGACCGCACGCTCTCGTTCGTAACATTCAGGCTCACGATGTTTTCGAACATGTAGTTCTTGAAAACCTGCGTTTCCTCATACGTATCGTCGGCTGCAATCAGGTACAGCGTGTCCATGCGCATAATGACCTTCACCGGGCTCACCACGATTTCGTCAGATTCCTCCGCACGTGCAGAATACTTGTAGTTGATGCGGATCTTGAACCCATCGCGAATGGCCTTCAGCACCTTGTTCACCATGCTATCTACGATATGGTTGTCGCAGAACGGGCCGTAATCGAGAATGTAGTTCGGGTCAAGCGTAACCGCCTCGGCCTTGAATTCATCCGGGTCGGTCGTCGAGAGCATATCGATAATCTTGTCGACTACCTTGCGGTTCTTGACATCGGCCGGATTAGATTCCGAGAAAGTCTTCTTGAGCTTTTCAAGTTTCTTGACAATGTCCTGGTTGAAATTCGCAGCCTCTTCGGTCTGGATCACATAGCGGGTTTCGCCTTCCGCCTTTATCTTGTGCAGGCCACAGTTTTCCGCCATGATAATCTCGATGTGGCGGAACATGGTACGCTCGCTGCAATTAAGCGCTTCTGCCAGTTGCTTAATCGACATCGGGTTTCTCAGCTTGGCTTTCACCCGATTAATTTTTTCGTATCCTGATCCTGATGTCATGAGTACTCCTTTCTAATTATTCTACAACCCTAAGCCTATTCTCGACAGATGTCGAAAAAGCCTTCTTCATCGCATTGACAAACGCAAACTGTTTCTGTATCGACGAATGCACGCGCCCCTCGAGCAGGTAGTGGTCATCTACGTACGAGACCTTGATTTTCGCGCCCTGGAATCGCGGATTCAGGGAATAAGCCCTTTCCATGTCTTCGCAGATATCGCTATTCTGCAAATTCGACTCCGGTACAGCGACCATGGAAAAAGCGAGGTCCTGAACGCCTGGAATTTCGGCAATGCGGTTTTCCAAATCCTTCGGGCGCGTACTTTCAAAACAGAACAGCGAAACACGCACCTTGCCCTGCGACACATCCACGCTGTAGTTAAACACGTTGCGCCCGAACGATTCCAGGAGCGTGTACACCCTGTTTTCGATGTGAGCATCCGTAATGCCCGGTTCCGGAATGATTTTCGTAAAGTCGACACACCCACGTATGCGCGGCATGCTGTTGATGCAGGCCTGCAACGTACGCTTTACCTGGAAACTGCGTACGAGGCCATCCAGGTAGACGATTCCCTGCCCCACCGTTACCGACACGCGGCGCATGTCGTCCGGGAAAAGCTGGCGCAACCTGTTCTGCACAATTTCGGACAACCTGTCGTTCGGAATATTCTGCGCATTTTCGGGCAGGGTAATGAACAGCACCGAGGCATCTTCGAGCAGCACGGCGAGTTTGTCCTTGCTACCGTCCGTCACGAGCCCCACAGCGACACCGAACTGGTTGCGTATGGCGTGGAAAACGTGATCGCCCAAAAGCGTCTGCGCACTCTGGGCCGGCAGCAGGCGGTAACCTTCCGGCGACTTTTCATCTATCTCGTGGACACGTTCGAGTTCTATCTTCTTGTCGGGGCCGCCATCGTAATTCATGACGACGACCTCCTTGTCGGCTGTCTGGAAAATGCTCTTGACAATGCCCGGCTTGGGTGCGCCCCTGAAGTACAGCCAGTTACCCGCCGCAATGCGGCTATTCCCATAGACCTTCGTGTAGTCGCCCGCATCGGCGGGGTGCGAGAAGGCAAACTCGTTCGAGAAAGCGACAAACGCCGACTGGCAATGTTCGCACACGCAAAGTAGTGGAATGCGAGGTTTCATACCCCCGTAGGTAGAATACGGCTCGCGCGCAAATACCCCATGTTCCATCACCTTGCGGCAACAGCAGCAGAACAACTGCTGGGATATAATCCTATGGGGAAAGAGATTGCGCATTGTTTAGACGAAAGACGAAAGACGAAAGACGAAAGAGGAAAGACGAAAGAGGACACTACTTCATGAGCGGGAGAGCCACGTCGATGCGGCGGAGCACTTCTTCCTTGCCGATGAGTTCGAACATTTCCCAGAGGCCAGGACCTGCGGTAACGCCAGAGACGGCGAGGCGCGGGGCACCGACGAGTTCACCGACCTTGTGACCGCAACGTTCGGCGAGGTCGTAGAATCCCTTCTCGATCACCGGGGTCTTGAAATCTTCGATGGAGGCAAGCATGTCGCGCACGAGGGTCGCCACTTCCTTGGAGCCTTCGCCGAAGTGCTTCTTCGCACCCTTCTCGTCGTAAGTGGTCGGAGCGACAAAGAAGTACACCGCCATGTCGGCCAGGTCCTGCACAAAGTGGGCACGAGGCTTCAACTGCTTCACGATTTCGTCGAGGCGTTCTTCGGGTTCCTTCGAGAGGTCGATACCCTTCGCAGCAAGGCCTTCCTTCATGATACCCTTGAGGAATGCGTCGTCGCACAGGTGGATGTGCTGGCCGTTCATCCACTGGAGCTTTTTCTCGTCGAAGCTTGCGGACTTCGGGTTGATGCGTTCCAGCGTAAAGCTTTCCACCATTTCCTTGATGGTCATGACTTCGCGGTCGTCGCCCGGATTCCAGCCGAGGAGCGCGAGGTAGTTCACGAGAGTCTCCGGCAGGTAGCCGAGGTCGCGGAAATCGCCCACGGAGGCGGCACCCTTGCGCTTAGAAAGCTTACCGCCGTTCTTGTCGAGAATCACCGGCAGGTGGCACCATACGGGCGGCTGCCAGCCGAATGCCTTGTACAGCAGTTCATGTTTCGGCGTGGAGCTGATCCATTCGTCGCCGCGGAGCACGTGGGTCGTTCCCATCAGGTGATCGTCCACGACGCTTGCAAAGTGGTACGTCGGGTAACCGTCGCGCTTGATGAGCACGAGGTCGTCCAGGAGTTCGTTCTGGTAGCTGATGTGGCCACGGATCATGTCGTCGAATTCGGTGACGCCAGTTTCCGGCACCTTGAAGCGGATAACGGCCTTTTCGCCGGCGGCAATGCGGGCTTCGGCTTCTTCGCGGGTAATGTTACGGCAGTGACGGTCGTAACCCGTGACCGGCACGTGGCTCTTTTCCTGCTCGGCGCGGACTTCTTGCAGGCGCTCTTCGGTGCAGAAGCAATAGTAGGCGCAACCCGCGTCCAAGAGCTTCTTGATTTCGCGGTGGTAAATATCCAGGCGTTCGCTCTGGAAATACGGACCGCAGTCGCCTTCGCAACCCGGACCTTCGTCCCACTGGAGTCCCAACCACTTGAGGTCGCGCATCAGGTCGTGCAGCGCAGTCTCGTTATAACGCTTGCGGTCGGTATCCTCGATACGCAGGTAGAACGTGCCACCCATGTGCTTGGCAAAGAAATAGTTGTAGATGGCCGTACGGGCACCGCCCACATGCAGGTAGCCCGTGGGGCTCGGGGCAAAACGCACGCGGACAGGACGGGTAGCAGAATTTTCGCTCATATATTCCTCTTAAAAAATTCAAATATCCCGCGCAACTCTGCGCAGGAGTTTTCCGTGTCAAAAAATAGCAATTTATGGAGCGGAGTTTGCAATGCCCCATGCGTTCCGCAGCCAAATCAGCGGGGCTGCAAAGCAGGCCAGTTCATAGACTGGTTCAAGTAGGTGAGGTGCGTCCAGGTATCGTCGCGGAAGCAGCCGCCCACCATGAGTTCGTCGAGCTTGCCCGTAAAGCCGCCCACCTGGAAATCGGTCAGGGAATCGCGAGAACCGTTCCAGTCCGTTTTTTCCGGTGAACCAGAAACCTTTGCGTCGTTCACGTAGAACACAATCTGTTCCAGCGCGCGACTGCTGAACGCCACATAAGTCCACTCGCCCGCCTTGATTCCCTCCGCACCCGAAGTCCAGGAAACCTTGTAGCTTGCGGTATCGGCGCTATCCGCAGGATTCGCCACATGATATATTTCCACGACAAAACCCTTTTCGGGAACATAGAGCAGCGCATATTCCTTTGGCTTCTCGAAGATGGTCTGTTCCTTGTCGAGCGCATCAAGTTCTACCCATGTCGAGAAGCAGAAATAACCTTTCATGTCAAAAACGAGGTTCACCTTGTGCGAAGTATCTGCGATAGCAGAATTCTCGGCGACAATAACATCGCCTTCATCAAGTTCCACCCCCCTGCCCACAACACCGTCGGCAGGCACGGCCCCTGTCGGCAGACCTTCGAAGTAGCCCTTTTCCGCCCCATCGTCCACAGGTGCAAGGCCGCTATCGAAATGCCACACCAGCGAATAGCTGCGGTTCGTGGGGAACACATCCTTCGCGTATGCGGGGTCCATCGTGTTGTCAAAATGGAGTTCCAGGGAATCTGAAACATTCAGCGAATCGACACTCACCCAGAACACGGCCTCCTTGGCAGAAGCGTCAAAGTAGGTCTGCGTAATGGGAAGTTTCTTGCTGCGGTTTCCATCCTGCGAAATGCGCACGGCTTCCCAGCGACCGTTCACCACCTCCGCGGAATCGAAAACAATTTCATTTTCTGTCAAGCGGATAGCCAACGGGAAATTGCTCACGACGGTGCCGAGCGAATCGATTCCTTCGGGGAGTGCGAGCGGAGCTTTCAATGTGTACGTCACCGAATCGCCCCAGACCGTCGTTTTGTTTGGTTGTACCGCAATATCTTCAAAACCTACCGGGAACAAATTGTCCATGTAAATGAGAAGATCGAACGTATCTGCCGGGAGGCTATCGACCACGATTTTCCCGTTCTGCACAGAAACCCTTCTGCGAATTGTCGTCCCGATGACGATGGCCTCGCCACCCTGGTTTTCGCGGAACTCATCCGATACGAGAAGCTTGACCGTACCCGGACCTTGCAAAGTGTCATTTACAGCAAGGGGCTCATCCTCTTCGGCACTCAGGTTCTGCAACAGGAGCATCTGGCCCGATTCCTGGTGGAAAGCCTCGAGAGAAAAATTACCCGACGGGATGGAGTCAAATTCATAGTTTCCGTTTTCATCCGTTTCGGTTTCGAACGCGGAAGGCAGGACCTGTTCAGCCTCGCTTGCGGCAATGATGTTGTAGCTGCCCGGCACGCACTGAACCTTCGCATATGCGGCCGGCTTGCCGTCGTCCAACATCAAGATACCCGCGAGTTCCGGGGAACCCGTCTCGGCGCTGTTGCCCGCAACATCGTCGTTCGAACACGCCGAAAGGAGCGCCGCCGCACACGCGAGGGCGCACCAAAGACGACAGTGCGCAATCCATTGTCCGTTTCTCATCTTCACCAATATAAATATAATTCCAATTTGGCTCCTGCGCACGATTCCCCAAAACTTGCCGTTGCCCGCAGACAACGGCTTTTTTGTGAAAAAAACGTGTTTTTTTGTTAAAAACGCAACTTTTCGCCGATTCTTGATATATATTGAGGGTATGCAAGCCCAGCCACAGCCCCTCAGACTTTCAGAGATCACTATTTCGAACCTGCGTTCCATCCAGCGGCAGACGTTCCCGCTCAGCGGGATTACCGCGCTTATCGGCTACAACAACGCGGGCAAGACGAATATATTGATGGGCATCCGCTGGCTCCTGTCGAAATTTTCGCTCGACATCTCGTTCTTTGACGACCCGAACCAGCCCGTAGAAGTGGAAGGCCTCTTCGAGGGAATTTCCGAAACGGTGCTCAACCGCCTCGGCGAAGAGAAGGCCGCCGAAATTACCCCGTTCCTGAACAACGGCTCCATGCGCGTAAAGAAGGTGCAGCGCGTTCCCGGCGAAGTTCCCGAGAACGTGGAACTGTGGGCATTCGTGCCCACGAACCGCAAGACGGAACGCCGCAAGGACTGGGTCCGCTGTTCCGACGCCTTCCGGCACGCATTCCGCAGGCTTTTCCCCGAGCCCATCGCCATCTGGGATTTCGAGGGCAACCAGGCGTTCACCAAGCTCCTGCACGAAATATTCAAGCCGCTCGAAAGGCGCTTCGGCGGGGAATTCAACGACATCCTGAGCAAGTTCAGCGACATGCTGAGCCCGGGCGGCGAAAACCAGGCCGCCGAAATCCAGAGCTTCGACCGCGACGTGAACGAGAAGCTGAAGCCTCTGTTCCCGAGCGTGCGCGTGGAGCTCGACATTCCCATACCCACGCTGGAAACCTTCCTCAAGAACGCGACCCTCAAGGTGATCGACGAGGACGACGGTTTCGAGCGCGATATAAACCGCATGGGAGCGGGGAGCCAGCGCGCCATACAGATGGCACTCGTGCGCTACCTCGCCGAAATCAAGAAGCACCACAACAACCATTACCTGAGCCGCACCATGCTGCTCATCGACTCGCCGGAACTGTACCTGCACCCGCAGGCGGTGGAACTCATACGCGTCGCCCTCAAGAACCTTTCGAACGAGGGCTACCAAGTGATATACGCGACGCATTCCGCGCAGATGGTCACGAGCGAAGACGTGAGCACGTCGCTACTCATCCGCAAGAACAAGGAACGCGGCACCTACATGCGCAAGCGAATGGAAGATGCCGTGCACCAAGTTATCCAGGATGCGCCGAGCCAGCTGCAGATGCTGTTCAGCCTCAGCAACAGCAACGAACTGCTTTTCGCCGACTACGTGCTTTTGACCGAAGGCAAGACGGAATGGCGCGTGCTGCCCGCACTCTTCGAACGCCTGACGGGGCAAAGTTTCGCCCTCATCAAGTGTGCACTCGTGCGCCAGGGAGGCGTGAGCAACACCCGCAAGAGCATGCAGGTGCTTTCGGCGATGGACATGCCCGTGCGCGCCATCGTGGACCTGGACTACGCCTTCACTACGGCCACCCGCGACGGATTCCTGGAGCCGAACGACCCCGACATAAGGTACTGCACGAACCTATTCCGCGAACTCGCGTTCCACAACCACCTGCGACTCGTGAACGGAAGGCCCGTGAGCAAGCACAGCAATATCTCCGCATCGAAGGCATACGCCATGATGGCTGCCATGCCCGAGGCGGAAACGCCCATCAAGAGCATCCACATGAAGCTGCGCCAGCAGGGAATATGGGTATGGACGAAGGGCGCCATCGAAGAACATCTCGGGCTCGAGGCCAAGAACGAGACCGCATGGAGCAACTTCATCGAGCGCTGCAAGGGGCAGAACTTCGTCAAGAACCTCCCCGACTACGAGGGCATCGAGGCGCTCTGCCAGTGGATTATTGACGGAAGTCGGGAAGTTTAATGAAATCGCGGTGAAGTTGCTTGTCGCCGTACTTGTCTTCGGCGCCTTCTTGCAACTCTTCGGCAGTATAGCCGCTAGAGACGCGCTGTAGGCAAACAACGCGCGTCGTATCGTCGTAGGTAAAATGAATGCGGAAAGTGCGGTAGGCCAGCACGCCCGTATGTGCGGATTCGTCGACGGTCAAGCGCCGGCGCGTGCAGTCGAAAACACCCTTCGAAAAATTCCCGCGGGAAAGCTGCACGCGGGCAAAACTTTCCAGATCGAAATCGCTGCGTTCCGCAATCCAGCGGTTCTGTGCATCGAAGGGGGCGTCGGCAAGTACCGTCCACAAGTCGCCTTCCTGTTCCTCGACCCAGCCAGCCTTCGCATCCGGGAAGGCATCCGCCATCGGAATGTAGGGTTTGATGTCAAGCACAGGGGTTTCGTTCAACAAGTCCGCCTCGTCTACATACAAAGTAAGACCTTCGACTTTCAGCAGGCGAACGCAACTAAGACCAATAGGATTCGGGCGGTAAGGGCTACGGCTCGCAAAGGTGCCCACGCGGTCCTTTCCCTTGGGCGGCACCGGCGGGCGCGTTGTCGGGCGCCATCCCTCGTTTTCATGAAATTGAAAAATCACCCAGATTCGTTCAAAGCCATCCAAGTCGCGGAGCGCCATCTCGAAGTTCTGCCCCGCATTCAGTTCAATGCGGCCCGGATGCCCCGCAAACAGGCGCCCCTGCCGGGGAGCGTCGTACTTGTAAATGGCATCGCCGTAGAATGTGCCTATCGGGCTGACTTGCATGCAGGAGAACTATTACCTATTCCCGTAGCGGATGTAGTCGATTTTACCGATAAAGAAGCGGTCGTCGTACCTCGACTGATGATGCGGGTCATAACCGATTCCCAAATCGAACTGCAAGTTGGCGGCATCCGAATAGAGAACCTCCGAAACGCGTTCCTTCCCGTCCAAGGTAATTTTCAAATCGTAACCTTCAACGGTCAATCCGCCCATATCTGCCGAGGTAAATTCCACACGTACCGTATGCCATTCGTTCAGGGAAATTTTCCCCGCAGAGAAGATTTCCCAGTCACCTGCGCCACGGATATGGAACCTCAGTTCCGAACCGTCCAGACGAATCATCCAGCCATCTACTCCAGCACCGGGAGGGTCGGCAGAAAAGATATTGGAAAGCGGCAAGGTGTCGGTCGCCATAAAGCGGACTTCAACAACAAAGTAGGGACTCTTGAAGCTGTCACTCAGGGGGACGCGCAGGCCCGATTTTCCGTCGAGCACAAGGCATTCGTCCTCCACCTTTACGGCAGGCATGTCTTCATCCAAAACGGCATTGTTCTTCCCGAAGAAGTCCTTGCCCACATTCGCCGGATCGTCAAATTCATAGGCGACGGAATATTCGGCCAGGATTTCTTCCAGAGACGGCCCCGTAGAAGAATCGTCCGAACAGGCCATCATCGCAAGCGACCACAGCAGCCACACCCCCGCCATCATCTTTCCATATTTCATAGCGCCTCCTTTTGCTTGTATACGCTACGATAAATCTAGTAAAATTTCTAAATTTGCATCCGATGAAAGACAAGGCTCAAAAACTTATTGAAAAGTACGAGGAACTGGAATCGGAACTCGGGAACCCGGACGTTCTCGCCGACCAGGCCCGTTACAACAAGATTCACAAGCAGTACAAGGGTATCGAGAAGGCCGTACAGAAGGCGAAGGAATACCTGCAACTGGTAAACGACCTCGCCGAATACAAGGAGGCTCTCGGAGACCCGGATCCTGAGATGGTCGCGATGGCAAAATCCGAAATTTCGGAAATCGAGAAGAAGTTGCCGGGCGTGACCGACGAGCTACAGATACTGATGGTGCCGAAGGACCCGTGGGACTACCGCAACGCGACACTCGAAATCCGCGGCGGTACCGGCGGCGACGAATCGGCGCTCTTCGCGGGCGACCTGTTCCGCATGTACCAGGGCTACTGCAGCCGCATGGGCTGGAAGATGACCATCCAGGATGCGAGCGAAGGTACCGTGGGCGGCTACAAGGAAATCCGCGTGTTTATCGAGGGCGACAGCGTGTACGGAACACTCAAGTTCGAGAGCGGCGTGCACCGCGTGCAGCGCGTGCCCGAAACCGAGACGCAGGGCCGCGTGCATACCTCCGCCGCGACCGTCGCAATTCTCCCCGAAGCCGAGGAAGTCGACGTGGAAATCCGCGAGGCAGACATTCATATGGACACCTACCGTTCTTCGGGTGCGGGCGGCCAGTACATCAACAAGACGGACTCCGCCGTGCGACTCACCCACATTCCGACGGGCGTGGTGGTGAGCTGCCAGACCGAACGTAGCCAGCTGCAGAACCGCTTGCACGCCATGGAAATGCTGCGTTCCAAGATTCTTGACGCGGTTATCGCGAAGAAGGAACAGGAAGAAGCGGCAAGCCGCAAGGCCTTGGTGGGCACCGGCGACCGCAGCGCGAAAATCCGCACCTACAACTTCCCGCAGAACCGCGTGACCGACCACCGCATTGGCCTCACGCTGTACAACCTGGACAAGGTCATCACCGGCGACCTGGATGAAATCATCAACGGGCTCCAGATGGCCAACGCGCAGGAGAAACTCGGGAAGTTCAACGCTTAATTGGATTGCCGCGCCCCCTCCCTTCGGCAAGCACAGGGACCTGGGGCTCGCAATGACGAATACGCGAAAGCAAAGGTAACGCAATGCCGCAGATGACCGTACTAGAAATCCTGAACCGCACCAAGGTCTTCTTCGAGAAGAAGGGCGTGCCCGACGCGCGCCTCGATGCGGAATACATCATCAGCTACGGCCTCGGCATGAAAAACCGCATGGACCTGTACCTGAACTTCGAGAAGCCCCTGACCGCAGCCGAACTCGACACGCTCCGCCCGCTGGTAGCGCGCCGCGCGAACCGTGAACCGCTGCAGCACATCATAGGCGACACGAGCTTCCGCGGGCACATCATCAAGTGCGACACGCGTGCGCTGGTCCCGCGCCCGGAAACCGAGGAACTCGTCGACATGGCGAAGAAATCGCTGGAAGGCGTTACGGCCCCGTTCATCGTCGAAGTGGGTACGGGCACGGGCGCAATCGCGATTGCCTGCGCGAAGGAGATCGAGGGCGCGAAGGTCCTCGCGACAGATATTTCTAACGACGCGCTCGCGCTTGCCCGCGAGAATGCTGCTGCAAACGGGCTCGATACCAACGCCGCCACGACAAGTTCCGCAGCCGCCGGCGATAGCAACGCTCCGGGCGAAAAAACTGCGGGCTCCCTGCAATTCGCGCAGGGCGACCTGCTGGACGCCGTAACGGGCGACATCGTGGCGAAGGTTGCCGGCGCTTCGGCTGGTTCGGCAGGCTCACCAACCTTATCAGCGACCTCGCCTAAAATTGACTGCCTTATCGCGAACCTTCCCTACATACCCGATGGCGAGAAGGGGAAACTCCAGCCCGAGGTGGACAAGTTCGACCCGGAACTCGCCCTCTACGGCGGACCCGACGGGCTCACGCTCGTGCGCAAGATGCTCCAGCAGACCGAAGGCAGGATGAGCGCGGGCGCCCCGATTTTCCTGGAAATCGGTTCGGAACAGGCCCCCATGCTCGAGGCGGAAGCCGACAATTACCCCTGGCTTGAATTTGCAGGAAGCCACAAGGACTTCTGCGGGAACGTCCGTTTCGTCAGCTACAAGGCTAAGTAACCCTTACACCCCAACAGGGCAACCGAAGGCAGAAAGCACGTAGGTTTCGCTCTCTCCCATACGGTAGAACGGGAGCAGGGTCTCGTCGTCAGCGAGGGAACCGTCGATGCCGTTCATCTGCAACTGCTCGCCGATACGCCGCTTGAACACGGAAAAGCCGGAATCCCACAGGTTCTTCTCGGGAAGCCTGTAGGCGCGCGCCATGTTGTTAAACCTGTACTTTCTATCCATATTTTACCTCTTTTTCTCAAAGAGAAGCACACAAACGTTCAAGTGCCTCTCTGTGCAGTAAAATATAGAATCACAGAATGTCATAATATGACATTTTCGGCATTTCACTAAATTTTTTCAAAAAAAATTCATTCTATGACGGTCGCCACGACCTCGGCATGCCCGACCTTGTCGAGCCCGATTTGCTTGCCGGCAGCGACGCTCAGGTCAAGAATCCGCCCGTCCACGTATGGCCCGCGGTCGTTCACGCGCACCACGACGCTACTGCCGTTATCGACACGCACCACCTTGAGCTTTGTCCCGAAGGGCAGGCTCTTGTGCGCACACGTATAGTCATCCTGGTCAAAAATCTCGCCACTCGCAGTCTGCTTGCCATGGAATCCAGGTCCGTAGTAACTTGCCTCGCCCTTAATCTTGAGACCAATTTCCGCCTTCTCGCCCGAGGCATACTGTTTTTCCGGAAACCGCACGTAGCCTTTGCGCGAAGCAATCTTCGCGTTACCGGCGGCACAACCCGAAAGCAAAACCGCGAGGCAAACCAACAGGCTAAAAAAACGCACGTAAGCCCCTACTCGAAATCGTACATGCTGTTGTACGTATTCTCAAGAACCTCGTCTTCCTTGCTCTTGACTTCGGCCTTCTTCTCTTCGGGCTTCTTCGCAAGTGACTCGTAATACTGCGCCGAAAGCCGGTCAATATGCTCAAGGCTCTGGGCGACGCGCTTGCGCAGGCGTTCCAAGTCCATCTCGGAAAGCTTGAGCCGCGTATTCAGCACGCTCGCCGCCTGCTGGCCCCAACGGGTGCGGCCATGCTTGTCGCGCAGCACCCTGTAAACCGCCGCCGCACTGTCGAGGCGCTCGGGATTCATCTGGAAATAGATTGCCTTCATGTAGAGCGCCTGTATGCCGGCCTCCGTCTCGGGATACTGCTGGTACAGGCTATCGAACACATAGAAAGCAGTCGCATACGCGGTATCCACAAGTTCCATCTGGTCAAGCGGCATTTCCGAGGCAATCGTCCACAGGCTTTCCGCACGCATGTACATCTCGCGCGCCTCGTCGTCGGGAGTCTTCACCGTCACCTTCATGCCCAGGTTCACCTGCGCCTGCTTCGCGTACTCGGTGTTCGGGAACTTCTCGATAACTTCCTTGTAGAGTTCCTCGGCCGTATCGACGTCGCCCTTGAACTCGTCGTAGATAAACGCCCTCGCATACGATGCTCGCAACACCTTCGCGGAATCGTCCGTGCTCTCAATAATGTTCGTGAGGCGCGCAATCGCGCTGTCCACTTCCGAAAGCTTGAAAAGGAACAGTTCCGCAATCTGGAATTCCGTACCGAAGAAGCGGTCCATGTTCGGAATGGAATCCTTCTTCATATCGTCGCTCTGCCCGCGCAGGGCAATAAGCCTCCGCAAGGCATCCCTGCGCTCACGGCTTTTCTTCGCCCATTCCGAGATGCTCCTGGAAACAAAGCTCGAGTCGTAGTAGACAATCGCCTTCTCGTAGTCGAGAGTCTTGTTCTGCTCGTAGTCGCCCAGGTTGTAGTAACTGCGCGAAGCCATGGTCGAACGCGGGTATTCCGTGTTCACCTTCTGGAAAATCACGAACGCGTCCGGGTAACGGCCCCCGAGCAGGGTGGCCTCGCCTATGCGCACCAGGTATTCGGACTGTTTGGATTCGTACTCGGGGTTTCTGTAGAGTTCCTTGTACTCGTCGGCACCCTTCAAATACTCCTGCTTGTTGATGAGGCATTCCGCCGCCTGCTCACCCGCAGTCTGGCGTTCGCGCACGTTCAGGAGCTCGATTTCCTTTGCCTTGTAATGCTCGCGGGCCTTGTCCCAGTTTTCTTTCTTGTAGTAGAGCCCCGCCAGCCGGAAATGCGCCTTGCCCTTCATGAAGGGCGTTCCCGCAGTATCGGCAAGCACGGCCTCGAGAGCCTCGATGGCCTGGTCCGGGTGTTCGGACTGCTCGTCCAGCAGGGAAAGCAGGTTCAGGCCCTGAAAATAGTACGGGTGGTTCTTGTCCGAAATTACGGGCTCGAGCGCAAAGCGGCTGATGTTGTATTCAAGATTCCTGTAAAGGCAGTAGGCGCGCTGGTATTCCACGGTACGCATGGAGTCGTGATCGGCAAAATAGCGTTCGAACTCATCGTACTTGATAATCGCCTTGCCCCATTCGCCCTTGTGCCGGAAGGATTCGCCGATAAGGAACACGGCCTCGGCGGTACGCTTCTTGTTCTTGGGGAAGCGTTCGAGCACGCGGGAGCCCTTCTCGATAACCTTGTCGTACTTCTGGCGTTCCTCGCTGGAAGGCGACGAAGCCTCCGCATCGGGCACGCTGTCGAGACGCGCTGTGCGCATCTCGCCCGCCTCGTCGTACAGGCGTTCCGCATTGAACATGTGGTTCAAGTATGCACAGCAAGTGCAGCCCTCGAACAGGAAGGCTGCTAAAGCAAGCAGGGCATACGCCATGTAGCGGGTGCGGAACATGGAAATAAAGATACAAAAAATGTGTAGTGCGAAATGTGCAACGATCAGTTACGCATCACACATTACGCATTCCATCAGCGATTCAGGTTCACCTGGACCATATTCTGCATGGCACGGCCGTTAAACTTTACGCGTACCATGTAGGCCCCTTCGGGGAGGCGGCCTATTTGCTTGCCGAGGTCGGAACTTCCGGCCGGGACATTCTTCGCAAGGCCTGCGACACGGTGACCCGTCATGTCGAAGAATTCCACCTGCGCAAAGCCTGCCTCGCGGGCAACGAGCGTGCCCTCGGCGATGTTCAGGTAGATGCCGCTTGCGAGGCGGATGTTTCCGGCAAAGTCGTCTTCGGCGGTAAAGTCGCCACGGGTAAGCGCCGTCGTGCTCGAAGAATCACCGGGATTGACCGTCGAGGTATCACCCGCGGCAACTTCCGTGCCCAAAGTATCAACCGCCGAAAGCTGCGTAGAATCTTCGAACAACACGATTCCTTCCTTGTCGAAGGCAATCTGGTCAAGATTCGGAGCACCATTCTCTTCGAGCGATTTCAGATAAAGTACATTCAGACCCGCCTTCAAATCCACGCCGACCATCACGGAATCCCAGGTATCCCAATCCGCGGTAGGCTTAAACGTGAGCGAACCGATCAAGTCGTCGTTCATTTTCACCATGATGCGACGGGAGTCCGTCTTGCCGTGGGCATAGCGCAGTACCATCGTCGCATTGCTATAGGCCTTGGGAGAAACCAGGTGGTAAATGCCGTAACTGTCGAGGCTGTTTTCAAAGTCGTAGAAGCCCTCACCGCGGTAATTTTCATGGTTGTTATTCGCCATGCCCTTCGCGTCGGTCGGAACGGCAGCCTCGATGTCGCTCTTCACGGCAAGCGGAGCAGGGCCCGATTCTACCACGCTCAACACGGTAATGGTTCCGTTGCGGGTCGCTTCGCCAAAGTCGGCATTGCCACCCTTCGTGGTAATCGTGTAGGTAAACTCGCCTTCCACGAGCGGCGTTCCACTGAAGTAGAACGATGCGGTCGAGGCATTCCAAGTTGCAGTCACACCCGCCGGGAGACCGTCAACCGTGCCGCCATCGGCATACTGAATCGCGAAGGTAAACGGAACAATCGAATCCCCCTTCACAATCACCTGGCTGCTGGAACCCGCGCCCTGCTTCACAATCGCGGCGGCCTTCGGCGTATCGTCGCCAATCAGGACGATGTCCGGAGTCGGGAACTTGCCCTTGTTGCCGTACAGCCAGAATCCCAGATGCGGCGGCTGATTGTAGGCAGTATTCTGCCAGCTCATGCCGTTGCGGTAAACCGGATCGTGCGCGAGCGTGTACATGCGATGTACCGTCGGGATCGTGGTCGTGTAAATGTAGAGCTTAGACGCTCCATCGTGCAGAATTACTTCTTCGCGCCAGTCACCCAAAATGTCACCGCTGAAATTCGGGGTCGCCTTGGTGGTGTTGCAGCTGTTGCCCTGCATCTGGAAAAGCGTTTCCCCTTTGAGCTTGGAATGGTTCCACTTGCTGATGGTCGTATTGTCCAAAAGTTCATCGAGCAGATCGCCGTCCCAGTAAATGCGGAAGTTGTATGCGGGACGGCTAGAACTCAAAATTTGCCCCTTGACCGAATAGGTATTCCAGTTGGCGGCAGACCAGAGTTCATGCCCACGGTTGGTGGAATCCACATCGCCCGCGACACCGCGACCATTGTCGCCATCGCTTGTCTCACTGAAAAGCAACTTGCCCGTGCGGGCGTCGTGCAAGTCGTAGCCGTAAGGTTTTTCCTCGTGCACCTGCCACACTTCGAGACCGTCGTTGTCCGGGTCCAAATCGCTCAGGTGGATTGCATCGCCGTGGCCCTTGCCCGTACGGTACATAAATTTTCCGTCATGGTCGACAGCGCAGCTGCCCTCGATGATTTCGTCAAAACCGTCGCCGTCCACATCACCTGCAGAAAGGTTGTGGTTGCCCTGCCCGTAACATTCCTGGCCCGAAGTCGCCGCGTTGTAGTACCAGCGCTGCGTCAGCGATTTGCCATCCCAATCGTAAGCGGTAATCGCCATGCGCGTGTAGTAGCCGCGCTGAAAGACCATGCTCGGCTTTTGTCCGTCGAGGTAGGCGTTGGTGGCGAGGAAGCGATCCACGCGGTTGCCATAGCTATCCCCCCAACTCTTGACCGTGCCGCGGCCAGGATTGAAATTGACAGTCGCCATTTCAAGACCGGTTTCGCCGTTGAAAATCGTGAGGTATTCGTCGCCGCTCAGCACGTAGCCGTCGGAATTACGGTAGTCGCTGGTGTGAGCCGCATTTGCCGCAGGGCCCTTGCTCAGGTACTTGCCGCTCGCATCCTTTGTGCCAGGAGCCGTCTTTACTGCAAGTTCCGCCTTGCCGTCGCTATCGTAGTCGCCCACCAGCATCTGCGTGTAATGCGCCCCCGCGCGGATATTCACGCCGAGGTCGATACGCCAGAGTTTCTTGCCGCCCATCTTGTAGCAATCGATGATGACGTTACCCGTCTTGCCCTTCTGCGAATTGTCCTTGGAATTGCTCGGGTCCCACTTGAGGATGAGTTCGAATTCGCCGTCGCCATCCACGTCGCCCACGGCGATATCGTTCGGGCTGTAAGTATAGTCGCTACCGCCTGCGGGGCGGTCGAGATTCACCGTCAAGGACTGGTCGTTCCAAACAGAAACTGCCGCATCTGCCGCCAGTTCCTTGCCGTTCAGCACCGCCTTTACGGAATAACGATTCGAAGTCGTTCCCTTCGCATCGGTGTAGTTCGTCGCGTCGGTCCCGGAAAGTGTCGCAATTTTTTCACCATCGCGGTAAAGGTTAAAGCTCGTCGAAGAGCCTTCCGTGCCAAGCAGGCGCCAGCTCAAGAACACTCCCCCGTTTGTTTTTACCGCCACGAGGCCGCGGTTCAACCATTCCATCTGGCGGGCCGCATTAGCCATACCAAAGCCCATCAAGAGGGCTGTTCCCAAACATATCCACACCTTTTTCATAATCCAATCCTTTTGATGTACAAAATCCGCACCACCGGATTTCGTCATTATAAATATAAACCCCGCCACTCCGAAATAGAATAGCAGGGAAATTTTCCGGTTGTCTAAGGACAACGGGGTTTTTGACTACCGGGGCACCGCAAGCCGTATAGTTTCGGTGCGACTCTCGCTCTTGACCTGGAGTACGGTCGCAGTACCTGCTGCGGGAATTTCCCAAGATGCGCCCTGCTGCAACTTTTTAGAGGCGAGCAGTTTGCCGTTCAGGTCGAAAAGCTGCGCTGTAAGGGACGAACCGCCAGCATTCAGCACGACCCCTTCTGCGCCGCGGACAATGTTCCAAGAACGCAGAGCCTTTACAGCATCCAACGCAGTCGTATTTTCCGTCGAATCCGCAACAGCGCTCGAATCGGCCCCAGCGACGACACTTGAATCCGCCAAGCCCTCATCGGGTTCATCAATGTTCACGTCGGCAAAACTCATTTCACGATTGCCGCCAATAATTACGATGTCGGGCTTTTTCGGGGTATCCATGCCATAACCGAGGAAATAGTCAAGCATGTGCGCCTGTACATACCCTTTCGCCGTCATTCCATTGCGGTAGCAGGGGTTCTGCGAGAGCGAATAAAAGCGGTAATCGCTCGCGACATCGGTCGTAAAAATCACCAGCTCGTTCGTCTCGTAATTCACGAGAATCGATTCTTCGCGCCAGTCGCCCAGAATATCGCCATGGAACATCGCCGCACCGCGTTCGCTGCCGCTACTGCCATAAACTTTCCACGTAGTCACCAACCGCAATACGCTCTTGTCTTCGTAACGCCACTTCTCGATTTTACCGTCGTTGTAGCTTTCAGAAGCGAGGTCGCCGTCCCACCAGTAGCGAATCACGGGATAAAGGTAATTGTCCGCAATTTTCGTATCGCTCGCGCCATTGAATGTACCCTGGAAACTCCACACTTCAAAGCCGTCATAATTCGGGTCTATGTCGCCCACATTGCCACGGGCCACATCGCACTGTCCCGCACAAGATTCATCGCCATAATGCGTCCACACGACTTTTCCTGTCGAAGCGTTGTAGTAGTACTCGAGCAAGTTCTTCGGATGGTCCTGCTGGATTCCGTAACCCATCATCACCTTGTCACCCTTGTTGAATGCGCCCACATACCAGCGGTCGCCATGGACCACTTCGTCGATATGGTAACGCAGGCTCCCGTCGCCATTGAGCGCATAGCCCATGTGCAGCACTTCATCCTTGCCGTCCAAATCCACATCGGCTACGCGAATCTGGTGGGCCTCGGCATAACCTTTCTTATTGTCATATTTCCACTGTTGCACCAACTTGCCGTTTTGTACTTTGTACGCAACCATCAAGCTGTTGAAGCTTTTGTCAGCATTGCGGTTCTTTAACCAGCAAATAATACTCGGAGTTTTTCCGTCAAGGTAACCGATTTCCATCATGCAAGCAAGCGGCCCGATATTTATATAATCCTTCGGGGTTTCGGCAGAATACTTGAGTGCGCCCGTACGACCATCCAGCACGGCAATCACCTGCCCGTTTGTCGTACTGTTCGAGTACTTTTTACCATCTCCAAAGACAACGCCATCAGCAATGCGCACGATCAGTTCCGCATAACCGTCACTATCGATATCATAGACAGTCGCGCCGTCCCACATGCCCACGTCAAGCGTCGAAGCACCCGGGCTGATATTGTTCTTGTTCGCGCTATTCGCGCCCATGTTTACAGTCCACAGGTGCTTACCCTTGCTGGAATACGCCTCGAGTTTCTGTTCATCGTCGCCCGGACGGTCAAGAACATAATCGTACGCCCCGTCACCATCAAGATCCCCAACCCACACGAAATGGACCGTTGAACCGGCCTGGATGGGCACCGTCACATAAGGGCCTACACCCTTGTTCGCGGGCATCGTGTAACTTCCCATTGTCGGAAGTTCATGACCTTTCAAGACTTTTTTCACGAAGTACGTGTTTTCTTTCGTGAAATCCGCCTTCGCATCCACGAAGTTCGTGCCCTTCATAAGGACCTCGGCATTTACCTTGACCGTATCCTTGCCTGTCACGCGGTACACGTTAAAGCCAAGATCGGCCTCGTCATCGGCAAGGCTTCGCCAAGTGACCAGGGCACTGGTATTACTCTGCCTGACCGCAACTACGCCGCGATCGAGGTATTCGAACTGCCGGGCAGCATCGGCCGTTTGCAACCCAAATGCAAGCCCCATGGCAGAAACCACTGCAAGGTGTCCAAAACCACCATTCAGTTTATATCCCATAACACACTCCTTTTTTTACGGATTTGTCGTTTGTGAAACTGCATCCGCACTGTACTATACAATGTACTACATTTTTAGAAAGAAGTCAAGTAAAAAAAACAATTATTCCAAAAAGTTTTTTCACAAGAAAAATCCCCTCGGGGTTTCCCAAGAGGAAATGTCTTTGAAATACCTTTGCGGAGGAGACTCTTACTTTCGCATCACCTTGACGGTTTTATTCATTCTTTGCCCGTTTACGCCCACTCCGCGGATGTTCACGAGATAGATTCCACAGCCGAAGGGCTGGAGGTCAACCACCGCCATGCCACGGGTCTGCACGACGCTCTTTTGCACTATGATGCTGTGGCCACTCACATCCATCACGGTTATCTGCGCATCGTTCGGGATTCGCGCAAAAGTCGCAACGTTACCTACAATCTGCATCTTGAACGGTTCTGCCACATTTGCAGATGCTACAACACGAACCGACACTTCACTTGAACTGCTTAACGCAGGCAATTCATAAGAACTACTCGAAACCATTTCCGGCACAGAACTGCTTGACACACGCCACATCCATGAACTGCTCGATTCGGGCAACGTCCATGAGCTGCTTGACGATCTTATACGGATCGAACTTGAACTTTTTGCAACCGACGAGCTAGAACTTCTCGGCTTCGAAGAACTTGAGATTTCAGCAGTACTGCTTGAACTTGCCACAGCTTCGCAATTCCCTACAGACACCGACTGGTCTGTCGAGAAACACACGTTAGTATTCTTTTCGGTTATATTGAAAATTCCTGACAACAATTGAGAACCGCTCCACGAATTTAGCGGAGAAAGTTGCGTTACATTCTGGCTTCCAGGAAACGGATCATCCACCAAGTTATCACCGCCATAACCTCCAAATCCATCGTAATACTCCGTCACCCGCTTATTTCCGGCCTCTACAACATCTACGCGCTGGTGCGCCGGGTCGTCATTCAAGACATCATTATCCCATGTTTGCAAATTGTAGTCAATATGCCATACAAGCATACCATGATTCGGCAGAGCGCCGTCCCACTTGACCTTTTGACGATTTTCAAAAACAAACCATTCATCCTTGCTTGCCTTAACGCACAAAGCAAAGTTGCCCGAATTCAGAGGAGGCAACATTTTCACCTCAAAATCATCTTCTAGAGTCGTATAATCGAGCCAGCCCATAAAATTCCGCTCAAATGCGCTATAATTCGGCGGTGTAAGGCCGTTATTGTTGTACATTCCCGTTGCCATCACGTCCCAGGCATGCGCTCCCGGGGCCTGATACTGAGAATTCTGGTATTGCGAATAGCAGGCGTCACTTGCCACACAGTAGTGATCGCGGAGGCCCATCGTGTGGCTGAATTCGTGAACGAACGTCGGGAACAACTGCTCCTTTTGCTGTATGAGAAAATAACTATTGAACCTTTTTCCACCGCCTGCATCCTGCTTGCCGCATTCATTCCACTGCAGTTCATACTGATATCCGCCCAAAGTTTTGCCACCCGAGCTGAGTTCAGCACCCGCATAGAGCACGGGCACGGCATCTATATCGCCATCATTGTCCGAATCATAGAGCGCCGCGTTAAACGAGGTGTATTTCTTTTTCAGTTGCGCAATGCCTTCCTGGATAAGAGCGTAATCCCTGTTTATATAGCTTGAAAGAGATGAATTCACTTTAACCAGATAAATATCGAAAGACGGCACAAATTTTCCCGAAGACTGGTCCACAAAATAATCGCGCACCGAGCCCGTATAACCGTTCCGCGTGTAGTTTTCCTGATTGAGAATCGCGTAGAGGCTTGCCGAATCAAGATTTTTCGTAGAATTGTCCTCTATGAGCAGCACCGGAAACCGGTTTGTGCCGTTCGCGTGGCCTTCCGCCTTCGGGAGCCTAAGTACCGGGGGCAATTTCTCGCCCGAAGTTTCGGTACCGTCCATCACCGAAGAAGCCGGCACCCAGGAAGCACGCTTTGCACGGGCGGCATTCATAGGCAACTTATGCCTGTCGGGGTGGCGTTCCCTGTGCTTCTTGAACGCCTTTTTACTATCAAGCCTATTCAGGAATTTTTCTGCCGCGGCAGAACGGGCGCCCTTATTTTTTGCCTTGAATTTCGAAGCAGTACCGTTCTCGTCTGCAAAGTAATAGATTCCCGCAGAATCGGCAACCACAAGAAAACCGTCAAGAGTCTGCGTGTAACGATAATGTTCATCGCCCAGAGTGCGAACCGTCAACGAATCGCCTCCATTATCAACAACCCTTGGAGAAGGATTTACCGGATAGGCAAAGGAGACTACAGATAAAGTACCTGCAACACCAACAAACAAGGCAAACTTTTTAGAAAATTTCCCAAACACCATAAACAAGCCTCGTTCGGAATATATACCCGCTCGCTCCAAAGCGTTTCGAACAACCTTGTGCGGCGATTGAAAAATGTGTAAAGGCGTGTAAAAGTCCCACCAGCACAAACATTTCTTTACAAAAACTCCCTCCAGCATTATTGCCGGAGGGAGGAAATGTTATGTGGATAAGCTTTACCTTCGCATCACCTTGACGGTCTTGTTCATTTTTTTCCCGCTTACGCCTACTCCGCGGATATTGACAAGGTAGATTCCGCAGCCGAAGGGCTGGAGGTCAACCGTCGCCATGCCACGGGTCTGCGCGACGCTCTTTTGCATCATCACTTTCTTGCCACTAATATCCTTCACGGTGATATTCGCCTCGTTCGGGACACCTGCAAAATGCACGACGTTATCGATGACACTCATGCGGAACGGCCTTGCGGAACTTTCGGCAAAGGCAATACCCGTGGGTTCATCCGTGCCAACGGAACTGCTCGAAGAAACCGGTTCCGAGCTGCTTGACGGCGGGTTGCCTCCTTCAGAAGAACTGCTCGCGGGTGTCGCAGCACTTTCAGCAAGCATCTGCGTCACGCCGATATTGCGGGTAAAGGTGTCGCCCGCGTTATCCTTGAGCGTGAACTGCACGTAGCCCGCACCTGCAAAGTTATCGGCGAGTTTCACGGTCATCTTGGAGCCCGAAACAGTCGCAGTCACGCCGCTCGGTGCCGACACGGTGTAGGTTCCGCCGTCGTAACCACGGGTAAACTGCGCAAGGTCAACTACCTGCGTTTCGCCCTCCGCAAAGGTGTAATGGGCGCGGGCCATCCATTCCAGATATCGTTCGAGTTCCGTCCAGCCGTCACCCAGGCGATCCTTGTTGGCATCGCTAAAGTCACCGCTCTTGGAATTCGGATTGTAGCCGTACATCTTTTCCCACCAATCCGGGAGTCCGTCCAGATCGCTGTCGTAATCGGCGGCCCAACTGGTACTCGGGTACGGTTCCCAGCCCTTGATGTTCGCAGTATCCTTCACGTCGGTTTCGCGGTCGGGAATGCCCGCGATGCCGCCCACCGAGCCCTTCATACTGTATGTCCCGTTCTTGGTTTCGCTAATCATGCGCTGGTCGTGATTATCAAGAACCGGCATACGCTGGCCCACATCGCTCAGCACGTCCTTGTAGGCGGCCTTTGCGCTCTGGACAGTCGCATAGGAGGGGAAATACGGCCCGTTATGCCACACGTTCCAGGTCAACTGTTGCCCGTTGCTCAAGGTATAGCGGCGGCCGCATTCGTCGTTCGTGCCGTCGCACTTGAAACTGCCATTGCTCAACTGCAGCACGTTATTGTGGAAGTAGTATTCCTGCGAGCCCTTGCCGGTGCCTTCGAGGTCTGCGCTCAGCACGTAGTCAAGCAGTTTGGTTCCGGCACCCGCCTTGTAGTAGTTGCCCACAAAGTTCACCTCGTGCGCACCGCCATCCGTTACGCGACTGTACCAGTTATAGACAACGTTGTTGAATATGTCCAAGCGGCCCGCATAATAGCCGTCGCCATCGAGCCCACCGCCCATGCTCCAGTTGCGGCCCGCATTATGGGCAAGCAGATTGTGGTGGAAACTTCCGATGTCACCGCCGATAGTCGCCGCGTATCCATGCCCCGTCCCGGCAGCGTAATTCTGGTGGTCGGCGATGTTGAGCGCTTCTGAAATCAGCGTGCGCTGCAGCGTGATGTTCTTGCCGCCGCGACTACTGAAGGCTTCGTCGATTGTCCAGCTGATACTCGCGTGGTCCAGGATGCTGTTGTTGCCGCCCGTGAGGCCCATGCCGTCAAATGTGGCACCATAACCGAGGCGGACACGCATAAAGCGCACAATCATGTCGCTGCCGGTAAAGCCGATGGGAGCGCTCTTGATGGTAATGCCCTTGCCCGGCGCGCTCTGTCCCGCAATCGTCGTGTAGTCATGATTGCAGACCAGGCGCGACTTCAGCTGGATCATGCCCGAGACCTTGAACATAATCGTGCGGGGACCAATGTCTGCCGTACATGCTTCGCGCAGGCTACCCGCGCCGTCATCATTCAAATTCGTCACGTAAACGACCTTGCCTCCTCGGCCACCGACCGCGTTGCGGCCATAGCCTTCGGCTCCGTCAAACGCCAAGCGACCCGGCTGAAATTTCCACACGTCGCCCTTGGTCACATTGCCATTGCCGTCCACCTCGTCAACGCGCCAGTAATAAGCCGTAAGCACGTTCGTGCCCGTCACCTTGTAAGTCGTCGCGGTCTGTTCGCCCTTATAAAGAGCGGTTGTCGCCGTTGTCGCAGATTCCACCGCAACGGAATCTGTACCGAGATAAACCTGGTGCTTTTTCGCGTTGCCTGCCGCCGTCCAAGAAAGTGTCAAGGAGCCATTTTCATGCGGAGCGTGCATATCCAGGTCCGCGGGAGACGGGTTCTTCGCCTGCGCCGCCGCATTGGGAACATCGAGTTCAAACCCATTCAGCGTCACGTTCTTGAAAGTCGCGCTCGTTCCCGGCTTGAAAGCAATCACCGTCGAAGCACCCGTACCACTCACGTCGAAAGTCACGTACGCCGTAGCCGCTTCTGCCGTCGAGAGCGCACGCATCGAAGGTTTCACCGTCACCTGTTTCACGTTGTTCACGTAGACATCAATGTTGCTGTAAGTGGTGCTGCTCAGGTCGTCTACATTGTTCAGGTAAGCGAGCAGCGAATGCGTTCCCGCCGAAAGATTCGAAAAAGTGAGGCTGATTTCGCCACCGGAATTGCCATCTTCTACCATCACACCGTCGCCGACCAACTTCGCGTAGCTCGGCGACTGAATCGACGCTTTGTACCAATTCGCACGAAGATTTGTGCCGGCACTGCCTTTTGCGACCTTGATTTTCACGCCGTTCAGGGTCGTATCCTTGCTTGCCGCACCCGTAACGACCCACGGCACGTAATTCGGTTCGGTCACTTCGCTCGAATTTCGGCCACTCATGTCGAAATCCACCTTGACTACGGGCGATGCGGCAAAGGCAAGCGCCGCCGACAGGCCCAAAACGTGAACAGAGTTCAAACATCCCATACAAAACTCCTTTACACCAACAAAAATACCCTCAGTTTTGCACCGAGGGTAGGTCTTATGGAATTATCTATTGTCTATGGACAACGAGCGACATCAGTTCATGCCGAATCAGAATTCTTTCAGGTACGGGATGTAGTCGCAAAGCTTGAGGCCGGGCGGGAGCGCCGTCTTGTCGAAACGGACCATGCGGACTTCGGCGGGCTTGCCCACCACGCGGGCGAGAATCTCGAAGTTGTCCTGCGTTTCCCACACGGCTGCATCCAGGACGGTGCTATCGCCGCAATCGGTTTCACCGGTACTGCTCCCGATGCCGGAAATACGCGAGTTCTGCTTCAGGAGGCGCGTAAAGACTTCGGGCGCCATTCCCATGTGGTTCGACTTCGCAGAAGAATCGAACACCACCACGTGCACCTCGCGGAAATGGTTCAGCGAGTCGAACACGATGGTGTACGTATGCTTGTAGGGCGCCTCGTAGAACGATTCCTGCCACACGTTGGTACGGATGGGCCTGAAGTTCCCGATGGCATATTTCTTGAAGAATTCGCCCGGGGTAGCGCCATAGCGGACAAGGTAATGCCCGAGCATCGTCGTGAAGTCGTGCTCCTTCGTGGGGAGGCTTGCACCCTTGATGCTGTCGAGGGCGCGGTTCAGGTTTGCGGCAAGCCCGTCTGCCGCAGAAACGGGAGCGGGTTTCGTGACGTTCGCTTCCTGGATGCGCAGGCGAATATCCGGATATTCGGGATCTGCCTTGAGGATTTCCTGGAACTGGATGCGGGCACGGTCAAACTCGCGCCCCTTCAGGTAGGCAAGCCCGAGCGCCTCGCGTAGCGGGAGATTCTCGGGATAGCGATCCACGAGCGGCAACAGGATATCTACCGCCATCTGGGCGCGGTCGCGCGGAGTGAGGTTCACGGAAGCGCCTGCACCCGGCGGGGACTTTTCACCGAGGGTCGCCTGCGCCTCGGAAGCCTTGCGAAAATCCGGATTGAACGCGAGCATGCGCTGGTATATCTTGTCGGCGGCATCGAAATGCCCGCGGTATTCGGCGAGGTAGCCCTGCAGCAGGTGTAGTTCCATATCGACCGGGAACTGCGTGAGCGCATATTCCACGAGGGCGGAGCAACTGTCCAGCAGGCCCTGGTCGTGATAGAGTTTCGCCATAATCTCGTAGGCACGCGGGTCCGCACCCACAGAGAGGCTTATCGCCGTGCGGCCCTCCACGGAAGCCTGCGCGAGCCTGCCTTCCTGAAGGAGGAGGCGGGCCAGCCACAGACGCGCATCGTAAAGTGCAGGGGCCTTCTCGACCGCGACCTGCGCGAGCTGTTGCGCAAGTGTCGGGTTCGACATGCGGTAGGCGAGCCTACTCTCGATATACCTCGCCACGCCCGTATTCAGGAACTTGTTCTGGAGCATATCGGCAAACTGCTTCATGCGGAACTCGTCGCGGTCAGACAGCGAATCCATTTCGAACAAAGTATTAAGTTCCTCCCACTGGACTTTCAGGACGTCCGGGTAGATCATGACAATCGCTTCGAAAATTTCGACAGCCGCCTGGTAGTTGCCGCTGCGTGAAAGTTCCACCGCACGGCGCAGTTCGGCCTGGGTCTGCACCGGGAGCGCAGACAGTCCCGCATCGAAATCGGGGGAATCGCCACGCACGACCGACGTGCCGGCCGGGAGCCCGAACGGCACCGCCTCGACAGAAACCCTCGTCGGGCCGAATTCATCGTACAGTCTAAAGCCGCCAAGTGCAAGGAGGGCTCCGCAGCAAACTGCCAGGAACCAGTACGCGGCCTTACGGGCCGATGCCGATGATCGAGACATTAAAGCTCCAGGAAGTCAGCGAGTTTTTCTTTGTGTTCCTTGCTCTTCTGCAAGCGACGCAAGGTCTTGTTCTTGATCTGGCGGACGCGTTCGCGGCTTAGGCGCAGGTCTTCGCCAATATCCTTGAGGGTCGTATCTTCCACGGTGTCGAGACCGTAGAACATGCGCAAAATTTCTTCTTCGCGACGCGGGAGCGAGGCGAGCGTTTCCTGGATGAGCTTCTTGCGCTCTTCCTTCTCCATGTCGTCGTCCTGGTTGCCGTCGGTACCGAGCACGTCCATAAGCGTGCTCACCGAGTCAGCGCTGCCGCCACCGACATCGTCACCGATCGGGGCGTCGAGCGAGATATCGACGATCTTTTCCATGACCTCGACGATGTCCTTTTCGAACGGGGCAAATTCTTCCATGGAGATAGTCTTGTCGTAGTCGCCGCCGTTGAGCATGAGCGCTCGCTTGAAGCGGTTGACCAGGGCAAGCTTGTTGGGCGGGATGCGGACCGAGCCCACCTGTTCAAACAGGGCCTTCTGGATAGACTGACGGATCCACCACACGGCATAGGAAATGAACTTCACGTCCTTTTCCATGTCGAAGCGTTTGGCCGCCTTGAAAAGACCGAGGTTGCCTTCATTAATGAGGTCAAGCAGTGCGAGGCCGCGGCCCTGGTACTTGCGGGCGACGCTGACCACGAAGCGGAGATTGCCGCGAATGAGCCGCTGGAGGGCCGACTTGCGGATTTCTTCACTCTCGTCCGACCGGATAATCGTCAACAAGGCCATCTCCTCCTGCGGGGAGAGGGTCGGGTAGCGATTCAAGTCGCGAAAATAAAGCGCTTCGTTAAAATCACTCATAAACTTTGCACCTATCTATCTTCCATAACCTTTCGGTCAAACAAATATGGTTTTTTACGCCTTTTTCGTCAATTCTTTCAACTTGTCGTAAGGGTAAATTCCCGAGTTGTGACCATCACTGAAGGTTAGCCCCGCAGCGTAGCGACCGATGGATTGCACCCTCTCTAACTTTATATCGGCAGGAACGGTGGAATCGTCAAGCAGTTTTTCGCCGGTATGTTCATCGACACAGAGGGCACACGGGCAGGCCAGGCGAAGTTCACGTACCGAGCACGCACCTCGCGTACCGTCGTTCCACTCGAACCCGAGCTTGCCGTCCTTTGTCCTGAAAATCTTCTTGGGCTGGATCATACGTCTTCCTCCGGCAGTTCCGCGAATTCAAAATTGAACGTCTTGAGCACGCCGTCACCTTCGGACTTGAATACCGAGAGCGTGCGCACCATGGCATCTGCCGCCTGCAAGAAGGCCTTCGCCGACTCGGAGTTCGGGTACCGGAGCACGGCAGGAGTTCCCTCGTCGCCGCAATCGGCAACCGCAGGTTCAAGAGGCACCTTCGCGATGAGCGGTACGCCCCAGCTTTTCGCAATGCGGTCACCGCCACCCTGGCGGAATATGTTGTGGTGCTTGCCGCACTGGTCGCAAATGAAGTAGCTCATGTTCTCGACGACGCCCACCACGGGTACGCCCACGCTGTCGAACATCGCGAGCCCCTTGCGGCAGTCGGCGAGCGCCACCTCCTGCGGGGTAGTCACCACCACGGCACCCGCCATCGGGCAGTTCTGTGTGAGGGTGAGCTGTATGTCGCCCGTTCCGGGAGGGAAATCCACCAGCAGGTAGTCGAGCTTGCCCCACCGCACGTGGTGGATAAAGTGCTGGATCATCTGCGAGACCATCGGGCCGCGCCAGATGGTCGCCTTGTCGCTGTCCGCGAACATGCACATGCTGACGATGCTGATTCCGCCCTTCGCCTCGACCGGCGCAATCGTGTTGTCTTCGAACACCTCGGGAGCACGGTCGATGCCGAACATGAGGCCCATGGAGGGGCCGTAAATGTCGGCGTCGAGGATACCCACGCGGGCACCCGAGAGGCTGAGCGCCATCGCGAGGTTCGCCGTCACGGTGGACTTTCCGACGCCGCCCTTTCCGCTCGCTACCGCGACCACGTGTGCGACTTCATTGATGTAAGAAACCTTCGGGGCCTGCGCTGCGGTATTGCCCTCGCCCACGCGGCCCTGCGCGGTAAACGTCACATTTACCTCGCTTGCACCGAGGCTTTTCACGATGGCGATGCACTGGTCCTTGAACTTGTCGCGGATGGGGCATGCGGGCGTCGTGAGCCGCAGGTCGAAACTCACCCTGCCGCCCTCTACCTTCAGGTTCTGGACAAAGTTCAGTTCCACGATATTCTTGTGCAGGTCAGGGTCCTGGACCGCCTGCAAGGCATTCAGTATGTTCTGTTCGTTCAATTGCATAATCACCCCGAGAATTTGGGCATGCGGAGGAGGTGCGTCATGCAGGGGGGCCATTCCTCTTCGTAGTGGCTCACCAAAATGATGGTCGTCTCTTTCGAAAGCAGCTGCAACAAGTTAAAAATCTTTTCGCGGTACTCGCCCTTGAGCCCCTGCGTGGGTTCGTCGAGCAGCAGAACCTCGGGCGGGCGGATTGCCGCACGCGCCATGAGGATTACGCGCTTGTCGATGGGAGAGAGGTTGCGGTAGCGCGCCTCCACATCGTCAAAGCCCAGGTAAGTAAGCCATTCCTTCGCCTTCGCACGCTCTTCCCAGGTAGTGTTCTCCGCCTTGCATAAATTCGCGGTAAAGCCCGTGCACAGCACCTCTTGCAGGTTCAAGTCCTCGCGGTACTGGAGCGCGAGCTCCGGCGAGAAAAACCCGAGTTTCGCCTTGTGGTCCCAGATGTTGAGGCCGTGCCCCGGGCGCATCCCTAACAAAGTAATATCATTCTTGTAGATTTGCGGGTGATCTGCGGTGAGCATCCCGAGGAGCGTGCTCTTGCCGGCACCGTTCTCGCCCATCACCGCCCAGTGTTCACCCTTGCGCACCGTCCAGTTCAGGTTCTTGAGCACCGTCGTATCGCCAAACTGCACGTTCACGTTTTTCAGGTCAAACAAAATCTCGGCAGTGGACTGCGAATCAGGTTGGTGAGCCTGCCGAACCACCTGATTTGAATCAACTACAGTTCCCTTCGGCAAGCTCAGGGAACTTCCACGAAGTTCCACAATCTCGTAGTCCTTCAGCTCGGCCTTCGTAAATTTCGGCTTCGCGACTTCGGAAGGTAACTCGCCCGCATACTGCGTGAAGGTCTTGTTCGCATACACGAACGCAGGGATTTCCGGGAGCAGTTCGTCTTCGCGGGCAAGGCGCACCGCAACTTTCAGGCCCGGGCGCCTGCAGAGTTCCACCACACTTGCGGCAAGGTGCCTGCGGTATTCCGGATCTAGCCCGCCAAACAAATCATTGAAGTAAACCCACTCGGGCTTTTCCATCCACATGCGGGCAAGCAGCACACGGCGCAGTTCGCCGTTCGAGAGGCTAAGCAGTTTGCGGTCAAGAATTTCCTCGGAAAGGTCAGCAATCTTCAAGGCTTCGCCCAGCTTGTCCGGGTCCGTCTCCGGCCAGGCCATGTCATCGATGTAGCGGTCGGTCTGCAAGAAGAACTTCTTCTTCAACAGCAGGTGGCGCACCAGCGGGGCTTCCTCGTCGTGCAGGCTGATGAACCGCTGCTGGAAAAACGGAGCGAGCGCATGCTGGATTTTCCGCTGCATCGCTTCCGACATCGTGGAAACATTCTTCCGCTGGTTCAAAAAATGAGTAATGACCCGGTCAAGGTCCTCCCCCTCGGTGCTGAAAATCTGCACCTGCGGGAACATCTCGATAAGGGCCTCAAAACGCTTGAATTCCATATATACAAAGATAGAAAATGAGACAAGAGAGGGTTAATCAAAAAACCTCCCCGGCCGTAAAGCCAGGAAGGTTATTGGAGTGTGGATGTGTGAACTTTCTAGAACTTGCTGAAGAATTCCCATGTGGCCTGCGGAACCCAGGACTTGTTCTGGCCAGGATCCTTGTGGTCCCAGATGTGGCCACCGTTCTGCGTGCACCAGCGGACCGGGAAGCGTTCTTCAACTGTCGTGTAATCGTAGCAGACGTGCGGACCACTGCCACCGTATTCCTGGGCCTTTTCATTCTTGGCCTTGCCGTTTTCGGAGTTGAGTTCCAGGATGATGTCGCGAGCGGCGCGACCCATTTCAGGGCGGCAAAGGTCATCTTGCAGGCCGAGCACGCCCATCCAGCCGATGCCCATTTTCTTGCGCTGCGGGAGCCAGATGTTGCGCTCTGCAGTCTCGTACACGGCAACTGCACGGAGCACATCCTGGTGGTTCCAGGAAAGGCCGTTACTGAACATGGAACCGTAGCTGAAGCCCGTAGAGAACACGCGGCTAGAGTCAATGCAAAGGTTGCTCTGCAAGTCGGCCAGGAGTTCATCGAAGAGCAGGTAGTCATCCTGACCCCACGGGGCCTGGTTTCCGTTGCCTTCGGGAGCGACATAGATAGCCGTCTTCTGAGTATCAAGCGGCTTGAGGCCATAGTAGCCTTCCTGCTGCACACCGCCGGCCCAGCCGCCCATGCAGTGCATGCCGAAAATGAGCTTGTACGGTTTCTTGTTGTCGTAATTGTCGGGAATGTCGATGCGGATGGTACGCTTGCCCTTGCTCCACTGGAATTCGTAACTGCCCGACTTGACACGGTTCCAGGTCTTGCCGCAACCACGTGTGGGCACCGGATCGTTCTTGAGGCCCCAACCGTAGGCATACTGCGACTGAGCAGCCTTCTTCTTGAGCGTGAGCGTGACGTTCGTATCGAGGTTGTAGAGCTTCACGCTGAGCGTGTCAAACCCTTCCTTTACAATGCGCAAGATATCGGAGTTGTCAATCTTGAGGAGAGCCTTTGCGGAAGTCTTGTCACCGAAGGAGGCGTTAAAACTTCCATCGGCGGTGAACTTGAAATTCTGCTGGGCGCTCCCCACGCGGACGCGGGCGAAATACGTGCCGTGCGCCTTCACGGAAGCCTTCATGTCGACAGAACCCGTACCGTACAGGGTTTCGTTGAGCAGGCGGTTGCCCACCATGTCAAAAATCTGCACCTGCACCGGAGTGCTGGAACTCTGCGAGTACGAAAGCACGCCGTTATTCACGGACAGGGAGCCGACCATGCCGGAGTTCGCCATTGTCAGCGCCTGCGGATCTTCCTTGTGGAAGGAGAACACGCCATCGGCATCCGTCTTTGTACTGAGTTTCTTCTGGACAAGGGTAACATCAGCGTCCTGGACAGCCGCCCCGCTTTCGTCTTTCACCTTGCCTGTAAGGGTAAATGCATTTGCCGCAACGGCAGAAATAGCCATGGCGACGCCGAAGGACACACCTGTCCATAGAGTATGTTTCATACCAAACACTCCTTTAGAGTAACACCTGGTACAAAAACTACCCTATTTCAGGTGACATCGCTCACACCGGAATGAACGTTGTATGGACAATAAGTCCACAACCAAACGTTTACAAAGCGGCGAAAAACAATAAAAAACAGCAATTCCATACAAAATAAGCACAAAAAGAACCGCCCCGAAAGGCGGTTCCCTGGTGTTAGGAGGAGAACTTATTAGTATTTTGCGGTGATATAGCGGCGGACGACACTACCCGAATTCGAGTATTCCACCACGATTGCGCGTACTGCGGGCATCTTCGCGGGCATCCTGTAGCCGGTAAACAGCGGGCGCCCCTGCATGTCGAATATGCGGTAGTACGCGGTTTCGGCCTCGGTCGCAAAGTTTGTTGCGCGGGTAGCGATAGAGGTCGTTCCACTGCTGGATTCCACGACTTCGCCCGAAGAAGATTCCGGTTCAACACTCGAAGACGACGCGGGAGCGTTCGGGTCCGTCACCACAATGCGGCCACTCTTAATAAATGTGGAATCATTGTTGGTGGCCGTGACGGTGAAGGCGAACTCACCCGCTTCTGCAGGTGTCCCGCTGATGGATATCTTGCGGTTTGTTTTATCGATGCTGGTCGTAACGCCCGTCGGGAAGCCTTCGGGCACGACCGTCTCGGCACCACTCCAGGTGTAGCAGAAATCTACAATCGGTTCGCCCAGGTTGATGCTCTGGCTGCTGGAACCCCCACCGCACTTTACAACTTCAGGGTAGGCCGTCCCTTCGACAGAGAAGGTCACGAACGCAGACATCTGCGAAAGGCCCGAATTGTCCGTCACGACTGCAACTGCGGAATACATGCCCGGCTCAAGCCCACTCGCGTTGACCTGGTAAGGCGATGCCGTCGCAGAACCGACTAGAGTATTGCCTACATAAAAATCTACCTTCTTCACGGAACCGTCGTTGTCCTTCGCGTCGGCCTTCAACGTCACCATCGCGCCGGCATCAAATTTCGCACCCGCCACAGGAGCGGTCATCGAAACGGTCGCTGCCTTGTTGCTCTGGCCAAAGCCCTGGTTGTATTCGGGCATCTTGCCGTAACGGCCACCCACACCCACGAGGCTCGGGATTTCCTTCGGGATATTCGCCACCGTGCGCTTTTCAAAGCTGTAACTCGGGTTGAACGTAGCCGCATTCGGAACTCCCTGCGTCACCGTACCGTTGTAGCGGTGCTGCTGCTTGGTTCCGCTCCCGAACGTGACTCCGCTAAAGTACACGTAGCCGTTATCGCCCCATTCGGCCAAATAGCCCTGTCCGTTATCGATGTAACTGTTCTCGTAGCGCACGTACGCCTTCGCGTTTGTGCTGTGGCCGTTTGCACCCGCAATAAAAAAGCGGTTGTAGTCCACGTACTGGTTGTACAGATGCACCTGGGAACCGTTGCTTTCGCCAGTGACCTTCGGCACACGGCCGTACGTATTGTGCCAGTAGTTGTTCGCGTAAGTCAGGTGCGCATCTTCGACAAGCGCCATGTAAGGGTCAGTTCCCCAGCAGTTGTATTCGTTCGCGCCGTCAAAATCCAGGTAGCTAATGGTGGCATCGTCCACGAATTCCATGTCCATACCGTCGCTAATCCACTTGTAGCTGATGTGATCTGCCCAGAAGCCCTTCACATGCTTTGAGGCGGTGCCCACAGTTTCAAGGCCATCGCCGCCTTCAATCAGGTGCGGGTTCACGTCGTAAATGGCAAGGTTGCGGTAAATGTGGTTGTACGAGCCCTCGTTACTGCGCACCACTATGGATGCGCCACGCAGGTTCGCGCCGCGACCCATGCCCACGAGGCTCTTGTTCGGCTTGGTGGTAATCCAGTTGCTCCACGCCTGCAGATTGTCCGATTCCTTCACGATTTCGAGTCCGGATTCGCCGAGGCTTGCGCAGCTGTTCTTTTCGAAGGCGATGCGGTAAAACTTGTTCGTCTTGCCCGTCACGCGGTTCTTCTCGCTGCAAGTCGTGCGGCACCAGGTACGCCCCTGCTTGTTCGCCTCGGTTACCGCATTGCGCATCTGCCTAAAATCGTAAGTACCTTCGGGCACAAGGATCGTTACCGCATCGTTACTCTGCAGGTACTTGCGGATGCTTGCGGAATCGCTCGCGAAAACGATATTGCCAGTTGCACCGCCCGTTGTGGAGGCGCCGAAGCCTTCGGCCTTCACGTTGAATGTGAAAAGCAGGACGGCCGTCGGGTCGGTTTCCGCGCCGCTCCAGATCCACTTGGCCTGCGTATTCGCGGCAAATCCCGAAAGGGCAGCCCCGCTCGGGAGCTTGTTGCTCGCATAGTTCAGGGTCGTCGCACTCCCCCACTGGCTAAGGTCGCGCCCCTTGTTTTTCCAGGAATTGTTGCCGACAGACGGCTTTGCCTTCCAGCCGCTGCCGGAATAGTAAGATCTGTCCAAATCGTCAATTTGCACCATGACGCCCGGGGCGCCCTGGCTGTTCACGCCCACGACTGAAATCGCGTTCTCGCCGGGCAAAAAAGTCATCGGAACAAAGCGTACGCGGCCCGCCTGGTTGTCTTCGGCAAGGAGTGCTCCGTTATGGTAGAGCCTGTAGCCGCCATCGGCCACAATCCAGATACCCGGACCCTCACCCGCATTGTAGGTCGCGGCCACCAACTGCGAACCCACCTTGTCACCACCACCGTAGGCGGCGTCGCCCGGAAGCGACACCACCTCGGAGGGGCTTATCGCCGCGGCGGCAACCCACACTCCGCACGCCACGGTACCAAACATCCTTTTCAACATAATACACCCTTTCCCGGACAACGCAAACATCTGCACAACTTTCGCGGGAACTAGGTAAAATCTACCTTGAAAAAGTGATTTTGCCCACACTTTTCTTTTACTCCCCCTATTTAGCGTTGTTCCCGGACAACGGGAAAACGGACGCGGAGCACCCCCTTCCACGCATTTTTCTTACATTTATGGCATGGGCGAAAAGAAACCGTCAAAGAAGATCTTCGAATACCTGGACTACCGGGAATTCCTGAAAGATTACTACAACACCAAGAAGGAGGCGAACCCCGCCTTCTCGCTCCGCGTGTTTTCTGACAAGATCGGTTTCAAGGCCAAGGACTTTATAAGCCGCGTGATGAACGGCGACAAGAACCTTTCGAGCCAGAGCATTCCCAAGGTAGCAAGCGGGCTCAGGCTCGGCAAGCACGAGACGGAATTCTTCATAGCGCTCGTCAAGTTCAACCAGGCAGAAACTACCGAAGAACGCAACAGCGCATTCGGCGAGATGCAGGCCGTGCTCAAGGTGGTGCGATTTGCCGAAAAGCAGCACCTGCTGGGGCACGCGCAGTACATGGTTTATAGCCACTGGAGGCACCTTACCATAAGGAGCCTCATCGGCATGTACGGCTTTGACGGAGATTACGAGGCACTCGCCAGGCGCGTACACCCGCGCATCACCGCCGAAGAGGCGAAGGCTTCCGTCAAGTTGCTCGAAGACTGCATGCTCATCAAGAAGGGCAAGAACGGCAAGTACGTACTGACGGAGAACGCGATTACCACGGGCGACCGCACGTCAAAACTCGCACTCCGCGGGTTCCACCAGGATTGCCTGAAGCTCGCCGCCGATTCCATCGACCGCGACCCTCCGGGCACGCGCCATATTTCAGGACTCACCCTCGGGATAAGCCAGGAAGGCTACGAGCGCATCGTGGAACGCATCAATGCATTCCGCAAGGAGATTGCGCTTATTGCCGAAGAGGACGAGAACAGCGACAAGGTTTTCCAGCTGCAGTTCGCGCTGTTCCCTGTCGGCGGCAAAGACTAGGGAGCAGGCGCTACCGTATCGATTCCCTCGAATACGATCTCGTCGATTTCGATGAAGCTTCCGCTACTGGCAAAGATGCTCACGAACCCGATTTCGTGGGCGATATTTTTCCATTCCACCTGGTACACGGATGCATTCAGCTTTTCCCTGCCGGGCCTGAACACGAATTCCTTCCAGGCGGTGTCGGCAGTCGCGTGCCAGAGCGATTTCTGGAAGTTGTTGTCGCCAAGATCCTTGTAGTGTTCCAGCGCGAAACTGAAATCGCAGTCCCCGCGAACCTTCATGCGGATGGCGGTGAGCGCGCTCAGATCATAATAGCCCGTGTCGAGCCCGAGATGCGTGCCGAGAAGCACGTAGCCGGAATCGCCCAGGTCGAACTGCAGCGAAAGGTACTTCCCGCGGTCACCGTCCACGATGGCACCGCCGAACCCGCCTGCAGAATCGGGCTTGATCCAGGTCGCCGTACCCGAGGCGATATAGTACCAGCCATAGTTCCTGTAATTCTTCGCGAGGTTGTTCAGGCTGTCGCCATCGTCGAAATCCTCGAAGACGTATTCGAGAGTCTTTCCAGGAACGTTCACGAGCGTGTCGGCTTCGGCTCCTGCTTCGAGCGAGAACGTGGCGACAGCGGAATCTCCGGCGACCACGGTGAACATGCCTGCGGGGACGTGAGCGAATACGTAATCGCTTCCGGAGCGCGAGGCCATGTAGGGGGTAGATTCCAGGCGCAGGAATTCAAAGACCTCTTCGTCAGTCGTCGCTCCCGTACGCAGCGTGAGCGATGCCGACGGGGCGAGTTCGATTTGCGTCGCAATTTCGGTCTCGGAAATGGCGGGCTTGAATTCGCTCCAGTTCATGAGTGCGGAATCTGCCCCGGCGATACCTTCGACAAAGCAGTTCCCGCTGGAACATTCTTCCGCGAGCGAATCGAAGTGGGCTAGACCCGAATCGTTGGCGACGGCACTATTGACTACTGCAAAATCTGCCTTCGAATACAGGGTAACACGCGCCTGCGGAACCGGTTTGCTCGCAGCATCCACCACCATAACGGCAATCCCGTTCGTCGTCTCGCTCGTGGCTCCCGCAGTTTCGGAGCCGCTGTCGGAACAACCGGCAAGCAAGGCCACGCCCAATATTAAACACTCCACAGCCCTTTTCATCGTTCTTCCTTTTTCATCATCGGGAACAACTGGAAATTTAACTGATAAACGCTGTCGCAAATTTGCGAAGGCATCGCATTGACCACATTTACGATGGATTTTCGCGTCTCGGCGAGGATTTCGCGGATTTTTTCTATCTGTTTCGAGTCGAGCGCCATCGTGAGCGTGCTGATATCGCGCTTTTCCTTGGGGGTATCGGCGATGGACTTGCGGGCAAGTTCCGCAATGCTCGCCTGGTAGTCGCTAATGCAGGCGCTCAGCCAGTGTTCCTTCGTCTTGAGGTGGGCCTCGGTAGGTACCACGCGGCCATCCTTGCGGGTATGCGCGAGCCCGAGCTGCAACAGCGCGTCTACTGCGGCCTGTACCTGCGTAGCGGTGAGTTTCGGGACGCTGCTCTCGCCAAGCTTTGCGGCATCCTGCGGGCCACGGTAGTCGAACACGTCGAGGGCCGAACGTATCATCGGGTAGAACCACTGCTGAAAGTAGCGGTAGCGGGCCTCGTCCAGCTCGCGGCAGGCGGCAGGGCGCATCTTCTGCAGCGTCTCGAAATGCTTGCGCACCTGCTCGTCGGTTTTCGCCTTCCCGTAGGCGACCATCTCGCGGAAATACTCCGCCTTGGCTTCCTTGAACCGGAAGAACTGCACGAAAGTCTCGATGCACTTGGGCGAAACGTGGCGCTTGCCCTGCAAAATCTTTACCAGGAGGCTCGCATCCATGTTGACCGCAGTGGCGAACACGCGGTAGCTGAACGTCGGGTCCAGCGACTTTTCCAATTCGTAGAACTCCTGCAAAAACTTGCGGTAGTCGGAATAGTCGTATATGTTGATCTTGTTTTTCGAAAACATGGCGGGCCTGCCGGTATAAATATAGTTTCTCGCTATTAAATTTCCAATTTTTTCGGATCAATTTGTAAATTTTTTCACAACAATGTTGACTTTTTTGTCCACACCCGTGGACATTTTACTGGCGGCAACCCGCAAAACAAGGTATATTCAGTATAACCAAGGAGTTCTAATGAATATCGGCCTTAAATTCGCAATTCTCGGTCTGTGCGTCTCGACGGCGGCATTTGCCACCAAGTACGAGGCGGAATCGGCAACGCTCTCCGGAGGTGCCAAAAATGTCAACGCCTCGGGTGTTTCGGGCACGGGGTACGCCGACATGCAGGAAGGCAACATCACCTTCGCGGGAGTCACCGCAGAAAAGGCGGGCAAGTACCAGGTGACCATCCACTACAAGGCGGGCGATTTCAAGGCAAACTACATCGTGGTCAACGGCGCCACCTCGGGTACCGTCGACTTCGAAGCGGCATCCAACTGGTCCGACGTCTCTACCGTCGTCACGCTCAAGGCGGGCACAAACTCCATCTCGCTCGAAAAGTACTGGGGCTGGATTAGCGTGGACTATATCGACGTGGAGCCCTACGAATCCTCCCCCTTCAAGATTTCCGCGACCCCGGTCACCCCGAACGCGACCGAAAGCGCCGTGAAGCTCTACAGTTTCTTGCGCGAAAACTTCGGCAAGAAGACGATTAGCGGAATCATGACCGGCGACATGAGCGGATACACGCTGGGCGCCGACTTCAAGACCCACGACGACGTGAAATACATCTACACGCGCACGGGCAAGTACCCGGCACTCGTCGGCCTCGACTTCCTTTTCGCGACAGGCCCGAACGCTTCCGGCAGCTGGAACATGGAATACACCGACAAGGCGATTTCTATCGCGAAGGGCCTCTGGAAGGCTGGCGGCATTCCCGCATTCACCTGGCACTGGAAAGACCCGCTCGACAAGGATGACGCGTTCTATATCCAGGGCGCCGATAACGGCCAGGGATACACGACATTCGATTTTGCGACCGGATTCAAGGCCGGCACTACCGAATGGAACACCGAAAGTGCCGCCTACAAGGGAATCGTCGCCGACATCGACCACATCGCCGACTACTTCCTCGAACTGCAGAAAGAAGGCGTTGCAGGCATCTTCCGCCCCCTGCACGAAGCGGGCGGCAAGTGGTTCTGGTGGAGCATCAATTCGGGCGACCAGTTCGCGGCCCTCTACCGCCTTGTCTATGACCGCATGGTAAAGGTCAAAGGCGTAAAGAACATGATCTGGGTGTTCAACCCCGAAGGGAGTACCGTCACCTCCTGGAATCCGGGCAGCGAATACTACGACGTACTTTCCATCGACATCTACAACAGCGCAAATGACCACTCCAGCAACGCGAGCGCCTTCGACAAGTTCAAGAGCGCCTCGAACGGCACGAAGATTCTCGCGCTCAGCGAAAACGACCCCATTCCCGACGTAAACAACATGCACACCGACGAAGCGGTATGGAGCTGGTGGATGCCGTGGTACAGCACCTGGAGCGGAACCTGGCCCGGCCAGACAAAGGATGCCGTGTGGAAGAGCAATATGGATGACGAGCGGGTCCTTTCGCTCGAAGACATGCCCGGCTGGGACAAGTACACGGCGGACGTCACCCCCGATACGACAGTAACGCCTCCCGACTCCGGCACGACCCGCATCGCGACCGCACCGCGCCTGCTCGGGACGGCAACCACCATCGGAATTTTCGACATGAACGGCCACTACGTGGGACTCACTACGCAGGGGCTTCCGCAGGGCCGCTACGTCATCCGCAAGCAGGTGCAGGGCCACGTCGTGAATACGGTTTACCTCAAGAAGTAAAGGACAGAAAGGGAAGTGTATGGGATGCATGAATAAAAAAGTCGTTGTCGCCTCAGCGGTGTGTTTCTGGGTTGGTTTGGCAAACGCCATAGTCCCGAACAAGCTGGTTTCTGGCGGTTTGCCGGCACATACGGGGGCGACAACGACCGATTACTTGACAGACGGTTACCTCACGAACTGGAAGAGCAGCAGCGCCAAGGAAATCGCGCTGAACGTGGGCGAAGGCCCCACGAAACTGCGAATCAACTGGGAATCGTACGGCGATTGCGCCTGGGCCACCGACTTTACGAGCGGCTGCGGGCATAGCGGCGTCGCGCTTTCGAATTTCAAGATTTTGACCTCCGCGAATTCCACCGACGGCAGCAACGGCGACTGGGAAGTGGCAGCTACCATCGAGAACAATCCCGTGATGGCGCGCGGCGTCGACATCGAATTTGCGGGAAAGTCGTGGTTCAAGTTCGTGAGCGAAGGCGACGTGGGCCAGATTCTCGAAATCGAGGCTTTCGACATGAGCGCGGGCGGAACCGACACGTGGTTCTTCATGGGCACGAGCATCAGCCAGATGGGAATCAAGCAGCAGGATACCGACTCCACGACGGCGCAAATCATTCACGCGAAGTTCCCGGAATACACGCCCGCCATGCTCCGCGGGGGCATCGGCTGCATCAACAGTTCCGAGGTCGTCGAGCACTTGGGCGAATACCTGGAGTACGCAGGCAACGTGAAGTTCTGGGCCATCGAGATGGGCACGAACGATGCCTGGGGCGGCGGCGACTGGAACCTCGCCACATACAAGAAGAACATGCAGACGATTATCGATTCGGCGAAGGCGCACGGCATCACCCCGATTATCGCCCGCATTATCGCGACAGATTCTTCCAAGGCGGGCTGGCAGGTGAACCCCGCATTCCTCGAGGCCGTCGACAAGCTGACCGAAGAAAACAACCTCCCGAAGGGTCCCGACTTTTTCGCCTACTTCAAGGAACATCCGGAACAGCTCGCGAGCGACGGCGTTCACCCGAACGGCGACAAGAAGGGCGGGCAGGCGATGCACCACCTGTGGGCCGAAGCGCTCGCCCCGCTGTACGCTGCGGGCGATACCACCTGCAAGGATTGCGCAACACCTCCCGACAGCACGGAGCCGCAAGGCATCGCACAAGGAATTAGATTCTCGGCACCCCGCATCTACGCGCAAGGCCGGAGCATCTTTATCGAGGGGCTAGGCGATGCACCCGCAAGCATCATCCTGGTTTCTGCGACAGGCAAGACAGTCGCGCAGAGGAATTCCACAACAGGGTGCGAGCGGTTCGAAAAACTCCCGATGGGGCAATACATTGCCATTATCCGGAGCAAGAACGCAGTCCAGACAAGCAGAGTACAGGTAAAGTAAATAATTTCCTAAACCAAACAAAGAGGCATCCCGAACGGGGTGCCTCTTTCCTGCTACAGGCGCTTGACCGCAAGAATGCGGTTCCCGGCAGTCAGCCGCACCACGTGCGCCCCGCGGGCAAAGTCACCCAACCGTAGCGCAGTGGAATTACCCGCAAAGCGGCCCGCATAGAGCTGATGTCCCTGCACGTCGAACACGCGGATTTCCTTCTCGCCTTCAATGCGGGCAACAACTCGAAGCACGCCGCCTTCAAGCGTCATGTGCACCTGCGGGGCAAATGCACCCGCTACGATGCCCGAAATTTCTTCAGACGAACTCGTGCCCGGCACGATGGCGGAACTGCTCAACGATTCGCTGGAACTGGACTCTACAATTTCGCTGGAACTGGAAGAACTCTCGGCCAACGACGAACTTGAGGGCCAGCCTTCCACGCCGTCCCACTTCACCTTGAAAGTGACTGCGGAATCCGTCTCGGCAATATCGTATATACGGAGCCCGAGATTCTCGCGAGCGTACGTTATGAATTCGTCAAACTCCGTGACATCCTTTATTCCGGGGAACGGGTCACCCTTCAAGTATTTGTCTTCAAGCGTAGGAGCACGATATGAATACCAACCATTCCGTACCGTTTGCAGGCTGTCATTCTTGTCGGCGCGAATCAGGTTCATGCGGTACGAGCCCTTTACGTTTACCTTGTTGTTATCCCAGGCATTGGCGTTGTAACTCACGCGCCAGACAAGCAGGCCGCTGCTCGGGAGCGGCGTTATCTCATCATATTTTGCGCGATAGTCAAGAAAAAAGTATTCGTTCTTGTTCGTGGAGGGGATAAGAATGGCATCGTTCTGATCTATTCCATACAAGGTAATTTCGCCGTTCTGCTTTTCGAGCACGCGCGGGGTAAGCCATCCGAGCGAATAGCGTTCAAAGGCGGTGAGCCTCGGGGGAGCACTCCCTGCAAGAAGGTCATTTTCGGCATAGCTATTGTATTCGCCCATGTCCATCAGCGACCATATAAACGGCGTCGACTGGTCATTCATGTCTTCCGTGTTGTAAAGGTCCGGCAGGCCGAGCACATGGCCATACTCATGGACAAACGTGCCTATCCCCGCAAGAATCTTGGTAGACTGGCCATACTGCGAGTAAGCATTCCCGCTTATCTCGTTGGAACACGCATAATGGGAAACGGAAACGCAACCTCCACCCCACCTATTACACGTTCCCACAACAGCAATCGGATTTACGTAGGCCGCCTGTGGCCAGATAGCGTCCTCTACACCCGTATCGGCTTCACCGATACCCGCATAGATCATGTATACGAAATCCACCTTTTGGTCGCCATCATTGTCGTACAGGGTAAAATCGACATCCCCGCGCTGCTTGATGAGCTTAATGGCCTCGATAAACGCGGAGTCAGGATAGTCGTAGTAGTTGGCACCATCGTAGGTAATCTGGAGAGTCCCGTAATAGGCCCGGGTATTCGAAAGCGTTACCGGAGCGGCAACATCGAACGTGGGCTTGAACGCCCCCATGGAATTCGCGACATAGTAATCACGCACACTCCAGCGCATTCCATTTTCGTGATAGCCTTCCTCGTTCATGTAGCGGCTGAAGTCGGCCTGCGGGTCACTAGACTTGAACTTCACGTCACTAAACTGCACAAGGATTATGAGCCCGCGAATTTCGCCAGTGGTCATGCTCTGCGTAAACTTCGGGCGCGTCGCTATCTGCACCACATCGCTTGTCGGGGTCGCTACGGCAGCACGGAGGGGGGCCGCCCGAAAGGGTACTGCATTTAGGGACGCCGTATCGGCCTCGCCTTCCTGGGGGACTTCGCTCCTATGAAGCGGACGCTTCCTATCGCGCCCCCTCTTCTGGAATTCCTTGAGGATTTTTTTCGAATCGCGTTTCTCGTTGAACTTGCGTTCCTTGTCACCGCGCTTGTCCCGATGGTGGAACCGCATTCCCGTAGGCTTCCCCTGTTCATCGGCGTAGTTCCAGTACCCGAGGGAGTCGCGCGCAATAAGTTCGCTATCCTCTGAAACGGTGTAATGGAAGTGCTCATTTCCCATCACGCGGATCTGCACTACGGAACCATCAGGCTGCTTCGATTCGATGAGTCCTGGATAAGCGGGCACGGCAAACGCAGCGCCACAGAAAGAAAGCGCAAGAACCGCAAAAACGGGGAAAGACCTAAAAAAGTTCATAAGGCACCCAATACACTTATATGACATAATATATGTCAGAAAGTAGCCAAAAGAACCATGAAAACTTTTTTTTCTGTGTAAAAAAAGAGAACGGAGGCGAAATCGCCCCCGTTTCGTGCAAAAAAGCCCCGTTTTTAGCGGACAAGCACCTTCCTTGCGCCGAAGCCCTCGACCTTTACCAGGTAGGCGCCGCTCTTCACGGATTCAAGGCCCAGCGTCGCGCGGCCCGCATTCAATGTACCCGAGGCGACCTTCGCGCCATCGAGCCCGAGCACCGTCACCGTAACGCCGTCCTTTGCGCCGGCGGCACTTACCGCAAGCACACGGCCCTGCAGGTTCACAACCATAGCACGCGAAGCCACCGCCGCCTTCCCCGGAATGGAGACCGGCGGCTCAATCGACTCCGGCTTTTCGTCGTAACGGGTGGCAAGTGCCATCAGGAACCACGTGGTATGCGGAATCCACTGTTCATCCCAGCGCCACACCTGCCACGATTCCTTCATCGAATCAAATCCCACCGCGGCTACACCGTCATCGGTCCAGGCGATTCCGGAACCATCCTTGTTCTTGCCGGTAATGCCGTTCGCGATACCGCCCTTGAGCGTCGCGTCGTATTCAGACTGGCCGTCATATTTCTGGGGAACCTTCTTGCCAAAACCATACATCATGCACGTGGCGTACGGGTTCTTGCCCAGAATCCAGTCGAGCTGGTCGGTCGCATATTTTTGCACGCTATCCGCAACATCCCCATCCAAGGCGTGGGCGGCATACATCGCAGCAGTAGCAAGGCTTGCAAGGCGAGCATCCTCGCCCTGCCACCAGTAGTTGCTCTCGTTGTCATGCGGGATAAAGAAACCGTCCTTGATAGAGCCCTGCGTCTTGTAGGTCTGACGGGCATAGCCGAACGGGTTTTCTACCTTGTTCGTAATACCGACAAGCCAGTTCAAATGCGTCTTGATGGCATCCAAGGCCGCGACCGCATGGGGATTGTCGCAACTAACCCCAATCATGTCCACGCAGTACCAATCAATAAGTCCTCCTTGCATCGTCACAGTAATCTTACTTTCGATTTCGGCATAGCGGACAAGCGCCACCAGCGGGAGACCCGCATCGCTTGCATGCCAGAACGGACGAGTCTTGGCATCGTCGCTCCAGAAGTACCCATCATCGCTCAGGCGTCCAATAAGGTTTGTCGCACGGGTGCGTGCATCCTTCAGGTAATCCACCTTCTCCGTCGCCACATAGAGTTCCGTTGCCGCAAGGAGTGCAGTGTAATCGTCAATAATGTTTTCCTTGTGGTCATCGCAGTAGTCACAGGACTTGCCGATTCCCTGCTTTTCGGACAAATGAGCGTAGGCCTTCTCGGCTGCGGCAAGGTACTGTTCGCTAGTGAAGTCGCCCTTCACGCCGAGTTTTGAGACGCGCGCAAGGCCCGCAATCGCCATGCCACCGCCTTCGCGGAAGGCCGTCTGGTAATCCGTACTCTTGATGCCGTCGGAGCCCGAGAATGCGCAAAGTTCGCGCTTGCCCGTCGGGCTTCCCCAGTTGTCGAACACCGTCATGTAGAAGAAGCCCTGGTCATCGAGCATGCGCACCAGGAAATCCGCACCGAAGGCAGCCTCGTCCGTAGTCTTTGCCTTGGTGTTCGTCTGGCCCAGCAACTGCGAAATACGTTCCGCCGCAAACGCAAGCGACCACACCGTCAGCGGGATTTGCTGCGGGTTCAGGTAGTTCGCGTAGGAAAGGTGAGAGAGATACTTGCTCACATCACCGCTCGCATCGTACCAGCCACCATGCACGTCGCGGGTCTTGCCACCGCCATTGTAGACTGCAAGCTTGGAATCCCAACCCACAATGGTCGAATTCACCGCACGGTCATTGTAGAAGTAGTCGAGCACCGCACCGAGTGTCAGCTTTGCAAGGGCATTGTCTTCCACCTTGAATTCGCCGGAAGTCGCAGGCTGTCCGTTTTCGGTTATCTGCAACGTATAGGTGCCGGCCGCGACACCCTTATCGAGATTCGCCACATAGAACTTGCCATTGTTCGTCCAGTTGTCCGGATTCGACCCTTTCGAAAGCGTTCCTGTCTGGACGGCGTTCCCGCCCGACATCAGCTTGAACTCGGCACCATCAAGCTGGGCGTCGCTCTTGACGATGATGCTGATGGGCATGCCCGCATCGTAACCGACCTGGTTGTAGTAGAAATTCGCAGCGAACGCCGAAGTGGCAACCGCCATGGATAGTGGGATAAGCGTTGTTCTCTTCATGACAAGGAATATAAGTTTTCAGGGCGGTTTCTCCAAACGATAAATCGGAGAGGGCGATTAAAATCACAGGAACAGGAGGCGGAGAACACCCAGGGGATGGCAAGCCGAGGTTTTGCGCACTTTCAATTAACGCAGATAACGCGTAGATTACAAACCAAGTACATTTTCTGGGTAAGGGTGTACCCCCGGGCAACCCAGACAACCCCCTCTTTCGGCGCCTCAGCAACCCTTTTTTTTATCCAGACGGATTTAAACGCTCGTAAATCAACACGCAATTTTGACAAAATATCGGCATTTAGTTCACATTTAACGCTATATTTGCGTAAAATAAACCAGTTTTTAAATCAAGCCATCTTTTTCCCTTGACCATCGTTCTCGCAGAACCTATCTTTGCCTGTGAACCAATCAACCTTAACCAACGACGATTGCGTCAGCCGCCAGAATAACTTCTTTCGTCTCTCGCCTTTCGTCATTCGCCTAAATATGTACTACGAAAGCATCAAAGTTCTCGACTGCACCATCCGCGACGGCGGCCTCGTCAACAAGCACGACTTCTCCCTGGAATTCGTCCGCCGCCTCTACACCCTCCTTTCCGCAGCCGGCATCGACTACATGGAAATGGGCTACAAGAACTCCCCCGAACTTTTCGACCCCAAGGAATACGGCCCGTGGAAGTTCTGCGACGACGACCTGCTCTGGAAGGTGAAGGACGGCATCGAATCCAAGATGAAGATGGCCGTGATGGCCGACGTGGGCCGCGTGAACATGGACGCCGTGAAGCCCGCCAGCGAAAGCCCCTACCAGATGTTCCGCGTGGCTAGCTACGTGAAGAACATCGACAAGGGCATCAGCATGGTGAACGCCTTCCATGACATGGGCTACGAGACGACGCTTAACATCATGGCCGTGAGCCGCGACCGCGGTCCGGAACTTGACGAAGCGCTCCACCAGGTGAACGAAGAATGCAAGGCCGACATCCTGTACCTCGTCGACAGCTTCGGCGCCTTCTACCAGGAAGACATCGACAAGGAAATCACGCGCTACAGGAGCATCGTGAAGAACAAGAAGTTCGGCTTCCACGGGCACAACAACCAGCAGCTGGCTTTCTCCAACACGATCCAGGCCATCATCGACCACGTGGACTACCTCGACGGTTCCGTCTCGGGCATGGGCCGCGGCGCAGGCAACTGCACCACAGAACTCCTGCTCGGCTTCCTCAAGAATCCGAAGTACGACCTGCGCCCGGTGCTCGACGCCTACCAGGAACTGTTCTTGCCGCTCAAGGAAAAGTATGAATGGGGCTACATCATCCCGCAGATGATTACGGGCATGCTCAACCGCCACCCGCAGGATGCCATCGCCATCCGCAAGACCGAAGACAAGGACAACTACACCAAGTTCTACAACCACATGATGAACGATTAAGGTCGAACACCAACAATAAACCATTAGAAAAAGGGCCTCGGCGATTGCCGAGGTCCTTTTGTTTTCAACCAACCCAGTGTTCACTGAGATGCTTTACTGAGTCACGCGGATGCGGAGTGCACCGGCAGCGGACTTCGCGATGAACATGCCTCCACGCTTGGCGAGGTCCGCAGCGCCCGCACGCAGTTCCTGCATTCCGGCAGCACGCACCGTTCCGAGGTAGCTACCGCCCATGTCGAAGATGCGGTATTCCATGGATTCGTTCGACATCTGGAACTTCGCATTCACAAACGTGGTGCTGGTATCGCCACCGATCGGTTCGGGGTCTGTAGCATCCTTGCCCTTCACGAAGGTGAAGTAGTCCACGTCCATCCAGTCACCGACCACCGTAAAGCGGAGGATATGTTCACCCGCAGGGAGCGTCACGTTCTTCTGCACCTTGTTGTAGTCGTCGTAGTTCTCTTCGCCATCGTTTTTGGGGACAGAGATATCGCCCGTGAGCTCGTTGCCATCGAGGGTCATGTTGAAACCGGAAGTCGCATTGGCAGATGCAACCGCAGCAAAGAAGGTGTAGTCGCCCGCTTCCTTCACGTTCACCGTGTATTCGAGCCATTCGCCAGCCTGGTTGTAACCCACGATGTAGCCGGTCGCCTTCTTGTAGATATCGACACCCGTGCCTTCGCGGTAGTTGGTCTCGCCGTGGTCTTCGGAGTCATTTTCGTTGTAGGTCTTGTTTTCCTTGCCGGTACCCGGGATGTCGAAGTTTTCGGCCTCAATCTTGCCCGGCAAATCAATCGCCTTGCCGCCAAACGGTTCACGAGGTACGGGGTCAGCAGGAGTGCCCACGCCCACGAGCGTCACGATGCAGTCCTTGAATTCCGAGCTACCCGCATCCATGGTGATAGTCACGGAGCCGTTCTTCACTTCGACTTCGCCTTCATACTTGGCATTCTTTGCCTGGCTCGTCGTGTACACGTGGAATGTTTCCACATCGGCACCCTTCACGTTAACCGTTACGGTCTTGGAATTCTTGTAATCGCGGTTCACGAGCACCACGATGACGGAGTCGCCTTCGGAACTCTTGTAGGCACTCGCAAACAGGTTCGATTCGGGCTTATCAGTCGCACCCACGCGGATTGCACCCGGACGGATAAAGCGGGCGAACTGGCTCATCACGTAGCCGCGCTTCGAGACCTTGCCGATTTCGTTGGACGGTATCTGGAGTTTGTTGCCGAAGTCCTTCTCCATGATGAGGCCGTAGCAACGGCGGATATACCACCAGGTGTACTGGTTGAAGTTGCCCACGACCATGGCGCGGTGGATTTCGTAAGCCACGTCCATGGCGTTCACGGTATCACGCTTGTTCTGGTTCGCCTGGTCACCCGTATTCGTAATCGTGCGCCAGTAGTTGCCGCTTCCCTGGCTTTCGGTGTAGTGTTCCGTCATCCAGCGTTCTACGCCCTTCTGGTCTGCAAGAGAATACTGGAAGAAATTGTCCCCGGTGTTTCTGTCGCTTGCATAGAAGTGCGCTCCGAGAATATCCCAGTTCTTGAGGGCGTTGGCGTCGTTCAGCACCTTGTTGTAGAGGTTCTTGTCGTAGCGGAAGGATTCTGTCGAAATCACCTTGGCACCGTTCTTGCGCATCTTGTCGGCATAGCCCTTGGTGAAGTTGTAGATTTCGTCGGCGCTCCAGCAGGCCCATTCACCGCACCAGTCCGGTTCGTTACTGATGGAGATGGCGTACAGGGGAACGCCCTGGTTCTTCATGTAATCGTTAAAGCCGTTCAGGTGGTCCACATACTTCTGGTAGTTAGACGAAGACATGTGCTGGTTTGCACCCGCATAAGGAGAAGTCCACGGCGTTGCATACAAGATAAAGTCATCGCCGGCATACTTCTTGGCGTACTTGGCAGCCTGCACTTCCTTGTTGAAGTCGCTGGAGTTCGCATACACCGGAATACGCAGCGTGTTCAAGCCAATCTGGCCATCGCCCGTACCGAACGCAAGTTTGGCATCGGCCTCGGAAAGGCCGCCACCGCCCTGCCACTGGTTGTGCACCATGCCACCGAAACCACGGATAACCTGGTGTTCGTCGGTAACATCGACATTGACAGTCGATGCGAAAGCGGTCGAAACCAACGCACCGCAACCCAACGCGAGTGCAGTCTTCCACGCCCCCTTAACAACGCTGTTTTGATTCAAACTTTTCATAACATCCCTTTGCCAAACAGAAACCCGCAGGATTGCGGTCCCATAACCTAAAATTAGATGAAAAAGCTCAAAAAAACGCACATCGCGCCATTTTTTCCATTGACGTTTTGGCAATAAGAACTAGGGAGGACATACGCACGGCTAGTCCTCCCTAAGACCCTCCTGACGCGCGCATAATCGCCTGGAACAGGGTTTGTGCTTTATGGTATCGGCGATTAAGTGCACGCACACCTTCGGTGTTTGAGACTAGGGAGGACATACGCACGGCTCACCCTCCCTAAGACCCTCCCGACGCGCGCATAATCGCCTGAAACAGGGTTTGTGCTTTATGGTATCGGCGATTAAGCGCACGCGCACCTTCGGTGTTTGAGACAAGGGAGGGCGCCCACGGGGCTGGCCCTCCCTAAGACCCTCCCAACACTCGACACAAGTGTCTTCGTGGGCACCTTCGGTGCGTAAAAAAAGAGCCCCGGAGCGGGGCTCCGGGGCACTTCATGACGCTCTTGAGAAGCATCAATCTGGATGTGTGGTGTTTAGGGACTCTTTTATGGTATTACTTTGCCGTATTCACCATGAATTTCTTGTTGCCGGTCAGGGAACGGAGCATGTACACGCCCTGGTTGAAGCCTGCCGCACGGAGGGCCTCGCCAGCAGTCGCACCGTCCAGGCGGATCTTACCGACCATAGCGCCCTTCAGATCAAACACGCGGTAGGTTTCGTACGGTACGGCCTTGAACGCAACACCAGTCTCGATGGCATCCGTGCTAATCGGTTCCGTATCTTCAGCATCCTTGCCTTCGAGGATATTGAAGTAGTCAATATCGAACCAGGAACCGACAACCGTGAGCCTCAGGACATGTTCGCCCGCAGGGAGCTTGATGTTCGCCTTGACCTTGTTGTAATCATCGTAGTTTTCTTCGCCTTCGCTGGCCGCGGGCACGGTGATTTCTTCGGTAATGTCCGTTCCATCGAGGGAGAACTTGAAGCTCGAGGTGCTACCGGCAGCGGCAACTGCGGCATAGAGCGTGTAGTCGCCTTCCTTCGCCACATTGATGGTGTATTCAAGCCATTCGCCTTCGGTATTGTAGCCCACGATGATGCCCGTCGCCTTCTTGTAGAGGTCAACACCGGTGCCTTCGCGGAGGTCGCTATCGCCGTGGTTCTCGGAATCGGATTCGTTGTAGGAATCAATGTCGCCACCGCGACCCGTACCCGGTTCATCAAAGTTTTCGGCCTCGATCTTGCCCGGTACCGCCCAGGCCTTGCCACCGAACGGCTTCTGCGGTTCCGGCGGAGTCGTGCCGCTGCCTTCGAAGCCCCATGCCTTGATAGCCATGGTAGAATCCCTGCTGCCCTTGAATACGAGGAACACCTGTTCCACGATTCCCTTGAGGCCAGTGACTTCGCAGGAATTCTCGGCAAAGGTATTCTTGTTACCGGTATTCTTGAGCGTGCAGGTGCCGGCGAGCGTACCTGTCGCAGAACCCGTGTGGATTTCAACCTTGTCGCCATCCGCAGTGCTTGCGGCCTGCACCACGAAACCGGTGGCTGCAGTACCAAAGTCAACGCCACTCACGCGGATCCAGGATTCCTTCGTGGAAAGCGGGAGCAACAGGTGTTCGGCAACCTTGCCCGGAGTCCAGTTGGAACGGCTGCGAATGCCCTTTTGCTTGGAACTCGTGAGTGCCGGGTACCAATCGTACGGGTCAAAGTTCTCGATCTGTTTCGGGCCTTCCTTCGTGAAGGTCAGTTCCTTCATGGTGCCGTCGTTGTTGTAGAAGAACTCATCCACGCTCACACTACGGTGGAATGCGGGTACCGGATTCGCCTGGCCGTCATCGGCAGGAATCTTTTCCAGACCATCGTAACCGTTCGCAATGCGGCGGTCATGGTAGGCAACGTACCAGTGGCCCTTGAATTCGGCAATGCCATGGTGGTTGTTGTTGTTCGCGTTGATGTTCTGCCCGTTGATGTTCGGGTTACCCATGAATATTCCCTTGTATTCATAGGGACCCATCGGGTTCTTGGACATGCCGTAGGCAATACGCAGGTCTGCCGTACTGTAAGACAGGTAATAGTTGCCCTTGTACTTATGGATGTAAGAAGCTTCCATCGCCTTCGGGCCACCAATCTTCAGGTGAGTCTTGGTGCTCACATCAAAGCCCTTCATGTCCTTGTTGAGCTTGTAGATGTTGAAAATGTCGTTGTTGTTGTTATTTGCCGGGCGGCTATCGCTGCTGCCGCCACCAAACGTGAAGTAGCCCGTACCGTCGTCATCGAAGAAGATTGCCGGGTCAAAGCACCAGCCGATGCCGTCGCAGTCCGAAATACCGCCACCCCAGTTGTTGATGAGCTTCTTGTTGCCCGAAACAGGGTTCGTCCAGGGGCCGGCAATGCTGTCGGCGCCGATGAGGCCAATGCCGCCACCACCGCCATCGGGGAACACGATGTAAAGCCTGTGATCGTTGGGGTTCACAGCAATGCCGGACGCCCAGATATCGCCGATACCGTCAACCTTGCGGGCATCGTAGATAATGCCGAAGTCGGTCCAGTTCTTCATGTCCTTGGTGCGGAAACCGTAGAGGGCCTTGATGTTGTAGCCGTTGGCATTGGCTGCCGCCGGGTCGTCAGAGTCGGTAATGACGTAGAAGTAGGTGTCATCGGCAGCGGCACCCGGGTCGGCGAGGTAATGGTAGCTGGAAATCGGGTTGTCCGCGAGAGCGGATGCAGCCAGGCCGCACACGGCAGCGAGGCCAAATTTTCCCATAAAAGACTTCTTCATTTTACACATCCCTATGTTAAAACGGCAAAATTGCCCTTTCTTGACTATAATCTACCTCCGAAAATGGCGATTTTCCCACCCACGAGCCGACTTCTCATTGACTATTTATCAATAGCGACTAGGGCGGGTTCGCACGGCTCACCCTCCCTAAGACCCTCCCGACGCGCACATAATCGCCTAAAATATGACAATTGCTTTAGGGCTGAGGCAATTAAGTGCACGCGCACCTGCGGTGCTTGCGACTAGGGCGGGTTCGCGCGCCGCCCCCTCCCTAAGACCCTCCCGACGCGCGCATAATCGCCCGGAACAGGGTTTTTGCCTTAGGGAAGCGGCGTTTAAGCGCACGGGCGCCTTCGGCGCATGAGGCAAAAAAAAGCACCCCGGGACACGCCTGGGGTGCTTTTTATGACGCCGTAAAGGCGCCGGTCTGGATGTGTGGTGTTTAGGGACTCTTTTTGGCCTTTTTCGGGCTTATTCCGCCACCCTGGCCATAAACTTCTTTTCACCGCGGAGGGAGCGGAGCATGTACATGCCCTTGCTGAACCCTGCAGCACGGAGCGCATCGCCCACATGTGCACCATCAAGATTCACCGTACCCACCTGCTTGCCCTTCAGGTCGAACACGCGGTAGGTGTAAGACCCGAACGAGTTGAACTGAGCCACGGTCTTGATCGCGGTAGTGCCTTCGAGCGGGTCAGTATCTTCGGCATCCTTGCCCGCGACGAAGTTGATGTAGTCGATATCCATCCAGTCGCCCGTAACGGTAAACCGGAGGATGTGTTCGCCCGCGGGGAGCTTCACGTTGGCAGAAACCTTGTTGTAGTCATCGTAATTCTCTTCGCCGGAACTTGCCTGCGGGACGGCAATCGCATCGGTGATGTTCTCGCCATCGATGGAGAGCTGGAAGCCGGAAGTGCTATTGGCAGAAGCGACGGCGGCAAACATGGTGTAGTCACCCGCTTCCTTCACGTTCACGGTATATTCGAGCCATTCGCCCACCTGGTTGTAACCCACGATTACGCCAGTAGCCTTCTTGTACAGGTCGACACCGGTACCTTCACGCAAGTCGCTATCACCGTGATTCTCGGAATCGTTCTCGTTGTAGGAATCGACACCCGCGCCGCGGCCAGTACCCGGTTCGTCAAAGTTTTCCATCTCGATCTTGCCGGGGATAGCCCAGGCCTTGCCGCCAAACGGCTTCTGCGGTTCCGGAGGCGTGGTGCCACTGCCCTCGAAGCCCCAAGCCTTCACGTACATGGTAGAATCCTGGTTGCCCTTGAACACGAGGAACAGCTGGTTCACGATGCCCTTGAGGCCATCGACTTCGCACTTGTTTTCGGCATAGGTATTCTTGTTGCCGGTATTCTTGAGCGTGCAGGTACCTGCGAGCGTACCCGTCGCAGAACCCGTGCGGATTTCAATCTTGTTGCCGTCAGCAGCACTCGAAGCCTCGACAGTAAAGCCCGTTGCCGCGGTACCGAAGTCCACGCCACTTACGCGGATCCAGGATTCCTTGCTGGAAAGCGGAATCAGCACGTGTTCGGCTTTCTTGCCCTGCACGAAGTTGGAACGGCTGCGGATGCCCTTCTGCTTGGAACTCGTGAGCGCCGGATACCAGTCGTACGGGTCGAAGTTCTCGATCTGCTTCGGGCCTTCGTTCGTCACCGTGACCGTCTTGATAGTACCATCGTTGTTGTAGAACATTTCATCAACAGAAACGCTGCGGTGGTAACCTTCGTTCGGCTTCGGCTGACCGTCATCGGCCGGAATAATTTCAAGTCCGTTATGGCCCTTGGCAATACGGCGGTCATGATAGACAACGTAAGAATGGCCCTTGAATTCGGCAATACCATGGTGGTTGTTGTTGCCGTTAATGCTTCGACCATTCATACTCGGGTCGCCGAGAATGGTACCCTTCCAGGTGTACGGTCCCATTACGTTGTTCGACATGCCGTAGTCAATGGTAGGTGCACCCTGCTGCCAGCCAGTACTGTAAGAGAAGTAGTAATTGCTCCCGTGCTTGTGGATGTAAGACGCCTCGAGCATCTTGCGGGTCGGGAGGTTGTTCACCTTCACGTGAGAGCCGTTACCCACCGGAGCATCCTTCGCGTCGTTCAGCTTGACGATATCGAAGTTGTCGGTATTCGGACGGCTATTGCTTTCGCCGCCGCCCCACGTCACGTAGGTGGTGCCGTCGTCATCGATAAAGATACCCGGGTCAAAGCACCACGAAACGCCATCGCAACCGATGATGCCGCGGCCACCGACCAACTTGTCCTTGCCCTGGCCCACGGCGTTTGTCCACGGGCCATCGATAGCCGGGGCCTTGATGTAGCCGATACCGCCGCCACCGCCATCGGGGAACACGATGTAGAACGTGCCATTGTGCACGGCGATGCCGGAAGCCCAAATGTCGTTAATGCCGTTCACCTTGCGGGCGTCGTAGATGATGCCATAGTCGGTCCAGTTCTGCATATCCTTGCTGCGGAATGCATAGAGGGCGTAAATCTTGTAGCCGTCGGAATTTGCGGGCGCCGGATCGTCGGAATCCGTAATGATGTAGAAGTATTCATCGTCGGCAGCGGCACCGGGGTCGGCCAGATAATGGTAGGTAGAAATCGGGTTATCGGCAAGTGCAGAACCAAAGAGACCGCACGCAAGAGCCAAACCAAGCTTTCCCTTGGAAATCTTCTTCATATTAACATCCCATATTCAACCGCGACACCGCAGTCTAACCATTATAAAATTTACCATCCCCACGTGCATTTTTAACAACCTTTCAAACAAAAACCATTGACGTTTTGTCCACGGGCACCTCCGGTGCTTTAAAAAAGGCCCCCGGCATTCTGCCGGGAGCCTTTCAAACACAAGAGAGAGTTTGTACGAACAAAGACTGAGCGGTTTTATTTCGTCACGCGGGTCATGAACTTCTTGTTTCCGTTCACCTGCTTGAGCATGAATACTCCCTGCTGGTAGCCCGCAGCCTTGAGTACCTGGGCCGCAGAGGCACCGCTGGCAAGTTCCACCTTGCCGAGCATCGTACCCGCAAGGTCAAACACCTGGTAAGTAGCAGCGCTGCTCACATGGAACTTAATCCCATTCGAAATCGCGGTGGTGCCAATCGGTTCCGGGTCCGTCGCATCCTTGCCTTCCACGAAGGTGAAGTAGTCGATATCGAACCAGTCGCCCGTAACCGTCATACGCAGGATATGTTTACCCGCAGTGAGCGTCACGTTCCTCTGTACCTTGGCATAGTCATCGAAGCTGCCCTCGACATCAGTCTTGGCGGCAAGGATAGTATCCGTAATGTCCTTGCCATCGACCGACATCACGAAGCCCGCATTCTGGTTGTCCGTCGCCACGGCGGCAAAGAACGTGTAGTCGCCATCCTTCGCGACATCGATGGTGTATTCAAGCCATTCGCCGGACTGGTTGTAGCCCACGATAATCCCGGTCGCATTCGCGTAAAGGTCAACAGACGGGGCATCTTCCTTGCGGTAATCGACCTTCGCGGAATCTGCAGCACTCTTCGCCTTTTCGAAGCCGTGGTTCTCGGAATCGTTGTCGCTGTACGAATCGTTGCCCGCACCGTAACCCGGCACGTCAAAATCTTCGGCCTGGATCTTGCCCGGAACAGCCCAAGCTTTGCCACCAAATGCAGTCTGCGGTTCAGGTTCACGCTTGGTGCCCTGGAATTCCCATTCAAGGATGCCCATGGTAGAATCTTTAGAGCCCTTGAACACGAAGAACAGCTGATCGACAACGCCGGTAAGGCCGCTCATTTCGCAGTCGTTATCGGCATAATCCTGCCAGCCGCTAGTCTTTGCAAGGTTGCAGGTACCGGCAAGCGTACCGCTGGCACTGCCCTTATGGATTTCAATCTTGTTACCGTCAGCCACGCTCGCTGCCTTCACGCGGAGGTTCTGCGCACCGTTACCGAAGTCCACGCCACTCACGCGAATCCAAGATTCCTTGGATGCCTGCGGAGTCAGCACGTGCTTCACCGGCTGGCCCTTGGTCCAGTCCGTACGGCTGCGGATATTAAGTTGTTTGGAACTCGTCGTTGCCTTGTACGTCCTGTACGGGTCGAAGTTCTTGATTTGCTTCGGGCCTTCGCGGGTAAAGGTCAGCTTGTTCATCTTGTCGCCACTCCAGGTGAGTTCGTCAATAGACACACTCCTGTGGTTCTCGTAATTCGGGTTCACCGAGCATACGCCCTGCTGGGTACAGGCTGTCGGGTGGTTGTCAGATGTCACCAGGCGACGGTCATGGTAAACGGCATACCACTTGTCCTTGAACGGGGCAAAGCCATGGTGGTTGTTGCCGCCTTCGCCGTGAGCATCGGGCACAGAACCGATGCCCGGAATGACCTGGCCCACATAGTTGTAGGGGCCCATGATCTTGTTGGACGTACCGTAATCAATAATCTGGCTACGGTTGTTGAAGCTCAGGTAGTAGGTGCTGCCCTTCTTGTGCAGGTACGGCGCCTCGAAGGAGTTCGGCAACTGGACACGCGTAAGGGAGTTCTTGTCCATGGTAATCTTGCCGTTGCTTTCGTTAAACTTGATGATGTCGAAGTTGTTGCCGTAAGGACGCTGGCTGCTTTCGCCACCGCCGAAAATCACGTAGCCCGAACCGTCGTCATCGAAAAAGATGCCCGGGTCAAAGCAGTGTGCGATTCCATCGCAGCCACCGATAACGCTGCTGCCACCGCCGGCGATTCTGTTCACGCCATGAGACGCCTGAATCGGGTCGGTATAAGGGCCGTCAATCGCAGGCGCCGTAATCATGCCCACGCCGCTCGCGCCATCGGGGTAAACTATGTAGACCTTGCCGTTCTTCACGGCGATGCCCGAAGCCCAGGTGTTGTTCGGGTAGCTGCCGAATTCACGCTTGGAGCGGAAAATCATGCCGTGGTCGGTCCAGTTCTTCATATCTTCGGAAGTGAACGCGAAAAGGCCGACGATGTCGTAGTTCCAGTTGGTCTGGTTGTTGTAGTCGTCGACGTCGGTCAGGATGTAGAAGGTATCACCATCGGAGGCACACGAAGGGTCCGCCAGGTAATGGTAAGAGGATATCGGGTTGTCGGCAAGGCCGAAGGTAGCAAGGCCTGCGCCCAGGCAGAGCGCGCCCACGCTTTTCCACACGTTCATAATAACTCCTTATGAGGGGAAGCCCGTGAGCAACATCCACACCACAAACATCCCTTTGATAATAAAGATACCCCCAAAAAACAAAAAATGTACCGTTCGTCACGGCACATTCATTGATAAATTGTCAAGGCCAAAATGGCCAAATTCGGTCAAAAACGCGCTATTCCGGGTCCCTAGCGACAAACTTGGAGTAACCGAACACCTCGATATCGTCGATCCAGAACTCACCGCCCGTACCGCCGAAGATGGATATGTCGGTAATGTTGCGCTTCACGACATCCCAGCCGAGGTTTCCGCCAGTCTTGTTGCTATCGGGTTCCAGGAAGTCGTCCGGAGTCACCACGTAGCGGTTCCAGGTCGTATCCACATCCAAGTGGACCCAGGCCTTGCCGCTCGTCAGTTCGGACGTGCTATCGACGTTCAGGTCCAGCGAGAACGAAATGTACTTGCGCTTCGCGGTATCCACGATATCGGTGCGGGCCCAGAACACGATGGAATCGAGATTGCTCATATCAACCATGCCACCGAGCGAGCGGCCCATCAGCACCCAGTTGTAGTTGGAGTCATTCTCGCACGTGAAATGCGCGGCCTTGCCTTCGCGGCCAAGGCCCGCATCCACAATTTCGATACTGCCATTGGCATTTTCCGAATGCTGGACCTTCCACGCATCGATGCTACCCTCGAAGTCCTCGAAAACAAACGACGGGAGGGAATCCTGCGGGCGGGTATCGATAACCACCGCACTTTCCTGACCGGCACGCACATTGGCAATGGAGGACCCGAGCTTGCGGATGACACGCACCTTGCCCTTCTTGCCCGAATCGTCCACGACAACGCTATCGGTCTGCACGAAGGCGACCATCTCGAAGAAGCCCGCGGGGAGCGACTTGAACTCGAAGTTGCCCATACCATCGGCCATAACGCTGTAATCAAGGCCCTGGACCGCCACCGTAACTTCGGAGGCATCCTCGTCATCCTCGACCAGCACTCGGCCCGAAACAAGACCAGGCTTGCCCAAGTGCAAGGACACACGGCCGCCCTCGGTCTGCCACGACCTGTAGTTGAACTTGGAGGCGCCCTTCAGGGAATCGCTCCTGGCCTCGACAATGTAGCTGCCGTAGCCCAGGTTATCCAGAATGAGTTTGCCCGTAGAATCCGTCTCGAAGTTCATATTCTCGTCCACGAGGGAATCTTCGAGGGAATCAGCCCCGGCCAAGTAGCTGTCGGGGCGAACAATAACGCGAACACGTGCCGCCGGTGACCCATCGGCGAGCTGAACGGAAAGGGCGATGGAATTCTCAGTTTCCATCGATGATCCGGCGACACCGCTGTCTCCACCGGAACACGCGACAAGGGCTCCACCCAGTGCCGCCAACCCTAATTTCCACACCCTATTCATCATTTTTTAACTCCTGCGCCTTCCCCCATTATAGCATTTTCAGGGAAGCCTCCTTTTCTGGCGACCGGATAAAATGCCATCGAAAGTTGCATAACGCGGTCGGAATTCTTGGCTTCGTCAACCCGTTTTTGCACTAATCTGCGGAATTCCCTCAGCATATCGCCCAAATCCTCGAAACAGGCCTGGTCTACGGAGAGGGTAAGAGTGGACACGTTGCGCTCGGTAACGGGCACGTTATCCAGGGAATCGCTGGCAAGGGAGAGCACCTGGCGCTGGAACTTGCGGACCGCCTGTGCCTTTTCGGGGCCACCTACCGTGAGGTGCGCATCCGTGAGGGCAAGTCGACCGCTGGCAAGTTTCTTCACCAGGCCCACCTCTTTCAGGATTTCAATAGCCTCGGTAACCTGCTCCTCCGAAATCGGGGGGCAGATGTCCTTTGCAATCTGCTTCACGTTCACCACGCCGCCGTTCAAGTCCAGGTAGGCACGCACGGCAGGGATCCACCAGTTCTCGAGCAGCTTGAGTTCCGCCGCCTGGAGGCTGTGGCGTTCGACATCGCGAAGGGAAAGCGCCTTCGCCATGAGTTCTTCTTTCTTCGCCTTGTCCTTGCTGACCGCGGCAGAGAAGAGCAAATCAAAGTATTCGGCCTCGCGACCGCTCAGGGCCAAAATTTCCTTGGCCGCCTGTAACGCATGGGCGGGGAGGTGCTGCTTCTTTTGCAACACGCGGTAGAGGTAGCTGGAATCCAGCCCCAGCTTATCGCCCATCATGCGATAACTGTAGAAGGGCATCTCCGCCTTGCGGCGGTCGTAGTAGTCCTTCAAAAAATCGCGGTAGTCCGCTATGTCCGAAAAAGTAACCATCAACAATAAGATACCTTTTCCAAATTAGAAAAATTTACATTGCAGCCCATCTTTCATTGACGTTTTATCCATAGCGGACTTGACAAAAATCACATTTTTGATGAATTTCTGCAATTTTCGGGACAAAAAGTGCCTTTTTTCCTAAGAAAAAAACGCGTTCCCCCCTATACAACAGGCCCTCAGTTTTTTACTATATGTAAATAAAAGACAAAAAAATGTATGATGTCAGCCAACCTAGACGCAACAAATAATGACGTGATATCGCGGAACATCATCCGCGACATGGGGAACGGAGTCCTCGTGATAGACAAGGCGAACAGGATAATCTCGTTCGTGAACGATTCCGCCGCAAAGATTCTCGACAAGACCAAGGAAGAGATGATTGGCCAGAAGTTCGCCGCGTGCTTCTTCGAGTACGAAGAGAACGACGCCTTCAACGACTGCGTCAACAAGGCCATCTACGAATCCGACGTGTCGCACAAGATGACGACGCCCTACTATACCGGCAAGGAAACCAAGACGCTCTACGTGACATCCTCGTACACCAAGGACGACAACGGGAAGCCGGTCGGCGTGGTGCTCATCCTCGATGACATTACCGAGAAAGCCAAGCTGGAACAGCGCCTGATGAAAAACCAGGTCGGCACCATCATGATGATGGCAGAACTGGTGGAAAGCCGCGACGGCAACACGGGCGGGCACATCAAGCGCACGGCGGAGTACGTGAAGATTATCGCGCAGCAGCTCTTTGACGACAAGAAGTTCCCGGAAGAAATCGACGACAAGTTCTTAAACGACATCACCACAGCGGCCCCGCTGCACGACGTGGGCAAGATAAGCGTATCCGACGCCATCCTCAACAAGCCGGGCAGGCTTACCGACGAGGAATTCGCCATCATGAAGAGCCACGCCGCCGTTGGGCGCAAGCTCCTGAAGGACGCCGTAGAGGCAACCGAGCACTCCTCGTTCCTCGATACCGCCATCGACATGGCGGGGGCGCACCACGAATGGTGGAACGGCAGGGGCTACCCCGATGGAATTGCAGGTGAAATAATCCCCCTCAGCGCAAGAATCATGGCGATTGCCGATGTATTCGATGCACTTGTATCAAAACGCGTCTACAAGCCGGGCATGCCGCTAGAGAAGGCTTACGCCATCATCCGCGAAGAGACGGGCACGCATTTTGACCCGGTTTGCGTGGAAGCGTTCTTCAAGGCGCAGGATAAGATCGAGAACGTGCTCAAGAGCCACGCGGAAGACTAGTTATTGGTCATTGGTTATTAGAGATTGCGGGTATGGGGATGTTTTTTTTCGGGAAAATAGATGCAACCGAAGGTTTTTCCCGTGCATCCAAATAGCAGAATGGACGAACAGGTTATTGCAAAAGGTATCCGTGAAGGCAGCCGGGAGGCACTTGGAATGCTGTGGAGAGAACACAGCACCAAGATGCTGAACCTCGCCTTCCGCATGCTCAAGGACCGCGACCGCGCCGAAGACATCCTCATGGACGTATTTGTCGGCATTCCGGACGCCATCCGGGCATTCCGCGGGCAAAGCGCCCTCGGGACCTGGCTCTACCGGCTCACCGTGAACGCCTGCCTCATGAAGCTGCGGGCAGAAAAGCGCCACGGCGAACTCGAGGAACTGAACCTCGACACGATTGTCGAGGAGACCCTCGGGAAGCAGGAAGCCCCCCGCAACGACCAGTTCGACCCGGAACTCTTGCAACTCGGGCTGAACGCACTCCCCGCCGAGACGCGGGGCATGCTCTGGCTCAAGGATGCCGAAGACCTCGACGTGAAGGACCTCGCCGAAATATATGGCATGCCGGACGGCACCATCAAGGCGCGTCTCAGCCGCGCAAGGCACTTCGTGAAGGACTACATAACGGAGAAACTGAAAAATGCTTGACAAGATCGACTTCTCGAAAATGGAGCGCATTACACCCCGGGAGGATTCCTGGAGCAAGGTATGCGCACGCCTCGACGCGAAGGCCAACGCCAGCGCCCACAAGGGGAATATCTTGAGCATCAGGAGCCTGTACAGCGCCATCCCGCTCGCGGCAAGCCTCGTGCTGGTAAGCCTCACCGCAATTCTCCCCGCAATCGAAAGTTCCACCGAAGAAATCTCCCTCGAGAACGTCGCCTCGGAAGATATCACCAGCTGGTACAACGGCCTAGGGAATTCAACAAACGACGACGATTTCGAAACCCTCGAGGAAACTGTCGGGTTCAGCTATTTAACCAAGGAGTAATCTATGAAAGATTCCAAACTGTTCATCGCAGGCATAGTCGCATTCGCGCTTGCCCTCGGGGTTATCCTCGGGAACTTCTGCAGCAAGAACAGCGCCTGCTGCTGCCAGAAGGCAGACATGTCGCAGTGCATGCGCCAAGGCATGACGCCTCCCCCGCCTCCGGGACCGCATGGCGATTTTCACAAGGACCACCGCCCGCACGGCGACTTCCACAAGGGGCATAAGCACAGGGGGCACATGAACCCGGAAGTCATCGATTCGCTCCTGCAGGTGACACCCGAGCAGAAGGCTGCCCTCGATGCCAACCGCGCGAAGGGAGATTCCATATTCAAGGAACTGCGCCAGCAGAAGCACGACGCAGAGAAGGCACTGGGCGAAGCGCTCGAAAGCGGCGACCAGGCCGCAACCGAAAACGCGAAGGCCAAGGTGCTCGATGCCGACAAGGCCCTGCTCGAACACCGCATCAACGGCGTGCAGTCCCTCGCGAAAGTGCTTTCCAAGGAACAGCTGGAAAAGTTCAATCAGTTCCGCAAGGAGCGCATGAAAGAATTCAAGGACCGCAGGAAAAAGGGCCCGCAGGAATAACTTTTAGACAAACTTGTCGTAAATAGCAAAAAACCGCGGTTTAAACCGCGGTTTTTTAAGTTCCTAGATTCTATCGTGTCCTTGCGGACACTCCAGAACGACATGTCACCCTGGAGTGCGAAGCGCGATAGGGTCCATTAAGCCTGGTGAGCCTTGAACCACTTGATGAGCCCGTTGGTAGAGCTGTCGTGGTTCAGTTCGGCATCGGCCTTGGCGAGTTCCGGAAGGATCTTCTTGGCAAGCTGCTTGCCGAGTTCAACACCCCACTGGTCGTAGCTGTTGATGTTCCAGATAACGCCCTGAGTGAAGATCTTGTGTTCGTACATGGCGATGAGGGCGCCGAGCGTTTCCGGAGAAACGTAGTCCATCATGATGGAGTTGGTCGGCTTGTTGCCTTCGAACACCTTGTGCGGGGCGAGGAATGCGATTTCTTCTTCGCTCTTGCCATCCTTGCGGAGTTCTTCCTGGGCCTGGGCGAGGGTCTTGCCGTTCATCAAGGCTTCGGGCTGTGCAAAGAAGTTGGAGAGGAGCTTCTGGTGATGGTCGCCGACCTTGTTGTGGCTGTTGGCCGGGGCGATGAAGTCGCAAGGAATCATCTTGGTGCCCTGGTGGATGAGCTGGTAGAAGGCGTGCTGGCCGTTCGTACCCGGTTCGCCCCAGAGGATCGGACCCGTCTGGTAGTTCACGCGCTTGGAGTCGCGGTCAACGGTCTTGCCGTTGGATTCCATGTCGGCCTGCTGGAAGTAAGCGGCGAGGCGGTGGAGGTACTGGTCGTACGGGAGCATCGCGTAGCTGGAGGCACCGAAGAAGTTGTTGTACCACACGCCGATGAGGGCGAGGATAACCGGCATGTTCTTGTCAGCCGGAGCGGTCTTGAAGTGCTGATCCATTTCGTAAGCGCCCTGGTGGAGCTTCATGTAGTTTTCGAAGCCGATGCGGAGCGCGATGGAGAGGCCGATGGCAGACCACAGGGAGTAGCGGCCGCCGACCCAGTTCCAGAATTCGAACATATTGGCAGTGTCGATACCGAAGGCAGCGACGGCCTCGGTGTTGGTGGAAAGCGCAACGAAGTGCTTGGCGATGGACTTTTCGTCGCCATTGAAAGCCTTGAGGACGGCGGCCTTTGCGGTTTCGGCGTTCGTCATGGTTTCAAGAGTGGTGAAGGTCTTGGAAGCGACGATGAAGAGCGTTTCTTCGATGTTCACCTTCTTGAGGGTCTCGGCCATGTGGGTGCCATCGATGTTAGAAACGAAGTAGACTTCCGGGGAGTATTCGCCGGCAATCGGCTTGTCGGCATACGGCTTGAGGGCTTCGGTGACCATCACCGGACCGAGGTCAGAGCCGCCGATACCGATGTTCACCACGTACTTGATGGACTTGCCGGTGTGGCCTTTCCACTTACCGCTGCGGACGAGGTGGGTGAAGTCTTCCATGTGCTTGAGAACCGCACGGACTTCGGGCATCACGTCCTTGCCGTCGACGCAAATCGGGTCATTACCCTTGTAGCGGAGAGCGGTGTGGAGCACGGCGCGCTTTTCGGTGGTATTAATCTTCTCGCCGGCGAAGTACTTCTTGCGCATGTCTTCGAAGTTCGCGGACTTGAGCAAGTCCTGGAGCTTCGCCATGGTCTCGTCGGTGATGATGTTCTTGGAGTAGTCCAGGAAGAGTCCGCAGGCTTCCAGGCTGAACTTCTCGGCACGGGCCGGGTCCTTCGCGAAGAGTTCCTTCATGTGCCAAGTCTTGGCGACTTCGGCGTGGGCCTCAAGGGCCTTCCATTCCTGAGAATCAGTCAGTTTCGACATAGATTAATCCTTTCCGCAAAAGCGGTTATTGTTGCGGAGCTAAATATAGAAATTTTATTACATTATGAACATGGATACTTCATTACTTGACAAGGCAATCGTCTTTGCCGTAAAAGCGCACCAGGGCATAGAGCGCCGGGGCAAGGACTTCCCGTACATTGTCCACCCGATGGAGGCAGTCTCGATTGCCGCCACCATGACCGGCGACCAGGAACTCCTGGCGGCAGCCGCACTGCACGATACGGTTGAAGATACCGATGTCACGCTCGACGACATCCGCCGTGAATTCGGCGAGCGCGTTGCGAAACTGGTAGAAGAGGAATCCGACGTATTTATGGAAGGGGTCTCCGAGGAAGCTTCCTGGCATGCCCGCAAGCAGGCCTCGATGGAGCGTCTCTCAAAAGCAAGCCGCGACGCAAAAATCGTAGCGCTTTCCGACAAGCTCAGTAACGCCCGTGCCATCTACCGCGACTTCAAGGAAAAGGGTGACGCCATCTGGAATATATTCCACGTGAAGGATGTTGCCGAACACGAATGGCACTACCGCGGGCTCCAGCGCGCACTGCACGAACTGGCGGGCACATTTGCCTTTACCGAATTCGGGCAACTCGTCCGCGAAATCTTTGGCGAGCCCAAGCCCGAACGCATCGATATGCAAGATTACGAAGAAAGTGGCGACGGCTTTACCGCGATAAGCTACAACCACAAGAACGGCAAGACGATGATGAAGCTCTACGCGCCGTTTGTCCCGATAAGCGAGCCCCACCGCGAACTTGAGGTGGCATGGAACCTTGCCGACAAGGGCCTCAATATCCCGCATGCGCACCGCCTGGTAACGGACGGCACCCGCATCGGCGTGGAATTCGAGCGCATCTCGCCCAAGAAGTCCTTTGCCCGCGCAATTTCGCAGGAACCGGAAACTCTCCAGCGCTATGCGGAGGAATTCGCCCGCGAATGCAAGAAACTCCACGCGATTCCCTGCGACACAAAACTGTTCAGCCCGACAGAGAACCGCTTCCGCGCGGCAATCACCAAGCTCAAGGAATACTCCGACGAGGAAAAGGCGAAAATCTCGGCGTTTATCGACAGCGTACCGAAGGCGACCACCTGCATCCATGGTGACATGCACATCGGGAACATCATCACGAACGGCGAAAAGAACTTCTGGATAGACCTTTCCGCCTTCAGTTACGGCAACCCGCTCTACGACGTGGGCATGCTCTATTTTGTTTCGCACACGGGCGACGACGAACTAGCGCAGAAGCTGTTCCACATCAGCGCGGCGCAGATGCTCGAGGTCTGGACCTACTTCGTTCCCGAATATTTCGGCAAGGAAGAGCCGCTCGCAAGCATCGACGAGAAGGTGAAGCCCTTCGCGGCACTCCTCATGCTCATGTACTACACCTGGACGGGAAACCCGCCCACGGGAATGTTCGAACTCGTGAAACATTCCATCCTGGAAAAATTCTAGCCGGAGACTTGCCCCATGCCTGTTGTTCCTGTAGAAAGTTACGGCCTGCATCCGCAGGGTACGTTCATTATCGAGGAATTCCGCGAGAAGCACGCGATGTTCGAGAAACTGCTTACGGTCGTGCGCGGGATTCTCGAGAACGCCATGGCAGAAAACCACATCTACGTGAATGCCATCGAGGCGCGCGTCAAGGACGAGAAGAGCCTCGTGGGCAAGCTCGAACGCAAGGGCGAAAAGTACCACACGCTCAGCGACCTTACCGACATTTTGGGTGCGCGCGTCATCACGTTCTACTACGACGAGGTCGACAAGATTGCGGCAATCGTCGGGAACACTTTCGAGGTGGACTGGGAAAACAGCATCGACAAGCGCAAGATGCACGACCTGCACAGTTTCGGCTACAGTTCGCTACACTACATCTGCCGAGTCCCGAAAAAGCTGTTCTTTGACCCGGAATTCCCCGAGATAAACGACATACGGTTCGAAGTGCAGATGCGTACCGCATTGCAACACGTATGGTCGGTGCTCGACCACGATACCGGATACAAGTCAGGGGTCGAAATCCCGAAGGAATACCTGCGCAGCATCAACAGGCTCGCGGGCCTGCTGGAACTTGCCGACGAGCAGTTCTGCCAGATACGCACGGGCATCAACGAATACCGGCGCCGCGTGCAGTCGCTCGTGAGTACCGGAAACTTCGAGGAGGTCTCGCTCGACGGCGATTCGTATGCGAACTACCTGAAGCTCAAGCCCTTCGATGCGCTCAACAACCGCATCGCATCCATAAACCAGGCCGAAATCAGCAAGTCCCCGCTGCGCCAGTACCTGGACGTGTTCAAGCATCTGGGGTTCAAGACCCTCGGCGATTTGGACAGGTTCATCAAGGAAAATTCCGATGACGCCTTCCAGTTAGCGGCATTCCAGCTCGCGAATACCGACCTGGACATTATCAGTTCTTCGCTCGGGGTAATGAGCCTCATTACCGTCTACGCGCTCAAGTCGGGCTCGGGCCCGCTCGGGCTCAAGGACATATTCGATATCCTGTACGGTGAATCCGACGGCAACAAACAGCGGGCCGAACGCCTTTACGAGAAGGCATCGCAGCTCTCGTTCATGCAGAAAAAATAGCGGGATTGTCCAGGAACAGCGGATTTGAACATGTCTGAAATTGAAGCTCTCATCAAGAAACTTTCACCGCTCATGGAAGAAGGTTCCGAAATTTTCAGGGAACTGGCGGTCTTTTTCGGGCCCGGGTCAAAGATTGCAACCCACCAGGGCGACCTCGCGAAGTTCCTGGGACGCAAGCGCCTTTACCGCGTGCTGAGGCTTTCGGGCAGCAGCTACAAGGATTGCGTGTACCAGCTGGTCGACGAGCATCCCGAATCGATGGAGGCGCTCGGGATGCTGCGCTACTACACATCGCCCGGCGGGAGCATCAAGTGGGAAGACATCGAGTCGGCAGAAATCGCCCTCGGGAAGGAACTGACGACAAACGCCTACGGGTGGATGCCTGACGCATGGACCGCTTTTGAAGGTGCGGACGGCGACGGGCAAGATTCTAGCGAAAAGACGCACGGGCTTGTCGCCATACTGGCATTCGATTACGGGGACTAGACTGTCATACCGCAGCCGGACATTGTCCAGCAAGAGTATCCATGGACACCCTTGCGCCGAGGGCGCTTCGGTGTGACGAGCAGGATTATGGTGCAATAAATTCGAACAAGGTAACGCCGGGAAGTTTCCCCTTGCGGCTTACAAGATATTCGGCAAAAGGCTGGTCCACGACGCGCTTCTTCTGGGACGATGCATGGCGCAGCCTGGGTGCCTCTCCCGGATTTAGCACGACAAACCCGGTGTGGGTAGCATCGATTTTTTCGGACTTCGCGACAAAGGCAACGCCAAGCACCTTCAGGCTATCGGAATGCGGGACCTTCGCCCATTCAAGCGCCTTGTCGTAGGGCAGGTAACGGATTTCCACCTGCGGGTCATCGGCCTCCTTGCCATCGACCAGGTACTTCATGCGTTTCGCCTTGAAAAAGTCCTTCTTCGGGAGCGTGCGCGATATTACCGTATCGCCTTCCACGGGGAGCACGCGGGCAAACCTGCCCTCGCCCACCCAGTCGGCAAGCAGGTAGTGTTTGCGGGTGCGGTAACTTATTTCCCCGCCAAGATAGCGGATTTTCTGCAGTACGTTAAACAGCGAATCCTCGCTCGGGGCAAGAGCCATTGCCAGCGTGTGTTCCAGGAAGGTCACACAGTCCACGGAATCCAGATAAACGAGCGGCTTGGGCTCAATCGGATCAAGCGTTCCCTCGCCCATGGGCCCGAGACGGTAGGGCGTTCCCTGCAATTTCTTGGAGAAGTATTCCAGGCGGGCATCGAGGCCCTTCACGCCCTGCGCGGCAATCCACATGTCCTTCATGCGCACAAGCGACGGGAAGCCCTCATTCGCCCACTCGACAAGCTTGACCCACAGGGTATCCATCACATCCTTGCAGTCGCCGTCCTTGTTCTTGCCCGTCTTGTTCAGGTACATTGCCACGGCAAGCGTATCGCCCTGCGCAAATATGTAACCCGCAAGGCCATGCACCTCCGCAATGTAACCCGTCTTGAAGCGCGTCGCCCACGGGTACTGCAGCGTGTACATGCGCTTGCTGCCGGAACCGATCTTGGGGCTCGCGAAGGAATTGATGTAGTATTCGTGCTTGGGGTGGCGCGCCATGGCGGCAAGCATCTGCGATTCGGCGGAGGGTTTCAGTTTATTCTTTGGAGCAAGCCCGCAACCGTCGTACACTTCGAACCCGCTGGAATCCACCCCGATGGAGGCAAGGAACCTGCGTTCAAGCATCTTGCCCGTCTCGACGCTCCCCACCCCGAACTCGCGGGCGGCGGCGTTGCGGAAAAGCGTTTCGGCATGCAGATTCTGGCTCCGCTGGTTAATCTCATCGAGCATGCTGAGCAACGGCGCGGTAGAGAACGCATACTGTTTCACGAGAGGGTTCGCAGGAGCCGTCGTATCTTCGCGGAAGGCTACCCCGCGGTCACGGAGCGCGGTAAGCATTGCCGCACGGAAATACCCGATACCGCCACGGACGGGAATCACGAACTGGCTCGAGTCGGAATCGATATCGAACTCGCCCTCTACGGTAACTACGGGTTCTACCGGGTCAAGAGAACGGTTCCACTTGAGTTTCATCTTGCGCCCGCGCTTGTTCAAGGGCGCCTTCGTCGTAATTAACTTGTTCACAACACGCACATAACCCACGTCGGGCAACACGGAAACACGCACCGTATCCCCCTCGTTTACACCGGGCCTAATACGCACTACAGCACTGTTGTCGTTGAACTGGAGCGGAGTCACCTCGGCCCCGTACCAGAAATCGTAAAAGTCGCTGCGCCAGTGTTCCGGTTTCCAGGGTGGCAAAAAATACGACGTGTCGAGAACGAGCCTTCCCCTGAGGGTATCGACGCCGAGCGCCTTGATGGAATCGGCAATACCGTAGAGCCACATGAGCGGATCAGTGTAGTAACGTGCCGAAATGTTCGGGTCGCCCTCGCCGCGGACGTTCAGCGTGCCTCTAAACACATTCCCATCCTGCGCCCCCATAAGCGAGAACTTCGTCTCGGGTTCGTAATCGAGCGGCAAGAAATGGAGTGCCGTCGCCGTGGAGAGCGTCTTCATGGTGCTCGCGGGCGTAAACAGTTCGTTCCCGTTGATGTTCGCCAGCTCCTTGCCCGTATTTACGGAACGCACGGATAGCCCGAAACTCACCTCGGGCAACAGCGAATCCACGTAAGCCTGGTATTCCGCGACATCCAGCCCCGCGCCAACCGCAGGCAGTACCGCCCAAAGGGCAAGGGAAACCAACCTCGCGAAAAACTTCATCAGGACTTCGTCCCTTTTTTCTTGCGGTTATGAACAAAATAAACAATCAGCCGCGCGAAAAGGGCAATCATCACGAGCCCCGCGGCAATACCCGCAAAGAACACCATGCGCCACGCCGGCTGCGGAGTCGGGAGCGGTTCGAACTGCAGGTCTTCGGGTTCGATTTCCTGTATTTCTGTCGCAAAGGCAGTTTCCGCGCGCGCAACCAGGTCAGCTTCCTTTTCAGTTTCCTTCTGGCCCAGTATCTCCATTATCCTGAAATGCGCCTGCACCAGGAGTTCCGCGAGTTCATGGTTGCGGGCAGCCTTGTCTTCCGTCACGGCGAACATGGAGCCCATGTCGTTTGCAAACTTGATAAGCACGCCCTCGATGGCGCCCCACTGAGGAATGTTCGGGAAGCTCTTGCCGCTTTCGAGGCTCTGTACCAACTGCGAGTAACGGCGGTCCTGGTTCCAGATGCTTATGAGCCCGCGGTCGGAAGGCAAAAAGCCCACGGCACGGCAGTACGCGTCCAGGTTGTCGGTACGCAACAGGTAAGCAAGCAGGGACTGCGCCGCGGCAAACTTCGTCGAATCGCCCCCTGTCGGCAAGGCAAGGTGGCTCCCGCCCACAAACGTGGACTTGAACGAGGACGCAAGGAAGGGAAGGATGATGATGCCGTCATCGGCAATCGCGCTGGAACGCAGCCCGCCCGCCTCTTCGGAAAACTCCAGCTGGCGGATAAGTTCGGAGGTACCGTAATGGATAAGCAGTTCGGAATTGATGAACCGCACCGCGTTCTGCTGGGAATTTTCGTGCAGGCTTTGCGGGGCCAGTTCCTCGTCACCGAGAATCGCCGCATACACGGCAAGCCCGTCAAGCGTCTTCTGGTCAAGCAGGGCACTCGTGCATGCGCCCTGCCTGCAGTCCAGGAAATCACCACCGAGATTCCAGATAAACGGAGCCATCTGCTGGGGGCCGGTCCAATCCTCGTGACCGGGCAGAGCGAACGCCGCCACGCGCTTCATCTCGGAATTCTTGAGTTCACCACGATTGATGGCACGGAGCGCACCCATGAACTTGGAATACGACGCGATGTCCGATTCCTCGATACCGAGCGTATGCCACAGCCACTCGTTCGCAAAAAGTGCACGCACGTCGAGGAACCACGGGAACGAGTACACTTCCTTGCCTGCGCCGATGTGACTTGCGCGGAACGCTTCCACATAGAATCGGGACGAATCGACCTGGGCAATGAGGGAATCGAGAGGGCGAAGGTTGCCAACCGAGGCAAAGTGCGGAACCCACGTGGAACCCAGCTGGATGATATCCGGGAAATCCGGAACGGAATCCGGATGCGCAAACGCCTTCGTAATTACATCGTACGCCTCGCCCCAGTTGAGCACGCGCACCTCTACGGGGACTCCCGTATCGCGGTGATATTTTTTCACCAGTTTCTTGACCGCCTTCTGCGAGCCAAGCCCGTTGTCCATCATCCACAGGTGCAGCGTATCGACATCGGCACGCCTCAGTTCGGGCACCGCAAGCGACGCCGTCGCCACCATGGCAACCGCAACTGCTGCACGCACGATATGTCGGGACAAACGGATCATTTTGCGAGTCGGGTAAAGTCTTCGAAGAAGTGGGGGTAAGTCTTGTTTACGCAGGCGGGGTCCATGATCTTCACCGCAACACCACCGAGCGAGACCAGGCTAAAGCACATCGCCATGCGGTGGTCGTTGTATGTCTCGACTGTCGCGGGCACAAGTTTTTCCGGAGGCACAATCGTGATGCTGTCCATGTCGGTCGTCACGCGCGCGCCGAACTTCTGGAGTTCCGCAGAAATCGCCGCAATGCGGTCGGTTTCCTTCACGCGCCAGCTCGCGATACCGCTTATCTTCGAGGGGCTGTCGGCAAACAGTGCAAGCACCGATACCGTCATCGCCGCGTCGGGAATGTCGTTCAGGTTCAGGTCCACTCCGTGGAGGCTGCATCCGCTACCGTCGCACTCGATCCAGTCCGGACCGACTTCCACCCTTGCCCCCATCTTGCGGAGGACATCCACAAACGCGACATCGCCCTGGATGCTGTCCTTGCCCACGCCGAGCACGCGCACCTTGCCGCGAGCAATGGCAGCAGCGGCCAGCGGGTAGCTTGCCGAACTCGCGTCGCCCTCCACGTCGTAATCGGCGGGAGCAGTGTACACGCCCTGCGGCACGTAGAAGTCGCGCAGGTTTTCGTGCCTGACCTCGATACCGAAACTGCGCATGACATCCATCGTCAGTTCGATATACGGAGCAGAAATAAGTTCACCCTTCACGTGGATATGCAGCGGAGCCTTGCAATACGGCGCACAAATGAGGAGCGCCGTCAGGTACTGGCTCGAAATATTGCCGTTTACCTCCACATAGCCGCCCGCAAGGCCCGAGGCCTTGATATGCACCGGCGGGTAGCCTTCCGTCTCGCGATACTCGATGCTTGCCCCGAGCGAACGGAGAGCGTCCACCAGGTCGCGTATCGGGCGTTCGCTCATGCGTTCTTCGCCCCCGAGGGAAAATTCCCCGCGGCCGAGCGTGAGCGCCGCCGTAAGCGAGCGCATCGCCGTACCCGCATTGCCGAGGTACAAATCTACCACGCCCTCGACCGAAATCGGGCCCGCGTTCCCGGTCACTACCGCCTCGGAATAGTCATCCGAAAAATCAATCTTCACGCCGAGTTTCTGGAGCGCCTCGCCCATGTAGCGGGTATCGCCGCTCTTGAGCAGGTTATGGAGCCGGGTTGTGCCGCGCGCGAGGGCCGCAATCAAAAAAGCCCTGTTGGTAATGCTCTTGGAGCCCGGGAGCCGGACTTCACCGCTAAAAGTGCTAAATGCCGATAACTGTATAAAAGAGGGGCGGAACTGAAACTCATCCATATTTCAAAATTATACATTTTTACAAGATAACCGTAAATCAGCCCGTTCCAAAAACGGGCCATTTGACGGCACCGGCAATCACATACAACGTGCAGGTAAAAAATGGAACAAGGCATCACGACCAAAGACTTTGAAGTCCGTTTCTCGGACTGCGACCACCACAGCCGCCTGAAGCTTTCAAACCTGTTCCTGTTCATGGAAGAGACCGCCATCGCCGATGCCGAGGCGAACGGGTTCGGGCTCTGGAAGATGATGAAGGCGGGCTACACCACCGTCATCACGCGCATCAAGATACGCATACTGCACCAGCCCGTGTGGGGCGAGAAGATTTCGATATCCACCTGGGCGAAGGACTTCTACAAGGACAAGGTCGTCCTGAAGGACTACTCCATCGTGGATTCGCAGGGGCATTCCATCGCGCAGGCGACATCAAGCTGGCTGCTCGTGAACATGCAGACGGGCAAGTCGGAAAACCCGGCGAACAGCCCCTACCCCATCCCGCTATTTGCGGGCAAGAACGCTCTCCCCGAGATGATGGACATCCTGAATCCGGAAATCGAGCCGCGGGTACTGCGTACCGAGCAGGCGCACTACAGCGACCTCGACATGAACAACCACGTGAACCACTGCCGCTACGTGGACTGGGTTATGGACTCGCTCGATGCCGACGAGGTCAAGAGCCGCCGCATCCGTTCCATACAAATGAATTTCATCTCGCAGGTCCCGCTCGGGGGAACGTCGCCATAGTGCGCTTCAAGAACACGAACCACCACGCCTATATATTCGGGATGAACGAGGGCGACATGCAAGCCGCGCAGACCGCAGGAGGTTTGCTAGCCACGGGGAATGCGCAACCTCCACGCTGCCATTTCCAGGCACGCATCGGTTTCGCGGACTAGTTCACTAGTCGCTGCCGGCAACCACCCCGATATCGGGCCACATTTCAAACGCGACACTCCCCTGCAGGTCGGTGCGGAAGAACCGCGCCGTATCCCCGAGCACGTAGGCGTACTTGCGCACGACATCTTCGCGGGGGTGCCCGTAGGCGTTGCCCGCACCCACACTCACCACGGCGTAATCCGGCGCAACACGCGAAATGAACCGGAGCGAACTGCTGCCTGCAGACCCGTGGTGCGGCACCTGCAACAAGCCCGCGGAGAGCGTGGGTGAAAGTTCCAGCAGGCGGCGTTCCCCCACAGAGTCCAGGTCGCCCGTCAACAGGAGGGAGGCCGCCCCGAATTCCACCCGCACTACCACACTTGCGGGGTTTCCGCCCTCCCGCACGTAGTCCGGCGGCCAGAGCACGTCAAACCCGGGGGCATCCCCGATGTTCGAAGACAGCCCGCGCGAACCTTCCCCGTCGCCCGAGGACTGCCCGAGCGACATGCCCCGCACCAGCGTATCCACCGGAATGCCAAACCCGCGGGCCACCCGCAGCACGCTATCCCGAATGAAGCCGCCCGAAGTATCGGGCCCGACGTACAGGCGGCGCACGTACACCCGCGGTGCAGTTCCGGCCCGAACAACACCAGCGCTCCCGCCCCGAGCGAGCCCCACATCCCGCGGCGCATCTCCGACCCGAGATAAACCTCCCACATCCCGCGGCGCATCTCCGACCCGAGATAAACCTCCCCCGATCCGCGGCGCACGCCTAACCCGCGATAAACTATCCCCAACCCGCGGCACAGTTCCGCCCAGAAACAAGCCATCTCCAGCCCGCGACAAACTTCCCTCGACCCGAGCGGAGCCCGAACCCCCACCGCGACCCGCAAGTTCCATGAACCCGCCCGCATGGTCCCTGTGGTTGTGGCTCACCACCACCCACTCGAGCGTATCGACCCCGCGGGCAACAAGCGAGTCAATCACGCCCGCGGAATCGGGCCCCATGTCGTACATCGCGAACCGCCCCCCGCAATCGAGCAGCACCGCAAGTCCCTGCCCCACGTTCAGGAACGTAACCCGCAGGGGCGAAGGTTCGGGCGCCCCCTCCTCGATAACGAACCCGCACGATGCCACCAGGGCGAAAATGGCCACGAAGGCCAGCATTTTTGCTTGCAAAAAGAAGTATCTCATACCTATATATACGGGATTACCCCCCAAAATGAGCCAAAACGCCACTTTTTTTCTATCTTTACAGCATGCAGTTACCCAAATACAAGAAAAAGAAGCGAATCAAGCTCAAAATCTGCCAGGAACCCGGCTGTGGCCGCGAGTTCTGGGGACACCCGATTGCCAAGTACTGCGAACTGCACCGCGACATCAAGTTGCGCCAGAAGCAGAAAAAGAACGTGGAGAGCATCGAGTCCAAGAACATCATCTTCCGCCACAACTACACGGAATCGATGGACCTGACCTTCAAGTGCTGTCTGGAAGGCTGCAACGAGCTGTTCACCATCAAGGTATTCCCCAAGCAGACCGTGTATCCGCGTTTCTGCATGGAACACCGCAACGACTTCAAGCGCGAGAACTTCATCCGCGTCATGCAAAAAAAGAACGCGTAAAACCGCTACCGGCGGCGCATTTTCGCCTTTTTTACCAAAAAATTCACGCCATCCCTTGAAATTTGGGATGGCTTTTTTATATTTGGTCTCGCTACATGGTGGATGTAGCTCAATTGGTTAGAGTCCCAGATTGTGATTCTGGATGTTGCCGGTTCGAGTCCGGTCATCCACCCGAAAAAGACCCCGCATCAAGCGGGGTCTTTTTTTGATTGGAGTACTCTTAAATTAATCTTTCACACAACGGACGGGGCGACCAATGCTCTTGTCTTTTGGGGTTAAGCGCGCTTCATCACCATAACCACCACTGCCCAAGGACAAGCAATAGGCGTCAAGACTACTGCCGCCATCGCTTGCACTCCAAAAACAAATCTGTTCACCCATAAAGCTGAATAAACCATAGACGCTCCTTTGACCAGCAGGAAACGCCGAGAATCCGAATTCATCCGTGCCGTTTTCGTCATTTTCCCAGCCGTATGTGGATTTGAGTTTTTTTCCAGCAATCTTTTCGCCCCCAACAGATGCGACCAGAGTGCCCCATTCTTCTTTTTCAGGCAGGTGCCAGCCCTCGGGACATACACTGCGAAATGGGTATTTCTTCGAACAAGTTGCCATATAGCCGCCTCGGCAGCCTTTCGTAGTTCCCGCACTGTCCATCACGGCAGACCACGTGTAAAAGCGACCATATCTGGCGCAGTATTCTGCAGAATCGTTATAGCACCAGCTAATGGAATCGGAAGTGTAGGCCTTACCGAGTACCTCAAATTTATAGGGAACACCAGTGTATGCATAATTCAAGTTCTCTGCCATCCACGTCTGCTCACCAATTTTAACAATCCTATATGTATGTCCGTCACGTTCGTCTTTAATGCAATTTTCATCCGTTTCAACATCACATGGCTCTCTTTCCTGCATCAAACTTGAAGACGAAGATTCACTGCTAGATGACTTTGGCTCGGGAATCGTAGACTCGTCACTAAGACAGCGGATGGAATATCCGCGGTCGCTGCTGCCGACGCGGGAACTGATAACGTCCATGAATACTCCATCGGAGTTATCCATTAGACCCATATCGATTGCCCCGCCCAAGACGCGGTACGAATAAGAGGATGTCCAGAAATCAGCGCGGAGGCCTTCATCGAAATAGTCGCCATCGAAACTGCCGCCGAACCGGCCTCCGACAGGGAGTGCCGAGAATCCGAATTCATCTGTGCCGTTGCCGTCGTTTTTCCAGCCACTCTTGGACTTGAGCGCCTTGCCGGCATCATCTTCGCCACCAGCCACATCAATCAGAACTCTCCATTCCATCGTATCGGGCAAATGCCAACCTTCAGGACAAATTCCGCGCACAGGGGGTATCGGGGTGCAATGTTCGCCATTGCCACAGCCCTTGGCATTCTCGCCGTATTTTCCAACACTGTCTATTGCAGCGCCCCAAGTGTAAAGCCTTCCATATTTGGTGCAGTTACTTTTTTCGTCGTCGTAGCAGGCACTGTTTCCTACCTTGAAGTTCAGATTTTCGGCCATCCAAATCTGCGTACCGATCTTGACAGTCCTATATGTCTGACCGTCACGTTCATCCTCAAAGCAATTCTTGTCTTTGCCCACAACGCAAGGTTTCTTCTCTGAACTAGACGATTTCGCAGAAGAACTACTGGACTTCGCCTTCGAACTACTTGAATCGTCGCAGTCCTCGCAAACAGACGAAGACGAATCCTCGTCGGGGCGGGTTGTGAAACCGCTGCTCTCGTCATCGCCGCAAGCCGCAAGCAGGAATGCGGACATGGCACATATTGCTAAAACTCTTTTCATTGTTTTTGCCTCTCTACCCTAAAATTAATCCTTCACGCAGCGGACAGAGTACCCGTAGTCCTTGCCGCTGCCGTACAAGTCAGCTTTGTCGAATTCGTCGTCCAAGCCCACGATATATGTGCGGGAACTATTGTACTCAGAGGAACTCCAGAAGTACGCATGGTAGCCAACGTTGTTGTAACCAGTGGCGTCCCTGAGGCCAGCAGGCAACGCCGAGAAGGAATAGGCATCCGTGCCGTATCCGTCGCGGACCCAGCCGCCAGGAACGCTGGACCAGCTGATAGTGGAGCTGAGCATCTTGCCCGCCGTTGACGCTCCACCGACAGCAGTAAACAATGTATTCCACTCCGCCTTATCCGGCAGATGCCAGCCCTCGGGGCATATGCCTCGCACCGGGTAAATCGGAGTACATTGCACGCCATAGCCGCAGTCCTTGCCATTCGTAGACCACGTTCCCACACTGTCCATCGCTGCAGCCCAGGTGTAAAGGCGACCATATTTGATGCAGTTGGCAGGGTCGTTACTAAAGCACCAACTAGTGGAATCGGAGGTGTAGCCACTATTATTATAGAGAACGCCAGTGTATGCGTAGTTCAAATTCTCCGCCATCCACACCTGACTGCCGATTTCTACGGTCTTGTAAGTTTGGCCGTCGCGGGAGTCCGTCATGGTTCCCGTAACTACTGTAGAAGGATCTACATACCCTTCAGGGACACTGCTGCTTGACACGCTTGTCACGCTGCTACTGGACTTCGTTTCGTCAACACTAGAACTTGAAGAAGGTCTTACCGGTGCAGTCGAAGGATCCCCTTTGACGCAACGGACACTTTGTCCATAAGACTTGCTATTCTGATACGTATAAGAATTGGTATAAACGTTGTTTATATTGAAATACCGGCCATCATTGGCACTGTATTCAGTAGCGCTCCAGTAATAAACATCCGAGCCCACCTTTTCCCATTTAGTAGCAGAAATTCTTCCGGTCGGGAGTGCGGCAAAGCCGTAAAGATCCGTACCGTTGTTGTCAGGCGTTCCGGCGTAGTTCCATCCAGTCAACGCCTTGAGTGGTTCACCAGATACAGGGGCATTTCCTAATGCCACGCTCAATAGGCCCCATTCATAGATTGACGGCAAATGCCAGCCGTCAGGGCAAATTCCCTGCACAGCTCGATCAAGTCCGCACTTTTTGCCATAGCCGCAATCCAACGGAGCCTCGGCATCGTTCGCTAGTGCTACCGAGTCAATCGCAGCGGCCCAGCTGTAATAACGGCCACTCACCTTGCATTTTTTTTCATCACCCTGATAGCACCAGTTGCCGCCCTTCAAGCTAGGCGTCCTATTGCTATCGGCATAGTTCAAGTTTTCAGCCATCCACACCTGCGAATAATTTTCATCTTCCACGTCAATTTTTACGACCTTATAAACTTTCTTGTCACGCGGGTCGATCATCGAGTCATATTTGATATTCGGATTCAGGCGAGTTTCCTTGGGCACATCCCAGCTCCACCCATCAGAATAACTGCTACTCGATTTCGCCAGGCTACCGCTAGAGCCAGCCACTGGGGATTCGCCTTTCAAGCAACGGACCGAACTCCCGATATACTTGTTACTGTAGCCCTTGCGTACAATGGTATCCGTGTACAATTTTATACCATACGCATAATCATCGTACCCTTCGTACCATTCAGAAGTCCAGAAGACAGCAGCCTCGCCCACAAAGTTCTTGCTCCCCCAGCCACCAGCAGGCAACACAGTGAAGCCGAAATCATCCGTACCATTGCCGTCACTATTCCAGCCACTCGTAGACTTGAGCATCGTGCCCGCAATCGAATCCCCACCAACCGCATCGAGCAGCGTTCTCCATTCCGCAGTATCAGGCAGGTGCCAGCCGCTAGGGCATGCATCCATTGCCGCACTCCATTCATAAAGGCGACCATACTTTGCACAGTATTCAGCAGAATCATTATAGCAGTAACTGGAATCTGTTTCAATGTTCAGGTTTTCTGCCATCCACACCTGATCGCCGATTTTTACGGTCCTGTAAACCTGGCCGTCGCGGGTATCCGTCAGGGTATTCTTTTCGGCATTGTACGTCGTATCTTGGGAAGAACTGGACACACTTGCCTCACGCCCGCTACTACTGGACCCTTCGGCAGGCTCAGGGTCCTTTGACGAACTGCTCAAAACAACGCTGTCGCCGTCCGCGTAGGCTTCGATGAACTTCTCGAAGGCGGGCACGGTATCCCCGAGGTCCCAGGCTTCGACGTTCTTGCGGATGGAATCGAGCCCGCCGTTCGCCGTGGCATTGACCGCCCATTCCGAAATTATTTTCTTCGTGTCGGAATCCTTCCACTCGCCAGTTTCCGCAAAAGAGTCCGCGAACTTTTCCATACGCGTAACAAGTCCCGCGTCATCCGTTTCGGCCTGCATCATTACGCTCACCGCAAGCAGCGCCGCATTCTCGTCGCCCGCCTCGAAGATATTCAGGTTCTCGAACTCCTCGAAACTGCCCGCGATGTCGAACGCCGCGAGCACTTCCTTCTCGGCCTGTTCCTTCGCTTCCTCGAACTTTTTGTCCTTTTCGGTCACGAGGTACATCAGGCGTTCGTATTCCAGTTCCGTAAGCACGTTGATGTTCACGTTCTTGCGGTCCTTCAAGTCGGTAAGCGCATGCAGCGTAATCTCGCCCGCCGACTTCTTGCCGGTAATTTCGCTGCGGTATTCACCCGTCACCTCGAACAATGCGCACGTAGACTTGAGCGATACATCCTCGACAGTAAAGTCGCCCTTGTCGCTCTTGACCTTGCCCTCGAACACCTCGTCCGTGAACTTGAGCGTCTTGCAGTCGATTCCCTGCACCGTCACCGCGGAACCCTCCACAAACGGGCCCTTCTGCGAAACGCCCGCCACGTCCAGGTTGGCGACAATGCCCTTGTCTTCTGTAACACCGCCCGAAATATTCTTGCTTTCGGAATCGGAACATGCCGCTAGCATTGCCAGCGCGCCAACCAATGCAATAGCCGAACCGGTCTTGATTTTACTCTTCATGATCTCTTCCTTTTCTTGGCGAACCCTTTTCTTTCTGTTTTAAGCACTCACTTATCGGGAACAACTGCAAGTTCAATCGGTACACTTGCTCCGTATCGTCGTCTTCGGTAACAATTGCCATGATGCGGCGGCGACAATCTGCAAGTTCCTGCTTGATGCGTTCATAAGAACGGCGCGTAATCCCCATGGTGAGGCCCGACATGTCGCGCTCCGATTGCGGGGAACTGAGCGACTTAATCGCAAGCTCACCCATTTGGCGTTGCAAGTCGCGCACTGCAATCGGTACCGCATCTACATCGCCAATAGAAACTGCTTTTTCGGTCTGCAAAAAATTACCCTTGGCATCTTTTTTCAAGAGCTTTGCACGCAGTAAAAAATCCAGGGTCTCGGAGACCTCGGCCGCAGTAATCGCCGGCCTACAGGCTTTCGCCATTTCAAGCGGCTTTGCCCCCGGCATGTGCGGAGCGATTTCACGCAGCAACTGATTTTTCCACGATTTGAAATACCTGTACTCTTCTTCGCCCAGCACACGCACCTTATGCGCCATCGCAAGCGCGCACCTTTTCTCGAACGCGGCCCGCTTCGCCTCATCACTTTTTGCGTGTGCGTACGAAACCATCAGCACAAAGTAGGTATGCTCGAATCCGGCGAGTCCCATGGCACTTGCAACTGAACCCGCAGCCCCTACACTCAAGCTCTTTTTCCCTTCACAAACATACTTCAGATAAACCGCCGACGAAAAGCCAGCCTTTTGGGCAAACTCCCGCCAGGTAAACGATGAACTTCGCTTACGCTCATCGTAGTAGTCCTGAATGAACTTGCGGTAATCGGAGTATTCTACGATTTCCTTCATGTTTACAAATATAGTCAAATTTCGCATTTTAGAACACAAATCTTGCAATTTTTAGCCATTTTTACCAATTTCACAAAAATTTCAAATAATTAAGCAAAAATTGGAACACACAATGTATTCCAGGAACACAAAGGCCCCGCTAGCGCACTAGCGGGGTCTTTTTTCTCCTCCTAACGAACAGCCTTCTTACTTGTCGTAAATACTCGTCTCCATATAGGCGTTGGCTTCATAGGAATAAATCCCTAAATCACTAAGGTGTGAAGTCACGCACGAATAGACATCGACCTTGTAGTAGAAGCCCGCCACTTCCTTTTCGAACCGATACAATGTAACCGGGGTGAAGTCATCGGTCATATTGCAAGACCAATAGCCCATCGATTGAAGTTTTGACGGTTCATATTCCTCCCGGCTCTTCAGGGTAAACCCGTGCGATTCCACCAAAGTGGCATATTCATCGGCCTTTTCTACCGCTTCAGCAGGGAGTTCCGACTCCCGGCCGACAGTGCTGTAGCATTTCCAGGTCGTCCGAAGCGAATCGTCGGAATAGGTCCTATAGAAGGAATCTGTCGCATCCATGATGAACGCCAGATCCGCAGGCATGTCCCTATACTTGGGCGAACTGTAGTCCTTCCTTGGTTCCGTGGGAATTTCATCAATTCCCGCATCACGAGCAATCACTTTAATGTACAACATCCCCGAAAGAAACATGCGCATCAAAACCGGAGAAACAACGCTAGTCTCGCCCTTTGTAATAACAAGCGAATAAACCTTACCGCCAGACGTTTTCGTGTAAACGTGCGAATCCTCGGTGTAGACGTTGTCCAGCGAATCGTTGGAATAGGTTCCCGCATCGGCAAAACCCTTTGCCGTCGCATCGCCGACCAGTTCCGCAGCAAGGTCGTCGCAGCCGCTGCCACAAGCATAGGTTTCGCCGCGCCACACGACCTGTTTCCCATCGGCATATTCAGTGTATTCCGTTTTGGTCTTTACGTATCGTTTCACGAAAGACATGTCGCTGGGATAATCCGGCAGGGAATCCCTGCTCGACGCATTTGTCGACAACTCCTCGAAGCCCTTCTTCAAAATGACAACCTTTATATCGAAATTGAAATTGTACGTAGCCGAATATTTCGTGATGGCGACCTTGTAAACAACGTTGTCCTTTTCCTTCTTGTAGACATAGGACGTATCACTATAGCCCGACATTTTCACCGAATCGTTCTGTACAATGCCCTCATAAGCAAAGTCCTTTTTCCCGAGAATCTTTACAAAGTCCCCCGCCGCGCTATCCCGCACGTTCGAATTGTCCATAGACTTCCGTCCAGAAAAGAACCATACCTTTTGATTGCCATCAGCCATGTTCATGTAGCCCAAGCGTTTGTAATTCGAATCCAGGAAGGCCAAATCAGCAGGGAGATCCGGGACCGTATCGAACGGATTGTAAATGGAACTCGACGACGTTTCGGCAGGCTCAACGTCCTTGCTGCTGGACGACGAACTGGATGCGGGCTCATCGCCCGGAATATGCCAGCGGCCGCCTTCGCAGACGAAGTACTCGTTATACATCTTACTCAGCTTGTTCACATTACGCTTGGTTTCGTTTTCGCGCTTGTCGTTGCAGGCGCCGAGGCCGTAGTTATTCCACCAGAAGTTCGTGACGTATTTTTCGAATTCGGGAACGGTATCGGCGTACTTCCAGTCTTCCACGTTCTTGCGCACCTTCGAAAGCGAGCCCTTCAAGTCAACATCGCTTGCCCAGTCCGCAATCGCCGTCTTCACGTCGGCATCGTCCCAGCTGCCGCCTTCCGCAAGCGATATGCTGAACTCGCCCATGCGCTCGGTAAGCCCAGCCACGTCGACATCGCTCTGCAAGAGCACGCTTATCGCAAGCAGAGCCGCATTGCCGTCACCCGTCTCGAAGATGTTCAAGTCCTCCGATTCCGCGAAGTCGCCCTCGATCCCGAACGTTGCGAGCACTTCCCTTTCGGCCTGTTCCTTCGCTTCGGCAATAGACTTTTTCTTCTCGGTCACGAGATACATCACGCGCTCGTATTCCAGGTGCGTGAGCAGGTTGATGTTCACGTGCTTTCTGTCCTTGAGGTCGGTCAAGGCGCGGAGCGTCACCTGACCAGAAGACTTCTTGCCCGAAATCTCGTCGCGGTAGTAGCCCGATGCCTCGAGAATCGCGTACTGCGATTCCAGATTGATGTCCTTGATGGCGAAGTCGCCCTTGTCGCTCTTGATGGAGCCCTTGAAGCTCTTGCCCGTCTGCTTGAGCGTGATACCGTCAAGTTCCTGCACGGTTACCGCAGAACCCGTGACGAACGGGCCCTTCTGCGACACGCCCGCAACTTCCCAGTCCGTGACGGCAACAATGCCCGCATCGCCCGAAGCACCGCCCGCAACGCCATTGTCGTCGGAACCCGTGTCCGAACAGCCCCAGAACATGGCCCCGGCAGCGAGGCAACCTAAAATACGATTCCACTTCATAATCGTTTCCTTTTTCATAAATCTACTCTTTTTCATGACTATCTCCCCTTTTTATCTTCATTTTTCTTCCCCAGGCGTTCGCTCATCGGGAACAACTGCACGTTCAGGCGATAAACCTGTTCCGTCTCGTCTTCTTCGGTGGCAATCGCCACCACTCGGCGGTAATAATCTTCAGTCTCTTTCTTGATGCGTTCGTACGCACGGCGCGTAAGGCCCAGCGTGTACCCCGACATCATGCGTTCCGATAGCGGCAGGTCCAGCGACTGGATGGCAAACTCCCCCATTTGCCTTTGCAGGTCGCGCGCCACCACCGGAACCGCATCCACGCTCCCCATCTTGATGGCCTTGTCCGTCTGCTGGTAGTTTCCGCTCCTGTCCTTCTTCAGGAGCTTCGCCTTCACCAAGAAGTTGAGCGTCTCGGAGACTTCCGCCGCCGAAATCTTCTGCCTGCAGGCCTTCGCCATTTCAAGCGGTCTTGCACCCGGCATGTGCGGGGCAAGTTCACGGATTACGGAATTTTTCCACGACTTGAAGTAATCGAATTCCTCGCGCCCGAGCACGCGCATCTTGTGGGCCTGCGCGAGAGCACAGCGCTCCTCGAACGCGGCCCGCTTGGCCGTATCGCTCTTGGCATGCGCATACGACACCATCAAGATAAAATAGTCGTACTCGAAACCGACCAGCCCCATGGCGCTTGCCACCGAGCCCGCCGAAGCGATGCTCAAATTCTTTTTCCCCTCGCACACGTACTTCAGGTACACATCCGACGAAAAGCCCGCCTTCTGGGCAAATGCATGCCATGAGAAAGCGGAGCAACGCTTTCGTTCATCGTAGTAGTCCTGGATGAACTTGCGATAATCTGTATATTCAATGATTTCCTTCATGGTATCAAATATAGGTTTGTTTTTGCAGTTTAGAACATAAAATTTGCGTTTTTGAGCAAATTTTACCACTTTTTGCAATTTTTCTAAAAATTGAGCAAATCAGAACATACACTACATGTTCTGAGAACATGAAAAACCCCGCCATTCCTGGCGGGGCCTTCTTCGTTCTCCTCCTAGCAAACTCAGTTCTTCACGCAGCGCACACGGCCAGCCTTTCTCCGGTTTTCGGTCGGCATGCCATAATCGATAGAGATTTCGAAGGCGTAAGTCTCAAGATCCCTGTAGTTGGCCAGCGCATTCGCGTATTCGGGAATCCATTCGATATCTTCGCTGCCATGGTGCGCTTCATAATAATTCAACCACATTGAACGTTCCGCATACACATTCTCGGGGATAAACGATTCATGCGTATACGTGTGGTAGTAAAGATCCAGGTATTTCTTTTCCATCGGGTATAGGTTGAAATCGAACCTGTTGTAGAACACGCCCACCAGGTCTTTATCAGATGCGGTTTCCGAATCCGTTCGCCAGGATTCATTGAGCAGGTTGTTCACCCCTCCCACGTAGGTAACCAGGGCCTCCCAATCCAGGCTGTTGGCAACGTGCCAACCACTGGGGCAAATTCCCTGATGCAGCGAATCCACCATGCCGGCTTTGACAGCCTTCGTCATATAGCTCTCGCTCAACCCCATGGCAGCCGCCCAGCTATAGATTCCAGGCTCGCTACGTCCTCCGTTCCTACCCTTGGAAGTCTTGGTCGAGGCGTCCGAATACATCAGGTCTTCGGCCATCCATTCATACTTCGTCCCGAGAAATTCAAAACTTACCGTCTTGTATTCCCGGCCGTCGCGCGGGTCCTTCATAGTTCCCGACCCGTGAGGAATCGGCATCTTGAGGGAATCGAGATGCCCCTTCGTCGTATACTTCCAGCCCATTCCGTCGCAAAGGAAGTAGGCCGGGTTCACATACTCCATCCGATCTAGGTCATAGTTGTAATACCCAAACGGCTTGTCGAGTATCCTCGATTCTCCCCAGCGTTTGTCGTTGCATTCTTCGAATCCAAGGTAATGGTCCAGTACCAAATGGTGGAAATAACGCCTCTCCGCCATAAGGTCGTACTCGTCCCTACCAATCAAGCCGGTTTCGCCAGAGTGCATCACATTGCCCAAGGAATTGTATAAATAGGCAGTGTAAGCAAGAGGCGCAATCAAGGAATCGCTGAGGGTTCCGTCTTCTTCCAGGTCATCGGCGTATCCATCCACATAATCCTGTAACATGCCACAGTCCGTATTGGCCGGGTCCATCCTATATTCCCACTCGTTTCCTTCGCCATTCCAAGGAATAATGAAGTCTCGAGTATCCACAAAAATACTGATATGATAAAGAGCCATGTCCGCAGCGGATGTACTGAAGATGTTCAGGTCTTCCGCAGAATTTACGGGAATGAAGACACCGAATGCGGCGAGCACTTCCGCAGCGGCCTGTTTCTTGGCCTGGGCAAAGGGCACGCCATCCTTGACCAACTTCAATACACGCTTGTATTCAAAATGCGTCAGCAAGTTGATATTTGCGGTAATACGTTTTTCCATGTTGGTAATGGCATTAAGGTGCAAGACGCACACAGAACGTTCGCCACTGACATCATGAATATAGTGGCCTTCGGCGGAAAGAAGCGCATACGGGCTTTCCAAATCAAGACTATCGAATTCGAAGTCACCCTTGTCGTTAGTGACCGTGGTATTGAATTCCTTGCCCGTGGGTTCCAGGCTCCCTTCTGCAGATGTTTCCCGGAGCACGACGCTGGAGCCCTCCACAAACGGGCCCTTCTGCACCGCGCCCGAAAGCTTTTTGCCCGCGAGGGCGACAATGCCGGCATCTTCCGAAGTTCCTCCCGCGACATCCCTGCCATCGGAACAAGCGTCAAGCACAAACACACAGGCCGGAGCCAAAACGAGTCGAATGCACGTCCTTAATTTTTCACACAAATTCATCTTTACTTATCCTCCTTTCCAAATTTCTTTTCCTTGTCCAGCTTTTCGGTCATCGGGAACAGTTGCAAGTTCAGGCGATACACCTGCTCCGTCTCGTCGTCTTCCGCGGCAATCGCCACGATGCGCCGGCGGCAATCCGCCAGTTCCTTCCGAATCCGTTCGTACGCACGGCGCGTAAGCCCGAGGGTCAGCCCCGACATGTCGCGTTCAGAAAGCGGCAGGTCCAAGGCCTTCACCGCAAACTCCCCCATCTGTCGCTGCATATCGCGGGCCGCCACGGGGACCGCATCTACCGAGCCCATCGAGATGGAGTTGTCCGTCTGGCGGTAGTTCCCGCTCCTGTCCTTCTTCAGGAGCTTCGCCTTTACTAAAAAGTCGAGCGTTTCGGAAACTTCCGCAGCAGAGATTTTCTGCTTGCAGGCATGTGCCATCTCGAGCGGTCTTGCTCCCGGCATGTGCGGGGCAAGTTCGCGCAGTACAGGATTCTTCCACGACTTGAAGTAGTCGAATTCCTCCTTCCCGAGCACCCGCACCTTGTGTGCCCTCGCCAGCGCACACCTTTCCTCGAACGCGGCCCGTTTCGCCTCATCCCCCTTTGCATGGGCGTACGAAACCATCAGGACAAAGTATGTGCTCTCGAAACCGGCGAGACCCATCGCGGCGGCGACAGAACCTGCAGCCCCAACACTCAGGTTCTTCTTCCCCTCGCAAACGTACTTCAGGTAAATCGGCGACGAGAACCCGGCATCGCGCGCGAAGTCGCGCCACGTGAATGCCGAGCTGCGCTTGCGTTCATCGTAGTAGTCCTGAATGAACTTGCGGTAGTCTGTGTATTCAATGATCTCCTTCATGTGCACAAATATAGGAAATTTCGACTAATTCGGAATACAAAATTGCGTTTTTTGCTTAATTTTTACTATTTTTAAGGAAATTTTAGAAAATTATGCATTTCGGAATACAAACAGGTATTCCTGGAATACAGCTAACGAGACAAGGGAGGGCGCCGCCCTCCCTAATCTTAATCTAGTTCCTTACGCAGCGCACAAAGCCTTTAGGCTGTACTTCCGAGTCGGATACATAATTCCAGTTAATCGAAATCTCGATGGTCGTGAAATCCGTTTTCGTCAAGGGGTAGTCATTATATTCATCCCGCATAAAGAACTCTCGGTTCCACACATCGTCATTGGGACTGGTTGGCTGGAAGGACATCCTTGGAGCATAGGTATGGAAATAGGCTTCCAGGAATTGCTTATCTAGCGGAACGAGATTGAAGTCCAGCCTGTTGTAGAACACTCCCGTCAGGCCCTTCGCAATGGCGGTTTCCCTGTCAGTCCTCCAATTTTCGTCGAGCAGGTTGTTGGGATTGCCGTCCACGTAATCTAGCAGGGTTTTCCACTCCTCGCTATTCGCCACGTGCCAGCCGTCGGGGCAGATTCCCTGATGGAGCGAATCGATCAGGCCTTCGCGCACAAACCTCGTCATGTAGCCCTCGTTAAGGTGCATGGCCTCGGTCCAGCTATAGACACCCGGCTGATGGAGGTTTGCGCGACCTCCCTTCGTACGCGTTACCGGGGCAACGCTATACATGAGGTTTTCCGCCATCCATTCATACCTTTTCCCTTCGTACTCAAAGCTTATCGTCTTGTATTCCCGACCGTCACGCGGGTCAATCATGGTGCCATTTTCATGTTCAAACATCGTTGTGAGCGAATCGATGTATCCCCTTGTCTTTATATCCCACTTATAGCCATCGCAAAGGACGTAGCCGGAATCCAAGATACGCTGTTCCCCCTCCTGATAGTCATAGACCTCTATGGGCTTGTGAAACGCCGTATATTCGCCCCAGCGATTCTCGGTGCATGCATCTATCTCCAGATGGTGCAAGAGCACCAGCTTGCTGAACTCGTATTCCTTTTTCATGACCACCAGATCGTCATACGACCCTGGGTCAGCGGCTTCCTTTTCCCACATGTCGTCTTCATCGATAAATTCCATATGGGAATACATACGGGTGACTTCGTAGGCATGGCCTGCGATAGCCTGCATAATGGAATCACTGAGTTCACCATCATCGGCAAAATCTTCCGCAAAACCATCAAGATAATTCTGCAATTTCGGGCAATCTTCTTTTTCATCATCAACCCAATAAGTCCATTCCGGGGTATTATCGATAAGAAGACTGATATTGAACAGGGTACTGTCCCCTTCGGACGTATTGAATATATTCAAGTCCTCCGCAGAGGAGACGTCAATATCGACACCGAACGCAGCGAGAACTTCCCTGGAAGCCTGCTTCTTGGCTTCGGCGAAAGGCACGCCTTCCTTAACCAGTTTCAATACGCGCTTGTACTCGAAATGCGTCAGGATGTTGACGTTAGCCGTACTGCGGTTATTCAGGTTCGTGACCGCATCAAGGCGCATGGGGCATTCCGAACGTTCACCGTCGTATTCGTGAGCATAGTAACCTTCGGCAGAAAGCAGCGCATACTGGCTTTCCAGATCAAGCTCGCCAAACTGGAATTCACCCTTGTCGTTCACAGTCGTCGTATGGAATTCCCTGCCCGTGGGCTCAAGAGTCCCTTCTGCCGACGTTTCGCGGAGAACGACGTCCGAGCCCTTTACGAGCGGCCCCTTCTGCGCAGCACCCTTGATTTCCTTACCCGCAAGAGCAATAATGCCTTCGGATTCCTCGCTCGTGCCCGCCGTCTGAGTGGAACACGCACAAAGCGCGAGGCTCAAGGCAGATACACCCATAAAAATATTCTTTCGCATAAACATAATCACTCTCCTTTACCCGATGTGGACTTGCCACGATTCTTGCCACTGTTCAAGTTTTCCGTCAGCGGGAAAAACTGGAAGTTGAGTCTACAGACCTTATCCGGATGCGGCTCGTCGGCGACAATCGACACGATGCGCTTGCGGCACTGCGCAAGTTCCTCCACGACCTTCGCGTAGGTCTCGGCGGTCACGCCCATAGTAATTCCGCTAAAGTGACGTTCCGAAATGGGCAACTTGTCAAGCGCCTCGAGCGCGAACTCGCCCATCTGGCGTAGCAGCGAATGCACCGCGACGGCGACCACGTTCAGGCGGCCCGTAGTCAGCGAGCGGTTCGTCTGGTGGTAATTGCCCTTGATGTCGCGCGTGATGAGCCCCGCCTTCATGAGAAAGTTCAGGCTCGCGCTCACGTCCGCCGCAGAAATCGCGGGCCTGCAAGCCTTCGCAATCTCGTGCGGCTTTGCACCCGGCATGGCAACCGCCAGCTCGCGCACCACAGAATGCTTCCAGGTTTCGTAGAACGTGTAGAGTTCGCTCCCCAGGATCTTCACGTGGTGTGCGGCGCTCAGCGCCTGCATCTCCTCGAAGCACTTCTTCTTTTCGCGATCCGTCTTCGCGCCTTCGTAACGCACCATCAAAATAAAGTAGTCGTACTCGAAGCCGAGCAACCCCATAGCAAGCGCAGTTTTCTTCGCTCCTTCTTCCCGAAGACGCGTCTTGCCGTCGCAAACCAGCTTCAAGTACGACCCCGATGCGAACCCGGCAATCTTCGCGAACTCGCGCCACGTGAAAGCCGAGGTGCGCTTGCGTTCACGGTAGTAATCCAGTACGTACTCGCGGTAATCCTTGTATTCAACAACCGATTTCATCATGACTATAAGATAGATTTATACAGGCGGCCGTGCAACATTTTTGTTAAAACAAAATTGGCGATTTTAAACAAATTTCGCGGTTTTTAATTATAAGGAAAAGATTTTTGTTAAAGTAAAAAACAAAAGTGGGAATTCTATAGAACAAAAAAGGAGCCCCCGAACGAGTCGGGGGTGACATGCGGGAATACAGATTCGCGGGGATGCGGGAATATAGATGTATGAGATGCGGGAGTACAAGTGCGCGAGAATGTGGGATTACAAAAGCGCATGGATGCAGGAAATACAAGTGCGCGCGGGCGCTAGACGCCGGCGGCTTCAAGGCGCTTCACGTGGCAGTAAGCCAGTTCCTTTGTCTTCTCATCTCTGAGATGCAAGCTGGAACCTTCGCAGTAGCGCCAGTACTTGCAGTCCCTGCATTCGCCAATTCGTGCCCAGCGGCGGTCGCGCATTACCTGGTAGCGGTTCTGCCACACGTCCCAAAGGTCGTCCTTGTAGATGTTGCCTTGTATGTAGTCACCGCGCAGGCTCGGGCACGCCGAAATACTCCCGTCGCAAAGCACGGAGGCAATGTTCACGCCCGCCCAGCAGAAGAACGGCTGGTCGCGCACGACCTTCTCGTAACTCCCTAGGAACCCTTCGCAGTCGTAGTTCACGTTGATCTGGCCCTGTTTCTTGGCCTCACGAATAAACTCGAACACCTGGCGGAACTCGTCGTTCGTGAGCATGAACAGCGGGTTGTCCTTCGCGCGGCCCTTCGGGAACACGTTCGAGACCCTCCAGCGCCTGACACCGAGATTCACGAGCAGGTTATGGATACGCGGGAGTTCCGCAAGGTTTCTCTTGTTCACGCAGGTCATCACGTCGAAGATGAGTTCCTTGACGCTTGCCGCCATGTGGATGGCGCGCACGGCGCGTTCAAAGCTGTGCGGGTTGCCGCGGAAAAGATTGTGGTTTTCCTCGAGCCCGTCAAGGCTTATCGTAAGCGAGCGGAGCCCCGCGTTCATAAGGTTGGTAAAGCGTTCGGGATTCAGGCCGAGCCCGTTTGTCACCATGCCCCAGGCGTAACCGCGGTTCTTGATTTCCTGTACGCATTCCTCGAGGTCGGCACGCATCAGCGGCTCGCCGCCGGTAATCACGACTGCAAAGTTCCTGGGGTCGATATGAGGGGCAAGGCTATCGAGCACCCGCAAAAAATCTTCGCGAGGCATATCCGGAATGGCGTCGGCAACGCAGTCGCTCCCGCAGTGCTGGCAATGCAGGTTACAACGCAGCGTGCATTCCCAAAAGAAATACGTCAGCGGGTGCGCCTTGATCTCATTATGACGGTAGAGGCGGTATGCCTCGAGCGCGAGTTTTTTCTTGAGGCCAAGCTGCATCAGATGCCGTACAGGGGCTTGGGCTCGTCAATCGTGGTGTCGGGGCCGCAGATATCGCTCGGGCAACCGTACAGGTCCACGGCTCCATCCAGGATATTGTACTTGGACTGGAATTCAGCGTAGTTGTAGACCCTGCCGTCATCGCACTTGTAAGTCGTTTCCTTGACGTAGACAACACCGTACTTGGCACAAATCTGGTCGCCACTACATTCCGGAACCTGCGCAGTTTCTGTTTCCTCTTCCGTGCAGGTGACACCGTCTTCGCAGGCAATCTTCTTGCCCTTCCGTTCGCAAGTGAACATCACGCCATACTTAGGAGCAATCGACTCGCTGCTGGAACTGGGGGCAATGACACCGTACTTCGCGGCAATCATGCTGGAACTCATCGGCACGCCGTACTTCGGCGCAATAATGTTCCCGCTGTCGGAACTTTTCGCATCGGAACTCGTGACATTTCGGTCGTCGCTAGATGCAGGCGTTGCGGCAGAGGAACTCGAAGCCGTAGCCTCGTCTGCAGAACTTGCAGCTTCGGCACTGGATTCCGGAGTTCCGGATGCAGAACTAGTATCGGCACCTTCCGTCGCGGAACTGGACCTCGGGTCCGGATTATCAATCGGAGGCGTATTGCTACCATCGTCGGCAGAGGAAGTAGTATCGCAACTGGCCCAGAAGAAAGCGGTCAGCGAAAGCAGGACTTTTTTCCAATGTTTGTAGAGCATCTGAAACTCCTCCCTAAAAGACGCTTATAGTAATATATATAAAAGGGAATCGCTAGTCAAGCAGACACAAGACGACAAAAACGGAGCATATATAAAAAAAGGAGCCCCCGGCGCATTGCCGAGGGCATTCCTTATAAGATCCTCGCCTTCGCGAGGATGACGTATTGTCGGCTAGCTCAGGCGGCTAATCATGTAACCGGCGCAGACTGCAGTACCGATAACGCCGGCCACGTTCGGGCCCATAGCATGCATCAGCAAGAAGTTCTGCGGGTCATACTTGGCACCTTCCACCTGGGAAACACGTGCAGCCATCGGCACGGCGGACACGCCAGCAGAACCGATAAGCGGGTTCACGGGGTTCTTCGGAGAGCACCAGTTCATGATCTTCGCGAGGAAGAGGCCGGCTGCGGTCGAGAAACCGAAGGCGACAACGCCCATGGCGATAATCATGAGGGTCTGCGGCTTCAGGAAGATGTCGGCAGACATCGTGAGGCCCACGGAAGTACCGAGGAAGATAGTCACGATGTTCATGAGTTCGTTGGAAGAGGTCTTCACCAAGCGTTCCACGACGCCGGCTTCCTTGAAGATGTTGCCGAGCATGAGCATGATGATAAGGGCAGAAGCGTCGGGCACCACGAGGATGCAGACGATCATCACCATCACGGCGAACACGATGCGTTCGGCCTTAGAGACCGGGCGCAGGGCCTTCATGCGGATCTTGCGTTCCTTGTCGTTGGTCATCAGGCGCATGATAGGCGGCTGGATGAGCGGGACAAGAGCCATGTAGGTGTAGGCCGCCACGGCGATAGGTCCGATGAGGTGCTTTGCGAGTTTGTTCGCAGTGAAGATGGAGGTCGGACCGTCGGCGCCGCCGATGATACCGATGGAGGCTGCTTCACCGAGAGTAAAGCCACCGAGAGCCACGGCACAGAACATGGTCGCGAACACGCCGAACTGAGCGCCACCGCCGAGAAGCAGCGTACGCGGGTTGGCGATAAGCGGTCCGAAGTCCGTCATGGCACCCACGCCCAAGAAGATGATGGGCGGGAAGAGTTCCAGGTGGATACCCTGGCTGATGTAGTAGTAGAGGCCGGCAGTCGGCGTGAACATACCTTCGATGCTCCAGCCGCCATCGTAGAACCCGGCGCTCGGGATATTCACCGCCAGTGCGCCGAGAGAAATCGGCAAGAGCAGCAGCGGCTCATACTTTTTGACAATCGCCAAGTACATCAGCACGAAACTCACGATCCACATAATCACCATGGGGCCGGTGACATATGCGAATCCGGTATCGCACGCGAACTCGACGACCGAATTTAAGAGTGAACTCATTTATCTGTACCTCTTAGGCGATGGTCATGAGGGTCTGGCCGTCGACGACGGTATCGGTTTCCTTGACGGAGATGGAGTTGACGGTGCCGGCGCACGGAGCGACGACCGGGTTTTCCATCTTGAGGGCTTCGATGATGGCCACTTCCTGGTTGGCTTCGACCTTGTCACCGACCTTGACCTTCAGCTTGAACACGGAACCGGCGAGCGGGCACTTCACTTCAGTACCACCGGCTGCGGCGGGAGCTGCGGCAGGAGCGGCAGCAGGGGCAGCGGCGACCGGGGCTGCCGGAGCGGCGGCGACGGCGGAATCAAGAACTTCTACTTCGACGTCGTAGGTCTTGCCTTCGAAACTGATACGGACTGTTTTCTTCATTTTGATTTTTCCTGGCTAATAAGCCTGTTAAGTTTTAAAAGTTGACCTTACTTGACAATCGTCCAAGCAGGGGAGTTAATGTTCTTGTAGGCGGTCACGCGGCAGGGCTGACCGATGGCCTGGGTCGCAGCGGCGGTCACCAGGGCAAGGAACGTATCGTTGCTCATGCCGGGGTGTTCTTCCAGGGCGGCCACAGCGGCAATGCCGAGGAAGGCCTGGAGCTGCTTGTTGGTGAAGCCCGGGTGGACGCTCTTGGCGTTCGGGTCCCAGTCGCAGTGGGCCGGGGCGATCGTCTTGGGAGTGGCGGCGGCAGCCGGAGCAGCCTTGACCGCGGGTGCCGGAGCCTTGACCTTGTTGAGGCCGAGCTTCGCCATGATGAAGTTCATGAGGTAGCAGAGCACCGTGAGGCCCACGATGACGCACATCACCACGATAAGGCCGGTGGCCTGGAATTCGACCAGGGAACCGATGCCGAAGGTGTCGGATTCGCCCTTGCAGCCCTGTTCGGTGGAGTATTCGCCCTTGCAGTAGGTGGTCCCGAGCTTCGCCTTCGCGATGGGGAGCACCTTGTGGCCGGCGGCGTTCTCGATGGAATCGCGCACGTCGCGGGCAAGCACTGCCTGGTCGTAAGTCTTGTAGAGAACCGCATGGTTACCGCCGTGGGTTTCCACGATCTTGTAAACCATGTCATCGCTCATGCCCGGCATGGAAAGCTGCGCCTGGACCTGTGCTGCGTCGGAGGGGAGCATGAGCCCGAGCTGTTCGTCGAACTTGCCCTTCACCTTGGCAGCCGGTTCGCTTGCAACGATAGCCGGTTGCTGCACAGCCGCTTCGGCGACAGGAGCTTCGGCCGGGGCCGGGGCTACTGCGGAATCAGCTGCATTCTGTACTGTTTCATTCATATAGGAATGTGTCCATTTAATTAAGTGAACTGTTTGATAAAATCAACGCGGGTAAAGATAGTTTTTTAGACGATAGACGATAGACGATAGACGAAAGATTAAGCGGGAAAAACAGTACTTAGCCTGTAAAAGCACCGTTCGCGAACCATATTGGCAGATTCTGAAAAACTACGGTTTCAGCAGCAGCTTGTTGTTTTTCTGGAGGCCCTCGTTATCGAAACGGACGGTCGAGGCTTTTCCGCCCCTGAAGGCGCCTTCGCTCTCGTAGAGCGAAAGTGCCACGGAAACGCCCGGCAGGGTCGCAACGTTTTTCTCCCCCGCTGCAACTTTATATGTAAAAGCAAACTCCTGCGAACTATCGTCCTTGAAGGTGCCCTTGGGTATGTGGACCGTCTCGCCGATTTGCGCAAGCGCCTTGCCAGTGCTGTCGACGAATTCCGCCACCATGTAGATATCGAAAAAGCAGGGCGCCACGCCGGTATTCCTGACGGTAATGTTCAACGTGCTCGTCTCAGCATTGCCCGCAGCAGCATCGGCGGAATTACCCGCGGTGGGCGGCGCGACGGTCAAAAGTTCCGCGTGCGTCACCGTGAAGTTGTAGCCGATGACCTTGGTCATGGAATCCGCCAGCGCCTTGTTGTCGTTGTAGAACCGGTAACCGCAATCGTCGAAGTCCTGGTCCAGCACGTAGTAGGTCAGGTGCGCCGTCCTGATGGCATCGACCCAGCGCTCCGGAGTCCACTTGAGGTAGCCGCCGGGAATGATGTCGGTGTAGTTCAGCATGATGGCATAGCCGCCGCAGTTCTCCGCGACGGTGGGCATGTTCGCCTCGTAGGCGCGCACCAGCGAATCTGCGGTCCCGGGAATGCCGATGAGGCAGTCGTCGCGCTTGGTAATGCCGAGACTTAGCGCGTAGGTATAGACGTCGCCATAGCCGTCGGAAGGGAGCACCAGCAGGGATTTCTTGAACACGGAGGCGTAATGCTTCAGCATGTCCTTCTGGATTTCAACCGAAGGCATGTGGCTGCCGTCCAGGTTCGAGACGTGCCACTCGCCCCATTCGCCAAACGAGCGAACGTCGATGTATTCGATGCGCGGGTCGCCGTCGTACTTTGCCGCGAGCGCCGTCGCAAATTCCTTCGCGTAATGCAGGTAGACGGAATCATCCCACACGGGAACGGCCGCACTGGCACCATTTTCCTTGTACCTGGCCGTAATCTTTTTCGCGCCCGCCTCGTAAACATATTTCGGAGTCCAGTCGTAGTTCTCCTCGGGGGTGCTATCGTCCCTGATGAATGACGGCGAATACGGGAATACGCGCAGGGCGTACCCCATATTGTGCGCCGCAAGCGCTTCCAGCAGTTCTTCCAGCCCGCTCCAGTCGTAGACACCCTTTGCCGGGTTCAGCTTGTTCCACTGCTGGTAGCCGGAACCGTAGGTAACCAGGTTCCATGCGCCGTTGTTCAGGGAGCCGTGGGGGCCGTATTCGAATCCTGGGTCAAAGGTCCATGCAGCTTCGGTCGGGACCGTAAAGCCCTTGTGCGGGTTCGTGAGCGGACCGTCGAAGCGCCTGAGAGTGTAGGAGATTCTGGAGGTGTCGCCGGGTTCACCAGCCAAACTACTGCTGGTTCCAGTCAGACTGCTGCTGGAATTCACGCGAGATGTATCGGCGCTACTGGATCCTATCGTTTCTGTCACCCTGGAGTCGCTAGACGATAGGGTCAAGGATGACGATGTAAGTAAAGAGCTACTAGACGAACCCTCTGTTCCCCCGGATTCGCTGGAAGTAAATGCTGGCACCGTGTCCGCAGAACTCGACTCCTCGACCGGGGCAGAACTGCTACTGTCGTCACTGCAGGCGACGAGACCCATAACCACGGAAAGCAGCATAGCGGGCAACGCAAATCGTTTCATTCTAACCTCTTGACGTCTAACGGGTTTAGGCGGGCACACCATATATATACATAAATATAACCTCGGCACGCCCAGTTTGCCTCTATATTTTTTCAGGACTTGCCACCAGACCCCTTGCCACGGGGCAAAATTTTTCTATAATTGAGCCCGTCGAAAGACCTTCGGATGATTAGCTCAGTTGGTAGAGCAGCTGACTCTTAATCAGCGGGTCGCAGGTTCGACCCCTGCATCATCCACGAAAACCTCTCCCCAGCGGAGAGGTTTTTCTTTTAGGCTTATTACCGAGCGGCACCCTTGTAGCGGATGGCGAGCATGGTGAGGTCGTCGCTCTGTTCGGCACCGCGCACAAATCCCGCAACCGCCTGCGACATCGTGCACAGCAACTGCGACACACTTTCGTCGCCTTCCACCTTGCGTCCGCAAACAGTAGAAGCCACGCGTTCCCTGCCAAAAAGTTCCCCTTCCGCGTTCATCGCCTCGGTAAGCCCGTCGGTAAAGAGCAGCACCGTATCGCCGGGGGCAATTTGCGATTCATGGTCCACGTAGCGGGTCCCTTCCATCGCGCCGATGGGCAGGTTCGACTTCGCATCCAGCGTGCGAACGTTTTTCCCTGATATGACAAGCGGGTGCTCGTGCCCTGCGTTGCAATAGCGCAGGAGCCCTGTCGAAAGGTCCAGAACGCCCGCAAAGAAGGTAACGAACATTCCTGTGGTGTTCCCGCGGTTTGCCTGCGTGTTCATGCTGCGCACGATATCCGAGGGGCGGTCCTTGTGGGTCGCGACAGAACGGAAAACAGCCTGTGTCATCGACATGAAAAGTGCCGCCGGGATCCCCTTGCCACACACGTCGCCGATGCTGAAGTACAACCTGCCGTTATGGACAAAATAATCATAGAAGTCGCCACCCACCTGTTTGGCGGGCACGAGGCTCCCAGCAACATCGATGGCATCATCGACAAACGTTTCCGTGGGGAGCATCGCTTGCTGGATACGGCTCGCGATTACGAGTTCCCTGTTTATGAATTCCTTTTCGGCATTCGCCTCGTTCAGGCGGCGCGCACTCCGGATGCTCCTGTAAATGATAATCCCGAGAAGCAACAGGCCAAACAGCTGGAAGGCAATAACGGGCAACATGGCGCGCTGCTGGTTTTCGTAGAGCTGCACGGAGAGCGCCGAAAGTTCGTGCATGGGGATATCCGCACCGATGACGGCAACCGCATTCCCGTTTTTATCGCGCACGGCACGCGAGTACGTGGACATGAGGATAACGTAATAGCGGCTCATGTAGGGCTCGCTCCAGAATCCGTCGCTGACGATGCCGTCGCGGTACCAGGAACGTTCCGTGTAGTCGAAACCTATGACGGTATCCGCGATGTTCCCGGTCGATTCGTCCACGAAGGTAAAGTACCCGTTGCGCACGCCATCTTCGCCCACACGGTGGGCAAAGTCGACACCCACGATTTCGGGATGCTCACTCACGACCCGGCGCAGGGCTCGGTGCAGGGAATCCTCCTGCCCCAGGGCAAGAAGGCGTTCCACCTCGGGCAACACGCCGGCAATGGCATCTTCCGCAATGCGCTTCACCTCGACGATATGGTTGGTCGCCTTCAGGTCGCGTTGCGCCATTTCTTCGACCTGCGACGAAATGGAATGCCTCATGGAAACATACTGCACGACAGCCGCAAGTTCCAGCACGACTGCAGCCGCGACAATCACCCCGATTCCCTGTAGCCTAGTTATCCGCGAAAAAATCATACGATGCCGTTTTTCTTTAATATATCTTTTTTGTCGTCGCAGTTACATTATTCCCGTTTCGAGGCCCTTCACGGGAATATAGCGCACGGATCCGTCGGCAGAGATAATCATCGCCACGCCCGCCATGTAGTTGACCCAGCGGTTCTTCTCGTAGTAGCGCACGTTCGCATGGCCGTCAGTCGTGTAGGCAAGCAATGGCACTACCAGGTAGTCGTGCGTGCACATCACGTTCACGCGCTTCATGCTCCCGATGTTCGCAAGAATCTGGTCCTTGAGCAACTGCTCGCTGCGCGTTTCCAAATCGTAGAATGCATCCGGGTAGGCGCCGGTGAACCCGTACTTGGAATACACCACCCAGCCACCGCCATCGGAATTCGTGTAGGCCTCCGCCTTGTCGGCATCCTTCACGTACCACGCGCCATCCATGTACGGGAGTTCCACGATGCTGTAGTTCACCTGGCCCTTGCCCTGCGCAATGTTCTCGCACGTCTCGTACGTGCGCGTGTAGCCCGAATACCCGAAGTAGAAATCCTCCGTCCCGACTTTCGCAAGGCGCGCGCCCAGCTCGCGGGCATATTTCTTCCCGTTGTCGGTCAGGTGGCCGCTTGCGCCCGTTTCACTCGTGCGCTCGCTGTGCCGGATGATGAACACCACCTTTTCGCTCGACTTGAGATTCGCGTAGACATCTACGAGATCGGTAAAGCCGTCGGCCTCCTGCGGGGTCGCGACGCGCCAGTTGCCCGCATCGAATATGTAGTAGTTGTCGTGGTTCACGCGGCCTTCGCGAATCTCGCGGTCGTATTCGCCCGCGCCGAAGCCCGCGGTATCCTTCTCAATAGCGTTCGCGACGCGCCACTGGAATCCATTTGCATCGCAGATGAATCGCACCCGCGAATGGTCCGCATGCTCGTAGTTGTTCGCGAAATAAACGCTCTGGCCCTGGTTCACGTACGTGACCGTCCCTGCATTCGCGGTACCACACGGTTCGAACCCGTAGGCAATCGGGAAAAACTCTCGCATGTACCTCTCGAAATAAGGTTCGTTCCCGCCATAGTAAGGAGCGGCGTTGTTGCGGACATCGTTATACCGCCAGCTGGAATCAAGCCCTACGACCCAGTCCGCAATCCTGATTTTCCAGTTCGGGTCGTTCCACACGCCGTCCCCCTTCAGGTCCTCCCCCAGATTGCGGATAAAGTTCTGCGTCTCTTCCTTGCTGGCACGGTTCTGCACCATCGTAGAGACGGCGAGCATCACCGCACCAGAATCGCTTGCGAGCTGTACGGAATCTATCCCGAAGGCGGCGGCCGCTTCGCGTTTCGCCTGCACATGCACCAGTTCCTCGGGAACGTGGTTCATCAGAAGCTGTTCCACGCGCGGTTCGGACAACATGTCCAGTATGTCGATCGAAGTCGAATCCGCAGCCATCCGGTCTGCCAGTATTTCATAGACAAAGAGCGGGGCGTCAATCGTCTCGTAAACCTCAGGGGAATCCGACCCGTTTACAGGGCCATGACCGTCGCTACAACCAGCAACAAGCGCGCCAGCCAAGGCGGCCACCAAGCATCCAACAAACCATACAACCTGTTTCACCGAACACCTACATCGTCATAGTCGCCTTGTCGAGCCCCTTCACCGGCACATAGCGGATGTTGCCCTTCGAATCCATGATGACGGCAAGCCCTGCCAGGTAGTAAATCCACTGCTTGGTATCGAAGTAGCGCAGGTTCACCTTCTTGTTCGAACCGTAAACCGTTATGGGTACCACGAACGTATCGTGCGAAATCCACACGCCCACGCGGTTAACCTTCGCGAATTCCGGCTTGACAATGTCCAAAATAAACGCCTCGCTCCGGGAATCGAAATCGTAGTAGACGCCCGGGCAAATGCCGCCCTTGTAGGCATACGCAGAAGTCGCCTGCCAGCCACCGCCGTTTTCACTCTTGCAGGATTCGTACTTGGATTCGTCCTTCACGTACCATTCGCCATCCAAGTCCGCAATGGTGTTCTCGGTATAGGTCACGCCCGCACCCGAAGCCACGCCTTCGCAGGTTTCCATGCTGCGCGTGTAGGTAGAGTTCGCGAAATAAATCTGCTCACCCTTGAGCTTTTCGCCCACGGCCTTCGACTGCTTCTTGCCGCCATCCGTCAGGTGGCCCTTCTTGCCCGTATCGTCGGTGCGTTCCGCATGGCGCAAGATGAATATGACTTTCTCGTCCGGAGCAAGGCCCGCCATGACTTCCGCGATATCCACGAATTCCATGATGTCGTCGCCTGTCGCCGCGCGCCACATGCCCTTACTTTGCTCGTAGACATAATACTTTTCTGCGTTAATCTTGCCGTTCTTGATTTGCCCGTCGTAATCGCCCTTGCCAAAGCCGACCGTATCCTTCTCGATATCGGTTGCCGCGCGCCACAGGTGCGTCTCGGCATCGCAAATGAATCGCGTGCGAGGGCCATCGGGCTGTTCGTAATACGAAATGAAGAACTTGCTCAAACTGTTGTTCACGTGCTTCACGGTCCCCGCAGTCATGGAGTTGCAGGCCCCGAACTGGTAGATGCTTGTCCAGAAGTTGCGCAGGTGCTTCTCGAAATCGGGAACCTCGCCCAACTTCCAGCTTGCAATGTTGTTCCTGATAGTCGCGTACGAGCCGCTCGTATCGAGCACCATGAGCCAGTCCGCAAGGTCCGCCTTCGCGTTGTTGTCGTCCCAGTTGCCGTTACCCTTGATACGTTCGGCAATGCCCGAGGTGTACTGGAGCATGTCGTTGCCGGAGCCGTTCCTCTGCATCATGATAGAAACCGCAAGGAGCGCCGCACTGTACTCGTCACCGTCGAACAGGCTGATGTCTTCGGCAAAGCGACCGTCGGTCGAAGTCGTTGTCTGCTGTTGCTGGCCCCAGCCCCAACCCGGGAAAGCGCTGTTACCGCCCGAAGAGCCACCCAGGCTAATCTCGAACGAGCCGAGAATCTCCTTCAGGGCCTGAGCCTTCACCGAACGTATCGGCTGGTTGTTGCCGCTATTCTCCACAAGTTTCAAGACGCGCGGGGATTCCATGTGGGTAAGCATGTTCACGTTCACCGTATCGCGGTCCGTCACGTCAACAATCGCCTTGAGCGTTACCATGTGCGAAGAAAGCCCGCCGGTCAGTTCGTTCTGGAAATACCCGTTCGCCTCCACGCGCAGGTACGGCGACACCAGGTCCACGCTATCGAAACTGAAGTTGCCCGCAGCCTCGGTAATGCAGGTCTTGTGCGTCTTCCTGGAATCGGCAAGCCTCTGCGTGCTGTCGAGTTCGATAATCTTCACGGAAGCGCCGTAACGGAACGGCCCCTTCTCGGCAATGCCCACAATGTGCGCACCGGGGCGACGCGCGGGCATCGTGTCGAGCGCCGAGGACGTGCTACCACCGCCAAAGTTAAAGTTACCGCCCCAAGGGTTCGTCTGCCCCTGGCTGGGAGATTCTTCCACCTCTTCTTCCTCGCCAGTCATGTTCAGCGTCAAGACGCCATTGTGGCAACCGACCTGGAAAACTTCCGTCACCGTTTCGGAGGGGTGCCATTCCGACCCGATGCAAAAATAGAGGGCACGCTCACCTTCGACATAGAAGGACTCGCCTTCCTTGTCGGGCGTACAGGCCGGTAGGTCGCTCTTGCTTGCCACCGCAGTAGTGTCCTCAATCAGCGTGTCCGTCACCGCAGAGATGGGCTCCACCTTCATGGAACTCGAACTGCCCGAATGATGGCCTCCGCTCGAATGCCCTCCGGAGTGCTCGCCGCCGGAATAAGCGATATCCCCGCCAGACGGATCGTCGACAGCGGGGTCTTCGGATGCAGGATTGTCAGAACCACAGCATACGAGAAAAAAGGCGAGCAGTACTAGGGGCCATGTCGTCTTCATAATGAGGAACAATAGTAAAATAAACCGGAATTACGGCTACATGTAGGCCGAATCGAGCCCTTTGACGGGCACATAGCGCCTGTTTCCGAGCTCGTCAATGATAATGGCGACCCCCGCGAGGTAATTGAGCCACTTCCCGCCGTCATGCTTCTTGAGGTTCACCTTGCCCTGCGTGCAGTAGACCACCAGCGGGACCATCACCTTGTCGTGCGAACTGAGCATCACGAACCGCTGCGTCGGGTCGTTGTACTTCGCGAGGAGCACATCAACAATCAGTTCCACGGAGCGTTCGTCCAGCGCATAGAACGCCGCCTTGTCGCCAGACGTGTAGGCACCCGTGTAGGCATACTTGGAAGTCAGTTCCCAGCCGCCACAATTACAGTCGGACTTCGCCTTGTCATTCGCTTCCTGGCTAAACGTGTACCAGTCGTCATTGAGTTCGGGGAAAGTGTCACGTACATCGTACTGCTGACCACGCCCCCTCGCGATGTATTCTACCGTCTGGTGTGCGCGCTTGAATTCGGAGCCGCCCAGCAGGAAGGGTTCCTCGAACTTGGTGAGTTTTTCGCCGACTGCCTTCGATTGTGCCTTGCCATTGTCCGTAAGCGAACCGCCCTTGCTCGTATCGTCACCGCGTTCCGCATGGCGGAGCACGAAAATCACGCGTTCATTCGGCTTGATGCTTTCGTAAACATCCTTGATATCGGTAAAGGTCGACATCGCCGACATTTGAACAAAGTAAGAGTCCTTCTCCACCTCGGTAGAGGGCACCCAAGCGTTCTTCGAAGAACTGTAAGTGTAGTAGCGGTTCTTGGTAAATGCGCCCTGGCGCACTTCGCCAGCCTTACCTTCACCGAACGCATAAACATCCTTCAGGGATTCCGAGGCAAGTTCTATGCCACCTGCAGCATTGCAGGTAAACCGCTCGGAGACCTTCGAAAAATCCGATTCGTCCGTAACAAAGTAGCGGCTCGCGACATTCCCCACATGGAGCACCGTTCCCACATTTTCGCTACTGCACTCGGGTATCCCGAGTTCTTTCTGGTAGAACAGGCGCAGGTACTTTTCGAAACCGGGAACAGACGGAGCCCGATCCGAAAGCCACTCACGGACTCCGGCAAAGGCATCTTCCGCATCCGCATGCAGAGCCCAGTCAGCAGCCGCCGCACGTGCAGCCGAATCATTCCAGAGTCCGTCATCCGCAATGTCGTCCACGATATCTGCAAACGCAAATCCATCGCCCACCGCCACGCGCGAAGAAACAAGCAGGTGGATGGCGAGGAAATGTGCCGCCACATCCTCTTCAGACAAGTCGGTAAAATCGTCCATGTGGAACACACGCAGAACCTCTGTTGCCGCCTGCTCCATCGCCATGGCCAGGGGTTGCCCTGCGGCCACAAGGGTTTCGGCACGCGAAAGTTCGGCGGTCGAAACAAAATCCACTTTCACCGTATCGCTCAAAGTCAAATCGCCCAATGCCGAAAGCGAAATCCCTGCAACCGCCGATGCACCCGGGAAACCGAGAGCGATACCATCGATTGACACCCTGACATAGGGCTTCCAGTAAGTGATCGGTAAAAAGGCCTCGATAACGGAAACACTTCCAGAATCCACCCCGTTCGAGGAGATGCCGCTTTGGGTATCCAGATATTCAATCCTCATCGAGGAGTTCGGAGTCAGGCCGAATAACGCGGACACGCGGCCATCAATAGCAAGACGGCTAAAATAATAGACGGAATCCGGATTCCTGACCCAATCCGTATCGTGCGAAAGGGTATCGTCCGACACAAGAGTATCACCTACCGTAACCGTATCGGAGGTCTGCACGGAACTGCTGCTGGCGCTGACCGAAGACGAATAAGAAATTGCCGGGTCCGGGGCATCAGCCTTAAAATCAGAAGACGAGGATTCCGGAACCTGCTCGTCGGAAGAGGAATCCTGAACCTGTTCTTCGGGCGAGGCAGATGAGGAATCGCCGCCACAGGCAACAAGCCCGAAGGCCAGCGCACACACAAATGCCCAAAAAGTAGCAAGTCTATTTTCTTTTCGTGTACCCATCAAAACGCCCCATGAACGTACAAACGTGGAGTCACACACCCGTTCTAAAGATATAATAATTTTCTTACATGCGCAAAAATATGCCGCAAATCGGGCATTCCAAATGCGAATGATGCGAAAGCCGAGCTTTCCTAGAGCATCTTCCCGGTTTCGAGGAAGCGGTTGTGCATCTCGAAGGCGCGTTCGAGCGCGAGCGGCAGGTGCCTGCCTTTTGCATGCTTCAGGCCGTATTCCAGGAAATCGGTCAGCGGTTCGCGGAAGTCGGGGTGGGCGCAGTTCTTGATAATGAGCCGTGCGCGGTCTTCCGAGGCGAGCCCGCGGAGGTCGGCAAGGCCCTGCTCCGTCACGAAAATCTGCGTGTCGTGTTCCGTGTGGTCCACGTGGCTCACGTAGGGCACGATGCTGCTGATGGCGCCACCCTTCGCGACAGAGGGCGTGAGGAAGAATCCGAGGGCGCAGTTGCGGGCAAAGTCCGCCGAGCCGCCGATGCCGTTCATCATGGCCGAGCCGCACACCAGGCTGCTGTTCACGTTCCCGAAGATGTCGGCCTCGAGGGCAGTGTTCATCGAGATGACGCCCACGCGGCGGATGATGTCGGGACTATTGCTCACTTCCTGCTGGCGGAGCACGAAATACTTTTTCCAATCGGCGGCGTTCTGCACGAACTCCTGCTGCGCCGCCTGCGAAAGCGTGAGCGCCGTGCCGGAGGCAACACCGAGCTTGCCCTTCTTGAGTAGCGGGAGCACCGCTTCCTGGATGACTTCGGTGAACAGGTCGATGCGCCCGAGACGATCGTCGTTCGCCATCGCGCAGAGGACGGCATTCGCGACCTTCCCGACTCCGCTCTGGTAGGCCATTCCCTTCGGGAGCCTGCCGTGCAATTCCTCGAACCGGATAAAATCGAGAATGCGCTCGCCGATATTGCGGGAAACGTCGTCGGGTTCTACAAACGGGGTCACCTCGTCGTACGCGTCGTTCTCGACAATTGCAATTACTTTATTCGTATCAATCTTGACAAATTCGCTACCCACGCGGTCACCTGCGGAATAGACCGGCAGGGGCTTCGCATGCGGGGGCAGTTCCGGGAGGGCGTCGTCGTGCATGCCGACGCAGCTCTCGCCCAGGCGGGTATTGAGTTCCAGGATGATTTTCGGCGCCATGTCGAGGTAGCAGACCGAATTGCCTCCCGAGGTAGAAAGGCACACGCGTCCATCGGGGAGAATTGCGCTCACTTCTATCACGGCGACAGTGGGCGCAGGGACTGCGCCCGTGCGCACAAGGTAACCCATCTTGCCGAGGTGCGCGTCGATATAGCGGATGCTCCCGTCGTTGATGCCCTTGCGGAGGCTCGGGTTGCTCTGGTAGGGCATGCGCAGCTTGAGCGCACCTGCGCGGGCCAGGGCCCCGTCGCAGCTGTCGCCGGTCGATGCACCCGCATAGAGCGTCACCTGGAAAGGCGTGCCGGCAGCGTGCAGTTTTTCGGCGCGGGCGGCAAGCGCGAGGGGAACCGCCTTCGGGTAACCCGCGAGCGTAAAGCCCGAAACGCCAAGAATATCGCCATCCTGAATCATCGCCGCGGCATCTTCCGCGGAACACTTCTTGCCTTCAATCCAATTCATGCTATAAACCACCAGTCATTTCTTAAAAACCCACTTCTTATACAGCATAAAGCTCGCCAGCACGTAGACAATGTTCGCGACAATGTTCGCAAAGTACGTAGGCTTCATGAACTGCGAAATCCACACGGTAAACGACCTGCACCACTGCGCGTTCTCGAGCAGGTACGCAGTGCCCTCGAGCGCCGCGAGATTGAGCGCGTAGCTCAGCAAAAAGACAACGAGGAACCGCACGACTTCCGTCCGCTTGCGGTTATGGCTCTTGAAATTCCAGATGCGGTTCATGAGGTAGCTGTTGACGCCACCCGCGACGAACCCCAGAAAGTTCGAGACTTCCTTGCCCCAGTCCAGCCACTGGTGCAACACCCACACCACGGCAAGCGTAATGAGCGTGTTTATGATACCAATGGCATTGTACTTGATGAAATGGAGCACGTGTATAATTTAGAATTTTTGAGACTAGGGAGGGCATACGCATGGCTAGCCCTCCCTAAGACCCACCCAACGCGCGCATAATCGCCTAGAGCAAGGCAATTATTTTAGGATAGAGGCGATTAAGCGCACGCGCACACCTTCGGTGTGCATTTGAGAAAAGGGCGGGGCTCGCACGGCGGCCCCTCCCTAAGACCCTCCCGACATGCACCTAATTTTCAATTAGGTGCATGTGCACACCTTCGGTGTGCAAAAAAGCACCCGCGATTGCGGGTGCTTTTTCAGCAAACTCTTAGCGAGAATTACTTGTCGAACGGAACGAATTCCACGCGACGGTTCTGCTTACGACCCTTCTTGGTGGAGTTGCTGGCAATCGGCTTGTCCGGACCGAAACCGACAGCGCGGAGACGGTCGGCGGCGATGCCACCCTTCTTCACAAAGTAGTCAACCACAGCCTGAGCACGCTTCTGAGAGAGAGCCTTGTTCTTCTTGGCGGAGCCGACGTTGTCGGTGTGGCCCTGAACTTCAAGGTTCACGTTCGGGTACTGCTTCAGGAGGTTCACGAGGTCGTTCAACTTGCCGTAGCTGTTCTTGGTGAACTTGGTGGAGTTCGTCTGGAACTCGATACCGTGCTTCAGTTCGTTGAGGTCCTGCTTCTTGTCGAGCGGGCAGCCCTTCTCGTCGACCTTCACGCCTTCGAGCGTGTAGGCACACTTGTCGAGGTAGTCGGCAACGCCGTCCTTATCGGTATCCATCGGGCAACCGACAGAGTCAACAGAGACGTCGGCCGGAGTTTCCTGGCACTGGTCAAGGCCATCGAACACGCCGTCCCTATCGCTATCCTGCGGGCAACCGGTAGAGTCGACAGTGATACCCGGCTTGGTGTTCGGGCACTTGTCGTTGTCATCGGGCACGCCGTCCTTGTCGTAGTCCATCGGGCAACCGGTGTTGTCAACGGTGGTGCCGGCCGGAGTATTCGGGCACTTGTCGTTCACGTCAAACACGCCGTCCTTGTCGCTATCGGCCGGGCAGCCGGTAGAATCGACAGGCACGCCCTGCTTGGTGTTCGGGCACTGGTCAGCATCGTCCGGTACGCCGTCACCATCGTAGTCGCCTTCGCAACCTTCAGCATTCACCTGAGCACCCAGCTTGGTGTTCGGGCACTTGTCGAGAGCATCAGCAACGCCATCCTTGTCAGCATCAGCCGGGCAGCCGAGAGAGTCAACCGGGAGGCCAGCCGGAGTGTTGAGGCACTTGTCGAGAGCATCGGGCACGCCGTCCTTGTCGCTATCCATCGGGCAACCGAGAGAGTCAACCGAGAAGCCGGCCGGAGTGTCGGCACACTTGTCGAGGTCATCCGTCACGCCGTCCTTGTCGGTATCCTTCGGGCAACCCGTGGTATCGACAGAAACGCCCTTCGGGGTATTCGGGCAGCGGTCGAAGGAATCTTCCACGCCGTCACCGTCGAAGTCACCTTCGCAGCCGTTGATGCCGACCTGGTGGCCTTCCGGAGTTTCGTTGCACTTGTCAATGCCATCATACACGCCATCCTTGTCGGTGTCGAACGGGCAGCCGACAGAGTCAATGGTAGCGCCCTGCGGAGTACCCGGGCACTTGTCGAATCCATCGAGAACGCCGTCCTTGTCGCCATCGAGCGGGCAGCCGAGGGAATCAACCACGGCACCCTTCGGGGTGTTGGCGCAGGAATCCTTCTTGTCGACAACGCCATCTTCATCGGTGTCCTTATCCTTGCCGCCGAAGCGCCAGACGAGGGCGGCAGTACCGGCATAGCGCGGAGTCGGAACGTAGCCGTAGGTAACCTTGTTGCCACGTTCATCCATGTAGCGGACCGTGTAGAGGTTGGCCGTTTCCATTTCGTCCTTCATGTCGTAACCGAAGTTCTTGAGAGCGCGGACGGCAATGTCGAGGCCCATGGCAAAGTCGATGTTCCAAGGCAGGTGGAAGCGCAGACCCGGAGTAATGAGCATCGGGTCTTCGATGGCTTCGCGCGGGTAACCCGTCTTCTGCACGCGGAATTCGCCGGAGTATTCTACGAAGGCATCCATCCAGGAGAGCGGGAGCCAGTTGATACCCGTACCATAGACGAGCGTGTTGGCCTGGCCGTCGCCCGTCGCAAGCACGAAGCCCGCATGGGTGTTCCAGCGAATGGGGATGTTCTTCTTGGTGAGGTCCAAGGTGAACTCGAGAGTACCGGCCATCGCAAAGGCGTCGGCAGAGAACGGCTGGGTAAAGCCTTCGTCGTTCAAGTACCAGGCGTGGCGGGGGCGAGTACCCACGGAATTTTCACCGGTCGGAATATAGAAGTCGAACATGGCGGCAAGGCCGAAGATGCTCTCGTCGCTGAACGGCACGCCAACCTTGAACCAGAGATCAAGGTCGCCACGGCTCGTGGTCCACATGTCCAGGTAACCGGACGGACCTTCGTCATCGTTTGCGTGGTCGTAGTAGAGCGGAAGGCTCACACCGACATCCAAGAAGTCGAGAAGACCAATCGCGGCATTGAAGTTGCCGGCGAGAGTCCAGTCCCACTGGTTGAGGTCATAGGTCTTGCCCTTGTAGGTGTAGAGGCCACCACGGGTAAGGGACCAGGAATCCAGAGTAATGTCACCACCCGTGCCAATGGAGAAATTCCACTGGCCAAGAGTACTGGCATTGTGCTGGTGGATACCGTCCACACCGCCCATCAACCCGCTTTGGGCGAAGGCCATGCTACCGGCAAGTAGAGAAAGAGCGATTGCTTTTTTCATCTATACTCCTTATTGTGTTGTTAATACTTCTTGTAGCCATAGTAGCCGTAGTAGCCACCATAGCCGTAACCCGAATGGCGTTCGCACTTGTTGAACACGAAGGCCTTGGGCAAAGGTGTTTCGGTACTGCGGTCGAAGGTAGAGAGCGCTTCCTGGATGTTATCCATGCTTTGCGCCGACTGCTTCAGCACGCACAAAAGGTAATCCGCATATTTTTCGACCAGGAGCGCATCGCTGCACTGGAATATAGGCGGGGTATCAAGAATAATCAGGTCGTATTTTTTACGGAACGTGTCGAGGAACGTACCGAAGCGGTTCTTGTTCAAGAGGTCGCCCGGGTTCACCACGCGCTTGCCCGAACCGATGATGTGGTAGTTCTCGCTAACCATCTCGATGTACTCGTCATCGAACTTTTCGGCACGGAGCATTTCGCAGAGGCCCTTGTGGCCCTTCTTGAACATGCGGCCACGGCGCAGGTCCATATCCACAAGCAAAACCTTCTTGCCCGACATGGCAAAGGAGCATGCGAGGTTCGTCGAGACGAACGACTTGCCCACGCCCTCTATGAGGCCCGATACCATAAGGACCTTCTTGCCGTCGGCAAAGAGCGAGAACTCGAGCGCCGTCCTGAGGGCACGGACCGCCTCGGCAAACGGTTCGTCGGGCTTTTCGTGCACGACCGGATCGAGCACGTTGTTCTCGGTGCCCTTGCCGAGCATCGGGAGCTTTCCGTACACGCCGATACCTGTAGCCTGCTCGACCTCGGTACTGCTCGCGACACCGTTATGCGACATGCGGCGCACGAGCACGATGGCACAGCCAAGGAGGAGGAACGCCAAGGCGACACCGCCAAAAATCAGCTTGCGGTTCGGCTTCGCGGGCTTTATGGGCACGTAGGCCTGGTCCACGATACGCACGTTTCCGACTTCACCCGCCTGCACCACGCGGAGCTGCTGGATATTGTTCAGGAGGTTCGTGTAAAGCTTGTTGTTGACTTCCACTTCCTCTTGCAGGGAGAGGAATTCCTGCTGGGTCTTGGGGAGCTTGTCCGCCGCCTTCTTCTGCTTCGCAAGTTCGCCATAGAGCCTTGCCTGCTGCTGCTCGATGGTACGGACCGTCGGGTGTTCCGCCTGGAACAGGCGCAGGGCTTCCTGCTTCTTCTGTTCAAGTTCGAGCAGGCGCTGCTGGAGGCTCACGTCCTTTTCGAGGTGCACGCGCGTTTCACCCGAAAGGTCGATAGTCCCGTTCGCGTTGCGGAACGAGGTAAGCTTCTGTTCGGAAGAATCGAGCTTTGCCTTAACGCTCGGGAGCTGTTCCTCGAGGAAGTCGAGGGTCTTCTTCGCCTCGGCGCTACGCATTTCGATATTCTGCTTGAGGTAGGTATTCGCGATGGAATTCAGGATATCCGCCACGCGGTCCGGGTAGGCGTGCTGCATCGAGACGCGGATAATCCCGGAATTTTTGCCCTCTTCCGAGACGCTCAGGCCACCCAGGAGACCGGCAACCGCCATCTGAGGATGGGTCGCACCCAGGAGGAATACCTGTCCCGGACGGGCCTTCATGGAACGCACGCAAATGGCAAGCGTATCGCCCGCATAGGGCTGCCTGTAGGTTTCCCCGACCTCGCCCTTCAGCAATACGGCATCGTCCTCGCCCAGGAGTTCGAACTTGGTGGAATCGGGCAGCACACGGGCCTTGATTTTGATTTTCGCCTCGGTAACGGCACGCGGGATGCTCAGGAACTCGAGGTCCATGCGGCCTTCCCTGTGCAAAAGGCGGTCCACCTTGTCGAGCGGCACTGCCGAATAGCACAGGCGCTGCTCATCGACAACCGTAGAGAGCACCATGCGACTCTTGATGAGTTGCATTTCTGCTTCGGAGGGGGTGGAAACATCCAGGAGGGCACCCATTTCGCCAAGCGCCTTGGACGACTTGTTGCCCTTAACATCCACCTGCAGAAGGATATCGCTCTTGTACGCGGGACGCATCCACATGGAAGCAACACCACCTGCAAAAAGCCCCAAAACAAGGAAAATCGTCAAGAACTTCCACTTGCTCTTCAAGAACACCAGAATTTCGAGAATGTCGATCTCGTCATCTTCCGGTTTCGCAGTAGCGCCTTGCGGTACCTTATTATCCATCAAAAAATCTCCAAGTCCTTATCAAACGTCAAGATACGTCCAACGAGGGAAAAATACATTATTATTACAAAAGCTAGCAAAAAAAGAAATAGTGACGAAAATCACCCCGGCTTTTGGGCCAGTTTTTCGCCACACATCAACCACAAATATATTATCTTCTACCCCCCGTGCAACGGAAATATGCGCCAAGACATCTAAAATGACGAAAATGAGTGAAAAAAGCCCCATACTTTCGATACAGGACATCCGTCGCGACTTCAAGATGGGCGACGAGACCGTACATGCGCTGCGCGGTGTAAACTTTAATATACATCCAGGCGAGTTCGTGACCATCATGGGGACCAGCGGATCGGGCAAGTCGACGATGCTCAACATACTCGGGTGCATGGACCGCCCCACCTCCGGGCACTACATACTGGACGGCGAGCATACCGAAAAGCTCAAGCGCGACGCGCTCGCACGCATAAGGAGCAAGAAAATCGGGTTCGTATTCCAGAGCTACAACCTGCTGAACCGCACGACCGCCATCGAGAACGTGGAACTGCCGCTCCTGTACAATTCCGGCGTATCGGCAAGCGAGAGGCGCCGCCGCGCCATCGAGGCGCTGGAAAGGGTCGGGCTTGCAGAACGCATGAACCACCTGCCGAACCAGCTTTCGGGCGGCCAGCAGCAGAGGGTCGCCATCGCGCGCGCCCTCGTGAACGACCCCGTGATTATCCTTGCCGACGAGGCCACGGGTAACCTGGATACGCGCACGAGCTACGAAATCATGATGATTTTCCAGGAACTCAACCGGCAGGGGAAAACTATCGCCTTCGTGACCCACGAACCCGACATCGCGACATTCAGCGGGCGCACCATCACGCTGCGCGACGGGCTCATCAAGAAGGACGTAATCAACGAAAACGTGCAGGACGCGAAAGCCGCGTTCGAGGCCCTGCCGCCACCGGAAATGATTGATGATTGATGATTGATGATTGATGATGGATGATTGATGATGGATAATTGACGATGGCTCCACTTACCTTAGCAAAAATCGCGATACGCGCGCTTCTCCGCAACCGCATGCGCACCTTCCTCTCGGTGCTCGGCATCGTCATTGGCGTGGCGGCAGTCATCGCCATGGTGGCGATGGGCGAAGGCTCCCGCATTTCCATCAAGGAGCAGATGACTTCGATGGGCTCGAACGCCATCATCATCATGCCGAACCGTGACAGGCGCGGCGGCGTGCAGAAGGAATCCAGCGAGATGCTCGAGGAAGCCGACGTGATTGCCATACGCGAGCAGGCGACATACATCGACGGGGTCTCCCCGATGGTCACTGTCGGCGGGCAGGCGATTGTCGGCAACAACAACTCCCCCACCACTCTCTCCGGGATTTCCGCAGACTACCTCAAGATACGCAACTACGAAATCGAGGACGGCGTGATGTTCGACGACGAGGCAGACCGCATGGCGAAAGTCTGCGTCATCGGGCAGTCCGTCGTGAAGAACCTATTCCCCGAAGGCGACCCCATCGGAAAGACCCTGCGCTACAAGAGCATTCCCCTGAAGGTCATCGGCACCCTGAAGGCGAAGGGCTCCGGCGATTTTGGACAAGATAACGACGACGTGATATTCACTCCGTACCAGACCGTAATGCGCAGGTTCTCGGCAACGACAAACATCCGGCAGATTTACGCGAACTCTATCGGTGAAGGGTATGCCGAGAAGGCGACCGAGGAGATTATGGGAATCCTGAAGGAACGGCGCAGCTGGACAAGGCCCACAGACCCGTTCCGCGTATTCACGCAAGAAGAAATGATACAGACCATCACGAGTACATCCGACCTGATTTCGCTCGTGCTCACCATCATCGCAGGAATTAGCTTGTTTGTAGGCGGCATCGGAATCATGAACATCATGTATGTTTCCGTCACCGAGCGCACCAAGGAAATCGGGCTCCGCATGGCAATAGGTGCACGCGGGCGCGATATCATGTTCCAGTTCCTGTTCGAATCCGTCATCATCAGCCTGCTGGGGGGTATCATCGGGATTGCGCTCGGCATTGCCGCCTCCGAGGTGGTAAAGAGCGTATTCAACATGCCTATGAGCGTTTCTATCACGAGCGTCGTCGTGAGCTTTGCCGTGTGCTTTGTCACCGGAGTATTCTTCGGATGGTACCCTGCAAGGAAGGCAAGCCGGCTCGACCCGATTGAAGCGCTTAGGTTTGAATAAGAAACTAGGGAGGGGCGGTTTAGTTGCTGGAGGGGCGGTAACCGAGAAGCCGCATGCTGTAGAGCGCGGTTCCCTTGCTGATGCTGCGCACACCGGTGGCATACCCGAAGATTTTTCGCAGGGGGACTTCCGCCTTCAAAAAATGCGTTTTGCCGTCACCGCCGATTTCCTTCACCTTGCCGTCACGGGACTGTATATCGCCCGTAACGAGGCCCGCAAAGTTCACCGGGCATTCGAGCGAAAGTTCCATCACGGGTTCGTACAGCCGAACATCGGCGGGCTTGATGAGTTTCACGACCGCATCGGCGCACGCCTTCTTAATCATGGGGGGCAAGGCGCCCTCGGTCCATGTGAACTCGTGAACGATAAACCGCACACCCACCAGGGCGCCCTTCCCGAGCACTCCCACCTCGGTCGATTCCAGGAGGGCAGAACGCACTCCCGCCAGAATCTCGCGGGGGGCGGTCTCCAGGAATTCCGCAGAAAGCCGGATGTCGTGCGCCTCGCTATCGAGCGGGCTTGCCGAAAGCCTTATGGAAATCTTGTGCGGGCCTACCTGGAACGTATTTTCCACCGGGCCCACCTCGCGGCACAGGCGTTCCTGCCAGCGCACCTCGGGGCTACCCGCGCGCACCTCGCAGCCGAACTCGCGCTTGAGGCGAGCCAGCAGCACCTCGAGCTGCACCTCGCCCACCGTATGCAGGTACCAGAAACCGCCATCATCCTTCTGCACGCGGAAACTCGGGTCCATGCGGCTGAGCGTATTCAGGCTCTTTTCTACATGCTGGTAGTCCTCAGAACCGAGGCACTCCACGCGGGTCTGCAACAGCGGGCGGTACTTCTCGCGAATAGACTGTTGTTCTTCTTGGATTCTATCGGGGCTGTGCCCCTCCGGAATGACATCGTGCTCCGCATCCAGATCCTTCGACTCCATGCCTTGCGGCATTCCACTCAGGATTACACGGCGCTGTCCGTCCAGGCTTATAACCTGCCCCAGTTCCGTCTCGAACGGGGCGCGCATCGCATATATGTCGCCCGGGCGTATCTCCTCTACGGGCACGAGCAAGTTTGCCTTGAGCCTCGAGAACTCGAAACCCGCGGGCCATTCCTTGCGCTGCATCGCCGTATGGCTACGGAACAGCGAGATTTCGCCCACGCCCTTGAAATGCCGCAGGCGAATCACCTGGCCGAGCTCGCCCGCATTAAACTCCGGGACTTCCGGCAAAAAGAACGACAGGGCCGTAATGAGGCTGCGCACGCCGTAACCCTCGAGCGCGGAACCCGCGTAACAGAGCGCGTATTCCCCGCTCTTCGCAAGCGCCTTGAGCCCGCGCAAAAGCAACTTCGGGGCAACCGCCTTCCCGTCCATGGCAAGCTTCAGAATCTCGTCATCAAAACTGCTCGCGAATTCCACCGCCTCGGCATAATGCTTCTTGAGCTCGCGCGAATTGTCCCAGCCGTCATCGACGTTCCAGCCCTCGTCCACGATCTCCTCGCCCGTCTCGGAATGCACAAGCCTGCTCTGGCTCAGCACATCCAGAATGCCGCTCATCTTGCCCGCGGTATATTCGGGAAGGGCCATCAGCACCGGCCGCACGCCCAGAAGTTCCTCCACGTTGATGAGGGTTTCGTCCAGCGAGTAGTCGGGATTGTCCAGCTTGTTTATGAACAGGATTACGGGGACGCCCGCCTCGCGTAACTTGCGGAAGGCGGCGACGGTCTGCGTCTCGACACCGCTCGCGGCACTCACCACCAACACGGCACCTTCCACCGCACCGAGCGCCATGTCCACCTCCGCGCCAAAATCCACGTGGCCCGGAGTATCTATAAAATTGAACCAGGTGTTCTTCCACTCGAAATGAGCGACGCCGCTCTCGATGGTAATACCGCGTTCCTTTTCTTCGGGCATGTAGTCCATCGTGGCAAGGCCCTCTTCCACCTTGCCCGGCCGGCGCACCTCGCCCGCCGCAAACAGAATGCGTTCCGACAGGGTCGTCTTGCCGGCGTCCACATGGGCGAGAATTGCAATGTTGCGAATGGGCATAAGTTTCAATCTAGCAAAAAACTTTACTTGACGCAGCGGAGCGAGAACGCGAACTTTTTGGATTTCGCGGTGTAACCGAAGGCCATCGACTTGTTCGTGAGGTACCACACGCGAGCCTCGCCCGCAGGGATATCTTCCGACTTGTCGTCCGCAGTCCAGAAGAAGGCGAACTTCGCGAGGTTACCGTACGTGCCGTCATCGAAGCGGTTGCCCGCAGGCATGGCAGAAAACTTGAGCGTATCGTTCCCGTTGGTGTCACCTTTCCAGCCGTAGTTTGTCTTCAATAGGTAACCCGCATTAAAATCCGCGCCAGCAGCCGTCCAGAGTTTCTCGAAATCTGCGTGTGTCGGCACGCGGAAACCCGCAGGGCACGCCTTCTGCGCAACATCCCAGCTGTACAGGCGCCCATAGGCCATGCAGCTGTTCTCGTCGTCATCGAGGCAAAAACTGCCTTCCGCATTGTAGTTCAGGTTGTCGCCCATCCAGATAAGGCCCGCAATATTTACCACGCGGTAAACCTGCCCGTCGCGGGCATCCTTCACTTCGGATTTCTTCACCGCCTTTGCTGCCGTCCTGGTGGGTTTCGGGCTAGCCTTCGCCTTCGCGGGCTTCGCTACGGATAAACTCGCAAACGCAAACACAAGTGCCGTTATCGCTACAATAAAATGCTTCATGACTGCAATTATAAAAAATCGGAGCCTTCCTCGGGCATCACCATATCCGGGTCCTCGAGCACGAACTCGTTTTCGACGGAATCCATCTTACGTTCCGCGGTGGCATCAAGCGCTTCCGCATGCCCGCGGAGTGCTGCAAACGGGTGGAAAATCTTCGCACGGGCCTCCATGCTCATGCGCGGGTGCTTCATGAGGAAATTCCAGTCGTCCCTCGGGTACGGCAAATTTATTATGTCTTTATAATCATCCATCATCAATCATCAATTAAGCTCGGTGCCCTCCGATCTGCCCATTCCGCTCGATGGTCGTCGCACCTTCCTGCAGGTCCATGCCCTTCACGATGGCGTTCTTGCCAAACCGCTTCTTTATAAGCAGTTCCGCCTTCAGGCGCTTCTTTTCGCGTTCCTGCTTCTGCACGTCAGTAAACAGGTCGAACCCGCGGTTCTTTTCGTCCACGATGTCTGTCGCGACCAGGTTCAGGCGACGCACCGTAAGTTCCGGATTCACGATGCGGTCAAAGAGCTTCATCACAGCGTCGGCCATCACCGTCTGCGAACTCGTGTAGTACCCGATATTCGCCGTACCGTGCGCTGGCTTCGGCACCGTCCTTCCATAAAAATCCTGCACCGTCTCGCCGTGATAGGTTCCCTTGTCCACGTTTTCGCGGTCATAACCCACCGTAAGCACGAGCCCGTTACATACAAGTTCATGTTCCACCAGCGCCATCGAGACGGTATCCACCATCTCGCGCACCACGATACGCGCCTTGTCGAACGGGTACGGGTCCTGTAGAACCTGCCCCTCGCCCGTACTGCGGCTGCGAGGTTTCGCCTTCCGGATATCTGCGATGGTGCACGGTTCGTAACCCCAGGCATGGTCTATCAGGATTTCCGCATTCACGCCGAGCATCTTGTAGAGCGCCTCGGGATTCTTGACACTCACGCGGGCAATGTCGCCCATCGTGCGGATACCCCGCCCGCCGTTCAGGTAGCAGTTCTCTAGCCTCGCCGCTATGCCGCGACCCACCTGCCAAAAGCTCGTAATCGGGCGATGCGACCAGAGATTTTTCCGGTAGCTCATCTCGTCGAGTTCCGCGATTCGCACGCCGTCACTATCCGCCTCCACGTGCTTCGCCATGATATCCATCGCGACCTTGCACAGGTAAAGGTTCGTGCCTATTCCGCCTGTAGCGGTAATTCCCGTCGTGTTGAACACGTCCTGGATAATCGTCTTCACCAGTTCGCGCGCCGTCATCTTGTACAACTTAAGGTAGCGCGTCAAATCCAGAAAGCACTCGTCGATGGAATACGCGTGAATGTCTTCTGCGCTCACGTACTTGAGATATACGTTGTAGACCTTCGTGGAGTACTCCACATATTTTGCCATCTGCGGCTTCGCGATAATGAACTCGATTTTTTCGCCCGTACGGCGCTCCACCTCGCGCACCTTCTGGTTCACCTCGAACAGGCGCGCACGCCCGGGTATCCCGTAGGCCTTTAGCGCAGGCGTCACCGCAAGGCAAATCGTCTTCTCGGTGCGGCTCTCGTCGGCCACCACGAGTTTCGCCTTCAACGGGTCAATGCCCCGGAGGATACATTCCACCGAGGCAAAGAACGACTTGAGGTCTATGGCAGCATACGTGCGGGAGGGCATGGGAGGGAATATAAAAAAAATGGTCAAATAACCCCATTCAGGCTTTACAATTCACGGGTCCAGGACGATAATAAAATGAAATTTCTAAATTGTACCCGAACAAAAAGGATTTACTATGGCTGACTGCAACGAAAAGAAAGAAAACCAGACTCCGGAAATGATGAAGAAGGCGGAAGAATTCCTCGCTTCCAAGCGCCGTATCTTCCTGTGGGGTGGCGTCGATGACGAGAGCGCCGAACGCATCGTGAAGCAGCTCCTGTACCTGGATTCCCTGAACCACGAAGACATCGTGTTCTTCATCAACAGCCCGGGTGGCGTGATTTCTAGCGGCCTTGCCATCTACGACTGCATGAACGCCATCCAGAGCGACGTCGTGACGGTCTGCTGCGGCCAGGCGGCATCCATGGGTGCCGTGCTCCTTACCGCCGGTGCAAAAGGCAAGCGCGTCGCATGGCCGAACGCCCGCATCATGATTCACCAGCCGCTCATCCACGGCGAGATTGTGGCTCCCGCGAGCGACATCCAGATCCAGGCCGAAGAAATGCTCCGCATCCGCGGCATCACGGGCAAGATCCTTGCCGAAACGTCCGGACACACGATCGAGGAAATCGACCGCGATACCGAACGCGACAACTTCATGAGCGCCGAAGAGGCCAAGGCCTACGGCCTGGTCGACAAGGTCGAGAGCCTCGTCTAACGGCGCGTTAAAGGATTCTAGAAATGGGCCTGTTTTCTGCCATCAAGAACGGTCTTGCGAAGACGCGCGACGCCCTCATGGGCGAACTCAAGGGCATTGTCGGCGCGGGCAAGATTACCGACGACACGCTCGAGGAACTCGAGGAACACCTGATCAAGGCCGACGTGGGCGTGGAAGCCGCGTTCCTCTTGACGGATGCACTCCGCGAACAGGCGCTGGGCAAGTCGCTTACGACCGAGCAGGTGCTCGACATCATGCGGAGCGAGGCGGAACGCCTGCTCAAGGACCCGCCGCCGTTTGAACTCAAGGGCAAGCCGCACGTGGTTCTCGTGATTGGCGTGAACGGTGCCGGCAAGACGACTACGATTGGCAAGCTCGCCTCGCGCTGGATTAATGAAGGCAAGAAGGTGATGATTGCGGCATGCGACACGTTCCGCGCCGCAGCCATCGAACAACTCGAGACGTGGGCCGAGCGCAGCGGTGCAGAATTCGTGAAGCACCAGGAAGGGAGTGACCCTGCGGCAGTCGCATTTGACGCCTGCCAGGCCGCCGTCGCCCGCGGGTGCGACGTGGTGCTGATTGATACCGCCGGCCGCCTGCACAACAAGGACTACCTGATGGAAGAACTCAAGAAGATAGTCCGAGTGATGAAGAAGGTGAACCCGGATTTTCCGCACGACATGTGGCTCGTGATTGACGGCAATACCGGCCAGAACACTATCAACCAGACGAAGATTTTCAACCAGAGTTTCCCCCTGACGGGGCTCGTGGTCACCAAGCTCGACGGGACTGCACGTGGAGGTGCGGTTCTCAGCATTGCAAGTTCGCTCCAGATTCCCATCCGCTGGATTGGCATGGGCGAGCGCATCGACCAGCTGGTGCCCTTCAGCAAGGCCGAATACGTGGAAGGCCTTTTCGAGAACGCGCTGGAAGAGCAGCCTTAAAGTCTAAGGGTTCCGGCGATGGCGAGATTCACGCAAGATACGGCAAATGAGGCGCGGGCGACCGCGTTTCGTTTTGCTTTTGCCGTGCTCGCCGCGTTCCTGCTCGCCTCGTGCAGCAAGGAAGATATCAAGCCCGACATGCGCCTGGTGGAAGCGTTTGTCGAAGTGCGCATAATCGAGCAGAACTACGGTGCAGAAGCGCCTGCGGCAAGGCTTGCCCGCCAGGCGACCCTCAAGAAGTACGGCTATACCACCGAAACGTTTACGCAGGCATGCGACGCCGTCCTGAACGACGACGCCATGTGGCTCCCGTTCGAGCGTGCGGTTACCGAGCGCATCGATTCGCTGCTGGGCATCCCGAAGCCGGTCAAGGAAAAAAAGAAGGGGGAGAAGAAGTGACGCGCGTTTCCCGTTTTGCGAAAGCGTTTGCCGCGGTCTTGTTCCTGTTGGCGTTCTGCGTGCCCGCCGGTTTATCGCCCGCGTATGCGGCTGTCCCGAAGAAGAAGTCTAAAGTCCACTGGATGGATTACAACACCGCGCTCGCGAAGGCGAAACAGAACCCGAAGCTCATCTTTGTCGACCTGTATGCGGACTGGTGCGTGCCCTGCCGCATCATGGAGGCGAACGTGTACAGCGACCCGACGGTCGCCTCGGTTTTGAACAGCAGGTTCTATGCCGTAAAGCTCAATGCCGAGTCGCAAGACACGATTTCGTGTGACGGGGAGCGCAAGACGGTACAGCGCTGCTACTTCGACACGTGGGAATTGAGCGCTTTGCCCGCCTTCGTGCTCGTGGCGCCGAAAGGTCTTACTATATTGACGGTAACGGACTCCATGAGCCCCGAAGAAATGCAGTCTCTTCTTTTCAAGTTCCTTGTAAAGGAAGAGGAGTGGATAAAACAATGAGTGAAGAAGTAGTATTCTATTTGCGCGTCGCCTTCTGGGGGCTGTTTTTTCTGCTTGCGCTCTGCTACGTGATTTTCCCGGTGACGCTCCCGTTCGTGAGCGAACTGTTCAAGCGCCGCCGCCGCGATATCATTGAAAATTTTGATCTGCCTACGGTTTCGCTCCTGATATCGGCCTTCAACGAGGAAGGCGTCATCGAGCGCAAAATCCAGAACATCCTGGAAATCGACTACCCGAAGGAGAAACTCGAAGTCCTGATAGGCGACGACGGTTCTGCCGACCGCACCGCAGAAATTATCGCGCGATACGCCGACAAGGGAATCACCCTCGTGAAGGCCCCGAAGAACGCGGGCAAGGCGGCGATGCTCAACCGCCTGCAGAAGATTGCGAAAGGCGAGATTCTCGTGTTCTGCGACGCGAACACGATGTTCTTCCCGAATGTGGTGCGCAAGCTTGTCGCCCCCTTCGAGGACCGCAAAATCGGGTGCGTCTGCGGCCACCTGATTCTTTCGGACAAGAGCGGGAGCATGCTCGGCCAGGGCGAAAGTTCGTACTGGGATTTGGAATCCGAAATCAAGAAGTTCGAGGGAATCCTCGACAGGCTTATCGGCGGTAACGGCGCTCTCTACGCCATCCGGCGTAACCTCTACACGGAACTGCCCGTAAAGAAGAGCGTCATGGACGACTTCTTCATTACCACGAAGATTCTCCAGAAAGGGTACTTCTGCACGTTTGTCGCAAGCGCCATCGGCACGGAACAGACATCGAAGGAATCGAGCGGCGAGTTCCGGCGCAAGGTGCGTATCGGGCGCGCGAACTTCAACTACCTGTGGTCTTACCTGCCGCTGCTGAACCCGTTCCGCCCGCTGCTTGCGTACCTCTTCTTCTCGCACAAGATTCTGCGCTGGTTCTCCCCGCACCTCATAATACTGCTGTTTATCCTGAACACGCTCCTTTTGCCTTTTGGCCGTGTTTATCAAGTGTCGTTCGGGTTCCTTGTGCTCGCCTTCCTTGTTTGCGTGACGAAGGCGGTGCCGAGTGCATATTACTTTATGTCGATGAACCTTGCCCTGCTCAAGGGATTCTTCCTCTCGTTCAGGCGTGAAAAGAGCGGTGGCTGGGCCCGCGAAGCGCGCAGCGATGAATGAGTGTTTTGGATGAAAGGATGTGTCATTCTGAGCAGAGTGCATAGAATAGGTGAGAGAAAGTGTCATTCTGAGCGGAGCAACGTAGTTGCGAAGTCGATATACAAGACCTGGGGCTTTAGCCCCATAGTCGCGTTAGGTTCAAAGGAGCAGAATCTAGACTTGCAATATTTCGAAACGAGAGTTAGAAGTTGAAGATGCATGAAAAAAAGACATTGTCAAAGTTTGCTGTTCTAAAGGCGGTCTTGTTGGCCGTCGCATTTGCTGTCATCCCGGCGAACGCCTTCACAATGGACGTGCAGGGCGGTGTCACGAACCACGTGAGCGAACTCTCCAAGTTCAACATGAGTTTCTATGGCCACTGGTGGTTCCCTATCGACAAGATGACCTTTGTGGGCGTGGGCGGCGGTTACGAGGAACTCGACAACGTGGGCTACGTTCCGCTTTCTGCCAGCCTGTGGGTGCGCCTCCCCATCGGGCGGCAGGTGCTCCCGGTCGCTATCGGCGATTTTGGCTACATGATTGGCGAACGCCACCAGATGTTCTGGCGTGCGGGTGGTGGCCTCGATATCAAGAACGGGGACTACTCGTCCATCTTGCTTACGGCGGGTTACCAGTACCTGCACCATGACGGGCACGGCTTCGTATACCTCCACGCAGGAATCCTCGTGGAAATCTAGAATCGCTCTTGCATACTCGAGAATTTAACTGGGAGGTGCAAAATGCTCGGTAGATTACTTGTCTGTTTTTTGCTTTTTATTTTCCTAGGCTGCGAAAATCGTGAAGACGATTCTTGCCCGCCTCCCATTGACAGCGTGATGACAAGTCAATGCAAGCAGTGCTTGGATGACGAGAAGTCCTATTCGGCTTTTGGGCTATTCCTGAACCATTACTTTAGTCATTTTGACGACACATTTTCTTTAGACGATGATCTTGTGATTTATATGTACCCGGTGAATGAAGGGTATTTCATGTATTCTAAAAACAAAGAGGTAAACAAGGTCTGGTCGAGCGTTTGCGGTGTGTACGAGAGCCTGACCCCGGAACAGATGGAAAGGCTGAATAACATTGAAAATAATGTGAGGATTGTGACGCGAGAAAAGCCGTCAAAAAATGGACCAAGAATTTCCTTGTTCATGTGGAAGGGGAAAAGCAATAAGCATGCTTCATTAAAAGAAAGGTTTGAGTATTTCCCGGGCAATGAAGAAATCAGAGGGGATGACAACATGTACAATTTCTTTGCGAAAGAAGTATTTGTCCATGGATGCAAGAAGCATCTTCTTACGACCTTCTGAATGATGAATAATTTATGGCAAATAGAATAATCGCCATACTCGTCTTATGCTGCTCGTTTTCGATGGGCTGTTTTTATGATGATGCGTCCATGATTTTGTTTTCGAAGGATACGACCGTAGATTGCATCAAGATAAAGATTAGTTATACCAAACCCATGGGGAATTGTAAAAGCCTGACTGTCGGCACGTCTGTGCCTTCAAATAGGAAATGCAGTGATTCTGCGGTTGTAAAGGGCTCTGAAATACCCGTTTACGATTTGACAATAAATGATACCCTGTACAAGATTAAACTGAAGCGGATATATTCTGCCGACACTTTGATAAAACGTTCGGTGATAATTGATACGGTTGATTTGAAAAGAAACCGTCAATAAGATTGAAGAAGCCCCCTTGCGGGGGCTTCTTGATAAAGGCGATAAACGATTACAGCACTCCGTGAGCCGGAGACGACTCGTCTTAACGAGTCGTTGCAGGCGAGAGCGAGCGCAATCCGGAGTAATTTAATACCCGGGTTTAGCGCGAGCGGTCTTATAATACGCCGTGCGCCTGGCGGGCAATCACGTCGAGCTGCTGTTCGCGCGTAAGCTTGATGAAGCGAACCGCATAGCCGGACACGCGGATAGTGAAGTTCTGGTATTCTTCCTTCTCCGGGTGTTCCATCGCATCCTTCAGCTTCTCGACGCCGAACACGTTCACGTTCAGGTGGTGGCTTCCGGTACTGAAGTACCCGTCCAAGACCTGCATGAGCTTTTCGGTACGTTCCGCGTCGTCGTGCCCGAGCGCTGCCGGGTTGATGGTCTGCGTGATGCTGATGCCATCGAGCGCGTAGTCGTACGGAATCTTGGATGCGGAATTGAGCGAAGCCAGGAGGCCGTGCTTTTCGGCACCGTAGCTCGGGTTCGCGCCCGGAGAAAGCGGTTCACCCGCCTTGCGCCCATCGGGGAGCGTTCCCGTCGCCTTGCCATAGACAACGTTGCTCGTAATCGTGAGAATGCTGGTCGTCGGTTCAGAATGGCGGTAGGTCGGGTTGTGCTTGATCTTCGCCATGAACGTCTTCAGGAGCCACACGGCAATGTCGTCGGCGCGGTCGTCATCGTTTCCGTAACGCGGGAAGTCGCCTTCAATCTGGAAGTCCTGCGCAAGGCCGGTTTCCTTGTCGCGGATGACCTTCACCTTCGCGTACTTCACGGCGCAGAGGCTGTCGACCACGTGGCTGAAGCCTGCGATGCCGGTCGCGAACGTACGGCGCACGTCGGTATCGATGAGCGCCATCTCGGCGGCCTCGTAGTAGTACTTGTCGTGCATGTAGTGGATAAGGTTCAGCGTGTTCACGTACAGGCGTGCAAGCCAGTCGAGGTACAGGTCGAACTTGTGCACCAGCTCGTCGTAGTCCAGGTATTCGCTCGTGATGGGCGGGTACTCGGGGCCAATCTGCTGGCCCTTGCAAATCGCCTCGTCCTTACCGCCGTTGATGGCATACAGGAGCGCCTTCGCGAGGTTCGCACGTGCACCGAAGAACTGCATCTCCTTGCCGGTCTGCGTTGCAGAGACGCAGCAGCAGATGCTGTAGTCGTCACCCCAGATGGGGCGCATCGTGTCGTCGTTCTCGTACTGGATAGCGCTCGTCTTCACGGAGATTTCCGCGGCGAACTTCTTGAAGTTCTCGGGCAGGCGCGGGCTGTAGAGCACGGTGAGGTTCGGTTCGGGCGAGGGGCCCATGTTCACGAGCGTATGCAAGAAGCGGTAGTCCGTCTTGGTGACCATGTGGCGGCCGTCCTGGCCGAGGCCCGCAACTTCGAGCGTCGCCCACACCGGGTCGCCGCTGAACAGTTCGTTGTAGCTCGTGATGCGCGCGAACTTGACCATGCGGAGCTTCATCACGAAGTGGTCCACGAGTTCCTGGGCTTCCTCTTCGGTGAGGATTCCCTTCTCCATGTCGCGGTTGATGTAGATGTCGAGGAACGTGGATACGCGACCCACGCTCATTGCGGCACCGTTCTGCGTCTTGATGGCGGCGAGGTAGCCGAAGTACAGCCACTGCACGGCCTCGCGTGCGTTCCTTGCGGGCTTCGAAATGTCGTAGCCGTAAATCTTCGCCATTTCCTTCATGCCCTGGAGCGCCTTGATCTGCTCGGCGAGTTCCTCGCGCTGGCGCACGACTTCTTCGGACATGTCGGTCTCGTCGGTGAGGGCCTTGTCGGCCATCTTCTTCTCGATGAGGTAGTCAATGCCGTAGAGGGCCACGCGGCGGTAGTCGCCCACGATTCGACCGCGGCCGTAGGTGTCGGGGAGGCCCGTGATGATGTGGGCCTTACGGGCTGCGCGCATTGCCGGGGTGTACGCGTCGAACACGCCCTGGTTGTGCGTCTTGTGGTAGTCCGTGAAAATGTGGTGCAGTTCTGCGCTCGGGGTGTAGCCGTAGTTCTTGCAGGATTCCTCGGCCATCTTGATGCCGCCGAACGGCATGAACGCGCGCTTCAGGGGCTTGTCCGTCTGGAGGCCCACAATCTTTTCCAAATCCTTCGTGCCTTCGCCGATGTAGCCGGCGGGGTGGCTCGTGAGCGTAGATACCACGTCGGTATCCATGTCGAGCACGCCGCCCTTCGCGATTTCCTGCTTCTGCAGTTCCTGGACCTCGTTCCAGAGCTTGGTGGTGGCGGCGGTCGGGCCCACGAGGAACGACTTGTCCCCGTCGTAGGGCTTGTAGTTCTTCTGGATGAACATGCGGACGTTGACTTCTTCTTTCCAGCGCTGGCCGACGAGTCCGTCCCATTCTTCTTTCACTATCATCTTTTACCTTCTTTTATCCTTATTCAAAAAGCAAAAACAACCTGATTTATGAGTCCAAATCTACCAAAAAAGCGGTGGGGTCAATCCCCAAAAAATCGGCGCCCGTCTGTGTTTGCACTACATTGTAATTATTACAAATATACATAATAAATTATCAAAGAGCAACAGGAAAAATTAAATATTTTGCAATTTGTTGAGGGTCAATGAAATAACGCGTGCGACGGGAAAAGAATTCTGGCGGCGCGGGCATTTTTAGTACAGTTGATACACTTTTTACAGAACTTTAGCGTCTACGCGTGCGCGACCCAAGAAAAAAAGATACCTTTAAAAACAGAAAAACTTGAAACCGCGAGGTTCCCATGAAAACGAAATTCATCTTGCCCCTGGTTGTCGCTGCCGCATTTGTCGCCTGCTCCGACGACTCCTCCTCCACCGCCCCGGTGAATCCCGATCCGGCACTCTCTTCCGACGCGCTCCCGACAGACCTGGGTTCCTCTTCGGACATGGCGGTCATTGACCCGACATCTTCTTCCGACATGCTCCTGCCGGAACTGTCGTCTTCCTCGGTCTTGCCCGATGTTCCTCTCTCTTCATCGGCAACTCCGTCGGCCGGCGGCATCGACCCGATTCCACCCGCAGTCGATGGACCGTACGACCCGACCAAAAAGTACACGTTCTACGGAGCGGAACTTACCGGCAAGGAACAGTTCCTGTACGGGCGTTTCGAGGCCCGCATGAAGATGGCCGCTACAAGCGGTTCCGTGAGCTCCATGTTCCTCAACTACGACCTCTCCTGGAAAAAGGGCGATGAGCCGTGGAACGAGATTGACATCGAGATTCTCGGCAAGGACCCGAACTCGTGGCAGTCCAATATCCTTACGCGTGAGGCTGACCCCTCCATTTCGGGCCTGACATCTTCGGAAAAGATTCACGAATTCGGTTTCGACGCGACGAATGAATTTCATTTGTATGCAATCGTCTGGACTCCGGATTACGTGGCCTGGGAAATCGACAGCGTAGAAGTCCGCCGTGTTGCGACGGGTGAACTTGTGGGCAGCCACGCCGATGCGGACCAGGTGAAGTTCCTTACGGAACAGCAGTCCCTCCGCTTCAACCTGTGGGCCTCCAAGACCGCTAGCTGGACCGGCAAGTGGGCTCCGGAAAATCTCCCCATCGAGCAGCATATCGACTACGTGCGTGTGTACGCCTACAATGCGGACACCAAGGGCTTCACCCTCTCCTGGCAAGATGACTTCGAAGGCGACGCTCTTGATTACAGCCGCTGGTCCGAAGGCAACTGGGAAATGGAGCGCGTGATGTACCGCGACCTGAACATCCGCGTGGAAAACGGCTACGCCAAACTCCGCCTCGACTACGAACTGTAGCTTTTAACGAAATTCGCTCCTCCTAATGGGACTCCCGGACTTGTCCGGGGGTCTTTTTTTTCTAAATTGGCGCTCCTTCGGAGCGCATTTAGCACGGCTCAGCAATGTCAAAACAACAAGTTGTTTTGCCGCTACGTTCGCCTTTTGCTAAATTTACGCCCGAAAAATAAAAGGGACACATTATGCCTACTATGACTTCTGCGCAGGTGCGCGAATCTTTCATCAAGTTCTTTGAATCCAAGGGCCACCTCTTTGTGCGTTCTTCGCCGGTGGTCCCGCATGACGACCCGACGCTCATGTTCACGAACGCGGGCATGAACCAGTTCAAGGCTATCTTCCTGGGCGACAATCCGAAGGGCTGGAAGCGCGCATGCAACAGCCAGAAGTGCCTCCGCGTGTCCGGTAAGCACAACGACCTCGACGTGGTGGGCCGCGACAACTACCACCACACCTTCTTCGAGATGCTCGGCAACTGGAGCTTCGGCGACTACTACAAGAAAGAAGCCATCGCCTGGGCTTGGGAACTTTTGACCGAAGTGTGGAAACTCCCGAAGGAACGCCTGTTCGCGACCGTGTACCAGGATGACGATGAAGCTTGGCAGATTTGGAAGGACGTGTCCGGTCTTCCGGATGATCGCATCATGCGCTTCGATGCTCACTCCAACTTCTGGGAAATGGGCGACACCGGTCCGTGCGGCCCCTGCTCCGAAATCCATTATGACCGCGGCGACCTCGCTACGCAGGCCGAAACGTTCAAGGACCCCATCAAGGGTGTGAACGGCGAAAACGACCGCTACATTGAAATCTGGAACAACGTGTTCATGCAGTACGAACGCGTGAGCGACGGAAGCTTGATTCCGCTGAAGGCAAAGAACGTCGATACCGGCATGGGCTTCGAACGTATCTGCGCTATTTTGCAGGGCAAGACCAGCAACTACGACACCGACGTGTTCACTCCGATTATCGCAAAGATTGCTGAACTAAGTGGCGTGCCGTACAACGATGGCGAAGCCGGTACTCCGCACCGCGTGATTGCCGACCACATCCGCGCAATCTCCTTCGCTATTGCCGATGGAGCTCTCCCGAGCAACGAAGGCCGTGGCTACGTGCTTCGCCGCATTCTCCGCCGCGCGAGCCGCTTTGCCCGCCTGCTGGGCCAGAAGGAAGCCTTTATCTACAAGCTCGTGCAGGTGCTTGCCGACACAATGGGCGATGCCTTCCCGGAAATCCGCGAACGCAAGGAATTCGTGGCCTCCGTGATCAAGAGCGAAGAAGAAAGCTTTATCCGCACGCTCGACGCCGGCCTCGAACGCTTCGCCGGCATCGTGGCTGAACTCGGCGACGCAAAGACCGTGCCGGGCGACAAGGTGTTCCTCCTTTACGATACTTACGGATTCCCGCCGGACCTCACCGGTATTCTCGCCGAAGAAAAGGGCCTTACCATTGACGAAGAAGGATACACTCAGTGCATGGAAGAACAGAAGGCCCGCGCCCGCGCCAACATGAAGCAGGGCATCAACACGATGGGTACCGAAGGTTGGACGCAGTACAGCGAAGAAAGCACCAAGTTCGTGGGTTATGAACTCTCCGCTTGCGAAACGAAGGTTGTCCGCTGGCGTGAAGACAAGGGAGTCCTCTCCATCGTGCTTGAAACCTCTCCGTTCTATGCCGAAATGGGTGGCCAGGTCGGTGACAAGGGAACGCTCGTTTCTGCTGATTTGGAAATCGACGTGTTCGACACCGTGAAGGTGAACGACACCGCCCTCTGCCGCGGTAAGGTGAAGAAGGGTACGGCCAACGAAACGACGATGGGTGCCGTGTTCATGGCCACCGTCGATAACGACCGCCGTAACGATATCCGCAAGAACCACTCCGCCACTCACTTGCTGCAGGCCGCGCTCCGCCAGGTGCTTGGTACCCACGTGCAGCAGCAGGGTAGCTTTGTTTCCAACGAACTCCTCCGCTTTGACTTCAGCCACTTCAACGCGATGACCGCCGAAGAAATCCAGAAGGCGGAAGACATCGTGAACGCGAAGGTGATGGAATGCCTGCCGGTCAACACCCAGGTGATGGGGGTTGACGAAGCGAAGGCAAGTGGTGCCATGGCTCTGTTCGGCGAAAAGTATGGCGACGAAGTCCGCGTCGTGAAGATGGGCGCCTGCAACGAAGAATTCTCCAAGGAACTCTGCGGTGGCTTGCACGTGCAGAACACCGGTAACATCGGCCTCGTGAAGATTGTTAGTGAATCCAGCGTGTCCGCTGGCGTGCGCCGTATCGAAGCCGTCTCTGGTCGCGGTGCTCTGAGCCTGCTCCGCGCCGGTACGCAGATTCTCACCGCTCTCCACGAACAGCTCCGCTGCAAGGACGTCGAAGTTCTCGACCGCATTCAGCAGAGCTTCGCCAAAACGCAGAACTTGGAAAAGAGCCTCCAGTCCGTGAAGCTGGAACTTGCGACGCTCGCCGCTGCCGAACTCTTGAACGGCGGCATCAACGTGATGGGCGTGAACCTGATTGTTCGCGAGCTCTCCATGCCGGATGAAAAGTACAAGAACTTGCTGGACGGCGTTCAGAACAAGCTCGACACCGACAGCGTCGCCGTGATTGCGAACAAGGGCGAAGGCAACGGAAGCATCGCCGTGATGGTCGGCAAGAACGTCCAGGCCAAGGGCATCAAGGCCGGCGACCTCGTCAAGGACCTCGCCGCTGCTTGCGGTGGCCGCGGCGGTGGACGCCCGGACCGCGCTCAGGCCGGTACCAAGGAAGTCGACAAGATTGCCGGTGCTATTGCCAACGCCAACAACTGGATCCGCGCGAAGTTGGGTGCGTAATTAATGCACGTCGCGCGGAAACAAAACGCGCAACATTAGCGTGTCACCCTCGCTTTTTTTATACCTTAAATCCCGCATCCACCATGCACTTCTGCGCGAAGGCGTTCGCCTCGTCCTCTTTTTCGGGATAGTTGTGCGTGATTTCGATGTTTTGCAGACAAATCCCCTTCTTGCCGTGGTAAAGCACGTGCGCCAGCTCATGGAAGAACGTGAACCACATCGTCGCGCGCTTCTCGAAGCGGTCGTGCAGCTGGATTAGGGGAACGTCCTTGTACCAGCGGTACATCCCGTGAACCGGCGAACTCTTGAAGTTCTGCACAAACAGCACGCGGATACCGATATTGCGGCACAGCGCCTGCAGGCCAGTCATGCAGTCGTCAACCACTTCCGCCTCGGGCGTCCAGTAGGTAATGCGCTTCTTGCTCTTCGGGCGAACCTTGTTGGCCGCCGCAAATGCGATGATTTCGGGGAGCGCCGCCTTCAGGTTCTTGCGGACCGCGGGCTGCCCCAGCTTTTCCATCGGGTCCTGGTCCGAAAGGATTTCGCCCCGACGAATCCATGCCGACATGGCATACGGGTCCTTGACATCGGCGAGCGAAATGCGGAAGGCGACCTTCAGGCGAGCATCCTTGTAATAACTGTCCCACGCCTGCGGAGACGCCACCGCGAAGAACTTGAGGAGCGAAAGGCCCGATTTGTCGTCAGCCTCGTTTTTACCGCGCCGTACCCAGTCGCGCACGCCAAGTTCTTCGGGAAAAGACTTTCTCCAGAGAGGCTGGTTGTCAAGGGAGGCTTTGACATATTCGCGGGCAAGGTACTCATCGTACGCAATTTGACGTCGCAGCCAGAAGTTCGCAGGAATTTCGGTTATTACCTCAAGCGAAAACGCCACTTCCGGCGTTATACGGCAATATCCCTGCAAAATATCGTTCACCGCCTTGGGCGTGTAGCCCATGCGTGCAGCCAAATCGTTGGCATCGAGACCCATTTCTTCTAACTTTTCCGACAGCGTCCTACCTGGCGGAGTCACATAAGCCAATTCATCACATCTATATACCTGCATAAACGCTCCTACTTGTGATAATCTACAATTTCTAGAATGGAAACGGTATTTTCGACAATCAAACCAACAATATTTCCAGCACTATTCATAACCGGTTTAAAGATAAGCCGATACGGATGGTCCAAGTCGCACGCCCATTGGCCAGCACGATTGCCAACCAACTCGTGATATCGTCCAGGAACATTCTTTAAAGACTCCAGATCAGCGGCGCCCTGAAGGTCGTTTATCCTATTCAAATAGACGTCCGCACGACGTTGCCCCATTTTCTTCACTGCATAGGCCTTGTCACCTGCGCAGCGAGCCAATTCTTTATCTGCATATACTACTTGCACCTACCACCTCATTATTTTACTACACCTACAATATACATTAAAATTTTAATAAATGCAATAGGTACATTATTTTTTTTGAATTCCACACCCGCAGTTCAAGCCCTTGACAGCAGGATTACGCCGAGTATAGATTTATTCTTGCTAGTGCAAAAAAAGCAAAGGAGCAAATTATGGGAAAGAAGCCGCGTATCAATTCATTCATCTACACATATGGCAAATTCGGGAAAGGATTTCGGGAAATCCTGGACACCGAGAATAAATTTCTGTACTCACACGGACGCTATCCGACAAAAATCGTAGCAGAGGACCTGCCCGAAGACTACATAAAAATTCACAGTCGCACGCTTTGGTATATGACGGGTTTCCTCAAGACGTCGGGCGTTGTCGATATCCAATACAAAATGGCGAAGCTAAACCATCTGTTCAAGGACGATTACGTCTTTATTTCTTACAAAGAAAAACTGAAGGTTGAAGAAGACCGGTTTGGCTTCATAGACTATGTCAATTACGACGCATGTTTTTGCGGGCCCGACATCCTAGATATCGCCCACGCCGTTGAGAAATATTCACATCTTGACATTTCGCACATTCGAAAGGGAATGAAGGAAAAAGTACGCTGGCTAAAGAAAAACGAACCCGATTTTTATGAAACTTGCTTCCACGGAAACGACAAGGAGTTTTTAAAAAAGATCGACAGCAAACGGTGATTGGCCTACACCGCGACCTTCGCCATTTTCATACCTCCTTTGGTAGACTCTGCTTCTGAACGCAGTCTTGAGAAAAATCCCCGTCAAGTATAATTCAATCGTTTTTGCCCCGCGAATGATGTACATCCGCGACTTGAGCAGGTCTTATAAGGGGAATTCTAGGCTATTTCATTTCTCATGCAGTTCCCGCGAAATCTCTTCGCGGTGATTTTCGCGAACGCCGCAATCCTTCGCAATCTCGTTCCAACAAGCGACCGCATTTTCAACTTGGTCTATGATTCCCGCGTACTTGCGGATTCCGACGCGTTCCGCCACCGCTTTTAGGTCTTCGCGGGTGATATTCTCTTGTTTCATATTCACCGACATCTGGTGGCGACTTATCCAGCGACTCCTCGGATTATTAGCGTAGCACAGGTCATATGCGGGAGCCAATTTCCAGGTTCCGGCTCCATCCATCAAAAAGGAAATGTTCTTGGTGTGGTCATCGTTATTTTTTGTCAACACATTGAACACCATGCAACGGAATACGTCTTCGTCTGCCTTGGCGTCGAGTCCGAGTTTACGCATTACGGCAAAGGCGTCCTCATAAGAATGACGAGTGTCTCGGTCCAAGTGGGCTAAGGCGGCAAGCGTTTGCATATGCAGCTTGGAGCCGTCTTCTGTGCGATCAAAACGCTTGGTCATAAAGTGGCAACCGCTGCTATCTTCAAGAATGCGACTCTCGCTCATGCGGATTCCGGCTCGTAAAGCCATCTTATAGTAGGCGTATTCGACGTTGCCTATTCCGCGGGGAATTTCAGTAATGCTGTCGTGTTCGCTGTAACTTACGCCGTCGAACTTGAGCAGCCAATAGCCGAACCCTTTGGGTGCAGGAACCTGGCCACTGCGCACCTCACCCGTAGATTCGTTATAGGCAATTATCGCTTTTGGTTTTGCGCCGCCGGCAGAAGTACCGACTCGCAAGATATCGTACAGGGTCTTATCCTGCTGCACAAGTTTTTCCCGAAATTTTTCACGATCCCGAAAAATGCTCTCGGCCAGTTTTACGAGATCGTCCACAAGAATTTCCGTAGATTCGTCAAGCTCCGGCGTAGACAAACCGGGTTCGAACTCCAGAGCCCCCATAGAACGCTTGCCCACATAGCACAGGCGTTCCAGCGGAGTCACCGTCTCTAGCGGGCGACCCATGGTCTGGAACCATTCCGAGATAATCTGGTCGCCGAACTTATCCGGAAGCGAATCCGCAATGAAGCCAGGGAGGCCGCGAAAGCAGTTGTTCCTGTTCTCGGCAAAAGAGAAAACGCCCTTCGTCACAGGCATCTTTATCGGGGACACCGGCAACGGATTGCGGACAAAATTGGGCTCATATTCAAAATAGGCAATACCCCGCGAAGCATCCCACGATAACGCTCCGACAGGCTTATCCCACAAGTGTACATTTACGACAAGTTCACTCATTTGGCCTTACTCCGTTTGATACGCCGAATCTTGCCGCCTTGTAACTTGCGCAACAAGAGGGGGCTTACGGGGGGCTCAGGCAGAAGTTGTTCTATATTCTCGAGCATTCCTAGAGAACGCAACACGCTTAACAAGATTTGTACGGATACGGCACCCCCGCGTTCCATCTTGGCAATCGTCCCCACGCCAACACCGGCGGACTCCGCCAGTTCGGACTGCATGAGCCCTTTGCGCAGACGGTATTCCTTGAGCCTTGCTCCCATTTCCCTCAAAATGGAGGGTGTCGACATTTCGTTCCACATAGTTAGAAATATATATAATAATCATCACAAAAAGAATGATTATTGATAAAAAAGGCGATAAAATCGCTTTTTGCGATAGTTATACACACGTCTTTTCAATCACTTTTTGATGTAATTGGCGATATTTTGTTGATGCGTTTGACGAGGCGATCACCACGACGAATATCGTCGGGGCGGCAATCTTCTACAGTTAGTAAGGATTCCTTACTTTCGTCAAATCCAGCATTTCCTTAGCGATTCAAAGTTTATTTTCTCATATCACAGCAACACCTCTAAATACGCTCTGATTTTTTTTTCTACATGGAAAGTCTTTGCAAGTTGCATCAGTTTCGGAATATTCTTTTCTTTACGGCCGACATACGTTTTTATCGCATAGGTTATTGTCTGGATATCGGCAGCGACCTTGGCTGTCATGATTTCGCACAAGGTCCGTTCTACAGAATAGGCGCGCACGGTATTGCCCAAGGGAGTCTTGACGTCTACGATTTCAAGAGGATAAAGATGCTTCGAGGAATGCTTTACCACAATTCCATTTTTCGCTAGGGCGCGCGAATGGTAGAACCCCTTAAAAGTCATCGTCCACACAAGCGGAGCGCGTTCCATCAAGGAATGCAGGAACAAAGCCGTTTCACACGAGAATACGCCCGTCGGGCAACGATGCTGCAAATTCAGGAGTTCGTCCTCTTGCGCTGTCTCCAACTGATACACTCCTCGCGCAACCCTTACGATTTTCCCGGCATCGGAAAGCTGTTTCAGGAACATTCTGTGAATACCAGCAAGAGAAGCCTCTTTCGCAGTAATCCGCCCACCTTTTGCCGAGAGAAGGTCCATCAGCATTTTTTCTTTACTATTGACAATCATACTAATAAATATACAAGATATTAGTATAAACGTCAATATATTAAAATCGTTCATTTTTCACTCCTCCCCACAAACAGGCTTGAAATTGCGGGTCTTCAATTGTATTTCGCGCGAAAAACTACTCACTTGTGCACTAATATAAATTTTCAGGGTGTCACTGTCAAGCGTTTTTCAAAAAAAGTTTGATTGAAGTGCCGTCAACGTGCCGAGAAAGTGCCATTGCTCCATAAACTGAATATTGTCTATTAGAAGTGGACAATTTTGCTTATTTTGCAAAAAATGTCCAGTAGAATTCGCTTTTTGTCGCCCATTTTCCCGGCTCCGCCTGTTCCGGCAGGGCGTTTCCCTGGCATTCGTCTGCTTCAAGGAAAAAAACAACTTGCGGAAAGCGGCGGCAATCGCACTTATCTTAGCGGGTGTCGTCAGGATCCGCGTGATAAAAACGGAATCCAATAAACCGGAATGCAGTCTGTTTTCCCGTCTGCCATAAAGTCCTTTGTGTAGGCGAGAATGCGTCGGCCAATGCGGCTTGAAAATTTCTTACAGAATTCATCAAGAGATGTGTGCGACTTGTAGTTCGACGACTTGACCTCTATGGGGCAAATTTTGCTCTTCTCCGATATGATGAAATCGACCTCGTAATTACTGTTCGTATTCTCCTTGGGCCATGCGTAGTAATAGAGTTCGTGGCCTGCGGCACGCAGCATTTGTGCAACCATGTTTTCGTAAATGTATCCCAGATTCGCACTGGTCTTGTCTGACAGCAGTTTCTCGTAGATGATGTTGTCCGTAAAGTCCTTGTCCTTGAAGGCGAGAGTCACAAAAAGCCCCGTATCGGCGGTGAACATCTTGTAGAAATTGATGTTCTTGTTCATGGCTAGGCCTGTATTTGGGTCATTTGCATGATAGGCGAGTGCGATGGTAGAAGAATCACTCATGTTCGCGACAATTTCTTCAACGCGGTCTGCCTTGGTGCCCGGCAGCACAGAACCGACCTGATAACGCTTGGCGTTGCCGGTAAGTTGTGCGGGGATTGCGTCGAACAGGCTTGCGGCACGACCGCTTGGGTCAATCTTGGAAAAGTCGTCTTCGTAAAGTTCTATGATTTCGCGCTTGACCGAATCGACCATCTTGAAACTGTTCGACCGGATATATTCGTGAACCGCCTGCGGCATGCCGCCCACAAGCATATACAGCCGAAAGTCCCGCATCAGTTTTCTGTGCACCCCGTTACCGAGAGGGATTCTTTTGGCGACGGCCTCTCTGAGCAGATTGGCGGTGGCCTTGTCGCCCAGAGCCCATCGGAATTCCTCGTAATCTAGAGGGAAAAGTTCCATTCGAGTTTCTTCACTCGGAATGACGATGTTTTCCACATTCTTCTTGATGGATATGAGCGAGCCTGTTTCTATGTAGTCGTAGCGGTGGTCCTTGACAAGATGCTTGATGGCCTGCCTTGCCTTGGGACACAGCTGAATCTCGTCAAAAACGATGCAGGACTTGCGTTCTTCCAGTTCTACCTGGTAGGCAATTTTGAGCCGCAAAAAAATGTAGTCCAGATTTGAAAGGTCGTCGAAAAGGGCCATGATTTCCGAGGAAACCTTCGAAAAATCAATGAGTATATACGACTTGTATTCCTGTTTCGCAAATTGCTCTACAATCGTTGATTTGCCGACACGTCGGGCGCCCTTTATCATGAGGGCTGTTGAACCGTCACGCTCATTTTTCCATTGGAGCATTTTATTATAGAGCTTTCGTTCAAAAATGGGGGCTTTTTTCGTCATTTTTTCACCTCTCTACGGCAAATATAACCTATTTTGCCCAAAATCACAAGTTTTATTTTAACTAAAATGCCAAAAATCACTACTTTTTATTGTGTATTTTTGCCCAAAATCACTAATTTTATAGTCTCCTATGTGACCATCACTGAAGATGCTTGACCCAAAGCCCACACATTCCCGGCCATTTTCCCTTCTCCGCCTGTTCCGGCAGGGCGTTTTATCTATATTCCCCATCAAATGCTCTCCATCCTTAAGTACATCGCCCTGATCGGCACGTTCTTCATTTACACCACGTCGGGGGTGTTCTCGAAGCTTGCGTCGCAGCGGGAGTTTCTCTCGCCGGGGTACATCGCGTTCCTGGGCTGCACGGTGGGTGTGCTGGGGAATGGGACGTGAGTCTGGCGTACATGTTCAAGGGCACGGGCGTGGTGTTCGGGCTACTGCTCGCGCATTATGTGTTTGGCGAGGCAATCACCACGACGAATATCGTCGGGGCGGCAATCATCTACAGTCGGTAAGGATTCCTTACTTTCGCCAAATCCAGCATTTCCTTAGCGCAGTCAATAGCCTGCGACAAAGTTACCCCTCTGGCAAACGGGTTCTTGGCAACGAATCTTCTCCAAAAAACACCTTGCATTGAATCCGCTTTAATACTTTCCAGAATCTGCGGATATTCTTTCAAAATTTCAAAAGTATTCCGCCGGCGAGAAGTCGCTTCAAGAGCAATCCTTAGCGTTTCAAAGTTTACTTCTTCTTTCTTCAACGCGTAAAGCGTATACACGTCGTAGAAATCCCTAGTTCGCGTATTAGCCACACCCCTCGAAATAATCGTATCAAGTTTTTCTGCAAAAACATTTTCTAGAGGATAAGCTATAATCGGAATCATCTTATCATCAAACACACATTTATACATGTATTCTATTTCATGGGGAATTATCGTATCTCCCGTCGTAAGATCGACAGTCAACGGAACATTCATCTTTCCATAACGGCATTCAATAAACACCCTAAGCCCAAGATAATCATCCTTTTCCCGAATCTCCTCAATCCGCACGAACGAGAAAGTCAGCTGATCGGCAATATCTACGCCGCAAATTTCCCTGAAAGCAGAGCCAACGTTTTCATAGCTGACGCTAAAACCCTTTATGGTCGCATCGATGTCCATCGTAGAGCGGCTCCCTACTCCAAGAATAGAAGCAATCAAGAACCCGCCCTTAATAATGAAATGATTGCGAAACCGAGAAGCGGCAATCCTATCCAACAAGCGTTCAAGGCAATACATTTGCAAGGTCGCCTGTGGCGTTATTCCATACTTCGCAGACAAATCCTTCACCAACGCCTTTAGCTGCATCTCGTTATTCGCAATCACAGCAGCACCTCTAAATACGCCCTGAGTTTTTTTTCTACATGAAAAATCTTTGCAAGTTGCATCAGTTTCGGAATATTCTTTTCTTTACGGCCGACGTACGTTTTAATTGCATAGGTTATTGTCTGAATATCGGCAGCGACCTTGGCCGTCATGATTTCGCACAAGGTCCTTTCGGCAGAATAGGCACGCACAACATTACCTAAGGGCGTATTGACTTCTACAATTTCAAGAGGATAAAGATTCTTCGATGAATGCTTTACTACAATTCCATTTTCTGCTAGAGTGGGCGAATGGTAGAACCCCTTAAAAGTCATCGTCCACACAAACGGAGCGCGTTCCATCAAGGAATGCAGGAACAAAGCCGTCTCGCACGAGAAGACGCCTGTCGGGCAACGATGCTGTAAATTTAGGAGTTCATCTTCCTGGGTCGTAGCTAACTGATACACCCCTCGCGCAACCCTTACGATTTTCCCAGCATCGGTAAGCTGTTTCAGGAACATTCTGTGAATACCCGCAAGAGAAGCCTCTTTCGCTGTAATCCGCCCTCCCTTTTCCGAGAGAAGGTCCATCAGTTTTTTCTCTTTACTATTAACAACCATACTAATAAATATACAAGATATTAGTATGATTGTCAATACCTAAAATGGGAAAATACACCACCTCGGGGGCTTTCTCGAAGCTTGCGTCGCAGCGGGTATAGGCACGGGCACCGCTATTGCCTAAACAGCCCCATTGAATGTATATTTAGAAAAAAAGAGATTTTGATTCAATGACAAGAATAGCCGATCTTAAGAAACTTCGCGAAAGCGAAGACCGTGTTGAATTCAAGGCCGCAAGGCATAATTATCCGTTTGCCGGAGGGAAGAACGCGGATCCTAAAGAACGTCGGAGATGTGTTCTGGGCTATATAGTTGCCCTCGCAAACGAAAAAGGCGGGAAACTCGTACTTGGAATGGCCGACCAATATCCGCACGGAGTCGTCGGTTCAGATTTCGCAGAAGGCGATACCGGCAATCTAGAAGACGAAATATACACCCGGCTCGGAATCCGCGTAAAGACCGAAGAATTGCATGAAAACAACTTGCGCGTACTCGTCATCCATATTCCGTCACGCCCTATTGGCCGCCTGCTGAAATTTGAAGGCGTCGCCCTTATGCGCGTCGGCGAAAGTTTGCGTGAAATGTCGGATACCGAAATGTTTTCTATCCTTTCTGAACAGGAACCCGATTTTTCCGCCAAAATTTGTGAAGGCCTGAAAATCAAGGACCTGGACAAAGCCGCAATAAACATCTTAAAACAAAAATACTCTGCAAAGCAAGAGAATCCACTGTTTCTGACACTGTCAACGACTCAGCTACTGTCGGACTTGGATTTGATGCATGGCAACAAGAGTACCTATGCGGCCCTAATTCTTCTCGGGAACAGAGAAACCATTCGTAAATATCTACCACAAAATAGAATCACGGTGGAATTCAGGACCATCCCAACAGCCATTGAATACTCCGCACGCAAGGAATTTCAGGAGGCCCTGTTTGCAGAAATCGACCACATTTGGGAATATATAAATCAGCCCGCAAGCAACCCGCTCCAGCATTATCAAGATGGGCCCTACATATACGATGTCCCCTCGTATAACGAGAAAAGCATCCGCGAAGCCCTCCTGAATGCAATTTGCCACCGGTCCTACTTAATCCACAGCGATGTCGTTGTAAGGCAAAGTCCGGATTATCTCGAAATCACCAATGCAGGCGGCTTTCCTATCGGGGTCGACTTAGACAATATACTCACAACCAACAGCGTCCCCCGAAATAAGCTCCTATGCGAAGTATTGCAAAAGACAGGGCTTATCGAACGATCCGGTCAGGGCGTCGACAAGATGTTCTACCAAAGCATTGTTGACGGCAAGGCACTTCCCAGTTACGCAAATACCGATGCATTCCAGGTCAGCATCAAATTCTTTGCGCCCATAAAGAGCGTCGCTTTCCTGAAATACATCACCAAACTACAGCCAACGCTCAAAAACAAGAAAGCCCTATCTGTACAAGAGCTTATCACGCTCCAAAAGATTTGTCTAGGCAATAACGACGGATGTGCGAATGCAGTCCTTGATTCATTATATAAAAAAGGGCTGCTGCAAAAGCTCGGTGCAGCATATTCACCTAATACGGATTTCATTGCCTTGCAAAATGCGACAACTGATAAAATTGACGACATCAGTTCAATAGTCAACGACCCTAACTATATTGAGCAGAATTCCAAAACTAGGGGTAAAACTAGGGGTAAAACTAGGGGTAAAATACTGGATTATCTCCGCCAGCACCCCGAAGCAATCTTAACGGATTTGGCAAAGGAACTTCAAATATCCTATAAAGGCGTAGAATGGCATTTCACACGGATGAAAAAAGAAGGCCTAATTAAGCACATCGGCCCCAATAATGGCGGTCACTGGGAAGTGGTATCGGAAAACAACAAATGATTTTATGCTCGCGCACTTTGTGTTTGGCGAGACCATCACCACGACGAACATAGTCGGGGCGGCAACCCTATTGACTTATCTTCTATTCTTTTCTTTGACTTGCCGGTCTATTGACCTTGCGAATGCGAGAACCTTCTCGATATAGTCCTTCACATCCTGCTCTTTGATTGGAATCTTTTCTGCAGAATTCGGCCGACGGTCAGACTGATGCGCAATCTGATTTCTGCGACGATAAAGTCCATCAATAAATGATTTTTGCTTGGAATCAGCCTTGAGTCCAACTATACCCAAATTCGCCTGCATATACTCGAATCCGAGGAAACAGTTTTCCCGGTTTACCGTGTCAATTTCCTCACCAAGCAATGATTCTGCATTTTCGGGATTTCTGTACAATTTCAGCATTACTGGGAACGAAACCTTAAACTTCTTGCTTTTATCCGTTTCAGGCCACTCTCCATTGAAAATCTTCAATAGACCATATTTAACTAGTTCATGAATATAAAAATCCAATGCGCTTTCGAGAAAGACAACCTGACTGCGCCATATTTCCTCTGCTGACCGAAGATTGGTTTTAAGTTCATTCTGCGCAAGACTATACTTGTCCTTTACATCCTTCAAGTTTTCATCAAAATGCTTCCGAACATCGCTTACCTTTATCGGCAAGCGAACCATTCTTTTGGGACGGACATTTTCAATCCGGGAAGATTCATCCACAAAGCGCCGCATTATCACTTCTCCCGGAAATTACTGTTCAACATAGGAATTGCGCCGTACCGCCCAAGAATATACCCCTTCTTGATGTTTTCATCCTTACGAACGTTCTTGAGTTCCGCAAGCGAATACAAATCCGTCGACCGCGTTTTAGGATTCATTTCTGTAAACCAAACCTGATCACGACGAACCTCGTTCAAATCCAATAAATCGGAGTCATGGGTTGCAGTAATAAGTTGGCTTTTCGAATCCTTATTCCGACAAAAACGTTTGATTATTTCAGCAACAATCGAAGGATGTAAATGCGCTTCAATTTCATCACAAATAAGCACTCTATTATTTGTAAGAGCGTCCATCATAGGACACACAAATTGAAATAATTTTTTGACACCCGAAGATTCTTCCCTATAATCCACCTCAAAATTTTTGTATACCAACTTTAACTCATACCCAATTGAGCTCTGCATCATTTGTGGCGTTGTTGTTATTGAAACAGCATCATCAACTAATACTTGTTGCCCTTCTTTAATTTTTACATCAACCAAATCGCAGCCTATGTTCCTCATAAATCCGAGAAACTCTGCCTTCATCTGAGGGCTATTCTTAAGCTGGTGCATTGAATAGTTAAACAAGGATTCGCTTTCTCTAAAAAAAACAAGATTTTCCAAAAAGAACATAAAAGCCGCAGAAACCTGAGGAATGTCAGTCTCATTTGCCGCACATGAGAGAAGCAACTTATTGGGTTTCATACGCCCCCTGCAATTATCGCCGGCCTTCTTAAAAGAATCGGCAAATTGATAGTCCATAAGTGACGTTCTCTCAAAAATCACCGCCCTCTTTACTCCTGGCCAATAATGAAGATATTCATCCACGATGCCATCTTTGTTATAGCTAAATCCATATGAATACTTCACACCATTCTTTTCAAAAACTACCGAAAACGAAGTCGGAGCCTTCTGCTTAGAAAGCTTATGTGGATACCTCAAAATCGAAAAACCCGGCTGAACGGTATTACTAGTCAGCACAATCCTATACATAAGCAACAGAGCGTCCAGCAGGGACGTCTTGCCAGATCCATTTGCCCCATACACTTCCGCCACCCGCAAATAACGCCCCTTACCAAAAGATATGAGAGAATCTTTGATGCAATCATCCTTAGATGCGGCCATGGAAAAAACGACGGGATCCTTAATGGATCGATAATTCGAACAGGTAAACTGAATAAGCATAATTCGCCTTCTGAGTTTAATTTTCAAGGTAAATATAACCTATTTTTGTCAAAAAAGCAAATATTTTTATCAAATTTGTGATTTTTCTGCAAATATTCACATTATTTTATAAAAATTCAAAGATTTCTGTTTGCAAAATAGATTATCCAACATGCCTAAAAAATACATAAATCGGCAGGCTTGGCCTGCCGATTCCTTTTTGCTGTCTTACTCCCTGACCCAGCGGTACATTCGGGTGAACGCCTCCTTTTTCGTTTCGTACCGACGGCACGGGTCTTCTTCTATGGCGGCTTTCAGTAGCCATCCGGCGCTTTTGGCCGTCATCTTGAACGCATCACTCCGGCCTCGATAGGCTTTGAACAGGTCCTGCATCGGCGTCCCGTTCCAGTCGAAGTTCTCGCCACCCATCAAATCCCGTAAGGAGAACCACTTGCAGGCCGCGACTTTATCGTGACAGCGGATGGCACCTTGAAGGTAATTCTTGATTTCTTGAGCTTGCGACTCAGAAATGGAATGGATTTTTCTGATTTTGCCTTTTGAAATAAGCATAATTGCTCCTTGTTTAACGTTTGACCGTCAAAAGATACATAGCCACTTTGAAAAATCCAAATCTAAAACGGGAACATTCCCGACCAAAGTTTACATTCGCCAGCATCATTACACGTCGTTTTTATGCGAAATTCAACGATTATTTTTTCGCCCATATATGCAAGGGGTTAACCGCCGTTCAAGGGTGAATTCAGGGGTAAAAAATTGTTTTGTAAAAAAGTTCCCATTTCTTATTGAACTATAAAGAAATCCTCTATAGTTACGCCCTTGGAGCATTTCGACCCCATAAAACGGTAAAATCGAATAAAAATGGCTTTATTTGGTGCTGTATTATCTATATTCCCCATCAGATGCTCACGGTCCTTAAATACATCGCCCTGATTGGCACGTTCTTCATTTACACCACCTCGGGGGTGTTCTCGAAGCTTGCGTCGCAGCGGGAGTTCCTCTCGCTGGGGTACATCGCGTTCCTCGCCTGCACGGTGGGCGTGCTAGGAATCTATGCGGTGCTGTGGCAGCAGATTATCAAGCGGATGGACGTGAGCCTGGCCTACATGTTCAAGGGCACGGGCGTGGTGTTCGGGCTACTGCTCGCGCACTATGTGTTTGGCGAGGCTATCACCACGACGAATATCGTCGGGGCGGCAATCATCATCTGCGGCATTACGCTGTACGCGAGGCCATGATGTTCTACGCGCTCGCACTATTCAACGTCTTTGTCGCGGCGGTGGCCCAGATGCTCCTGAAAAAAGCCGCCATCACGCCGCACAAGTCCATCGTCAGGGAATACCTGAACCCGTGGGTTATTGGCGGGTACTCGCTGATGGTTTTCTCGCTGGTATCGAATGTGTATGTGCTGAGCCAGGGCGTGCTGCTCAAGGAACTCGGCACCATTGAGGCGGCCAGTTACCTGTTCGTGCCAGCCCTGGCATTCGTCTGTTTCAAGGAAAAAATCAACCTGCGCAAAGTTGCGGCAATCGCGCTTATCTTAGCGGGCGTTGTCGTGTTCTTTTGGGAGTGAAACTCTCATTAAACAGCCGACACAGCCCTGCTCATGCTCTCAATCAGATCGTAACCGTCCCACACAAGGTTGAAATCTGCAGTTTTGCCAACAGGGACGATTCGATCAATACCGCTTAAGCCGTTTTGCACCACAAAGTTTTGCAACTCAGCGGCATCGCCCCCTAAGTAAGAGAGCGTCTGGAATTTACGGGTCACAACAGGAACAATGTCGGTAAGATTATCCGTGTCATATTCCAGATAAAAGCCGCCTGCACAAGTATATTCGTTCAGATTCTGCGGAAGAGTTTTAAGCAAAACTCGCGTAATTAGATTATCTTGTGACTGTTCAATTTTCACAGCATCAAGTTCTACGGCACACTTATACTGCGCAGTGAGCTTATCCACAGAGAGTATCGGAGCAAGGCTGTATCTTGACGAAATATTTTCGTGGATAACGTTCCAGAATTTTTCTTTAGCCACGCTACACAAATCATTATCGCCAAGCCAGACAATAAGTCGCGGAGACGAACAAGCGTTTTGATCGTAAAGGTAGGTATCGTTATAAAAAGCCTGCGTAACTTTTTTCATCTCGTCATCATTCAACGACACCACATATTTCGCATCAAATACAGCAAACGAATAGCGGTCAGCAAAGGTAATTTCTGTTGCTCGCGGCTGTAATGGAGATTTGCGAATTTCGGCAATTGTATTATCACCACCCCAAATGACACGGATATCACAAATAGACGAGAAGAAATCCATCACCTTAACAGAATGATTAAACATCACCACAGAAAAGATATTCTTCAAATCTTCATATTCCGGCATTTCAGCAACACTGCAGAAAGCCTTGCATACAATCCGCGTCTGGGCGAAATCCTTCGACGAAGCTCGGACAATGCAACGGTTGCCTGCAAGCAAACCGGCGACAAGCGTATATGCAAAATTTATAGGCACATTGGACGGAGCAATATGAAACGTCACTCCGCGGCCCAGCCGTCCTTGAAGCCTGCCGTCATAAGCCTTTTTCATTTGCTCCACATTCGCCTTGCGGCAGAAGAAAGCAAACGTGACAACATCGGGATAGGCTTTCGCCTCGTTATCGACAAGAAGTTTTCTAGAAACTTCATTTAAAAAAGCGCATACCAAGTTATCGAACGGAGCGAACGATTTGTGATTCGCGACGCCTTCAACATTTTCTGCTGAAGGGAACAGGAACTTCACCTCATTTTGGACGGCACTAAACTCTTGTTGCATTTGCTGCCTCCGCTGCATAGGTATCGCTGCATCCCCTGATTTCAGCCTTCGCGATTCGGCCATTTATCTTGAAGTATTTTCCTTTGCGACCACACGGGCAATCATCTTCGCCAAGCACAACGCCGACATCCTCTGTCAGCAACGCATGACCAGGATAACTTTCCGGTAAAACGGACACGACTTCAATCAAGCCTTCTTCGCCAAAATCGCATTCCGAAAAATCTCCTGGCCTACGGCAAATGATATCCGAAAAAACACTCGTGTGCAGATGATTACATTCGCATTCCACATAAATAGAACCCGTCTGTTCTACCATGCCGTAGTAGTCGTGAATGTTCTCCGGCATAATACCACAAACATCGTGGAGAGCCTTCTTAAAATCGACAGGGCAGACAGCCTCATTCACCAGTTTCTTCCAGCCGCCGCCATGAATAAGGACTCCCTTGGACAAATCAAGTTTGAAGCCCCGTTTTTTCAGTTCCTTGTAGAAATGTTGCCAAATCATGAAGGTGAACCCGAACAAGAATATCGTCTCGCCTTGGTGCTTTTCTAAGAAAGCCTTTATCGCGTCAATATTCAAGTTCATTTCGTCGTCAAGAGCATAAAGACGATCCGTGCCAAACATTGAAAAACCTAATATGCCAGCACCGCGGGCGGAGAACATCGCACGATTCTTGATTACCGCAGATGTATCAAGGATTAGCATTGGCACACGCTGTTTGCCAAGGAATGACGAAACGATTTTTGTCAGGACCTTGGATTGCGTTGCCGAGGTAGCCTTATCAAGGAAAATCTTTGAAACCTTCTGCCCTGTGGTTCCGGAACTCGTTAAAGTCTTAACAACAGATTCCGCAGGCACGGATGTTAGTTCATATTCCTTGAATAACCGCACAGGCAAAAAAGGGATTTGCCTGTAACCCCAATTACCGCTCACATCAAAAGAAATCGCGTCTAGGATTTTCTTGTATTCAGCGCAATTCGCATAATGTTGGCGGGTCAAGTCGGCCAGATGCTTTGTCAGAAACGCTCGCTTTTCGTCTTTCGAAAGCGAATACGGCGGTATATTCAGTTCGTCATCCGTAAGCATCTACGCACCCTCCGGCAAGTCCTTATAAAGGACTTTCCCCGATTCGTTTCTTGGAATGGCGTTTATAAAACAGACTTTGAATGCCGACGCGTGGAGCTTCAATTTATCCGTCAGGAACGGCAACACTGCATCTTTTATTTTTTCGTCAGTCACGAACACGGACATTTTGTCATCAACGCCGGCACAGGCAAAATCGCAATTCGGAAATTCCGTTTTCAAAAGACGTTCCGTTTCGTCAAGGTTCACACGGTTTCCGAAAATTTTGAGGAAACGCTTTTTTCGACCGACAATGTAATAGTATCCATCCTTGTCGAACTTGGCCATGTCACCCGTTTCTAGCTTGCCATTGCGTTCGTCGCCTTTTGCCAGGTCTTCGCCACATTCGGCGTAACCCATGGTCACGTTGTCGCCATAATAGACAAGTTCACCAGGTGTTTCGGGTTCCGCAATCTCAGCACCATTTTCACCAAGCAGCGCAAAACGGCCTCCGGGGATTGCAATGCCGATGCTCCCACATTTCTCAAGAGACGTTTCTGCAGGGAGATACGACATTCTTGCCGTGGCTTCGGTTTGCCCATACATCACGATAAACTTTTTACCCGCACCAGCAGCCCACTTGGCAAACTTTTCATGCAATGCAGGAGAAAGTTTACCCCCTGCTTGCGTGACGCACCTTAGCGCAGGCAAGTTCATGCGTTCAAAACGCAGCCGGTTCAGCATTTCAAAAGTGTAAGGAACTCCGCCGAAATTTGTCGCCTCAAAATCTTTCAGCTGTTGCCAGAATTCTTTTTGCATCAAAGCCTTGTCCGTGAGGACAATCGACGCCCCTGCAGCCAAATGGGTATTGATGATGGAAATCCCATAAGTGTAGTTCATCGGGAGCGTTGTAATCGTGCGTTCCGACTCATCCAGAGAAAGGTACTCTACGATAGACTTTGTATTCGATTCAATGTTTTTATAGCTCTGGCGAACAAGTTTTGGGCTACCCGTTGAACCGCTAGTCGTGAGCAACAACGCAAGATCATTATGCAACGGATAAACACATTCATATTTCGTTTTCAGCAAGGCGTATCCCAAATTCTGATATACGCATTTGCAGTCTGAGTACAGCTCTACCATATCAGTTGGCGCATGGATATAATCGGGCTTATACTTCTCGATAAGTTCACGCAAAAGGTCTGCATCCAAGTCGACCTTGAGCATCAGCGGGACGATGCCTGCGTTCAGAAAGCCAACATAGCCAACGAACGAACCAAGTTCGTTTTTGCAAAGGTTGAACACCAAACAACGATGCGGAATGCTTCGAGTCAAATCAGCACAATACTTGCCTAAAGCAGAGTAAGAAACTTTATCTCCGCTTTCGGTTATGACGGCAGTATTGTCCGCAAATTTATCGAAGTTCCACATGGGTCAAACCCAATGACAATCAATCCATCTGGACATTGTATTTCTTGAGAATTTCAATACCTTTCGTGTAAGAACTGAAATCAATGATGTCATCGGTATCCATCATGATGTCAAAGGCTTCTTCAAGGCTCGCAATAAGCCCCATATGACCAACAGAATCCCATTCGGGGATGGCTTGGTATTCGAGCCCGTCAACAGCCTTTTCAGCAGGGATTCCGAGTCCTTCAACAAAGGCGTTTTTATACTTTTCAAGATTTGTCATAACAATTCTCCATGTTGGCTATTTAAACATCAAAAATACTTTTAGTAACAAATTCAATATTCATTGAATCGCCTACGGTCTTTTTAAAATCCTTAAACATATCTAGAATTTCTTTGTTCAACTTGTCGCTGTTTCCCTCAGGATTTACTGTCGGAAGCGATGAATCTGCGTATGTTTCGTTGTAATGTTCTCTAAATTCGTCAAAACCAGCGACAGCAACATCCTTTACATTAAGGACGCTCATCAAACGTAGGCAGTCTATTACGGCATTGTCAAAATAATCCCAGCCACGTTTGACAACTCTATTGAAGTTGACCACAAAATTCTTTTCATCATGCGTCGCGGCAATATTAGACAAAAGAATCTTTTTCATATTCCCAAATTGCTCCGGATAGATACTTTTGGAATAATCGTATCTGCTATTCGAGATAAGGAATAAATAATCAGCATCATATTCTGGATTGATTGCATTAACCTCAATGACAACAGGATTCTTAGCCTTAATATATCCCTTTATCTTATAACTTTCAGTAAGCGTTGATTTTCCAGGAGCGATAAGAAGAACCTTTCTACCCTGAAGAGCATGGCTTAAGGCGTCAATCGTTTCTTTATCATCAACAATTTTATTCTGATTCTCTATATACTTTTCTTCGAGTAAATCGTAATCATATTTTATGCGGTCCTGAGGATTCAAAGACTTAATAATTTCATTCATATCTTTTGCATTTGTTCTGTGATTTTTCAAAAGATACGCAATGTTGTTCACATGGCAACAACACATGCCAGAAATGAAATACGGTGTTGAATACCCCCAACTATAATTTTCCTTGAAATACCCCATATACAGGTCAATCGCATCAAGAATTTGATCCATTTCGTAGCCGCAATCATACTTTCTGTTAAGAAAGCTAGCCGCTAGTTCAGTTGTTGTATTGCCCGCCCCGCGGCCCATGCCGCACAAGCTTGCATCCACAACCACATCACGTTCAGAATACTGCAACCTGTTCACAAAATACTGAGTAAGGGCAAATGACAATTGCTGATTGTTATGTGAATGGAATCCCAATTTTATACGAGGATCAAGAGTCTCATCAAGTTTTTCAATGATACGGTCCAAATCTTCTTCGTACATTGCACCGAATGTATCGACAATGGATAGAGCCTCGGCATCAATGCTGTTGACACATTCCGCCAATTCTACAAGTTCTTCATCGGTGTAAGCCAATGTATTTGCAGCTTGGAAAAATACTTTGTAACCCTTTGCAAGAATCTGGCGACCGACTTCGATTCCTTCCTTGGCCTTTCCCCGAGGGAAAACCACTCTGATGGCATCTAAGATGCTATTATCATTCTGAGGTAAGTAGTTGAGATCATACCTGTCCCAGTCAATCATGGCAACAAATATAGACTTTTCGCTTTTTTTGTTGACGTATCTGGAAATGTCTTCTGGAACATGGAAAAAAGTCGTGCCAATTTTATGTTCCGTATTCTTTAACCATCCGCACTCAATAATCTCAATATTGGCTTTCTGCAGTTTGTCAATAATTCCCTTGATTGCGGAAGTTCCAAACTTCGCATCAACAATATAAGCTCCATCTCTAAGAGTACAATCCAGCAGTTGCATTTTCAAAACCTACACATTGTGTTTTACGAACACATGATTGATGTTCCTTACAGTATATCCGTTAGCAAGCAAGGCTTTGCATTGATTCACATTATTAGACGACACATTGGTAGAAACAAATTTCCCACCTAGCGACTTTACAATTTCCTGTTCCTTCTGGACCATGCCGAGACCAGTCTTTCTGAATTTTTCGTATCCACCACCAAGCACAGAATGATAGACAATTCTATCCTTTGTGGTAAGAATGATAAAACCTGCTGGTTCACCTTTATACGACATCACGTAAGGAATTGCACCGTTATTCAGCATGGATTTAATCCAGTTCTTATATCTCCTTGCGGAGAGTTCTGGCGAAAAGTGCGGGTCATTGGAGATTCTATCGCTAGAAAACATTCCCTTGTCAATTTCTGAATACAATACTTCAATATCAGATGCATTCATTTCCCTATAGTCCAGGGAATCATATAACCTTTGAAGGATTCTATTCCTTTTCACTTCATGAAGGTCATGTTCGACTTCAATCATTTCTTCAACAAACCTGTAGCCCATATCCTGAACAAGGTTTGTAATATCGAACTGACTCGCCGGAATTTTGACAACGATATACTGGTCATTGAGTGCCGCCAATTCTGTTTTCACAGCATTAACAGAATCGTTCAAATCAACAATCACCTCCTTGGACGTCACCCCAAGGTTCTCTTTTTCCCAGAAAGTATCAATAATCTGCATAATGGACCTTCCTATATTAAAACGATTATTCTGGAATTGCCCACAAAATGGTATGATACCCGCCTCTAAGATAGAATTTATAATTTATTCCTAAACTATCTATATAAAGCGGGATATCAACCAAATCATTTTTTCTATGATACAAACAAATTGCCAAATATGGATGGAATTTTATTATTGTGTTTAAAGCACCTTTCAATGCGGGCAATTCAGAACCTTCAATGTCCATCTTTATATAAAGCGTGCCATTTACCTGAAATGGGATATCATCTATTTTTCTGATATCCAAAGAATCTATTGCACCTTGAGGATCATCAGTAAATCGTCCACCCTCCTTATCATTATTCGCCGGTATATGGAAATACAATTTTTTATTTTCATCTCCCACACCAAATTCAAGCACATTAAACGATTTACAAATTGTATTAAATTCGCAATTTGCTTTCATTTTCTCAACATTTTCAGCAAGCGGTTCCAACGCATAATAATCAACATTCTTTTGTGGAATTGCATTAACAATAGAAACAACACTATCACCAATATACGCACCGCAATCAATAACTGTAGCACAATTATCATTCACAACCTGCGAAAAACTATAAGTATTCCAATAATCTTCGGTATAATAGTACATGTCCTTTATGGACTCATAAGGTATCAATTCATACGAATCGGAAACACTCTCATAAGGTTTACTTTTTATTAGAAGATCAAAATGAGTCAATGATTCTTTATCATTTAACAGATTCCGAACTTTCGTGTATTTTTCGTCAGTAAATGGCACACGTTCTTCCGCAGCTAATTCATCATCTACCATAAAAAAACGTAGTGACGAATATGGATTAGCAACAAACAACCTATCTGAAATGTACGGATACGCCTTTAGCAAATTATTCACTATTTTAAAAACAGCAAAATGTCCTATTGCAACAACAATAGCAACATTAACATTATTTAGCTCTTTTGAATATTCTCTAACATTTTTTATTCTGTGATTTTTAAAAGATGAGACCGCTCTTTTGTCATCATCGAACAAATCAAAAACACCTATAAGTTTTTTTTCAGCACAATCAATCTGATTATACAGTCTTTCGGCCATCACACCACCACCAAAGAACAAAAATCTTTCGTAGCAGTTGATATCATTTTTTTTCATATTTAACCATCCTTCCGAATTTGTCCCTTTTTTAGTTGAAAATCCAGGTCTCCAACTGGTGTAAATCTAGGCTATTAGCGCTTCATTGTCAAGTAATTTCATGCTCTTTTCCCGAAGTTTTTCGACAAGTTCGGGGATTTCCGCATAGCCGTCCAACCGTCTCCAGTTCTTTTCGCGGTGGAGGACCTCAGCGGCCATCCAGCGTTTGAACATTCCAATGTCCCTGTAGCGCTTCACGTTCTTCTCGATGGCGTCGAGACCGTTGAAGGTGGACTCGATTATGTTGGTCGTTATGAGCGACTTGCGCAGGAGCGCGGGGATGCCCAGCCGGTGGACCGTAAGCAGCCTCTCGCCGCCCTCGGAAAGCGATTTGGCGGCACTCGTGTTTATGCCTTCGAGCCACTCGTGGACCTTGAGAAGTTCCCTTCTCGCGTCCTCGTAGCCCACCATCCCGATGGCGTTGTTGTAGCGCCTGTCGAACTCGGCCCGGTACATCTCGGGCAGATGGGACTCGACGTTGCGCCTCTTGTGGATCACGCAGCGCTGGTGCTTGAGGTCCTTGCCGAAGCGGTCCTTGAGGGCGCGGTTGAGGCCCGTCCCGCCGTCGGTCACGAAGATGATGTCGGGGTGCAGGGCGAGGCCCCTGCTCTCCATGTCGGAAAGGAACGAACGGCACATTTCGGTGTTTTCCGAACTGCCCTGCCAGAGGCCAAGCACGCGCTTGTAGCCTTCCGCGTCAACGCCTATGGCGGCCATCACGACCTCGCCGCAGCGATGCATTGCGTCCATGAAGACGGCAACCGCCTCGAAGTCCTCCAGCCTGCGCTCGTTCAGTTCCTTCAGTTTCCTTGTGCATGCGGCAACGACCTTGCGCGACACCGACGACTTGCTTACGCCGAACGCCTCCCCGGCAGTCGAGAACACATCCTCGTAACGCCTCCCGGACAGGCCTGAGAGGCATGCGTGCAGCAGGTGCTCGGAGAACGCGTCGGGGTCTTTCAGACGGGCGTAGATACGCGATTTGACCTCGCCGTTTTCGTCCCTGAGCCTGGGTACGCGCACCTTCGCCTTGCCACCCGCGATGTACACGGAACCACCCTGGCTGGACCACTTCTTGAAGCCCTTCCTGGGGTGGTATGCTGCACCGCCGAGCTGTTCCCTTTCGGCCAGGAGTATCGCCTCCACGAGCCTTGCGCCCATCTCCCTCGACAGCGCGTCAAGGCAGCTTTTCCCCTGTTCGGCAAGGTCGGCCAGAACCACCCCGACACTGGTCGAAATGTCGATTTCTTCGCGGCGGACGATTGACAGTTTGGGGGTTCTTTTTGTACTTTTCATCATGGTGGTTATCCTCTTGCTTGGTGTTTTTTTGCTGAACCAAATTTACAAGTTGGAGACCACCTTTTTCTTTTTGGTTGCAGAAATTTCAACTAACTTTGGGGCATCTTCCCTTCCTTGCAAACTCTTTAACAACATATTGTGGTGAATTATTTATACAAATATAAATTCGACCAATATATTCTCCCATCAACCCAAGCATTATTAAAACCATGCCCCCAATAACAAGCATTATTGATATTATAGAACTCCATCCCGCTTCCATCATCGGAGTAATAAAAAGCTTTCGAATGACGGTTACCATGGCGTAAACAAAGCCTAAAGCTGCTAGAAAAAAACCACAATATGTACCAAGCTTTAGAGGCTTTATCGAAAATGCAGTAAAACCATTCAACCAAAGTGCAAGCAATTTATTTATTGAATATCCAGATTGTCCCTCAATCCGATTTCTGTGTTCTATATCCACGACACCGATGTTTCTTGTGGAACGCAACACCAGCCCCGATAAAAATGGATAAGCGTTTTTGTATTTTACCATTTCGTCAATAAGATATCTCTTAGCGACAAAATAGCTGCTACCCTTTCTTTTTTCACCTTTAATGTCAAATAAATAATCCGTTACTTTTTTTGTAAAATCGGATCCTAGCCGTCTAAACCAACTTTGGCGAGTTTCGGGATACTGAGCATATACAATATCATACCCCCTATCTAACTCATCTATTAATTTAAACACATCGCAAGCAGGAGTTTGACCATCATCATCAAGAGAAACGACTATATCGCCACCTACATTATTGTACCCAGCCATAAGTGCAGAATGCTGCCCAAAGTTTTTTGACAAATTTATCCCTACAACATTGTCATCAGTTTTCACACGTTCACTTATAACATCCCATACATTATCCGGAGAACCGTCATTTACCAAAATTATTTCATAATCATATTCAGGTCTTTGAGAGACTGTATTTTCAATTTCATCAACAACTGTCATCACAGTGTTTTCAGACCTGTAACACGGAATAACAAAAGAAAGTTTTCTGTTCATTATTCAATCTCCTACTATTAAACCGGAGTTCCGCGGCTTGTTTCAAGCGGTTCAACAATCATTTCCTTGAAGAACAAATCTCTATCAATATACGGAGCTTGGTCTTCAATTGGTCTAAAGCCAAATTTTCTCTTTCCGTAGGTGACTAATCCGTTATGCAGGTCAACCTGTTCAGGGTCACACATAACTTCGCATATCACGGGCTTATTATCAGCAGTCACTTCGTCAAGACCAGATGCAATTTCACCGTAGTTATTAATTTTCACATACTTTATACCGAAAGCAGCAGCAAGTTTTCCATAATCAGGCAAGTCAAGACCGTTAGACGGATCGGTCCCAATGGATTTGCCTCTAAAATGAGCCTTTTGACCGTGGCGAACGCCCGAATACCCATTGTTATTGATGATAATAATCTTTATATTGCACCGATTTCTGACTATGGTCTGCAATTCTTGAAGGTTCATCATGATAGAGCCGTCTCCATTTACGGAGAAAACCATATCATTCGTCAAGAATGAAACGCCAATAGCCCCAGGAAGAGAATAACCCATTTCGCCCTGTGCGAGTGAGGCTACAGCTCTATTATTCTTTCCAAGTTTGCAGCTTCCACTAGTAACCGCTCCCGTAAGGCCCGCATCCGAAGTGACAACAGAATATTCGTCAAATCTTTCAGACATTCTGTTCAAGAAATACTTGATATCTATAGGATTCGACTTGTCTAAATCCGCAGGATACAGCGGGAAGACTTCTTTCCAATGTTTACACTTTTCAATCCAAGCGCCATAAGTCTTGGATATATTTTTCGCCAAGAGTGCTTCTAAGAAATCCTTTGCATCGCCATGGATAAATTTATCAATATGAATGCCCTTCTTTGAGTGTTCCACCGCATCGACATCCACAACAATAGTCTTTGCGGCTCTAGCAAACTGGTCCCGTTCCGGCCCAGTCACCTCGATAGCAAGTCGGCAGCCAATAGAAATCACAAGGTCTGCGTTTTGGACCGTAAAATTCGCATATCTATTAGCACCGCCAGCACCAACAACTCCAAAGTTGAGTTCATTTTCGTACGCGACGGTGTCATATGCGAACCTAGAGAAAACGGCAGGAATCTTAAATTTATCAATCAGTTGATTTAATTCTTGGACACCGTCCGCATATCTCACGCCTTGCCCTATTAAGAACACTGGCCGTTCTGCCTTTTCTATGGATTCTACAACATCATTTATGTCGCTTTCTTTTATTTCGAATTTGACTTCATTCGGTGTGTATCGTTCCAACTTTTCTTCATTAATCATTGAATTTTGAATGTTAAGCGGAACGTCTATCCAAACAGGGCCTTTTCTACCCTCTTTTGCAAGATACAGAGCCTTGTCCATGTGGTATGCGATTTCTTCGGCATTAGAAATTGTAACCACGTATTTGGTAATCGGCTTTACGATAGTCTCTATGTCGGCCTCTTGAATGCCAACTTGCCTTAACGGAAGTCCGGAAGCCTTAACAGTCTGATCATACGATTGTTGGCCAGAAACAACAATCATCGGGATGCTGTCTTGCCATGCATGCAAAACGCCCGTAAGCGTATTCGTGCCTGCACATCCTGTGGTGACGAGACAAGCTCCCAAATTGTTGTTATAGAGAGAATAAGACAAAGCCGCCATAGCAACAGCCTGCTCATGGTGCATTCCCACGCCCTGAAGAGACTCACTTCTTCTAAGAGCGTCCATAAGATACACGCACTGTCCACCTGGGACATAGAACAGGTGCTTCACGCCTTCGTCGGCGATACGCTTTAATATGTAATCAGCAACTCGAATCATACTCATTCAGTTTTTTAAATATTTTCATCAATTAGAAACAAAACCTTGTAATCACCCATTTTAGCGGAGCTTCCTGTTATTGTAAAGACTTTATTCGTTTCGTCATACGCATAATTTTCTTTTGTAGCCAAAAAACCTAAATGATGCGTATCACTTGTTATGCTCTTTCCTTCATCCATTTCAATTTTGCCATAATCGAACGATGTCAAATGAACTCTTACCACTAGTTGTTCTCGTTCCTCAAATCCATTGTGTTGGTAAATGACATATGGAGAGAATTTTAGAATAACGCCTTTTGATTTTCTTACTTTCTCCACATCCTCCTTTAGGCTACTTATGGCTTGTGCGTTTCTTATTTCTTTATCCATTTCAAGTTCCTTCATGAATCAGTATACAAATACCTGACAAATCATCTTAATCCACCATCAACTCTAAGTACCGAATTTGTCCCTTTTTTAGTTGAAAATCCAGGTCTCCAACTGGTGTAAATCTAGGCTATTAGCGCTTCATTGTCAAGTAATTTCATGCTCTTTTCCCGAAGTTTTTCGACAAGTTCGGGGATTTCCGCATAGCCGTCCAACCGTCTCCAGTTCTTTTCGCGGTGGAGGACCTCAGCGGCCATCCAGCGTTTGAACATTCCAATGTCCCTGTAGCGCTTCACGTTCTTCTCGATGGCGTCGAGACCGTTGAAGGTGGACTCGATTATGTTGGTCGTTATGAGCGACTTGCGCAGGAGCGCGGGGATGCCCAGCCGGTGGACCGTAAGCAGCCTCTCGCCGCCCTCGGAAAGCGATTTGGCGGCACTCGTGTTTATGCCTTCGAGCCACTCGTGGACCTTGAGAAGTTCCCTTCTCGCGTCCTCGTAGCCCACCATCCCGATGGCGTTGTTGTAGCGCCTGTCGAACTCGGCCCGGTACATCTCGGGCAGATGGGACTCGACGTTGCGCCTCTTGTGGATCACGCAGCGCTGGTGCTTGAGGTCCTTGCCGAAGCGGTCCTTGAGGGCGCGGTTGAGGCCCGTCCCGCCGTCGGTCACGAAGATGATGTCGGGGTGCAGGGCGAGGCCCCTGCTCTCCATGTCGGAAAGGAACGAACGGCACATTTCGGTGTTTTCCGAACTGCCCTGCCAGAGGCCAAGCACGCGCTTGTAGCCTTCCGCGTCAACGCCTATGGCGGCCATCACGACCTCGCCGCAGCGATGCATTGCGTCCATGAAGACGGCAACCGCCTCGAAGTCCTCCAGCCTGCGCTCGTTCAGTTCCTTCAGTTTCCTTGTGCATGCGGCAACGACCTTGCGCGACACCGACGACTTGCTTACGCCGAACGCCTCCCCGGCAGTCGAGAACACATCCTCGTAACGCCTCCCGGACAGGCCTGAGAGGCATGCGTGCAGCAGGTGCTCGGAGAACGCGTCGGGGTCTTTCAGACGGGCGTAGATACGCGATTTGACCTCGCCGTTTTCGTCCCTGAGCCTGGGTACGCGCACCTTCGCCTTGCCACCCGCGATGTACACGGAACCACCCTGGCTGGACCACTTCTTGAAGCCCTTCCTGGGGTGGTATGCTGCACCGCCGAGCTGTTCCCTTTCGGCCAGGAGTATCGCCTCCACGAGCCTTGCGCCCATCTCCCTCGACAGCGCGTCAAGGCAGCTTTTCCCCTGTTCGGCAAGGTCGGCCAGAACCACCCCGACACTGGTCGAAATGTCGATTTCTTCGCGGCGGACGATTGACAGTTTGGGGGTTCTTTTTGTACTTTTCATCATGGTGGTTATCCTCTTGCTTGGTGTTTTTTTGCTGAACCAAATTTACAAGTTGGAGACCACCTTTTTCTTTTTGGTTGCAGAAATTTCAACTAACTTTGGGGCATCTTCATTTCTCTCGGCTTGCCTTTACGTTTCATTATGTTCATAGAAAGGGCGACCTTTTCATCTTCTTCGTTCATGCTGTTGCCCATGTCCGTAGCAGTAAGGCCCGGTGCGACAGCGTTTACACGGATATTGAACGGTCCGTATTCAACGGCAAGCCTTTTCACTTCGCCGATGATTGCCGCCTTGCTTGCACTATACTCAATGTTGGCCCCGCCATCAAACGCGGCGGACGACGACACATAAACGATGCTCCCTCGCTTATTTCGCATCATGCTTCTTGAAAGCTGTTGTGTCAAAAGCATCTGCGAGAAAAAGTTAATCTCAAACACCTCTTTAATCGTTTCCATTTTTGTCATGGCAAGCGAGTTCAGCGGCAGTCCGACACCGGCGTTGCACACAAGAATGTCTATAGGAACTTTTGTGCCGAGAATCTGTTTAGCTCCGGCACGCACGCTCTCGTCATCTTTAAGTTCCACATAAACGGGCGTTATACTCACATTGTATTTGCTAGCGAGTTCGGCGATCAAATTCGTAAACTCTTCCGACTCTTTTCTGACAACGGCAAAAACATTTGCCCCATTCTCGGCAAAATTTTCAAGAATCGCCCTGCCAATTCCGCGGTTGCAGCCCGTTATTACCGCCGTTTTATCCCTTAGTAACATACTTCTTATCCCTATTATTTCACCTTTCATAAATATAAACAACTCTGGACATTGCCTCGATCATCCTGAAACCGTCCCAGGTGAATTCAAGCCCCATTGTGTCGCCAATATCGACCACTCTATCGACCCCGCGCACGCCTTTTTGAAGCACAAAGTCCACAACAGAGCGTTTGTCTATCCCGAACACGGCAATTGTCTGGCACATCTTGCCCATTATAGGTACAATATCGTCTAACGAATCTGCTGAATACTGAAAAAAGTAGCCGCCGCTCATCTTATAGTTCATCACGTCGCGTGTCAGTTTTTCGACGTCAACTATAAAGAGTTTGTTGCCCTTTCTTGTTAGACGAACACCGTCCTTCTTCATGGAAAGTTCTGTCGCCATCGAAAGTTTATCAACCGCCTGAATCGGTTGAAGTTCGTAGCGTTCCGAGATTTCCTTTTCAAGAGCATTCCAGAATAAGCGTTTCGCCTCTTCTATGTTATTATCGGCATTCAGCCACACGACGATTCTCGGCGAACTGCACGCATTCTGGTCTGTGTAGTAGGTATCCGTATAGAACTTCTTGGCGATATCCGAAATGAATGCATTGCCCTTGTCGGGGTCCGTTGCGCACTTAAGATATTCAGCAGCATCGATTATCGCAACGGAATGCCTGTCTGCAAAGCACATCTCGATGGCTCGTGGCGGAATCGGGCAACGCCTAATTTGCTCGATAGTCCTGTTGCCACCCCAAATGATTCGAATGTCGCAAATACTAGAAAGGTATGCTGTAATTTCATCGCTATGCTCATATCTGACAATGCAGATGTAGCGACTCATTTCTGCAAATTCTGGCTTTTGGAAAATGCTCTTGACTGCAGAACAGATAATATCGACTTCTTCGAACTCCTTGTTCGAGACCCTGATGATGCAGATATTCCCTGCAAGGAGCGACGACGTCATAGAAACTGCAAAATTCACAGGGACATTCGACGGCGCTATGTGGAAGGCTACTCCGCGACCAATACGGGTGATATCGTCTCGGACAAATTCCTTTCTGGCCTGTTCAAGCGAGGCCTTTCTAATCCAATAAGCATACGACATCACGTCCAAGTGTTCCCTGATACCCGGAATTGCCAGCAGTTCTCTAGAAAGTTCAGACAAGAAGCCGACCGCCTTGTCAGAGAACATCGGCAAAGCAGGAGTTTCTGCGGCACCCTTTATAATGTCGTCGTTTCCGACCAGATACCTAATCTTATTTTTCAACACATCCATCATAACTTCATCTTGTCCGCATAAGTGTCGCTGCAGCCCCTGATTTCGGCACTCTTGAGACGACCGATTATCTGGATATACTTCCCTTTTCTCCCACACGGGCAGTCGTCTTCGCCAAGAACCACGCCTTCATCTTCTGTAAGGAGCGAATGTCCCGGATACGAATGCGGGAGAACGGAAACCGTCTGCATAATGCCCTTTTCTCCAATTCCCTTGACAGAAAAGTCCTCGGCATCCCTGATAATCACATCGGAATAGTTGCTCGCATGCAAATGACCGCATTCGCATTCTGCGTATATGCAGCCAGTCTGTTCCACCATACCGTAATGATCAAGGAAGTGCCCAATTCCCAAAGTTTCTCTCATTCTTGACTTGAATTCATCTTGAGATATGCTATCGGAAATCAGTTTTTTCCATCCGCCGCCTGTCATCAAGAATACATCCGAAAGGTCATAATCCTTGATGTTGAATGGGCCGCTATTTTCAAACACTTTATACAGATGCTGCCACACGATGAACGTAAAACCGAACATGATAAATCTTTGTCCGCTGTATTTATCCAGGAACATCTTTACCGCATCAACATTAAGGGACATGTCGTCGTTTAGGGCAAAGACCATTTCTTTGGCAACGACTTGGAGTCCCATGATGGCTGCACCACGGGCTGTAAACATCTGGCGATTTCGGACAGTTTCTTTCGAGTCAATCACAAGCAACGGGAGCCTCTTTTTCCCCCAGTAGTCGCCTAGAATTTTAATCATGACCTTCTGCTGGATCATTGCGGTTTCTTTATCCACAAAAATCTTGGAAACGCTCTGACCCGTCGTTCCCGAAGAAGTCATCGTCTTAAAAATTTCCTCACGCGGTATGCTTAGTAAATCGACATTCTTGAAAAGACGCACTGGGAAAAAAGGAATGTCGGCAATAGTTTTGACGTTTCGTTCGTCAAATCCCATGGCGTTGAGAAATCTCGCATATTCCGTACAATGATCCCTATGGAACTTTGTCAATTCCAAAAGTTCCTTTGTGAGGAGAGCGTCCTTTGCCCCCTTCTCCAAATCGTACGGTTCATGTTCGTAGAATTCTTCTATCATCTAATCTCGCTTGCAATTTTCTCTGCAATTTTCACATCCGTAAGGCCAGCCTGTTCCCATACATACCTTTGTGAACCCGCATTGCAGAATGCATCCTGGAATCCGATAAAAACTTGCCTCGGGGCGTCCGATTTTGTTGCCTTGTATTCGGCAACGGCACTCCCCATGCCGCCAAGGACATTATGTTCTTCGACGGTAAAAATGGTCTTGTAATTTTGGAATATCTTGTCCAGCCCCTCTTTATCGATAGGCTTGATGGTATGCATATTGTAAACCGCAACGTTTACGCCCTGTTCGCTGAGCATCTTAGCGGCGGACAAGGATTCGTTCACCATTAACCCTGTAGCGATAATGGCGACATCCGCACCTTCCTTAAGTTGAATCAGTTTGCCGGGTACAAACTCATAGTCTTCTTTGTAAACGATCGGCGCATTTAGACCACCGGAGAGCCTGATATACATTGGCCCGTCAGTTTCTGCGGCATACTCAGCCACCTTTACGGCCTCAAGGCTATCTGCCGGAGAAAATACGGTCAAGTTAGGTAGCACCCTTGTAAATGCCAAATCTTCTGTCGCCCAATGCGAAACGCCAGACTTGGCCGCAACAACACCGGCAGCAGAACCGACAATTTTCACATTCAGTTTCAAGAAAGACAAATGCTGCCGCACATGTTCAAGGCTCCGGACAGCGATAAAAGACGAATATGTTGTCGCAAAAACATTATATCCATCCATCGCAAGCCCTGCGGCAATGCCAATCATGTTCTGTTCGGCAATGCCAACATTCAAGAACTTATTTGGAAACGCCTGTCTGTACCGGTCCATTCCCGAAAGAATCGCAAGGTCTGCCGTCAAGAGTTTGACATTTTCCTTTCTTTCAGCGATGTCGGGCATCGCGATGGCAAAGAAAGCTCCACGCTGGCCAAGCCTAGCCCAGGTCCTGATATCTTTCGATGCTATTTCTTTCATTTTGCACCTCCAGAAATCTCGGCTACGGCCTGTTCATATTCTTGCTGCGACAACCTGTGATGATGCCATTCGGGCTTGTTTTCAATAAAGGAAACGCCTTTGCCCTTTATGGTATCAGCGATGATAACGTGCGGTTTACCTTCTTCATTTTCTGAAAATGCCTTAAGCAGCGATTCTACGCTATGTCCATCACATTCAGACACGAACCAGTTGAAACTTTTCATCTTGTCTGCCAGGTTTTCAATCGGCATCACATCTTCGGTGTTTCCGTCATAGGAAAGGTGATTTCTGTCAATAATGGCGGTAAGATTATCCAACTTAAAATGCGGAGCCGCCATGAAAGCTTCCCATATCGAACCTTCGTTCAATTCTCCGTCGCCCATCAGTATGTAAATGTCTCTGTTGCTCTTTCTTTCTTTGGCAGCAAGTGCAAGCCCGATGCCGACGGAAATCGCCATTCCGAGGCTTCCGCCAGAGTATTCGAGCCCGATTTCTTTTCTTTCCGGATAACCAGTCAGACGGCCACCATCCTTCTGGAATTCTAGAATCTCCTCATGCGGAATAAAGCCAGCCTCTGCCAACGCCGGGATATGCGCAAGCACGCAATGGTTCTTGCTCGGGATAAAAACGTCCCTTTCGGGATTCAGCGGATTCTTAGGAGAAACATTAAGGACTTCGCCATAAAGAGTCGCAATAATTTCTATGGCAGACAAACTTCCGCCAAGATGCGAACCATTATTACCTGAAGCGAGAGCCATGTCCATCGCATCAAGCCGCATTCGCTTGGACATATCCGTCAGCCTGCAGACATTGTCTGCAGAGCAGTCGATTTTTTTATTGTGAAAGCCCATTAGACACGGCCCCCATCGAGAACCATGATATGGCCTGTCATGTAAGCGGCGTCATCCGACGCAATATAGAGCGCAGCCTTGGCAATTTCTTCGGGCTTGCCCATCCGGTGAATACTCATCCGGTTCAAAACCTTTTCCTTTTCTTCGTCAGACTTGTAATTGCCCATCTCTGTATCCACAAGGCCCGGGGCAATTCCGTTGACGCGGATATTATACGGCCCCAGTTCCTTGGATAAGGACTTTGTTATCCAAATCAGGGCTGCCTTACTTGAACCATAGGCCAGATATCCAGGGGAGGTTTCAATTCCACCGACGGAACACATGTTGATAATACAACCCGATTTCTGTCGCATCATCACGCGAGACACAAGTTGCATCAGCTGGACTTGCGCAAACACATTCACTTGATAGACTTCCTTCAGTTTATCAAGGGACGTCATGGTAAAAAGACCACCGAAAGCAACACCTGCATTGTTAATCAAAACATCAATCTTCTTCTTGTCCGCGAAAATAGATCTCATCCCTTCCTTGATTTCTTCTTCGCAGCTCAAGTCAAAATAGACGGGTTTGATCTCCACTCCGCAGTCTGCCGACAGGCTACTTAAAAAGGTTTCAAAGGATTCGTCTTGTTTGCGGGCACAAGCATAAATATCGTATCCGGCATGGGCGAAAGTTTTCACAAATTCTTTTCCAATGCCTCGATTCGAACCCGTTATAATTGCGGTCTTTTTCTGATTGTCCATGACTGCCACCGGTTGTCCTAAACAGTGTAAATTTCCTTTAGTAATATATATTATTTAATGCTAGCGCGCAATAAAATCAACCAATTGCAGGGGATTCTGTGCACAGGCAATATGCGGGAACTTCGCAATATCGGCATCGGTCTTGAAGCCGTAGCCGTAGGTCACGCCAATAAATGGGATTCCCAATTGTGCGGCACTTTCCGCATCGCTGGCACTGTCGCCAATCAAAAGGCTTTCGGCAGGGGCTACGCCCACCAAATTCATTGCTTTTTCGACAATCTGGTTCTTGGTCATGGTCGCTGCTGCATCGGAACCGCATATTGCATCAAAGAAGTGTACCATTCCGAATTTTTTAAGAAGTTGGACGGCGTGGTCTTCGCGTTTGTAAGTCGCAACAGCAAGCGAATAAAGCCCGTGAAGAGCGGCAAGGCACTCTTCCATGCCAGCATAGCGGTCGGCCAGAAAAACATCGCCTTTCCCGTATTCTTCTCGGAAAGCCTTCATCACCGCATCAGCGGTATTTTCATCGGCATCAAACAATTCAAGGAAACGTTTTTTTAAAGGAGGGCCGACAAAGGTTTTGCAGGTCTCCTCATCGGGAACCTTGAAACCCATTTTGCCCAGTGTTGACGCAATACATTTCGAAATACCCCTGCCCGTGTCGAGCAAAGTTCCGTCAAGGTCGAAGATGATGAGTTTACACCCCAAAGAATTCAAACACCTTTCCACAGATATACTCGATTTCTTCTTCTTTCAGTCCATAGAACATCGGCAAGCGAAGCAGGCGATTGCTTTCATTAGTAGTGTACTTATCTTCGCCATGGAACCGGCCGAAGCGCATGCCCGCGGGCGACGAATGCAACGGCACATAGTGAAACACCGCGAGAATTCCGTTGTAAGTCAAGTGTTTCAAAAGCGCAGTTCGCGTCGCAAGGTCTTCCACCTTTAGGTAGAACATGTGCGCGTTATGTTTGCAATGTTCCGGAATGTACGGCAACTCGACCAGGCCCTTTTCGGCAAGCGGGGCAAGCCTTTCTCGGTAAGCATTCCAACTAGCCATGCGGGCATCGTTGATGATGTCTGCGCATTCCAACTCGGCATAAAGGTAAGCGGCGTTGAGTTCACTGGGCAAGTAGCTAGAGCCAAGTTCAACCCAGGTGTATTTATCCACTTCGCCACGATGGAACTGGCAGCGGTTGGTGCCCTTTTCGCGGATAATCTCGGCGCGGTCGTTGTACTTGGGGTCGTTGATGAGCAGTGCACCGCCCTCGCCCATGCTGTAGTTCTTGGTTTCGTGATAGCTGTAACAGCCAAAGTCACCGATGGATCCAAGTGCGCGGCCCTTGTATGTCGCCATCATGCCCTGTGCGGCATCTTCAACCACGAACAAATTGTGGCGTTTCGCGATTTCGTTTATCTTGTCCATCTCGCAGGCGACCCCCGCATAGTGGACCGGCACAATCGCCTTCGTCTTTTCGGTAATCGCGTCTTCAATGAGTTTTTCGTCCAAGTTCATCGTATCGGGGCGGATATCCACAAACACGCACTTGGCACCCTGCGACACAAACGCATCTGCCGTACTCACAAACGTGAACGAAGGCATAATCACCTCGTCGCCGGGAACTATATTACAGAGACGGGCAGACATTTCGAGCGCATGCGTACAACTAGTAGTCAGGAGAGCCTTCGCCGTCCCAGTATGTTCCTCAAGCCACTTGTGGCACAGGAGGTTGAACGTTCCGTCACCACAAATGCGACCGCTCTCCACGGCCTGCTTTACATAATCGAATTCCATCCCTACAAAGGGAGGCTTGTTGAAAGGAATCTTCTGCATATCCGAAATATAAACTTTATTTTACCAAGCAAGCTAAGGACATACCAACAATTAACCTGTTTTTTCACTTTTTTGATAAGTCCGCTAAAATTATTCCAAATTGTAGTATTTCCGCAGGAACCTGGATCAATCTCGTGGATGCGTATGTCATGGAAAAGTCGGGCCACGACCTTGGAACAGTAAATTGGTTTGCCATTGGCTACTCTGCTCCTGGCGATGGTTCTTCCGAATCTTACAACTCCGGAAACTTTGAATATGCCGGTGGAAACAAAACCTGGCAGGCCAAAGCTCTGGTGGATTTGAATGATTGCAAGAAAAACTCGGGCCTCTGGAAAATGCAAGCCAAGATTGATGGTACAAAAATTGAGATTTCTGACAACACATCGACGCCCGAATGTAAGAATTTGACGCCGGCTTGGACGAATCTCTACAGGTCTTCCAACTAATCTCCGACGAGGTTTATGACAAAAGGACGAGCTTAACCGCTCGCCCTTTTTTGTATTTGCTATAGTGTAAGAATCACAAAAAAAACGAGTCTTTCAAGAATAAACTTGATTTCTGCCGACGGCAAGGTAAGATTGCCGCACTTATTTCGCGCCAGATTCCATCAAATCGCAATTAATGAAAAACGACCGCGGGTACCCATGGTGCAAGGTACTTCCGGCGTGTTTCGGGTAATCCCAATATAGGCCGATGGGTTCCTTGAATGACAAACTGGGTTTCAGGGTGTTTGCTAGCAACATCAAACAGGCCCCGCAATAAGCTATGCAACTTTTCTCGGCCCCCTTCTCGTGTGCTGTACGCGGTCCAACCGATTTTATTCCATGTTGTGTCTGCAATTAGCGAATCAAGCATAGCGACGGTCTGTGCGTCATTGCAATTCTCGCAGCACACTGTTTGCTTGAAATGGACACCCTGTTCACTTTCGACCTTTGCGCATGCTGCAGAGTCGCCATTGGCAATCAAGACGCCTTCTGAGAATCCAGCCCTATACTCAACATTTTCCGCGTAAGAGGTGTGGCCAAGCAACCGCTTGTGCATCGCGAATGTTGCGTTTGTTCCACGCATAATCCCAAAATCATCTTCTAGCATTTTCTCATCATAAGGGACTCCCCAACCATCAATAAGTACCATCGCCGTTGATTTCGATGAGTCAGCCAGATGAGTCATAAGCGCTTGTGGACCTAAAACCAAATATTGACTCTTGTACGTTTGTGACAACGAATCTGCACCAAACGGAACAAGTTGCCAAGGGTAATCAGGATGCGAGAGATACCTGTCTACACATAAAATGGGGAACGAAATAAGCGATACCAAAAGTAGAGAAAACAGGGCCAAATTAATGTTGCGCATTTTCATCTTCGCCCTCCTCCATCTTGTACTTGAGCAAGTCTAAAGTTCCAAAATGCATCAGCGTATCTATCGTCAACTTTTTATGGTAGTGGTCGCTATAATAGGGAGCTAGCGAAAGTGCCTGCTCATCGGCCACCACATACACATTATCGTGCCACACGTCCTTGATTATGTTCGTGACGCCCCGCTTTTCTAGTTCGCGGTTCATTTCGGGCAAGTGTATGTTCCAGTAACCGGTAGAGAAAATGTTGTTCCAACTACCGGGTTCAACAGCGCTATAGGCGCGGTTGATGTGGGTGGCGAACTCCTTATAACGCCCGAACGGGAGCAAAAAAACATCATCTGGATGATTGTGGGCGTAGTCGCGGAAAGCAAACCAATCGGAAGCCGATCCCTGCGTGTCGCGAGAACCGTTCGATATTTTGTCAAAGGCAGCGTATGTCCCCGTAATGACCAAGCTCGCCAAGCAGAGCAGACCGATAATCTGCAGAAAACTCTTGGCCTGCTTTTTCTCGAGGATGTCGTCTTTATTGACGAAAAACAGAACGAAAACGACAGCCAGCGTCCACACACCAACTTCTACATGCGCGACCACCCTGTTAACCAAAAGCAGGTAAGTGTAAGGAATGCTTATGAGGGTGAGAGACACCCATGGCACCCACCAATTCCTTTTGTTCGAGAAGAACATCAGTGCAAGGCAAAGAAGGGTCCAGCACCACACGCTTCCACGCAACAGGGAGTCCGATATGGAGCGGGCTACGGCAAACGGCATCTTTACATAGTTTGGCTTATAGCGGTTCCTATCCGCGATCTTTATCAACGCCTTCATGCTGTCGAGCGAGAATACGTTGTTGTCGTAGAAATACCAGGCACGAAGGTAGCGAAAGTCGCGGCTATTCATTTCGCGATCTTCCAGTTCCGCAACGAATGCCGGAGCCTCGTAAAAAGCGCCATCACCGAAATAGGCTCGTGGGCCTTGGTAGGCTGCGTAGTATTCGTATTCGCCCTTGAAGTGGTATTCGTTAAACTTTACAAGCCCGACATAGGCGACGGCAAAAGCAGCGAGCGCAATTATCGTACCTTTCCAGATACTCTTTGATTGCAGAAAAGTAAAAAACAGAAGAGCCGCGAGCGTCGGCATGCCCAACAGGAACATTTCTTTACGGAAAATGATGCCAGCCGCCATAAACAAGCAACCGGTAATCAGATAGGCTCGCCTTCTTTCCTTATTGCCAACGGCGAACAGGAATACACCGGCGGTTGTCGCGATGCCCGCCACTTGAGTAAATGCGACACTTAAGTAAAAATCCGGGGAAACGCAAATTAGCAGCATAACGGCGAGCATTCCGCCAAGTTTTTTGCCATAGCGCTTCAAGACTGCATAAGAAAGAGCGACAAACGATGCTAGAACAGTAAAAGCCTGGAAAATAGAGTACCAGCCAACGTTCGGGAACAATGCGTAAAAAGGTCGGAGAAAATATCCATAAACGACGTTAATGAAATACATGCGGACATCGTACTCTCCGCCATACGCACCAGTCAAGACTGACGACATAAAGTAGTCGTCCAGCGAGTTGAACTTGCCCGAACCAATTGTAACACAAATGGCCAGAACCACAAGGTTCATGCCCAATGCGACAAGGAATGGATAATTGGATATTTTCTTTAGGGATGCGGAAATTTTGTCCATGCCCTAAATATAAACAGATTTTTACAGGGAAGCGGGTCCAACACGTATTTTCCAGCGCAAAACATCGAAAAATGCAGGAACCTGGATCAATCTCTTGGATGCGTATGCGGCTGAGAAAAGTGAAATTGGTAACTGGGAAGCTATTGGTTACGAGGCTCCAGGTGTTGTGGCTTCCACAAAGTCTAGCAGCCATACCAACGTCATCAACTACACATCTACAGGAACCAATGGCGCAACCTGGACGGCTACTCCGGTCAATGCATTGAACGAGTGCACAACCTCTATGAACTGGAGCTTAACAGCGACAGCCACGGCTACGAATGTTACCGTTGCAGATGCTTCAAATGGAACGGCGTGCAAGGCTCTAACCCCGAACTGGTCTGGTCTGCTGAGAAGCGCCAACTAACCATATCGAAAAGACAATATATAAAAAAGGACGAGCTTAACCGCTCGCCCTTTTTTGTATCATCCCAACTTTTTAAACTTTTTCATTTCCTTATCCAAAAAAGTATCGACAAATTTTGCATAAATTAGTGTTGTCTCTAATTTGCGATGCCCGAGTAATTTACTTGTTGCTGGCAACGGAATTCCCAATGTGATACAAGTTGTTGCAAAGGTATGGCGCGCTAGGTGGCAATGGATATGCTTGTAGTAGCCGAGCTTCTTTGCTGCAGTGCGGAGTGTACGGTTGAAATGAGAATTCTCGACAATGCGAAAAACGGGACCCGACTTCAAGTTTTCAGGCAATAAAAGCCTCGCCTGGAGTGGAATGGGTACATATACCGGGTCGCCCGTCTTGTGCATCTGCTTACGAATTTTGTAGTCAAAAATTTCAGAAGCGTCCAAAGAATGTAAGTCACTGTAACGCAGCCCCGTAAAACAACTGAAAAGGAATGCCCTCATTACATCCTGTTCTGTTTCAGTCAAGAATCTACGCTGGTCTTGGTAGTTTAGATAAAGTTTCTTGAGTTCGCTTGTGGTGAGAAATCCGCGCCGCGTATAGACTTGGCCGATCCGCACCTTGTTGAACGGATTCTCGCTAATCAGACCGTCAGCAAGCAGACGTCGCGAAAAACTTCGTAACACAGAAAGGGCCTTGATTACGGTGTTGGGCTTGTTTCCTTTCTGTTGAAGATGCCGTTATAACGGCGCGGTTGTTGTGAGACAAAAAATCACCTTTAATGAGACAAAATGAAAGGCGTTTTTTTAAACATTTGGAACAATGCTATTTAATTGTTCCCATCCATCTTGATTGCTGTTGATTTTATAGAATGTAATACCATAAGGACTTATAGTCACTTTGCGAGTTTCAGAACCAGTAAGAGTGGCTGATGAACTATACATGGATAATCCACCAGAACTATCCTGAACTTCGCCATCTATATTAAAATCTGCTTGGATAGCAACTTTTTCAATCCACGCAGAACCCGTACCGCCACCTCTTCTTTCAGACAGAACCCGACCATTTTCAAGTTCAATCCATTCTGCATCATCTATATATGAATGACCAACACGCAAACATCCTGTATTGGTATCATATCGAATGGTTTGGTAATTATAGGTCGTATTCCCCTTTATTTGGAATGTAACAACGCCATCAGTGCCCACATGCACATCAAAAAAAGCGCTATTTCCGTTATTTTGAGCAGTTACGGATTTGCCTATGACTTCATCGCCACTTACTTCGTCTTCGAAAGTACCACTTTGGCTAGTTAAAGAACCGTCGCATTCAATGTTTCCTCCAACTGAGATATTATTGGCTGTTTTAATGGCATTGAAGAAGGCTTCAGCGCCCTGTAAAGGGATTTCAAAGGCTTTGCACCACCAAGTATGAGCCAGACTGATGTATTGCGTTATAAGCAACAACGCGGCCCCTTTATGACAAGTATAAGAGTTGCCGCAATAGGACAAAGTTACATCATTGCTGTTTCCTATAGGCATATAGAGTAAAAAACCGCTTGCAGCATGCCCGCTTACAGAACAATTTGTTGGGTAAGAAGATTCTGTAGGCGAGACACTTGTTTTGTGTAAAATTACAGAGTTCTTGTCCCAATCACCTAAATCAATAGTAATGGATGCGCCAAAACCCGAAAATGTTCTTACTTGGTTCATTTCAGAGTGTTCCGGGGGAAGCGGCAATCCACCTACTTCATCTGTACTTCTGTCAAAAGATGGATTTTGCAGAGCATTCAGGAACTCTGAAGTGATGATATCACCAGTTTTAAAGACCTTTTTGTTCATTTTTGACCTCTATATTTGATAAGTGTTTCCCTGGTTATCCCAAAGTTTTAAGTAGCAACCGTTCTCGGCAACCACTGTTTCGTTGTTCGAGTTCCCCAAGTTGGAGCAATCCTCAACAAGCAATAAATCTCTTGTAGGAATACTGGGCGTTGCCGAACTGTATTGAATAAGCCATTCTAGGTTCTGGTTGCTACCATTGCCTATGGCCGGGAACCAATATGTTTCACCCGCAGTAAGGTGAATGGACCCCGAATTCTTTTCGTATTTGTGCACATAGAAGTTACCTTCTTTAGTGCTGTCATTGTCGCCAACAGTACAAGAGGTGTCAGAAGAATCGCTTACCGGCGTCAGTTGGCTATCAAGAACAAGAGCGCCATAGTGATTGGGCTGAGAACCATGATAATCCAAAAATTGCCAGGCAACGATGTCGACATCGGCTGCGGGAACAACTTTCTGGAAAACCATGCCTGAAGAAGACAGGGTTAGCGCTTGGGCTACAGATTGGATCCGTTTAGAATTGGATACGGCATAGTTAGAGAGTTCGGTAAATGGACCTGTAGCAACGGGTGTGGAAGCCGATTCTATGGCAATATTCGATATTGCGGCAAATAAACGAGAGCGATTTTCTCCATTAGGATTGATGACAGAATAGGTGTTTTTTATTGATTCTGCCGTTACATCCTGCAAATTGTCTGCATACCAACCAAGAAGCGGTATGGTATTCATGTTTTCGGAATAAGTGTTCCCTGCGATTTTGACGCTGTTTGCATCCGTAAAAACCACCAAATAGTATAATTTATTGGATTTAAGCTGTAGCGTACTTCCTTCAGGCACGGAAGCAACATATTTGATTGGTGCGACATGCAAGCCTGTAGTAGAAACGAGCGACGCCACATTGTCAGTGTTGGCTACCCAATGAATTGTATTGTCTGCCAAGTCGTAGCGGTACAAGGCAAATATCAATTTCGAAACAGAGCCGGTCTGATTCGTCGCAAACATGATTTTTGAATCAGTATCGTTGATTTCCTGATCCATGCCAGGGCTAAAAAGGGTTGCTTTGGCAAACAAGGTACCATTTCCTTGAATAGCTATACCCGTTTGGACTGCGCCAAGGTCAAGTGTATAGACGATTTTACTCTTGATGGTATCCACGGCTTCTTCGACTTCTTCGGTTACGGTATGTTCGATTTCCTCGATATTAACTTTCAGTGGATTTTCGGGAGTTCCGTCACCTTCTAACGATTCATCATGACTAGGAAGCAATTCACCAACGGGCAAGGTGAAATTCTCCTGTCCGGCAAATCCGGCCAAAGATGCATTTGCGGCCAAGGCCTGAGCCAAGGTTTTTGTTTCCATTTGAGACATTTTTTTGTCTAAGGTTTCTTCGTTCATGTTTCGTTCTCCAGGAGAAGTTGATGTCCGTTTTCAAGAAGCAGGGCTCCGCCATCTTCGAGCAACAAGCGACCTGCAGGTGGCTGTTGGAATTTCCATTTAATTTGAGTAAACGGGATTTTCTGAGCTTCCAATGTCTGTATCAATTTGGTACAAGAAGATTTCAGTCTATCACATTTAACCGTCCAGGTGTATTGTTCATCCTGGTCGTATACTTCAAAGCCTGCTCGGCCAAGGCCCGCACGGAGCATCCTGGGCGGTTTTACAATATCGATATCGAAACCGATTGCCGCTGCAAGCGCCTTGTAATGACGTTCCGCAATGCCTGAATCCCTGTTGATAGCCTCTAAAAGGGCTTGGCGGCGAACTTCCAAGGAGCCGGAATGGCCTAATTCATAAAGGTTTTCCCACCGTTCGAGAGTCGTTATTGCTGAACCAGGAAAGATTTCACGGTAGACGGCATTGGCGCTTTCCAGGGCTCGGTCAAGTTCCTTGGCGACGGCATATTCCTCCGCGTCCATCTGGAGCGGATAGAGCTGCGTAAGAGCTCTATGGTGCGGGCTTTCGAAGGGATTCTCAACCATTACTGCACCACCAGGTCACCAAGGACGAATTTTTCAGTGGAATACGAGTCAATTGCATCTGTTTCAACCTGATATTCCCCACCATTTTTCGACACTTCGATAGTAGTCGCATTCTCGCCACCATTTTTGATTGCGTATACAACAATTTGTGAAGGAATAAAGAGATCTCCTGGTTCTAAATCGGCGAAATATTTATTGACATCTTCCCGGAAACCGTCTTCGTCCAATTGTTGCAGTTTTCGCACCGTAACACGTAGAGAAAGAGTTATTTCTACAGGAACATTGACCCAGATTTCACGAGGTGCGACGGGGCCTTCGTATTCGCACTTTGCCCGGACAGCTTCACAACAGCGCATTGAGAGCGTACTGGGGCCAATGAGCATAAGAACGGTACCTACGCCATAGTGGTTATCAAGACAACGAGCTGTAGCCGGGACTTCGTTAGATTCACTCGACTCATAGACTTCGACCCCGAAGCACTTGACCTCGTTCAGGGATTCCGTTTGCCAGCTTTCGAGCGCTTCGATTTCTTCGAGTTCAACCTTGACATAGCGGGTAGAAACAGAATCGAAGGTGGCTATAGCCCACCAGTAGGCGGCATCGACCTTGCCCTGCTTGGTCCAGGTCTGGGCGTCGTCGGACGTATAAATTCCAAAAGCAGCCGGTCGGTTGGTAATGAAACCAAGACCAATTCCAAAGATTTTCTTCGAATCGCCCAAATCAATCACAACATTCTTTTCAGTGTCGCTGGATCCGCAAGTAAAGGCGATGTTTTCGCGGTCGTGCGGTTTGACAGCGTTGGCCGCGTTCAGGTCGGGCATGTTGCCGGAAATCATCGAGGATTCGAGCCCGATAGCCCTGCCAGTAGAAGAGGCTTCAAGTGACCAGCGTTCGTAATCACTAGGCTTGCCGCCGCTCTTCGGGTTGCGAAGATACGACAGGATGAACGTCAAAAGCTCGCTTGCGGTCAGGTTGCTGTAGTCCAGCCCACGATCGTTCGCCCACTGTTCCAGGCTTTCCTGGTTCATCGTGGTCGGAAAAATCTGGTCAAGGGTCCAGTCCATCTGCTTGTAGAGGCCCCAGATGGCAGACGCAGCAGTCGCGAATCGGATATAGGTTTCCGTGCCCTGGCTAATTTTGATTGTCTGGTTGTAGTTCTTCGCATCGACAATCATGCGCTGCAAGATTTGATCAACTGTTACGGACATCGCCGACCTCCACAAAACGTTTAAATTCAATCACATCGCCATTGTAAGCGACGCACACAACATGCACCAGGAGCTTGTCCGCATCGGCATAGGTGGCCGTCGATTCTACGCTTCTAAGGTGCTTGTAATCCAGCATCCACTTTAGTGCCTCGGTGGCATAAGTTTCGGCTTTGCTCCTGGTGTTCTCGGACGCCACTTCACGGGCGAGCTCCTTGAAACGGTGGCCAAATTCAGGTTTCTTGTAAAATGAACCTTTTGCCACGGTAAGCGAAAGCTGAACTTCTTCTTTGATCTGGTCTGTAGTCATTGTAAGGTCTCCGGGAAAGGTGACGGGCTGGCGGTGTCGTGGGCATGGTTTCAGTCACGGTACAAATAGCGGTTTTCAAGACCGTTTCAATGGCCCCAAAAAGTTTCTTGTATGGCTTTTGAACTTCCTGCTTGGAAGTAGCTTGCTCTTTTACCAAATCCGTGATGACCGCCAAAACAGCAGGCTGGACCGCCGCAAAAGTCGGAACGACCGAAACCACAGTCACACCACCGTGGGACGGTATTCCGGCTTAGGCAGGCCCTGCAATAAGCACAGAGCCTGGCGGCCATGTTGGCGGCAGTACTTCGGATGGATTGCATACTGTAAAGGCGCTTTCAAGTAGTGATTTGTCGCCACCAGCTGACAGTCTGCCCGAGATAACGCCGCACTTGGCGTAGTCATCGTAGGCCTTGGCAAGCTGAGGGCCACGCTTGTCTTGCCGTCGGCAGACTTGACAATCCGGGAAAATTCGGAATCGAGAGTGTCCAGGTCAAGCATTTAGGCCCCCGTATCCTGCGGCACAGCGTTGCTGTTGGTGCACCAAGGTTGCCCACGTGAGTGTGCTGGTTGAAGGTATCGCGAAGTTTTGAGAGATTTCCGATCTATCCTTAACTTCGCCATTGACTCGCACGTCGCATCGATATCAAGACGCCCTCGGCCTTGATGCGATGTTCCATCGTCCTTAGGATGATATAGGTGCCTTTCGCGGTAAATGGCCGTTCGCCTTCTTTACGGCGGATGGTCCTGCCGTCGCTTGCAACCGCAATGACCACATTGCCAAACTGCAAGAAAAGGCAACGCTCTCCGGCCTTGGGAATGCTGATAAAGCCAAAATGCTGCATCATCTGACGGCCTTCAAATTCGATACCGTTAGCC